>CAXXGL010000001.1:0-55770 GCA_963676555.2 Geopsychrobacteraceae bacterium
GTTATTGGCCAAACCGCCCCTGGAAGGTTCCGGCAAAGGGATCTTTAACAGCTCCCTGGTCTATCGGCATGCCGATCTCGAGCACGAGATCGTCCGCATCCGTGAAACTTACCGCCAACCCACCCTGGTGGAAGAGTTTCTCAGCGGCCGCGAGTTCACCGTGGCCCTGCTCGGGAACGGACCTGATCTGCAGGTTTTGCCCATCGTTGAAATCGATTTTTCCACTCTGCCGGCCGGCGCCTCCCCGATTTACTCCTATGAGGCCAAATGGCTCTGGGACACCGAGGATGCGCCCTTGGACATCTTCCATTGTCCGGCTCATATCGAACCGCACCTGCAGCGCTCGATCGAAACTCTCTGCCGCAAGGCGTTTCACCACTTGGGCTGTCGCGACTGGTGTCGCATCGACGTGCGTTTGAATCATCACGGTGCCCCGCACATCATCGAGGTCAATCCGCTTCCCGGAGTCTTGCCGCGACCGGAACAGAACAGCTGTTTCCCCAAAGCGGCCAGAGCCGCCGGGTACGTTTATCGGGACATGATCCTGAAAGTGTGTCGACGCCGCCGCGAAACGGCTCGCCCCTGACGGGGCAAGACCATGCGCATCGCCGTCTGTTATAACCTGACCCCCGCAACCCTCCGCCGCGGCGAAGAACGCGATCGAACTGCCGACCTCGGCGTAGCACACGAGGCGGAAGCGGTCAATGAAGCCTTGGCCGGGCTCGGTCACGACACCGACCTGATCGTTCTGGACCACGACCTGCACGACTTTGTCCTGCAACTGCGGAAATACGCCCCGCAACTGGTTTTCAATCTGTGCGAAGGTTTCTGCGGCAACGCCCATCGGGAGATGAACGTCGCGGCGCTGTTCGAGCTGCTGAACCTGCCGTTCACGGGTTCGTCCGCCCTCTGTCTCGGCCTGACCCAGGACAAGATAAAAACAAAAATGCTGCTGTCGCAGAAAGGCCTGGCAACGCCGAAATTCCTTTCCGTTTCAGGGAAAGGAAAAATTGTCGCGAGTCTATAATCTGAGCTATCCGCTGATCGCCAAGCCGTCCCGGGAGGACGCCTCTCTGGGCATCAGTCCGGAGAGTGTGGTCGGCTCCTGGAACGCACTCGTTCGCCGGGTCGAATTCCTCAAACAAAACTACCGCCAGCCGGTGCTGATCGAAGAATTCATTGACGGGCGGGAAATCAACGTCACCATCCTCGGGGCGGAGCGTCTCACCGTCCTGCCGCCGGCCGAAATCCAGTTCGACGCAACCCTGTCCCGACCGCTGGTCTGTTTCGACGGCAAATGGTCGACAGAAAGCACTGAATACCGGGGTACGCATCCGGTCTGTCCCGCCGATCTCGGGGCCAAGGAAAAGCTGCTGATCGAAATGGCCTCTTTGAGCGCGGTCAAACTGCTTGGCTGCCGCGACTACATGCGGGTCGATATCCCGCCTGCGCGATCAGGTTCCCTATATTCTTGAAATCAACGCCAATCCGGACATTTCCCCGGATTCAGGGGTAGCCCGTGCGGCTGCCGCCAAAGGCTTGTCCTATCCTCAACTACTGGAAACCATCATCAACAGCGCCACGGCCAGACAGGAGAAAAGTCCATGCGCTCATTGAAACAAAACGATTTTGGCGGACATCGAACGGATTCTGCTGCAACTCCACCGGGCCGGCTCGTTTTCTCCGGCCGAAGTGGACTGCGCCATGGAACTGCTCAACATTGTCATTGCCCAGCCCGAACAGACTGATTACCTGGTCCTGGTGGCAACGGATCAGGATCGGGTTGTCGGCTATATTCTCTACGGCCCGACCCCTCTGACCCACGGCACTTACGACATCTACTGGATCGCAACCTCGCCCTCCGTCCATGGCAGAGGATTCGGCAGGCAGTTGCTGCAAACTGCCGAACAGAAAATGCGTGCTCTGGGCGCCCGGTTGATCTGCCTGGAAACGGCGGCCAACGATTATTATATCAAAACACGATATTTTTACGAACGGGCCGGCTATCGACAGGAAGCAGTCATTGCCGATTTCTATTCCCCCCGGCGACGCCCGCATCACCTATGTCAAACGTTTTGCCTGAAGCGGAGGACAGCAATGGAAACCTGGCGGAGAATTTTGCGCTCAAGCATCACCGATCCCGAGCTCTCTGACCCGGAAGTTCGGTCTCGATCCCAGCCCCCTGAGAGCCGTAACCGAACGCTATCCGATGCGCATCAACCCCTATTATCTCAGCCTCATCCGAGCGGTCGGAGATCCGATCTGGAAACAGGCGGTCCCTGATCCGCTCGAACTTCAGGACCAGATCTGCCATACCGACCCGCTCAATGAAGAAGAACAGAGCCCGGTGCCCAATCTGATTCATCGTTATCCCGATCGGGTCCTGTTTATGATCAGTTCCACCTGCGCCATGTACTGCCGTTTTTGCACCCGCAAACGCAAAGTCGGCTGCGCCGCCATGGCGGTCTCGGCGGAAACCGTCGCCGCAGGCATTGATTATATCGCCGGGCACCCGGAAATCCGCGACGTCATTCTTTCCGGCGGCGATCCGCTGTTGTGCGACGATGAAACCCCTGGACGATATTCTCGGACGGCTGCGGAAAATTCCCCATGTCGAGATCATTCGTATCGGTTCGCGCATTCCCGTGGTGCTGCCGCACCGGATCACCCCCCCCATCTGATCCGCATCCTGCGCCGCTATCATCCGCTCTATCTCAACACCCATTTCAATCATCCCGACGAAATCACGGCGCACTCGGCCAAGACCTGCCAACGCCTGGCGAATGCCGGCATTCCGCTGGGGAACCAGACCGTACTGATGCGCGGCATCAACGACGACCCGCTCATCATGCGCAGATTAATGCAGAAACTGTTACAGATCCGCGTCCGCCCTTACTACATCTATCAGGCGGATATGGTCCGGGGAACGGATCATTTCCGCACCAGTGTCGAACAGGGTCTGGAAGTGATGCGCGCGCTGCGCGGCTACACCAGCGGCATGGCCGTCCCCGCCTATGTCATCGACGCTCCCGGCGGCGGCGGTAAAATCCCTCTGCTCCCCGATTACCTGCAAGAGTTGGGGGACGAGGTCGTACTGAAAAACTATCGCGGCGACCTTTACCGTTACCGCAACCGGATTGAGCCTTTGAACAATGAGGGGATTTTCAAACAACACAGCCTGGCGGGTTAACCGAGGGGAAGCAAAAGGATCCGGCGGAATGAATGGTTCCATGAGAGAAAAAACGACATGCCGAAGGCACTGACCATCGCCCTGTATTGCCTGGCGCAGATAGATCAAGTGATTTATCCACTGCATATTGCCGGGCTGTTCACGGCTTTTTTCTGCGGCGGCGTGGTCGGCCTTGAACGCCAGCTTTCGGGAAAACCTGCCGGCATCCGCACAAGTACCCTCATCTGCGTCGGAAGTTATCTGTTTGTCGTTTCAGGCATCCCCCTGGCCGGCGACACCGGTGATCCGACGAGGATCATCGGGCAAATCGTGACGGGCATCGGCTTTCTTGGCGCCGGGGTCATTCTCACCCGTGACGGAGCGGTCCTCGGCATGACTTCGGCCGCAACTGTTTGGGTCCTCGCCGGCATCGGCGTCCTTGCCGGCGAGGAGCGTTATGCCGCGGCCATTTTCATGGCCTTGCTGACTATTGGAATTCTTGTCGGCGTCAATATCCTGGAAAATCTGTTCATCAGCTTGCAGAAAGGGGTCCACGCAAAAATCACCCACCTGAAACGGCGCAAGACCGATCCGGAATCCTAGCAAGCGGTTGAGAAGCCGTAGATAAGCAACCGCAATCACCCAACCGCGGCGGTCCAGGCGGCCGGCCGGGAATTGTTGAGCTTGCGGGCAATACGAACGGTTCATTTTCGCCTTGCCCCTCCAAAAAACCGGGAGGGGCCTTCTTGCCTCCCAGTCGGCGCCGGCGAAAGAAACTTATTGCCGGCGCAGAAACTCGATCAGCAGACGCACGCCGAAACCGGTTCCGCCTTTGGGCAGACCGGCCCGGCCGCGCTCCTCCCAGGCCATCCCGGCAATGTCCAGGTGCGCCCAGGCATAGCGATCGGCAAACTTCTGCAGAAACGCCGCCGCAGTGATGGTTCCGGCCGGTCGGCCGCCGGTGTTCCTGACATCGGCGAAATCGCTCTTGATCTGTTCGGCGTAAGCGTCCCACAACGGCAGCTGCCAGAGTCTTTCGCCGCTGCGCTCGCCGGCTTTCAGCAACCCGCGGATCAGACGTTCGTTGTTGCCCAGAACGGCCGCCGCCTGATGGCCCAGAGCGATGATGCAGGCTCCGGTCAGGGTCGCCAGATCGATCACTGCGCGCGGCTGATAATCCCCGACATAGGTCAGGGCATCGGCCAGGATCAAACGGCCTTCGGCATCGGTATTGAGAACTTCGACGGTTTTACCGGACAGCGAGGTGAGAATATCTCCGGGACGAATGGCCGTGCCCGAGGGCATGTTTTCGACCGCCGGCACGACAGCCACCAGATTCAGCGGCAGTTGCAGCCTGGCCGCGGCCAGCATGGTGCCGAAGACCGCGGCGGCACCGCCCATATCCATCTTCATTTCATCCATTTTTTCCGCCGGTTTCAGGGAAATGCCGCCGCTGTCGAAAACCACTCCCTTACCGACCAGGGCGACCGGTTTCTCGTCGGCGGGCCCGCCGGAATATTCCAGGACGATCAGATAAGGCGGCCGCTCGCTGCCCTGAGCCACCCCGAGCAGGGCACCGAAACCGCGTCGCGCCAGTTCTTTCTTGTCCAGCAGTTTTGCTCTGATCCCGGCCTGTTCGGCCATGTCCACCGCCTGCCGGGCGAGATATTCCGGCGATTTCAGATTGCCGGGCGCATTGACCAGATCGCGGGCGAAACAGACCCCGGCGCAGATCCCTTCGGCGGCTGCCACAGCCGCCTTGGCCGCAGCGGCAGAGGCGTCCTGTTCCAGCAGCAAAACCGCTTTTTCCAGCACAACGGCTTTCCCGGGCTGCTGTTTGTCCAGATAGCGATCATAGCGATAATCGGCCAGCAGAATCCCTTCGGCCAAAGCCTGGACCGTCTGCGCCGGATCTGTATTTTTCGTCCTGAACGACGCCAGCACGACGGTAAAACCGGTCAACTGTTTTGCGGCCAGGAATTGGGCCGCGCTGCTGCCGGCCCGGCGGAATGCCGGCGTATCAAAGGCGGCCTCTTTCCCGCAGCCCAAGAGCAGAACCCGTTCGATCCCGGACGCCGCGCCCAGATGCAACAGCAGGGTCTGCCCCTCTTTGCCGCTGAATTCCTTACTCCGCAGCGCGCGACCGTAGCTTCCGCCGGTCAGTTCATCGACCTCGTCCGTGACCGATGTTGTCCGCTTATTTTCAAAAACCGCCACAACCAGGCAGTCTGTTTTCTGTGCCGGCAGTGCTCCTTTTTTCACCTGAAAATTCATCCGAGTCTCCTTCTTGTGTTGGTGGAACCGCAATTCATACGGCAATATTTATCACAGGATTTATCAATCCGCATTAAAACCCGAGTCTAAGTCGGCGCTGCTGATTAAAGTTGAACAACGGCCGCAGAATCGTCCAGTTCCCGCTTGAGGCGCGCCGCGATCCGGCGCCGGACCGCGGTTGGAATTTCCACGTGAAGACACAGGGCGCGGCTTCTCAATCGACAGGCCTGAAGGCGCTGTAAAGCGTTGGCTCCGGCGCTCGGCAACCAGCGAATGTTGTCCCGGGACAGCATGCCGCGCTCTTCGCCGGAGACCATGTTGATCACCTCTTGTGCCGGGTCGAACAGGCGGCCGACCAGGCGCAGGCAATCCGGGCAATTGAAATGGCCGCAGCGCCGGGCGCTGAGGCAGAGTTGCACATAGATTTCCGGCGACAGTTCCCGCACGATGCGCAACCCCCGCTGAAAGCGTTGATTCGGCACCAAAGAAACAACCGACTCATGCTCCTCCACCTCGCCCAGTTCCGCCAATTGCGGGTACGGAGACTGTCCCCCCATGCCGACCAGAATCCGCTCGTCTGCGGCATGCGTTCCCACATAACCGTGCACATCGATGATCAGTTCCGGCTCCGGTCCTTCCAGCTGGGCGAGGTAACGGCAGAGACTCTCTTCGTGCTTGTAACAGTTATAATGACCGCTTTCATTGATATAGGGATAAATCACATCGACATTGGTCGGATTGAGCGGCACCCCCCAGGCTTTCAGTTTCTGCAGGTTGTCGTCGGTCAGCGGCTCGCGGCCGGAGAAGCCGAGGTTGATCAATGCCGCGCGGCTGTTGCCGCGCCGCAACAGATAGAGTGCGATCTCAAAAGTTTGGGGATCATAGAGGCCGTGACTGACGGTCAGCATCGGAAGTTGCGAAGCGGCGTCGACACGCTGCAACAGCAGGGCTCCGCCGGCCCGGTCGGCCAGATAACGGCACCGGAAAGCGGGCAGGATACGGCCGCAATGGGTCCAGGGGGTATCGGCCAATGGGATTTCGCCGAAAAACAACCGCAGCACATGATTGCGCCAGGTCGGGACAAACCGGAGGCAGCGCTCCGGCAAACGATAATAGACCAGATAGCGGCGCCGGTCGCAATAAACCCGGATATTGCGACGCCGCAGCAGCCGACAGTTGTAATCGTTCTGCGATGATTCGAGCAGGCGCCCGGTCATATCGAGCAAACCGGAAAAAAATGTTTCGTCCGGGCAGGAATCCAGCGCTTCGACAGCCATCATCCGGGAGAAGTCTTCCTTGCCGATCTCCACTTCAAGACGATTGAGGTGCCGTTTGAACGGAGCTTTTTCATCCACCTGGAAACGGCACAGAAAAAGCGGTGTGACAGGCGCTGTCGGTTTGCGCTGATCAGGCATGGGGGAATCCTTTCTCACTGTTACCTGAATCAGTTTAAAAGGATAACCCCGGACAGCGGTTGCTGACAAGCGATCCCGCGACTACCCCTGCGTCAGGCGGTCCAGTGCCGTCACAATCTCGCGCATTCCCCGTTCGAACGGCTCGAGGGCGATTTCAATCCGCCTGGCGGGCAAGGTATGCAGATACAAGGGGTCGTAGTAACGCACCATCAGTTCGCGGACCAGTTCCTCCCAGCGGCCGGCATCCAGCAGCGACCTGAGTTCGGCCACGCCCCTTTTCCCCAGGCGTTCCTTCAGCGCTTCCAGCGGCCGGACGAACTGTTCGCGCAACCGGTCGATGGCCGGGTACTCTTCGAGGATGATCCGCGTTCGCGTATCGAGAGACGCCGTCAGCCACAGGCTGGTCTGGAGTTGCATGGCGTGATGGAAACGTTGCGGAACCACCAGGCGGCCGATGTGAACGCTTTCTCCTTCGGTGAGCAGATATTTTTCCTGTGCCAGCCGGTCGAGGCGATCCCAGAGCAGCGCTTCGAACATTTTTTGCGACGGTTGGTCGCTCAACCCGAGCGCGCCGAAGGCGCTGCCGCGGTGGTTGGCCAGCCCTTCCAGGTCGACCACCGGGAAATCGCGCTGCTGCAGTTCCTGCAGCACCCGGGTCTTGCCGACCCCGGTCAAGCCGCGCAACACGAACACCGGCGGCCATTCGTGCCCGGTGAAATAATCGACCACCAGCCGCCGGAACCCCTTATGCCCGCCGCTCAGCTGCCGCGCCGGAAGTCCGGCCAGGTTGAGGAAAGAAGTCAGGGCCAGCGAACGCATACCGCCGCGCCAGCAGAAGACAATTGCCGGGCCGGTGTGCGGTTTCCGCGCCCGCTCAACCTGCTCGATCAGCGCCGGAATCCGCGGCGAAACCAGTTCGACACCCAACCTGCGGGCCGCCATTCGCCCCTGCTGCTTGAACACCGTTCCGACCCGGGCGCGCTCCTCGTTGCTGAACAGGGGAACGTTCACCGCGCCGGGAATCGTCGTCTCGGCGAATTCGGCCGGCGTGCGCACGTCAATCAGCAAAGCGCCGTTGCGCCTTGCCTGGAGCGCTTTCTCTAATTCAATCGGTTCCTGCACCACTGGGGTTGTTCCTTGTCACTCAATCGGTTCGTCGTCAGCTGACTGGTTCTACACCAAAGCTCAGCGCAGCACAACCGGGATAAAAAAAGGTTGACCGGCAAAAAAATTTCCGTTAGGGTCGGCAACCGTTGTCGCGGGATGGAGCAGTCTGGTAGCTCGTCGGGCTCATAACCCGAAGGTCGGGGGTTCAAATCCCTCTCCCGCTACCAAAGAAAATCAGGGACCTGCATAATATGCAGGTCCCTTTTTATTGGCCCTGCTTCCCCATCGAGCCGCCCCTTCATCCATTACGCATAATTTAAAGCCACACCCATGTTTAATTGACCTTGTCCCCGGACCCTCACAAAAAAGTTACGATAACTCTTGCATTTAACAAACGGAACATTTACATTATTTGAATTCTCGGTGCCCATCGGTCGGCACCTGCAAGTGTCCTCGGCAGTTTCTTTTTGATATTCCCCCTGACACCTAACGGAATTTCCAGCCTAAGACCGTTCCTGTGCAGTTGCATTGGAAGGCCGGTTCCATTTTTCGGAGTTTATAGTTTATATGTCGTTTAACAACCTCGGTCTGTCGACCGAACTCTTGCGTGCGGTGTCCGCTCAGGGCTACAGCCGCCCCACACCAATTCAAGCCCGGGCGATTCCCGTCGTCCTGAAAGGCGGCGATGTTCTTGCCGGAGCCCAGACCGGGACCGGAAAAACAGCCGCATTCACCCTGCCGCTGCTGCAGCGGCTGGCGGCAAAGCCAAGCCCTCGCGGCAGACGCCAGGTGCGTGCCCTGGTGCTTGCTCCAACCCGTGAGCTGGCCGCTCAGGTCGGCGAAAGCATCAGTGCTTACGGCAGATATCTGTCGCTGAGATCGACAGTCGTTTTCGGTGGTGTCGCCATCCGCCCGCAGATCAATGCCCTGCGCAACGGCGTCGATATTCTGGTGGCGACACCGGGCCGGCTGCTCGATCATGTCGGTCAGCAGACCCTTGATTTATCCAAAGTCGAAATTCTGGTTCTGGACGAAGCGGACCGGATGCTGGATATGGGTTTTATCCGGGATATCCGCAGAATTCTCTCCTTGCTGCCGCAACAGCGGCAGAATTTGCTCTTTTCGGCCACGTTTCCCAACGCGATCACACAACTGGCCAACGGCCTGCTGAGTGCGCCGACACGGATAGAAGTGGCGCGGCGCAACACGGCTGCAGAGTCGGTCGAACAGAGTGTTCATCTGATCGACAAAAGCCACAAACGCGCGCTGCTCTCACACCTGATCAATCGCAACGACTGGCGCCGGGCGCTGGTCTTCACCCGCACCAAACACGGTGCCGATCGCCTGGCCAGACAACTGGCCAAGGACGGCATCACGACTGCGGCCATCCACGGCAACAAAAGCCAGAACGCCCGGACCAAAGCCCTGGCGGCCTTCAAGCGGGGAACCGTGCGGGTTCTGGTAGCGACCGACATCGCCGCCCGCGGGCTCGACATCGATCAGTTGCCGCAGGTGGTCAACTTCGAACTGCCGAACGTTCCCGAAGATTATGTCCACCGCATTGGCCGCACCGGCCGGGCCGGCCACGGAGGACAGGCGGTATCCCTGGTTTCCGGCGATGAACGGAAACTGCTGAAAGGGATCGAGCTGCTGCTGAACCGCAAATTGCCGCTGGTCGCGGTTGACGGTTTCAGGCCCGGGCCGGACAAACATGCCGGATTGATGAAAACGGCGGAAACGCATCCCGCCGCGGGCAGAAGCAATCGCCACGGCGCCGGAAAAAACAGAAAATCCGCCGCCGCCGAAGCCGAAGCCGATCGGAGAAACCGTCACAACGGCCGCACTCCGGGGCTGAAAAGCGCCCGTATTGCCGCACTTCGCTGAAAAACGTTTTTTCTTCACTTGTCTTTTCATGAAAAATCGTGGTAAAAAGTTCCGAATAGAAAAAGTTTGCGGATAGGTTTCATTGCAACCAATTGGCGAGGTGTCAATTAATACGGGGCGCACATCTCAAGAGATGGTGAGTTCCTTATTTTCACTGCAACGAAACGGACGCAGACCCAAAAATCCCGCATGGGAGATGGAGAAAAAATGGCAGAAGGTACAGTTAAATGGTTCAATGATTCGAAGGGGTTTGGTTTTATCGAGCAGGACAACGGGCCTGATGTGTTCGCACATTTTTCCGCGATCGAAGGCGACGGCTTCAAGTCTCTCGACGAAGGCCAGCGTGTCAGTTTCGATGTAACCGAAGGTCAGAAAGGCCCTCAGGCCGCATCGATCCGCAAAATCTAGGTAAAATTTTCGTAATGACTTGAAAAGCGCCGCATGGTTTATTCATGCGGCGCTTTTTTTATACGCTTGGGGAAAGCTCTTTATCCGTCCGATCCGGCAAGGAACCGGCCTGTTCTCCGGCGGCCATTTGACCTGACGGCCGGGGAAGAAGCCTGTTCAGGATCAATGATCACAGGGGTTGGCCCCGGACCGCAATGACCCGGAAAGATAACTCTGGACCAAGTTCTCGGGCTCATCGGCAGCGGCCCCGATCAGCACTTCGATACCGTTCTGCGCAAACAACTCCTGGGCGCGGGCGCCCATCCCTCCGGCGATGATCATCGTCGCACCGCGCTCCGCCAGCCAGGACGGCAACAATCCCGGTTCATGGGGTGGAGCTTCCAGATCCTCGCGATTGAGGATTTTTTTTTGCTCTTCATCAACATCGAGAAGGGCAAATTTTTCACAATGTCCGAAATGCGCACACAGCTTTCCGCCGGTCAGCGGAATCACAACTTTTTTCATCCTTCAATACTCCTTTTACGTTTGCAAGCAAATATCCGTTAATCTCTGGACAGTTCAGGTTATGCCTCATCTCATCAAGCGTCAAGTTTACGTTTGAGTTTTACATTTAAATAAAATTTGGTCTTGGACCTTCCTGATCAACAATTTTACGCTTTCACTCCGGAACCTTGTCCCGATGAACTTTTTTTCGCCGCACATTTTTTTCACTGCACAACGAGTCGCTGAAAAAACACTGGATTTTTTCATGCCCGGTTGCTAGCCTGTCGGTAACTATTCTCAGGGCGGGGTGAAATTCCCCACCGGCGGTGACTCAGTCATGAGAAGCCCGCGAGCGCCTTTATCATCGGGATAAAGGGTCAGCAGATCTGGTGCGATTCCAGAGCCGACGGTTAGAGTCCGGACGAAAGAGGATAGGCCGAAACGCCGCGCTGTCGGCCCTCGACGTTCCAGCCTGTCGTAACGCCCTGATTCATGATTTTTTTACAGGAGTCTTCTCATGAATCAGACGATTTCCACCCTTTTCGGTTCCCCCATGCAACGCGTTGAACGTGCCCTGCTGGCCCTGCGCAACGGCCATGGCGTGCTGGTCACGGATGATGAAAACCGCGAAAACGAAGGGGACATCATCTTTGCCGCGGAGCACTTGTGCAAAGAGCAGATGGCCCTGCTGATCCGCGAATGCAGCGGCATTGTCTGCCTGTGTCTGACCGCGGACAAAGCCCGGCAGCTGCAATTGCCGATGATGGTGCGTGACAACAAAAGCCGCTACGGAACCAATTTCACGGTCAGCATCGAAGCCGCCGCAGGCGTGACCACCGGCGTTTCCGCAGCCGACCGCGTGACCACCGTCAAAGCGGCCGTCGCCGCTGACGCCGAGGCCGCAGACCTGCACAGCCCCGGCCATGTCTTCCCGCTGGTCGCCCGCCCGGGAGGCGTACTGGAGCGCCGCGGTCACACCGAGGCCACCATCGACCTGATGCGCCTGGCCGGGCTGAAGCCTTGCGGCGTCTTGTGCGAAGTGACCCTGGAAAACGGCGAAATGGCCCGACTGCCGGATCTGATCCGCTTTTCGGAAGCCCATTACATGCCGCTGCTGACGATCGAAGATATCGTTCAGTACCGGCTGGCAAAGGAAGAGCGACGCCAGGCAAGCTGACCCCGCGCTGTTGCTTCAGCCGGTGAGAGTGGTTGACACAAAAGCGGAATGCGGTAAATTCAGGATCATGCTTACAGAAACTTCGTTGCCATGATCCAACTGATGAAAGCAACCGCCTGGATCATTGTTGCCGCTCTGCTTTTTCCCGCTTCGCTCGCCCGGGCCGACCTGTCCCGGGAGTTCGACCGCATCTGGGAAACCGCCGCGAACGCGATCTATCCGCCCGGCAAACAAGCCGCTTTCAGCGAGGATAAACGGCTGGAGCTGAAGGAGCTTGCGCGCCGGGCGACGACGACGGAACAGCTCGCCGCAGTCATCAATCCGTTTCTGCTGTCCCTGAACGTCTCTCACACCTATCTTTATGATACGAAAAATCCCGACTATTACTTCATGCGCTCGCTGTTCTCAACCAGAAAGATCGACGCGCCGAAAATCCGTCACATCGGGATGCAGGTGCATAAAAACGGGGAACGCTATATCGTCCGCAGCGTTCTGGAAGGCTACCCGGCGCAACAGGCGGGACTGCGGCGCGGCGATATCGTCGCGCGGGTCAACGACAAACCGTTCCACCCGGTTGATTCCTTCAATAACGGATCGCTGCGGTTCAGCATCGATATCGTCAGAAACGGAATAAGCGCCCGGATTCCCGTTGTGCCCGTCCACGAATCCCCGCATGAGTCCTTTGCAAAAGCGACGGCGAACAGCGTCGGAATCCTGACTGCGAACGGCCTGAAGATCGGTTATATTCACCTCTGGAGCGGCACCGACGCAAGCTTCCTGGCGACACTGAAACAGGCGGTTTCCACCACTTTTGCCGCGACGGACGCCCTGATCCTGGATCTGCGGGACGGGTTCGGCGGCGCCTGGTGGGACTATCTGGATCCGTTTTTTCCCGACCGCTCAACCTATTTCCGGCCGCGCCTGGATACCCGCGACGGCACGGGTGAGGAGCTGAGCGCCCCGCCGCGCAAAAATCAAGGCGGTTATCGAAAACCGCTGGTCGTCCTGATCAATGAAGGAGTGCGCTCCGGCAAGGAGGCCCTTGCCTACCAGTTCAAAAAAACCGGCCGGGCCGTTCTGGTCGGCACCGCCACCCGGGGCGCCTTTACTGCCGGCAAAGGGATTTTCGCGGATGAGGACCGCGACTATCTGCTGTATCTGGCCGTCGGCGAAGCCTTTCTCGACGGCGAAAAAATCGAAGGACTCGGCATCCGGCCCGATGTTATCATGCCCTGGCCGCTCGACTCTGCAGGCGCGGACGACCCGCAACTGCAAATCGCCCTACAACTGCTGCAGGGCAAGCTGACAAACTCATACGAGTAAATAGCCCCCCCGGCAAAGCCGGAAAGAGGGTTCCTTTGGCACTAAAAAACTTATCGAAAAACATTAAGAAATCATTGACTATCGACAACATCATAATATATCCTCCCGTGACACATCAACAGGAGGAGTTCATTATGGACAATCTGTCGAAGATAAAAAAAATCAGTAAAAATATGCATCTGCTGTTTAGCGCCGGACTGGTCTGTATCCCGCTCTATTATGTTTTGTACTGGTTTTTCATCAATGATTTGCCGCAAAGCTTTATCAACGTTAACACTTCTCCGGTTCCTCTGGTCCGGAATGAGCTTTCGTCCGGATTGCGGCTCGCCGGATTCCTCGCCGGCCTGCTGCCGCTTTCCGCCTTGTTTTATATTGTCTCCGGAATCCGCAGACTCTTTGCCTACTATCAACGCGGCGAAATCTTTTCTTTCGGACACGTCGACCTGTTCAAAAAAACCGCCAGGGGCCTACTCGCCTGGGTCTTTCTTTCCATGCTTTACGACTCGGTGAAAAGCATTATCTTTTCTGCCGGCAATCCTCCGGGCAGCAGGGTCGTCACCGTCAGTTTCAGCACGGCGGAAATGACCACCCTGGTCACCGGGGTCATGGTTCTGATCATCGCCTGGGTGATGGATGAAGGCCGTGTCCTGAATGAAGAAAAAGAACTGACGATATAGGTGGATACCGATGCCGATTATAATCAATCTGGATGTGATCCTGGCGCAACGCAAAATGAAATCGATCGAACTCGCCAGGCTGATCGGGATCACGGAACAGAATCTGTCGGTCCTGAAAACCGGAAAAGCCAAAGCGATCCGCTTTTCCACCCTGGAAGCCATTTGCAGGCAACTTGAATGTCAGCCGGGAGACATTCTCGAATACAAAAGCTCCGAATAATCGACAGTCACAAAACCATTTTCTCCAGCGCGTTAAAGAGAATGAAAAGTAACCGAATCCGGATCCCGGCTGCAAAACCACAACAGCATACAGGGCCTGAAATTCCAAAGCGAAAGCCTTCTATCCATTTGCGGCTGTTGCAATCTGCAGATTTTGCTTGTTGTCCGCCCTCATCCATCGGGACGCCACCTGCGGAGCTGTAACTCATAATGAACAGATATCGCTTTGACAACGCATGATCAAGTTGATTATTGTTTTCGGGCGCCACGATTTTTGACACGGAAATTTTCCGCCAATCCGCCTTCCATGGATAAGCCGGGCAACCTGCAAACCGCAGGGAACAGGATGCCGTTGCATATCGTCCGGGCAGAAGGCGGAGGAGAGGATAACAACATGAGAACCCTGTCGGACTATAACGATGCCGTCTTCGCCAAACGCAAACAGGAACGGAAAAGAACCGGCGTCGCCTGCGACACCTGCGGCCGTGAGCTGATGATCGAAAACGCCCCGGCCAAACCGGCGCCCTACGATCCCGCCCTGGTCCAGGTTCCGGTTAAATGCGACTCCTGCGACAAGGTGAAATATATGTACATTCCGCGTATCGAATGGGCCTATATTCGGCTGGCCGAATAAAACAATGTCGAACCGAACCTGACATGAAGCGGATCGATGTCCAAAACTATAAAACCCCGTACGGCGAATTGCTGCTCGGCGCGCTCGAGGGTCAATTGTGCCTGTGCGACTGGCGTTACCGCAAAATGCGTACAGCCATCGACAGGCGGCTGAAACAGCACCTCGGGGCCGAATTTGCGGAGCGCGACAACCCGTTGCTGCAGCAGACCCGCCACCAGTTGGAGGAGTATTTCGCCGCCCAGAGAAAAGAGTTCGATATCCCGCTGTTGCCGGCCGGTTCGGATTTCCAGCAACGGGTCTGGAACGCCCTGCTCCGCATCCCTTATGCCGCAACCGCCACTTATCTGCAGTTGGCCGAAAAAACCGGCAACCCCAGGGCGGTGCGTGCGGTGGCCGCGGCCAACGGCGCCAACGCCATATCAATCCTCATTCCCTGCCACCGGATCATCGGCGGCAACGGCGAATTGATCGGTTATGCCGGAGGATTGAAAGCCAAGGAACGGCTGTTGGAGCTGGAACAGGGCGTGCTGTCCCTATGGTAAGCATACCCTCAAACGCACATCTGTTGCTGCGGCCGCATGAAAAGCGGAATTATGCCGCCGGTTGCCAAGCCTTAAACATGCACGCCGCAAACAAAAGCTTTCCGGCCTTTCACTGTTCCGTTTTTTTCTCTTCACCATGAAAAGCGGGATTGAACAGCATAAAGCACTTTACGTGATCTTTCTGGCCATGCTGGCCGCCACCCCGCCGCTGTCGACCGACATGTACCTGGCCGCCATTCCGCAACTCGCGGAATTCTGGCAGGTCGGCAATGATCTGGCCAATCTGACCCTTGTTCTGTGGTTCGCTTCGTTCAGTGTCTTTACTCTCGTCTCCGGCTCCCTGTCGGACAAGTACGGCCGCAAACCGATCCTGCTGGCCGGGTTGACGATTTTCGTCTGTTCGTCCTTCCTTTGCGCCGCCGCGCAGGGAGTTTTCCAGCTGATTTTCTTCCGGATTTTTCAGGGCATGGGCGCCGCCGCACCGGCGGCTATCGTCATGGCCGTCATCCGCGACCGCTTTACCGGCCGCGAGCGTCAGCAGGCTATTGCCTATGTCATGACCATTGTCGCCGTGGCGCCGATGGTGGCCCCGCTGATCGGCGCCTTGCTGCTGGAATGGTTCAGTTGGCGTTTCATCTTCGTGCTTCAGGGCAGCCTGGTCCTGGGAACCCTGTTGATCACCCTGAATTTCAGCGAAACGGTCGAGGAGAAACTTGCCACTCCCCTGCTGCAGCTGGTGACCCGATACCGGGTGCATTTCGGCAATCGGGAATTCATGTCCGCCAGCCTTGGAATGGGTCTTTTAAGCCTGCCGTTTTACGGTTTTATCGCTTTTTCTCCGATCTATTACATTTCCATTTTCAACCTGTCGGAGCGGATGTTCAGCCTGTTTTTCGGCCTCAACGCCCTCTGTTCCATGGCCGGCGCCTACTCGGCCACGGCCGTTACCAAACGGTTCGGCGATAAACGCAGCATTACTCTCGCGATTTCGGGATGCCTTCTCGCCGCCGCCGGCCTGCTGTTGCTTGCCGGTCGGCATTACCTGTTTTTTCTTTTGTTCATGGCGCTGTTTTCCTTCTGCATCGGTTGCAGCCGTCCGGTCAGCGGCGCTCTGATTCTCGGCCTGGTGAAAACCGACGTCGGTTCGGCGTCCTCCTTTCTGATTTTCTACCAGTTTATTTCCGGCGCCCTGTGCATGGCCTTCGTGACCTTGGACTGGAGCCATCCGGTGCTGGTTTACAGCCTGCTGACGTTGATCACGTCCCTGCTGGTACTGTTGATCTGGAAAGCTATTGAGAACCGGATCAATCCCAGCCACTGAAACCCGCGCAGAAGACAGAAACCCAACACTCAGCAGGCAGAGTTTTCTGTGCCGGCCGGCTTTCGTTCATAAAGGCAGCGTCGGGAAGCAGTTCGGCAAGCGGCGGTTTAAAAATCGGGCTGCCATCGACAAACGAAAAAAGCCGGTGCAAGGCACCGGCTCGGGACCGTCCTGATCGAATCTACCCGGCCGCAAATCATTTATCGGCGGGTCCGATTTCAAGAAACTCGTCTATCATTTCGACCAGGTAGGGGATCTGCGGCTTGGTGGCATACCCGTCCGCGCCGACCTGATCGCATTTTGCCACCATCTGGTCGTTGATGAGAGAAGAGAACAAAACCACTGTAACCGATCCGAGGATGGGGTCTTCCTTGATTTTTTTACACAGAGTCAGCCCATCCATACGCGGCATTTCAATATCGGTGATCAGCAAATTGAGCATATCGCCCAAGCGCTCGCCATTTTCAACCCGCGCTTTCAGGATCTGCAGTTGATCGTAACAATCCTGTCCATCCACATGCACAGCCAGACTCGTGTAGCCGGAATTTTTCAAAACCCTCTCGATACCGGCCCGAATCAGCGAAGAGTCCTCCGCCAGCATCAGTTTCATCCGTTCGCGCGCATGCGCACTGTCCTTGCCGATGGCCTCAGGCGGCAAATCGGCGACATAATCAAGAGAGGATTCGGCATCGAACTCAGCCACGATATGTTCCAGATCGACGATCAGGATCTCCCGCCCTTCGATATTGACGCTACCGGTAAAACGCGGCCGATAGCGGTCGATAAATCCCGCCATCGGCTGAACATCCTCCCAGGACACGCGGTGGATCTGATTGACCCCGTCAACTTTAAAACCGTTGATCCGGTCATTGAACTCGCACACAAGAACAACCCGCCGGGTCTGTTCGTCCGGTTCTTCGTCTTTTTGTGCCACATGGGCCTTGAGGTCGATTAAAGGAATGGTGTTGCCCCGGAGCAGGAGAGTTCCGAGCATGCCCTCCGCGCTGCCCGGGACAACGGTCAATGCGTCCGGGTCGAACGGGATGATCTCTTTGAGTTTATGAACATTGATGCCGAAAGGCTGCCTGCCGAGATAGAATTCGATAATTTCCATCTCATTGGTCCCGGTTTCCAACAAAATATCCTGTTTTTGGTATGAACTCATGGACCAGATCCTTTAAGGGGAATTCATGATAGTTTATTTGAGCATCTTAATCACCCAATGTCAATATCCAACCCGAAGAGATTTTTATCCGCCTTGCCCAGCAAATTGTGTATAATGAGTCATTAAAAGCAACTCACTTCTTATCCGAGGGCGGTCGATGACAGACATGGCGCAATCACATTATCGTTTGGGAATGAATTATTTTCAGGGGCGGGGGGTGGAAAAATCGTTTTCCGAAGCGATGAAATGGTTTCGCCTGGCCGCTCAGCACAATTACCCCAAAGCCATCTTCATGCTCGGCCGGATGTACGACACCGGCAAGGGAACCGCGCAAAATCCAGCCGAAGCGGCAAAATACTATTTGCACGCCGCTCAGCTTGGCTATGCCCGGGCACAGAACGTTCTCGGCCAGGCCTACATCAAGGGGCGCGGCGTCCCGGCCGACTATGAGCAGGCCCTGCACTGGTTCCGCCAAGCCGCCGATCAGGAGTTTTCCGATGCCCAATACAACCTGGGCCTGATGTACGCCAAAGGTCACGGCGTACCGAAAGACTTCATCGAAGCCCGTCGCTGGTGGGGCATGGCTGCGGAACAGGGCAATCCCAAAGTCCAGTTTACCCTGGGGCATATGTATCTGGTCGGCAAAGGCGTGAAGAAGAACTATTCCAAGGCGCGACAATGGTTGCGCCAAGCCGCCGATCAGGGCTTGCCTACGGCCCAATATCATCTCGGCATGATGTATGCCCGCGGGACCGGCGTACTGCAGAGCTTTACCGAAGCGCGGCGCTGGCTGCAGAAAGCCGCCGAACAGAATTATCTCGACGCCGTTTATCAATTGGGAAAACTGCTTTCTTCCGGCAGCGAAGAAGTGCGCGATCCGGTTTCCGCCGTGGCCTTGCTCAAACAGGCGGCGACTCGCAATCACCAACGCGCCCAGGTGGTTCTGGGGCAACTCTATGCCAAAGCCATCGGTACGCCCCAGGACCTGCAGATGGCCCTGCACTGGTGGCTTGAAGCGGCAAAAGCCGGTAATGCCGACGCCCAGTACAATCTCGGGGTCATGTATCTGAACGGCAAGGGGGTGAAACGCGATTCCCTGGAAGGAAAAAAGTGGTTGACCAAAGCCGCCGACCAGGGACACACCAAAGCCCAGTACTGTCTTGGTGTGATGTACTCCACCGGCAAAGGCGTTCCCCAGGATATGGATGAAGCCATGCGCTGGAAAGAAGCCGCCGAATTCTGGGAATCGCTCTGATTTTCGCATCAGTGCCGGCGAGGAGATTGCCCTCCCTCGTCCATTCCGTATTGCATATTTTATGCGTTTGTGCATAATAGCTCTATGCGAACAACCGAATACCCGTTTCTCGTCCAGGCGCTGCTCGACGCCACCGCGCGCGGCATTCTGGTCGTCGACCGGGACGGCATGGTCGTCCTGCTCAGCAGACTGGCCGCCCAGTCCCTGAATATCTGCCCCGGGGTTCCCCTTGAGGCCGAGCTGCCGGGATTCTGGCTGCAGGTCAATAAAGTGCTCAACGGCACCCTGCCGGATTGCGAACTTCCGCTGCAAATCAATGATCGAGAATACCTGGCCAGCGTCAACCCCCTGCATGAAAACGGTCGCATAAAAGGTGCGGTCTGCCTGCTGGTCGACGGCTCTCAACTCGACACCATGACCCGCAGGCTGCCCTCCTTCCATACCCTGTCGCGGGAACTCGACACCATCATCGATTCATCTTCCGACGGACTGTTCGTCTGCGATGCCGACGCCAACGTCATCCGCATGAACCCGGCGTCGGAAAAAATCCATGCCGTGGCTGCCGGTGAAATCGTCGGACGCAACATGCGCGAACTGATCGCGGAGGACTTCATCGATCGGTCGGCGGCCCTCGAGGCCAGCCGCAGCAAAAAGGGGGTCACCCTGCTCCAGAACAAAGCCGGGCGCAAATTGATTTCCATCGCCACTCCGGTCTTCAGTGAACAGGGGGAATTGGTCCGGGTCGTCGTCAGCGAACGGGACATGACCGAGATCGACACGCTGCAACGCGAACTGGAAAATCAGGAAGCATTTAAAGACGGCTTTCGTAATCAGATGCTGGCCATGCAGCAGGCCGATCTGGAATCCCGGCGCATCATCGCCCGCAGCCCCACCATGATTCGCTCACTGGAACAGGCCCTCAAAGTGGCCAAAGCCGACTCCTCGGTACTGATTCTCGGTGAATCCGGCGCCGGCAAAGGCCTGATTGCGGACCTGATTCATAAAAACTCCGCCCGTGCCGACCAACCCCTGATCAGAATCAACTGCGGCTCGATTCCGGAATCGCTGATCGAAGCGGAGTTGTTCGGCTATGAGAAAGGAGCCTTTACCGGGGCGCAGGCCGCCGGGAAACCGGGGCATTTCGAACTGGCGGACGGCGGCACTCTGTTCCTCGACGAAATCGCCGAACTGCCGCTGCCCTCCCAGGTCAAGCTGTTGCGCTTCCTTGAAGACGGCCACATTACCCGCCTGGGCGACACCCGCAGCCGTACCGTCAACGTCAGGGTCCTGGCCGCAACCCATCAGGACATGGAGCAACTGGTGAAAGAGGGCGCTTTTCGCCTCGATCTCTATTACCGGCTGAACGTCATCCCCATCCAGGTTCCGGCATTGCGCGAACGTAAAGACTGCATCGTGCCGCTGATCAGACATTACATCGATCACTTCAGCAAACAAACCGCCGCGGAAAAACGCCTGACCCGGGCGGCGCTGGACACCCTGACCAGTTACCCGTATCCCGGCAATGTCCGCGAATTGATGAACCTGTGCGAACGCATCGTGGTCATGTCGGAAACCGACCTCATTGACATTCCCGACCTTCCCGCCCAGATCACCGCGAAAACGATTCACGAACAACATCAATTTGCCCGATTGCAGCAGGGACAATCCCTGCAGGAGACGCTCGAGCGGGTGGAAAAAAACCTGCTCGAATCAGCTTGTGCCGAATTCAGCAGCCAATCGGAGATGGCTCGGGCACTGGGAGTCAACCAGTCGACAATTGCCCGCAAGCTGAAAAAGTACGATTTAAGCTAGTGTCCCGTGCGGTTAGTTCGTGCGGCTCATTCCGGCCCTTTTTGCCGCTGTCGACGTTCTGCCTTCCCGGCTTGGCTAAAGGCCGGGCCTGCGGCGGCACGCCTTGACGGCAGCAAAATTGTCTCGGCATTCATTCAAACAACTCACCAAACGGGACACGAGTGTCGTGTCGGCAACGGGCTTGCCTCCGCAGTAGAAACGGCACACCGCCGGCGGCCGGGCACAAGAAAACGCCTCTCAAGGCCGGCCCGCCGTTTTTATGCAAATCTGCATAAAAAAACGAACCCTACGGCCGCAAGGCAGCGCCGCCAACCGGGAATCCCGTTGTCAATATCCGGAGGCATCTTGATAACTTCTTAAAAAATAAAAACTTTCCCTCCCTCTTTACAACGTTCTAATCCGCAAAACAGAGTTTGGCATTGTCCTTGCTCTAATGAACTCAGTTGATTTTTTTCAGCGATAATTAAGTTAAGCCTTTAACCTTCGTAATCAGGGAGACCGCAATGAACCTATTGAATAATGCAGCGATCAATATTCCATATCCGCAAAACGAACCGGTCCTGTCCTACGCCCCGGGGACACCGGAGCGGCAGCAGCTCAAGGCGGCATTGGAGACATTAAAAACGCAGCAGATTGAAGTCCCGCTGATCATCGGCGGCCGGGAGGTGCGCACCGGCAACCTGGCGAAAATCGCCTGCCCCCATGACCATTCGATCGAGTTGGGCAAATACCACAAGGCCGGGCCGCAAGAGGTTCAGATGGCCATCGATGCGGCCATGGCGGCCAAACCCGTCTGGGAAAGCCTGCGCTGGGAAGAACGTGCGGCGATCTTCCTGAAAGCCGCCGATCTGCTCGCCGGCCCCTATCGTTTCCTGCTCAACGCGGCCACCATGCTGAACATCGGCAAAAATGCGTTTCAGGCCGAAATCGATTCCGCCTGCGAGTTGATCGATTTCCTCCGCTTCAATGTCTATTACGCCCAGCAGATCTACGCGGAACAGCCGCTGCATTCCCCCCCGCCGGTCTGGAACTATGTCCAGCACCGGCCGCTTGAAGGCTTTGTCCTGGCGGTCACGCCATTCAATTTCACCGCTATTGCCGGAAACCTGCCGACCTCCCCGGCGATCATGGGCAACACGGTGATCTGGAAACCGGCGTCTTCAGCCGTTTTCGCCCCTTACTATTTCATGAAGCTGCTGCAGGAAGCCGGCCTGCCCGACGGAGTCATCAACTTCGTTCCGGGCTCGGGCGGCGACGTCGGCAACGTTTGCCTCGACAGCCCCGACTTCAGCGGCATTCATTTTACCGGCAGCACGGCGGTTTTCCAGAGCATGTGGAAACAGATCGGTAATAATATCGCCGCCGACAAATACAAAACCTACCCGCGGATCGTCGGTGAAACCGGCGGCAAGGATTTCATTTTCGCCCACGCTTCCGCCGCTGTTCCGGAGCTGGCAACCGCCATTGTCCGCGGCTCCTTCGAGTACCAAGGGCAAAAATGCTCCGCCGCGTCCCGCGCCTACATTCCGGCATCCCTGTGGGAGCCGCTGCTGACCGAACTGAAAGCCCAGATCGGCCGGATTAAAACCGGCGACGTCAGCGATTTCAGCAATTTCCACAACGCCGTCATCGACCGGGCCGCCTTCAGCAGCATCACCGGATATATCGATTACGCCAAGACCGCCACAGACGCCGAGATCGCCATCGGCGGCGGCTACGACGACAGCAAGGGCTTCTTCATCGAACCCACGGTCATCACCACCGGCAACCCGCACTTCAAAACCATGGAAGAAGAAATTTTCGGGCCGGTCATGACCATGTACCGCTACCGGGACGAAGATTACGAAGCCGCACTTGAATTATGCGACCAAACCTCTCCCTACGGCCTGACCGGCGCGATTTTCGGACAGGACCGCACCGCCGTCAGCCTTGCCATGGCCAAACTCGAACATGCCGCAGGCAATTTCTATATCAACGACAAACCGACGGGAGCGGTCGTCGGCCAGCAGCCCTTTGGCGGCGGCCGGGCCTCGGGTACCAACGACAAGGCCGGCAGCAAGCAGAACCTGATGCGCTGGGCTTCGGTTCGAGCCGTCAAGGAAAACTTTCTGCCCCCGAAAACGTTTGAATATCCCTTTATGGACGCAGAATAATTCGTCATTCGCAGGCTGCGGGGCCCTCGCCGGGAGGGAACCGCGGCCAGACAAACAACCCTTAGCAGCCCCGCAGGAAGACCGCCATGTCGCTCTTTAATTACACTGTATCCAAAACCATCATGCACGTGCCGAAACCGATCGTCAGTCATTTCGCCAAAGGCTACATTGCCGGGCCGACTCTGGCCGACGCCGTCCGGGTTACCAGGGATCTGAACGCAAAAGGAATGATGGCGACCATCGACATCCTGGGTGAATTCATCACCCGCTTCGATCAGGCCGTCAGCTTCAAGGATGACGCGCTCAAGATCCTGGACACCATCGACCGGGAGAAGATCGATGCAAACCTGTCGATCAAGCCGACTCAGATGGGACTGCTGCTGGATAAGAACGGCTGTCTTGATCTGATTCGCGAAATCATCGCGGCAGCGGCTCGCCTGGATAATTTCGTTCGGATCGACATGGAAGATATCGGCACAACCGACGACACCCTGGAATTTTTTCGAACCTTACGTGACGAATTTCCCGGGCACGTCGGCACGGTGCTGCAATCCTATCTGCGCCGCACGCCTTTCGACGTCGTTGCGCTCGGTGACGGAATCCAGAACTACCGCCTCTGCAAAGGAATCTATATCGAACCGCGCAGCCATGCCTGGAAACACCCGCAGGCCATTAACCGCAATTTCATCGAATCACTCCGGCAGATGTTTGACCAGGGCGCTTATGTGGGAATCGCCACCCACGACGAACTGTTGATCTTCGAAGCCATGAACCTGGTTCGCAAACTCGGCCTGAAACCCGACCAGTACGAGTTTCAGATGTTGCTCGGAGTTGATGAAGAACTCCGCGAAATCATTGTCAATAACGGCCATCGCCTGCGTATTTACGTACCTTTCGGCGAAGATTGGCTGCCCTACTCCAAGCGGCGGCTCAAAGAGAATCCCGACATCGCCCGGCATGCGCTGAAACAAATTTTAGGCCTCAACAAACACTAGTTATATTTTTCTGTTATTCTACTTTAATGGCGGAGAAGACCGTTGCGCCAAAGACATTTTGATTGACCGCCCGGATAAGCAAAAGGTACCCTTCCATAAAACATTGTTTACTATCATCAAAATGAGGAGGAAGACATGAAAACAACGTTCCGCAACATGTTACTAACCCTTTGCGCCATCGGTCTGATGGCCGGCCTGTCCTGGGCCGACACCCTTAAAGTCGGAGTGCAGGCTCCGATTACCGGCAGCTACGCCAACGAAGGCCAGGGAATCGAAAACGGCGTCCGCCTGCTTGCCGCGCAAATCAACGCCCAGGGCGGCGTACTGGGCAAGCAGATCGAAGTCATCGCCTGCGACGACCAGGGCACCGCCATGGCGGCCGCCATCTGCGCCAAAGATCTGGTCAACAAGGGGGTCAAGATGGTTATCGGCTCCTACACCTCGACCTGCGCCGAAGCCGCCCAGAAAACCTACTTCCAGGCCGGTGTTCTGCAAACCTCCGACGGCACTGCCGACAGCCTGACCGAAAAAGGGTACTGGACGTTCCTGCGCAACTCCTTCCCGAACAGCGCAGAAGCCGACTTTGTCGCCGAATACCTGGTCAACGTCAAGAAATACAAGCGCATTGTGGTTCTCTCCGATTTCTCGACCTATGCGGACGGCCTGGCCAACGCCACCCAGGCAGCGATCAAAAAACTGGGCGGCAATGTGGTTTCCCGTGACAAGATCAAGGCCGATTCCCAGAACTTCACCCCGGTTCTCACCAACATCAAATCGAAAAATCCCGACGCCATCTTTTCCGCCGGCTACTATTCCGACGGCGGCCAATTGCGGGCACAACAGATGGCCTTGGGCATCAAGGCCGATTTTTACGGCGGCGACGCCAACGACAACCCGGATTTCGTCAAGCTGGCCGGTTCCGCGGCCGAAGGGGCTTTCATCGTCAACGTTCCTTCGCCCGACGTCCTGCCTTACGAGATCGCCAAAACCTTTATCGCCGACTATGTGGAAAAATACGGTGAAATGCCGCCGTCCATCTGGGGACTGATGAACATCGACGGCATGCGCGCGATCATCCACGCCATGGAGCAGAACGGCAACTTCGACACCAAGCAGGCCGCCGACTACCTGCACAGCATGACAGAGCCGCTGCCGGGCATCACCGGCCCGATCGCGTTTGCCAAAGACGGCAACCGCAAAGGCGGCGCCTATGTGGTCAAGAGAATCCAGTCTGACGGCACTTATGCGAACGAATACGTTCAATAACATGACCTGAGCCGTAAACAAGGGGCGGGGAAAATCACATATTCTCCCGCCCCTTTTTTTACCCGGAAAACCCAAATCAGATGGCGGGGTCTCGCTCTTCAGAGGCGAGCAGAGGACAAACCATCCTCTGCTGGCTTCTGGACGGCAGTTCATTCACCAATCCGGAGAATTTTATGGATATTTTTCTGCAACAGTTAGCTAACGGCCTGACCATCGGCAGCATGTTCGCCCTGGTCGCGCTCGGCTACACCATGGTCTACGGCGTGATGAAACTGATCAACTTCGCTCATGGCGATATGGTCGCGGCTTCGGCTTTCGTCGGTCTGACCATCTATACCCAGGTCATGGGTCAGGCGACATCGCTCTTTGCCGTCATCGCGATCTTCCTGCTGACCGCGCTCACCATGGCCTGTGTCGGCGTGATCCTTGAACGCCTGGCCTACCGCCCGCTGCGCAGCGCCCCCCGTTTATCGGCGGTGGTTTCGGCACTGGGAGCATCGCTGGTGATCCAGAACGGCATCATGCTGATCTGGGGGCCGCGGATGCGCATCTTCCCGGAACTGGTGCCGCAAGTCTATTGGGATTTCGGCGGTGTGGTGATCAGCATGATCCAGGTCATCATCCTGGTGCTGTCCCTGGTGCTGATGCTCGCCCTCTACCTGTTCGTCGAAAAAACCCGCGTCGGGGCTGCGGTTCGCGCCGCTTCCATCGATCAGGACGCCGCCCGGCTGATGGGGATCAACGTCAACAGCATCATCGCCCTGATCTTCATCATCGGCTCTTCCCTCGGCGCCGTCGGCGGCCTTTTCATCGGCCTCTATTATCGCGGCATCACTTTCAACATGGGCTGGCAATACGGCCTCTATGCCTTTATCGCCGCGATTCTCGGCGGCATCGGCAATATCCCCGGGGCCATGATCGGCGGGATGCTGCTCGGCCTGTTCAACGCCTTTATCGCCGGTTACGTGTCCAGCACCTGGGCCGATGCCTTCACCTTTATCCTGCTGATTTTAATTCTGATCGTCCGCCCGACCGGCATCCTCGGCGAGCGGGTTGCGGAGAAAGTCTGATGAAAAATTTCGACCGTTTCGGCCTCCCGGCCTTTATCGTGGCGATGGCGATTCTACCCTACCTGCTCAACGAACGATGGCAAGCGGTGTCCATCACCTTTCTGATCTTTTCCGTCGTCGCTCTTTCTCAGGACATCGTGCTGGGCAAAAGCGGCATGTTCAACATGGGCCAGGCGCTGTTCTTCGGTATGGGCGCATATACGACGGCGATTCTCAACCATCAGTTCGGCTGGCCGATTGTCGCCACCATCCCCTTGGCGATTCTGATCCCGGCCCTGTTCGGCATCCTCCTCGCCGGACCGATCGTCCACCTGCGCGGCGACTACCTGCTGGTGGTCACCATCGGTTTCAACATCGTTTTCGTCCAGGTTCTGCAGAACAACCTCGGCGGTGTCACCGGCGGGCCGAACGGCATCTTCGGCCTCGATTCCCTGAGTATCTTCGGCACAGCGCTGATGAGCCAGATTGCGGTTTACTACTTCGCATTCATCGTCCTGCTGCTCACCCTGTGGATCATGAGCAACCTGGAGAAGAGCAAACCGGGACGGGCCCTGCACTATCTGCGCGAAGATCAACTGGCCGCCGAGAGCATCGGCATCAACACCCGGGTTTACAAGATCTTCGCTTTCGGTCTCGGCGCCGGACTGGCCGGACTGGCCGGGACCGTCTTCGCGGTGCAGTATTCGGCCGTCAGTCCGGAGGCTTTCGACTTCATCCAATCGGTGCTGTTCTTCAGCATCGTCCTGGTCGGCGGCTCGTCGATTCCGGGGGTGATGCTCGGAGTGTTCGTTATGTTCGTGGTGCCGGAAATCTTCCGCGAGTTCGCCACCTGGCGTTATTTCATCTTCGGTTTCGCCATGATCCTGGCGATGATCCTGCGGCCGCGCGGCATCGTTCCCGCCACCTTCGGCAAAATCCCCAAATTTTTGATTAAGGAGGGAGGCAGCCATGGCGCGTAATGAACTGATCCTCACCGATGTCACCAAGCGCTTCGGGGGGCTGACCGCCGTCGACGCCCTCAGCATGAAGGTCGAAGAAGGCCAGATTTACGGCATCATCGGCCCCAACGGCGCAGGGAAAACCACCGTTTTCAATTGCATCACCGGCATTTACAAGTCGGAAGAAGGCTCGGTCAACTGGCGCGGCGAGGAAATCCGCGGCCTGACCCCTTACCAGATCGTCGACCGCGGGATTGTCAGAACCTTCCAGACCATCCGCCTGTTCAGCCAGATGTCGGTTGCCGAAAACATCATGAGCGGCCGCCATATCAAGAGTAAACAACACTGGTGGCACGGCATTCTGCCGACTCCGGGCAAAAAAAAGGATGAACTGGAGAACTGGAAAAAGGTTGAAGAGCAACTCGATTTCTTCAGTTTGGGCGAATTCGCCGCCACCCCCACCGGATCGCTTCCTTACGGGATTCAGCGCCGGGTGGAAATGGCTCGCGCCATGGCTGTCGATCCGACCCTGCTGATCCTGGACGAGCCGGCAGCCGGGCTGAACGACAGGGAAACCATGGAGCTGCTGCAAACGATCTTCAAGATTCGCGAAAAGGGGATAACGGTTCTGTTGATCGAACATGATATGGACATGGTCATGGAAGTCACGGATTATTTGACCGTCATCAACTTCGGCAAACAGATCGCCGAAGGAACGCCGGCTGAGGTCCAGAAAAACCCGGCGGTTATCGAAGCCTACCTGGGAAGTGAGGATGACGATGAGTAACGACGTCCTGTTTGCAATAAAAGATCTCGAGGTCTCCTACGGCAGTATCGCCGCGATCAAGGGCATCTCGCTCGAAGTCCGTAAAGGCGAAATCGTCACGATCCTGGGTGCCAACGGCGCCGGCAAGACCACGACCATGCGCACCATCAGCCAACTGCTCAAGGCCAAAACCGGATCGATCCAATTCAAAGGCACGGAGTTGACGCAGTTGCCGGCGCATAAAATCGTCAAACTGGGCATCAGCCATGCTCCCGAAGGGCGAAGAGTCTTCAGCATTCTGACCGTAGAAGAAAACCTGATGCTGGGTGCCTTCACCCGCAGCAAGGTCAACCGGGAAACCTTGCGCTGGGTCTATGAGCTGTTTCCCCGGCTGGAAGAACGGCGCAAGCAACTGGCCGGCACCCTTTCGGGCGGTGAACAGCAGATGCTGGCGATCGGCCGGTCCCTGATGAGCGACCCTGAGATGCTGCTGCTCGACGAGCCGTCACTCGGGATCGCCCCGATCCTGGTCAAAACGATTTTCGAACAGATCAAGAAAATCTCCAATGAAGGGGTCACCGTGCTGCTCGTCGAACAGAACGCCAAGGCGGCGTTGAAACTGGCCGACCGCGGTTATGTCCTCGATGTCGGTAAAATCGCGTTGTCCGGCACGGCAGCCGAGTTGCTCGCCTCGGAGAAGGTGCAGGAAGCTTATCTGGGGAAAAAGGGGTAAGTTGTAGTTCGCACCTGAATCAGGGTATCGAAGAAGCCCCTTTGCCGGCGCTGAAATGAAGTGGATATTTGCCGAACGGGCAAGGAATGTCCGCAGCCCGCGGGGCAGGTTTTGCGAGCGCGGCAAATATCCATGGAATGGCGGGAACCTGCCGCAGGCAGGCGAAGGCATTGGGGTCGCTTTCTTCTGGTGCCGTTTTCTTTGCCGACCCGCATAAGCCGTTGCCCGATTCCGGCGGCGCCATACGGGAAAAGGACATCTCAAAGACCGCCGCAATAAGGTAAAATTAAAACAGCCCCAACAAACAAAATACTTATCATAATCTAAATTGATACTTCTTCGAATCCCGTCCGGAAGGAGAACAGCATGAACCTGAAAGACATCCTCGTCCATATCGATCATCGGCCGACCTGCACCTCCCGCCTGGATGTCGCCATCCAACTGGCAAAACAGCAGCAATCGCATTTAACCGGGATTTACATCATTCCCCACCCGCATTTTGTCGCCCATCAGCGCGACCTGCAAGAACAGGCGCAGAAGGCGGAAAAACTGTTCCGGACTCAGGCCGAAGCGGCTCGGATTCCCTGCGGCTGGATCTGCGTCGACAGTCTGAAGAGCGGCCTTGACGTCCCGAACGCGATCAATCTGTATGCTCATTACCGCGACCTGCTGGTCATCAGCCAGACGGATGAACAGGCCCCGGACCGGGTCATTCCCGACAATCTCCCGGAAAAGGCGGTGCTCGGATCGGGCCGGCCGGTGCTGATCGTGCCTTACGCCGGAACATTCAACCGGCAACTCAAACGCATCCTCCTCGCCTGGCGCGGCGGACCCGAATCTTCACGCGCCCTGCACGATGCCATGCCGGTTTTACGGCAGGCGAAACGCATCAAGGTCATGACGGTTCAGGGCCGGGCCGGCGACGAAAGCTATGCCGCGCATGAAGCCGATATCTGCGTTCACATGGGCCGCTACGATCTGCCGCTCGCGTGCGAAAAACACCTGAGCACCGAGATTTCCGTTGGTGATATGCTGCTGAATCGCTGTGCCGAGTTCGGCGCCGACCTGCTGGTCATGGGAGCCACCGTGCAATCCCGCCGCGGCTACCAGACCCTGGGGGAAACCGGGCGTCATCTGCTGCAATACATGACGGTCCCGGTGTTGATGTCCCATTGAAGTCGAATACTGAAAAATTCAAAAGGAAAAAACCCACATGGAGATCACCGTCCTGGTCGACAACACCGCCCTGACCGAGCCTTTTCTTCTTGCCGAAGCCGGGCTCTCGTTCCTGATTGAAGACCGGGAAACGACTGTCCTGTTTGATACGGGATATTCGGATGTTTTTCTTCGGAACGCCGTTAAACTGCAAAAGGATTTAACCGACATCGATTATCTGGTCCTTTCCCACGACCATCTTGATCACACCTGGGGGCTGGAGCCTTTAATCAGATACTTCACTGAACTGGAGGTCGGACGGCGCCCGTTCAAACGCCCTGCCCTGGTTGCCCACCCCGAAGTCTTTACCAGCGTCAGCGGGGAGGGCTATACCGAAATCGGCGCGCTGCTGTCGGAACAAAAACTGGCCAAACATTTCCCGCTGCAATTGAGTGCGCAACCCCTGGCTCTTACCTCCCGGTTGGTGTTTCTCGGCGAAATCCCGCGCAATAACGATTTTGAAGGCCGCACCGCCCTGGGTCGAAAAGAAGGCGCCGGGGAAAATGACCGCGTCATTGACGATTCCGCTCTGGCGTACAAGTCCCCCGCCGGCCTCATCATCATCACCGGCTGTTCCCATGCCGGCATCTGCAATATCATCGAATACGCCAAGGAGGTCTGTAACGATCTGCGGGTGATCGACGTCATCGGCGGATTTCACCTGCAGAATCCGCCGCAGTCGCAAATGAAAGGGACCCTTGATTACCTGCGCAAGCTACGGCCGAAAGCGGTCCATGCCTGCCACTGCACCGATTTAGCCGCTAAAATTGCCTTGTCCCGGGTTGTGCCGCTCAAGGAAGTCGGGGTCGGACTGTCGATAGCCTATGAGGATTGACAACCGGGCGGCAAAACCGTCGTGACTTGACTCAATTGCACCATCAAAGGTGCCGGATGCCGCGAAACATGGTTTATTCAGAATCGAGCCCTCTCTACCAGTGTATTTACCGACTCGTCCGCAACATTCCGGCCGGGCGGGTGACGACCTACGGTCACCTCGCCCGTGAGGTCGGCACGACCGCTCGCGTCGTCGGCTTTGCCCTGGCCGCGCTGCCCGAGGCCAGCGACGTGCCGTGGCAGCGTGTCGTCAACAGCCGGGGAAAAATCAGTTCCAGAAGCGACGGCGAAGGAAATATTCTCCAGCGCGTTTTACTCGAAAATGAAGGGATAAAATTCACCTCCTGCGGTCGGATCGAGTTGCGGGAATTCGGCTGGAAAGGAACCTCCGCCTGATGCCGTGACAAGCTGTCAGGTCCCGGTTCCGGCCAATTTCAACTGCGTGAACTTCTTACATGAGCAGACGCTCTCCCGCGACTCCAAACGTCGCTCTTGCTCAATTTCCACATCAAAATCGACGACCAGGGGCAGATGATCCGAAAGGCTCACCCGGGGGATATCGAAGGCGTGGATATCTATCCCCGAGCTGTAAAGAACAAAATCCAGATGGCGGTTCGGCTGCCGGCTGGGATAGGTCGGCAAACGTTTCACATTGGCGTCGCGTAAACCGGTTGCGGCCAGAAACAGATCGATTTCGCCCTCCCCCCACAGCAGGTTGAAATCACCGGCAACCAGAAAAGGTTTCGGCGTCCTGGCGATCAGAGCGTACAAAGCCGATAATTGCTGGTGCCGCGTGCGCGCGCCCAGGGAAAGATGGACCAGATAGATCACCAGCTGCTCCAGTTCCAGCTCCATCACCAACCGCTTCATTCCCTGATCGAAAAAATGAAAGGTTTCGTTGCGGATTCGATCCCGGGCCAGAAAGGCGTTCCCCTGCCGATTCAGAACCGGGACGTGACGCCACAAGGAATGCTGATCGTATTTGGTCGAATAAGAATGGTAATGCCCCAGTTCAGCGGCGAGAATTTCGACCTGGTTCTCGCGCCGCATCCGATAGGAACCGTAATCAACCTCGACCAAGCCGACCAGATCCGGTTCCAGATCCGCCAGAAAAACAGCGATACGGTTCAGATTGCGTCGCGATGAGCGCACCAGGCCGTGGGCTTTCGAGCCGGTTCCATAACGGATATTGTAAAGGACGAAACGCATGTCGGTTCCCCTGTAAAAAATTAAACCACGTCAGCGACAAGGCGCAAGCAGGCAAACCGCGACAGGCGGATATTTTCCGGTGAAGAATTCGAACGAACAACTACAAGGACTTGAATTTTTGGTGAAAAATGTTATTTAGACAGGATGGTCGCAAAACGTCGGCGACCCTTCCGCACGGAAAGGAGTGGAAAATGCCAAGACCCAAGATGTTGATCTTCGTCATTATGCTGGCCGGCATATTGAGCGGCTGCGCCGCCCCCTCGATAAAAGTTGAACCGATCGAAATGACGGACAACCCGAGCGCGAAAATCTTCGAACTGGAAGAAGCCCTGGCAGCCGGTCGAGCGGAACAGGTCAATGTTCTTTCCCCGACCTGGTACGCCAAGGCGGAAAGCTATCTGGACAAGGCCAGATACGGCCTCGCCCACAACGATTCCGTCAGCGACATTTTAAAGAACGTTGCTTACGGTCACGCCGTTTTCCAAAAAGCCGAGGAATACGGCAGCCGGGCACATAAATCGATCCCGGCGGCGATCAAGGCGAGAAACCTGGCCATAGAAGCGGGTGCGGCGCTCTTTCCGCTGGACTTTCAGGATTTGGAGAACCGCTTCATCAGCTTGACCATGGACATCGAAAACGATCACCCGTCACGGGCCGAACGCTACGAGATGAAAGTCGCTCAGGATTACGCCGATCTGGAACTCCGTGCCATCAAGGAAAAAACGCTGGGCGAGGTCAGGAAACTGATCGCAGCGGCGGAAAGCAACGACGCGGACAAAATCGCACCGACCATGCTGGCGATCGCGCAAAAGGCCCTCAACGACGCCGATCAGTTCATCACCGAACAACGTTACGAGCGGGAAAAAATGCAGGAGCAGGCCAACCAGGCCCTGTTCCAGGCACAACGGGTCGGCCAGATCATGGCTCTGAGCCGCAAACTCGGCACCATGTCTCCGGAAGCCCTGGCCCTGTGGAGCGAAGCTCGCCTGCACCAGATCACCACGCAACTCGGAGCGCGGGACCTGCGTAACGAATCCACCGATTTGCAGTTGGAAAGCATCATTCAATCGATCATTTCCCTACAGGACGACAGCAGCTCCCTGAAGGCCTTGAGGCAACAGGAGAGCGAAGCCTGCGCCCGATCAACGGAGGAACTTCACGCGGCCATCGCCGAACAACAGCAACGCATCGCCGCACTCGAAGGCGACAGCAAAAAAGTCCAGCGCGAACGCGAACTGATCGCCCTGAAAGAAAAAGAGACCAAGACGCACTTGGAAATGGAAAGACGTTTTCAGCAGCAATTCATCGAAGTCCAGGGCATGTTTGCCCCGGAACAGGCCGAAGTCTACAAACAGGCCGACAATCTGGTCATCCGCCTGAAAACCATGCAGTTCCCGATCGGCAAGGACCTGATTCTGCCGGAGAACTATCCCCTGCTGAGTCAGGTGCGTCAGGCGATCCGCACGTTCGGCAACCCCGCCGTGGTGATTGAAGGACATACGGACAGCACCGGTTCGGCGGCCATCAATGAACTGTTGTCGAAAAAACGCGCCGAGGCCGTGCGTCAGTACTTCCTTGCCAACGGCACTTTGACGGCAGACAAAGTGACCGCCATCGGTTACGGTGCGGAAAGGCCGCTTTCGCCCAACGACACTCCCGCCGGCAGAGCCGTTAATCGCCGGATCGATGTCGTGATCAAAGCCGAACAACTCTCCGAATGAAGCCGCTCAACGCCGGCCGGGGAACGGCGACGGGAATAGCAACCGTGCAGATAAAAAAGTTTTGCCGATATTTTCATCTCTCCCGGGTGCCGGTATCCTGCCTGCTCAGCATTTGCCTGTTTGCGGCGATCGCTCACGCCGATATTTATCGCTGGCGCGATGCCGAGGGGAAATGGCATTTTTCCGATTCGCCGCACCATGTGCCGGCCGAGTTGCGCGAGGGAATCAGCCGCGACAACGCGAGCCAGGATCAACTGAGTATCGTCACCACTCAGCCCGCCGCGGCCGGCCCCAGCGTCATGACGCGGCCACAGGCGCCGGAGAACGGGACCATCTCGATTCCGTTCACTGCCAGGGAAGGCTTTGCCGACCGCGTTATTGTCGATGTTACCTTTAATCATTCGGTGACCGCTCCGATGCTGGTGGATACCGGGTCGCCCGGCCTGGTCCTGGCCACCGATCTGGCGGCAGAGCTGGGACTGTTCGATCCGGAGGGGGAAAACATGCTGGTGCTGATTGCGGGAATCGGCGGCACAAAGGTCGCGGCCAGGGCCATTGTCGATCAGTTGAGCATCGGCGGCGCCGCCGAACACTTTGTCCCGGCCCACATCATTCCCGGGCAATCGCCCGCCTACAGGGGCCTCATCGGGATGGACATCCTGTCCCAATACACGTTGACCATCGACTCCGACCGACAGCGTCTGATCGCGGCCAAACGACCGCTCGGGGACAATCGTCCGGCGGGGCGCAGCCGAGCCTGGTGGCAAAAAAACTTCAGGGAACTGGATTTCTACATTTCCTTCTGGCAGCGGCAGGCTGAAGCCCTCGACCGACCCGACTCACCCTATTCGCGGCTGTCGAAAAGTTACGAACAGGTGCAGTTCTTTATTCAACGGCAACAGGGCGAAGCGCGGAAGCTTTATGATCGGTTCGAACGCTACGCGCGACAGCACAGCGTACCGCGTCACTGGCGGCGCTGAAGCTCCTCATCGCCATGCCTCCAGCGCGAATTTTCCGCCGTTTGCTTTTCGTCGTCTCCATCCTGCTGCCGGGTATTCTGCTCGGCGGCTGCGGTGAAGTACCCTACTATGCCCAATGCATCCGCGGGCACCTTGGTATCATGACGAAAACCCGCTCTATTCAAAGTTTGCTGACAGACCCTTCAACTCCGTCCGATCTCCACCACAAACTTGAGAAAGTGACCGGGATCAGGGACTTTGCCGGCACGGAAATGCTTCTGCCCGACAACGGCAGTTATCGCAGCTACGCCGACATCGGTCGCCGCTACGTGGTCTGGAACGTCATTGCCGCCGAGGAATTTTCCCTGACCCCGAAGCAATGGTGTTTTCCGGTCGCCGGCTGCGTCGGTTACAAAGGTTTTTTTCAACGTTCCGGGGCTGAAAAGCTGGCCCGCTCGCTGCGTGAACAGGGCTACGATGTCGATCTTTACGGGGTCGAAGCCTATTCCACCCTGAACTGGTTTTCCGATCCGGTTCTCAATACCTTTATCGCCTCAACCGACGCCCGTCTGGCCGGGTTGATTTTTCACGAGCTGGCGCACCAGTTGATTTACGTCAGGGACGATACCGCTTTCAACGAGGGCTTTGCCATGACCGTACAGCTCGAAGGGGTGCGCCGCTGGTTCGACCGGCAGGGGACCGAGGAACAATGGCGGCATTACCGCAAACAGCGGAACCGGGAAAAACGGTTTCACGCCTTCCTGGGCGACGTCCGCGAACAACTGGCGCAACTTTACCGCCGGTCCCTGCCCGCCGCTCGGATGCGCGCGGAAAAACAACGGCTTCTTGCTGCGGCGCAATCCCGGTTCGAAGAGCTGAAAACAACGGAGCAACTCGGGTACGGTTTCGATCGCTGGATGGCCCGCGGACTCAACAATGCGCGACTGGCCGGGATCGCGACCTATCAGGACCTGATTCCCGCTTTCCAGGCCCTGCTGCGCCAGTCTGCGGGAGACCTCGACCGGTTTTACCGCGAGGTGCAACAGTTGGCCCGTCTGCCGCAAAAAACGAGAATGGAACGCTTGACGCGGTTACTGCCGCCGGACGCGGCGGCGACCCTCCGGCTTGAAGCTGTTGCCAGAGCCTCAGATGCCGACGCAGGAAAAGTGTCACCCGCCGCATCGGGAGACGATGAGTAACAGCCCCCGTTCCGCAGGCTTTAAGCCGCTCTCGCTCAGCTGTGGGCTTGCAATTGGGCCAATTCAGCCTGCAGACCGGCAAGTTCCGACCGCTTACCGCTCAGTTCTTTTTCCGCGCCCGGATCGTTCATGGCCTTTGCGGACAAGGCGGCGATCTCCTGCCGTAACGCGCTGATTTCGTTTTCGACAGACGCGATATCGTCTTCATTGCCACTGTCAGCCGCGCTGCCGCCGGTGGCCCCGCCGGCGGCCGCCATGCCGGTCTTGCTTTCCATATCCGCGGCATCTCCCTGGCCCGGCTCCTGAACGGCAAGAGCTTTGGCTTCTGCGGAAATTTCGACACTGTCGCCGAAAGCGGTCTGCGTTGTATTGCCGGAGGATGTTTCCGTCGTTGAATTTCCGCTTTTGTTGACGCTTGCCGGTTGTTCGTTTACCGATTGATGACTGACAGAAGTGATCTCCATGGTGGTTGTCCTTTCAAAAAAACGCCTTGCGTTCAACCTACTCAACCCCGTTCAGCACTGCTGAAGCGGGCTATCCTTTTTTCGACGCTATGGAATCATTTCCTTAGCGATGTTACACAACGACAAAACTTATATAACAAAAAGATCAGCTTTGTTACTTTTGCCGCGAGAAAAGAAATTATGCGGTTATCGAAACGCTCCAACCCGCCGCAAAACGGAAGAATATTATCCGACAGGTCCGGCAGGAAAAGGCACCCCAATCTGCCGCAGGACGAGCCTTTTTCGTGTGTCGTGCCGGCGGTTAGGGAAAGAATGCTCGCGATTTTATTTTCGCCGATAAAACGCTCGCCTCCGGCATCCGCCTTGCTCAACTGTCGATCTGCATGAAAAAGACGTTCAGCACTTGAACGAAATTTGCAACCTGATCAACTGTTTTCCCCGTTTCCGTTGCTGCTTTCGCGGCTGAATGTAGTATATTGCTTCGATGGATAAATATTTCGTCATCCCCGCATGTGCCACGTCACCCTCGCATGACTCTATCGGGGGCGGGGTTCCATGCTTGGACAGATCAGATTAAAATAGCTATGGATTCCCGCCTTTGCGGGAATGGCGCCCCGGGCAATTTTTTCACTGCTTGTGCACCGGAGCAATAACTCAGCGCAATACACCTTCGTTGTCCGGGAGGACACTTTTTAAATTATTTCAATGTCTTCCAAACCAATCCTCACCGTCAATCGGCATAATCGGCGTGTCCTGCTGTTACTGGCCGGGGTTCACCTGCTCTGGGCGCTCAGCGTCTACGGCCTGTTTCTCCTGGTGCGGCCGCTGCATCCGGCCACCTCGACCTGGTCGCTTTTGCTTCTGACCGGGCAACTGCTGCTCGGCGCACAGCTGCTGTTGCCGTTGACCCGCCTGCAGCCCGAAGACCGCGGCCGCGGTTTTTATCTGTTTTGGGGCACCGTCCTGCTCGGCACCATCTGGCTGGCCAACCGATTGTTGTTCCCCGCTCCCTGGGGCGTGCCGGCGGCCGCCCTGAAATCGGCCCTGTTGCTGTTTTCCGGCAGCATTGTCGGCGCGGCGCTGGCCCGCTACGTCAGAAAACTCTGGGAGATCCTGCCGCTTTGCCTGGCCATGTCGCTGGCCGACTTTTTCAGCTGGATGTTCGGACCGACGGCAAATTTCGCTGCGGACATCGAGCGCTACTATCTTAAACCTGAAGGCCCGCCGCCGTTGATCGACATGGTGCTGGTCAAACTGGCCGTTCCGGGGACATCTTCGCTGGCCCCCGTCTTCGGCCTGTCGGACTGGATCATGGTGAGCTTTTTCGTCATCGTCGCCTGCCGCCACTCGATTCGGGATAACCTGCTCGGCCCGGCGGTCGAGGTTCTGATCGATAAAAAACAGCCCGGCCTTTACCTGCCGGTTCCCGCCGCCGCCCTGATCCTTGCCGTTGTCCTGGCCCAGAGTTCGGGCCTGTTCATCCCCGTCCTGCCGTTTATCGCCCTGTGCATGTTGCTGTGGCTCGCCGTTCGGCACTGGAAGCTCAAACGATGAACAGAGAGAAATTCATCCGCGCTTATCTGCAGGCCAAACCCTTACCCCTCGATGACATCGCCGCCGCCAGAAGACTGGAAAAAAAACGCTCTCTGCTGTCGTCACGCGTTGCTTTTCCCGGCACCATCGACGATATCAAAACCGAAATCGGGCAACAGTCAACCGCAGTGAGAATCTATACGCCGCCGGGCCGGGGGCCTTTTGCGGTCATTCTGTACATGCACGGCGGCGGCTTCAGCATCGGCAGTCCGGATACTTCGGACAACCTCTGTCGCGCCCTGGCCGCTGCCGCTGCCGCCGTTCTGATCAGTATCGATTACGACCTGGCGCCGGAACATCCGTTTCCTTGCGCTCTGGAACAGTGCGACAAGACGGCGTTGTGGGTTGTGGAGCATGACGTGGCCCTGAACATAAGAAGCGACCGGCTGGTTGTCGCCGGAGACAGCGCCGGCGCCAACCTGGCGGCGGCCCTGTGCCTGCTGGCGCGACAAAACAACGAATGGTGGCCCGCCCGTCAGGTATTGATCTGCCCCCTGCTGGATCAACTGACCGACTTCAATGATAAATTGAACAATATCGGGGACCGCCTGTTGACGGCCGACAGCCTGACCACGTTCAGCCGTTATTATCTGACCGATCAAGCCGCTGCGGCCGACCCGCTGGCGTCACCATTATTGGCAACGGACCTGACCGGGCTACCGCCGGCAACAATCATCAGCGCCGGACTTGATCCCCTGGCGGAAGAGGCCTTCCATTACGAGCAGCGGCTGAAAAACGCCGGAGTCCCCGTGAGTCATCATCACTTTCAGGGCCAGGTTCACGACTTTCCGCTTTTTATCAGGGTTCTGGATGATGCGGCAGATGCGGTCGGGAAAATCGCCGCCGACCTGAAGCAAATCGCCGCCGACAGCGACGATTAAGAAATCCGCCGCGGTTTCTTCCCGGTCACGCTTTTGTGCCCGCGAAACGACAGGTTTTTGATTTTTCCCTTTTTTCTGCTAATCTTCCCAGATCGCGCCAAACGGTTTTCACGCTCAGGGAGACGCCATGCAAAAACAGGAAAAAATCCTCATCTATGCTTTTGCCCTCTTCAGCCTGATCACCTCTTTCCTTTTCGTCTTTTACGCCGTAAACGTCAACTTGAGCCCGGCAGCGTCCCGCTGGCTTAAGACCTTTGCTTACGTCGTCGGCGGCTACGGCCTGTTCAACATCTATATCCTCAGTTGGGCCTGGCGCAGCTACAGCAGTTGGGCGCCCACGGCGAACCTGGTGATCGCCGCCTGTTTTTTCGGCGTGTTCGCCCTGGACACCCTGAAAGACGGAATCGGCAACCGGACCGTCGAAGGCGGCAGCCTCCTGGCCCTGGCGGCCGTGCTGCTGATCAACTGGTACACCATAAAAAAACTGACGCTCCGCGAGCGCTCCCGCCACTGATCGCAAGCCTTTCACGCTGCTGTCCGGGCGATGAATACGGCCCCTCAGCGCCGTGCCAAGGCGGCCGGCAAACGGAGCAAGCGATAAATTGAACACCGCTGTTTGCTATTGCCCATGAAGGCGGTAAAGTCATATAATTCTTCTTACGGACATTCATTTCGGTTACCGGGTGTTCGATAGGAACAGAATCATGAAAAAAACGATTATCATCCGCTCACTCTGCAGAACCTACAGGAAACTGTACAACTGCTGCATGCTCTATCATTAGCCCCCCTTTTCCGTATAGTGGAGTGGTCCGTCGGCACCGCGCCTGATCCGGCGACGCCCGGCGGACTCCGGCATTGGATACCCAGGTCCCGCAACCGGACCGTTGCCACGGAAAAGGATTTCCCCATGTCCGAACAGACAGAGAACAAGCACCAGACCCCACAGCGCGGCCCCGCCTGCGAAGGTAATTTTTATCCCCACGGCGAGCGCGGCAAACAACCCGGCATGAACGCCCGCATTCAGCGGCTGCGCAAACTGAGCGTCGACACGCAACCGAGCCTGTCGATCGAACGGGCGTTGCATGAGACCGCTTTCTACCGGGAAAATTACGGCAAATATTCGATTCCGGTGCTCAGGGCGCTCAATTTTCTCGACCATTGCCGCAGGAAAACCATCTACCTGGGGGCTGACGAACTGATTGTCGGCGAACGCGGCCCCAAACCCAAGGCGGTTCCGACCTTTCCCGAACTGACCTGTCACAGCGTCGAGGATTTTCAGGTCCTCAACAGCCGCGACCAGCAACGCTACACCATCAGCCGTGAGGACATCGACACCTACGCCCGCGAAGTGATTCCCTACTGGCAGGGCAGGACCGTCCGCGAGCGCATTTTCAACCACGTCCCGGCCGCATGGAGCGCCGCTTACGAGGCGGGACTGTTCACCGAATTCATGGAGCAGCGCGCTCCCGGCCACACGGTCATGGGGCCGCAGCTGTACCGCAAGGGAATGCTCGACTTCAAAGCCGAAATCAGGGCTGAAGTCGACGCCCTCGACTTTCTCAACGACCCGGAAGCGACCGACAAGCTCGAAGAGCTCAAAGCGATGGATATTTCCTGCGACGCAGTTATCGTTTTCGCCGAACGTCATGCCGAACTGGCCGAGGAAAAGGCGGCAACCGAATCCGATCCGCAACGCCGACAGGAGCTGCTGCAGATCGCCGAGGTCTGTCGCCGGGTCCCGGCCAACAAGCCGCGCACCTTCCGGGAAGCGATCCAGATGTACTGGTTCGTCCACCTCGGCACCATCACCGAACTGAACGGCTGGGATGCCATGAATCCAGGACATTTCGACCAGCATCTGGCACCTTTTTACGCCGCGGAAGTTGCGGCCGGAACCTTAAGCCGCGAACAGGCCAAGGAGCTGCTGAGCTGTTTCTGGATCAAGGTCAACAATCACCCCGCACCGCCCAAGGTCGGCATTACCGCACGGGAAAGCGGAACCTACAACGACTTCACCAACATCAACATCGGCGGCATCACAGCGGACGGCAAAGACGGCGTCAGCGACGTTTCCTACCTGATGCTCGAAATCGTCGAAGAGCTGCATATCCTGCAGCCCGGCAGCTCGGTCCATATCAGCGGCAAAACCCCGGATCGGTTTCTGCATGCGGCGTGCAAGGTCATCCGCCAGGGTCACGGCTATCCGTCGGTTTTCAACCCCGACGTTTATGTCGTCGAACTGCTGCGCCAGGGCAAATCGTTGCGCGACGCCCGCGAAGGGGGCTGCAGCGGCTGCATCGAGGTCGGCGCATTCGGCAAGGAAGCCTTCCTCCTGACCGGTTACCTGAACGTGCCGAAAATCCTGGAGATCACCCTGAACAACGGCATCGACCCGCTGACCGGCAAACAGGTCGGCCTGGTGACCGGCGAGCCGCGCGATTTCGTCTCTTACGCAGAACTTTACGCGGCGTTCCTCAAGCAACTGAATTTCATCGTCGACACCAAGATCCGCGTCAGCAACTACATCGACCGGATGTTCGCCAAGTACGCCCCGGCTCCGTTTTTGTCCGTGGTCATCGAGGATTGCATCAAAAAGGGACGCGACTATTACGACGCCGGACCGCGTTATAACACCAACTACATCCAGTGCACCGGGCTGGGTACGGTGACCGACAGCCTGTCGGCGTTGAAGAAACACGTTTTCGAGGAACAAACCTTTAGCATGGAAAGAATCCTCGACGCCGTGGCCGTGAACTTCGAGGGCGAAGAGTTTCTGCGCCAGACGATCCTTAACAAAACGCCATTCTTCGGCAACGACGACGACGATGCCGACGACATCGCCCTGAAGGTCTACGGCGATCTTCTTGCCGCGATCGACGGCAAGCCGAACACCAAAGGAGAGAGTTTCCACCTCAATATGCTGTCCACCACCTGTCATATCTATTTCGGCAAGGTGCTGGGCGCCACCCCCAACGGCCGGTTCGCCGGCAAGTCGATTTCCGACGGCACTTCGCCCTCCCACGGAGCCGACATCAACGGGCCGTCGGCGGTCATCCGCTCGCTGACCAAGTTCGACCACAGCATGTCGGGGGGAACCCTGCTCAATCAGAGATTCCTGCCGAGCCTGCTGACACGCGACGAGGACATCAAAAAGCTCGGCCAGTTGATCCGCAGCTATTTCACCCTCGGCGGTCATCATATCCAATTCAATATCGTCGATACCGCGACCCTCAAAGCGGCCCAGGAAAGTCCGGAAGACTACAAGGACCTGCTGGTGCGCATGGCCGGTTACAGCGACTACTTCAACGATATGAACGACGACTTGCAGCTGGAGATTATCGAGCGCACGGAGAACGAAGCTTTTTGAATAAACCCGGTGTTGCCACCAAGGCGCCAAGAACACCAAGGAAAACAGGTTCAAAACCTTTTAACGAAGAGGCGCAGAGACGCGGAGAAAGTCAAAATCCGTTTTTTAGGTTTTAAAATCAAACCAAGAAGCTTTGCAGATTTTCTCTATAAACTCTGCGTTCTTTCCGTCTCAGCGTTAAAATGCCTTACTTAGTGTTCCTGGTGCCTTGGTGGCTGACATAAATTTTCAGGTACTTTTATGCAGCAACCCTACATCTTCGATATCAAACGCTACGCCATCAACGACGGTCCCGGCATCCGCGTGACCGTTTTTTTCAAAGGTTGTCCGCTGTCCTGCCTCTGGTGTCACAACCCGGAGAGTATCGCGGCGCAGCCGCAGAAAATGTACACCGCCGCCAAATGTATCGGTTGCGGCGAATGCGTCAGGGCCTGTCCCAACAAAGCCTGCGCCCTGACTGCGGAAGGCATTGTCACGGACGTCTCGAAGTGCGACCTCAGCGGCCGTTGCGCCGCCGTCTGCCCGAGCAAAGCCACGGAAATTTCCGGACAGAGCTATTCGATCCGGGAGCTGCTGCGGATCATCGAAAAGGAACGGCACCTGTTCGACCAATCGGACGGCGGCGTCACCTTTTCCGGCGGGGAACCGCTGCTGCATCCCCAATTCCTGCTGCCGCTGCTGGCCGCCTGTGGTGCCCGGTCCATCCACAGAACCATCGACACCTGCGGCCATATTAAAAGCACGACCCTGATGAAAGCCGCGTTGGAAACGGATCTGTTCCTTTACGACCTGAAATTGATGGACAGCGAAAAGCACCGGGCCTATACCGGGGTCGGCAACGAGCTGATCCTCGCCAACCTGGTTGAACTGGCCGGGACCGGAGCCGCTATTCAGATCCGCATCCCGTTGATCAAAGGGGTCAACGCGGACGCCGACAACCTGTCCCGCAGCGCCGCTTTCATCGCCCGCCTGCCCGGAGAGAAAAAGACGGTCAACCTGCTCCCTTATCATGCCGTAGCCGCGCACAAGCACACCAAGCTCGGCAGCCGCTATCAGCACGGCAGCCTGGACGAACCGGACGCAAACGACCGGCAACAGGCCGTCGATTGCTTTGCCGCGCACGGCCTGACGGCCATAATCGGCGGCTGAAACAGAACCGGTTTATCACGATGCAGACCAAACCCGCCCGCTTGACTTACGGAAAAATTTTTCGCTTCTGGCTCCCCCTGGCCGGCACCTGGCTGATGATGTCGGTGGAAGGCCCCTACCTGGCCGCGATTATCGCCCGGCTGGCCGCCGAAAAACTCAACCTGGCCGCGTACGGTATCGCCTTCGCGTTCGCCCTGGTCGCCGAATCGCCGGTCATCATGCTGATGAGCGCCAGTACCGCGCTCTGCCGCGATCGCGACAGCTACCGGCGGCTGCGGAATTTCTCGCTGTTGCTCAGCGGTCTGGTGACGCTGCTGCTGGGGCTGTTCCTGCTGCCGCCAGTGTTCAACCTGATCCTGACGGGCCTGCTCGCTATGCCGCCCGACATCGTCCGGCTGACCCACGCCGCCCTGCTTTGCCTGCTGCCCTGGCCCGGCGCCATCGGCATCCGGCGTTTTTACCAGGGGATCCTGATCTCCAGCCATAAAACGCATCGGGTTGCCGCGGCAACGGTTTTCCGGCTGCTGAGCATGTCGCTGACGGCGTTGCTGCTGTTCCTGTACCACCCATTGAGCGGAGCCGTCATCGGCGCACTGGCGCTCTCGACCGGGGTCACCTTCGAAGCGTTGTTCACCCGTTTTCTGGCCCGCCGGGCGATCAGAGAGACACTGTCCAGACCGGCGCAAGACAACACCGAGCCGCTCGATCTCCGGCGTATCTGGAATTACTATCTGCCCCTGGCCCTGACCCCGTTCATCGCTCTCTCCGTGCACCCTCTGGTGACCTTTTTTCTCGGCAAAAGCCGGTACGCGATTGAATCTCTGGCCGTCATGCCGGTGATTTACGGCCTGACGTTTGTTTTCCGGGCGCTGGGTCTGTCTTACCAGGAGGTTGCCATCGCCCTGCTCGGCGAAAACCAGGCCGACTACCCGCGAATCAAAAACTTTGCCGTGGGCCTCGGTATCGCGACTTCGAGCTGTCTTGCTCTGATCGCCTTTACGCCGCTGAACCGGTTCTGGTTCCTCGATGTTTCCGGACTCAGTCCGGAACTGGCCGATTTTGCCGCTTTACCGCTTCAGCTCCTGGCCGTTTTCCCGGCTCTGACCGTCATCATCAGCTTCCAGCGGGCGCGTCTGATCGTCAGCCGCATCACCCGCCCGGTGTCGTTGACAACCTTGTTGGAAGCCGGCGGAATCTTTTTTGTTTTGGCGATTGCGGTGATATACTCTCCGCTTCCCGGAGCCGTTGCCGCGGCGCTGGCCTATCTTATTGGCCGGCTGATGGCGGTGGCGGTTCTGCAACGGATCTTGCGACAACGGAAAAAATCCAGTTCATGTCCCGCAAACGGTTCGCAAGCGGGCTAGCACTCACCCCGGCGGTTGCGCTGGGCCGCGCTTTCTTAGGGATCGATGCAATCCGGCTTGAAAGCGCAACGATCAACCTTCGGCAAAAAGTTATAGGAAAATCAACGTGTCAAAACTTCAGTCAGTTTCAAATTCCGGCCATTGGCTGGTTATCGGTGCGGCCCTGCTCTGGGGGACCACCGGTACCGCCCAGGCCTTCGCTCCTGCCGGTTTCGATTCCACGGTTATCGGCGCCCTGCGCCTGTCGATCGGCGGCTCCGCCTTGCTCATGCTGGCGATACGGCGGCATGAACTGGGCTGCCTGAAAGATTGGAAACCCATTCCCGTATTGCTGACCGCGGTTTTTACGGCGGCCTACCAACTCTGTTTTTTCAGCGCCGTGGCCCGGACGGGTGTCGCCATCGGCACCATCGTCGGCATCGGCAGCGCCCCGGTCGCCGGCGGACTTCTCGGCTGGCTGTTCCGCAACGAGCGGCCTGGCGGGCGCTGGTTTGCGGCGACGTTCCTGGCCATCTGCGGCTGCGCCCTGCTCAGCCTGGGAGGAAACAACATCAGCGTCGATCTGATCGGTATCCTGCTCGCCTTCGGCGCCGGTGCGTCCTACGCCGCCTATACCCTGCTGATCAAGGGATTGCTGGATCGGCTCAATCCCACCGCGATCATGGCCGCCGCAACCTGTATCGGCGCCCTGCTGCTGAGCCCGGCCCTGACCGGCATCGATATGAACTGGCTTTTGAAACCGCGCTCCATCGCCGTCATCCTGCACCTCGGCCTGGCCAGCATGGCGCTGGCGTACTGGCTCTTCGCCCGCGGTTTGCAGAGCGTCCCGGTTTCAACCACCATGACTCTCACCCTGGCGGAACCGATGACCGCCGCCGTCCTCGGCACCCTGGTCCTCAGGGAACAACTCAGCATCCAGGCTTTTTGCGGTATCCTGGTGATTTTTTCCGGCCTGCTCGTCCTCATGACCGGGGGAAGAAGGCGATGAGCAACAACAGAAAAGCCTTGCTTTTCGGTTTCGGCGCCGTGTTGCTCTGGTCCACTGTCGCAACCGCCTTCAAGCTCTCCCTGCGCTATTTGAGCCCGATCGAGTTGCTGCTGTTTTCCGGGTCTTTCTCGACGCTGCTGTTGGCCGCCATTCTACTGACGCAGGGGAAATGGTTTCTGGTGTTCAAATGCACCCGGCGGGAATACCGGCTTTCCGTTTTCCTGGGCCTGCTCAGTCCTTTTCTCTATTATCTGATCCTGTTCAAAGCCTACGATCTGCTCCCGGCCCAGCAGGCGCAGCCGCTGAATTATACCTGGGCGATTACACTGTCGTTGCTGGCGGTGCCGTTACTCAAACAAAAAATCGGCCGGCAGCAGTGGCTGGCCTTGGTGGTCAGCTATTGCGGCGTGGTGGTTATTTCGACCGAAGGGCGCCCCTTCAGCATGACGTTCACCGATCCGCTCGGCGTGGCTTTGGCCCTGATCAGTACGATTGTCTGGGCTCTTTACTGGATCTACAATACCCGCGACCGGCGCGATCCGGTCGTCGGTCTGTTCGTCAATTTTATCTGCAGCTTTCCTTTTGTTTTCATTACTTACCTGTTGACCACCGAGATAAGGATGCCGCCGCTAAAAGGGCTGATCGGCGCCGCTTATGTCGGAACGTTCGAAATGGGGGCCTGCTTCGTTCTCTGGCTGATGGCCATGAAACTGACCGACAATACCGCACGGATCAGTAATCTGATCTTTCTTTCGCCTTTTCTGTCACTGGTTTTCATTTATTTCCTGGTCGGCGAAAAAATCCTGTACGCGACCTTTATCGGCCTGATATTGATCGTCGCCGGCCTGTTTTGTCAGCGGCTCGGCTCATCCGCTTGAAAGTTCCGCTTCGCAAAAGGACAGCCATGAATTCTTCAATCAGGATCTCGACCGGCTACAGGGAACTCGACAACATACTCGACGGGTTGCGAAGCGGCGACAATGTCGTTCTGAACGTCGAATCGATTGAAAATTACCGTTATTTCGTCGGCCCTTTCATCGATCAGGCGCTTCAGGATCAGCGCCGGATTCACTATCTGCGCTTCGGCGACCATCTCCCCCTCGTGGGGGAAACTCCGCAAATCACAGTTCATCAGCTGGACCCCGGAACGGGGTTCGAGGGCTTTGCGGCCGCGGTCCACAACATCGTCACCACGGCGGGCAAAGGCGCTTTCTACGTTTTCGATTGTCTGTCCGAACTCCTCTCCGCCTGGGCGACGGACCATATGATCGGCAACTTCTTCCGTGTCACCTGCCCTTATCTGTTCGAACTCGAGACCGTCGCCTATTTCTCACTCATCCGCGACCGCCACTCCTTCGACACCGTCGACAGAATCCGCAGTACGACCCAGGTGATGATCGATGTTTTCAGCCACGACGATCACTTTCATATCCAGCCGCTCAAAGTCTGGCAGCGTCATTCCCCGACCATGTTCCTGCCTCACCGCAAAGCGGGTGAAAAGTTTATCCCCTTGACCAACAGCTACGAATCCACCCGCCTGTACAGTTCCCTGGCACAGCGCACCCGCGACGCATCGAGAAGGCAAATCGACCACTGGCATCGCCTGTTTCTCGATGCCGAAAAACTCTGCAACCACAAATCAACCGAGCAGCAACGAAGCGATATGGTTCGTCATATCTGCCGGCACATGATCGCCCGCGAGGAGCGCATGCTGGATCTCGCCAGGCGCTATCTGTCACTACCCGATCTCCTCGAAATCAAAGCGCGCCTCATCGGCACCGGTTTCATCGGCGGCAAAACCGTCGGCATGCTGCTGGCGCACAACATCCTGCAGCGCGACGAATCCTTCGCTTGGGCTGACCACCTGGAGAATCATGACTCCTATTACGTCGGCTCCAATGTTTATTACTCGTACATCGTTCACAACAACCTGTGGCGGACCTTCATGCGTCAGAAGACACCGGCGGAATATTTCAGCGCCGCCGCGGAACTGCGCGAGCAAATGCTGGCGGGATCATTTCCGGCGCAAATCAGGGAAGAGTTCCAAAGAGTGCTGGACTATTACGGTCAATATCCGATCATCATTCGTTCCAGTTCCCTTCTGGAAGACGGCTTCGGCAACGCGTTCGCGGGCAAATACGACAGTTTTTTCCGTGTCAACCAGGGGAGTCCCGAAGACCGGCTGGCCGCGCTGGAAAGCAGTGTCCGCAAGATTTTCGCCAGCGCGATGAGCGAAGACGCCCTCGCTTATCGCCGGCAACGCGGACTCGACCGGCAGGATGAGCAGATGGCGCTTTTGATTCAACGCGTCTCCGGCTCTTACCGTCGCCATTATTACCTGCCCGAACTTTCCGGCGTCGGGGTTTCGTACAATACTTTCGTCTGGGACCGGGATATGGACCCGCAGGCAGGTATGTTGCGTCTCGTCATCGGGCTGGGAACACGAGCGGTCGAGCGCGCGGAAAACGATTACCCCCGCGTGGTGGCGCTGGACGCGCCGAAAAAACGCCCGCATAAAGGATTCGAGGACATCCGCAGGTTCTCCCAGCGGGACATCGATCTGCTCAATGTCAACACAAACCGCCTGGAGACCGTATCGCTGCAACAGCTGAGTCGAGAGGACAGCTCTATTCCCTGGTCGATCTATGCGGTCAAGGATCACGAAACGAGCAGGCTGCTGGAAGACCGGGGACGCAAGGGCGAAGATGTCTGGTTGCTGACTTTCGATGATTTTCTTGAACGCACGGATTTCACCCGCTTGATGCGCAGCCTGCTGAAAACCATCGAAACCGCCTATCAATACCCCGTCGACGTGGAATTCACCGTCAACTTCACCGGCGACAGAAGTGCCAGAATCAACGTCGTGCAATGCCGCCCGTTACAGACCAAAGGCTCGGCAAGCCGTCTGGACATTCCGGCAGACATCGATGACGGACAATTATTATTCCGTTCTGCGGGCAATTTTATGGGCGGTAATATCGCTCAGGAAATCGACTGGCTCATCTGGGTTGACGCCCCGGAGTACCTGCGCCTGCCGCCGGCTGAAAAATATGAGATTGCCCGCCTGATCGGCCGGCTGAACAAACGCATCGCAAACCGGTTTCAAGGCAGAATCATGCTTCTCGGCCCCGGTCGCTGGGGCAGTACGACCCCGTCTCTCGGCGTGCCGGTCCGGTTTGCCGAGATCAGCCACCTGACCGTTCTGGGCGAGGTCGCGTTCCCCTCCGGCGAACTCATGCCCGAACTCTCTTTCGGCTCGCATTTTTTCCAGGACCTGGTCGAGGCCGGGATATTCTATCTGGCGCTGTTTCCCGAAAACCAAAAATGCCTGTTCAATCAGGCATGGCTGCAGCAAAGCCGGAACCAGCTGGACCAGCTCATGCCCTCGTGCGGCCGCTACAAAAAAATTGTCAAGGTAATCAGGGTTCCGCAGCCGGGCCTGAAACTGATGGCCGATGTGGTGTCGCAGCAGTTGCTGTGCCTGACTCCCGAAGGCAGAAAAACACCAAAGTAACGCGCGACGAAACGCTTTTCCGCACCCGGCGGCCGCCCTCATCCGGACGCCGGGTGCGCTGGCGCAAACGACACCGCCGTCAGATAACCCCCATGGCCAACATGGCCCGGGCCACTTTGACGAAACCCGCAATATTGGCCCCGACGACATAGTTGCCCGGACTCCCGTATTCCTCGGCCGTTTCGTAGCAGTCCTTGTGGATATTCTGCATGATCTTATGCAGGCGATCTTCCGTGTAGGAAAAATCCCAGGAGTCACGGCTGGCATTCTGCTGCATTTCCAGCGCACTGGTCGCCACGCCGCCGGCATTGGCCGCCTTGCCCGGGCCATAAGCGATTCCGGCCTCCAGGAACACTTTGACGCCTTCCGGCGTGGTCGGCATGTTCGCACCCTCGCCCACGGCAATGCACCCGTTCTTGAGCAGGGTTCCGGCATCTTTGCCGTTGATCTCATTCTGGGTGGCCGAGGGCATGGCCACCTGGCAGGGAATTTCCCAGATATTTCCCCCTTCCACATATTTGGCATCCTTGTGGTAGGTCACGTAATCCCTGATCCGGCGCCGTTCCACTTCCTTGAGTTGCTGAACCAGTTCCAGGTCGATCCCCTTTTCATGGTAGACAAAGCCGTTTGAATCCGAACAGGTTACGACTTTGCCGCCGAGTTGCTGAATCTTTTCAATGGTATAGATTGAGACGTTCCCGCTGCCCGACACCGAGCAGATTTTACCGTCGAAATTATCGTTACGGTATTTCAACATTTCATCAACGAAGAAAACCGCCCCGTAACCCGTGGCCTCGGTTCTTGCAAGCGAACCACCCCAGTTGAGTCCCTTGCCGGTCAAAACCCCGGCTTCCCAGCGATTGGTGATGCGCTTGTATTGCCCGAACATGAAGCCGATCTCCCGGCCTCCGACCCCGATATCCCCGGCAGGGACATCCGTATGCTCACCGATATGCCGATAAAGCTCGGACATGAAACTCTGACAAAAACGCATGATTTCTCCATCCGTTTTTCCTTTGGGGTCGAAATCGGCTCCCCCTTTGCCGCCGCCGATCGGCAAGCCGGTCAGTGAGTTTTTAAAAATCTGCTCGAACCCCAGGAATTTGACGATTCCCAGATATACGGACGGGTGAAAACGCAATCCGCCTTTGTACGGTCCGAGAGCACTGTTGAACTCGACCCGAAAGCCCCGGTTGATCTGGACGACGCCATTGGTGTCGACCCAGGGAACACGAAAAATAATTTGCCGCTCCGGTTCGCAGATCCGTTCAATGATTTTGTGCTCGGCAAACTCCGGATTCTTCACCAGCACCGGTCCCAGGCATTCCAGCACCTCCCTGACCGCCTGATGGAACTCGACCTCTCCGGGATTACGCGCTAAAACTTCCTGGTAAATCGGTTCAATTTTTTCGTCTAAAGGTGTGGTCATGATATGTCCTCCCGCAACAGTTAGTGATTAAAATCTATGCAGCAACTTTATATCGCATAATATTTAGGCAGAAACTGCAGGAGGCTTTGCAAAAAACAATCCCAATTTCATGGGAAAATTCAATTACCCTCAACATATCGATATCTTTAGACTATTTTTTAAGCATTCAATGCTTAAAAATAAATTTTTGTTAATTATCTGAAAAACAAAGTACCTTTCTACCCACAAAAGAGCTCAGTGTGTTCTCAAAAAAGAAGAAAATCCCTTCAGCCCTATCACACATCCGCCGGGAGATGGTGGATTGACGGTCATCCCGATAAAAAGCAACGCATTCCATTTACCAACAGGACCGCCTGTCCCCTCGCATCAAACCGTACAAGCCGCCGCAGACAGAGGCCGAGCAGGGGGGAAAAAAGGGAAAAAAGGATGAAGTCCTCATCGTGCCTGAGGACAATAGTGCGGAAGAGAAAAAATAATTATTTCTATTATTTTGAAAAATAATATTTTATGAACAAAGAACACAAAAAAAGAGCCCGATTCCTCGGACTCTTTTTCTTTTTAAAGCAGAAACTTATTTCTTGTGACAGCGATTACAGCTTTTCTTCGCCTCGAATGCGCGGGTTCCGTTATGACACTTACCGCACAGTTCACCGGCGTAGATTTGCGCCATCTTGATTTCCACCGTACCTTTTTTCATTTTCGGGAACATCCCGGGATTATGGCACTCTTTACAGCTGATACCGGCATCCTTATGAACCGTCCCCGAGAATTCAACCGGACCCAGCGGCGATTTGTCAAACGTCAGGGTCTTGCCCGGCGGGACGGCGATTGCGACAGCGACAACGGCAAAAATCAAAACAACGGAAATAACAGATATCTTTTTCATAGATCCCATCCTTTTCTCATGATTTATATTTGACTGCAACTGCCCAGGAAAGTTGAATCTTTCCATGGAGAGTATAGGAATAAAGCAAACAGGTCAACTCTCCAAAAAGATTAGAACTCTTGAATTTTATTGCACCCTTGAGTTACTATTTTCACCTTGATATCTGTTATTTGATCTGTTGTCTCCAAACTTTTCAGAAAAGAGCCGACATTTGGAACACTTTATCGCCCGGCAGCCGATTTTCGACACGAAGGGCCGTGTTTACGCCTACGAACTCCTCTTTCGATCCGGACTGGATAACTATTTCGACTGCGACGATCAGGATCATGCGGCGGCCAGCGTCATCGCCAACAGCAGCCTGCTTTTCAATCTCAGCGAAATAACCGGCAACACCAAAGCGTTCATCAACTGCACCAGAAGGGTTCTGCTGGACGACCTGATGACCAATCTGCCGCGCCGCCAGGCGGTGGTGGAAGTTCTTGAAGACCTGGTCCCCGACGAAGCGCTGATTGCCGCCTGCAGGCGACTGAAGAGCCTCGGCTATACCCTGGCCCTGGACGATTTCGTCTATCACCAGAATTACGAGCCGCTGCTTGAACTGGCGGATATCATTAAAGTCGATTTTCTCCTCAGCGATGTCGATGAACAAAACCGCCTGGCCCGGATGATGATCCCGCGCGGCATAAAAATGCTGGCGGAAAAGGTCGAAACCCACGAAGTTTACGAACAGGCCATACAGATGGGGTATCAGCTGTTCCAGGGTTATTTTTTCGCCAAGCCGATCATCGTTTCGCGCAAAGACATCCCGACCAATAAAATTCAATTCCTGCGCATTCTTAAAGATGTCCATGCGCCGGAAGTCGACTTCAAAAAACTCGCCCTGACCATTCAGAGCGAGGTTTCCCTGTCATACAAGCTGCTCAAACTGATCAATTCGGCCGCCTTTGCCCTGCGCAACAAGGTCACATCCATCCTGCAGGCCCTCTCCCTGCTGGGCTTGCGGGAAATACGCTCCTGGGTTTCATTATTGTCGATTTCATCCATGGCCGACGACAAACCGGCGGAGCTGGTGGTTTCGTCTCTCATTCGCGCGCGCATGTGCGAACAACTGGCGCAGCCCTGTAAAATGGGGAATCGTCAGGCGGACCTGTTCCTGATGGGGTTGTTTTCGCTGCTGGATGTCATCATGTCCCGCCCGATCGATGAAATCCTCAGGGAAATTACCGTCGCAGACGACATTGTCGCCGCCCTTGCCGGTCATGAAGGCGAACTGGACACAATCCTGTCCCTGGTTGTCGCCACGGAAAAAGGCGAATGGGACACCATTTCCCAGTTGGCCATGGAACTCGAACTTGACGAACAGCTTCTATCCAACACCTATCTCGCTGCGGTCAAATGGGCTCAGGACATTTATTCATTGTAACTTTCATTGCCGCCCGGACATAAGATTTTCCCCCATCTGTGTTATGCTGTTTCCGGTACGGACGAATCCAAACGAAGGTGGGCAGCCTGGACAAATCGTGCCGGTTGCGGCGGCGGTGCGAGTCATTAGTCACAAAAAAAGAAACCGTGCGTTGATCCGGAACGGCAGGAAAACATTGACAGCAACCGGAGTATCAGGTTTATTCGCTACGGATTGATTTTCACCACAGGATATCGGCCCAATCGGCAAGAGTTGCACAGATGTCGCATTCCGAACAGAAATCCGTTTCTTTTCTCGTCACCCTCGCCGCCCTGGTCGTCGTCATCGCCGGTGCCAAAGCGGCTCAGGAGCTGCTGGTCCCTTTCCTGCTGGCCTTTTTCATTTCGATCATCTGCGCCGGACCTTTTTATTGGCTGCAACAGCGTAAGATTCCGGCATCGGTGGCCCTGCTTCTGGTCATCATCATCGTCATGTCAGGCGGGCTGGTGGTCCTGACCCTGGTCGGAACTTCGGTCAACGATTTCACCAATCAGCTCCCCTTTTATCAGGAAAAGCTTCGTTCGCAAACGCTGGTGCTGTTCGACTGGCTGAGTCGGCACGGGGTTAAAGTCTCCCGCGAGATCCTGCTCCAGCATTTCGATCCCGGTGCGCTGATGCAGTCGGCCGCCGGCATGCTGGCAACCGCGGGCGGAGTGCTGACCAATTCCTTCCTGATTTTACTGACCGTCATCTTCATTCTGCTCGAAGCCGCCGGTATGCCGAACAAGCTACGCGCCGCCTTGTCCGATGCCGACTCGTCACTGGCGTCGTTCGAAAAATTCGTTTCCAGCGTGCGTCAGTACCTGGTGATCAAAACCCTGGTCAGCTTCGCCACCGGCGCCGTGGTCGCCATCGGCCTGATCGTCCTGGGCCTCGATTACGCGTTGCTCTGGGGCCTGATCGCCTTTCTGCTCAATTACGTTCCCAATATCGGCTCGATCCTGGCCGCGGTTCCCGCCATCCTTCTGGCGGTCGTGCAGCTTGGCCCTCTTTACGCGCTGTTCGTGGCGCTCCTTTACCTGCTCACCAACGTTGTCATGGGCAATGCCGTGGAACCGCGCCTGATGGGACAAAGACTCGGGCTTTCGGCCCTGGTCGTTTTCCTGTCCCTGGTTTTCTGGGGTTGGGTGCTGGGTCCGGTCGGCATGCTGCTGTCCGTGCCCTTGACGATGATTGTCAAAATCGCCCTCGAAGTGAATCTCTCAACCCGTTGGCTGGCGATCCTGCTCGGCTCAGACCCGCCGGCGGAGAAAAAATCATCCCGCTGAACCGGGTACCGCCGGTTTCGCCGGACACCGATGGGAGCCTTAAATGTTGTACAGAGAGTTCGGTCAAACCGGTAAAAAAATCTCGGTCATCAGTTTCGGCGGCATGCGCTTTCGCCGGCCTTATGATCCGGACAGCTGTGCCGAACTGCTGCATCATGCCCACGGCCTGGGCATCAACTACTTCGACACCGCCCCGGTCTATTGCGCCGATCGCAGCGAAGATATTTTCGGTCGTGCGCTGGCGCAATTGCCGCGTGAGAGTTTTTATCTGTCCAGCAAATGCAGCCGCGCCAAAGCCTCCGATTTCAGGAAAAGTCTGGAGCGCAGCCTGACCAGATTACGGACGGACCATATCGATTTTTTCTACATCTGGCACCTGATGACGCCGGAGGACTGGGAAGGGCGCAAACGGGGAGGCGCCGTCGAAGCCGCCCTGCAGGCCAGAGAGGAAGGATTGATCGGCCATCTGTTGTGCTCCTCGCATATGGAAGGGAAGGGACTGAGCGCGGTGCTGGCTGAAAACATTTTTGCCGGTGTGCTGCTGGGATTCAACGCCCTGAACTTCCCTTACCGCCTGCAAGCGGTGGAAGAAGCAGGAAAGCAAGGCCTCGGAGTGGTCACCATGAATCCCCTGGCCGGCGGCCTGATTCCGCAAAATCCGGACCGCTTCGCTTTTCTCAAAACCGGCCCGGACGATACGGTGGTCAGGGCCGCATTGCGCTTCAACCTGTCCCACGAAGAGATCAGCAGCGCCCTCGTCGGCTTTTCCAGCCGCGAGGAAATAGATCAGGCGGTTGCGGCCGCAGATACGTTCACCCCCTTGAGCCCGGCCGAAAAGCACCAACTGGCGCCCAATATCGAACAGAACTTCGACCGGCTGTGCACCGGCTGCGGCTACTGCCTGCCCTGTCCGGCCGACATCCCGATCCCCAAGTTCATGGATGTCTACAATCAGGTCATGCTCAATCCCGGACCCGACACCGCGACCACCCGCCTGCGCATGCATTGGGGATTGACCGCGGAGCAGGCTCAAGACTGCATCACCTGCGGCGCCTGTGAAGCGCGTTGCACCCAGCATCTGCCGATCATCGAACGCTTGCGGGAACTGGCGGCAAAAGAACAGGCCACTGCGTAAGCAGCGGCCTGCCGCTCTCCTCGGTAAAAAACGGATGGGTTAGCGAATGTCCGGGTTGGCATAGCCGGAGATACCGGAGGAGCCGCCGATGCTGACGCGCTGGAAATCGGGATAGGCTTCCATGCCGATCTCGCAGGAGTCGCAACCCAGCATCTCGTCTTCTGCGCTGACCCGGATGCCGATGGTGTACTTCAGCACCAGCCAGACGATCGCACTGGCGATGACCACGAACACCCCGGTCGCCACCACCCCGATCAACTGGGTGACGAAGCTGGCTTCGCTATCGGTGAGCGGGACCGCCAGCGTGCCCCAGATCCCGCACACCAGGTGCACCGACAACGCCCCCA
>CAXXGL010000002.1:0-140955 GCA_963676555.2 Geopsychrobacteraceae bacterium
AATGTCGGAGCCCCGGGAGTCAAGATTTTAGATGACGGCTGGACGGCGGTGACGGTTGACGGTCAACTGTCGGCGCATTTTGAACATACCATCGCCATAACCGACAACGGGCCGGAAATTCTGACCCGGGTTGATTGATGAAGAGTTTGCCGCAGCGACGGCAACGAAGGTGAGAAAAGGATCGCACAATGAAAGTTAGAGCTTCGGTCAAGAGATCTGTGATAAGTGCAAAGTTATCAAGCGTAAAGGTGTTGTCCGGATCATCTGTGATAATCCCAAACACAAGCAAAGACAGGGATAAGGGCCCTAGGAGGAAACATTGGCACGTATTGCTGGAGTCGATTTGCCGCGCAACAAGCGCATTGAAGTGGCCATGACCTATATCTACGGGATCGGTCGCACTACGTCTCAAAAATTCTTTCCCAGGCGGGTGTTGATTTTAATACCCGCACGGATGATTTGACAGAGTCCGAACTGGCGAAGATTCGTGAACTTATTGACACAGACTGTCGCATGTTGAAGGCGATCTGCGTCGTGAGCTTTCTCGATGAACATCAAGCGGTTGATGGATCTGGGTTGCTACCGCGGTCTTGCGCCATCGAAGAGGGTTGCCGGTTCGCGGCCAGAATACTAAAAATAATTCGCGGACCCGTAAAGGACCGAAGAAGACCGTTGCCGGTAAGAAGAAATAAGCGGAGTTATCATGGCTAAATCAGGTAAAAAGAGTCGTACGCAAGAAAGTCGAAAAGAAAGAACATTGCCAAAGGTGTTGTTCACATTCAGTCCACATTCAACAATACGATCGTAACGATCTGCGATCCGATGCTGGTAATGTTGTTGCTTGGTCAACGTCTGGCGCAAAAGGGCTTCAAGGGTTCTCGTAAAAGCACTCCGTTCGCCGCGCAGATGGCTGCTGAAGAAGCAGCCACCAAGGCCATGGAACATGGAATGCGTTCTGTTGAAGCCTATGTCAAAGGGCCTGGAAGCGGTCGTGAATCGGCTTTGCGTGCACTTTCTCTGGCTGGTCTGACAGTGACCATGATCAAGGACGTGACCCCGATTCCGCATAATGGTTGCCGTCCGCCGAAGCGCCGTCGCGTTTAAGCTATCAAGGAGGAAAAGTTGTCTAGGTATTCTGGTCCGGTCTGCCGTCAGTGCAGAAGAGAAAATGCGAAACTGTTCCTTAAAGGGGACAGATGTTATACCGATAAATGTGCTTTGGAGCGTCGCAACTACGCTCCGGGACAACATGGCCAGCGACGCGGCGAAGGTTTCGGATTATGGCACCCAGTTGCGTGAAAAACAGAAGGTGAAACGGACCTACGGCCTGCAGGAAAAACAGTTCCGGCTCTATTTCGCCAAAGCCGACCGTATGAAAGGGGTCACCGGTGAAAACCTTCTGATCCTGCTGGAACGTCGTCTCGACAGTATCGTCTATCGTCTCGGTTTTGCGGTTTCACGATGCCCAGGCCAGAACGCTGGTCCGGCACGGACATTTCCAGGTCAATGGCCACAAGGTCAATATCCCGTCCTATCCTGGTTCGCCCCGAACGATGTGGTTTCGCTGCGTGAGAAGAGCCGTGAAATTGCCTGCATCAATGAGTCGTCTGGACAGTGTCATGCGCCGCGTGGTGTGCCTTCCTGGGTCGAACTTGAGCGGGACGCCTTCAAGGGAACGATGAAAGACCTGCCGGTACGCGGTGAGCTGACCACTCCTGAGTTCCAGGAGCAGTTGATTGTCGAACTTTACTCCAAGTAAATTTAAGCCAGTCTGGAACTCTTGAGAGGGAGAAGGATTAATATGTACAAAAACTGGAGAGATCTGATCAAACCGAAGCGCCTGGAAGCGACCGAATTGACCGACAGTTATGGTAAATTCGTTGCTGAGCCGTTTGAGCGCGGGTTTGGCACGACTCTTGGCAATTCCCTGCGGCGCATTCTGCTGTCGTCACTGCAGGGGGCTGCGATTACCTCGGTGCGCATCAAAAACGTCCAACATGAATTCTCCAGTGTCGTTGGCGTAACCGAAGATGTTACCGATATTATCCTGAATTTAAAAGGGGTCAAGGTTCGTCTCCACGGTCATGATGACCGTAACATCAGAATCGTGCAAAAGGGTGCCGGGATCATCAAGGCCGGGGATATCGTCACTGACAGCCATGTTGAAATTCTGAATCCGGATCACCTGATTGCGACCTGCGGCGACGAGACGGATCTCGAAATGGATATGACCGTTGCCATGGGCAAGGGCTATGTTGCGGCGGAAAAAAACCGCAACGACAATGCTCCGGTCAGCACCATTCCAATTGATGCGATATTTTCTCCAATCCAGAAGGTCAATTATACGGTGTCCAATGCCCGGGTCGGGCAGATTACCGATTATGACAAGCTGACGCTTGAAGTTTATACCGACGGCAGTGTCAAACCGGAAGATGCCGTGGCTTATGCGGCCAAGATTTTAAAAGAGCAACTGCAGATTTTTATCAACTTCGATGAAACGGAGGAACCGGTCGTCGAGGAAGAGGACGATGAAAAGCAGAAGGTCAACGAAAACCTTTATCGTTCGGTCGAGGAGTTGGAGCTTTCGGTTCGTAGCGCAAACTGCCTGAAAAATGCCCAGATCAACCTGATCGGCGAACTGGTGCAAAAATCGGAAGCTGAAATGTTGAAGACGCAGAATTTCGGGCGTAAATCTTTAAATGAAATTAAAGATATATTGGCCGAGATGGGGCTGAGCCTGGGGATGAAACTCGATAATTTCCCCGATCCCGAATACCTGAAAATGATTCAGAAGAGCCAGGATGACGAGTAGTCCCGGCCTCGGTAGGTTTGTAGAAAGGAACGAACGAAATGCGCCATAATAAATCAGGTAGACGCCTAGGTCGCAACCCGGACCATCGCCAGCACATGATGCGGAACATGGTCACGTCCTTTTTTGAATATGAAAAAATGACGACCACGGTGACACGCGCCAAGGAACTCCGTAAATTGATTGATAAAATGATAACCCTGGGGAAAAAGGGTGACCTGCATGCTCGGCGCCAGGCGCTGCAGGTGATTCGTGATCCGCAGGTGGTTGCCCGGTTGTTCGAGATGATTGCCCCGCGTTACGCTCAGCGGCCCGGAGGATATACCCGTATTATCCGGCTGGAAAACCGTAGCGGAGACAATGCGCCCATGGCGGTTATCGAGCTGGTTGAGGAAGGTTTCGAACCCCGACAAAAAGCTAAAAAAAACGCGGCAAGCGCCGCCGCCCCTGACCCTGCTGATAATGTGGAGGAACAGGTGGAGGAAGAAACGGCATAACTTTTTTACCGTGATATTTTTACAACAAGGGGCAGAGTTATTCTCTGCCCCTTGTTGTATCTGCAGAACAATTATCCGCGTTGACTCAGCTAAATCAGGATGTTAACGTCTGGACTCCTCACTTGTCGGGAGATTGCCCATGCATGAGCAGAAAATACAGGTTTTACACGGGTCCTGTGAGTAAGTTGCTGAGGCGTGGGGCAACCGCCAACCTGAAAAAGGCGCTGGGCAAAATTCATCCGGCCGATATTGCCCATCTGTTTCGTTTTTTTGAACCCCTTGAACAGAAAAATCTGCTCACGCTGATTCCGGATTTAAGTCGTGCGGCTGATGTCCTGTCGGAACTGGAACCGGAGTCGTGGCCGCAACTGGTCGAACTCCTGGACACTGACTTTTTGATTTCGGTGGTCCATGAGATGGCGGATGACGACAGTGCCGTTTTTCTTCGCAGCCTGCCTGAGGAGTTGGCCGAAGAGATTTTGTCGGCCTTGCAGGACGAACAATCCGAAGATGTCGAGCACCTGCTCGGGTACGACGAGGATACCGCGGGCGGCATCATGTCGACCGATGTCTTTTCCCTTGACCAGGATATCACCGTCAAGGAAGCGATCGCGGCGCTGCAGGATTCCGAAGATTATGAGATGGTCTTTTACGTCTATGTGACGGACGAGCATAATCACCTGGTCGGAGTGCTGTCGCTGCGGCAGTTGCTGACCGTGCCTCCGCAAACGCATTTGTGTGACATCATGTCGACCAATGTCATGCGGGTCAGAACCGATATGGACCAGGAAGTCGTCGCCGAGCTGGTTGCAAAATATAACATTCTGGCGATTCCGGTAGTCGACGACCAGGGAAAATTGATGGGCCTGATCACGGTCGATGACGTCATCGATGTCATGCGAGACGAAGCCACTGAAGACATTCTGCGGATGGCGGGGACCAGCGAAGAGGAACTTCTGCTCGGCTATAAATCCTTCCAGATTGCCCGGCTGCGTTTGCCGTGGCTGTTGACGACCCTGGTTGGAGGAGTGATTACCGGGACTTTGATGTGGTTTTTCAAGGCGACTCTGGAACAGGTTATCATGCTGATTTCCTTCATTCCGGTGATCACCGGGATGGGCGGAAATGTCGGCGGGCAAACGTCGACCATTCTGGTGCGCGGCTTTGCGACCGGACGGATCGATTTTCCAACCTGCGGCAGGTTTTTTTCAAGGAATTGCGGGTCGGCCTGATCATGGGCCTGGTCTGCGGCCTGGTCATTGCGGTGGTGGCTATGGTCTGGCATCAAAACTATTATCTCGGCCTGGTTGTCGGCCTGGCGATGATAACAGCGATAACCGTGGCCGCCTGCATGGGAGTGCTGGTGACGGCCTTTTTCAAGAGAGTCGGCATTGATCCGGCGATTGCCTCCAGCCCTTTTGTCCAGAGCGTAAACGACATTACCGGCATCAGCATCTACTTCGTGACCGCCAGCCTGTTTCTGAATTATTTGATTTGACCGCGTTTGACACGCGTTCACCGCTCACTTGAGTCGAAGTCGTATGGGCCGTTTATCCCGATGTTGCGAAGCCCTGGTGCTGCGTTATACCGATTATGGGGAGGCCGACCGTATCCTGTCTTTGCTGACGGCTGAGTACGGTTTGCACAAAGGCTTCGCTCGCAGCGCCAGAAAAAGTCGCAAACGTTTCGGCGCCGCCATCGACCCGTTCACCATCGCTGTTTTTCACTGGCAGGAAGGGCGCGGCGAGTTATGGATGTTGCAAAGTGCGGAATTGGTTGATGCCCATTTCGGCTTGCGCCGGGATATCAAACGTCTGGCTCTGGCCAGCTACGGTGTGGAGCTGGCAGAGTTGTTGTTGCGGGAAGGAGAACCGCAACCTCAGGTCTACACTTTGATGCGGAGTTTTCTGGCCGGTCTGGGCCGGGACGGCGATCTGCAGACAGCACGTCTGTTATTGGAATTGCGGTTGATATTTCTGCTCGGTTACATGCCCCACCTGCTGCATTGCAGTGCCTGCGATAAAAGTTTCGATCAAGAATCCGTCGCCTTTGATATCATGCGCGGCGGCAGCCTGTGCCCCGACTGCCGCCGGGCGGACGACGAGCGCTATTCTCTGGCCACCATGGGGTCGTTGGCGCGGACTCTGAAAGTTCCTTACGATCATTTTGACGGTTTTCGTTACAGTCCGAAAACCTGCCGCGAAGCGCGCGGCATTTTTGATCAGATCCTGCGCATGATTTTACCCAGAGAGCCAAAATCACTGAAATTTCTCGACCGCCTGTAGCCTTGGTTCAGGTTGACATCTGCAGGGGGGAGGGCTACACTCAGCGTTTAATTTGTGCCGTTTCCCTCATGCCTTTCAGGCGTGGATGCTGTATCGGAGGCAACGTGAATTTTCAGGACCTGATTCTTTCTTTGCAAAACTACTGGGCGCAACAGGGCTGCATTATCCAGCAGCCCTACGATATTGAAAAAGGTGCCGGAACGTTCAATCCGGCAACTTTTTTGCGGGCTCTCGGCCCCGAACCGTGGAACGTGGCCTATGTGGAGCCCTCGCGTCGGCCGACCGACGGGCGTTACGGGGAAAACCCCAACCGCCTGCAACACTACTACCAGTTTCAAGTGATTCTCAAACCCTCGCCGCTGAATATCCAGGACCTCTATCTCGATTCCCTGAAAAGTTTCGGTATCGATCCGCAGGCTCATGATATCCGTTTTGTCGAGGATGACTGGGAATCTCCGACTCTCGGAGCCTGGGGCCTTGGCTGGGAGGTCTGGCTGGACGGTATGGAAATCACCCAATTTACCTACTTTCAACAGTGCGGCGGCATCGATCTGAAACCGGTGTCCGGTGAAATCACTTATGGCTGTGAGCGGATTGCCATGTATCTGCAGGGGGTTGACAACGTCTATGACCTCGAGTGGGTCAATGGCATCAAGTACGGGGATGTGCATCATCAGACCGAGGTCGAATTCTCCCATTACAATTTCGAAGAGGCCGATACGGGAATGCTTTTCAAATTGTTCGAAATGTATGAAAAGGAATGTATGCGGCTGGTCGAAAAGGATCTGGTGTTTCCGGCTTACGATTTTGTCCTCAAGGGATCGCATGCCTTTAATCTGCTTGATGCCCGCAGCGCCATATCGGTGACCGAGCGGGCCGGCTATATCGGACGGGTTCGGCAGATGTCGAAGCTCTGCGCCGAAGGGTATGTCAGACAGCGTGAAAAACTGGGCTATCCTCTGTTGAAGAACAAGCAATAATCTTTTTGCAACTGCTGCCGTCGGTTGAAGTTATATCTGGAGAAACATATGTCTGCTGAACTATTTCTGGAACTGGGTACGGAGGAACTCCCCGCCGGGTTTATTCCCCGCGCTCTCGAAGATCTGCAGCGCCTGCTGTGTGAGGAACTTGACCGTGCACGCATTGCCTACGGCGCTGTGCGGACCTTTGCCACTCCCCGGCGTTTGGCCATAGCGGTCGCCGATGTCGCCCGGCAACAGCAGCGTCAGAAATTGGAACTGACCGGGCCGCCGGCGCGGATCGCTTTTGATGAGCAGGGCCGTCCGACCAAGGCCGCGGAAGGTTTCGCCCGGACGAACGGGGTCAGTGTCGCCGAACTGCAAACGATCGAAACCGCGAAAGGCGAGTACCTGTTCCTGTCCAAAGTGATTGAAGGCGGGGAAAGCACCGAGCAGTTGCCCGAGATCCTCCCGCGCGTCATCGCCAAAATACCCTTCAGAAAATCGATGCGCTGGAAAGACCTGGATATCCGTTTTGCCCGGCCGCTGCACTGGATCGTCGCTCTCTATGCCGGTCAGGTGGTGCCTTTTCGTTACGGCGATCTGGACAGCGGATGTCTGTCCCGCGGGCATCGTTTCATGGCACCGCAGGATTTTCCCGTATCGGGGGCCGACGACTATCTGGCCAAAGCCGAACAGCATTATGTGCTGCCTCAGGTGGAGAAACGCCGGCAACTCATCAGTGAGCAGTTGCAGGCGCTGGCCGAGCAGTTGAACGGCAGGATAAACCCGGACGATGAGCTGCTTGAGGAAGTCAGTTTCCTGGTTGAAACGCCGCAGGCACTGGCCGGCGGCATTGAAGAGCGTTTTTTGCAACTGCCTCCCGAACTCCTGATCACCAGTATGCGTGAACATCAGCGTTACTTTACTCTGGTCGATGAGGACGGCAAACTGCTGCCGCATTTTATTACCGTCGCCAATACTCTGGTCAAGGACCCTCAGGTTGTCATCGCCGGGAACGAAAGAGTGTTGAAGGCCCGGCTTGCGGATGCTATGTTCTTCTGGCATGAAGATCAGAAAACCAGTCTCGAATCGCGACTGGAGCCGTTGAAAAAGGTTGTTTATCAGGCCAAACTGGGCACCAGTTTCGAAAAAATCGAGCGTTTCAAAAAATTGGCGGTTGATCTCGCCCAACAACTGGCGCCCGCTGACGTCGCTCTGACGGCGAGAGCGGCAACCCTGGCCAAGTGCGATCTGGAAACCGGGATGGTCTACGAGTTTCCCGAACTCCAGGGGGTCATGGGGCGTGAATATGCCCTGCTTGAGGGGGAAAATCCACGGGTTGCGAAAGCCGTTTTCGAACATTATCTGCCCACGCAGGCCGGGGGAGAATTGCCCAGCGACGATATCGGGGCTTGCGTTTCCATCGCCGACAAGATCGATACGATCTGCGGCTGTTTCAGCGTCGGACTGATTCCCACGGGTACGGCGGACCCGTATGCGTTGCGGCGTAGCGCCATCGGCATCCTGGCGATCATTCTTGATCGGCGGTATGCCGTCTCCATCCCGCAGCTGGTGAACCGCAGTGTCGCTTTGCTGGAGGGCAAGAGAGTGCGTCCGGCGGCTGAAGTCGTGGCCGATGTCGTGGATTTTATTCGTCTGCGTCTGGTCAACATGTGGACTGCTCAGGACTATCCGCTGGATACGGTCGAAGCTGTCCTGAGTGCGTCATTTGCCGAGCCGGTCGATGCCCTGGAGCGGGTCAATGCCCTTGCCGTGCTCAGGGACCGACCCGACTTCGAAGCCTTGGCCGTGGCTTTCAAGCGCGTTGATAATATCGTCAAGGAAGGTCTTGAGCGGGAGGTTGACCCCGCACTGTTTGAGGCCGATGCCGAAAAAGTTCTGCTTGCGGAGTTGCAGCAGGTAAAAACAACGGCCACGACGCTGGTTGCCGAAGGCAACTATGTGGCCGCACTGGAAGCCATAGCGCGGTTAAGACCCGCGGTCGATGATTTTTTCGATCATGTCATGGTGATGGCGAAAGACCCTGCTCTTAAAAACAATCGTTTGGCTTTGTTGACACAGACGGCAAAGCTGTTCAGGAATATCGCTGATTTCAAAAAAATGGCGTAAGGCGTTAACTGCAAGGACTTTTTCAAGGAGTGCTGGGAATGGCAAAACATGTTTATTCGTTTGGAGATGGTGAGGCGGACGGATCCGGATCGATGCGTGAATTACTTGGGGGCAAGGGGGCGAACCTCGCCGAAATGACGGCGATAGGGCTGCCGGTGCCGCCGGGATTTACTTTAACGACGGAGGTCTGCAAGGCTTTTTATGCAAACCGGCGCACTTATCCCGAGGGCCTGGAAGCGGAGGTCGCCGCGGCGTTGCAAACCCTTGAGCAGAGGATGGGGAAAGGATTCGGCAACGCTGCGAATCCGCTGTTGGTGTCCGTTCGTTCCGGCGCGCCTGCATCAATGCCGGGCATGATGGATACGGTACTGAATCTCGGACTGAATGACAGCACGATCCAGGGGATTATCCGGCAAAGCGACGATCCGCGCTTCGCTTATGATTCCTACCGCCGCTTTATCCAGATGTATGCCAATGTCGTCAAAGGCATGGATGGCAGCATCATGGAAAAAATTCTCGAAGAAAAAAAGGAAGCCCGTGGGGTCGAACAGGATACGGACCTTTCTGCCGATGACCTCAAGGAACTGGTCGTTGAATTCAAGGCCAGCTATAAGGAAGTGCTCAAGGACGAATTCCCCGAAGACGCCCAGGAACAGCTCTGGGGAGCAATCGGTGCGGTTTTCGGCTCGTGGATGAACCCGCGCGCGGTGACTTATCGTAAACTCAATGATATCCCGGCTCATTGGGGCACCGCGGTCAATGTTCAGGGCATGGTTTTCGGCAATATGGGCGACGATTGCGCTACGGGGGTGGCTTTTACCCGGGACCCGGCGACCGGCGAAAACTATTTTTACGGCGAATACCTGGTCAACGCCCAGGGCGAGGATGTCGTGGCCGGGATTCGTACACCGCAACCGATCAACCGCGCCAAGCACAAAGACGGTGACCTGCCTTCCATGGAAGAGGTCATGCCGAAGAGTTACGAGCAGTTGGCCAACATCCGCGAGATTCTGGAAAAACACTACAAGGATATGCAGGATATCGAGTTTACCATCGAGAAAAACAAGCTCTATATGCTGCAGACGAGAACCGGAAAACGGACCGCACATGCCGCCATCCGGATTGCCGTGGATATGGTCAAAGAAGGGGTGATCAGTGAAAAAGAAGCGGTGTTGCGCGTTGATCCCGAGCAACTCGATCAACTGTTGCACCCGTCTCTCGATCCCCAGGCTTCCCGCGAGGTGGTCGCCAAAGGTTTGCCCGCCTCTCCCGGGGCTGCCAGCGGCCAGGTGGTGTTCAACGCCGACGAAGCCGAAGAGCAGACACGTTTGAAAAAGAAAGTTATCCTGGTGCGGATTGAAACCAGCCCCGAGGATATCCACGGCATGCATGCCGCGCAGGGGATTTTGACCGCTCGCGGCGGGATGACCTCACATGCCGCGGTGGTGGCAAGAGGGATGGGGAAATGCTGCGTTTCCGGCTGCGGTGAAATCAAGATCGATTACGAGAAACAGCAACTGCTGACGAAGTCGGGACTGTTGATTAAACGCGGCGATGAAATTACCCTGGATGGTTCGACGGGCGAAGTGATCCTGGGGGTGGTGCCGAAGATTCAGCCCGAAGTCAGCGGCGATTTCGCCACTCTTATGACCTGGGTCGATCAATTCCGCCGACTTCAGGTGCGGACCAATGCCGATACCCCGCGTGATGCCCAGGTGGCGCGCGATTTCGGCGCCCAAGGTATCGGACTGTGCCGTACCGAGCACATGTTCTTTGAGGGCGACCGGATTCAGACGGTGCGGGAAATGATCCTGGCCGCAGACCTTGAAGGAAGAAAACGGGCTCTGGATAAGATCCTGCCGATGCAAAAATCGGATTTTGTCGGCCTTTTCCGGGTGATGAAAGGACTGCCGGTCACGATTCGCCTGCTCGATCCGCCGCTGCACGAGTTTTTGCCGCAGACGGACGATGACGTCTCCGAACTGGCCCATGCGGTCGGAATCCGCTTTTCCGAGGTCAAGGATCATGTTGCGCATCTGCATGAATTCAACCCGATGCTCGGGCATCGCGGCTGCCGCCTGGCGATCACCTATCCGGAGGTCTACGACATGCAGGTGCGGGCGATCATGGAAGCGGCCTGCGAACTGATCAAGAACGAAGGCTTCGAAATCGTCCCGGAAATCATGATACCGCTGATCGGTCATGTCAATGAACTCAAGATTCTGCGTGAAAATGCGGTGCGTGTGGCCGAGGAAGTCTGCGCCGAATACGGGGTCAAGGTCGATTATCTGATCGGCACGATGATCGAACTGCCAAGGGCCGCTTTGACCGCTGACGCCATCGCTCGCGAAGCCGATTTCTTCTCTTTCGGAACCAATGATTTAACCCAGACGACCTTCGGTCTGTCGCGCGATGATGCCGGTCATTTTTTGCCCGAATATATCGAGCGCGGCGTATTGCGGAAAGATCCCTTCGTCGCCCTGGATCAGCGCGGGGTGGGGCAGTTGGTCAAGATGGGTTTTGAGAAGGGACGCAGTACCCGTTCGAACCTGAAAGTCGGGATCTGCGGCGAACACGGCGGCGAGCCTTCCAGTGTCGCTTTCTGCCATGAAATCGGTCTGAATTACGTCTCTTGCTCGCCTTACCGGGTGCCGATTGCCCGTCTGGCCGCTGCTCATGCGGCGTTGAAGGAGGAGTGATCACTCAACGGGACGCCTTTGAACAACCCCTGAGTCAATGAGCGGCTCAAGGAACATAGGCAGGGCCTCTTCAGCCGATGAAGAGGCCCTGTTTTTTTTACTGCAGCAGAGGATATTTGCGGATAAAGCTGAGCAGTTGCTCGTTGCTTAACGGTTCGCTGTAATAGAATCCCTGCGCGATGCACGCGCCCTGGCGACTCAGATATTCATGCTGAGCCCGGGTTTCGACGCCCTCGGCGATAAAATCCAGCTGCAGTCCCTGGGCAACTTTGATCATGGCGGTAATGATGGAATCTTGCGTGTCGGCGGCGGAAATGTTGCGCATGAACGATTTGTCGAGCTTCAATGTATTCAGCGGTAACCGGTCAAGATAATTCAGCGATGAATAGCCAATGCCGAAATCATCGATCGCGATTTTCATCCCGGCCTTGCTCAAATAAAGCAGGTTGGAAATGGCGCGGTTCATGTTCTGGACCAGGACATTTTCGGTCAGTTCGATTTCAAATTCTTCCGGATCCAGGTCGTAAGCGCGGATTTTTTCCAGAACTTTTTCGGAAAAATATCCGGCGGCGAGCTGGATCGCTGAAATGTTGATGGAAACCTGGATGTGCAGACCGCTTCTGTTCCAGGCCTGTACATCGCGGCAAACTTTGTCCAGTACGATCTCGCCGATATCATTGATAAGCGAGGTTTCTTCGGCGATATCGATGAATTTCCCGGGCAGGATCAGTTTGCCGTTGGGCGACTGAATCCGCACCAGCGCTTCAATTGCGTGAATGGAACTGGTCGACAGATCGATCTGCGGCTGGTAATAGACGATGAAACGGTCGTGCTTGATGGTTTCGCGAATCAGGTTTTCGATAAACACCTTGGTGCTGCTCTTGTTTTTCAGCTTTGTATTGTACAGGTAGTGACGGCTTTTGGTCTTCGTTTTGGCGTTGGCAACGGCAATATCCGCGCACTTGATCAGGTCATCGCCGCTGCGACCGTGTTCCGGATAGAGAGCAATGCCGACGCTGAGTGTCACATAAATGTCATGCCCGTTCTGTTTAAAGGGCAGGGAGGTTTCCCGGACAATCTTATTCGCTACGGTCGTCGCATCGTCGGCGTCGTCGATATCCGGCAGCAGCAGGATGAACTCGTCGCCACCCAGGCGGGCCAGAGTATCCCCTTCGCGCGTACAGCGGCGCAGCATTTCGCTCAAGCTTTGCAACAGCTCGTCGCCGATGCTGTGGCCATAAGTATCGTTGATCAGTTTAAAGCGGTTGATGTCGATAAACAGGACGGCAAACTGCCCGTTGCCGGCCGCCGCGGCATGATTGATCAGGGCGGACAGGCGTTCCTTGAGCAAGGTCCGATTCGGCAAACCGGTCAGCAGATCGTGATTATACTGGTAGCTGATAATCTGCTCGGCCTGTTTTCTTTCCGTGATATCCCGTGCGACCCCGTAAGAACCGACGAAGTTCGGTTTGCGGTTGTCATTGCGGCCCAGTTTGTAGCCGCCGGATATTTTGCGCTCGATATTGATGGCCCTGATTTCGACGTAAAGAACCTGTTCCTTTTTTTTGCCTTGCAGCCGCAGTTCCAGGTTTTTGCCGTTGGTGGGAAGAATACCGTTGTTGAACAACAGTTTGGCCCGTTCGACATCCTGCGGGTACACGACCTCGGTATAATGCTTTCCGATGATTTCCTTTCTCGGGTAACCAAGCGACTTGACGGTGTTTTTATTGACAAAGGCAAAACGTCCGTCGCGGTCGAGCATGTACAGCAGATCTGGAGAGTTGTGGACGATGAACCTGTGCAGCGCTTCCGATTCCTCCAGCTGCTCAAGCATGAGACGGTTGTCCTGCTCCAGTTTGATTTTTTCCAGCACGTTTTTGATCGAGAAGAGCAGTTCGTCGGTTGTGTAGGGCTTGCGGATAAAATCCCGGGCACCGTTTTTGAGAACATGAATGGCTTTTTTGATTTCCGACTCGCCGCTGATGACGATGACGTGAGAGTTGATATGGTTTCGATTGATATGGTTAAGAACTTCCGTGCCGTCGAGGTCCGGCATGTTGAGGTCCAGCAACACCAACTGATAATGGCGCCGGCCCAATTCTTCGATCGCCGCATAACCGCCGGCCGCGATTTGGGCCTTGAGGCCGACGAGAGAAAGCACCCCCTTGATGCTTTTGGCCACAGCGGAGTCGTCGTCAACAATCAGGATGTTGATGCCCTGTTTCAGTTGCTTGGCCTGCTGCAGATCGTTGATGAAATCAGTGTCCATTACTCGATAGCGAATTCGTCGGGCTTCAGCACGCGGGGAACAAGCAGGGTGAATTCCGTTCCTTCCCCCAGACGGGTGTAACAGGAAATGCTTCCGGACAGTTCATCGACCAGCGTTTTGACAATCGATAATCCCAGTCCCGAGTGGCCCTCTTTGGTGCTGGTGACGGGTTTGAACAGGTTTTCCAGAATGTCGGGCGGGATGCCGGGGCCATTGTCATCGATCGTGATCTCAATATATTGCCGGTTGTTCTGATAAAAATTATCCCGTGTCGCTATCCGGACGATGCCGTTTTCTCCCAAGGCTTCAACGGCATTTTTAAGCAGATTGAGCAGGGCCTGTTTCAATTTGTCTCTGGCGCAGCAGCACGGCGGAATACCGTCATCCAGGGCGAGAGTTGATTTTATCCCTTTTGTTTTATAAAGAGAACCATTAAACAGAGCGTCCATTTCCCGGAGCAGTTGATTGATATCAACCGTCCGGTTGTCGGTGCGGGAAGGGCTCTGCGGATCTTTTGCCCGGAGCAGAATCTGACCGGCGCGTTCGATTTCTTCGCTGATGTATTTGATCTCTTCCTGCGCCGGATGGTCGTGCTCGATTTTTTTACCCAGGGTGTAGAGGTAATTATTGATGATCGTTAAAGGATTGCTGACTTCGTGTGCCACTTTTCTGAAGTCGACCATGCTCATCCCCGCGCTCTGCCTGTCCTCGCGCTTTAAGATCCGATAATGACGGGCAATCTCGCGGCCCAGAAGCTGAAAAAAGTCGCTTTTGCGTTCCAGCAGCGGCCATTCCTGCCGGTTGGTGCCGAGGGCCAGTACGCCCAGGCATTGCTGCCGGTCAACGAGGGGAAGGCAGTACATCTCCTCGCTTTCGAGCAGCCGGATCAACTGGCGGTCTATGATGGAGCAGGAAGCGGAAATCGTCGTCAGCGGGGTTTTGTCCCGGAAAACGCTGACCAGGAGACTGCGGGAATCATCCGTGCTGAATTCAATTTCGTCAAGTTGATTGATTTCGAGGTCGTTGACCGCATGAAGGCGGGTCCGTTCTTCGTCGGCCCGGAAAAAGCACAGCCGACCGATATTGAACAGGGTCTTGAAGCTCGCCCTGATGCCTTTGCTCAATTCGACGATCTCCGCTTTTTCACTGCGGCCGATGGTTGTACTGAGGGCAATGTTTTTTACCGTTTCCCCCAGTTTCTGTTGCTGCTGCCGATGGGACTCGTCGTCGAAAAGTTCGTGTTCATTCTCGGCACTGTAAAATTTGCCGCTGAAGCCCAGGTCCGCAATCATCTGCCTGCTTTTGTCGATTGCCGCGTCAAGACAGGCGAGAGTGGTGTCTTCGGTGAGGTTGAACAGGGCACCGGCTCGTTCCAGCAGAAGCGGTTGGCGGCGGGCGCTGTTTTTGGCGCTGAGCGGGGCCGCCGCGGCCACGATTTTTAACAGAACGGGGGCCCCCGCTAATTCCTCGGCCGGAGCATGTTGAAAATGAATGGCATCGGCAATAAAAGAATCCAGGGCCCAGGTGTCGATTAAGGCGGCGCCCAGTTCGCAATGGTCGATCTGCAGGCTTTCCTGTTCGATGCTGCTGAGGTTGTCGTCGGACAAATAATACTTTTCCAGCACGGGCAGATAGTCCTGCTCCCGGTTCAGGAGCAACAGCAGGACGCCGACCTGATGGAGGAGCCCGGCCAGAAAGGCTTCCCCGGGCTTTTCATAAGCGGTCAGTGTTGCCAGGCGTTCGCACAGATTGGCGCAGACCAGCGATCTCAACCAGGTGAACTGCACGTTGCGATTGAACTCGCGGGTGAAATGGGCAAAAAACTGCTGAATGGCGCAGGTGGTGACGATATTGCGCACGTTGGTCAAACCCAGGACAATCAGCATCCGGCGAATATCGGTTATTTTGTTCCACTGACGATAGGCGGGAGAATTCGCCACCTGCAGGATTTTGCTCGTCAGGCCGACATCCTTTTTAATCGCGGCGGAGAACATTTCGAAGTTGGCGTTGTCATTCCGGCACAGTTCGAGCAATTCAATCAACAGGCTGGGTTCGGAAGGCAGGTTCTCGACGGAGTAACTTCTATTTTTCAGATAAATATGCTGCATGGTTTATGAATGTTAGGGCTCAGGCTCCCGGACGCCACTCCGGAGTGATTATTTATAAACTGTTGCAGAAGTTTAAGTCTCTATAATGTGGTGGAAGTCTAACGTATTCGAGTAAAAAAATAAAGAAATTTAATTGGATATTTCAATTAATGTTTTTTATTTTTCCTTCTGCTTTTACGGCGGACAGGACTTGAAGCAACGGCTCGGCCCGGGCGTTGTCAAGACGTTCTGAGCGCAGGGCCAGAGCCAGTGTCAGTCGGGCCAGATCGATATAGGCGGCAGTATAAGCCGGAGCCGTTCTCTCCAGCTGTTGAATATGGGTGCCGACGGTCGCGGCATCGCCGCGGACAATCGGGCCGGTCAGGGCCTGCTCGGTTCCCAGAACCCGGAGGTTCTCGGCCGTGGTCTGCAACAACGGTTGCAATAGCGGGAGCACCCGTTCAGCTTCCATCCCGCACGCGATCAACAGCTCACGAGCCCAGTCGATCAAGGTGACGAAAAAGTTGGAGGCGATGCAGGCGGCCGCGTGATAGAGGGCTTTTTGTTCCTTTTTTATCCTGAACCCGACGCCGTCAAGCGCCCGGACAAGCTCTTCTCCCAGGCTCAGGGCGGTGGAATCCCCTTCCAGCGCACAGGGGCAATGCGACAATTTTTCGTAAGCCGCCTGTGCATCGGCAAAAGGCAGCAGCGGGTGGATCGACAGCAGCCGGGCTGCGGACTGCGGACTCCGCATGATCTCGGCGGGATGCAGCCCGCTGAAGTGAACCAGGGTGGTGGCCCGACTCAGGGTATTGCCGCGTTGCACTGCCGCGGCTACGGCGGCGATGCGGTCATCGGGCACGGCCAGCAGTATGATTTGCCCGTCGGCAATTGGTTCCGGCCGAAGACCTGCGGCCGGAAGCGGAAAACCGTCGATGAAGCGGCCGGCAGCGCGGACGCGTTCGGGGTCGCGGCCGATTATTCCGGTGATTCGGAAGCCGGCTTGGACCAGGCGTTTGCTGACGGCGCAGCCGACCCGCCCGGGTCCGATCAGGGTAAATTCACGCCTCATGCCACGCTGACCCGCAGTTCGCCGACCTGTTCAATGGTCCCGAGCAACTGGTCGCCGCTGTCGATCCGACCGACCCCGGCCGGAGTGCCGGTGAGAATGATATCGCCCGGCTCCAGGGTGTAGAAAGTCGACACCTCGGCGATGATTTCCTGAATCGAGCGCATCATCTGGGCCGTCGTTCCCTGCTGCCGGATTTCATCATTCACTTTCAGGGTCAGCTGCAGTTTGTTGGGATCTTCAACCGCCCGGGCCGGGACAAAATCGGACAGCGGGCAGGAGGTATCGAAACCCTTGGCGATCTCCCAGGGCAGCCCTTTGCTTTTCAGTTCGTCCTGGATGTCGCGTAAGGTCAGATCCAAAGCGACGGCATAGCCGGCCACGTAGTCCAGGGCCGCAGCTGCAGCAATGTTTTTGCCTTCTTTGCCGATCAGGACGGCCAGTTCGAGCTCGTGATGGCAATCGTTCGCATAAGTGGGAATCCGTATGCTGCCGCCCGCGCCGAGCAGGCTGCTGGCCGGTTTGCAGAAAATGACCGCACGATCGGGGATCTTGTTGCCCAGTTCGCGGATGTGATCGAGGTAGTTGCGTCCCAGGCAGACGATTTTGCCCACGGGATAGGATTGTTCTGTGCCTTTAACGGTGACCCGATGCATGTGTTCTCCTTTCGGGAGGAGTTGAAAACCGTGATTTGCGCTTTTTATTCGCTTGCGTTATCTGGTTCGGCTTGAACTGTTATCTGTATACCCAGTGTCCCGCCTCGCGTCAATTGTTACCTGCGGCACGGCGGGGCACTGCCTGCCGGGCGACGATCAGCTCGATTCCGCCGCCGGCTGATAACCCAAACCCCTGAGCTGAATGCGGGACCGTGATCTTTCCGGTTTCTGGCGCTGTCGCGCCTGTGTTAGGATAAACCGACATCAACACGGCAGGCCGCTCATGTTTCTCCCCATTGCTGATACTCCCAATCCACCGGGACGCCCTTATATCACCTGGAGCTTGATAGCGCTCAACATCGCCGTCTATGTCCTGGTGACGCTGCCGGCGTCCCAGGGCAAAGTCGATCTGAACGATCCGCTTCTGTACGACTATCTCCATGTCCTGGGGCTGCATGGGCGGGTTACGGCGCATGATGTCTATCAGCATGTCTCGTCCTACGATCTGCTGGTTTTCCATTACGGTTTTCGGCCGGCGGCGTTTTCTCCGCTGACGCTGCTGACGTCCCTGTTCCTCCATGGCGGCTTCATGCACCTGGCGGGAAATATGCTGTTTTTGTACATTTTCGGCGATAATGTCGAATATCGTCTGGGCCGGACCGGCTATCTGCTTACATATCTGGGGTGCGGTGTCGCCGCCACCCTGTTCTTCGCGTTTTTCGCCGCCGGCTCGCAGGTTCCCCTGATCGGCGCTTCGGGAGCTATTTTCGGAGTGCTCGGTTGCTATTTTCTCTGGTTTCCGCGCAATCGCATCCGCTGTTTCATTTTTCTTTTTCCTTTTATCATGACCAGTATCTATCTGTCGGCGCGGCTGGTTCTCGGCTTTTATCTGGTCATCGATAATCTGTTGCCCTTTATTTTTACCGCCCGGGCCGGCAGCGGGATCGCCCATGGCGCCCACATCGGCGGGTTCTTCGGCGGCCTGGGACTGGCCTGGGCGGCGGATCGTTATTATCCGCTGCTTAAACGGGACCGCAAAAAACGTCAGCAGAGCGCTCATGACCTGGACTCGATCCGGAATCTCTGCCCGGCCGTGGCCGCCGGCGATTTCGCTGCCGCGGCCGATTGCTATCTTGCCCTGAGCGGCAGGGAACAACGGCTGCAGGTGAATTCAGGCGATGTGATCGGCATTGGCGAATACTTGTTGAAACAACGGCGACTGGAGGATGCGTTACGGGTTTTTCGCCGGTTTATCAGCGAACGGCAAAACGATCCCCTGATCGATCATGCTTACCTGGGCGCGGGGAAGGCGATGGTCTTCACCCCCCGGCTGCGCACCAGCGCCTATCATTATTTTCTCGCCGCCTCGGATTTGGCGCGCAGCGAAGGAATCGCCGTCGAGGCTAAAGCCTATCTGCGCATGATCGAAGAACACCGCGCCCAGGCGGAATGAGGCGGAGGAAGATGTAAATGTATTATTTCGATTACGCCGAACCGGTCTTCCGGCCACCTTCGGAAGCGCGCTCCCTGATTTTTCAGATTACCATCGGCTGCAGCTGGAATCGCTGCAGGTTTTGCGGCATGTACAAGATGAAACGTTTCCGGGTGCGTGGAGTTAAAGACATCTTTGCCGAGATTGCAGCCATCCCGGAAGTGCACCGCGCCCGGGTGAAACGGGTTTTTCTCGCCGACGGGGACGCCCTGGTGTATCCCCGGGAAGGGTTGCTGGAGATCCTCGGCCGTTTAAACCATGTTTTTCCCGGCTTGACGCGCATTGGCATGTATGCGTCGCCGCAAAGCCTGGCCGTGAAATCGGCCGCGGACCTGCGCGCATTGCGGGAGCTCAAGCTGGGCATCCTCTATTTCGGTCTGGAAAGCGGCGACGCCGAGACCCTGGCCAAGGTCGACAAGGGATACTCCCCGGATAAAATGCTGGAGCTCTGCCGCACCGCTCGCACCGCGGGAATGAAACTGTCGGTCACGGCGATTCTCGGGCTGGCGGGGAAAGAGCGCAGCCGCGAGCACGCGTCGAAAACAGCGGCGTGGATCAATCAGCTGTCGCCGGAGTACTTTTCGCTGCTGACGATGTTCAGGCGGCACAATGACGCTTATTACGATCTGATCCGCCCGCTTTCGAATGGGGAGATCATCGCGGAGGCTCTGTCCGTTGTCCGCGAGCTGAACCCGCAGCGGACGATTTTACGCTCCAACCATGTCTCGAATATTCTCAACCTTTCCGGCAGTTACCCGAAGGACCGGGAACGGGTGATTCGGCAAGCCGAATCGGCGTTGGCCGCAGCGCGCCGCCGGCCCGCATGGTATGACCTGATTCCGGATTACGGCGAGGCTTATTACTGATCCCGTCAGTCCCGGCGGGACCGGTGCCGGCGAAGCGGGTCGAGGCGGCGCACCGCGCCCGCGGGGCAACCGGTAGAGCAGGCAATAGGCGGTCTCGGACGGAAGCGAGCAGGCGAGGGTCGGGTGCGACCCCCGCCGTGATGCGGGAACAAAATCAGCTGCGTTGGAAGGTACTTTCCGCAAACGAGTATTTGAATTTCATGTGGTCGGTATAGGTTTCCTCGAGAATGGCGACCACATCTTCGGTAAAAACCAGCTCTTCATCCGTGGGGATGACAAAAACCCGGACCGGTGAATCGGGAGTGGTGATCATGGTTTCCTTTTTGCGGGTCATGGTTTTGCGGTTTTTACCTTTGTCGAGCTTGATGCCGATGTGCGTCAGGTCGGACAGGGCTTTTTCGCGGATCAGCCAGCCCATTTCGCCCACCCCGGCGGTAAAGACGACGGCGTCAAGGCGACCCAGCACGGCACAATAGGCGCCGATGTATTTTTTCAGCCGGTAGGCCTCGATTTCAAGCGCCAGGGCGCAGCGTTGGTTGCCCGTTTCCGCCGCTTCGATGACATCGCGCCGATCGGTATATTGACCGGTGATGCCGAGGATGCCGGATTTTTTATTCAGCAGACCGTCGATTTCCTTCGGACTCAACCCTTCGCGTTCCATGATGAAGCCGGGAATGGCGGGGTCGATATCGCCGCACCGGGTGCCCATCACCGCTCCTTCGAGCGGGGTGAGACCCATTGACGTATCGATTGATACCCCGTTTTTGATCGCTGCGTGGGAGACGCCGTTGCCGATGTGCATGGTGATGATGTTGCAGTCTTTGGGGTCTTTGCCGAGCAGCACGGCGGCGCGTTTGGAAACATACAGGTGGCTGGTGCCGTGAAAACCGTAACGGCGGACACCGTGTTTTTGATACCATTCATGCGGGACCGGATAAGTGTACGCGTGTTCCGGCATGGTCTGGTGAAAAGCGGTGTCGAAAATGGCGACGTGCGGAACCTCGGGAAGGTTGGCCTGCGCCGCCTCGATACCGGCGATATTCGGTGGATTGTGCAGTGGCGCCAGGTGCTGAACCTCTTTGATGGCGTCCAAAACGGTATCGTTGATCAGCACCGAACGGGTGAAATGTTCGCCGCCGTGGACGACCCGATGGCCGACGGCGGAAATCCGGGACATGTCGTCAACAACGCCGTGATCTCTGCTGGTCAGGGTTTTGACGATCAGCTGAATGGCGACTTTATGATCCGGACATTCGTATTCTTCCCGGTAGGTTTCGCGTCCCGGGACTTCATGAATGATGAAAGAATCACCGATGGTGACGCGTTCCACCATTCCTTTGGCGATCACTTCCTTTTTGTTCCAATCGAACAACTGGTACTTGACTGACGAACTCCCGCAATTCAAAGCTAAAATGTCCACTCTTCCATCCTCCTCTTTCGACGTTATTTATGAACAAATCGGATTTAATAAAAGTGCTGACGGATTTCGGTTGTGAACGACATGGCATTGCATAAAAAGTAATACAGGCTAGCCTAACTTGTTGATTTTTAGCAAGGCTTTTTCTGGGCTGGACAGCAACTGGAAGATCGGTTAGAGTGAAGCCCGAAAATATCAGTGTGCCTGTTGAACGGGCACTAAAACTTAATTTTTAGGAGGAAGAAATCATGGCTCATGTAATTTCAGACGAGTGTATTGCTTGTGGCGCATGTATGGCAACCTGTCCCGTTGACGCGATCAGCGAAGGCGATCCCCATTACAGCATTAATGCAGAGGTTTGCACCGACTGCGGCGCATGTGTTGATTCCTGTCCGGTTGATGCGATCGCTCCTGAATAAGTCGACAGTATTTACGTTAAGCTGACACAAGGCGGTAATGACTTCGGTTGTTACCGTCTTTTTTGTTGCCGGCGGAATGAGATGAAAACAGAAAGGCGTGGTCGAAGCTGGTCGGGAGTGTTTCAGTTGGCGGCCGGTTTCGATGCCGTCACCTTGACGCTGAACTCGGCAAGGTTCTGGGGCAGGTCTCTGAAAATGATATCGAAGGGGATTGCCTGTCCGGGGTCGACTTTCATGTTTCTCAGTTCTTGGCCGAATTGATTTCCCATCATCTTTTCAAGTTCCGGAAAAGAAAGCGACTGCAGATCGTTTTCGCTGATGGGGTTGCCGCAGAAAACGGTTTTTTGCAACAGCGGTTTGCCGTTGGGGTCGAAGATGACCCCCTTCACCTGAATTCCGGCACGCGCATCGGGGTAATCGTTGATGACCTCTCCGCGGATCAAAAACAATTCTCCGGCATGTTCGTTCTGAATGAATCGCCCCTCGAGTTCGGCCAGGGAAATGCGGCCGGTCTGTGCCGGCCGCTGTTGCTCTTGCCCGAATAATTGCTGGATGGTCCGGTTCAACTGGTCCGGACCGTTCATGTAGACCAACACCCCGGCAACGATGAGAACGCCGAGAATCAACAGCAGCAGGATTCTGATAATGTTGACCCCCGGACTCTTTTTTTTATCCGGCCCGGGCCGGTCCGGGAATTCGGGCTCGGCGGCCGTCTCGTTTTCTTCGGCAAACGCTGCAGCAATCTCTTCGGCCGCCGCCGGTTCTTGCACTTCGGGTTGCTCCGTGGTGTTCTCAGCGGCAAATACTTTTTCAATCGGACTGACGGCCTCTTTCCGTTCCGGCGGTTGCTGCCCGGGGCCGGCTCCTTCGGCCTCTGCGTACTCATCTGCGGAGAAGGAAAATGCTTCCTCCGTTTCTGCGGCAGAATCGAGCTCTTTGAATTTTTCGTAGCTGAAAGAGGGCTCTTCTTCGCCTCCGTCTATTGGCGCGGCTTCCGCAACTTCAGCGGCGGCGGCAATGGCGGGGCTTTGTTCTTCCCGAGGCCGCTCAGTGTCCATGGCGGCGGCAAGCGGTTTTCTCCACCTGGAACACATGTTTGCATCTGGCGCAGCGGACCTTGGCGCCTCCTGCGGGAATGCGTTCGGCAGCGACATCGAACTTGGTTGCACATTCGGGGCAGATAATGATCATCAGGCTTCTCCTTTGGCAGGGCTGGCACAGAGTCTCGCTAAGCTGATCTTATCGGGCTGGTGCTTAAATTTGTTTTAATTGAGTCAGTTTAAAACACTTGCATGTTTTGAGACAACTCATTTTTCAAGCCCCTTCAACCAGGTAAATGTCGGGCAGGTTGCGATATTTTTCATCATGATCGAGACCGTAACCGATGATAAAACCGTCATCCATGGTGATGCCGACATAATCGGCATCGATCTGCACCTCGCGGCGTGCGGTTTTTGTCGATCAGGGTACAGATCTTCAACGTGCGCGGTTCCTGCAGCAGCAGCTTGTGGTAGAGACATTCCAGCGTGTAGCCGCTATCGACGATATCTTCGACAATAATGACATGCCGCGTCGCGAATCGGCATTTCCAGTTCCTTGCGGAATTCGATAATGCCCGATGTCTGCGTGTCCGAACCGTAACTTGCCAGCCGCACGAAATCGACGACCGTCGGCAGGTCGATTTCCCCTGATCAGGTCGGCAATAAATAAAAAGGAGCCCTTCAGGACTCCGACCAGCATGATTTCCTGCCCGCGGAAATCAACGACTGATTTCCTGTCCCAGTCGTTTGACTTCCGCTGCAATCCTGTCGCGGCGAAAAAAGAATTTTGCGGGTGTCTTCCGCCATCGGATCAGCTTCTCCCCAGTGTAGTGATTTGACAGCAATCTATAGCAGGAAGAAAGTCGTCGTGTCAATTGAAAGCCGGTTTGTGCAGGTGTTTTCCGGAGAGAAAATATGCTATGATTCAGGGTTGTTAGCAACTTCACTATGCGACAAGGGGGTGGTCATGCGACGCTTGTTTGTTTTCCTCGCTTTCTGCGGCCCGTTTTTCTGGGTCGCGACCGCCTGGGCGGCGCCGGTTCTGTTTGTCGAGAGCGTTGCTTTCGATTTCGGGCACATCGTCCAGGGAGAACAGGTTGAGTATACTTTCCGTTTCCGGAATGCCGGGGATGAACTGCTGGAAATCAGTCAGTTGCGCAGCTCCTGCGGTTGCACCGCAGCGTTGCTGTCGACGCCCCGACTCGCTCCCGGAACGGTGGGAGAGTTGCAGGTCAAGTTCGATTCGCACGGTTTTCGCGGCCGGGTGCAAGAAGGTCATCAGTTTCGATACCAATGACCCCAGGCATCCGAGCGTTGATTTCAGCCTGGGGGGAGAGATCAAGGCGGAATTGTATCTCAATCCGCAACGTGTCAACTGGGGCTCGGTCAAGGCAGGGGCGCAACTGACGCAGGAGATCGAGATCAGTAACGATTCCGACCGGCCCATCCGCCTGCAAGATCCGGAAGTGACCTCGGCGGACATCTCGGCCCGGCTGTCGGCCGCGGTTTTAGAACCGGGGCAAAGAAGGCACGATAGAAATCAGGGGAATTTTCCCGGTTGGTAAAAAAACGCCTGTCCGGCTATGTTATAATTCATAGCGATTTTTCATCGGTGCCGCTATTGAAGGTGCCTGTCATGGCACGTTTGTCCAAAGATTAATCCACGGTTTTTCAGCATTAAGGAGTATGACTATGAGCGACAACCCCGCTGGTGTCACAACACGCAGGACTATCCTCGGTGTCCTGCTTGGAGCGATCGGCGCTATTGTGGCCGCTGCGTTCGCCTGGCCGTTATTCCGTTTTTTAGCGCCGCGCAAGAACAGCGGCGTAGCGCAACAGGTTCGTCTCGCCCGTAATGATGTCCCTGTGGGGGGCGCCCATTTTTTCACCTATCAGGGGCGCCCGGCGGTGCTGTTGCAGCCGCAAGCCGGGGATTTTGTCGCCTTGAGCGCCGTTTGTACCCACCTGGGCTGTATCGTCAAGTGGGTCGGCGAAAAACAGGAATTTCTGTGCCCCTGTCACGCCGGACGTTTTTCCGCAGCCGGGCAGGTGCTGGGCGGACCGCCGCCCGAAGCGCTGGCAACCTATACCGTCGTTGTTGACGGCGATGATATCCTAATCGGCTGAGGAGGTCTGAATGAACCTGAAAAAAGAAGCGATGGACTGGTTGGACAGACGCCTCGGAGTGCGAGAACTGCTGCACGGCAACCTGCAGGGATACCTGCTGCCGCGCAACATCAATATCTGGTACACGCTGGGCGCCGTGTTGATGGCCATGTTCGGGCTGCAGTTTCTGACCGGGGTCGTGTTGCTGGTTTATTACGTTCCGGATACGGGAAAAAGCTTTCGTCAGCGTGACCAGGATCATGAACGAGGTTCCCTACGGCTGGCTGATCCGTTATCTGCACGTCGTCGGTTCGAACCTGATCATGGTTTTTCTGTTGCTCCACCTTCTCTCGGTGCTGTTCATGGGCAGCTATAAACGTCCGCGCGAGTTGACCTGGCTTTCCGGCTTCGGCTTGCTGAACCTGGGCTTCGCCTTCTGTCTGACCGGTTACCTGTTGCCCTGGAGCCAGCTTTCTTTCTGGGCGACGACCGTTGCTACGGACGCCGCCGGAGCGCTGCCCGTGGTCGGGGACTATCTGGTCTCTTTCCTGCGCGGCGGCCCGACGGTCGGCGAGGCGACATTGGGGCGCTTTTTCGCCGTCCATGTGATGGTCTTGCCGCTGCTGTTCCTCGGGCTGGTCGGGTTTCATCTTTTCTGTGTGCGCCGGATCGGTATCTCCAATCCGCCGTTCGGGGAGACGTATCGACCGGCGGCCATGACGGAAAGTTTTCATCATGAAGAACATCCGGGCGGAGTGCCGTTCCATCCGAATTACACGATTAAGGACCTGTCCATGGTCTTTTTCGCCCTGGCGGCTCTGGTGGCCATCACCTTCTACGCTCCCTGGCTGTTCATCCCTCTCGACGCGCTGGAGCCGGCCGATCCGTTCACAACGCCGGAACATATCAAGCCGGAATGGTATTTCCTCTGGGCTTATCAGACGTTAAAAATCTTTCCCAGCGAACTGCTGGGCCTGGCTTCGCAGGGAGCGGCCATGGGTTTCCTGGCGGTTTTGCCGTTTTTGGACCGCGGTCCGGAGCGGCGACCGTCGAAACGTCCGCTGTTCGTGACCCTGTATGTCCTGGGGATCCTGCTGTTTGTCGGCCTGTCATTTTGGGGGCATTACTCATGAGACGATTTGACTTTTTAGCCATTCTGTTGCTGTCCGTCTTTGTCGCTTTGCAGCCGGCGGGCTCCGCACTCGCAGCCGAGGATACGGTTTGTATCCAGTGTCATGGCGGGCTGGATGGCCATCTGGGCGAACCGGTCGCCCTGTGGCGAACCAGCGTTCACGCCGCCAACGGGATTTCCTGCCACGATTGCCACGGCGGCGACCCGACGGATTTCGAAATGGCCATGTCGCCGCAACGCGGTTTCATCGGGGTGCCGGAATACGGCGCAGTCCCGGATTTTTGCGGCCGTTGTCACGTCGGGGTAAAGGAGGATTATCTGGCCAGCGCGCATGGCATGGCCCTTGAGGTCGGGGGACCGAATTGCGTGGTCTGCCATGGCAACCACGCCGTCCAACTGGCCACGATCGATTTGATCAACGAGGACAGCTGTTCACGGTGCCACGATTACGAACGCGCCGCCCGGGTGAAGAAGGAAATCAGCGCCACGGAAGCGTCCTTGACCAGTCTTGAGGCCTCCGTGGCTTCATTGCATCGCGTGGGGATCGATACTGAACCTTTGCAGGAGAGCCTGTTCGCTTCCCGCAATTCTTTCAGAAGACTGTTCCATACCGTCAATATTGATAAGATCAGAAGTCAGCAGGCCGAATTCGACCAGGAGCTCTCGGCGACCAGAAGCACCATCGAGGACTACCGGAAAAGCCTGGGACAACGCAAAATGGCGGGCGGCATCATTGTCGTCCTGCTGGTTGCGGGCGGCATCGTCGCCTGGTTGATTCGGCGGACCTACCATGATGAAGAATAAACTTTGAACCGTTTCAAGTTCGTTTCCGCAACGCCGGGTTTTGTCGACCCGGCGTTTTTTTATCTAACCCTAATCCAATGCCAATAAAATTCTCATGGGCGCAAAGTATCTTCGGATGACACTTTGTGAAAAACCGCCGGAGAACGTCAGCTCATGAAAAATGCCCGCGAACATCTGGAACTTAAGTCAGCGTCGCATGAAGAAAGATGCCCTTTCCATCATGCCGGCCGGGGGGATTGTAAACTCAGTCGTGTCGCCGTTTCCGAACGGGCCGCGCGTTTTTGCCGTTCCGACGATTACGACGGCTGCCCGACCTATCTCGGCTATTTACTGAGACGCAGCAGCCCGTTGCGGACAGACAATGACTGGTATGACGTCAAGGGGTAAAACAATTTCATTCCCCGTCCAGGCGGCGTTGAATCTTGCGGCCGATGTACAATCCGAGCGCCGAGCCGAGAACCCCGGTGAAATAGGAACCCAGCAACCCTCCCGGCCTGCCGAAAAACCAGCCAAGGCCGCCACCCAGGGAAATCGCGATAAACAGGACCAGCGGTTTTAACGCCATGCAGTGCCTTTCGTAGCAGACGATTGAGTTTTTTGTTTTAAGCGAAAGAGCGGATATCGTCAACTTGTCCGTCAAGGTTTACGGTTGCATTGTAACGCCGAATGGCGTATATAGTACAGCCCATGCGCCCGTAGCTCAGCTGGATAGAGCGCTGCCCTCCGGAGGCAGAGGTCAGAGGTTCGAATCCTCTCGGGCGTGCCAATAAAATCAAAGGGTTAGCGATTGTTCGCTGACCTTTTTTGTTTTTTCGACTTTTTGTGACCATTCTGTGACAGACAATAATCCGGTGTTTTTTAGCGGTTGCTGTGGGATTTTAAAACAACATCAAGCCGACGCCGAATTTAAAACCCTTTTAAAAACAACTATTCCCGGCGAATCTTCCCTGTTCCCGTCAAATCCCGCCTCTATATCCGAATAGACTGCTAGTTCACACAATACCCAATTTTGATTTCTGCCTGTCTATCGGCATTGAAAAATGACCCACCATCGGCACCTCCTTCAAAAAAGCTCCATTTTCTGAATTTCCAGAGCTTGGCGGATGCTGCCGAAGTGGGTCAATGTCGGCCGTCGATTCCCTCCGGAAAAGGGTCGGTTTTACAGGCCGGCCGATAGTTGACAATGCTCCCCAAAAAACAGATGATCCGATAACGATTTTATTCCGGATTCGGCTTTTATTTTAAAAATTTTAATAGTTTTCCCCTGAAACGCAGCAGGTGTTCAGCATCAATGATACTGAATTATTTTCTATATGGGTTGGCTTTTGAGATATTGGGTATTGCTTCATACATGCAATATCGCAAAGAAGCGGATTTTCCTTTAAAGAAAAAACTCCCCTGGCTGGCAGCCTTTGGACTGATTGGAGGAGCTTCCGGCTGGGTGGAGATGCTGCTGGTTAGCGAGGCATCTTCCGGACTGGGGGATCTCTTACGCATTTTAAGGATTATTCTGCATCCCTTAAGCGGCTTCCTGCTGCTCAAATTCGGTTGGGGAGTACTGAGCAATTTAAAACCTCTTCCGGCCTGGAGCATATTTATGCCGGGAATCCTCATTGTTCCCCTTTCTTTTGTTATGACCTATGCTTCAACCACCTTTATCACTCCTTCCCCCATCGCGATCCCCATCGATATCTGGTCACGTTATCTGCTTTACCTGCCGGGCAGTATCATGGCCGGCATCGGTTTTTTACGTCTCTGGGATGATAATCGAAAAGAGGGGCTGCATGATGTATCAAAACTGATGCTTGGGGCGGGAATCGCGTTCCTGATCGAAGCATTCGTTGTCGGATTGATTGTGCCGGCAGCACCTTACGGTCCCGAATCTTATTATAATTATGACAGGGTGCTGCATAACGCCTTTGTTGGAGAAGGATCGGAGATCGCTGGGCCATACGGCCTGATAAACTACCTTGATTATGAGAGCGTGCGACGTGCCACCGGTCTATCGATTGAGTTCTGGCGGACGGTTTCGGCTGTGATCCTGGTCTTTTTTATGGTGAAAGCACTGGATGTTTTTGAAGCGATCCGCAAAAGACAAATGCTGGCTTTGCAGGGCGAAAGGGATCGGGCTCGCAGACTGGCATTTGAAACCCAAAATACCGCCAGGAAAAGTGCTGAAAACTGGAGTCACAGCCTTGTCTCCATCAGTCGTCGCATCGCCGAACTGGATCATGTGGATGATATCATCCTGCTGATTGTGGATAATGTCCGCCGCCTTCTAAATACTAATTTTGTCGGGCTGGCTCTTGATAATCAGCAAAATTCAATGCTGGAGCTGAAATGCTATTCCGGGGTCGAAAAAACCGAAATGGTCGGCACGCCTCCGGTCAATGTCGTTAATCCTGTTATTGTCAATGTTTTCAAAACCGCACAGCCCTACCTTTCTCAGACAGGGGACAAGGAATCGTTCAAGGACGTCTGCCATGATTTGGAACAGGAGCCCCAAGCGCTTGGTATTCTTCCTCTTTCCATGGATAGTACTCCTATTGGCGTCCTTTGGATTGCCCGTTTCCGGGACGAGGCATTTACTGAAACCGACTTGATCTGGCTGGATAGTATGGCCGACCAGGTCGTTATTGCCATCCAGCACGGATTAATGATGTCGCGGCTGCAATCCCTATCCATCACCGAGGAACGATCACGTATTGCGAGGGACATGCATGACGGCCTGGCTCAGGTTTTGGGTTATCTCAACCTGCAGACACAAACCCTTGGATCGTTATTGCACCAGGGGAAGTATCAGGCGCTGCAAAACGAGCTTGTCCGGATGAGGCAAGCGGTTCAAATGGCCAACGAAGATGTGCGTGAAAATATTCTCAGCCTTCGTACTATGCTTTCCCGGGAAAAAGGATTTATCAGCTCGGTAGAGGAGTACCTGATCGAATTCGGCATCCAGGCAAGCATGGAGACCCGGTTCGAAAACCGGATTGAAAACGATGAATTGCACCTGGCTTCGATGGCTGAAGTTCAACTGGTCTGTATATTCCAGGAAGCTCTTGCCAATGCCAGAAAGCATTCCAGCGCCAGGCGCGTTACCGTGGAACTGGAGAAAACGCCTCCGGGGGATAATCAGCACATCATCCTGACCGTGCTGGACAGCGGGGTGGGATTTAAGCTGTTACCGTCAAAGCTCAGTTTCGGATTGCAGACAATGCAGGAACGTGCGGAAAGTGTTGGCGGAAAGCTGGCGGTCCATTCGGAGCCGGGAAGAGGGACACGGGTTGAGTGCCGTATTCCCTGTTTGCAAGGGAAAAGAATGCAAAGATCCAGCATGGTCATCAAATGATTAAAACCGCAAAGATGGAACTGTTATGAATCTGCGTGAATGGGCGTTGCCTGTATATACAATTCTGATACAACTGGCTGTGGGGACGCTGCTTTCTCTGTGGTGTATTCGCTCTTCCCTGAAGAAAAAACACAAGCAGGATGAGGCGAATATCATTATTCGGAATCCGATTCTGGTGATTGTGTTCACAACGGTTTTTGCCATGCTGGGCGCCCATTTTCATCTGAGCAAACCCTGGTTGTCGTTCCTGGCGGTTTTGAATTTTGAATCATCCTGGTTGAGTCGTGAGATTTTGGCTTCCGTTCTGTTCAGTCTGACGATCGGCAGCCTTTGGCTGATTAATCTCTACCGGACCGAAAAATGGATAGAGCAGACGGTGTTGGGATGGACGGCGGTTTTACTCGGGTTGATGTTGAATTACATTATTTCCCGCGTTTACATGTTACCCACTCAGGTTGCCTGGAATTCGCCGCTTATCCTGCTTTCCTTCTATGTCACGACCTTCTTGCTGGGAACGATGGCCCTTATTTGTCTGTTGATCCTCGATCTTAAATACGCCGAGTTTCAGAAACCTGAAAATGTTCAACTCCACAGCAAGGTCATCAGGCAGAATTTGCCCTGGATTTCTGGAGCGGCAATTCTCTTTTTTGTCTTCGACATTGCCATCATCTGGGAACAGTTGCGGCAGTTCGGCAGGGGAGATATCATTATGGGAACCAGCCTGAGATTATTGCTGGATCTATATAAACCCATTCTGGTCATGAGGCTGATATTCCTGATCGTCGCACCAATAATTCTTGGCTTCGCTTCCTATCTGATTCATGTCGGGAAAAAATCGCCGCAGAAAGTCATGCCTCAAATATACCTGTCCTGCCTTTTGGTCCTGGTGGCGGAGATTATCGGCCGCTTCTTGTTTTACGCAACACACATTCGTATAGGTGTCTAACTCCAGCGAAGGAAATTAATTATGCCGATTCGAGTTCTTGTAGCAGACGATCATAAGCTCTTCCGCCAGGGTCTGATCAGCTTGATGAAAACGCGGGAAGATATGGTTGAAGTTGTCGGCGAAGCTGAAACCGGGGAAGAAGTTGTTAAGCTTGCCGAAATCATGCACCCGGATGTCATCCTGATGGATATTTACATGCCCGGGATGGATGGGCTTCAAGCTACAAAGGAAATCCGTAAGCGGTTTCCGGAGATCTCTGTGGTCATTCTCACCTCTTCGGAAAGAGACGGTCATATCTATGAAACAGTGGAATTAGGGGGGGCCGGATATCTGTTGAAAAATCTGGATGCGGACGAACTCTTCAACCTGTTGGACGGGGTCATGCGTGGTGAGGCCGCAATTACCAAGACCATTGCCTCTCGACTCCTGAAAGGGGTTGCCAACCGGATAACCAACAAGGAAAAGGGCGAGGAACCCCTGTCCGAACGGGAATTGTATGTCCTTCGCCTGGTAGCAAGTGGGGCCGGCAACCAGGAAATAGCCGACAAACTTGATATCTCCATCAACACAGTGAAAAGTCACCTGCGAAATATCCTCAGCAAGCTGCAATTAGACAATCGCACTCAGGCCGCGACCTACGCCTTGAAACACGGTCTGGTTTCAAGCCGGTAGCGCGGTCAGTTATTCCTCCAGCAAGAAAACCAGGGTTCAAGAGTTGTCAATCATCCTTTCGGGTGATTGAGAGCTATACCAAGGAAGGATGTGCTCTGTTTCTTCTGATGGTATTTTCACATGAAATCCCAGCGGTTTCATATTTGATGAAACCGTTTCGATATCATCATGATGTCTGTTCGAGCTTTTCCCGTTCTTTTACCTGAGACGCGGAATTATTGAGAAGCGTTTCGAATCGGCACATTGGTAAGGAAAACAATCCATCCCGGAGGAAAACAATGGCTAAGAAAAACCTCTTCACAAAAACCTTGGATGAAACCCTGCTTAATCGCCGCAGCTTTCTGAAATGGAGTTCGGCTTTGGGCGGAACTGCCGCTTTGGGCATAACGGCTGCTATGGCGGGAGAGAAGGGCGTGGGTCTGAAAGCTGCTGAAACAGCAGCCGCAGCCGGTGGGGAAAAAACATTAACGGTCTCCTGTTACCATAATTGCGGCGGCCGCTGTGTGCTTGGTGCGGTCGTAAAAGACGGCGCCATATCCCGAATTGTTGCGGACCCTTCCGAAGAGAATGGACCCAATGACCCGCCTCGCGCCATTCCCTGCTTGCGCGGTCGATCCCAGACCCATCGTGTTTATGCTCCCGAACGTCTCAAGTATCCCCTGAAACGGGTCGGCAAGAGAGGCGAAGGTAAATTTGAACGGATCAGCTGGAATGAAGCCCTAGATACAATTGCCGGGGAAATGAAACGAATCAAAAGCAAATACGGCAATGAATCCTTCTTTTTCCATTATGCTTCGGGAACCCAATGGAAGGGTCCGGACGGACGAGCGCCGGTTCGACGTTTGATGAGGCTTCATGGCGGATATACCGATTACTATAATTCCTACAGTACGGCTTGTTACAACTCGGTCAGGCCCTATATTACCGGGGGAAAAGGGAACTCGGCAGACGATGTGCTCAATTCCAAACTCATCGTTTTATTCGGCGACAACTCGGTGGTTACCCGAAGCGGCGGGGATAACTTTGGTCAGTATCTGCTCGAAGCCAAAAACCAAGGTATTAAGATCATTTGCGTCGATCCCATGCTGACTGATACCGCCGTTGCAACCGAGGCGGAATGGATTCCCATTTACCCGGGCACCGACGTGGCGTTAATTGCCGCTCTCTCCCTGGTGATGGTCAAAGAAGGTCTCTACGACAAACAATTCATGGAGAAATACGCGGTCGGGTTCGATGAGGATACCCTGCCCCCGAATACCCCGAAGAACAGCTCTTGGATGGCGTATATCGACGGAGATGCCGATGGGGTGGAAAAAACACCGGAATGGGCCGCAAAGATTACCGGTATCCCGGCCGATCGCATTGTTCGGCTGGCTCGTGAAATAGCCACGACCAAACCTTGCGCTATGTTCCAGGGTTGGGGCTGGCAACGGCGGGCATACGGCGAACAACCTGTTCGTGCACTTCCCGTTTTGGCAGCCATGACCGGAAATTTCGCCATCAACGGTGGAGGCCCTGGTTTGAGACCCTCCGGACTGACTTTTCCGATGGGCAAAATGCCGTTACCTCCAAATCCGGTCAAGGGTAAAATTCCCGTTTTCAAATGGCCCGATTTCATCACCCGGGGAACGGAGATGACCGATGGCCCCAAGGACCGCGTCAAGGATGTCAAGCGCCTCAAAGCCAACATGAAATTCATGTGGAACCATGGTGGTAATACGATTATCAACCAGCATTCCGATATCAACATGACGAAGAAAATCCTGGCCGATGAAAGCAAATTGGAATTTATTGTGGTGGTTGACAACAACATGACGCCAAGCGCGAAATTTGCCGACATTTTACTGCCGGAAACAACCAGCTTTGAAATTGAAAGTATTTTGACCGGCGAAGGACATGGCGAAAAGGGATCGACTGCCTGGGCGATTTTCAATCATAAGCTGATCGAACCGCTGTATGAAAGCAAAGAGATCTACTGGATCTGCGATCAGTTGGCAAATCGGCTTGGAATCGGCGAGCAATTTCGCGACGGGCATAAAAACAAACAGGCATGGCTGCTTGACATGGTTGCCGAAGCCAAGAAAAAAATCCCGGACTTTCCCTCCTATGAAGAGTTCAAGAAAATGGGTGTTTACAAAATCAAAGCGGACAAACCGATCATCGCTTTTGAGGCCTTTGTAAAAGATCCGGGGAAAAACCCGTTGAAAACCCCAACCGGAAAAATTGAGGTCTATTCCCCTCATTTGGCAGCTCAGAACGATCCCGGTGAAATCCCGGCTATTCCCAAATACATTCCGGAATGGGAAGGTGTAAGCGATCCGCTGCGTGAAAAATTCCCGCTGTTGATGGTCAGTGCGCATGCCATACAGCGCTCTCATTCCACCTTCGACAATATTGATTATCTCCAGGAAGCACATCCCCAGGCTTTTTGGATTAATACCGTGGACGCCGGGAAACGAGGCATTAAAAACGGAGATCAGGTCAAAGTATTTAATGACCGCGGCGAAGTCCATCTTCCCGCTTTTGTGACCAATCGTGTCCGGCCCGGTGTTTCCAATATGCCGCAGGGGGCCTGGTATACTCCGGACGCAAAGGGGATCGATACGCGGGGAAGCGCCAACGTGTTGAGTAAATACCATCCAACCCCCTTTGCCAAAGGGAATCCGCAACATACCAACCTGGTCCAGGTTGAAAAGATATAAGGAGATGAATCATGAGCCAACAATATGCTTTTCATGTTGATATTTCTAAATGTACAGGGTGTAAAACCTGCCAGGTAGCCTGCAAGGATAAAAACAATTTGCCTTCCGGAGTGCGTTTTCGCCGTGTTTTTCAGTACGAAGGCGGGGAATGGCTGGAGCAGAACGGACAGATGGTTCCCAGCAATGTGTTTGCCTATTTCGTTTCTGCCGCATGTATGCATTGCGAGGAGCCGATCTGTGTGAAGGTTTGCCCCACCAAAGCCTCTTACAAGCGGGAGGATGGAATCGTTCTTATTGACCAGGATAAATGTATCGGATGCCGTTACTGTTCATGGGCATGCCCTTATGGTGCTCCCCAGTTCAATGTCGAGATCAGTGCCATGACCAAATGTGATTTCTGTTATGACTTGCTTGAAAAAGGTGAAAAGCCGGCCTGTGTGGATGCTTGCCCGTTTCAAAACATTCATTTCGGTCCCCTGGAGGAGATGCGGAAAAAATATGGTACGTTCTCGTCCCCGGCGCCATTGCCGTCTCCGAAAACAACCCGTCCATCCATTGTCTACACACCCAGCGGAGTCACCAAATCCACTGGTGATGTCAGTGGCATGTTGAAAAATATTGAGGAGGTATAAAATGAGTTTAAAAGAATTGGCTTTGGTTTTATTTACGATTCTTACCCAGATGACCGTGGGGTCTTACCTGGTACTGGGTGCCGTTCATTATTATGCTGTCCGCAAAAAAGGGATGGAAGCTGCCGACAGACTCAGTGACAAGGCGTTGTTGATACTGGTGCCGGTTTTGGCTCTGGCAATGCTGATTTCCCTGCTTCACCTTGGTCATCTGGCAAAAGCCCCCCTGGCGGTGGCCAATGTGGCTACTTCCTGGCTAAGTCGTGAAATCGTCTTTACGGTTCTCTTTGGTTGTTGCGCCGTCCTTTTTGTGTTCCTGCAATACCGAAAAATCGGTGCTTTCCGGTTGCGCAACGTTATTGCCTGGATTACCGGTGTTGTGGGCCTGGGGCTGGTCTATTCCATGTCCAGAATCTATATGATCCCAACCCAACCGGCCTGGAACTCTGTGGCAACCCCTGTGGCGTTTTTCACGACAACTCTGTTGCTGGGATCTCTGGCCATGGGGACAGCGTTCATTGTTAACTATTCGGTCGGTTGCCGAAAAGATCCGGATCATGCCGGCGAACAGTGTGAAGTCGTGCTCGGCGCTTTAAAAGGCATTGCTTTATTTTCCATTGCTTTATTGGGAATCGAGTTTATCGAGCAGCCGTTGTACCTGGGTTATCTGGCAACCGCCGGTGCCGCCGCCCAGGCCAGTGCGGCGCAGATTGTGCAGGATTACCAGAGCATTTTTATCCTGCGTTTGCTGTTGGTTTTTCTGGGCGCCGGAATTTTTGGTGTGTTTCTTTACAAAAACGCAACGGCCAGGGGCTCGGAAGTTACGGTAAAATATCTGATATACAGCGCTTTTTCCCTGGTGTTGGTGGCGGAAGTACTGGGCCGGTTTCTGTTTTACATGTCTGAATACCGGATCGGTGTATAAGCGGATCAGCGCAAAACCGACCTTGATCATACGGAAGGGCATGTCGGCATGCCTTTCCGTTTTTTGCACACAACAAACCTGTCCTTATAACGCTAAAAAAAGCAGGAACAATTTATGGAACAGACGCGTCTCGATTGCTTGAAAACCATGTTGACGGGCGAATCCCTGCTGTTCGGTTTGATCGGCAGGGCCTTATATCGGGAGCCGGACTCTTCATGGCTGGATGAATTGATAACCGAAGGGGTTTTTGACGAAGCCCCTTTTGGAGAAGACCTGCCGGAAATCCAACAGGGCCTGGAAATGCTGCAACTGTGGAGCGAAAAGAACCGCAAAGGAGTTTCACCGGCGGACTTCAAACGTCTCAAAGAGGAACACCTGCGGTTGTTCGTCGGCATAGATAAAATTCCGGCTCCGCCATGGGAATCGGTCTATTTCAGTGAAAAGCGATTGACCTTTCAGCAACAGACGTTTCAGGTGCGGGAATGGTATAACCGTTTCGGGTTACAACTGGAACGAATCGATCAGGAACCGGATGACCATATCGGCTTGGAGATGGTGTTTGTCGCACAACTGGCAATACTGGCGGTGAAAGCTGCAAGTGAAGGAAAACAGGAGACGGTTGCGGAATTCATTCAGGCGCAACGTGATTTTCTTACGGACCACCTTTTGTTGTGGGGGCCCGTGTGGGCGAAAGTGGTAAAAAAAGAAGCCGTGACCGAGTTTTATTGCGGACTTGCCCATTTAACCCATGGTGCTCTCCTCGCGGCTGCGGCACTGGTTGAAGTTGATCTGCCCAAAGAGGTTCATTTTGCGTCTGCTTAAATTTGCGGAGCGTTTTGCCGAAATGGATCGTTCTCGGGTCAAATTTGATGAAACGCTTTGCCTGCATGAGCAGAACCGGATTTCAAACTGTAAGGAATGTGTTGAAATCTGCCCTGCCAAGGCCATTACCGGTGCTGAAACTCCCGTTTTTGACCAGGCGGCCTGCCGGGGCTGCCTGGCCTGTATTTCCGCCTGTCCGGTCGGTGCTTTTTGTGCCGAAGACGATGTGCCGCCGGTGCTGAAATGTCTGTCGGAGATAAAAGGCGAATCGATCGAGATCATCTGCGGCAAACACCCTCAGCCCGCAATGGGAATCAGCTCAAAGCAAACCGGTATTCGCCTTGGCGGCTGCCTTGCGGGATTGGGGGTCGGGGGGTATGTCACGCTGTTCGCCGTCGGCTTTAAACGTGTTTTTCTGCGTATGGATGCCTGCAGGGATTGCGACTGGAAGAGCCTTGCCCCCAGGGTTCAACATCAGGTCCAACATGCCAACCGGATTTTAACCGGTTGGAGCAAAGAGGACATCTTTCTGACCATCTCTGAAAATGAATTCCCCCAAAAAAGGCCCTTGCTGGATATTAACAGTCCTCAATTGTCTCGACGAGGATTGTTTCGCGATATGGCATACAAGGGCAAAATCGCGCTTGCCTGCGCTATAGACAGCGCGATGGAAAGCGAGCACTCTGAAAACAGAGAAAAGTTGCCGGGCGTTGATCGGTTACGCCTCATAAATGCCCTTGGAGCCCTCCCCGATCCCGAAGAGGGTTGGGATACTTCCCTGGAAAGCGGCCGGTACGCTTTTCTCCATGTTTCCGATCGTTGTGATGCCTGTGCTGCCTGTGAACGTGTCTGTCCCACCAATGCAATAACATTTGCAACCGATGTGGACAAGACATCTTACCGGTTGCTGTTTGATGCAAAAAAATGCATAGGTTGCGGGATTTGCGCGAGTGTCTGCATCCCCGAAGCCATCGCGTTGGATACCAATCCCGGCTTTAACCGGATTTTCGGATCGGCTGAGCCTGCCGTCATCAGTCAGGGTTCCTTGACGCAATGTGCAAAATGCAACTCATTATTTGCTGCCGGATGCGGTCGCGAGCTGTGTTCCGTCTGTGATTTCAGGAAAAGAAATCCATTTGGAAACCTAGTAAAAAGCAACGTTAAACCCGCCTCTGTCATGTAGAATAATGGATACTCCATGATTGTGGATATCGATGAAGAAACATTGCCCCAGATTCAAAACCCCGCGTTTAGAAAATATGCGTCAAAATATGTGGACATCTATCTTGATTTTCTGAAACAGGCTACTCAATCAGGAATGGAGATTGACGAGCGGGATTATTCCGGCTTGGCAAAACAGAAAACCGAAGCCCTTGGAAAAAGAGGGGTGAAACTGTGCAATGATCGAAAGAGTCTGAGAATCGGTAACGTCTCTCCTGCCTGTGTCGCCTGCCAAACCGGAACGGGAAGTGCTACTTTCTTCATCTCGTTGAAATGTCACCGGAAGTGTTTCTATTGTTTCAATCCTAATCAGGAAAATTACAACTATTATCGAGACAACACCCGGGATGTGGTTAACGAGCTTCAGCAAATCCGGGCGCAAAAGCTGCAGGTCGGCTATCTGGCTTTGACTGGTGGCGAACCGCTTTTGCACAAAGAAGATTCCGTCGAATTTTTCAGGCATGCACAAGCTGAATTTCCGGATGCGCACACGCGGTTATACACCAGCGGAGACCAGGTCGATGCCGATATCCTGAGAGCGCTGGGCGGCGCCGGGTTGCAGGAGATTCGTTTTAGTATCAGAACCGATGATCTATTAAGGGAACGTAACGGCATTTTCAAGAGAATTGCACTGGCAAGGGATTTCATCCCTCAGGTGATGGTTGAAATGCCTGTCCTTCCTGAAACACAAAAGATAATGCAAAACGTTCTGTTGGAATTGGATCGGATCGGCCTCTTTTCCATTAACCTGCTGGAATTCTGCTACCCCTTCAACAACCCGCAGGCCTATCAAAAAAGGGGCTATAAAATAAAGAAAAGACCCTTCCGGGTGCTTTATAACTATTGGTATGCCGGAGGATTACCTGTTTCGGGGAGCGAACAGGTTTGCCTGGATCTGCTGGATTTTGCCCTGGATGCCGGCCTTTCACTGGGAATCCATTATTGTTCTGTTGAAAACAAGCAGACCGGACAACTGTATCAACAAAATTCATCGTCCCATATTCCTCCCACGGCATATTTTTCCCCACGGGATTATCTCCTGAAAACGGCAAAGGTTTTCGGCCGGGATACCGCTCCGGTCAGGGCACTGTTGGAGCGGAACGGCTTCGACAATTACCGCTTTGATCCGGGTAATAATATTCTGGACTTCCATGTCGGCCAAATAAAGCAGTTAGAAGAATTAGATGTCGAAATCGGGATTTCCTCCGGCGTGATTGAAGACCGGGGTGGGGAGAGTGTCCTGCGCGAGCTTAAAGTCGATGCCGTAAGCCCGAAAACATTTGATTTGACGGTTGATGTGTAAGCTGCGGGATCTTATCGGCCCGTTGCCGGTCCCGTTTTTCCGCTCCAGCGGCTTCAGCCGTTTCCGTTCAATCTGTGTTCCGGAACCCTCTTCCGGTGAACCTTCTGCGTGTTCTCACCTGGTTCCCAGGGGCTCGCCATGCCGCCGGTCTTGCCGGCAATAGAGCACACGGCTGCCCGGCATGATGAATATTTTTCCTGCCGCACGATAACCAAACGAGCGACTTTTTTCCGAACCTTCGGGGCGTATCTTTTGTTCCCCAGGCCTCAAAATTTGAATCCACCGGCAATCCCGGGGCGGTTCAATTCGTTCCCTCATACTCAGAAAAAGCTATGCCTTGCCGTGCTTTTGTGTATCATGCTGTTTTTGTTTTTTCCGGTTTGGGACAACGGATGAACCCCTCAGGGCGCTAGGCAAAGGTGATGATTCTTCAGGGAACTCTGGTTAATATCGTAGCGGTCGCAGCCGGCTGCCTGGTCGGCAAGCTTGCCGGCGACCGGCTGCCGGCGCGCGTCCGCAAAACGCTGATGGCGGGTCTGGGGCTGGCCGTACTGCTCATCGGTTTGCAACTGGCCCTGCAAAGTCGGCAACTGATGGTCGTGATCGGCAGCCTGATTCTCGGCGGGCTGATCGGGGAGTTGATCGGGATCGAAAAACGGCTGGAGGATTTCGGGTGTGCTCTGCAGCAACGTTTTTCCGGCCTGGGCAAAGTCTCGGAGGGGTTTGTCACCGCCAGCCTGCTGTACTGTGTCGGCGCAATGGCGATCATGGGGGCTTTACAGGACGGACTGGGGGACAAACCGACGATTCTGTACGCCAAGTCCGCCCTTGACGGCGTCGCTTCGATCGCCCTGACCTCAACCCTCGGTCTCGGGGTGGTCTTTTCAGTGCTCCCGTTATTGATCTATCAGGGCGGCATTACCCTGGCGGCCGGGTCGGCCAAAACCATCTTGACCGAACCCGTGGTCACCGAAATGAATGCCGTCGGCGGCTTGCTGATTGTGGCGATTGCCCTTGACCTGCTGGAAATCAAGCGGCTGCCGGTAGGCAACCTGCTGCCTGCGGTTTTCGTTGCCGTAGGGCTGCTTTGGGCTTTTGGTTTGGCCTAGTGCCCCGTGCGGTTGGTTCCATCGCCCAAATCCGGCCCTTTTTGCCGCTGTCTACGTAAAGGTTGGGCCTGCGGCGGCATGCCTTGTCAGCAGCAAAAATGACTCGGAATAAACCACACAACCAACCGGGACACTGGCCTGATGTCGATCCCGTCACGGACCGGCGGCGGGCGACATTTTGCTGAAGTTCGATTCTCCCGCTCCCGGAGCGGTCGCGGTTGATGAACCCCGTCGCGGCGCGTGTCGCATCATGTCCGGAGCGCTCTCTTCTTGTGACATGCTCCCGCGTTTCTCAGCTGGATGCGCACAGATTATAACCACCCGCTCGATCTCTGCGGCGCAACTCCCTGGCGCCAATCCCGTATCATCCTCAACCGAGCTTTCAATCTGAGAGCCGCTCCGCGCTCCGTCTATCACAATCATCCGTTCTCCCGGGGGCGGAATCCGGTTCCGGAAAGAAAGCCCAGCGGGCTTAACTCCTGGTCGATCCAGCCAACGGAACACCGCTGTCGTCAACCACCAGCCTTGGGCGATTCCGCTATGCAGGCGATAAGTCGCCGGAAAACAATGCTGAATACAATTCGCATATAACCTCGGTCCAGGCTGTAGAAGGAGACCCTGCGGCGCCGGATGTGCCCGGAAGGATTTGACCTTGCAGCTGCTTTGTCGCATTCGAAATGCCGCGGTTTAAAGAAGGCATGAATCTTGTATGGGCAGATTCCCCGACAGCGGTCCGCTGCCGTGCACAGGAACCGTCGCTAACCGTTATGCGGAAACAAGCCGTTGTAAGAGAGGTTTTAATGAAACGTAAAAAAGCCCTCGTTCTGGATGATGACCAAATCAACCGGACGATACTGAAAGCAGTCCTGGAGCATGTTGACTATGAAGTTGTCGACTTCTCGAATCCGAGTGAAGCGCTGGAATTATGGGAAGACGGCAACCGCAAAGAGCGACCGGGCAGCTTCGATCTGATTGTGACCGACAACCAGATGCCCGGCATGTCGGGCCTTGAATTTTTAAGCCGGATTCGACAGAAAAACTGCCTGCTGCCGGATGACAGAAAAGCCGTGATCTCCGGCACCTGGAGCAATAGCGAACTGGAACGGGCGCAGGATCTGGGGTGTTGCGTTCTCCACAAGCCGGTTTGCGTGGATACCATCCACGCCTGGGTGCGGCAGACAACGGGCTGAAGTGCGCCGGAGTTTGGATACGGCAGGGTGATCAGCCGATTAACAGTCGCGGCCGCCGGATGACGACCAGACGATATGTCCGGGATTTTCCCGGGGATTGTCTGCTTGCGCCCGGAAGCCCTTGCAAAAGCCAAACACACGCCGGGTTATGCGTTTCGTGGTGCTTCACCCCACGCAGGGATGAATTGAAGTAGAACCCTGAACGAGCGCAGCCCGATAGCGTGCGGGAACCGCAAAAGGAGTAAACAGTGAACCAGGGCATCATTTCAGAGCTGCCGGACGGCCACTGCAAAAGGAGTAAACAGTGAACCAGGGCATCATTTCAGAGCTGCCGGACGGCCACTGCGACAGCCGCCGGGGATTGTATCTGACCTTTCATCTCAATGAGCAAAACTACGGGCTTCCCATTGATTGCGTGACCGAGATTGTCGGCATTCAGGAAATCACGACGGTCCCCGACATGCCGGCCTGCATCAAAGGGATCATCAATTTACGGGGATGCATATTCCCGGTCATGGATGTTCGTATCCGGTTCAATCTGCCGGTGCGCAACTATGACGACCGCACCTGTATTATTGTCATCAGGGTCGGCGACACCACCACCGGGATCATTGTCGATCGGGTCAATGAAGTGGTCGAAATTCCGGCGGAACAGATCGAACCTGCCCCCCATTTCCAAGAGGGGAAAAATTATCTGGCCGGGATCGGCAAGGTTGGGGATGTCGTGAATGTGCTGTTGAATGCCGAAGCGCTGGTTGATCTCGATATCGACATTTCCACCGGCGATTTCCACGAACAGGGCTGCCCCGAAGTGCAGCCTCTGTAATCAAACCGACGGCGGCTCGTAACGGCAAAACGAGCGCCGCTGCAATGCTGTCATCGCTCCACTCCCCCTGTTGCCGGTGAACAACCTGAAAAAACGTCTCCCCCGGCTCCGTCATACCGGCCGGTCAATATGAGTCATGACGGTGGGGGGGGGGGGCTCGAAATGATAGGTCTGCAGGTGGTTCCGCTCGCTGTTTTACCCTGAATGCCGCTGAAAGCCTCATTATATTCAATGGCATGTTTCATGCTAATGAATAAGCTCTACCAGATTGGAGTTACCTCTCAACAGGTCTGGGAGCGGCGGCATTTATCTGGCGAATTTGGCGAGATGAGTTGAAAAGAATGCCGTAACGTTCACGATCGACACATTGAAATGCCATGGCCCCTTCGTTACCACCCCTCCGACGTTGGGGCATTTTTTTACCTTTATATAAATTTCGTAGAAACAGCATCCGCTCCGGTGGTTTTGACGGCTTATCCATGTGCGTCCATGGTCAGTGTGTTGTGGCGTCACGGATCGCAACGACAAAAAATACATCGGGACTGCGGAACCGTCAATTTGAGCGAGCAACCGGGCGAGCGCATTTCAGAATGATAGAGCGGTCGGGGCGGAATCGCCTTTCTATTGACTTCAGGTCCATGATAAAGCCTTTTTCGCAGGTGGCATGCTTTGTGCTGAAAACGCACTTGGTCGCTTGGGAACATTACCTGTTTTTCCCCAATCAGACTTACCTCCGGATAACCGCCGCCACAGAGCTGTTAAAAAACGGCTGTTATCGTCTTTGTGCCGGCACAGAGCCTTTTTGCGCCAAACCGTAAGCATTGTGCGCATGCCATGATCTGTGGGAGGAAAAGAGGTTTCCGGATATCCAGATGCCTCCGGTTTGGAGTAACGGGACCATGTCCAGGAACGCATGAACCCGCCCAGGAGGTTGACTGTCGCCGCCCGGGCGACGGCCTTTTGCAATGGGAAAGTCGTGCCCCGTTCTCCGGTTACGGCGGCAAGCCGGGTCATCAGAAATCGGTTTTCCGGTACGGGATCTCTAGCCGGGCTTCGATTACGGCCGGAGGGGCGGGTACGAGGCTATGGTCGCAGATGACGGCGCTATCCGGGTTGTCGCCCCGATCGATTCGCCAACTGACGACACCGTTAACCAAGTTTTTTCAGGCTGCTTTGCTTGCCGGGAGATTTGCCATGGGGTTGTGCCGCCGGATGTTGCTCTTCTTTTGTCTGTCGATTGCGCTTAATGCTCATGCGGCCATGCCGGAGTTTTCGGACTCGGAACGACAATGGCTGGAGCAGGGTCATCTTCTGCGTTACAGCGAAGTCAATTGGAAGCCGTTATCGGACGTAGATTCGATACCTTTATATCGCGGCATGATTGCCGATTATCTAAATTTGATTTCCAAACGCAGCGGTTTATGCCTGGGGTTTGTCCGTGCGGGAGACAGTTGGCAGGACGTGCTCGACAAATACCGGCAGCGGGAAATTGAATTGATCCCGGCGCTGGGCAAAGACGACAAAATCGGCAGGCCGTTTGTGTATACTGATCCGTTCGCGGTTTTTCCCCTGGTGATCGCCACCCGTTCGGACATCGATTTCATCAGTGCTACCAGCGAACTTGCCGGAAAGAAGGTCGGTGTCGGCAAAGGTCATACCAGCCATCACTTTCTGAACAGCCATTATCCGGACATTCAACTGGTGACGACGCAGGATGTCCCCAGCGGCCTGCAACTGCTGGAACAGGGTGCAATCGACGCCTTTGTCGGTCATCTGGCCGTGGTGAACTACAATATCAATAAAAGCGGATACGATCTCAAAATCGCCGGGAAAACGGAATTCAATTTTGAACACCGTATCGGCATCGACCCCGATTATGCCCCTGCCGTGACGATTATCAACAAGGTTCTCGGAACGATCACGGAGAATGAACATAACCGGATATACAATAAATGGGTCCGCCTGAACCCTAGCCCGCGCAATTACGCTCTGGTTTTTCAGCTTGCGGGGACTGCGGTTCTGATTCTTGCGGCACTCGGTTCGATCACTCTGTTCCTGTTTAAAAACAACCGTCGCCTGAAGATCTATCAGGAGAAATTGACGACAGCGCAAAAGGAGCTCAGGGAGCTGAACGCCGGCCTGGAAGAGCAGGTGTTCAAACGCACGGCCGAAGTGGTTGCCGCCCATGAAAAGACCCGGCAGCTGCTGCTCGAAAAAAGCGAGTCGGAGAGGCGCGCCAGGGAACTGGCCCGGCGCAGCGACCTGATTCTGCAATCCGTTACGGAAGGGATCTTCGGTATCGACCGGGACGGCTGCACGACGTTTGTCAACGCCGCCGCGGAGCGCCTGCTCGGTTACCATGCCGCGGAATTGATCGGCCGCCGCATCCACTTCGTGATCCACCAGTCATCCAATGAGCGGAACTGTTCAACCTGCGGTGCGCTCAGCGAAGGAGCGGTCCGGGATATCCAGGATATCTATCGTCGCAGCGACGGCACCGGCTTTCCCGTTCAGGTGCATTCCGCACCGCTCATCGAAAACAATGAAACGATCGGCGTCGTAGTCGTGTTCAGTGATATCAGCGAACGCCTGGCCGCCGAGCAACAGATGATCGAGACGCAAAAATTCGAAGCGATCGGGCAGTTGGCGGCCGGTGTGGCGCATGAAATAAACACCCCGATACAATACCTGCAGAACAACGTCGCTTTTTTCCGGGACACGTTCAAGGACCTGACCGCCTATCTGCATGACGTCCAGTTGTTTCTGAATGGGGACGATCCGCTGGATCGGCAGCGGATTGCGGAAAAAATAGCCGCATTGAAGGCCGAGTATGATCTTGACTATCTGCTGGCTGAAATTCCCAACAGTATCGACGAGACCCTTTACGGCGTCGATCAGATCATCAAGATCGTTACGGCCATGAAGGAATTCAGCCATCCCGGCGAGGGCGAAAAAACAGCCGTCGATTTGAACCGAATCATCGAGAGCGCGGCGACGATTTCAAAAAACGAATGGAAATACGTCGCCGAGCTGAATCTGGATCTGGATCCGCAACTGCCGACGCTGCTGTGCGACCCGAATTCCTGGAGCCGGCTTGTGCTGAATCTGATCGTCAACAGCGCCCATGCCATTGAGGAACGGCAGGACGATGAAGAAAGATCCGGCCTGATAAAGGTCAGCACCCGGGGTTCTGAGGACCGGATCGAGTTGAGCATCCAGGATAACGGCTCCGGGATCGACGAGGATAAGAAAAAGCTGATTTTCGAACCCTTCTTTACCACCAAGAAGGCCGGAAAAGGGACCGGGCAGGGACTGGCCTTCGCCCATAACCTGATTGTCAATGTCCATCAGGGCACGATCACCTGCAACAGCCGTCCGGGCGACGGAACCGTTTTTGAGATAACCGTTCCAAGGAGCTTGTAAGCTGCGGAATATAGTATCCCCGTCCAGAATCTCATGGACCCCCGCTAGAGGCACGCAGGGGTGACGTTTGTTGGCTGCGTCATTCCCACGCAATTCGCTCACCCGGTATTCCCGACAAGTCATACACCGTCATTCCCGAAATCTCCCAAATCCGTCATTCCCGAAATCTCCCAAATCCGTCATTCCCGAAATCTCCCAAACCCGTCATTCCCGAAATCTCCCAAACCCGTCATTCCCGAAATCTCCCAAACCCGTCATTCCCGAAATCTCCCAAACCCGTCATTCCCGAAATCTCCCAAACCCGTCATTCCCGAATGTATCTATCGGGAATCCAGAGGTTCGTCATCCCCGAAAGCCTGTATCGGGGACATGGACCCCCGTCCCCAATAGGCCCACTTGGGGGTGACGATCTTGGATGCGTCCTCCCCGCACAATCCATCCTGCCGTTTCCGTCTATCAGAATGATCAAAATTTCTGTCCGCTTTCCACCGTTTATATGTTGAAAAGCAAATAAAATAGCAAGTTAGCGGTATGGAACGAAATATGCTTAAGCTTTTTCTGATCTTGTCGGGACGCCGATACGGCGTTGCTGGATTGCAATGACATACAAAAAAAGGGAATGCCGCACACATGACCGTTATCGATTCTATTTATTGCCCGTATTGCAAACGGATTTCTCCCATGGAGCTGGTCGACAGCGGGTTCCAGCCTCCGGGGCAGGAACGGCCGTTTTACGAAAGAACCAGAGTCTGCCGGGTGTGCGAGCGAAAGTACGTCACGGTAGAGGTCCTGGTCGATCTGGTGCACGAGGGGGACCGCGACCGGGCGGCGCTCGAAATACTGATCAAGACGCTTGTCCCCCAGCTTAAAGTGGACAGTCAGGAGCACGCTGACGTCTGACGCCCCGGACAGACAAGCTTGGGCCGGGGTTGAGACCCTGCGGATTTTGGGAGAAGGGGATGAAAAGCGTTCTGATTGTCGATGATTCAAACACCATGCGTAAAATTGTCGTGCGTTCGTTGCGCCAGGCCGGACAGACGTTCGAAAACATTCATGAAGCGAGCGATGGCCGGGAAGCCATCGATTTTCTCGAACATCATGCGGTTGACCTGATTCTTTGCGACATCAACATGCCGAACATGAACGGTCTGGAGTTCCTCGCGGCAAAAAAGGACAACCCGAATATACAAAACGTCCCGGTTGTGATGATTTCGACGGAAAGCGGGAATGAAATTATCGGCGAGGCAAAAATTCTGGGAGCGAAGGGGGCGATAAAGAAGCCCTTCACTCCCGAAGCGATCCGGGAGTGTCTGGCGCAGATTTAACCCGGTTTTCGAACCTTTCAATCTGAGAGACGGCGTTTTCTTCGCCTCTCAAAATAAAAGCTTGTCGCGGTGGAAATTGTTTTACAGCCTTTCTCCATATTTTCTTTTCACTGAATAACCCTTTAAAGTAAAAGACTTTTTTTTCGCCTTTCGTGGTTGGAACATTTTTTGATAACGACTTGTTCTGTTGCGAACGAAGCACGAAAGGAGGACCGATGCCAAAGATACAGAACGCCCGGGCGGTTGCCGATTTTCTCGAGCCGGAACGGTTTCTCCGCCGTTACTATTCCGGTGACTTCGTCCGGCAGCTGAAAAATGGGGTTCTGCCGTTTTTCGAACCGCAACTGGATACGCAGGAACCGGTACCGCTCTGCGGCCCTGCGCCTTTTAAAATTGTGCGGACCATTTACAAAAAAACTTGTCTGGTGGCGGTTCTGCGCGCCCCGGACAATCGGTTGATCCGCGTGAAATGCCGCCTGACATTGTCCGCGGGGCCAGTTGTCGGTTGTGTTTTCACCTCCCGCTCCCTGGTTGATCTGGCGCTTTTACAGGCCCTGTTCCTGCAACTGATTCCGGCCTTCTGGGCCTGCTTTCTCCGTTCCCCGGTAGTGATATCGCCCGGTTCGTGCCGGGCGCACAAAATGGGAATGCGCGTCGACATGCAAGCGGACCTGACCGAATCAACCGCGTTCAAGGTTTTGAAAACGAATTATCCAGTCATCAACAAGCCGCTGGACGAAGTGGTGATGATCCATGGGGTCGAACATGCCCGCGGCGGGATCAGGCTGCTGGTTCAACAGGAGTGTTTCAGCCGGGCGGCGTAAACGGCAGCCGATCGTGTGCTGATGAGAATCCGGAGGTTTTAGAAACATGGACCCCCGATAGAACAATTCGGGGGTGACATTTGGAAAGCCCATGCAAGGGTGATATTTTGGGAAGTCTTGCAAGGGTGATGACTTTGGGACGCACACGGAGGTGACGTTGTGGGAGGCGTGCGTGGTGACGTAGAAAAGATTGTCCTTCCCGAAGGAACCACGTCACCCTTGAGCACTTCACGTCATTCCCGAAGGCCTCTATCGGGAATCCAGGGGTTTTAGAAGCGTGGACCCCCGATAGAACAATTCGGGGATGACATTTTGGGAAGTCTTGCAGGGGTGATGACTTTGGGACGCACACGGAGGTGACGTTGTGGGAGGCGTGTGGGGGTGACGTAAAGAAGTTTTCATTCCCGCAGCCACAGGTCACCCTCGAGCACTTCACGTCATTCCCGAAGGCCTTTATCGGGAATCCAGGGGTTTTGAAACATGGACCCCCGATAGAACAATTCGGGGGTGACATTTTGGGAAGTCATGCAGGGGTGACATTTGGAAAGCCATGCAAGGGTGACATTTTGGGAAGTCTTGCAAGGGTGATGACTTTGGGACGCACACGGAGGTGACGTTGTGGGAGGCGTGTGGGGGCGACGTAAAGAAGTTTTTATTCCCGCAGCCACACGTCACCATCGAGCGGTTCACGTCATCCCCAAGTGGCCTATTGGGAACGGGGACGGGAATCCACCAACCCGTCATTCCCGAAATGTTCCAAGCCCGTCATTCCCGAGTGACTGTATCGGGGACAGAAACCCGGGAATGGGGGTAAATATCCAGAGCGAATGTTTACCCGGGCGATAGGCAGGAGCTGATATGAGCGAGGGTGCGCAGCACTCAAAAACATTTGTTACTGACTGCCCGGGGATGAAGCAGCTTTTTATTCTCCTTGAGCTGGCATTGCAGTTGCGGGTGCCGATCATGGCCCTGTACGGTGAAAGCGGGGTCGGTAAAACCCGGCTGGCTTACGCCCTGCACACGATGACCGGCTCACCTGACGGATATTTCCGGCGCATCAATTGCTCCGGGCTGCCCGAGGAATTGCTGGCGCAAATAATCAGGACCGAACTTGGGGTTTTGTCGTTCAACCGTGGCGAAGATTGCCGGAATGAGGATCGCAACGCCACACGGACGCTGTTTCTCGACGAGATCAGCGATGTGCCCTTAGCGAACCAGCGTGAACTGGCCTGTTGCATCCGCAGAAAAATATCCACCCATGACGACACGCAGAAGATCCCGGGACGACTGATCGTCTCAAGCTCCTGGAACCTGGGGGATCTGGCCGTATCGGGGCACTTCAGTAAAGATCTTTATAGCTGTATCAGCGACTTTACCGTTTCCGTCCCGCCATTACGGCTGCGCCGACAGGATATCCCGTTGTTGTCCCGTCACTTTTATCATCTCATACCTCACGCCGATCGACTTCTCGGTTTTGAGACCCTTGCCGGTGAACTCGAATCCCTTGCCGGCTACGACTGGCCGGGCAATATTCGCGAATTGAAAAATTTTGTCGAGCGCCGGATGCTGCAGGCGGCAACACACGACTGTGGAGACAAGACCGGAAAAACGTGAGTGTCTACAGGCAGCAGCAGTTTCGTGACGCCGCCGTTGCCGATTGTAGAAGCGTTGTCATCCCCGCGCAATTCGCTCACCCGGTATTCCCGACAAGCCGCACGCCGTCATTCCCGAAGGACTGTATCGGGAATCCGCCAAACCCGTCATTCCCGAATGTATCTATCGGGAATCCAGGGGTTTTACAAATATGGACCCCCGATACATTCTCTCGGGGGTGACGTGATGGGAAGCGTGCGGGGGGGACGTTATTGGCTGCGTCATCCCCGCGCAATTCGCTCACCCGGTATTTCCGACAAGCCAAACCCGTCATTCCCGAAATGTTTTATCGGGAATCCAGCAGTTGCTTATCCATAGTGACCACCGTCGTTACAGTCAAAAGCATGGACCCCCGATAGAACAATTCGGGGGTGACATTTAGGAAGTCATGTGGAGATGACGTTGTTGGTGGCGTGTGGGGCTGACGTAAAAAGTTGTCATTCCCGAAATCCACCAACCCGTCATCCCCAAGTGGGCCTATTGGGAACGAGGACGTGAATCCGCCAAACCCGTCATTCCCGAATGTATCTATCGGGAATCCAGGGGTTTTACAAATATGGACCCCCGATACAGTCTCTCGGGGGTGACGTGATGGGAAGCGTGCGGGGGGGACGTTATTGGCTGCGTCATCCCCGCGCAATTCGCTCACCCGGTATTTCCGACAAGCCAAACCCGTCATTCCCGAAATGTTTTATCGGGAATCCAGCAGTTGCTTATCCATAGTGACCACCGTTGTTACAGTCAGAAGCATGGACCCCCGATAGAACAATTCGGGGGTGACATTTAGGAAGTCACGCGGAGGTGACGTTGTTGGTGGCGTGTGAGGCTGACGTAGAAAGGATTGTCATTCCCAAAGGAACCACGTCATCCCCAAAATATTCCAAGCCCGTCATTCCCGAATGACCGTATCGGGAATCCACCAACCCGTCATCCCCGAATGACCGTATCGGGGACAGCGGCCTTTCAATTTGATGCTTCGGGATAAAATAGACTCTCAAAGTGACAGCAGATAATGTTTGTCAGCCTGTCATCCTCTTATCCCGCATTCCTATCTATTTGTTTTTGCACGGCTCGTTTTCATTGGCACGAATCGTGCCTTGTGAGGCAGTGGCTTTCAATGCGTAAAAACCGAAACCCAAGAATTATTAATATTTTGGCGATAACCGGATTTGTCGGAATACTCAATTTTATTCATTCATGATCAGGAAAGGATTATCGAACCATGAGCAAGAAAACGACTAAAATTGAAGTGGATCAGGAAACAACAACCCGAACTGTTGCTCAGGATAATCAACTCTATCTGTTGCAGAACCATGACGGCAATCTAATGGCGGCGCAAGCCGTGATCGTGCAGCGAGCCGGCGACGATCTTGTCATCATCTATGCGGACGGGACCAAAGTGGTTCTCGAAGGCTTTTTTCTGGTCGAGGCCGAAGTGTCGCTGGCCGAAGAGGATGGCGATGCCCGGATCATCGCTTCCGACAGTGAAGGCGTGGCACTGGAAGACGGCGGGCAACTGATCTGGGCGCAGGGCGAGCAGGACACTCTGCTGGAAATGGCCCAGGGCAACGAGGCGCTGGTCAAGGCTTTGGCCACGGCCGATTTTTCCGACGGGGGAATCGCCTGGGGCGGGGTGCTGCTCGGGCTCGGCATCGCCGGCGGAATCGCCGCGGCTGCCGGTGGTGGAAGCGGTTCTTCTTCGGACTCTCCGCTTGTCTTCGATGACCTGGATGACGAAGACGACGCGACCAACGTGCTCGAAACCGACGCCAGCGATTTCAGCGCGGCGATCGACGGTGAAGGCGGCGAAAAAACGTTTACCATCGACGCCCAGGATGCCGAACAGGTTGATCTGGTCGGTCAGCTGGTCAGCGGCACGGGTGACGGAGCCGAGCAGGTTGTATTTACCATCGATGACATTGAAGGCGATGCCCGTACACTGACGATCAATACGGATAACCTGTCATCGGATGACGGTGCTCACCGCCTGGTGTTCGATTTCTCCGACAATGCTGATTATGCCAACGACGTCGTGACCCTGGGCAGTGACAGCACGCTCGGAGCGTTCAGTGAAATCGAGGTTGTGGCCGGCACGGTCAATGTTCTCGGCGTGAATCTCCCCGCGGGCACTGTTTTTACGATCAACTCCGGGCTGCAATTATCCGTCGCGCAGTTCCTCGCCACCCCGTCGATCACCAGCGTCACCGGTCACGGTGAGGTGACGATTGTGGTCTCCAGTGCGGATGACGTCACCGCTTTGCAGAATTTTGTCGAACAGTCCCAGGAACAGGTGCTGATCGGAGCCGGCTATACCATCGAGGTTGCTGACGGAGTTGTCGTCGCCGACGGCTGGGCCGCCGGCATTCAGGCTGCCCTGGACGCCGTCACCTATCCCTCCATTCCCGAAATGTCGATTCACCTCAACAGCCTTCAGGAACAGGTGGATGATTTGTCCATCGGCGACATCAGCGACCTGAGCGCAGAGCTCAGTGCTTTGAGTGATGCAATCAGCGCCCTTGACGGAAATACCGCGACCGCCATTGATGACTTTGAGGCTGATCTTGCAACCGCCCAGAGCACCCTGCAAACCGCCATCGACACGCTGGCCGGTGCAGCGGAAGCCGAAGCCGCCCGTCTGGAAGGGCTGATCGAAAGCAACGATACCGACATCGCCGCCAACCTGAGCGCCATTGCCGATCTTGATACCGCCCTGAGCGCCCTTGAAACCCTGGTCGGCGAGAACGACACTGCTGCGGCTGCTGCCTTGACTTCCGCCCAAAGCACCCTGCAGACTGCCATCGATACCGTCGCCGGTAACCTGACCACGGAAGTGGCCGCGCTGCAAACCCAGATCGACGGCAACGATACCGACATCGCCGCCAACGTGGCTGACATCGCCGCCAATGCCGCTGCGATCACCACCCTGCAAACCCTGGTCGGCGAGAACGACACTGCTGCAGCAGAGGCCCTGAGTACTGCCCAGACCACCCTGCAGGCCGCCATCGACACCGTCGCCGGCAACCTGACGACTGAAGTGGCCGACCTGCAAAACCAGATTGACGGAAACGACACCGACATTGCCGCCAACGTGAGTGATATAGCTGACTTGGATGCTGCCGTCATCGCACTGCAATCTGTATTGGGGCAAAGTATTGTATCCGCCTCAACCGATGTCAGCGACGGCGACCACACTGTTGTTGTCGGCGAGAATGATAATACCGTTGTGCTGGGTAAGGTTTATGTCGATGATGAGGGGACTTTTACCGCGGCCGGTCTGTCCGACATCGACACCGTTGGCGCATTTGTTCTGAAAAATCTTTCGGATGCCGTTTCCGGCAATGCCAACAACACGATCAGTGAATCTTACACCGAAGAGTTCGGCAATAACGAAGTCGTCCTCAACCTGGCCGATCTTGCGGCCGGCGAGACCCTGACCGTCTATGGCTTCACGGTCAGCGATGAAGAGGGCCGCGGTGACGTATTGCGGTTTGCCGACGTCGAAGATCAAGCTGCCCTGAACGCGGGCATTACACAGATTGAACTGGCCACCAACCTGACACCTTATGGCGATGTGTTTATCGACAAGGAGTTTTTGTCGGTCAAAATCACCTTTGCCGGCGGCGGCTCTATCGAATTGATCGACCTGGTCTCCAGCGATCTGGCCGGGACAGCAGCAGCGCTTGCCGGTGACGGGGCCTACGGCACCGCAATTACAGACGCCGCAGTCATCGGGCAGTTGACCGGAATGATTGCTGCGGAGAATGTTGCCTATGGCATTGAGCCGACAATGTCGGCCCTGATTGATCTGCACTACGACCTGAGTACCGCTCAAACCACCCTGCAAACCGCCATCGACACGCTGGCCGGTGATATGGAAGACGAAGCCGCCCGCCTGGAAGGGTTGATCGAAAGCAACGATACCGACATCGCCGCCAACCTGAGCGACATTGCCGATCTTGATACCGCCCTGACCGCTCTTGAGACCCTGGTCGGCAACAATGATACCGCCGCAGCAGCAGCTTTGACGGCCGCTCAAACCACCCTGCAAAATGCCATTGACACGCTGGCCGGTGATATGGAAGCCGAAGCCGCCCGTCTGGAAGGGCTGATCGAAAGCAACGATACCGACATCGCCGCCAATGTGAGCGACATTGCCGCCAACGCCGCTGCGATCACCGCACTGCAAAACCTGGTCGGCGACAATGATACCGCTGCAGCAGAGGCCCTGAGTACTGCTCAAACCACCCTGCAAAATGCCATCGATGCGCTGGCCGGTGAGGTTGAAACCGACCTCGCCGCCCTGCAAACCCAGGTTGATGACCTGGCCATCGGCGACATCAGCGGCCTGAGCACCAGCCTGAACAGCCTGAACGACGCCGTTACCGCCCTGCAAACCCTGACCGGCGACGACGGCGCGCTCGATACCCGTCTGGACGCCATTGAAGCCACTCTGGCCGGGATCACCGATACCGTGGTCGCTTATGTGGAAGGCTATGTCGGCACCGCGGAGAGCGAGGAAGGCGCGGACGATGCCACCGGGCTGTTTGCCGCCATTGCCGACCTGCAAGCCCAGATCGCTGCGTTAAGTGCAGCATCCAGCGGCGGTGTGTCCGATCTTGCCGATGATATCAGCGATATCAACACAACCCTGACCGCTCTTGACGGCAGTCTCACCGCCCTTGAGGCCCTGGTCGGCGATACCGCCGTCGCCACTCAGATCAGCACGGCAATCACCGCCCTGCAAACCACATTGGAAGGCTATACCGACGATGCGGTTGCCGCCCTGCAAGCCCAGATTGAAGGGCTCGGCGAAGGCGAAAGTTTCAGCGTCGAGGACTACAGCACCATTGCGTCCCTGAACAGCGCCGTTCAGGCCCTCGAAGGAGTCGTCAGCGGCGACGCCGCAACCGAAGGCACCCTGGCTTACCAATTGGCCGCCCTGCAAACCACGCTGGAAGGCTATGCCGACGATGCGGTTGCCGCCCTGCAAGCCCAACTCGAAGGGCTCGGCGAAGGCGAAAGTTTCAGCGTCGAGGACTACAGCACCATTGCGTCCCTGAACAGCGCTGTTCAGGACCTGGAAGGGGTCGTGAGCGGCGACGCCGCGACCGAAGGCACCCTGGCATACCAGCTCGCCGCCCTGCAAAACACGCTGGAAACCTATACCGATAACGCAATCACCCAACTTGAGAGTGACCTTTCCGGAGCGCTTGAAGAGGGCGACTACGCCACGCTCAAAGCTCTGAGCGACGCGGTCAGCGCCCTGGAAAATGCCGGAACCGCCGCATCCCTGAGCGGCCTGCAAAGCCAGATCGACGCCCTCGATGCCCGCCTCGATGCCCTTGAAGCCCAACCCGAAATCTGGGATGGCGGAACAGCGGAATTGAGTGCCGCTGAGGTCTTCAATGCCGGCGGTTCGTTCAACTGGGCCACGGCCATCCTGCCTGAAGGGCTTACCCCTGCTGACGTCTTTATCGGCGAGTCGGTCTATGTTGATGGTGATGGCGTCTCAACCGGAGGCGGGCTCCATGATACGGTTACTCTCGCGGATATTGCCGCTGACGGCACCTATACCGTGCCGCAAGGCTACGCCCTGGTCACCTATGATGCCTATGTCGGCGTGATGAGCGGCGGCGGTGATTATATTGCCCCCGGTAACGATTATTCCGATTATGTCGGGACCATCAATCTGGCAAACCTGGATTTAGTCAACCTTGGAAACGGCCTCAGTCTGATGTCGGAAGCGGCCTTCAGGGTCTATTTGCTTGAATCGGTAGAAGTCCCGGCCGGAGAACTGGATTCGGCGGTTGCCGCCTGGACGCTGATGGAAGGCGGTAGCCGGGTCAACGTTGACTTTATTGATTCCTTCAGCGACCTGATTGCCGGCTACGACCCGGCCACCATCACCCTGGACATCGACGGTGCGCTGACTCTTGCTCAAGCCGTCGCTTTGCTGGAAACCGGATTCGACCTGGAGAACAACGTCAGCTACAGCATTGAAGACGCCTTCACCACCGTGCAGGCCGCTTTGAGCGACCCGGATCGCGTCGATGCGATCAGCAACGCCGAAAAAGTCATTGCCGACGGCAACGAGTTGGACAACCTGATGGACTTCATCGCCATCGACAGCGACAACCTGACCGTTGAAGCCGGAGCGGGTGACGACACCGTCAACGCCGGAGCCGGCGACGAGACCATCATCGGCCAGCTCGGCGCCGACAGCATCAACCTGACCAGCGCCGACACCTCCGCCGATACGGTGGTTTACCAAACCGTCTACGACGGCCAACATTTGCCGGTCACCAGCGTTCAGTTCTCGACCGACACCGACCTGTACCTCGAAGACGCCGTGCTCACCCTGACCATCAACGGCACGGAATACAGCCATACCGTCACCGCCGACGAAAGCGGCAATATCGAAGCCGCCTTGAGTGGCCTGGTTGGTGAAATCAGCGAGGCACTGGTTCCCCGGGACGTTTCAGATATCGTTGTCGGCCGTATCATGGAAATCGGCGGGTCGGAAGCAAGCACCGCCGTAACCGTTGCGGATCTGGATTCGAACGGCAGTTACAGCGTGCCGGACGGCTATCTGTTCTATTCGATGACCGACATGTTCAAAGCCTTCATTCTGAACGGTGGAGAGGTCGGCCTACAAACGGATATCGACACCCTTGTTTCGGATTACAACTATCTGATGTTCCCCGGTGAAGTCTTGACGCTGAGCGCTGAGCTCTATACCGAGGATTATGTGGTTGATGAAAGCGTTTACCGGCAGTTCCTTGCTGTCGCGGGCGTTCAGGACGTCGATGCCTATATCGAAGAATTAAGTGTCAACGCAGACGCATTGCTTGCTTCCGTCACCATCAGCGACGCAACACTCAAACTCATCGGCCTCGACGCCGACACCGTACTCACCGTCGAAGCCGGTGGTGATGTCGAAGCGGCCATTGCCCATTCGGGCACAGTGACCAGCGCGACCATCGTCTTCAGCGGCACCGCAAGCGACTGGCCGACTTTGACCAACGACGACAACACCACCCAATTCGACCGCGAATTGAGCGTCACCATCGACACCGGTGACGACAATGATAACCCCGATACCACTGATATCGACGAAAGCTTGGTTACCGTCTCGGCCGCCGTGGTTTACGGCGATGACGGCGTGGTCGATCCGGCCGCGTCCGTAGCCGCCCTGGTCACCGCCATCAATGACGATGAGGACCTTGACGGTCTGCTGACCGCGAGCTCCGACGGCACCACCCTGACCCTGCTTGGCGATGCCGTCCCCGCGACCGAGGACGATGTGCCCACCTTCAGCGTCACCAGCGCCCAAGTCGACCAGAACGGCTCCCAGCAGGAAGTTGCCCTCTCCTTCAGCACCGACAACGACGACTACTATGAAGGCGGCACCCTGAGCGTCACCATCGAAGGCGTCGAAATCAGTGCCGACATGGTCGCCGGCGATGCCGTTGCCTCGGTCACTGCCCTGCAGCAGGCGATTGAAGCGGCCAAGGCCGAAGTGGTCGATCCGGGTGAGCCGTACATCGGCGAAATCGCCCTGTGGGGCAATGCCCAGCTGACGGACGCTTTGAATACCACAGGCACATCTTACACGACTCGATATGACCTGAATTTCGTGGTTTATGACAATACGGGTGGTTCTGCAGCCTATGATTTTGTCGCGACTCACGATGACCAGGACGCTCCGGCAACTCTCGGCGCGTTGATTGACTACCTGAATGCAGAGGAGACAGGAACCGCGGGAGTGACCTGGGCGCTCGATAGCGAGACCAATGTCCTCAGAGCCACCGCGGACATCGGTACAACGATTACCGCCCTGAATTCTATGGATTATATCACGACCGACACAGCTGCCTTTACCGCAACCCTGAGCGAAGGTGTTATGCCGAACAACACCCTGGTCAACCCGGCCCTGGCGGCGCTGGAATCTGTGGAGCAGGGCATCGATTATTCCTCATCTCATGTTGGGACAGATGGTACATCTTTAAGTGGAGAAGATGGGTATCAAAGCGAAACCCTGGCCGGGTATTCCGAGGATTTACCAATATCCATCTATTCGACCTTCCGATTGGAAATCGAAGACTCGGATGCTCCAAATTCTACCGTCATCTACACAGTAGAGAATTTAGCCAGCACCACCTTCGACTCATTGGCAGATCTCGAATCTCAGCTCTTCTCACAGCCGTATTACTATGACGACGTCACTGAAACATACCAGCCCTACACTCTGACGGAAGGTCACACAGCCCCAACATTAAGTTTTGACCCAGAAACAGGAGTTTTGACTTTTGGCGTTGAAGAAGGAGGGGTTTACAGTGCAACGTCGATCATTGGTGCCAGGTATTATGATGCCGCTTCAAATCTCACCCTCACCGCCGCCACCGAAGCGGTGGAACCGCTCACCGTCAGCGACGTCACCCAGGATTACGCCGGTGTGGCGCAACAGGCCATCATCGATCTGGAGGATTCGCTCCAGTACACGACCTACAGCGACGGCACGTCGACCGAACGCGGCGCGGACGTGTATTACGCAGGCGGCAAAGTGTACGCGACCATTACCCCGGTGGATGAGGACGGCAATGCCGACACCGATAACGCGGTGACGATCAGCACGGATATGGTTTCAGGGACAATAACCTCTTGGTCCTGTAGCCTCCCGGATAATTGGGATGAAAGTACCGTATCGAGCATTTACAATGGTTTTCAGCTCTCCGCGACCTACTACGATGAAAACGGTGAAGCAATAGAGAATAAACTGTTTTCTGAAGCGGATGAAACACTGGCCGCGTTTATTGCCCGTTATGAAGAGAATTTTCCAAATCTGGATGTGGAATTAGTCGATCAGCTTGATGGGAGCATCAACCTGGTCGTGACTTTGAAGCCCGGTATCAGTGTCGATACTTCTTATGTATATGGGGTGTATTTCTTCGCCAACGATGAGAATGACCCCGCCGGAAATAATATGAATTACGATCCCTGGGATGTTGTCGAAGCGGGCGCTGAAGAAAATGCCCTGGCCCTGGCCGAAGCCATCAACGCCCAAACCGCTGAAGGCGGTTCCTTGTACGGCCTGATCGACTCCGCCGCCGCCGACGGCTCTGAAATCACCCTGACCGCCGCCGAGGCCGGCGTCGAGACCTTCAACGTCAGCAATGTCACCCTCGATTATTCGGGTGTGAAACAGCAGTCCACCATCACGCTAGATGACGACAGCGCTTACGATACCACCTTCACCGACGGCTCCACGGTTGATGACGGCAACTTTTGGCGTGGCGCGGATGTGTATTACGCAGGCGGCAAAGCCTATGTGACCATCACCCCGCAAGTTGATGACGGCGAAGGCGGCCTGCAAGACGGCACGCCGGTGACCGTTTCGGCGGATATGGCGCAGACTGAGTCGAGTTACACCGTCACGGACACGAATTCAAGTCACGCCGCAATGACCCTTAGCACTGCTTTGGACGGAAGAACCGGTATCGTTATCGTTACACAAAGCGGTAACACCTATAGCCAGGGGACTCCGAATACCTACGACAATACTACAGCGCTGACGGCAACAACGGTTGGGGAGTTGCTCAATGACATTGCCGCACTGGAGTTTGTAGAAAGCGCGGAACTGGGCAGCGATGGTTTGAGCGTCACCGTGACACTGGTGGCCGGCGAGGTATTCGCTGAAGGTTCAATTCTGCACGTCGCTAGCGACAGCGCTTATCTTAACGCGCCGGAGATTCTGACCGTTGAGGCCGCGGATGCCACCTCCCAGGCCCTGGCCGAGGCCATTCAGGCCGAGATCGACGGTGAACCGGCTATCCAGACAATCGACAGCACGATCTCTTTAACGGAAAGTACGGGGATTACTTTAGACTCGGGCACGGTCACTATCGGTACAAACGATCCGATCAGTCTGACGGGGTCCGTAGCGAATGTCGCTGACCTGCTGGCCTTGATCGAAGCGGTGGACGGCATCGCCTCGGCGGTGATCGATCCCGAGAATGGTCAGCAGCTTCTCATCACCTCGGACGCCCGTGGCGCCGACGCATCCATCCAGGTTTCACTGGTGGTGAATGATGGTGACAACCTAATTGGATACATCAATTCATCCTTCAGCGATCCCGCGACCGGCAGCGACGGCGACCTGTCCGGCCTGCTCGAATCGGCAACCTACGACAGTGAAAGCGGCGACATCACCCTGACCGCCGCCGAGGCCGGCGTCGAGACTTTCAGCGTCAGCGATGTCACCCTCGATTATGCGGGTGTGAAACAGCAGGCCACCATCACTCTGGATGCCGACAACCTCTACGATACCACCTTCAGCGACGGCTCCACGGTTGATGACGGCGACTTCGGTCGCGGCGCGGACGTGTACTATGAAGGCGGCAAGGTGTATGTGACCATTACCCCGACGGAAGGCGAGGCCGTGATCGTTTCGGCGGATATGACCAGCGCACCCAATGGTGATGTCGTGATCATTTCCGGCACGAATGCTTTTACGGGGAACGAAGTGGAGGGGCAAACTCCAAATCCCTCTATTACGTTTAATGGAGAAACGACTATTGCTATCGAACAGCAGGGCACGTTAAGTGACTATTTGATTCAGCTTAATGCCTCAGAATTGGTTCTGAGCGCTGAAATTATTCAAACCGGCGACAATGCCGGCAGTCTCATGGTGACGACAGCCCCAGGTGTTGAGATCACAAATGTCTATTTCCTGTACTACTACGAAACCCTTCAAGCTCAAACGCCTGATTCTTTCAGCTATGACGTGATCTATGCTCCTTCTGATGCGGAACTCACCGCCCAGGCTCTGACTGAAGCCATCAATGCGCAAACCGCGGAAGAGGGCTCCCTTTATGGCCTGATCGAATCGGCAACCTACGACAGTGAGTACGGCGACATCACCCTGACTGCCGCCGTGGCCGGTGAGCAGACCTTCAGCGTTTCCGCCGTCACCCTCGATTACGCGGGCGTGAACCAGATCGCCACAGCCGACTTCAGCACCGCTGACGCTGATTACTACGAGGGCGGCACCCTGAGCATGACCATCGACACCACGCCGGATAACGCCGATGATCCTCAAAACAACATCACCGTTACGGCGGACATGGTCGACGGCGACGCCGCGGCCAGTATTCAGGCACTGGTCGATCAGTTTTATCAGACCGTCACCGTCAAGCTGGAAGTCCCGGACGCGACGGATAAAGGGGATACCGTACCGCAAGTCACGGCTGTCGGCACGGACGGAGCCTATGTCGTAGTCTGGCAGGGGGAAGTCGCCGAGACCAGCGACATCTACGTGCAGAAGTTCAATGCGGACGGCACCACTGACGGCGACCTGGTGCTGCTGGAAGGCGTGACCGGCAACGCTGATGCCAAGCCGCAAGTCACGGCCGTCGGCACGGCCGGAGCCTATGTCGTGACCTGGGAGGGAGTGGACGCCGACGACGATAACAGCATCTACGTGCAAAAGTTCGCCGCGGACGGCACGACCGACGGGGAAACGGTGATGCTCGAAGCCCCCGAACACGGCACGAGTGACGACACCGTCGCCCAGGTCACGGCCGTGGGTACGGACGGTTCCTTTGTCGTCGTCTGGCAGGGCAATGACGCCCTCAATAACGATCTGAGTATCTTCGTACAGAAGTTCGATGGTGACGGAAACCTGGTCGGCACGAATCCGGTCGCACTGGAACCGACGGACCTGGCGACCGGTCACGATCATAGTCCTCAGGTGACTGCCCTGGGCACCGAGGGCGCGTTCGTCGTCACCTGGTATGGAAATGACGCCACAGGTGAAGATTACAGCATCTACGTGCAGCAGTTCAATGCCGTGGGCACCACCGGCGAATATGCCCAGATCAAACTGGAACCTCCGAATGCGGAGAGCTATTCTGATCTCTATCCGCAAGTGACGGCCATCGGCTCGACGGGTGAGTATGTCGTGGTCTGGGCAGGACTGGAGGGGGAAAGCAGCAGCAATGTGTATGTGCAGAAGTTCGCTGCCGACGGCACCACTGGTGAGTATTTTGTGGTTACTCTGGCCGCCGCGGGCGTGACAGTCGGCACTGACGTTGCTCCTCAGGTGACGGCTCTGGGCACCGCGGGCGCGTTCGTCGTTGCCTGGGCCGCGAATGATGCCGTCGACAACGATTACAGTATCTATGTACAGAAGTTTAGTGTCGAAGGTGCGGCCGACGGTGAGCCGATCAAGCTGGAAGCCGCCGGTGTGGATGTAGGCAATGACCTCTCACCACGGATAACGGCTCTGGGCACGGATGGTTCCTTTGTCGTGAGCTGGGTCGGCGTGGATGATGAGGGCGGCGACGAAAGCATTTTCGTGCAGAGGTTTGCTGCCGAAGGTGCGACCGACGGTGAGCAGATCAAGCTGGAAGCCGCGGGCGTGGCCGACGGCGATGATGTGGCTGTACAGGTGACGGCTCTGGGTACGGATGGCGCGTTTGTCGTCACCTGGTCCGGTGTGGATGAAAATGGCGACGCCAGTGTTTATGTGCAGCAGTTTGATGCCGACGGCGCTCCGGTGGAAGCCATTATCCCCGAGCTGGCCGACCTTATCGGTGACGTTTCCGTTGCCGAAGGCACCATCCCCTGACCTCGGCGGAGAATGTCGAGCAGGCTTTTGCAATCTCTTCGGCTACTCAGACCCTGGAACCGCAAGAGCAGCAGGCGTCCGCAACCTTCAGCTCCGACGATGCCGATTATTACACAGGCGGTACGCTGAGCGTGACCATTGATGGTACGACCATCAGTGCCGATATGGTCACAACGACGACCATTCTTTATACCGCGCCGGAAGGTGTTGTTCTGACCGCGGATAGTTCAAGTCAGAACTCAACCGGTTATATTGAGCTGACTTCCCCTGCCGGGGAGACGGAGCGGATCAAACAAGGCGACTTTTATACCTATCAATCTGAGAATTCGGATGTTCCCAACACCTTGGGTTCTTTTTTAAGCTGGGCTGAAAGTAGCTTTGACGGGATCGAATCAGCTGAATTAACCGCCGATGGCGGTTTCCTCCTGACTCTTGCGGATGGTTACAGCGTATCCTCCGCCGGCTTATTAGTTTTTGGCGGCGAGTTTATTGATCCGACGACTTTGGACGCAAGTGACAATTCAGTCGCCGCCCTGGCCGAGGCGATTCAGGCGGAAATTGATGGCGAACCTGCTGTTCACACCATCAGCAGCAATGTCGCTTTAACAGCAAGCACGCCAATCGGTCTTTATACGGCCACGGTTACCATCGGCGTGGAGAGCCCGGTAACCCTGGCAAGCGGCGCAACAACGATCGATGCGCTGCTGACCTTGATCGAAGCGGTGGACGGCATCGCGTCGGCGGTGATTGATCCCGAGAACGACGCACGGATTCTGGTCACCTCAGATGCAGCCGGTGCTGATGCGTCCATCCAGGTTTCGCTTCAGGTGAATGATGGCGAGAACTCGACGAACATCATTACGTCAACCTCTGACCCTGCCGCGACCGGAAGCGACGGCACCTTGACCGACACCATCGGCGAAGTCTCCGTGTCCGGCACTGAGATCACCTTCACCGCCGCCGAGCAGGTGGACGGCTACGGTGAAATCAATATCACCGAAGTCGCCGTCAGTACCCCGGCGGTCACCCAGGTGACCGAAATCGACCTGTCCGACTTTACGCAAGGCTCCGACGATTTCGCCGATCAGCGCATCAGCACGGACGGCGACATGGCCCAGGTCAGCGTTGAAGTGGCCGGTGAAACCATCACCACCGAAGTCGGCACGGACGACGCCGACACCATCCGCGAGCTGACCCAGGCGATTATCGAAGCGCGTGACGGTGTGTTTGAAACCGTTGCCGCCACTGCCATCGAAGGTGAAACCGCCGCCGAGGTGCGCATTGCCCTGGCGGACGGAGTGGACGGCAACAGCGTTGTTTACGGTTCGGGTTACAATTCATCCATTAATGTGGATATCAGCTTCACCAATGCGTCAGACGAGACGCAGTTCAGTACAGGCGATACCTCGCCATTAGCATTGGGAGATTTCTCGATGACCGTCAGCGAGATGGTCGCCGCACTCGATGCCAAGCTGCAGCAGGAAAACCCGGACTCCGGCGCCATCACCTACGACGCCGCCACCAACGAAATCGTCATCACCTCGGCCGACAGCGGCACCGACTCGGCGGTTGTGGTGAATAATTTCGCAGTGACCGAGATCTACAACAACGATGTCGAGGTCGAGAGCGTCAGCGTGACGGAACAGGAGGCGGTAACGGGAACTGACGGGCCTGACGATGGGTCGATTATCATCGACATGCCGACTGCTGAATATGGCGTTGCCGGCTTCACGGTCCTGGCCGGCGAAAACGACAGAGCCTTGTGGCAATTGGGTTTGTCGTTTACTATCGAGTCTTCCCCGGGCACTGATGTTGCGCTTCGTGGAGAATACAACATATCCGATGATGGAATCACATTGTATGCCAATGACATATCATGTGGGGAGATTAATAACATTACAAGTGTGACCGCGGCTGATATCGCCAGTTACTTCAACGTCGCTCTGACGGCCTATGAGAATAGTCACGGGCTCTCCTTAGGGAGTATCAGCTACGCCGATGGCGGCATTAAGATAACGCCTGTAGAGGGCACCGATGTTGCACTTAATAATGAATTTGGGGAAGGAGACGTGGCCGTTAACATCTTTTATCAATCCGGTGAGACCCAGCATACAGATGCCTTGAATGCAGCCGGTGGAATCGTCGGTGTTCCGGATGGAACGGATCTTTCCTTGATCACGTCAGCGGATACGGTCGCCCAGGCGACTATCGAGTTAGGAAGTGAAGTCGGTGCGCCGGATGTGGATTTCGTCCAAACCGGAGACGAAGTTGTCATGGATATCGATTTCAGCGTCGGCTCCGACACGTACAACTTCAGCACCACGTATGAGATCACCGCAAACACCACCGCCGCTGATCTCGCGGTGGCGCTGGACGCCGAACTGTCGGCCTACGAGGCAACCCTCGACGGCGGCAACGGCATCGAACTGGGCACCATCAGCTGGGATTGCGAATCCGACGCCGCCTTTACCATTACTTCTGTGGCGACCGGTAGCGATGCGTCGATTACCGTGAACGAATTCACCCTGCCGGCCATTTATGACGCGGACAGCCTGGCTTTAGAAAGCGCTCTTGACGCCGGGGTCTATCAAATTAGTGATTATGTCTCGTCCGAGCAATTCAGCTTTACCTTGTCTGATACCGTGGCTGAGAACTTTAGTGCGTACAGCTGGGTTACTGACATTGGGCTGGATGTCGCCTTTGAGGTTGAGGGTGGCACTGACAGCTTTAACGCTTCTCTTGCTTCAGCTAGTTCAGGTTATAACGACCTTGCTGAGTGTATCGCTGTGTTGAACGGTCAATTGACGCAGTTCGAAACAGAGAACTACGAAGGCGCAAACATTGCCGACATCAGTTACGACGCGAGCAGCAAAACGATAAACCTTGTTGCCGCCGACGGTGTGCTGATAAAGACAACCTCGACCAGCAGCGAAGATGTCTTGTTCTCTATCCGTTATGCGAATGGTAGTGAGACTTATGGGGCTACGGCGAAAAATGACGGCTGGACAGATACACATGTGGATGTCGAAACGATCGTCTTTCAGTCGGATATCGGCGGCAACGCCATTGCCCTGAGTGCCGCTGACGCTCTGAACGCCGATGACCTGCTCGACTACGCCACCATCAGCGCCACCATTAGCGTTGACGACGTTGATGTCGCCATCAACTTCAGCCCGGAACTGGCCGAAGAAGGTGTCGGCAGCGGCGGCACGGTGGCTGATTTCGTCAGCTATCTGGACGGACTGACCGAAATCAATGCCGCTCTGGTGGACGGCGCTATCGTCATTACCCCGGCCACGGAAGGGGCGACCCTCAGCGGTGAGTTGGGCTTCAACATTCAGACCGACGCTTATGTATCGCAAGAGCTGATGGCCGAAGCCGTGGCCGCAGCCAGCGGCACCGATGAGGACGCGACGGATCCCGAAAACGTGATTGATGCAACCGCCGCTCAAATCACTCTCGGCGAATTCGCCGGGGCGCACGCTGACGCGCTGCTGGCCGCCGGAACCTATACCGTCGACCTCACCGTCGATGGTGCGCAAACGCCGACCACCGTCAGTTTCACCGCTGACGGCAGCGAGCACACCCTGGCGGATTTCGTTGCCGAGATTGCAGCGGATGAAAGCGGGGTGACCGCTGAATTGACCGCCGAGGGTATCGTCATTACGACGGTTGATACCGGCGCGGCGGCGACTCTGGAAGTCGGCGAGCTGTCGCTGACGATTCTGAGCAGCCCGCTGACCGCTGTCTCTTCGGTTCTGGATACGGTTGATTACGATGCGGCCGGCTCCATCACCCTGACTGCGGCAGACACCGGTGACGACCCGTTGGCGGTTGAGGGTGTCGTTTACGAAGTGGAAGATACCGAAACCAGCGTGGCGCAGGAAGTCAGCATCATGCTTTACGGCGACAACGCGGTCGATGCCATGACCGCGGGCAGTGAAGTCCGCATGTCCATCGCCGGGCAGGAGTTCACCTATGTCGTCACCGCCGAGGATGCCGCGTCAGCGGATACCTCCGGCGCGATTGCGACAAATCTGTTGGCGGCATTGAAAGCACAACTGCCGGAACTGATTGCGGCGTCAAGCAGCGTAACAACTCCGTTCGGCGATACGCAACAGATCAATCTGATCGCCAACCAGACCGGCTCGGATGCTCTGGGCAATATCAACACCGGCGGTTTCGATATCGAACTGCTGACCAACACCGGCACCGTGGACTCTGTGCAACTGGTGGCGATTGCCGCTGCCGCCGTCAATGAAGAAGTGGCCGGCGAGTTGTATTTCACTGAGACCGACGGCGGTGATATCTACGATGAAAGTGGTGAAGGAAGCGCCGCCGTTACGGGCCGCGATGGAGGTGTGGTCTCTTATGACGACGGCAGTTCGGACGGCACGGTCTACGACGATTACACCCTGACCATTAACGGCGAAGATGCCACCTTGAGCGATATGTCCGAGTTTGCCGGTCTGCTCGATATCGACGATGAAGTCACGGAAGGAATCGCACCCGGCGGCATCGACGATGCGACGGTTACCAACCCGTCAGATGATGCCGATTATTACGGCGATACCGCGCTGACCGGTACGGACGGCATCGATCAGGACTACGACAACCCTGAAAATGACTCCGATCTGTACGGCGACAGCGCATTGACCGGCGCGGACGGCATCGATCAGGACTACGCCAATCCGGAGGATGATTCCGATCTGTACGGCGACAGCGCATTGACCGGCGCGGACGGCATCGATCAGGACTACGACAACCCCGAAGATGACTCCGACCTGTACGGAGAAGAAGAGGGCTACTACGCCGATGACGGGTTGTACACCGACGACGATGAGTATGTCGACGCCACCGACAAGGTGGATGTCGACGAAACCGACGGCACCGTGGAAGGGGAACTGGCCGATGACGATTCGGAGGAGGATGGTTTCTCGACCGACGGCAATGACGGCATTGCGCCTTACGATTGGGATGAGTCGGTGGTGACGACCCTAAGTTCCGGTACGGCGGAAGCGGACATCATCCGCAACTTCCAGACCGGAGTGGATGCGATTGCCATGGCCGGGGATCTGCTGACGGCGCTGGGGACGGGCGAGCTCTCAGGAATGGGTATGACGCCGATTATGGAAACTGTATTTACCGGTTACGATGACATTTATAGTTCGGGAACTTTTACCTACGACCTGGGTACGGATTTCGATCCGGACGCCGAATTGACCGTCTTCTACTCTTACTGGCATGATTCGGCCGGTAACTGGTACGGCAGCAGCGCGCGGGATACGGAAAACCTTAATCAGTATTATAACGTCGCCAATTATGACACCTATGCCAACCTGGAGGCCTTTGAGGCGGCTGTGAATGAGAGTTACGACGGAGACGAAGGCACCATAAGCTTTGACTTTGACGCGTCGAGCGGGATTTTAACGGTGTCATCCGCTCAATCTCTGAATATGGCCCAGTCGCTGCGGATCATGGACGAACAGCCGGCCGGTTTCGACCTGAGCGAAACCGGTTACGGCCTGGTCGATAGCAGCGACAATGACAGCGTCACGGTCGCTGATCTGGACAATGCCGAAGCCATTGCCGGTCTGCTCAACGACATGTTCGATTTCGATGCCGACGACGTTACCGGCACCTCGGACAACGACGAACTGAACGCCAGCATTTTTGCCGTCACCGCGAGCGATGACAGCTCCCAGACCGCCATCTGGGCACACGAGCAGAGCACGACCGGCGATGCTACCGTTGAAAGCAGCGAGCTGAGCCTGCTGGCCTTGGTCGAAACCATCGGCGGCGAATTCAGCATCAGCGATTTTGACGACGTGGTCGAACATCAACCCCTTGTTTAACAAGCTGAATGTTGGTCATAACATGGGCGCCGCCGGGAAACCGGCGGTGCTTTTTTTGTGGAAAAAACCGTGGATCCCCGCTACCGCGACAGTCAAAGACGTGGACCCCCGATAGAATCACTCGGGGGTGACGGAGTGGGAGGTACTCGGGTGACAAAAGTAGTCGTCATTCCCGAAATTAGTTATCGGGAATCCATCCGCCGTCATCCCCGAAATTTTGATGTCATCCCCGAATGGTTCTATCGGGGACGGGAATCCAGGGATTTTATAAACATGGACCCCCGATAGAGTCACTCGGGGGTGACAGAGAGAACACTCGGGGGCGACGAAGTGGGGAAGTATTCGAGGGTGACGGATGTGGGAAGTATTCGGGAATGACGACTTTCGGAACCACTCGGGGTGACGTGAAGAGGCCGCCATTCCCGAAAGCTCGTATCGGGAATCCAGGGGTCCGGCATGCCCGAAAGTCTGTATCGGGAACATGGACCCCCGATAGAGCCACTCGGGGGTGACGGAGAGAACACTCGGGGGCGACGAAGTGGGGAAGTATTCGAGGGTGACGGATGTGGGAAGTATTCGGGAATGACGACTTTCGGAACCACTCGGGGTGACGTGAAGAGGCCGCCATTCCCGAAGTCCATCCCACCCGTCATTCCCGAAAGCTCGTATCGGGAATCCAGGGGTCCGTCATACCCGTATGATTTACTGGGGAGAGGGGGGAGCCGGAGATCCCCATTATTACAGGAAATATTATGAAAACTCATCAACAGCAAAAAACCTGCCTGTTTATATCGGAAGCTTGTCTGCTTGACCATAAAAGCGGCGCGGCCCGAAGTATGCGTGCCACGCTGCGAGCTTTGGCTGACTCTGGCTGGTGCTGCCATGCCGTTACCATGACGTTGTTCGATGGCGACGCGGAATATCCCATTGCCCAGAGTTACCCGCAGTTGGGCCCACAAAAGGGCAGTAATGAGCTGGTGACCTTTGACGATGACGGGGTTGAACAGCGAATTATGGTGACGGGATCGACCCGGCATAAGGCGTTGCGTCCCAGGGAGTTACGGGAATTTATTGCCCTGGCTCAGGAGGAACTGGCACGGTTGAAGCCGGATATTGTCCTGACTTATTCCACCGAGGCTTTGAGGCCGCTTCTGGCCGCAGCACAGCAGCGTGGTGCCCGTACCCTGTTCTATGTGGCCAACCCATTTTACGCTCAGCGGCAGGGGGCTGAGTTTCATTTTATTGATGCTTTCCTAATGCCATCGCAGGCGTTGGTTGAGTTTTACCGTGAGCGTATGGGCATTGACGCCCAGGTATTGCGCGATCCCGTCGAAATTTTGTTCGATGGCCGAGGCAATCTTTGTGCTGAGCGTATCGCCTCTCGTCGTCAGCGCTATGTGACCATGATCAATCCTGAACCGGCCAAGGGCGGACTTTTTTTTCTCAATATTGTCGCCCAGGCCAAGGCATTGGCTCCCCGTATTCGGTTTAGAGCGGTGGAGAGTCGTTGGGGGCGCGCCGACTGGCTGGACAAAGGGGTCGACCCTGAGTTGCTTGATTCTGTTGATTGGCATCCGTTAACGGATGATATGGCGTCAATTTATGCGGACGCCGCCTTGCTTCTTGTCCCGTCACTTTGCGTTGAAGCTTCGGCCAGGGTTGTTGCCGAGGCGCTCTTGGCCGGGGTGCCGGTGCTGGCGATGAACCGCGGAGGCATTGCGGAGCAGTTGAACGAGGGGGGGATACTGTTTGAGCCTCCGGAGGCGATGACGCGTAATTATTACGCGCCTCCGGACAAAACCGATCTGCACCGGTGGCTAAAATTTGTCAAGGTCCTGATGGAGGATGACGTTCTGTATACCCGCGCTGTGAAGTTGGCACTCAAGGGCTCGCAGTTACATGATCCCGCTGTGAACCGAAATGCGCTTGTAGAGATATTTGAAAGGCTGTCGGCCAAACCGACGCTTCGCTCAAAAAAATGAATCAACCGCGCGATGCGCTCCATGTGCGCCTGGACCAAGAATATTCGGATATGTCGGATGATCTGGCCCGGGAGCCATCTTTCGAAGTTCTCAAGCTTGCATCGGGAATCCACAACACTTGTCATCCCCGATAGAATCACTCGGGGGTGACGGAGGTGGGAGGTATTCGAGGGTCACAAAAGTAGTCGTCATTCCCGAATGGTTGTATCGGGAATCCAGGGGTTCGTCATCCCCGAATTGTTCTATCGGGGACGGGAATCCAGAGATTTTATAAAAGTGGACCCCCGATAGAGTCACTCGGGGGTGACGGAGGTGGGGAAGTGTTCGAGGGTCACAAACACGCCGTCATTCCCGAATGGTTGTGTCGGGAATCCAGGGGTCCGTCATCCCCGAATGAATGTATCGGGGACGGGAATCCACCCGACCGTCATTCCTGAAAGCTTTCATCGGGAATCCATGGTGTTTTATGCTAAACTTTGCCGCATCATTTACAGCAGCGAGAGGGGGGATATGAAACAGCCATGCGTCTATATTCTGGCCGGCGGCAAAAACGGGACGCTTTATGTCGGCGTGACCAGTGATCTTGTCAAACGGGTTTGGCAGCACAGGAATAATCTGGTTGAGGGATTTACAAGCAAGTATCATGTTCACAAGCTGGTTTATTACGAACAATATGCCGATATGCCGGAAGCCTTGAGCAGGGAGAAACAGCTGAAAAAATGGAACCGTGCCTGGAAAATTCATTTGATTGAAAAAATGAATCCTGAATGGTGTGATTTGTACAATAACCTGTTATGAAGCGTGGATCCCCGATAGGTTCACTCGGGGATGACGATCTTGGGTTCACTCGGGGATGACGGTCTTGGGTTCACTCGGGGATGACGGTCTTGGGATTCACCCGGGGATGACGGTCTTGGGTTCACTCGGGGATGACGGTCTTGGGATTCACCCGGGGATGACGGTCTTGGGATTCACCCGGGGATGGCGGTCTTGGGATTCACCCGGGGATGACGGTCTTGGGATTCACCCGGGGATGACGGTCTTGGGATTCACCCGGGGATGACGGTCTTGGGATTCACCCGGGGATGACGGTCTTGGGATTCACCCGGGGATGACGGTCTTGGGATTCACCCGGGGATAACTTGAAAAGGATTGTCATTCCCGAAATCAGCTATCGGGAATCCACCCAGCCCGTCATGCCCGGATGAGTGTCGGGGGACGGCCTATTGAGTGTTCTCCACCGTAAAATCAGTCAATCTCACCCTTCCAAAATGATAGATGTCCATCATCAACCGTTCTGTAAAGTTCTATTTTATAAGTTTGGATAAGCTGTCTGATTTCTATAAAATCGAATAATAACAGTATGTTATGTGCCGATTTTTGATTTTTGGCACGATACTGGCTAGATGTTTTCCGTATCACTGACAGTTGTTGATGCATGGCTTCCTGTCCCGGATGCAGTCTCTCGGGGACAGGGGCCCATAGTGTTGCAGGCGTGGGCCCCCGATAAATTCACTCGGGGGTGACGGAAGGTAGAACGGTCATTCCCGAAATCAGTTATCGGGAATCCATGGTGTTACAAGCGTGGACCCCCGATAGAACCTCTCGGGGGTGACGAGTAAGGAACACGCGAGGGTGACGAGTAAGGAACACGCGGGGGTGACGAGTAGGGAACACGCGGGGGTGACGAGTAGGGAACACGCGGGGGTGACGTATAAATACCGTCATGCCCGAATGGTTGTATCGGGAATCCAGGGTGTTAAGAACATGGACCCTGTCCCCAATAGACCCATTTTGGGGCGGCGTAAAAAGTCTGTCATTCCCGAATGATTGTATCGGGAATCCAGGGGGTAAAGGCTATGGACCCCCGATAGAACCTCTCGGGGGTGACGAGTAGGGAACACGCGAGGGTGACGTATAAATACCGTCATTCCCGAATGATTGTATCGGGAATCCAGGGGGTAAAGGCTATGGATCCCCGATAGAGGCACTCGGGGATGACGGTCTTTGAAGCACTCAGGGGTGACATCGATAGGGGCGCTCGGGGGGGGGCGGTACGGTTGTATAAGGAGGGCAGGCACATGCAAGACCCATCAAAAAAACATCCTTGGCTGAAATTACTGCGCAAACATGATGGCGCTGATCATGTGAAAGTTTCCAATGAGGACAGCGACTGCTTTCTGCGGGAACATCGCCACCAGCTACGTCGGAATAAACAGTGGATTCTGGGCCTGATTCTTTTCGGTGCTGTTCTCGTCGGGAGTCTCCTGATTCACCTGGCGCTGGTGACAAAGTCTCGTGATGAGCTTTCTGCCCGCTATCGATCGCTTTCAACGGCGATTGATCGTTTTTTTTCGGTGGTGGATAGCGAAACGTCACTGTCATTGTCCCCGGTTGTCACCGGCAACGAGGAACGTCTGCGTGAGGCCTCGCGCCTGTTTGCTGAAACGTCGAAACAGTATCATTCGCTATCGACAGCGCTGAATCGTTTCTTCTCGGTGGTCGATTCCGAAACCCTGTTGCCGCCACCGCCTGACCAGGGCGATATTGAGAAACGTTTAGTGGAAATGACCCGTCTGCTGGTGAAAACGGATCAGGCCTTTCATCTGTTTGCCGGTATGACTCATGGGATTTTGCAAAACAGGCTGGAGCATACGGCCGAAGACCTTGCGTTTTTGGGGGTTGAGGCGGAGCAGCTGTTTGCACAGTCGAAGAAATCGGCGTCGACCGGAGGTCTTGAGCCTGATGATGAACTGACGGATATTTTGGCGCGATATGTCAACGATGACTTATATGAAGAGTTGGATTCTCTGTTGACCGCCCGGCAGTTCATAGGTTCGATGCCTCATATCGCCCCGGTTGCAAATGCCATCGTGTCGTCGCCTTTTGGTCTGAGACGCCACCCCGTGACCGGCAAAGTTTACCCACATTACGGTGTCGACTATATTTCACTCGTTGATACCGGCGTGTTCGCAACCGGCAGCGGTCGGGTTGTTTTTGCCGGAGAAGACGGCAGTTTCGGCAATGTGCTGATCATTGATCACGGTGGCGGGTTGAGGACGTTGTACGCTCACCTGAGAAGTTTTGCCGTCGAGCGGGACGCATTTGTCGAGGCGGGGCAGCGTATCGGGGTGGTGGGGAAAACCGGTGCGAGCAAAGGAATCCATTTGCATTACGAGGTGCAATATAACGGTAAACGACTTAATCCGTTAAAAGTATTGAAGATTGCCAGGAAGATTAAAAATAAAGAAGACCGGTCGTTGCTGTAAAAACAGAGCTGTCCCGGCGGGTGGATTCGTTTCCGCCGCAGACGCGCCATTGTCGCAATCCGCACATCCGTCATGCCCGAATCCACCTTTCTCCATCATTCCCGAAAAAAACACGGCATTCCCAAGTGAGCCTATTGGGAACGGCGACGGGAAGTCACCAAACCGGTCATTCCCGAAAGATTGTATCAGGGGCGGGAAGCCACCAAAACCGTCATTCCCGAATGATTGTATCAGGGACGGGAGGCCACCAAGCCCGTCATTCCCGAATGTATCTATCGGGAATCCAGAGGGTTTTGCAAACATGGACCCCCGATACAGTCACTCGGGGTGACGAAGTAGGGAAGACTCGGGGTGACGGAATGAGGAGCACGTGGGGGACGGAAATAGTTCATCATTCCTGAAATGTTTCATTGGGAATCCAGAGGGTTTTTGCAAACATGGACCCCCGATACAGTCACTCGGGGGTGACGAAGCAGGGAAGCCTCGGGGTGACGAAATGAGGAGCACGTGGGGGACGGAAATAGTCCGTCATTCCCGAAATGTTTCATCGGGAATCCAGAGGGTTGAAGGCATGGATCCCCGATAGAAGCATTCGGGGATGACGATTTGAAAACCATCAGTGCCGAGCACCTCGAAATCCGTCATGCTTGAGTCCCGCCGTTATCCCCGAGCGATTTGCGTCATCTCCACGCAAACCACCCTGCCGTCATCCCCGAATGCCTTTATCGGGGATCCATGGTTTTATCGGCGACGGGAATTCAAGGGTTTTAGGTTCCCGCCCGCTTATTATGCGCCGGTTGCTGCCTGGAGGTTTCCGCTTTTTTTTGTTCTTTGCCCACGCAACCGAAGTTGCGACCACTTGCCGATAGCCGGGAGGAAGATCCTTGCTCCGGTCCCTCAAAATGATAGATCGAGAGGATGATTCCCCCGCAATTCTCCTTGAATCGTTGGCTGGAATTTATCACTCTGGCTCGTATCCCCAGTGAAAACAGTTGGTTATGCTGTTGGCCCTGTTGTTGGCATGATCTTGGCTACACAAGACTTGAGTTGCCGGCGTTCAAATTGAGAGCGCAGACCGAAGCCCGCGCCGGCAGTTGCGGGGGCATGTTCCCCGCTGATTCCGTTTCAAGGAAAGATTGTTCGATGAACAATGATTTTTTATCCCTGGCCCGGCCCGATTGGTGTGAGCCCCCGTCCAGCTCCGGACACTCAATGTCAATGCGTTTTGTTGTCAGGGTTGTTCTGTGGCTGCTTATTTCGACAATGTGTTTTCCTTCTACGGCCAGAGGCGTAGACGCTTTCGGCCTGGACCTGCGGGCCTACTCTGCCCGGTTGCGGGAACGAATGCCTTTTTTATCCCCTCCGCCGGCGCAGGAAAACAGGGCGAGCCGGTCTTGTCTGGACGATTTTTCCTGCCCTTTTCCCGCCGAGCGGCCGGACCTGCCGGCGCTGTTGCGTTACACAGTCACTTCGGGCCCCGAGATTGCTTCGGCCCGGGCCGACCTGCGCGGCGCCGAGGCCGGTTATAACGGCGCTCGCTGGGCTTTCGCTCCGACTCCGGGAATCAGCATCTCGTCCGGTCTCGACGGTGATGACGATGACAAAGAACTGGTCGCCAGTCTCGACCAGCCGCTGTGGACCGGCGGCCGTCTGAGCGCCAATCTGCGCCGGGCCGGAGCGGATATCGTCCAGGGCCGGGCGGCGCTGGAGGCGACGCGTTTCAGTCAGGCCGAGTCTTTGATCGAGGCTTACGGCAACTGGGCTTCGGCCTGGTTTGAATATCAGGCATGGATGGAAGGGCTGAGCGAACACGATACCCTTGTCGCCCTGGTCGAGCGGCGGGTCGCGGGCGGCGCTTCGGGGCGCAGCGAGTTGAACCTGGCACTGAATCGGCGCAACAGCGTCAACACTGAATTGATTGCCGCCGAGGCCGCACGGCAATTGGCGCTGGCACAACTGACCCGGGTGCTGGGGCAGCCGCTGGGCGAGCCGGCCCTGGTCGCGGCGCTGTCCGCGCCACGGGAACTGCCGCACGACAGCGCCGATCATGAACGGCTGGCACTGGATGCCAGCCCTTTTATCGCCCGGGCAAAAGCTCAGCTAAAAGGGACCGAGGCGGCGGTGAAAAGCCGGCGCGCCTCGCTGTACCCGAGTGTTTCGCTGCAACTGCTTCATGAGCGGGAAGAAGGTTTCTGGGATGATGCGAACGAGGATACGTCCCTGTCGGTGCGGGTCAGTTCGAATTTCGGTGCCGGGCTGTCGCGCCTGGCCGAGATAAGGCAGGTCGAAGCGGAGGTCGATGCCGCGCGCGCAGCGGTTTCGAGCACGGAGCGGAGCGTGGTGGAACAAGTGCGCAGCAGCAGCGCACTGCTGCGTTCGGCGAAACTTCGGGTCGTCGCCCTGGAGCAGGTGGTTCGGGCGTCGCAGGCGTTGTCGCTGTCTTACCGGCGCCAGTTCCAAAGCGGTCGGCGCAGTTGGGAAGACGTAATGAACTCGGCCCGCGAGGTCGCCAACAACAAGGCCCAACTGGCCGATGCCCGGGCGACGCAGCTGATGACCAGCTGGAAGCTGGGCCTTTATCTGTTCGGTCCGACCCGGCTTGATTGACCGGGGAACGAAATGGCCGTCATGCCCGAAATGCCGCACCTCCGTCATTCCCGAAGGGTTGTATCGGGAATCCACCAAACCCGTCATTCCCAAGTGAGCCTGTTGGGACCGGGAACGGGAAGCCGCCAAGCCCGTCATTCCCGAAAGTCTCTATCGGGAATCCAGGGGGTTTCAAACATGGACCCCCGATACAGTCACTCGGGGGTGACGTTGTGAGGAGCTCTCGGGGGCGACGTTGTAGGGGACACGCAGGAGTGACGTATAAAAAGTTGTCATTTCCGAATGAACAGTATCGGGAATCGACAAACCCGTTATCCCCGAATGATTGTATCGGGGAAGGTATGGGCATTTAACATACGATTTTATAAAGGATAATTTATGACTGATTGGCAACAGCCTCATGCGGTTTTGACCCATCTGGCGCGTTTGCGCCGGGAAACACTGGACCCGCTTGCCCTGCGCGGAGTCCTGGAGGCGGATGAGGGTCGCTCGGCCGCTGAACTGGTGCGGTCGCTTTGCACCCAGCTGAATTTACCCGCTCCGGAATTTATGGAGCAACCGGACGCGGCGCGCTGCCCCTGCCTGGTTGTCTCCCCTGCGGGGGCAATGGGGAATCGTCACGGCATTCGACGCGGAAAAAGGCTGGAGCGTCCTCTGGTGGGACGGCGCGAGCCGGCGGCTGGAGGAAACGCTGCAGCCCGACTTCGCGCCCGTCCATCTGTTCGCCCGTCTGCGGCTGGGTGCGCCCGGCGGGGAACGCCAGGGAACGGCGCTGAAAATCATTCTGGCGGAATTGTTCGCGGAAAAGCGGCGGCTGTTCGAAATCGTGGCCACGACCGTGACGGTCAATGTGCTGGCGCTGACCAGCGCGTTCTATTCCCTGCAGGTTTACGACCGGGTGGTTCCGACCGCCGCGACCTCGACCCTGCTGGTACTGACCATCGGCGTACTGGCGGCGATTCTGTTCGAGACCATGGGCAAGTGGTCGCGGGCGCGGATGCTGCGCAAGATGACCGATGTCGTCGACCAGCGTCTGGCGCGGACCGTGTACGCCCGCTTTCTGGGCTTGCGTCTCGATCAGCTGCCGAGCAGCGTGGGATCGCTGGCGCAGCGGATGCGCGGTTATGAAAGCGTGCGTGCTTTTCTGATCGGCGCAACGACGCATCTGATGATCGACATGCCCATGGCCCTGCTGATGATGGCGGTCCTGTATTCCTTCGGCGGGGCGCTGGTGCTGGTGCCCGCTTTTTTCGCCGTTGTCGGACTCGGTATCGGACTGCTGTCGCGCCGCCGGGTCGAGCGCTGGGCGCAGGAAGCGAAGCCGCTGCAGCATTTCAAGGCGGGCCTGCTGGTCGAGAGTATCGAAGGGGCGGAGACGATCAAGTCGGGCCAGGGCGGCTGGCGCATGCTGTCGCGCTGGCTGGACGTGACGGATGATGCCCGGCGCTTCGAGATTCTGATGCGCCATGTCAGTGAACGTTCGCAGTTCCTGGTGGGCATGTCCCAGCAGGTGTCTTATGTGCTGTTGATCGCTTTCGGCGCGATCAAGGCCAGCCAGGGCGAAGTCACCATGGGCGGGCTGATCGCCTGTTCCATCCTCTCCAACCGCATCCTGGGCCCCATCGCCGCGATTCCCAATCAGATCGTGCAGTGGGCCAACACCCGCAGTTCGGTCGAGGAACTCGATCGTTTGTGGGGACCTGGAACAGGATCATCCGGACGACATCCAGCCGGTTCACCTGGATGCCATCAAAGGGCTTTATGAGTGTGGGGATGTCAAGGTGTCTTATCAGGACAATGTGGTGCTGGATCTTCCCAGGCTGACGATCCGGGCCGGAGAGAAAGTCGGCGTGATCGGCTCGATCGGCTCGGGGAAAACCACGCTGCTGAGGGCTTTGTCCGGCATGTACAAGCCGCAGGAAGGACGCATTCGTCTCGACGGGGTGGACCTCGAACTGCTGTCCAAATCGGTGCTGGCGGATCACATGGGGTTCGTCGCCCAGGACGGCCGTCTGTTCGCCGGAACGTTGCGGGAGAATCTGATCCTGGGAATGGCGGACCCGGGCGATGACCGGTTGCTTGAAACGGCGCGGCGCACGGGTCTGTTCGAGTATGTCATCGCCGTGCATCCGCAGGGGCTGGAACGGCCGGTCTTCGAAGGCGGGCAGCGGCTTGTCCGGCGGCCAGCGGCAACTGGTCCATCTGACCCGGGCCCTGCTCAGAGAACCGCAACTCTGGCTGCTCGACGAACCGACGGCATCGATGGACCAGCCGCTGGAACGCAGGATCATCGGCGCACTGCGCGAAAATCTGGACGCCCGGCCCCACTCGACTCTGGTGCTGGTGACGCACAAGCCGCATTTGCTGGCTCTGGTGGGGCGGTTGATCGTGCTGGGAAACGGCAAGATCATGCTCGACGGTCCGCGTGACCAGGTGCTCAAGAAAATGCAGGAAATGGCCGGACAGGTGAAAAAAGCCGATACGCCGCAACCGCTGCGGCCGGTGCAAAAGGAGGGAGTGGTATGACCGCATCAACGAAAAAGGAACGGCCGCGGCTCGGGTTCGGTTTTTACCTGGCGCTGCTGCTGGCGGCTTTCCTGACCTGGGCCGGTCTGTTCAAACTGGACGAAAGCGTTCGCGCAACGGGGGAAATCATCCCGGACGGGCGCACCCAGATCGTTCAGGTCGCGGACGGCGGCATCCTGAAAACCCTGTATGTGCGTGAAGGACAGCAGGTGAAAACCGGCGACATCGTGGCCGAACTGGAACGGGAAAGGGCGGAAGCCGGGGTGGAAGCGATTCGGGCGCAACTGGCGAGCCTGGAAATCGCCCAGCTCAGGGCCGAAGCCGAAGCGCTGGGGCAACGTCCCGATTTTCACGCTTATACGGCGGAATACCCGGGAACCGTGGCCGCCCAGGAAGCGCTTTACGAACAGAATCTCAGGGCCCTGGACGAGCAGGTGGCCTCGGTGCGGGAGGCCCTGGAGATCGCTCGGGAGGAACAGCGCGCGATCGAGGAATTATACCGCAGCGGCGATATCAGCACCCTCGAAATGATGCGTAGCCGGCGGGAAGTGATCGATCTTGAAGGACGGCTGGTCGAATTTCACAATCGCTACAGAACCGATGCCCGCCGCGAATGCGCCGAGATCGAACAGGATCTGGCGGCCATGCGCTTCACCCTGAAGGAACGCCGTGACGTGCTGGAGCATACCCGGATTTACGCCCCACGCGACGGGATCGTCACCTTCCTGCCGGTCAACACGCTGGGTGGTGTATTGCGACCGGGAGACGAATTGATGCACATCTCGCCGACCACCGGGGAAAACCTGCTCGAAGTCCGGGTGCCGCCGGCCGATATCGGTCATCTGGCGCCGAACCTGCCGGTCACGGTGAGGCTCGGTGCGTTCGATTATTCCATTTACGGGGCGCTGGAAGGGCAGCTGGTTTATCTCAGCGCCGATACCTTAAGCGAAAGAGGGCCGGACGGCCGCGAAATGACCTATTATCGCGGCAGCGTGGTCATCCCCGCCGAACAGGAGAACCCGCGCTTGAGCGCTGCGCTGCTGCGGCCGGGAATGACCGCGACCGCGGATATCCGCACCGGCCGGCGCAGTGTCCTGGCTTTTATCATCAAGCCGATTTCAAGGGCCTTCAGCGGGGCGCTGACGCAGCGTTAAGGCAACGTTGTTTTCCAATTGCCCCATGCCGCATCTTGTCAGCCGCTTACACCGCAGTGATTATCCATTCCCGTCCCGGCACGTAACCTTTCAAAATGAGGCAGGCCTTATCGGGAGGATCTCTCAGTCTGACAGAAAGACTGGGAGGTTTTTTTTCTGAATTTTTGAGAAAGGCAGAAATTTCAACAGGATATCAGTATGGCATGGAAATCGCTTTAATAAAAAAGACGAGAATGCGCCCTGAATTCTCCAACAGAAAATTTGATTTGCGCTTTGACGGGCGGCGAAGCTCTCTCGAAACAGACATTGGATAGTGAACTTGGTTCGACGTTTCCATCTGCGATTCATTTTTTGTTGTGCCATGTTTTTATCGGCCGCAAGCATCGGACAGGTTGAGGCCAACCTGCTTTTTTCTCGGGATTACAAATCGGGAGTTATACCGAGTCAGGGGCAGTTGGAAATCACACTCGATGCCTTGTTGCTCAATGATACCGTTGATTTGTTGAATTTGCGTGAATCGCGTATGACATCGGTCAGTTCCCGTTACGCCGGCGACGGCTTGGGGGACTTGAACGGCGGGCGAGTGATTGCGGCCTACGGTCTCACCGACAACTGGATGTTGCGCGGTCAATACCAGCGTCGGGATCTCGATATCACGTTGAATGAATTCACGATTAATAGTCTTCAGTTCGACCTGACTCGACGTTTTGGATTGGGGCGTGAGGCCGTCGAGTGGGCGGCCTATGGGTTTGTAGCGGCAGGTGTGCGGCTGGATCTGTGCAGCGACTATTTGACCAGTGATATCGAAGCGATAAATGACCTGGCTCAGCGCTACAGCAGCCATTATTCCATCAGCCGAGAAGGCGGACGGGTGGTGTTCAGTGATGGCGACTTCACTTTGTCATCCCCGATTGTTGATGAATCCGGCGCTCTCAAGCGGCCGTTGAAAGCGGGCCTGAAGAACAGTTACGACACCGGCTGGTTTGCCCGTGCCGGGCTTGGCCGGCGCTGGGAACGGTTGAATGTCGCGATCTGGGCCGAACTGGGGATCAACCGGATCGAAGGTGACCTTGAACAGAATTTCACTTTATACGGAATCGAAGCCGACAACCCTCTGATCCGGGATTTTACCCGGGGTCTGGACCGGGATGAACACTACGCCGAAGCAGGCCTCGATTTGTACTACGAAACGCTCTTCGGGGTGGCCGGACATCTGGCCTACAGCCACCTGTGGCTGAATCGCAGTGCGGATCTGGATCGGTACGGCACGAATCAGACCCTGGCGGCTGAGTTGCTTTTCCGGGTGACGCCGCGTATTACGCTCAACCTTGGTGCGACCTATTACACGCACCAGTTCAACGGTGTCATCCCACTGCTTTACAACCGCTTCACCGAGTCATCCTTCGATCACGATTACGGTCTGGTCCATGGTGGGGTGACTGTGTCCCTGGACCTATAACTTGCTCGGATCACATGGAGGTGAACAATGAAAGGCTGGATTTTTTTCTGGATATTTATCGTTGCCTTTGCCGTGACAACTCTGCCGCTGAACGGTTGCGGCGGTAGCGGCGGAGGGAGTTCATCATCGCCTGTGCCGGCTGTTGTCGATGGAAAGGTCGTCCGTGGTCCGGTTTCCGGAGCGCGAATCATCGCCGACAAATCTTCTCCGTATGCACCGTATAACAATGCCCTCGATGACGGGGAATCCTACACCTGGTCCAAGGCAGACGGTACGTTCGATGACCTGATCATTGAAGATCCCGGATCCTATGGGGAATACCGGCTGCTGTCGATCGGCGGGGTCGATATTCTGAGCGGCCTGGCGGCGGCGCCGATGTTGGCGCCTGCGGGTGCGAAGATCATTACCGGCCTGACCACCGTGGTCGCACTGGCCCCGCCCGAAGAGCAGGACGCCCTGAAAGAGAAGCTGACCGCGATTGCCGGAGCGGACGGCTCCTGGGATTCCGATCCTTCAGACGAAGCAGGTGTGCCTGCCGATTTTCTGGCCCTGACCAAGGTCGTGGAGGAAGCTCAGGTCTTCATGGAAAGTCTGGGCCTTCATGCGGTTGAAGATCAACTGGACGGGCTTGTGCTGGAATTGGCGACAACACTGTCCGCACAGGACAGTTTGAGCCTGGGAAACGATACCGGGTCGGTCCTGGCCGCCGCCATAACGGATGCCGTGTCTGCCTCTGCTGAGGATGCCGGTATCGTTGCTGACGGTGGCGATCTGGCCGCCGATGTCGCGAACTTGATCGACGGGATCACTGCTGTCGTAGGAACGGGGACGGGCGTTGTCTATGAAACCGAAGCTGTCGCAACGGATGTCGCGACGAGAACGGCGACCACGATCTCGGACGTCATCGAAAATAATGATGCGGTAAAAATGGTTTATATGACGGTAGAGCAAGTGACTCATAATGATACGCAGGTCTATCCGGAACAGAATCCGACTTCGGAGGCGGAAGCGAACCTTCTGCATGTCGATTTCGATGCCGTCAATACGACGGGGGAGCTTAAACGCTATGAACCCGTATTGATCGTCAGTGTAACGGATGATGCGTCTTCTCGCGTCACTGAACTGAAGTTGACGGGGTTGGAAGTGGAGATCGCGTCCACGGAAGCGACACTTACATTGTCCGAAAGCGCAGCCGGATTCTTTATTGCCGGCGAAGCGGTCGACAGTGAAGGCAATCATATCGCCATGATCGATGCGCTTAGTCTGGATGCCGGTGAAGTCGAAATTGTCCAGGGCCATTCCCTGACCATCGATCTGGACGCTATTCAGGACGCGCTTGCCGCCGAGGTTTCGGACTACGGCGACATCTCACTGCCGGGGAGTTACCGCATGGTGTTGTCTGTCGAAGATATGTCGATGCCTGCCGTAGGCGTGTCGATCGGTATCAACGAATAATTCGCAGTATCAAGAATCAAGAGGGCCATGTTCGGCTTCGAAGAGGCCCTGCCGGGCCCTCGATCGTTTCAGTGCGTGGATAATATCCGGCACGATCCCCCTCCAGCCTTGCTCTCTCCTGGGCTGGAGGTTTTTTTTTGTGAATCCGGGGCGTTGCCGATGCGAAAGCAAGGTATGCCCGGACGATGGGGAGGGCGGCTGCCGGAGCTGAAAGTCCATCTGACGGCGTCTTTTTGGGGCGGGTACGGTACGTCATGCAGACATGAGCTTTTCCATCGCTCCGATCAATGCTCCAATCATAATGAACGACATGTTCCGAAAATTCTATTGATTTGATGGGTCCTGACTCTGCCATATCACCGTTTTCGGCCCTAAGGGTTTGTCACAACATAAGTTTTTCTTTGGCATGAATCTCGCTATCAGAAGATATGTGAGTTGATGTGCGATGAAGGTGGAAAAATGGGACCGGTAGTGTCGAAGTTTGCACAACAGAAAACGGATGAGTCTGTGTCCTCAGAGCCCTGGTATGTGGTTCGTTCCAAGCCGCAATGCGAACGCTATGCCCAGATGCATCTGTTGCGACAGAAGTATCGGGTGTATTTACCGCTATATGCGCGTTGGAAGAGAAGGCTTGGAGAGTGGCACCGCCGGCAGGATCCCTGGTTCCCGGGGTATCTGTTTGTTCAACTGTCGGATGCGGAACAATCCTTAACCCCGATCCACAGTACCTACGGAGTAAGTTGTCTGGTGCGGTTCGGTGACAGCTATGCCAGGGTTCCCGGACAATTCGTAACGGATTTGAAAGTTTTGGAGGATCAGCAGAGGCAGTTTATTGAAGCCGGGATGTCGCCCTTTCGCCGGGGGCAGAAAGTCCGGATTCAGACCGGTGTGTTTCAAGGCCGGGATGCCGTTGTCGCGCACAGCGCCCAGCAGCGCGTTACCGTTCTGCTGCAGATGATGGGCCGCAGACTGAAAGACGATCTGGACTCCGCCGAGGTTTCCTAGAAACCTGCTTTTTTGTTTTAACATCTTGATATTATTGATTAAATTCCGTTACCTATAGGTGCGTGGCTTGGCGGTAGCGTGTCTGTCGGCGGCCGGCGCAAGAAATTTTAATCGCAACGATCGACCAACGCTCGGGTTGTAAACCCGCTCTCAAGGATAACGAGTCAACCTTTGAAATACCTCCAACTGAGTCTGTTTGCCCTGCTGGTTTTTCTGTCCGGCTGTATCAGTTATGACCAGCTCGACGCCGCCCGGCATCGTGGCGCGGAGAGCTTTCCGCCGCAGTCATTGGCCGACGCGGTTACCGAGCGCCGGGCCGTCCTGGCCACGCCGGATACGGCCACCGTTCAGGTTGCGGCGCCGGGCCTGCCGGAGAAAATTCACCCGCAAAGCTATATCATCGGACCCGGAGACGGGCTGCTGATCAACATCGACGGCAAATCCGATCTCAGCAGCTCGGGACAGCTTGGTAAAGCCGGCAGCCGGGTCGACGCCCTGGGGCGGGTTAGCCTGCCTCTGGTCGGACGGGTCAACGTCTCCGGGAAAAACCTTTCGCAGATCGAAGATCAGTTGGCCCGGGTGTTTGCCCGCTATCTGAACGATCCCTGGGTGGTTGTGGAGATCTCCCGGTATCGCAGTTATCCGCTTTATCTGCTGGGGCAGTTCAAAAACGCCGGGACCTTTTATCTTGATCGCCCGCATTCCCTGCTGGCCGGTTTAGCCCTTGGGGGGGGGATGCAGGATACGGCGAATCTGGAGAGCGCCCGCCTGATCCGGGAGAACCGCACCCTTCCGGTCGATCTGTTCCGCCTGCTTCACGAAGGCGATCTCAGCCAGAATATCACGCTGCTACCCGGGGATACGATTTTCGTTCCCGATGTCAAAAACCAGAAGGTTTTCGTCTTCGGCGCCGTCAGCAAGTTCGGTCCGGTGTCCATGCCGAACGGGCATCTGTCGCTTTCCCAGGCGCTCGCCGCGGCCGGGCTTGTCGAAACCCGGGGCCGGACCGGCCAGATCCGCATCATTCGATCTTTGACCCCGACCCGGGGAGAATTGCTGACCGTTGATCATAACCTGATCATGCAGGGCAAAGCCCTGCCGTTTCCGCTGGAGCAGGGAGATATCGTCTATGTCCCCCCGAGCGCCATCGGCAGCTGGAATCAGGTGATTCGGGACATTCTGCCGTCGTTGCAGCTGTTCAGTTCCATGCTGCAGCCGTTCATCGCCATCAAATACCTGCAGGACGATTGATTGTGTATCTGCTGCATATCCGACTGATCGAGTTGTCATGAATCATACCGACGCCGCACAACCCTATGACAATGGCCGGATGCCGGCCTGGCAGGAAGAAGAGATTCATCTTTCCGATTATTTAAACGTCCTCAAACGGCGTAAGTGGCCTTTTTTGTCGATCTTTCTGGTTGTTTTTGCCATCGTGGCCAGCTACACGCTTTCGGCGACGCCGATTTATGAAGCCACGGGAACGCTCCACGTCCGTGGCGAAACCGGTAAGGTCGACCTGCTTGGAGGTTTGGGCCTGGGGCAGAGCAGTCCGGTCGAAGCCGAGATCGAAATTCTCAAATCGCGCACCAATGCCGAAGAAGTCGTCCGCCGCTTGCATCTGGATCGCCAGTGGCGGCCTGATGGGCCTCCGTTTGCTTTTGAAATCCTCGAATTCGACAGCTCTTTTGAAAAACCCGTCTTTAAACTGGAACTGCTCGGCCGGAACGCTTATGCGGTCTATAATCAAGAGAAAGAACTGCTCGGAGAAGGGCGTGCCGGCGAGTTGCTCAGAATCACCGGGCTGTCCCTGCTGATCGATGACATCACCGGCGAAGTCGGCGCTTCCGGCACTCTGGTCCTGAGGCCTTTCCAGGCTGCAGTCAGGAGTTTGCGCAATGCCGTTCAAGCCGGCGAACGGGGCAAGAATACCAGTATCATCGATCTGACCTGCCGGAACGCCGATCCGTTGCTCGCAAGGGATGTGGTCAATATGCTGGCTCATGTGTTTGTCGAGCGGTCGGTCAAATTCAAGTCGCAGGAAGCCCGACAGTCGCTTGATTTTATCGCCGGACAGTTGGAATCGGTCCGAGCCGATCTCGATGCGGCGGAAAAACAGCTGGAACGGTTCAAGTCCGGCAGCGGCCTGCTTCAATTGGAGGCGGAAGGTCAGAGCGTTATTGCAAGTATTGCCGAAACGGAACGGGAACTGGCGGCCCTGGATGTCCGGGCGGCTCAGTTGCGGTTCGCCGCCGATGCGCTTCAGAGTGCACTCTCCAGCGGGCGCAGTTACACCCCGGCGATGATGGCGGGAGAGACTTCCTTTGCCGCCATGGCCCAGCAACTGGCGGAATATGAAGCCCGGCGAAAAGTTCTGCTGATCGAATTTACCAGCGAACATCCGCAACTTGAGACGGTTCGCCGACAGATCGCCGAGGTGCAGCGTAAACTGTTGGCCACCTACCAAAGCAACCTTGCCGGTCTTGAAACCCAGCGTGACGGATTACAAAAAAGGCTGTCGGGGTATGAACGGGAGCTCAGGGCCCTGCCGGATGTCGAACGCCGTCTGGCCCAGTTTACCCGGCAGGCCCGGGTCAACGCCGAGATCTACACATTTCTGCTGCAAAAGCATGAAGAGGCCCGGATCCTCCAGGCGTCGACGATCAGCCGGATCGACATCATCGATCCGGCGATTGTCCCGGGGGGGCCGGTCAAGCCGCAGAAAAAGAAAAACCTGCTGCTCGGCCTGATTGTCGGGCTGATGATCGGCGTGGGGGCCGCCTTTTTCCTCGAATACATGGACGATACCCTCAAAGATCCGGAACAAATTAAAAAATTGATGGGGGTGCCGATCATGGTGACCATCCCCTACCTCGGAACGGTCCACGGTTCCCTGCGGCGGAAGAAAAAAAGTTCGGACTTGGATGTGGATAACGCCCTGATCACTCACCATCACCCCAAAGCCAACGGGGCCGAGGCTTTCCGGATGCTGCGAACCGGCCTGCATTTTTCGTCGGTTTGTGAGCGCAAGCAGGTGCAGTTCGTGACCAGTGCCATGGACGGCGAAGGGAAAAGCACCATCGCGGCCAACCTTGCCGTCACCTGGGCGCAGAATGGAAAACGGGTGTTGCTTGTCGACTGCGACCTGCGCCGGCCCAGTCAGCATAAAATTCTGAACCTGAAGCGCAGTCCCGGCCTGGGAAAACTGCTGATGGGCGACGCTGAATTGAGCGATGTTCTGCAAACCAATAGCGGATTGTCCATCGACTTCATCGGTGCCGGGATACCGGTTCCGAATCCGGCCGAATTGCTGGAAAGCCGCGCCATGACAGAGCTGCTGGACAATTTGCGCAACAGTTATGACTATATTTTGCTTGATGTGCCGCCGATGCTCCTGGTGACGGATGCGATGGTCCTCAGCCGCTCCGTCGACTGTGTCATGCTGGCATTCGAGATCGGCCGGACCGGCAAGAAGATGTCGCAACTGTTAAAAGATCATATCAAAACCCTTCAGGCTCCCATTGCCGGGCTGATTCTCAACGATAAACTGGCGCGCGGCGCGCGTTATTACGGAGGGTATTACGGAGGGTATTACGGAGGGTATTACGGAGGGTATTACGGAGCCTACGGTGACGAGGAGCCCGGCGGCGGGAAAAAGCGTAAACGCCATGTTCCCAAAAGATAGTCCGCGGCTGAAAAGTCAAACGGCGGCCGGCCGGAAAAGCCTGGTTTGCACCCGGCAAATAAAGATGTCGAGCCGATTTCAATCGCCGCAGGCGCAAAGGGCAGGGCAGATGGCTGCGCAACGCTGAATGTCCCTTCGGGTGTTTCATCCGCCTGCATTTTTGCAATACCGATTTTGGGAGTTTCCGATCTGACCACGACGACAATCGACCATCATTGTCATATTCTTCCCGGTCTCGATGACGGTTGCCGAAGCCGGAGCGATGCTCTGCTGATGGCGACCCGACTTGCGGCGGCGGGGTTTACGACCGTCTATTGCACGCCCCATTGCATCCGCGGACTCTACGAGACCGAGCCGCGGCAGATCCGGGACCTTGCGAAGAGGCTTCAGGATCAGGTCGATGGTGCCGGTCTGTCGCTCCAGGTGCTGCCCGGCATGGAGTATTACCTGGACGAATATTTTTTCGATCGCCTGGAGGACCCGGTCACCCTCGGCGAGAGCGATCTGCTGCTTTTTGAAACTCCGAGCAGTTGCGACAAGTATCTTTTGATGGAAGCCATTTATGCCGTCGGGAAAATCGGCTTGCGGCCCCTGCTGGCGCATCCCGAACGCTATCCGTTCTTATCCCCCCGATTTTCAAAGCCCGGTTTTTTCGGTTCTCTTTTCAGGCCGAGTCAACAACACGAATGCAGCCTGCCCCTCATTTATCACGAGATCTTGGAGCTGGGTTGCCTGCTGCAGGGGAACCTGGGCAGCCTGTCCGGATTTTACGGCCCCGAGGTAAGGGACGCGGCCCTCGCAATCCGCCGGGCAGGCGGTTATCACTGCTTCGGCACGGATGCTCATTCGCCGGAACAGCTTGAAAAAATCCTGGACAAATTGACGCCCGGATCCTGATTCATCGGCATCGGTACGCTGTGCCGGGTCCAATCCTCCCCGGTTTTTGTCCCGGCTAGGCGACGGGACATGCCGCGAAAAGGGCGTGCTGAACAGGAGCAAATAGTGACCGTATTTCTGGAACCGTGGTTTCTCTGGTTTATGTCGGCGCTCGTGCTGTTGTTCGGCGAACTTTTCGTCACCCGGTTCATTCTGTGCTTTTTCGCCTGCGGTTGCATCGCCGTCTCCTGGGGACTGGTGCTGTTTGAGATTGCGCCCTGTCTTCAATGGCTGCTGTTTGTTGTCGTCAGTGCCGCGGGTTTGGTTTTTGCCCGTAAATTCGTCTGTAAGCTGATGTCGGGCCCATAATGTCGATCATGTCCCGGTCGCCGCACCAATCGCCGTAGTCCTTTCAGCGGCCTTCTGCGGTTTTCAGGGTCAAGCCGTCTTTTTGCCTGATCAACCCAGCCGACCTTTTTTGTTGACGTTTTAACAGGATTGTCTATGCCGACCCCGAGAAATTTTGCTCTGATCGGTGCGGGCGGTTATATCGCTCCGCGCCATATGAAAGCGATTAAAGACACCGGCCATCGACTTGTTGCCGCGGTGGACAAGACCGACTCGGTCGGAATTCTGGACAGCTATGCCGACGATGTCGCTTTTTTTACCGAGTTCGAACGCTTTGATCGTCATGTCGAGAAATTGCGCCGCCAGGGAAGCGCTCAAAAAATCGATTATGTCAGTATCTGTTCGCCGAATTATCTGCACGATGCGCATATCCGTTTCGCTTTGCGGGTCGGCGCCGATGCGATCTGTGAAAAGCCGCTGGTGCTGAACCCCTGGAATGCCGATGCGCTGGCGGAGCTGGAAGCGGAAAGCGGCTGCACAATCCACAACATCCTGCAACTGCGCGTTCATCCCGCCATTGTGAAACTGCGTGATGCCGTGGCCGCTTCACCTCCGGCACAGCGCAGCCGGGTCGACCTGACGTACATCACGTCTCGCGGACACTGGTATTTCATCTCATGGAAAGGCGATGTGGCGAAGTCGGGCGGAGTGTCGACCAATATCGGCGTGCATTTTTTCGACATGCTGATGTGGATTTTCGGACCGGCCCGGCATTACGAAGTCCATCTTTCCGAACCGGCACGCATGTCGGGACGCTTGGAACTGGAACGGGCCGATGTCAACTGGTTTCTGTCGGTGGATAAGAACGATCTGCCCCCGGAGGCGGTCGCCGGGAACCTGCCCACATATCGATCGATGCGCGTCGATGGTGACGAGTTTGACTTCTCGCAAGGTTTTACCGATCTGCACACGGTTGTTTATCAAGCGATTCTGGCGGGCCGGGGCTTCGGGATTGACGATGCCCGTCCGGCCATCGAACTGGTGCATAGCCTGAGGCACATTGATCCCGTACGCTCGCAACGGCGGGGCAGCGGCTCCAATCTTTATCCTGTGAAGGGGGTGAGCTATGGCTGATTATTTTGTCCATGAGTCGAGCTACGTCGATGAGAATGTGACCATCGGTGCTGGAACCCGTATCTGGCATTTCTGCCACGTTCTGTCCGGGAGCGTGATCGGCGAAAAGTGCTCTTTCGGCCAGAACTGCATGATCGGCCCGGCCGTGACCATCGGCAATAACGTCAAGGTGCAGAACAATATCTCCATCTACGAAGGAGTCGAGATCGAAGACGATGTGTTTCTCGGGCCGTCCTGCGTTTTGACCAACGTGACCAACCCGCGATCCCAGGTCAACCGGAAGACTCTTTATGAAAAAACCCTGCTGCGGCGCGGGTGCAGTATCGGAGCAAACGCGACCATCGTTTGCGGCATCACTATCGGCCGCTATGCGTTTGTCGGTGCCGGGGCCGTGGTTCATTGCGATGTCAAGGATTACGCCCTCATGCTTGGCGTCCCGGCCAGGCGCAAGGGCTGGATGAGCCGTCACGGCCATATGTTGAAAAATCCGGACCCCGAAGGCACCATGGTCTGCCCTGAAAGCGGGTTGCACTACCGGGAACATGAGGGCGCATTGGTCTGTCTGGACCTTCATGAAGACGAATCTCTGCCCGAGAGTCTGACCGTCGGACACCAGACCTACGAGACATTGAAAAAATTGAACAGCTGATAACAAGAAGTTGAAGTTTTCTTTGTCTTTGACCTCTTCGCGGCTTCATTAAACAGACAGGTTCCCTCATGCGATTTATCGATCTCAAAGCCCAACAGGAGCGTTTACGCCCACGGATTGACGCCCGTATCAAGGCTGTCCTCGATCACGGGCAGTACATCATGGGGCCGGAAGTGTTCGAACTGGAGGAACGACTTGCCGCCTATACCGGGGCGAAACATTGCATCACCGTCGCCAGCGGCACCGAGGCTCTGCTGATCAGCCTGATGGCGTTGGGGGTATCCCCCGGCGACGAAGTCATCACCACCCCCTTTACCTTTGTCGCCACCGCCGAAGTCATTGTGCTGCTTGGGGCGACACCGGTGTTTGTCGATATCGAACCCGACACCTGCAATATCGACGCGAAAAAAATCGAAGCGGCGATCACCGACAGAACGACCGCCATCATTCCGGTCAGTCTCTACGGTCAACCGCCCGACATGGACGAGATCAATGCGATTGCCGCCAAAGCCGGCGGGATTCCGGTCATTGAGGACGCCGCCCAGAGCTTCGGCGCAACCTATAAAGATGTGCCCAGTTGCAACCTGGGCACCATCGGCTGTACCAGCTTTTTCCCCAGCAAGCCCCTTGGTTGTTACGGCGACGGTGGAGCGATATTCACCGGCAATGGCGACCTGGCCAGAACGTGCCGGGAAATCCGGGTTCACGGACAGAGCCAGCGTTATGTCCACACCAGGATCGGCGTCGGTGGGCGGATGGATACCCTGCAGTGCGCCGTGGTGCTGGCCAAGCTGGAGCAGTTTGAGTGGGAGGTGGAGCAGCGGCTGGTCATCGGCGCCCGTTACAATGAACTGATGGACGCGCTGAAGATTAAACGGGTACAGCAGCGCCCGGATCGGACCGGCGTATTTGCCCAGTATACCGTTTTTGTCGACGCGCGAGATGCCGTACAAGCGCGACTCAAAGAAAATGGTATTCCAACCGCCGTGCATTACCCGATTCCGCTGAATGAGCAACCGGCCTACCGGGCTTGCTGCAACGGTGGTGCAACCCCGGTTGCTGCACGTCTGGCGGGGCAGGTGATGAGCCTGCCGATGCACGCGGATCTTCAACCCGAGCAGCAGCAGTTGATTGCAGAGCAACTCTGAAAGACTGATTTTTGCCGGATTGCTGCTACAAAGAAAGGCCGCTTTTCACTGATCTGTTTTCATTCGTGTTGTTCCTGGTTCTCCTGTCAAAAAGTTAAAAGTAAACACCTGAACCCTGTGTTCCTCAGCTTTTATTCGCCTGCGGCAAAAAGATCCCAAGATTAAGCTTCCGTCCGTCTTTATCCGGGCAAAAATTTTTTTATTTCCGCTGAAGGGTTTTATGAAAATTCTCGTCACCGGTGGGGCCGGCTTTATCGGCTCGGCCGTTATCCGCCATATCATCCGGCATACCGCGGATGCTGTCGTCAACGTCGACAAGCTCACGTATGCCGGAAACCTGGATTCCTTGATCGAGGTCAGCGACAGTGACCGCTATGGCTTCGAGCAGGTCGACATCTGCGACCGAAAAGAACTGGCAAGAATTTTTAAAACGCATCAGCCCGATGCCGTGATGCACCTGGCGGCGGAAAGTCATGTGGACCGCTCCATCGACGGGCCGACCGCCTTTATCCAGACCAATATAGTCGGTACCTATACGTTGTTGGAAGTTGCCCGTGACTATTGGCGGCAGTTGCCTGCGGCAAGAAAAGATGCGTTTCGTTTTCACCACATCAGCACCGATGAAGTTTACGGGGACCTGGACGGACCGGAGGACCTGTTTACCGAACAGACCCCCTACGCGCCGAGTTCGCCCTACAGCGCCAGCAAAGCCGGTTCCGATCACCTGGTTCGCGCCTGGTATCGGACTTACGGTTTGCCGACCGTCATCACCAACTGTTCCAACAACTACGGCCCCTATCATTTCCCGGAAAAACTGATTCCGCTGATGATTCTCAATGCTTTGGAAGGCAAGCCGTTGCCGGTTTACGGCCGGGGGAATCAGGTGCGCGACTGGCTTTATGTCGAAGATCACGCCCGGGCCCTCCGGCTGGTGTTGAGCCAAGGACGGGTGGGAGAGACTTACAATATCGGCGGTCATAACGAAAAGCGGAATATCGAAGTGGTTCATACCTTGTGTGAATTGCTTGAAGAGCTCGCCCCGCAAAACCGTTATTCCCGCACACCGTCATCATCCCCAAGTGCCCCTGTCGGGGGCGGGAGTCAAGAAGGTTTTTGCCGTTTGATCACCTATGTTCAAGATCGGCCGGGGCATGATCAGCGCTACGCCATCGACGCCGGCAAGATTCAACGTGAACTGGGCTGGAAGCCGCGGGAGACTTTTGAATCCGGGCTGCGTAAAACGGTTCGGTGGTACCTCGACAATCCCGACTGGTGCCGCCGGGTGCAGGACGGCAGTTATCAGCGCCAACGACTGGGCCTGAGCACCTGAACGGGAGAGCAGCATGAAAGGCATCATTCTGGCGGGCGGCTCCGGCACCCGCTTGTATCCGATTACCCGGGGAGTCTCAAAGCAACTGCTCCCCATCTATGACAAGCCGATGATTTATTATCCATTGTCGGTGCTGATGCTTGCCGGTATTCGTGATGTGCTGATCATCACCACACCTGAGGATCAGGCGGCTTTCAAGCGCATGCTTGGCGATGGGAGTGATTTCGGTATCTCACTGAGTTATGCCGTGCAGCCCAGCCCGGATGGACTCGCTCAGGCGTTTCTCATTGGAGAGGAGTTTATCGGCAACGACAGCGTTTGTCTGATTCTGGGGGATAACATCTTCTGGGGTCAGGGCTTCCGACCCATGCTGCGTCAAGCGGCGGCGCAACCCGGTGGCGCTACGGTGTTCGGCTACAAGGTCAAAGATCCGCAGAATTTCGGCGTTGTCGCATTCGATGAGCAGCGGCGCGTTGTCTCCATCGAGGAAAAACCGGCCAATCCCCAATCGCACTTCGCCGTAACCGGCCTGTATTTTTACGACAACACCGTGGTCGATATCGCCAAACGGGTCAAACCGTCCGCTCGCGGCGAGCTGGAAATCACCAGTGTCAATCAGGCCTATCTTGAGCGGGGCGAGCTCAAGGTCAAATTGCTGGGGCGCGGCTATGCCTGGCTCGATACCGGCACCCATGAAAGCCTGCTCGATGCCTCACGGTTTGTCGAAACCATCGAAACCCGTCAGGGGGATAAAATCGCCTGCCTTGAAGAAATTGCTCTGGCCAACGGCTGGCTGACGCGCGAGCAGGTCCGCCGGACCGGCCGTGACTTAAGCAAAAACGGGTACGGCCAGTATCTGCTGGCGCTGCTCAAGGAGGCCATGTGAGCGACCAGCCGATCTACGTCACCAGGCCCTATCTGCCGCCGCTGGAAGAGTTCATTCCCTATCTGGAACAGATCTGGGACAATAAGATCCTCACCAACAACGGCCCGTTTCACAAGCAACTGGAACAGGCCCTGTGCGACTATTTAGGCGTCAGGCACATCAGTTTGTTCTGTAATGGAACCATTGCTCTGGTCACGGCCTTACAGGCTCTGAGGGTCTCCGGCGAGGTTATTACCACGCCCTATTCTTTCGCGGCCACGGCTCACGCCCTGTTGTGGAACAAGATCACGCCGGTGTTTGTCGATATCGATCCTGCAACCTGCAATCTCGATCCCCAAAAAATCGAAGCCGCCATCACCCCCCGGACCACGGCCATTCTGCCGGTGCATTGTTACGGCAATCCTTGCGATGTGCATGAAATTCAGCGCATTGCAGATATCTACGGGCTCAAAGTCATCTACGATGCCGCCCACGCCTTTGGTGTGAATTATCAGAATGAATCGATCTTGACGTTTGGCGATTTGTCGGTCCTGAGTTTTCATGCCACTAAGGTCTTCAGCACCTTTGAAGGCGGAGCCATTGTCTGCCCTGACGCCAAAACAAAGCAGCGGATCGATTATCTGAAAAACTTCGGTTTTGCCGATGAGGTCACCGTCATGGCGCCGGGGATCAACGGGAAAATGAGCGAAATAAATGCGGCTTTCGGCCTGCTGCAGCTGCAATCGATTGATGAGGCGCTACAGCAGCGGCGTGAGATTGCCGCTCAATACCGCCGGGCACTGAGCGAGGTCGCCGGTATCCGCCTGTTGCCGGAAAGTGAGGATGTGTATTGGAATGCAGCGTATTTCCCGATTTTTGTCGGGGAGGGTTATCCCTTAAAGCGTGATGAACTGTATCAGAAGATGAAAGACGCAAAGGTTTTCGGCAGGCGTTATTTTTATCCGCTGATCAGTGATATGCCGATGTATCGGGGGTTGCCGAGTGCACAGAGTGGACATCTGCCTCATGCGGGCAGGGTGGCGGAGCAGGTGATCTGTTTGCCGATTTATCCGGAGCTGGAAACAACTGAAGTTTCGCGGATACGTGAATTTATTACTGGATATGTGAGCGACTTAGCATGAATATCGCTATCATGCAGCCCTACTTATTTCCGTATCTTGGGTATTTTCAGCTCATTAAAGCGGCTGATACGTTTGTTGTGTATGATGATGTTAATTACATCAAGGGCGGTTGGATCAACCGCAACTTCATACTCTCTCAGGGTAGAAAACAACTTTTCACTTTGCCTCTACAGGGTGCAAGCCCCAATTTGCTGATTAATCAGATTGAAGTTTGTTATAAGCCTGAAAAAATAATCAAAACAATACAACAGAGTTACTGCAAAGCGCCACAATTTGGGAAGGTGTTCCCTTTGTTAGAAAATGTTTTTTTGCAGGAAGAAAAGAATTTAGCGCAATTTCTGACCAAGGGACTCAGAGATGTGTGTGATTATTTAAACATTCACCCTGTCTGGCATATTTCGTCATCACTGAATAAAGTTAACGCCTTGCGCGGCCAGGACAAGGTACTAAACATCTGTGAAAAGCTAAAGGCGACTCATTACATCAATGTGCCCGGTGGGAAAGGACTTTACGACCGCAAGGCCTTTATGCAAAGGGGGCTAGAACTGTCCTTCATCCAGCCTCGCCCTATCGAATACCGTCAGGTTGGTAAGTCTTATGTGCCGAACTTATCTGTTATTGATGTCATGATGTTCAACGATCAAGAAGAATGCGCAGCACTGCTTGAGGAGTATGATCTCATTGATGCAAGCGTTTAGATTTTTTGTCGTTTTTTTACGTCCCTGAATATGCTTTGGCTTACAGAGCGTAATAAATGGTGCGTAATGAAAAAAATATCGGCTACTTTGTAATCTTCTGTGACTGTATGTCGAAGGATTGATATGAAAAAAATAATTATATTTGGTGCAACAGGTACTATAGGAGCTTATTTATCCTTGCATCTAAAAAATTTGGGTTTCAATGTCATTTCTGTCGGTAGAAGATCGTCTGATAACGGTTTTTTTAAAGAAAATGGAATAAAATATTATTCTTCTGACATAACTAAGCGTAGTTCTTTAAGTGTTATTCCAAATAATATTGATTGTATAATACATCTCGCAGGAAATATGCCATCTGCTATGAAAGGTTATAAACCACATAAATATGTAAATAGCGTTTTGCTAGGTACACTTAACGTGCTTGAGTATGCAAGATCATCTACTTGTAAAAAAATTGTATTTAGTCATACTCGTGCAGACTCTATTGATTATTTTGGATCACTAGAAGCTCTATCGCCAGACATATACAAAAAATTTCCATTAAAAGGTGATCACTCCGTCTATACAATATGTAAGAATGCTGCTGTTGATTTAATTGAACATTATTATCATCAGTTTGGTATAAAACGTTTTGTACTAAGATTGCCGACAATTTATGCATATCACCCAGATCCATATTACTTTGTTGATGGTAAGAAAAGATGGATAGGCTATCGGCTATTGATTGATAAAGCGATGAAGGGTGAGCAAATTGAAATTTGGGGAGATCCATCTAAGACCAAAGAGATAGTTTATATTAAAGATCTCCTTCAGATTATAGAACGTTCTGTCATTGCTGATTCCGAAGGCGGTATTTATAATGTTGGTAGGGGTGTTGGGGTAACTTTAGAAGAACAAATACAGGGAATTGTTTCCATATTTTCAACCTGTAAGTCCTCCTCTACTATCGTATATCGTCCAGAAAAACCCAGTGGACGTCAATTCGTTCACAATATTGATAAAACGATAAATGAATTGGGCTACACACCTAATTTTGACTATCTGGCCGGATTAAGGGACTTTAAACTGGAAATGCAATTAAATCGATTTAATAAACTTTGGGGCAACACTCATTACTAATTTCACTATCAAGTAGTCAATGTCATTACATTGATGAATAACATCTAGTTAACATCATCAATATTTTAAATTCACCTAGTGTATATTTTTCTACTAGAAAATCATTAGAGCCCTTCGGGATGTCCCTGAAAAACAAAACCATCTCCGCCCTGTCCTGGAGCGCGATCGATCGCTTCGGTTCGCAGGGGGTGCAGTTTGTCATCTCCATCATTCTGGCCCGCTTGCTGTTGCCGGAGCAGTTCGGTTTGATCGGGATGCTGACCATTTTTTTTGCAGTGGCGCAGACCTTTGTTAATAGCGGCTTCGGTTCGGCATTGATACAAAAGCAGGATGCGACGCACATTGATGAGTGTTCCATCTTTTATTTCAATATTTTTGTCGGCTTTGTCGCTGTTGGTGTGTTGTGGCTCTGTGCACCGCTGATTGCCGCTTTTTACGATCAGCCCATATTGACGCCGCTGACGCGGTTTTTATCGTTGAATATCATCATCAATTCTTTTGCCCTGATCCAGACAACCCTGCTGAGTAAAAACATTGATTTCAAAACCCAGACCAAGGTCAGCATCGTCTCGGCGGTTCTGTCAGGAATAATTGGTATTATCCTGGCCTATCAGGGGCTGGGCGTCTGGGCGCTGGCCATCCAGCAGGTGTGCGGCAACTTATTCAGAGCGATTTTCCTGTGGTTGTGGTTTGCCTGGCGGCCTTCGCTGGTGTTCAGTTTTGCCGCGTTGCGGCAGCTGTTCGGCTACGGTTCGAAGCTGCTGTTGTCTGGTTTGCTCGATACAATCTTTCAAAATATCTATCTGATTGTTATCGGTAAGCTGTTCTCTCCGGCAGCCTTGGGCTTTTATACCCGGGCAAAATTGTTTCAGCAGATGACCTCCGAAAATTTCACCAGCATCCTCAGTCGGGTTTCGTTCCCGATATTTTCCACCTTACAAAATGAACCGGTTCGTCTGAAGTACGCGGTCAAAAAATCCCTGACCTTTTCGGCGTATGTCGTCTTTCCGGCCATGATCGGTCTGGCGGTTGTCGCGGAACCTTTGGTCATTGTTTTGTTGACCGAAAAATGGCTCCCTTGCGTTCCTTACCTGCAGTTGCTCTGTGTCATTGGACTGACTTATCCGTTGCACGTTTTCAACTTGAGTGTGCTCAAAAGCAAGGGCCGGTCGGATCTGTTTCTGCGGCTCGAGATCATCAAAAAGGTTTTGATTACCTTGAATATCGTCGTGACTTGGCGGTGGGAGATTGAGGCCATGATCTGCGGCCAGATTGTGCTGACCTTAATCGCTTACTATCTCAACAGTTATTACACTGCTTCTTTGATCAACTATTCCACTTGGGAGCAAATCAAGGACCTGATGCCGGCCCTGACCGCGGCTTTGCTGATGGGGGCCGGGGTGTTTGCAATACAACGGCTGTTGCCGCAAAGTTCAGCTCTGCTGAACTTGTTGGTGCAGATTGGCAGCGGGATGTTGCTTTATGCCGCCATCAGCAAACTTTTACACCTTTCCGTTTTTGATGAAATTGTCCTTGAAATCCGGGGGCGATTGGGCTTTGCACAATCTGCATAAACAAACGCTTCTGTCAAAATCAATTCTCACAAGATAGGTAGTCTAAATGAACCTGAAAAGTTGGAAACCGGGTGATCCGGTCCCCGTACCGCCTGAGCCTAGGACCGAGGCGGAAATCATGGCCGATTGGAAAGGGGATGTTGATGCTCCTTTGGTGAGTGTGAGTTGCATCACCTATAACCATGAACCGTATATCAAAGATGCACTCAATGGGTTTCTGATGCAGGAGACTGATTTCCCCTTTGAAGTTTTGATTCATGACGATGCTTCGACCGATAAAACTGCTGATATCATTCGGGAGTATGAAACCAGGTATCCGAAGATAATCAAGCCGATTTATCAGACTGAGAATCAGCATTCTCAGGGGATTAAAATAAGTTTTACATATCAATATCCACGTGCTAGAGGTGAATATATCGCACTTTGTGAGGGTGATGATTACTGGATTGATCCATTGAAGCTGAAAAAACAGTCAGTTGTTCTAGATAAAAATTGTTGTCCAATGTGTAGTCATTCTCATTATATTCTAGACTGCCGTGATCATTCAACGAAATTGAGAAATAGATCAAACCTTGTTAACCGCCATGGGAAAATATCAAAAAATTATTCAATAATAATCGCAGGTGGTTTGTTCGCCACTTCTTCATTATTTTTTAGGAGTGAGATAGTTAAAGAAAATCCAGAGTGGATGAAAAAATGGACAGTTGGAGATGTGCCTTTGATATTGAGACTATCTGACTTTGGTGATTTTTTCTATTTGAATACACCGTCCAGTTGTTATCGTTATTTTACAAGAAATTCCTGGACTGAGAGATCATCGAAGAAAACTTTTATACAAGTACTTATAAATGAGGTTCGTTCGTCAAAATTGTGGATGCACTACGCAATAAATTCGCCAAGATTCGTTTATCATTTTGTAATTTTTAAAATAGTATATAATTTTTTTGTGAAATTTAGAGTACATCTATTCAGCAAGTCTTAATGCCAACACTATATTTCCTGTGACTGGGCTTTCCCCTGTATTCAACACCGACGGAGCATTGATGAATAGAAAAATCGCGGTGGGTCACCCTATCATGGGGCGAGGTGGCTCTGAAGCAAGAGCCATGCGGCTGCTTCAAACACTTAAAGACGATTTCGATGTCACATTGGTTACAACCCGCCATGTGGAACTGGATGACCTGAACCGGTTTTATGGGACGTCGCTAAATGTCGATGAAATTTCCATCAAGATAGCACCTGTTCCTTTCTTCATGAAAAACAGTTCCGGACCTGACGCTCTGCGCAGTGCTTTTTATTCACGGTTTACCAGGCAGGTTGGGCGCGAATATGATCTCTGTATTTCCAGTTACAACCTGTCTAATTGGGGTGTGCCGGCACTCCATTTTATAGCCGATTTTGTTTGGGACCGGGAAATTGCCGGCCGGTTTGACCCGGTACCGGAAGAGGGTTCACGCTACATCCACAAAGAAAATCAGCTGCGAAAATGTTATCTCGCGCTTTGTCGAAAGGTCGGTGGTAAGCCTCGTTCAAGGGAATCATTCTTTGACGGTTCGGAAACAATCATATCCAACTCGTTGTGGTCTGCGGGCATTATCAAAGACAAGTATGGATACGATTGCGATGGCAACGTTTATCCGCCCGTGCGTTCTGAGTTCGGGAAAATCCCTTGGAAAGACAAGGCGTTCAGTTTTGTTTCCATTGGTCGTATCGCTCAGGAAAAGCGGATCGAGCAGCAGGTTGAGATATTGGAGAAAGTGCGTAGGCTGGGCCACGATATCCATTTTCATTTAATCGGCGGCATTGGGGATGACCCCTATGGACGGATGATCCGCACCCTTTGTGAGGGGAAACAGTGGATAGTGCGCCATGGGCGGAAAACCGGACGGGACAAGGAGGCCCTGCTTACAGGGTCAAAATTTGCCGTTCACACCTGCCCGCACGAAGCCTTCGGGATTACTGTTGCCGAGTTGGTTAACGCGGGATGTGTCCCTTTTATACCGAACACGGGTGGGCAAACGGAGATTGTTCCGTTTGATGAAGTGCAATTTGGTTCGGTTGAAGAAGCTGTAAGTAAGATAGATATGATGTTGAAGGACGAACATTTACAACAGAAAATGCTTAATAAGCTTGAACCTCAGAAAAGCCAGTTTTCAACAAATCAGTTCTGTACACAGGCACGGCAGATTATTGATGCGTGGTTTTTGAGCCGCTGATAGCGTGCAACCTGCAAAAGTGAATGTTTGTATGGTTGGACATAGGGAATCCTAAATTAACTATTCGTGATTGTAATGAAAAAAGCATTTGTTTGTTTCTATGAAGCCTATCCGCCCGGAAGCGGTGCTGCAACTGTTACTTACTGTTCGGCCAAATACAGTTCTGGCGAGCGTTTGCTTCTACAGGTTTGCAAACGTGATGAAATGGAGCGCTTAGAGGACGGATTGACAGTTCAATCGCTCAACGCCAATGCGGATTCGAGGTCAGGCAAGATAGTTGGACTCTTTGGTCGGTTAAAAAAAGTAGTCAATGTGCTGGAGAGTTTCGACCCTGATGTGGTGGTTTTGGAAGGTGCCTCATGGGTGATGTACCATTATTTACTGTTAAGAAAAGTGCGGGCAGCGTTGCCAAGCGCCAAAGTGGTGTATCATTCGCATAATGTTGAGTTGTTGTTGCGCAAGGAAAAGCACGGCAGGTTTGTCTGCGGTTTAACCGGCTGGGCAGAAGGTCGAATTTTGCGAGGCGTTGATCAGTCCTATGCTGTCTCTTCTATTGACGGTGATCATTTTGTCGCGCTTTATGGCATTCAACCGCAGCTTTGGCCAAATGGTGTTGATACTGACCGTTTTGATTCTATATCTGATGAGCAGGTCGCTGAAGTAAAGAAAAAATACGGAGTGGCTGAACGCGCTTTGCTGTTTATGGGATTGTATGCCTACAAACCCAATACTGAGGCGGTGGATTTTCTTTGCAATGAAGTGATGCCTGAACTCGTTACCAACTACCCTGATGCTCAGCTTGTAATTACCGGTGGTAATGTTCCGTTTGACTCTCCCTGGCTGAATAATCCCGGTATGATTCCTTTTGAAGATATCACGGCTCTGGTCAAAGGGTGTCGTGTCGGGGTCGCTCCAATCTTTTCGGGGTCAGGTACTCGGTTGAAAATTCTAGAGTATATGGCTGCCGGTATCCCTGTTGTTTCCACGCGGAAAGGTGCGGAAGGGCTGAATGCTGTAGATGGGAAACATCTATTTTTTGCAGAATCGGCAGATGATTTTACAACTGCAATTTCAAGATGTTTGGATGACCATTTTGACGATCAGCTTGTGAACGCTAGAGTGTTAATCAATAATTTCTATGCTTGGCCTGTTGCCCTGAAGGGATTTGAAAGTCTGGATTCTTAAGGGCTCTAACGTCTCAGCCCCCTGACAACCTCTCAAACTCTTCAAGGCATGTTTTTCCCATCGCCTATGCTTGTAACCCTTGCCGTGGTTTAGAACACGAGGGCGGTTATGGTTGATGGATTTTTCGATGGCTACAGTTATCTGGAGGATCTGGATTTTTCCTATACCATAAGCCGGAAATACCGAATGACAGTGGTGGCGGATGCGAAGTTTGATCATTTTCATTCACCGGCAGGCCGTACGTCGAAAGTTGCCTTTGGTAGAGTCGAGGTCCGTAATCGCCGCTATATGGTCAAAAAGCATGGGTTTTCCATGGCTGCGTATCGGCTGGCCATGTCTGTCCGATTTTGTATGAGCGTCGCGTCGGGTCAGTTCGGACGAGCGCTGGGGAATCTTGTCGCTTACTTTGGCCGGCAGGGACTCCCCGCAGGGCGCAAAGCTACATCTCGTCAAACTTTTCTCTCCACTTAAAAAAAACACAAAGATTACAGCTTCTGGCTTGTTGTGCTTTGTGCTTTTGGACAAATCTTTATGCATGTACATACACACATAACGAACGATAATCCTTGTGCAAGGGTAGAGAAACGCGTCCTCGCCATTGCCTACGCCTGTAATCCGTATCGCGGGTCGGAGCATGGGGTTGGTTGGGGGTGGCTGGGCATGATCGCCCAAAATCATAAGGTCTGGTGTCTCTGCTGTGAGAATGACCGGAAAGATATTGAGAAGTTCTGCTCTGATCATCCGGAGAGCGCTTTTGCTGTCTCTGTGACTTTTATTTTTGTGAGACATGTTTTTTCTGTCTTTATTACCAGGTATGTCTGGAAGCCTTACTATCTATGGACATATCGGAAATGGCAAAAAGATGCTTATGTGATAGCGAAGAAATTACATGAGGAACAGCCCTTTGATTTATGTCATTTGATTACCTATGTTGGTTTTCGTGTGCCGGGTCTCTTTTATAAACTGGATTGTCCTTTTATCTGGGGACCGATTGGTGGCCTTGAAAATACTCCGTGGCGTTACTTGCCGGCATTGGGCCTAAAAGGGGGGGGGCACTATGGGGTTCGCAACCTGATCAATAGTTGGCAAAAACGGTTTCTTGAACGGCCCAAAGATGCTTTTTCCAATGCGGCGGAGAGCGGTGCGGTTATTGCGGCAACATCGAGTATCCAGAGCGAAATCCGGAAGTGGTATGGCGTGGACAGCACGGTTATTTGTGAGGTTGGTCCGCCTTCGATAGGGAATGATGTGGAGGTTGTTGAACGAAAAGATGATGAGCCGCTGAGATTGTGCTGGAGCGGCCGGCATCAGCCGGGTAAGGCACTTCCCCTGCTGTTGAAAGCATTGGTAAGCCTACCCGCGGGGGTGGACTGGCATCTTGATGTGTTGGGCGATGGACCTTGTCGCAAAAAGTGGATGCGCCAGGCGGGAAAGCTTGGCTTGAATGATCGGATAAAATGGCATGGGCAACTGCCGCGTGCGAAAGCTGGTTTGGCGATGCGTCATTGCCATCTTTTTGTGATTACCAGCCTAAAGGATTTAACCTCCAGTGTGCTGCTGGAGGCGCTTGCGCTTGGCCTGCCAGTGATCTGTCCGGATCATTGCGGTTTTTCCGATGTTGTCGACGGTGAAAATGGTTTGAGTGTGCCTGTCGACACTCTTGCGCTGATGCCTTTATTAATTTCAGAAGCAGTTGAAAAAATATATTTTGACGAATCATTAAGAAAAGCATTGGCGCAAGGCGCATTACTATCGGCCGGCAAGTTTTCGTGGGCGAGTAAAAGAGAAGCTTTGATGCGTAGTTATAATGCATTGGGCTGTCATGATTGAGTGATCGGAATCTTGTTTTAGTGGGGAATATTTCCTTGGTTGAAAATGTTGCAACTGAAATCTGTGCCCATGGGCTGTGTATAGGGTGTGGCGTATGCGTTCCCTTGTGTCCGGTAAAGGCACTGTCGATTGACTTGCAAAATGGGCTGTACATTGTCAGCGCTTCAAATCGATGTGTAGATAAGTGCAGTATTTGTTTGAAGATATGCCCGTTTTCCGATGTCTCCCCTGATGTGGATGCGCAGGCTAAGGCTATTTATGGGGATATCTCATCAATCGAACAGCATCCGAGTTGCGGGTATTATCTGGATTGTTTCGAAGGCTATTCAATTGATAATCATCAACGGGGAGAAGAAGGGAGCTTCCGGCGGCGGGGCAACCTACTTCTTGTCAAGGTTGTTGATGGATGGGATTGTTGATCATGTTGCCTGTGTTGAGCGGGTTATCGGGGGTTCCATTCTTTTGCTATACGCTGGTGAATGACGTTGCGGAGTTAGAGAAATGGTTTCAAGGTCTGCCTATTCCGTTGTTCAGGTGTCGGAGATTACGGCGCATATCCTTGCTCACAAAGGAAGGTACGCCGTTATCGTACTGCCTTGTATTGCAAAGGCTTTTCGAAATGCCCAACTGGTGAGTAAGGAGTTGCGTGAACGGGTTGTTGTCCTGGCAGGTCTGGTTTGCGGGCAGACAAAATCGATTAATTTTAGTCAGTACTTATCGTCTGTGGCGGGGGTGTGGAACTTTGCAGCGTATTGACTTTAGGGTCAAAAGACGGCAAAACGCCTATCCGCAATTCCTTAATTCTCATGGAGGGGACACGGGGGGGGGAGAGGGGGGGGGTTAAGGGTTGATCAAATCGCAAAGCTGTGGGTTGATCGTTTTTTTTACTCCTTTGCCTTGTAATTTTTGTGACGATATTTTTGCAGAAACAACGGATATCGTTTTTATGGACGCCTGGCTTGATAAATATAGGGAGGATTGCAAAGGGCACGGCATGTCTTTGATCCGGAAGCCAGGCTTGTCGAAATTTTTTGCAGAGCATGATGGGTTCCGGAAAGTGCCTCTTACAGAGTTGCTCATAAGCCAAACGGCACCGGTTCATGATAAGCGAAGCTGGTCTTTCTCAGAGAATAAAAGCGGCGACAAGACGTGGGGGTAAGGTTCCTCCTGTAAGGCGCTATTTGTTGCGGCCCTGTGAGTTTGCACGTGCATGGTTGGTGGAAGTTGGTTTTCTTGCGTCCATGTCAAGTGACACACATTGGGTCAGGTCAAAGAGACTGTGGTTGTTCCGTTTGAGAATGGTGTCGATTGAGTGCAGAAGGATATTGGCGCGAAATTTTTTTCGAACGTCCATCATTCTTGGCAAGTTAAGGAAGGGTTAAATGAAAATACTGTTAATGGGGAACGATTCTGCGAACAACAAGGGGTTGTGAAGCAATAACACGCGGGACAATTCGTGCTCTTGGCGATATTGCACCAGCCGTGGAGTTTGTCGAATGCACATTTTGTTTACCTCTTCGGATGAGGCTTTTCCCAAAATTCCGGGAGGTTGAAGAACGTCCCATTGCGTTTCCACTTAAGTGGTCATTTTAGGTGGTGTATGTATCAAAGTGCGTTGCGTTGTGCAACGTCATTGATCCCACAGATGCTATATGGGCAGTATAAAAAATTAATTGAGGAAAGTGATGTTGTTCTCTCATTGGGGGGGGATAATTACTCTCTTGATTACGGAAATCCGGAGCGGTTTTTAGCGATTGGTCGTTATGTAAAGTCGCTAGGGAAACCGTTTGTTATCTGGGGGGCGTCGATTGGACCTTTTAACAGGCGTACTGAGTCCAGGATGATGATGGAGCATTTTAGACATGATGTTGATTTGATCTGTGTGAGAGAGAGAGAAAGCCTGGACTATCTGAGGTCCAATGGGCTGAATGATAAGCTTGTTCTGATGATGGATTCCGCATTTTCAATGGCGCCAGAGTCAGTTTCACTATCGCTACCAGCCCGTTATCTTGCCGCTAACTTTAGTTCTTTAATGGCTAAGTTTGTAACGGGTGGTGATCTGTCTGAATGGATAAAGATTTGCAGAGAGATGTGCAAGGTTCTGCATGAAAAAATGAATTTGCCCATTGTTTTAGTTCCTCATGTCGACTCTGATTGGGATTTTATGAATGAAAATTTGCGGGACCTTTTTCGTGAATATAATATCAACTTATTAAGAAAATCATATAATGCAGCTCAATTGAAATGGATCATATCAAAATCCGAACTACTGATAGCGTGCCGTACTCACGCCACGATTGCCGGATTTTCTTCATCTGTTCCTACGATTAGTTTAGGATATAGTATTAAAGCAAAGGGATTGAATCATCTTGTTTATGGGCATGAAAAATATATGCTTTACAAGGATAAAATAGCAGCAGATGGCCTCGATAAATGCGTTGATTCTGTTCTTGATCATTTTGACGATGTCCGAGAGTCGTTAAAGAAATTCAATATTTATGTTTCGGAGAAGAATGAAGAACTATTAAATGGAATAAGAAAGCTTTGCTCATGAATGATCAGGAATGTATTACCGTGATTATGCCTGCGTATAATGCATTGCCATATATCCAGGATTCTATTGAGTCTGTTTTGAATCAGACATACAGTAATTTTAAGTTGTTGGTCCTTAATGACGGTTCTACTGATTTTACACTTGAATATTTGTTAAGTATAAAGGATCCCCGTGTCACTATTTATAATCAAGAAAACAAGGGAGCAGGATTTTCTGCCAATAGGTTGATTGAGTTATGTGATACCAAGTGGTGTGCTCGTTTGGATGCGGATGATATTTGTGAGCCGAACCGCCTTAAATGGCAGATGGAGTATATACAACAACACCCTGATATTGTCCTTGTTGGTAGTAAATATTGCTTTTTTACGCCCGAAGGGGAAATTAAAGCAACCTTTGTTCCTGTGAGCGATCGTGAAATTAAACAGCGATTGGAAAGTGCAAAGGCCGCTTTTTGTCACTCGTCTATTATGTTTGATTGCAATGTCGCGAAACAAATAGGTGGCTATCGCATTCCCGGAGCAGGAGAGGATTTCGATTTTGTGTTACGCATGGCTGAATATGGACCTGTCGCTAATATTGAGCAATGCGCGATCAAATATCGATTGAGTAATGGCTCTTATAGTGTCAGGGCTCGAGATGAAGTGCGCTGTGGTACGGAATATACGATAAAATCACATGAATTAAGGTGTAACGGCTTTGATGATATCGTCTATGAAGATTTTAGAGCTGCATGGTATCGGGAACGAACGAATTTTCAAAAAATATGTGCCTTGATCGATGATATTTCTTTTTCACTTTATCGGAACTCATTGATTCATCGCTGCGGTAACAGAACATTAAAGGGGACGGGTCTTCTTATGCTTGCCGCATTGATGCGCCCGAAGGATGTTGTCCCGCATTTGACGTATCGCTTGAAGAGTGGGTTAGGGGGGAAATGAGATTCCCCTTATGTTTTGCCGGTCGTTCTCCCTCTGGTGATAGTGGCATGGTCGTTGTGGAGGATGATGTCTGGATCGGGCACGGTGCTATTGTGATGTCCGATGCGACCATCGGAACCGGATCCATCGTTGCGGCTGGGGCGGTAGTTACGAAAGACGTTCAACCCTGTTCCATCATTGGCGGAAAACCTGCCCGGCTGATCAAAATGCGTTTCGCTGAAAAATCAGCTATTGGATCAGGATCGCTTGAATCGAGTTGATATTGATTAGCTCATTGCTTTTTTGCACCAAACTATAATGAATGAATTTTCAAATTAGCCAACTTCTTCGATTGCTGAGGGCCTACGGTTTTCCCCTTTTCTTATGGACCCTTGCCTGGGCGAACATCAATTCAGGATTCTGGAATATTATTGATCCCGAAACGCCGGTCCAGGCCGCGCATGCGTTGCGGGCATCAATGCCCTATGTCCTCCCGTTGTTTGGGCTGTTTTTCTGGGGTCGGGCCAAGCTTTACCACCGTTTAAATCCTGTTGCCTGGCTGACCGCTTATGGCACGCTTGCCCTGCTGGCATCGGTTTTCTCCCCCCGGTTTGAGCCGGCCTTTTACTTCGGCCTGGCGTTTATGATGAACGTTTTGATCCCCTGCGCGTTTTTTTCCTTGCGGCGTGAACAAATCATGCGCCCGGAAGTGATGCTGCTGATTTCGACCTGGTTGATATTCGCTGTTTATGTTGTGGCGATTTATATCTTTCTGCGGGATCAGTTGGGGGTGGGTTATGGTGTTGCCGGACAGATCGGTGATGTGACCCGCTCTTCGGGGCTTGCGCGCTGGTTTGGCGTGGCGGGTCTGCTGTGTTTTGCCATGCTTTGGCAGGGGCGGGGAAAGGCCCGTTGGCTTTTTGTCCCGCCACTGGCGTTTTGCGCCTGGATTGTCTGGAGTATGCAGTCGCGCGGCGGGATGTTCGGTTTTTTTGCCGGCATGTTGCTGTTGCTCTTCTTTTCACGGCATTCGTGGCGGGCCTATACGCTGGTTTTTCTGGTGCTGATCGGTTTGGCCGGCGCCGGCCAAACCGACTTTGTCATGGAGAAGGTCAAGGCGCAGGTCATGCGCGGGCAGGATGTCGAGGCGTTCAAATCCATGACCGGGCGCACACGGGCTTACGAGCATGGTCTGGAGGTGATCGGTGAGAACCTGTTGCTGGGTCAGGGCAACTGGGCCGATCGTATAACCATCGGCGAGCATGTCCATAACTCTTACCTGCAGGGGCTGATGAATGCCGGTATTCTTGGATTTATGCCCTACCTGATGTCGTGGCTTGTCGGTTGGTGGCTTTTCTATAAGCTTTATCCATGGCGTAAGAACATGGCCCCGCTTGATGCGCAACTTTTTATGCAGGCGGCGGCGGTCATGTGTTTTTTTACCGTCCGGTCGATCCCCGAGACGACGACTGCCAGTTTTTCGGTCGATTCCATGCTGATGGTGCCGGTCTACATCTATCTGTTCGTGCTTTACCAACGCCTGCGCCGAGCAGCGGTTGAATCTTTCTGATATCGATCCGGGCAGCGTGTTCCCCGTTTTTTTCAGAATATTCGTGTCGTCAAGAATGCCGGTAGATCCCGGTATCCGTCACTCCAATACCCCCGCAATGATGTTTGGCTAAATACAAAGAGTAATCCCCCAGCGTTGCTGGGGGATCCCAAAGTTTGACGGTTCCGGGAATATGAACCACTGCGATATGACAATTTTCCTTTTCCGTCACTCCCACGCAGGCGGGTATGACGGCAAGACGTGTTTTTGGTTTTGAAGATTGCGTTAACGCCCCTTTGAGGGGCCGGCAATCGCTAAAGCCCCCGGTTTGACCGGAGGATACTTACTAACGCCGGGGATTCAGGGCGATCTCATGCTGATTGAGACCGCCCCCGTGCACCTTTTCAAGATATTTCCAGTCATCAAACTTCGGGGTGCCGGTGGGTTTGCATGGCCCCACGGCAAGGTCGGCACATGGCCAATGTGAGTCGATCCGAACGACTTGTTTTCTCTTATTGCTCCGCTGGATAAACCGTAAAAAGCCACCTTGAGCGTCATTCCTGAAAAAAATTGGAAACCCTTCAAATTTTAAGCTGTTAACACATGAATCCCCGACAGGTGCATTCGGGGGGTGACGAAATATTCACCTGCCGGAACAATCACTACGGTCTTCTCATCTACCGCTATGGCCGTGGTGTTTGTCTGCGACCGCAAGAAATCAAAAGGATTAAAAAAGTGAACATGGCTCTGTATCAGGATGCCCGCAAGGTGAAGCCGGTAAAAATTCTCGGTTCAACCGTAAATATGGTGGATGTCGATTTTACGGTGAGTTGGATCGAGGCGTGTATCCGGCAACGTCGTTCAGGACATCCATTCTGCGAAAAAAGCGCGGCTACACAGCAGGGTCGCGCATGTTGTGAGCCTTTACCCGCCGGTGCGCGGCAATTGCTCGTCACCGGTTTCCACGGTTTGAATCAGGCGCATCGGAATCCGGATTATTTCAGGATCGGTGCGGAATGCGATCTGTGGGTGCCGGATAGTATTGCGCCGGTGTTGATAGCGAAGAGACGTGGCATGAAGGGGGTGGTGCGAACGCCGGGAGCGGACATTACCCGGGAGTTTTTGCGCCGGGCGGATAAAAAAGGGTACGCCAGTTTTTTTTACGGTGATTCGCAGCAGACCCTGGATGCCTTGCGAGCCCGTCTTGAAAGGGATTATCCGGGACACCGTATTGCGGGCATGATTTCTCCTCCCTTTCGTGCCCTGACGCCGGAGGAGGAGCAGGCGCATATTGACGAAATTAATGCGGCGCAGCCGGATGTCGTCTGGGTCGGGCTTGGGCTGCCCAAACAGGATGAGTGGGTTTACCGCTGCAAGGGACGTCTTAATGCCCCTGTTGCTGCCGGAATTGGCGCGGCCTTTGGTTTTCTGGCTGGAACCTCGGCGCGTGCCCCGCGCTGGGTGCAGAGCCTGAATCTGGAGTGGGCCTACATGATGGTGAAGAAGCCCAAACGCACCGGCAGGCGTGTGCTTGTTGAGGGATCGCAATTTATCTGGAGTGTGCTGCGCGAAGAGTTCGGGCGGGCGGCAGGATTTTCAAGACTCTAGCAGGCTGTTGTTTTGTGACGATCCGTAAAGTCGGCCGGAATTCTCGGTGTCTTGACTTTTGTTGCTTGTCCTAGATGTTGAATAATCGAATCTTGAAAGGAGAATTTGAATGAGAAAGGCTCTTGTTTGTGGAGCAGGGGGATTTATCGGCGGCCATTTGGTCAAGCGACTCAAAGCTGAAGGTTTCTGGGTGCGTGGCGTTGATTTGAAATACCATGAGTACTGCGAAACCCAAGCGGATGAGTTCATTCAGGCCGATCTGCGGGACCCCTGGGTGTGTAGCGAAGTGGTCAATGAAATTGATGATATTTACCAGTTGGCTGCCGACATGGGCGGTGCCGGGTATATTTTTACCGGAGAGCACGACGCGGCCGTGATGCACAATTCGGCGACCATTAATCTCAACATTCTGGAATCAGCCCGGCATGAAGGGGTTAAGAAGCTGTTTTATTCGTCTTCGGCCTGTATTTACCCTGAATACAATCAGATGGATCCGGATAATCCGCAGTGCTCTGAAGATTCTGCTTATCCCGCCGCTCCGGATAGTGAGTACGGCTGGGAAAAACTTTTCAGCGAAAGACTCTATTTTTCTTATCAGCGTAATTACGGCATGGAGGTTCACGTCGCTCGTTTTCATAATATTTTTGGGCCGGAAGGGACTTGGGACGGTGGCAAGGAGAAGGCGCCGGCGGCATTCTGTCGTAAAGTGGCCGCGGCGTCTGATGGTGGATCTATTGACATGTGGGGAGACGGCAAGCAGACACGTTCTTTTTTGTTTATCGACGAGTGCCTGGAAGCCGTCAGGCGGTTGATGGAGTCGGATTTTGCCGGGCCGGTCAATATCGGTTCTGAAGAGATGGTCTCGATCAATCAACTGGCTGAAATGGTCATGGAGATCGCGGAAAAAAAACTGACTATCACTCATATCCCAGGACCGTTGGGGGTGCGGGGCCGCAACTCTGATAATCGCTTGATTCAGGAAAAATTGGGATGGACCTATACGCAGTCGTTGAAAGAAGGTCTTGAAAAAACCTATCCATGGATTCAAGAACAGATGCGAATGGTTAAACAGGCTGCTTCCTGATTCGTGCTGTAAGGGTAAAAAGCTTTGAGTCAATGGTCTTCTCTCCGCTTCTGTGATGGATATTGCTCCAGTGAATAAACAGTGAAAAAATTGCCCTGGGCGTCATTCCCGCGAAGGCGGGAAACCATAGCTATTTTAAGCTGTTCACGCATGGATCCCCGCCCCCGATAGAGTCATGCGAGGGTGACGTAGCGCATGCGGGAATGACGAAATATTTATCCACCGGAGCAATAAGAGACTCTTTCATCATGGCTTATCGACGCCGACTCCGGTAGCCGGAGGAAGACCATTTCGTCAATAGACTTTAGAGGCACGAGAATTTTTGACGTTCGCAATAGACCCAACTCATATAAACGTGTCAATTCTGTAAAATTTTTTGAACCCCGGAACAATGCTCGACACGATCTCGTTTTAGCCTTTTCCGGCAGGGAAATATCCACCAGAAATTTTGGTCTTTGCCGGTTCCCTTATGGCTTGTTTTCGAACCCGTTTGATTCGAATAGTTCTTTAAGCCTTCCTTTGTCGACCTATGGTATCAAACTGATTGCCGGGGGGACTTTCCTATCAAAATGCAATGATTTCCATGTTTGTTGTTGTGGATAATTTATTTGAAAACAGGTGGTTAGCTTGCTGGAATGATGCCTGCATAAATAGTTAAAAAGTCAGGTGTGGAGAGATAGCTTTCACTTGGGGAATAACGGCCTGAAGCTACAGCATTCCCCGTACCTGAATGCGTTGACGGATCTGCAAAAATTTAAGCTAGGGGTAGCCATGGGGAACACGATTATCGGGTTGTTTTTACCGGCTCTTTTTCTTTCCTGGTTTTTGATTCCGCACATCAATAACTGGGCCGTTAAGCGCGGTGAATATGACCACCCGGGTGGCAGGAAAGTCCATTCCAGTCCGATACCTCGGTTGGGAGGTGTCGCAATCGTTCTTCCCCTGCTGGTTTTGATTCCGCTTTGCGCCGATGGGAATTGTCAACTCCGTGGTTTGCTGTCCGGACTCATCATTATCGCCAGTGTCGGGCTCGCAGATGATCTGGGCGGGTTGAGTGCCAAGAAAAAATTCTTCGGGCAAATCCTGGCCGTGTCGGCTGCTCTCTATGAAAGTAGTCTTACTGTGGCGCATCTTGGGGATTTGGGATCCGGAGATGTTCTCATCCATTTTTCAGTCGGGTTGCCACTCTGTGTATTTGCAATGGTCGGGATTATCAATTCCATTAATTTGATTGATGGCCTGGATGGTCTGGCCGGAGGGATGGCGGCAATTGCTTTTGCCGCGTTTGGTTTTTTAGGTTTGCAGGCCGGGAACAACACAGTTGCCGTGATAGCGTTCTGCTCGCTTGGGTCAATATTGGGTTTTCTAAGGTATAATTTATTTCCGGCACGCATTTTTATGGGAGATACCGGGAGTTTGTCGATCGGATTTCTTCTTGCTTTTTTGGCGATGTCCCTCACGCAGTCGCCAGGGGTGTCATTGAGTCCGATCGCACCCCTAGCGCTTTTAAGTCTGCCGGTATTCGACACATTATGGGTGATGTCTTCGCGCATGTTGCAGGGGCGAAGTCCTTTCTCCCCAGACAAAACCCATCTGCACCACATCCTTCTTTCTTACGGTTTAAGTCATAGCCAGGTCGTTCGGGTCATGCTCGGTTACACCCTTGTTCAAGCTGTTTTTGTTCTCGTTTTTTTCAGGCATCCAGCGTCAGGGGGCTTTCTGTGGAGCTGGCTGCTTTCCTTGCTTTTCGGTTATTTCGTCCTTCGATCCGGTCTCGGGTGGAGTGCTCTTTTGGCCAAACAGTCCGTTTTCCGTTGAGTTGTTCAAAGGTTCTTTTCCGGTTGTAAGGCAGGTGTAAACCGTATTGTCGGCACCGGACCCGAGGTTGAGGTCTACAGGCCCTGTCCGGGCTGTTCGCTCCGGCGCTGTGGACCATGCCCGGTCAAACCAGTGCGAGAATGAAAAAACGGCTACAACATGCAGGGAACAGGATACGGTAAAAGCCCCGCTTATCCCCTGTCAGGATGCCGGCTTCTCATCCATTGTTCATCTTTTGCCCGTCCATCGGTTTTGCAAACCTGACCTTCCCCTCTCGCCATCCACATTTGCCCCCCCCTTAGCAGGTTGATTGGGACCCTTGTTCCCGCTCCCGATGCTCCATTTTTCATTCCCGTTTCGATGCTTTCGCGATGATGAGTTCCCCGGTTGAGCAAGGCGGCGGTTTGCCTGACGTTGACCGGGATTGTATCAAGGCCCGCTCTTTATGCCGCCGGGTTTCGTTTTTTTCAAAGTTTGCCGTTCTTAATTTCGAAGGCGATTGAAGCGGCCGTAAAACGTTCATGAAAACATACGAACCTATTGGAAAAATGGCATAAATAATGAATAACGGAAGAGAATGAGACCGCCGTTTCAAGCCGCCATCACTTTGTGGACAGAGGGGCGGGCGGGCTTATGCCACGCATTGTCGATGCGTTTTTCGGTCACGGGAGAAAATCAATACGGGTTCACCTTTTGGCCCGCCGGAGGGTAAAAATGAACGCCGGAGTTGGCCCGACTGCATGAGGCCGGCAGGACGACATTGTCGCTCCGGAATGCTCTGCCCGGAAAATTGGCGTCCGGATGTTATTGCCGTAATCGCATGTCTGGTTCGGCACATGCGATCATCCGTCAGCTTGCTGCGGATGTTCTTTTGAATTGGGAGTGAAAACCGATTATGTCCGGGTCCGACAGTCCGCAGCAGCGTTACCCGATCGCTCTTCGTAGCAGCGGAAAACCGGCTGTTCGCCGGGAAATCCGTGCGGTCGGCCACCGGGTCATCGATGTCGATTGGACTGACATCAACGACCCGGCGGCCGACGCTGCACTGGTTGGAATCGTGCCCGTGCCGCCCCGGATTCACTCGCCTGCCGTCCTCAGTGGGCCTTACGCCTCTTCCCCGGCGGTTGAGGCGTACAGCCGTCAGGAGCGACTCTATCGGCCGGGATGCGTCCTGTCGGTGATCGTATGATCCGTTCAAAAGCAAGCTGCCGGTGAAAATAACCGTATCAGAGGCGAATTTGACGGCAGGCGAGGGAATCCGCACGCTGCTTGAGCGGCGTTCCGGACCTTGAGACGGCCACCGGACAGGCCGCTTGAAGCCCAAAGCGCGGCCTGTCGAAATGATCTGCTGTGCCGGGCCGCTCGTATCGTTTTGAGAGAATTGGGGCGCTGTCAGGGCCTGGATGCCTGTTGCTCCGGAGGCGCCGTCCGGGGAATCGGCGATCGACGCGCCGATAACCGGGCCACTGGACTGCCGGATTGTCCGATCGTTCACATTTTGGCATGAGGTTGGCATCAGATTAATGCCTGTAAAATTTTTCCCCGAGGAGTCCCGATGGATATACCACAGAATACCCGGGATATAGCCGCTGTGTCGCCGGCAACTGATGAGCCGGGTCGGATTCACCGGATGACGGCCGACTGGGGGCGGTCCCGGCGGAATCTTGGTGCGGTTGACAGAGGTCGTCTGGTGCTTCCTGTCGTCGACCCGGCCGGCGACCCGGAGTCGAAAGACGCCGATCTTGTTACCGCAGACCGTGGGCTGCCGAATCGATGTTTTCTTGAGCGGCTGCTCGCTGCCTGTCTGCGGCCGGATTGTGCCGTACGCTACCCCCTCGCACTGACCCGAATCGGTCTGGAAAACTACGCCTTTTTCAAAAAATTGTACACAACCGGGGAGCGTCGGCAATGCATCGATTTTCTGCTCGGGGGGCTGGAGAGAACCATCACGCCGGACGAGGACCTGGTCGTACAACGTTCGGAGGAGCAGTTTTATGTCCTCTCGCTTGAAGCCTCAATCAGTTCCGCGACCAAAATGATGGACGATCTGCGTAAAGCATTGGAGGGCCTGACGATTCCCTATCCACGCGGGCAGGTTTTTTCCGAGGTGAGTCTGGATGTGGGCGTTGCGATTTTCAACCACCCGGACGGGATTCGCCGTCCCGACACCTTTATTGAACTGGCCGATCATGCCTATTGCTTAAGCGCCGGCACCGGCCGGACCCGGGTACTGGTTTACCATAACGATTCCCGGTCGGGCTGAAGGTTAAAAAAATCGTCTAGTGAGATTCCGGGCAAAGCGTATTCGTCACCAAGGTTTTAATTCCCGGCCGGTCCTGAATTTCTGCGTAAAACCCCTTCAAGGCAGGGTCACGGAGCCCCATGTTCGCGGGTGGGCCGGCCATTGGCGAAAAGGGCTTTGGCAGCCATAATCATATCGTTCTGACGGGCGGACTGGCCAAGGCGGCCGTGACTGATCCGGTTGGCGTGCCAGACGGCCTCCGGTACTGGTGAGAGAGTGGCGGAAGCAGCCAGGGGATGGGCGTGGTGGCGGTAAATCGCCTCGACAATGTTATCCGGGAATCCCCACAGGTAGGTAATAAAGCCGCCGATTTCAGCATGCGTAAATCCCAGGATCTTTTGTTCTGCCTGTACTTGCGAGATAAAGCGTGTTCCGGTCAGGGCGCGGATTTCAGCGCATTCTTCGGGGCAGCAGAGATGCAGAAGCAGGTAGCCGAGGTCATGAAGCAGAGCGGCAAAATAAGCCTGAAACTGCTGTTTCTGCGGGGCCTGTGCCATCAGCAGTTGGGCCAGCCGGGCCGTTTGTCGGCTGTGTTCGTTCAGTGTGCACAACTTGAATGAGGTGTCGTTCGCGGGCAAGGGATCAAGGAACAGGCCGGCATTGAGCAAGAGTTCACGCAGCGTTTTGACGTCCAGGAAACGCAACCCCTGCTCCAGGGAGCTGAGTTCTCTCCCGGACGGATTGACGGTGTACAGCAGGCGCAGGATTTGTGCGCTGAGGGTGAGGTCGGAAGAAATAACCTCAGACAGTGCGCGATAGTCGATTTGCTCCTGACGAAGGAGGGTGTGCATGTGCTCCCGGGGCACGGTCGACAGCGGCAGCCCGGTTAGGTTCTGCAGGTAGGAGCGTACACCACTGCCCGGTAAAAACCGATCGGCACCTAGCGCGCGATTGAGGATGTAGCTGAGCACGGAACTATGAGCCGGTTTCCAGATGAAGAAGTGGCTGATCTCCAGGTTTTTGAAATAGGTTGTCCGGTCGATTTGACCGGTGAGTGTGACTCTGAGTGTTCCCGGAGCGTTTTGCCGGAACCAGCTGAGCAGTTCATAACCGTTCATCAGCGGCATGCGATAATCACTGATCACCATGTCGCACGGGGCGGCCTGGTGACTGTCGATGGCCTCTTGACCGGTACTGACGAAGACCATCGACCAATGACGGGAGTGAGGGCGCAACGCCCTGCGCATTCCGGCGAGAATTCTCTCTTCATCATCAACGACCAGGAGTTTTTTTTTCATCTTTTGGGGCCCTCTGATTTGCCTGTGCACAGGGATCGTCCATGTGCTCGTAGACGCGACATTGCATTTGATCTCTCGTCCCTGTTGCGGTGGCGCGTACCCGTGCTTTTGTAATGTCTTATAGCAACTTGCATTCCACTTTTAAATTTTCCGGTTTCACGGCGCTTTGCACTGACGGACAACGCAACCCGGTTTTCCGTTTTTCGGGGCACATGAACTCCTCAATCGGCTTGACGGGTGTCATCCGGGCGACAGGCCCCTTGCCGGTAGCCCAACCGTTTGCCTGTTCGTGGGGGGGGGACAGTCGAGGAAGGCGGGCTTTTGAAATCAATCCTCTCCCAGCATCTTCAACGGAAAAGTGTGTTGCCGTTGCGCAGAGTGATAGTCGTGCGGCTCACAGTGCTCTCAAATTGATTGTCAGAGATGGCGATCTCGCCGGTTTCGGACGGGGCAGGGCAATCGACGGAGGGCGTTCCGTATGGCAAGATTAAAAATACAACCACCTTTGGCATGCTGGTGAGAGGGTTCAAAGGCGAAATCAAATGGCGGGAGCGGATGCTGGCGTTCAGAAAAAAGTTAGTTCTGAAAAAGTGTCGTTTTTGTTTATCAACGATGAACCGCACGTACTCGATTTTCCGGGTAGACAGCGGCCGGAAAGCTTTGCCCGCGCAGCCCGCGGCCCCATCCGATCCGCCGCCGGGAGAGCAGCAGGCCTTCCACGGCTGGGACGCGATAAATTCACCTTTGAGTATTGAGGAATAGAAGCATGACCGCGTGGGACGACGAAACAGTACGTCCTTCCCGAACTGCTGAAAATGACGTCATTCCCGAAAGTCTGACGTTATCCTCGAATGAATGAATCAGGGACGGGAATCCACCCGTTCGTCATTCCCGAAGGAACCTATCGGGAATCCGGAAGTTAAAGACGTGGACCCCCGATAGACCCACTCGGGGGTGACGTTGTGGGAGACGCTCGGGGGTGACGTTGTGGGAGACACTCGGGGGTGACGGAATGGGAAACACTCGGGGGGAACGGAATGGGTAACGCTCGGGGGGAACGGAATGGGTAACGCTCGGGGGTGACGTGACTCGCTCCGGGGACTGTCCTGTTTGTTCACCATCGAGCCCTTCACTGTCTTTAAAAATGAGGGCGCCTTCGGTTCCGGTCTGTCACTATGAGAATACGGCTTTGTGAAACCTCCCTTCTTTTGGAAAGGAAGACTATATAAATCAGTAGGTTGAGGTTTTTTTTTCGGTTGGCACGAATCTGGCTTTAAAATACGGCCATCGGCGTTTTTAAGGCCGGGATCTACGGCATCGGGTGTATAGAGAGCTCAGGCTCCGCGACTTTAAAGGAAAGAAATTGAACCTTAAATCTTCTTCCGGTCCTAAAAAAAACTTATCCGGTGACCGGCGCGGTGGTGATTTTGATATGCTGCTGCGGCGCACCTGTAGTCTCTCCGACTCTCACGACCTGACCCCGCTGGATTGTTTAGCGGAAAACGGGCAGGATAAAGAGAACCTCCTGAATCCGCGCACTCGTTTGCCAAATTTCAATTTTCTGGCCGGCCTGATGGAAATCTGCCATTCTGAATCCTGTGCCTCTCGCTATCCCATCGCCCTGACGCAAATAGAACTGGAAGGCTACAGCACCTTTGAGCAGATCTATTCGTCACTTGATCTCGAGCGTACCGATGATCTGGTCATAAAAACCATCCGCCGTTCGTTCAAGCCCGAGCAGAATCTGCTTATCCAGGGAGATTCAGGAATTTTCGTCGTGGTTTCATTTGAAACCTCGTTGAGTGAGGTAACCAGAAGTGCCGATGAAATCCGCAAGGCTCTGACCGGGCTGACGATTCCCTACCCCCATGGAATGGTATCTTCGAAGGTGATCGCCAGTATCGGAATCGCTTTTGTCGAGTATTGTTCCGTCCTTGAGTCCTGGCGGGATTTTCTCGTCATGGCGGATCGGGCGCAGAAGAAAAATCTTCATACCGGTCGGCTTGAAATCTTATCCTTACCTTTGTGATCCCCGACGGACCGCGTCTGTCGCGATAGAGTTCCTTATTTGCCCTGCAACAACGGCAACGTGCCCAGCTTTTCAATAACCTTTTCCGAAACGATTTTCCATCCCGAGCCGGTATGCCGCAGAGTGAAAAGCTTGAGCGTCCGGTCGCCGTATAAGTTGCTCTGATAAGATTGTACGGCCCCGATCCGCTGGCAGCTGTCGTCAGCAGTCAATATTTTATATTGCGTCAGTTCAACACGGATGCGGGACGGATGGCGCAGGCGTTGATGACGTAGCCGGCGCCATTGTCGCCGGGACGAACCGTCGGCGGGGACGAAGTCGTTCGCATAGCAGGAGAGGTAGCTGCCGATATCTCCGGCCGACCAGGCTTTCGCCCAATTGTCCAGCATGGTTATGCCGGCAACGGGTGCGGCTGCGGGCAGCAGCGCCGCGATGGCGTCGTGGGCGGCCTTGGCTTCGGGGTTGACGATGATTTCCGGAACGGCCGCCGGAATGCCGGGTTCCCTTTTGAAAAAGCCGGTCTTCAGGGTCATGTCTTCACGGGTTTCTTCACGACTGACCAGCGACCAGATCGGATTCTCTGCGAATTTTCCATCGGTCTGGTAAATATGGATGGCCGCCCCAATGAAAAGGCCGGATATCAGGCAGATGCAAGTTAAAGTCAATTTGATCGTCATCAGCGCACGGTAAGCAGGCATCGAAAACCCCCGGAAAAATTTGCCGCGGTGTCGCCGGCCCGGACATGAGAGCTATAGTGACCGTCGGGGTCACGAGCGCACTGCACGAGGGCCGCTGGACGACAGCGGGCCGGAAGACGCGATCCACCCTCTCTCTCCACGGCTGAAAACTGGTGTTTTTTTTTGCCGGGGAATGCGTTTTTGCTTATGGATTAAGCCGCCGCTCCACCCGGGCCGAGAGGGTGAAATTTTTAGGTGAAAAAAAGCAAAAAAAACGCCAATACGACGATTTTTTGCTCAGAACGGTTCAACTGCCGGAAAGAGCGCTTTATTTTTTTAGCGGGGAGGGCGGGGGATATCAGCTGGGGCCTTGCGGGACGATCAATATGATGGAGTGTGACCTGTTTTGTAATATTGTTCTATCAAAATGATATACTTGATCTTGTGAAAACGCTGTGCCGAGAAAGAACCTCCTGTTTTTTACGGTGATTTAAGGGACTGTTTTCTCTGGCATGATCTTGGCAAGCCTGTTCGTGTTTCCTGCTCCGAGGGCAATGGGTTTGTCCGCTACAAGAAAGGGGGGCGCATGGGGAGCGTTGCGGAAAAAGATTTCAACCTGCTGCTGGTGGATGACGAAAGAGCCGTTCTTTCATCATTGCAGCGAATCTTCAGAACCGAACCGGTGAACACCCTGACTGCGGAGGATGGCCGGGAAGCGTTGACCATTGCCGAACTGACCCGGATCGACGCTGCCATCATCGATTTGAAAATGCCCGGCATGGACGGGCTCGAGCTTTTGCGCCTGATCAAAGCCGCTTCGCCCCTGACCAAGGTTCTCATTCTGACCGGGCAGGGCCGCATCCGCGACGCGGTGACCGCGGTTTCCCTGGGCGCTGTCGATTTTCTGGAAAAACCCGTCGATCCCGATGCATTGCGCCAGCGCATTCTGGAAATATGCGCGTCCTGGAAAGAAAATCATTTATCCGGTCTGAGCGAAAACGTTAATTGCCCACCCTTCGATTTTCCGGAATTGATCGGTGAGAGCCCGGCCATGATGGAAGTCAAAAAGATGATTTCGCGCGTCGGCAATACGAACGCATCCGTTTTGATCCAGGGTGAGAGCGGAACCGGCAAGGAACTGGTGGCTTCGGCTATTCACCATCACAGTACCCGGCGGACCAACCCCTTTGTCCCCGTCGATTGCGCTTCTCTCGGCGACAGCCTGATGCAGAGCGAATTGTTCGGCCATGAAAAAGGGGCCTTCACCGGCGCGCAGAACTCGACTTCCGGGTTGATCCGCGCTGCTCACGAAGGGACCCTGTTCCTTGATGAAATCGGCGAAATGGACATGCCTCTGCAGGCGCGGATACTGCGTACACTGCAGGAAAAATCCGTGCGTCCGGTCGGCGGGCATCAGGTGCATGATGTGGATATTCGCGTCATCTCGGCGACCAATCGCCAACTGGCGATCGAAGTTGCGGAACAGCGCTTCCGCGAAGATCTGTTTTACCGGCTGAACACCGTGACCATCGAGTTGCCGCCGTTGCGTGAGCGCAGGGAGGATATTCCCAGCCTGGCGGAGCGCTTTGTCGAAAAATACAACAGCGTCAACTCACGGGTGCGCAGGTTGTCGGAAGAGACCGGCCAGTGCCTGTTGAACTATTCCTGGCCGGGAAACGTGCGCCAGTTGGCCAACGTCATTTTTCGCGCGATTATTCTGTGTAATGCTCCCGAAATTACGCCGGACTCTCTGCCCAAAGAGATCTGCGGCCATGCGTGCAGCACAAACCGAGACAGCGAGACGACGCTGCAGGGCTGGAAGCTTGAGGATTATGAACGCCTGGCCATTGTCAACGCCCTGGCCAAGGCCGGCAACAATCGTCGTCAGGCCGCGCAGATTCTCGATATCGGCGAAGCGACGCTGTATCGGAAACTGAAAAAGTACAACCTGGATTAATCGTTTGAGATGTTTCGAATTTTTTACTCATCATGACGTATTCCCCCGACAAGCATCCCCGGCATTTTTTTCTCAGCCTCTTTTTTCTGTTGTCCGTCACTATTCTCGTCCTGTTCTGGCTGCTGCTCAACGGCTATGCCAAAATCTCCGAACAGCGGAGATTGTCGTCTTTTTCTCTGCAGCAGTTGGGAAATGTCAGACTGAAAGCCGAGATCGTCGAAAAGGAACTGCATAACCTCATTTCGGACATCGACCTGATTTACGCCATGCTCGATATGAAAGGAGGGTTCGAAGACCGGCATAAAAGCGGCATGGACGATATCGGCAAGCTGTTTCTGGCTCTGGTCCGCAATTCCCCCTATTACGATCAGGTCAGGATCATCGGCGCGGACGGCCGGGAAATGATGCGCGTCAATGCGACGGCGGAAGGCGCAGTTCAGGTTCCCGGTGACCAACTGCAGGATAAGGAATCGCGCTATTATTTCCGGGACGGCATGGCGCTGGCGCGCAATGAAATCTATATCTCCACGCTCGATCTGAATTACGAACAGGGGATTGTCGAGCTGCCTCTGAAGCCGATGATCCGGGTTGTCAGGGCGCTGTTCGACCGCTACGGCCGGAAACGGGGCATTGCGGTGATCAATTACCGGGCGGAGCATATTCTCAAGCTGTTTCACTCGATCGTTGCCGAACCCTATCCTCATCAGACCCTGTTGCTGAACAAAAACGGGCGTTATCTCAACTGGGCGCACGATGAAGCCGGCTGGGAAACGTGGCTGCTCTCAAATGAAAAGCGTCAGGCGGCTACGGATTTTCCCGGGGCCTGGGAGCGGATGAAGACGCAGGATGAAGGTGTTTTCCGCTCGGCCGCCGGTTTGACGGTATTTAAAAACATCGATCTGAACCGGCAGTTTACCCGCTATGCCGGACCATCCGCTCAATGGCCGCGGATTTTCCTGTCCGATTTCTGGAAGATCGCTGTTTTTGTTCCCCGGCACAGCTATGAAGCGGTGTTCTGGGGCCGTCCGGCCCACCGGATCGCGGTGTTTGCCGGGGTTGTGTTCAGCCTTGTCGCTGCGGCTGGGGCCGCTTACATCATCAACTTGCGCGTTCTTCAGCGCCGGGAGGAAAGACTCCACGCCCGCGAAGTTCAGGATCTTTTCGACCGCGCGCCCTGCGGCTATCATTCGATCGACAAGCACGGCAAGATCGTCGGCATGAACCGTGTCGAACTGGACTGGCTGGGGTACGCTTACGACGAAGTGGTGAACAGAAAAACAATTTTTGAACTTCTCGATGATGAGAGCGGCGACTATCTGCGGCGGAATCTGGAACGCATCGCCGCAACGGGAGGGGCGCGAAACCTGGAACTGAAATACAAGCGCCGCGACGGCAGCGTTTTCGACGGCCTGGTCAATTCGAGCCCTGTCTTCGACGCCCGGGGCGATTTCGTCAAGACCCGATCTTCCGTCTTCGATATCACCGTGCGCAAGCAACTTAAAAAGCGGCTGGAAGAGCGGGAGCGGGACTTTGTCGAACTGATAGAAGACGTTCGGCTCGGGACGTGGCAGTGGAATCTCGCAAGCGGCCGTTATCTGGTGAATCGACATCTGCGCGGAATGCTCGGCCTGGATGAGGATGTTCCCGCACTGGATCTGTCGTCCTGGCGCGAACGTTTCCATCCGCAGGATCTGGAGAAATACGATCAGGCCCTCGCTGATCTGTTTGCTGAAAAACAGGCTTTTTTCGCCCTCGACTGCCGGATGCGCCACCGCGACGGCCACTGGGTCTGGATCTATACGCTGGGCCGCGTCAAGCGCCGGGATAATGACGGAAAACCACTGCTGGTGTCGGGAATCCATGAAGATATCAGCGAACACAAATCGATTGAACAGAAAGCCGCATATCTGCAGAAAATGGAGGGCATCGGCCGTTTGGCGGCCGGGGTTGCCCATGAAATAAATACGCCGTTACAGGCCATCCAGAGCAATCTCTTTTTTCTGCAGGATGCTTATGCGGAGCTTTTCTCGTTTGTCGATGAAGCTCTTCGCCGCGGCGGCGATGAGGCGCCGGCGGAGGCGGCTGCGCAGAGGTCGGAAATGCGCGATCTCGCCGCCGGGAAGGATCTGGATTTCATCCGGGACGAGGTGCCGCTGGGGATCGACGATTCTTTGCAGGAGGTGGCGCGGGTTGTGGCCATCGTCTCGGCGTTGAAAGGCTTCAGTGAAGTGGGGGAAAAGCGGGTATCGGTCATCGACCCGAAAACATTGGCGCAGAATGCGGTGCTGGTGTCGCAAAGCGAATGGAAAGATGTTGCCGCGGTTGAAGTCGTCGCGGCCGAGGCCCTGCCCCGCTTCAGGGGCGATGCATCTCTCAGGGGGCAGGCCTTGATGAATATGATCATCAACAGCATCCAGGCAATCAGGGACTGTGATCCCGCGGCGCAACCGGGAAGGATAGAGATCAACCTGAAAGAAGATGACGGAGCGTTGATCATCAGTGTTGCCGATACCGGCGCCGGCATCGCTGAGGCCGATCGCGAGCATATTTTCGAGCCGTTTTTCACCACCAGGGAGGTCGGCGTCGGGAGCGGACAGGGATTGTCCATGGTTTACGATCTGGTCGTCAATGAGCACAACGGGGAGATCGTCTGTGACAGCCGGCCCGGAGAAGGCACGACATTCACCCTGCGTTTGCCGCTTACGCCCGCCCCGGCTGATTGATTCCCGCCGCATGATTCCATCGGTATGATTCCCGCCCACTGCCGTAAAATTTCCATTGCTTTCCGGCACCCAATTCAATCCGACCTGATTTGATCCCGATTTTCGCTTTTTGATAGATGGCCGAAGTCGCGTCTATCAAAAAGGCAGTCAATGGCCTGCGACGGTTTGTCTCACGATGGCGTAAATGTTTTGGTCTTTTTTGATAAAAGCCTTTGCTGACGCATGGTTGGGGCCGGGTTGAAGTGTTTTTTGAATTGTTTCATTGTGGTGCGGAATTTGCTCTGTCCCTGGCAGGGTGTTGAGAAAATCCCATCCGGGGCTTTTCCAACGTCGCATGCCGCAAATGCGATTTTCGTCTTGCTCACAAAATCAAGGAGTCATAAAGCGCTCCTCCATTTTGGTCGCCCATCCATGGGCTCCGCAGGCTGTTTTTCAACAGCCTGCCGGTAGGCAGATAAGGGCCTTCCGGAGAGGGGGAAGGGATAAAGTCGGCATGGCGGATAGTTTGGCGGCGGCGCGCATGATTATCCGCCGCTGCCTGGAACTCGTCGGTTTCGACCCGGCATCGTCCCGTTCGGTTTCGCCGGACGTTCCTGCAAGGTCGAGATGGAATCGGAACTCGACTCAAGTTCCGTTGGGGTGTCCCGGGCAAAGTTACGGGAACTGCGGAAAGTCGAAATATGAATTTACGACCACAGACAGGATGCGGTGACGGAAAATTACGGGAAAGCGTGCCGGGACAACGGTCCCGCATTGACCCGGACGAACAGTTCCTGATCATTTGCGACGATGCCGGTTTTATGAACGGGTTAGGCCCGTCGATTCTGCCCTTGTTCCGGGTCAGCCTGGTTTCTTCCGATGCGGCCCTGAAAAAGCTGGCCGGCGATTCTTTTGCCGCGGTGATATGCGTTTCCGTGCCGCTTGCGGCATTGCACGACAAAGGTATTGTCGATGCCTTGGGCGCATGCCGGGGCGCGATCAGGGTGTTCATGACGGCGGCCGACGATGGGAAAAAAGCACAGCTTCCCTGTTTTGATCAGGTTGTTGTGCCGCCTGAGAACAGTGATGACTTCAATCGCCTCTTAATCGACATCCTGGTGCGCTATCGGGTCGGAAAAGCTCTCAGGGAGGCGACGTCGCAGCGACCGGATGACGAGACGAAGCAGTTTTTTGACCGTTTTCTCGACAGTATTCTGGTCGTTGACCGGGAAATGAGGGTTATCAGGGTCAACCGGGAAGCCTGCAGGTTTTTGGGCTATCGCCGGGACGAACTGGTCGGTCGGCAGATTTCGACCCTGTTCAGCGAGCCGAAGGGCATCGTCGATCTTTACTTCGATTTTCCCAGCCGGGCAATTCATCAAAAGGCTGATGAATTACGTAACGTTAAGCTTGAATTCGTGGCTGCGGACGGCGGTCGCCACCCGGTTTCCCTCAACCTGTCGCGGCTGGAAAACGATGCCGGAGAAACCGTGGGGGTGATCGCCGGCGCCAAAGATATCTCGGCGTTCGAGGGGCTGCTGAAGAAAACCTACCGGCAGAAGCGGTTTATCGAAGCCCTTCTGGATATCATCCCCGGCGGCGTACTGGCGATAGGCGTCGACAATGTTCTGTTGCAGTACAATCGTCGGTTTGAATCATTTCTGGCCGCCATGGCGGACAAATACCTTTACGACAAGGATCTGCTGAGTACGACGATTCTGGAGAACCTGTCCGGCAGGCTCGACCATCAACTTGCCGGAGAGCTGGAACTCGACTCTCCCACCGGGCCGTTCCATCTCGGTTACCATGCGTCCCGGGCGACCAGTAAAGACAGTATGAACTACGTGGTTTTTCTGCGGGATATCACTGAGGAACACCGGCAGGAACAGGCGCGCATACTGCATTCAGCGGTCCTTGAACAGACCGACAATGCGGTGATCGTTACCGATATCCGGGGCGTGGTGCAATATATGAACCGCGCCGCAGAACAGCTTTCCGGCTATTCGTCCAGACAAGCCGTGGGACAGAAGACGTCTCTGTTCGCGAGCGGTTTACACCGGGATTCCGATTACCGGCAACTGTGGGATACGGTCGGAAACGGCCGGATCTGGAACGGTGTCATGACCAATCGCAACAGGGACGGAAGCCTTTATAAAGTCGAAGCGGTTATTTCTCCCGTGCGCACGAGCCATGACGAGATCACGCACTATGTTGCGCTTTGGCGCGATGTCCGGCGGACGGGATTGCTGCCGGAATAATTCCCGGGCGCAGAAACCGGAGGTTGTCAGCCGGCCGGCGAGCGGGATGGCTCATGACATCAACACCCCGATCCGATACGGGGAAAACAAGATCAAATTCATTGAAAATGCCTATCGCGGCAGGGTGTTACGATGAGCATGGAAGCGCTTGTGGAAAAGAAAATTTTATTTGTCGATGACAACCCCAACCTGCTCAGCGGCCTTAAGCGCGGACTCTATCCATTGCGGTCGGAGTGGCGGATGTTTTTTGTCCAGAGCGGTGACGAAGCGCTCGAGATGATGAAAACGGAGCCTTGCAATGTCGTCGTCTCCGATTTTCGCATGCCGGGGATGAACGGATCCCAGCTGTTGAACCGGATTCGAGAAACCAGCCCGGCGACCATTCGTATCATCCTGACCGGACAGCCGGACACGTGCACCTATGTGGAGACGGTTAATATTTGTCATTATTTTCTGTGGAAACCGCTGGAGATCAATCATCTGCGGCAGATTCTCAAGCACATCGAAAGCCTGGACGGGATTTTAAGCAACCCGCAGCTGTCCCGGCTGTTGAAAGGACTGGATTTGCTGCCGACTTTGCCGCGGAATTATGAAAAGTTGGCGGCCTCGATCGACGATCCCGATTGCGATCCGGAAACGTTGGCGCGTTATGTTTCCGAAGATGCGCCCCTGACTCTGCAGATTTTCAAACTGGTCAATTCCGCACAGTACAGTCCGTCCAGGAAAATTACGGCACTGGAAGAAGCCTTGCAATACATCGGCATGAACACCCTTCGTTCTCTGGTGCTCTCCAATCAGCTGTTCAGCGTCTGTCCGCAACAGACCCGTGAAGAGTTTCAGCTTGACGAACTCTGGAGCCATTCTCTTTGCTGCGCGCGACTGGCCGAGGCCCTCGTGGCTGAGGAGGATGACAAATTAACGCGGAACTATGCCGCTATCGGCGGGTTACTTCACGATGTGGGGAAATTGATTCTGGCGCATTCGTTGCCGGACACCTGCCGACAGGTGCGGCAGCTGGTCAACGGTGAGGGGTTGGCGTGGAAGGATGCCGAACAGCGGATTATGGGGACCGATCATGCCGCCATTGGTGCCTATCTGGCATCGCTGTGGGGCATGCCGCACCCCATTGTCGAAGCGATTTTCCTGCACGAACTTTTCGATTCGGCCCAAATGACCGGGCTTTCTCAAGCTGTCGTTGCCGTTTGGCACGCCAACCGGATCTGCCTGGGCAAGACCGACTGTTCAGTCGTGGAACTGGGGAAATTAATGAAAAATCAAAGGATTTATCCGCAGCTGGAAGCATTGGGAGTGACGGCTTGACCGCGGCGGAAAACCCGTAACGGAAACCTTTTTATCTCAGGTGCAACGATGAAAATTTTATTGAAACGACTCAGGGGCGACCTGTTGCTCGGCAAACATGAACTTGCGCGCCAAACCGGATTGTCCGCACAAACCTTGAGCCGAATTGAAAAGGGCCTGCCTTGCCGCCTGCAAACACTCGACAAGATTGCAAAAGCGGTCGGCTTCGAACGTCGGAAATTGCTGGAACTTTACGGCTGTGACGACTAGTGTCCCGTGCGGTTGGTTCTGTCGCCCCATTCCGGCCCTTTTTGCCCCTGTCTACGTTCTGCCTTCTCGGCTTAGCTAAAGGCCGGGCCTGCGGCGGTACGCTTTGACAGCAGTAAAAAGGGCCGGAATTCATTCAAACAACTCACCAAGCGGGCCACTGGAAGACTGTTGAGAACCAGCCTGCAGAGCCGGGACTGGGCGACCGAAACCGATACGGCTTTTTTGGCTGCCGGTTTTGTGGGGCCGGGGAAATCGTATTTTTTCCCGCCGGGTTTCAACCGCTCCCGGGGGGGGCTTTTTCAACAACCTGACGGGACACCGCTCAATCTTCCGGCTTGCGCAGCAACGGGGACGTATGATTGCGTTCCGGGAATCGGCCCGATCGCGGGCAGCATGAGGCCCAATCCAGGGAGAGGCGCTGAAAATCCGTGATTTATCAGGTGCGGTCGAAGGGTCGCTGCATTGCACCTGGAACCGGCCGCGGTCATCGACCATTGAGCTTCAAACCGGCGTCGGCGCAGGCTCTACAGGGCCATGTCGAAATTCTCCCCGAGGGCAACAATCTCCTTTTCACCACAGCGAGATTGATGACGTCCGGAAAAGCCGGGAAGCGGCTTCTTTGTGATGGTTGGCTTTCCGTTATCCCGACGGCTGCTTTGCGGGATTTTATGTGAGCGTTCGCCGGGAACGGAAAGCCGTGCGGAACAGGTCTGTCGATTCTTTCATTTTGATAGAGAGCAGTGGCGCTTTTGTGCAATTTTTTCATGGCTTGAGCGGCTGAAATTTAAGCCCGCCAATATTTTTTTGTCGTTGTTAATAATTACCGATGGATAATTGTTTGTTAATGAACGTTTGAAACTTTTCCGTTTCGGTACGGTTGTTGCGTAATATCAAACTGCTATGATGTTAATACTCATCATGGAGGGTTACGGGCGATCATGAGAGTGTCTTTTCTGAATGAATAACAACAGCGGAGCAAGAGCCATGAAAAGCATTCTTTTTGTTGACGATGATCTGAATCTGCTGCGCGGGCTGAAACGGGGTTTACGTTCCTTCAGGAATGAATGGGACATCTCTTTTGTCGGCGGCGCGGCGGAGGCGTTTGAGTTTGTTCGGGCTCACCCCGTGGATGTGCTGATCAGCGATTTCCGCATGCCGCGGATGAACGGTTTCGAGTTGCTCAGCCGGATCCGGGAACAGTACCCCCGGATTATTCGCATCATGCTGACCGGCCAGCCGGATCGGGAGACCTATGTGGAATCGATCAGCATTTGTCATTATTTTCTCTGGAAACCGCTGGATGTCGATGTGCTGGCGCTGCTGTTGGGCCGGTTAAAGGAGCTGAACGGTCTGCTTGAACATCCGGAATTGACCGGACGGCTGCATGGTTTGTCGTCTTTGCCTTCGCTGCCGGACGTGTATTCCAGGCTGACGTTGCTGCTGGACGATCCGGACAGCGATTTAAAGGAACTGGCCGATTTGATCCGTTCGGACGTCTCCATGACCATGCAACTGCTCAGATTGGTGAATTCGGCGTTTATCGGTCTGATCAGGCCGATCAATTCGCTGGATGAAGCAATTCAGTATCTGGGCCTGAACACGTTACGCAGCCTGGTCCTGTTGCATCATATTTTCAATTGTATGACCACCGGCGCTTACGACGAGGCTGACCTGCGCGCGTTATGGCAGCACAGCCTGATCACGGCCCGGCTGGCGGAAGAACTGGTACGGGACAAACAAAATAAAGAGGTTTCCGCCTTCACCTCTTTCGGCGGCTTGCTGCACGATATCGGCAAGCTGGTGCTGATGCATTGTTTGCAGGACGACTACCGCAAAATCCGGGAACTGATGCGGGAAGAGTCCCTGACTCAGCACCAGGCGGAACTGCGCCTGCTGGGTTTTGATCATGCCGCTGTCGGGGCCTATCTGGCGCAACTCTGGGGCTTGCCCCATTCGCTGGTGGAAGCGATCTATTTGCACCAGCGCGACAGCCTCTCCGACTTTGAGGGGTTGTCGACCATGGTTTCCGCCGTCTGGCATGCGAATCGCATCAGTCATGGCGATCTGAGCGCGTCGCAGGAGCAGTATCGGCTGTTACTGGACAAGTCCTTTATGCGCAGTTTGCTCAAATCGTTAAATGAAGGAGCCGATCATGTCGGGTCTTGAGATTCTGTTTGTCGATGACGACCGGCGTTTTCTCTCGTCCCTGAAACGCAGCCTGCCGCGATCTTTGAACCTGACCATGGTGACTTCTCCGCTGGAGGTTCTTGACCTCATGAAGGAGAAGCATTTCGCCGTGGTCGTCTCGGACATGAAGATGCCGGCCATGTCGGGGATCGATCTGCTCAGTCTGATCAAAACCAGATATCCCGATACCGTGCGCATCCTGTTTACCGGATTCGCCGATCAGCAGTCGGCCATAGATGCGGTGAATCAAGGCGAAATTTTTCGTTTCGTGACCAAGCCTTGCGATCTGGCGTTGCTGGAGCGGATCCTGGGGGATGCGGTCCGCCAGTGTCAATTGCTCAACGCCGAAAGGGAATTGCTGGAAAAAACGCTGCTGGGAGCAATCCAGACGTTGTCCCAGATTCTGCAACTGGTCAATCCAACCGCTCAGCAGCGCGCGAATCGCCTGAAATATTATTCCCGCCAGATCGTTAAGGGATTGCAGCGTCAGGATATATGGTTTTTCGAGATGACGGCGTTGCTGTCGCAAATCGGCTGTCTCAATATTCCCACGGAATTGCTGGAAGCCTATCTGTGCGGGCAGGAGGTGTCCGATCAGGAACGCGCCCTGATTGATGAGTATCCGCTGATGGGAGAAGAGTTGTTGCAGCAAATCCCGCGACTGGAGGGGATTGCGCGTGCCATTGCGTTGCAGGGCGCTCCCGCCGACGCTTTTTCCCGGGGGGATTATGCCGATGTCGACGAAAAAACCGCTTTGGCGGCGCAGGTTCTCCATGTCGTGCTGGAGGTTGATCGCCGGGTCCATTATCTGGGACAGCCGTTTTCGACCATCGTCAAGCAACTGCTTGAGGATGAGCATCGGTACCATCCCGGGATCGTGGCGCAACTGCGGCATCTCAAACCGCAAAAACAGGAGATGATCAAGGGCTTGGCATACGTTAAAGATCTGACTTTGAGTATGATCCTGTGTGAAGATATTTATGCCAAAAGCGGTGTGCTGCTGGCGTCTGAAGGGCAACAATTATCCGATTTCCTGTTGATCGGGATCAAAAACTACGCCCGCCGAATCGGGGTCAACGAACCGATCGCCGTGCTCGCTCCGGCCGAATTTTCACAGGTACTGCTGGAAAACAATTCAAGGAGATAACAAGCCATGTCTGGTCGCTCAATTTTGTTTGTGGACGATGAACCGTTGATTCTGAACGGTTTGAAGAGGATGCTGAAACCCCTCGCGCATGACTGGAACATTTCATTCGCTTCCGGTGCTGCGGAAGCCCTGGTTCTGCTGGAAATAGCTCCGGCGGATATTATCGCCACCGATATGTGTATGCCGCAGATGAACGGGCTGGAGCTGTTGGGTCTGGTCAAAGAAAAATACCCCGCAACCGTGCGCGTCATGATGACCGGCAAGTCCGATTACGAAATCTATCGCAACGGTATGGAAATCAGCCAGTATTTTCTCTGGAAACCCGTTCAGATGTCGGCCATGGAGACGCTGTTGCAGCTTTTGTCCAATCGGGAAATCAGCCTGGCGGGTGAAAGCGACGGCTAGTGTCCCGGGCGCTTCGTTTTATCGCCCGATAACCCGGAACTTCGGGACGTTATGACCATTTCCCGGATACTCTACAGCGTAAAGACGTGATGACGACAGCTTCCAAAGCATCCGCTCCGCAAGCGGCCCAACTGCTTTTCGTAGATGACGATTCCCGTATTCTGGCGGGGTTCAAGAGGATTCTCCGGAAAAATCCCGGTCACTGGAATTCTCATTTCGCCACCAGCGCGGATCAGGCGATTGATATTCTGCGGCGCGAAAAGATCGATATCATTATCTCCGATATCAACATGCCGGACAGAAGCGGCTTCGATTTGCTGACGGAAATAAAACACAACCGGGACCTGCAGGATTTGCCGGTGCTGATCATTACCGGGAACGTGCAGGAAGGGCTGAAGCGGCAGGCTCTGGATATGGAGGCGACCGACCTGCTGATAAAACCGGTCCATCCCGAAGATCTTCTGTCCCGGATTCGCAATATGCTGAAACTGAAATCGCATCAGGATCGGGTCAAGCAGCACAACCGGTTGCTCGACGCCAGAATCAGGGAACGGACAAGGGAACTTGAGGTTTCGTATCTGGAACTGATCTGGCGTCTGGCCAAGACGGCGGAATGCCGGGATACCGACACCGGCAACCATATCCTGCGAGTGGCGCATTATTGCCATGCGCTGGCCCGGAACCTCGGCCTCCCCCCGGACTACTGTGAGTGTATTTTTCAGGCGAGCCCCCTTCACGACATCGGCAAGATCGGCATTCCCGATCGCATTCTGCTGAAACCGGGGCCGCTGAATGACGACGAACGCCTGCTGATGCAGAGTCATTGCACCATCGGCGCCGAGATCCTGAAAAAAAACATGGCGCTGCAGATGCTGTCCGATCCGGTAAAAAGCAAGCTGTTCGATCCGGACAGCGGATACAAGCCCAATCCCTTTTTGGAGATGGCCGCGGATATTGCCTTGTCCCATCATGAGCGCTGGGACGGCAGCGGCTATCCCGCTGCGGCGGCGGGGGAAGACATCCCCCTGGCGGCACGTATCTGTGCCGTTGCCGACGTTTTTGATGCATTGACGACTGCCCGGCCGTATAAATCGGCGTTACCGGTGGATCAGGCCGTGACGATCATGCAACAGGACTGCGGCAGGCATTTCGATCCCACCGTATTTGCCTGCTTTATGGAACATTTGTCCGAATTCGTCGCCATCAGAGACGAACTTTCCGATCAGCTGGAACAAAGCCGGCCATCCTGACGGACGCTCGATCCGCGGGCTGCGCCGACGGCGTTGAAAACAGTCCCAAAATGCCTGTTTCCCGGGAGCGGACTGCGTTTTTTCGGCTCTTCTTGCCGTGCATTCCCTGGCGCGCAACTGTTTTACTCCACCCTGTCGTTTTTCTGCGCTAAACCTGCGCACCGGCGATCAGCCACAAATCCGGGCAAAAGGGGGGCGTGCAATGGTCGTCGTTGCCGAGTTGAAACCTGATCTGCTCTTCTTGCCTGGCGATCGCTGTAACTGAAGTTTTCTCTTTTTCATGCGGGAGTCATCCGACATGAATAAATTATGGAACGGTCATATATGTTTCCGCCGGTACTCCCAGCCGGCGCTTCCCAGATCAACCCGCCTGCTTGTTGCGGACTATGAACCGATCCGGCCTGCCGACGAAGGAAGCCGAAGCCCTCACCCTGAGTAGCAGATCGTAACCCTTTGTCATTTAAAGGGGTTCATTTTAGGTGCGACGGGGTGCCGGATGAAAAATCCATGCTGCCGGAAATATCCGAATTATGCGTCAACCTTTTTTGCTGTCGGGCGTTTGAAACAGCAGTCACTTTTGAACGGGAATTTTTGGCTGTCGGCATCGGGCCGGCCGGAAAGGTTCCTGATGCGTTTTCCTGAAGGAGGAAACCTCATGCGGCACAAACTGAAAAGTCCTTTTATGGCAACACTGTTGGCGGTAGCGTTTGTTGCGCTGCTGGCGATCCCGGCCCTGGCCGGTCACGGACCGGGCGACGGTACCGGTAACGGCGGCGACGGACCGGCCGATGGCACGGGCAACGGTCCCGGCACCGGGGACTGCACGGCGGCCATGTCGTCTGCCGTTCCCCAACTACTGGCCGGTCATGGTCACGGACCGGGCGACGGTACCGGTAACGGCGGCGACGGACCGGGCGACGGCACGGGCAACGGTCCCGGCACCGGGGACTGCACGGCGGCCATGTCGTCTGCCGTTCCCCAACTACTGGCCGGTCATGGTCACGGACCGGGCGACGGTACCGGCAACGGCGGCGACGGACCGACCGACGGCACGGGCAACGGTCCCGGCACCGGGGACTGCACGGCGGCCATGTCGTCTGCCGTTCCCCAACTACTGGCCGGTCGTGGTCACGGACCGGGCAACGGCACCGGTAACGGCGGCATAGGGCCGCAGGACGGGACCGGTAACGGGAAGAAAGCCGGAGACTGTATCAACTCGTAGCATTCAACATCGGCAGGAGGCGGGTTTTCCCCCTCCTGCCGTCTCAATTTACGTCGCCTTGCCCGCGTCGGTAACAGGTTGCGGGATCTTCGCACAAATAATCGAACAAAAGTAAGTTCCGGCAGTCGAATTGCCGGATGAGCCGTTCCCGGGATTGCCGGAGACTCCAAACTTTGAGAAGATGAAGTCAGGCCGGAGGGTCAGGGATCTTCCGGGTACGGGACTTTGCTACGGCATCCTGGAACGCGGTGTCGCGGTCGGCATCATCAGAGCTGCTTGCGACGGCGTTTTGGCGGGAACCGCCATCGGTCCCGGCACAACGGAAGCCGTTCCGGAGTGCGGATTCGATCATCGCCGCGGGTCGGAAGTGATTGGTGCCGTCCCGCCAGGCGTGGGGAAAAGAGTCTCATCGCCGGTTGCAAGCGACCGGCGAGGCCGCCCGACGGCAATGAATCCGGCACTGAAAAAATCGGCTCCGCGCACAAATCGGGCCGGGAATAACCGACATCAAAAGGTTGTAAACAATGAAGAGACGACAGCCGGTTATCGCCTTTGGAGAAATTGTCTGGGATCTGTTTGACGATACTGCCGTTTTGGGGGGCGCTCCCCTGAACGTGGCCTATCATCTGCAGGCGCAAAACTGGCCGGTCGCATTGATCAGCCGCGTAGGCGATGATCGGCCGGGCAAAGAAGCCATAGAAAAAACCGCCCGGCTCGGGGTGACCGTTGCGGGGATCCAGGAAGATGCCGCCCGGCCCACCGGGGTCGTCAGGGTGTCTCTCGACGAGCGCAACGAACCCTCCTTCGATATCGCCCGGCCTGCGGCCTGGGACAATATCCGCACGGAGGACATCCCCGGAAAGCTGACGCCTGCTCATTTCCATCTGGTCTTCGGCACCCTGGCGCAACGCGACGACGTCAGTCGCCGCACTTTGCAGCACCTGATCGAAAAAGCCGACAAAAAATTTTACGATGTCAACCTGCGGCCGCCCCATACTCCGGCGGCGCACGTCCGCACCTCGCTCCGGGCCGCCGATGTGGTGAAAGTCAACCGCGCTGAATTGCGCCAGTTGAACCGCTGGTTCGTCCGGACGACAAACGACGATCTCGCCATCGGGCGTCAGCTGATCGAGATGTTTGACATCTCCGTTCTCGCGGTGACCGCCGGCGGCAACGGAGCAACCCTGATCAGCGGGGCGGATTCCGTCTGCCATCCCGGTTTCCCGGTTGCGGAAGCCGACCCGGTGGGCAGCGGCGATGCTTTTTTCAGCGCTTTGATCATCGGCTACCTCAACCGGCGGCCCTTATATGACTGTCTGCTCGAAGCCAACCGTCTCGGCTCCTGGGTTGCCTCCCAGGCCGGAGCGACTCCCCGGCGCCCGGATCGTGGGTAGTTCGTTGCTCCGGAGCAAGCGCTTTTTCGCTCATGCCGGGCATTCGCCCGGTCTCCGCCTGCCTGCCGTCGCCGTTGCTGCAACGCAGCTGCCGGTTCCCTGAGCGGTCAATCCATTCCTGCATCCCGGCCTTTTTGTCCGCCGAACAGGGTCCTAGCCGCCCAAGTCCTCGTCATCATCATCGTCATCGTCATCGTCGAACACGGATTCGATGTCTTCGGCAAAGAATCCGGCGTCAATGGGGTTACCGCTGATGTCGGTCCCGGCCGGAAGCATGCCGCAGCCGGCAGCCGTGCCTGCGAATTCGCCCAGTTGACCGGCGCTCAGTTTTTCATTTGCGTAATCGAGTCCGCCATCGGCAATCACCAGACCCGACCGGCCGCTGATGCTGTAATAACGGGCCGTGTTGCTGTCGTTGATTTCCGATCCCGAGGTTCGGGCGATCAGTTCACACCCCTCATCGTCGTCATCGTCGTCCTCCCGCACCAGAATCATGCCGACCAGTTGACCGCCGGGGTTGAAGTAGCCGCGGACGGTCACCATATCCCCGGCGGCAAGATCTTCCGGCCGCAGGCGGCCGTCATCGTCGTCATCGAGCAGGATGCTGTCGGCCTGCAGGCGGACTTCAAGGCTGATCCGCATGGGCAAGATCCAACTGTTGTCGGCAGCGACGAACTGAGGTTGACCGGCGATCCGATCTTCCAGCGTGACTTCAGCGTCCGGGATAATGTGGATTTCATCCGCCAGAACGTCCTGTTCGCCGCCTGCTTGGTCGGTCAGGGTGCCGATCACTCTGACCGACTGCTCTTCCTGCAACTGCTCGACGCCTCCTCCGGTGAAGACGGTGTTGCCATCGTAGCGCACCCATTGAGCGGCAACGCGGAAGCGGTTGTTGCCGGTCTCAACGGCGGTGATGACACTTTCGATATCGGCGTCAATCGCATCGTCGTTTTGCTCCTCAAGGGGGTTCAGGCGCTCCAGCGGCGACTCGATTGCGGTGGCCGTAAGCTGCGTCCAGTCGGCAGAGAGCGTACCGCTGACCCGGACGTCGGCGGCGTTGTACAGCAGGTCGCAGGCCGGGGTCTGGCAGAGATCATCGTCGCCGACGATGCCCGGCTCGAACAGAACGGTCAATGCGGGACCGTGGCTGTCGACGATTTCAAAGCTACCGGATTCGGCCTGACCGATGGTGCCGGTGACGCTGACCGGGCTTGCGGTTTGCGCCGGCGCTATCCGGGCGATCCGGACCGCCTTTATGGCGCTGGCACCCGTGCCGGGAACGGTGACGATCAGGGTGCCGCTGACTTCGACCCGGTCGCCTACGGCCAGTTCGTTCGCAGAGTGAATTTCCGCGATTGCCGTGGAAGCACGTCCGTAGGGATCGTCGAACACAGTCGTCGAACTGAGCAGGACAGTGCGTCCGGCAATGCCGATCCGAGCCGGGGTGCCGGCGGTTGCCGGGATGTAGTTTGCAGTCACCGGCCCGATCAGCTCCGGTTGATAAGTAATCTTCAGGGCGGTACGGGTACCGTCTTCGTCGTCGCTTTCCCAGTTGACCTGAATCAACATGCCCGGCGCCAGATCGGTTTCGTCAAAATCGCTGTCGGGAGCCTCGAAGATTGTGTCCGGGGTGATCTCATAACGCACGCCATTGACCAGCACACTGCCGAAAGAGGAAATCTGACCCATGCTGATGCCGGTCCCGGAGGTTCCGCCCGGCACCCCCGCCAGCAGGGAACTTCCCCCGCCGCAACTGAGCAACAATAAGAGATAGCCGCAGCAAAAAAACAGGGCAGTGATTTTAAAAACGGTGTGACGGGCAGTCATGATTCCCCCTTTGAGGCGTCTGTAGTGTTGGCATCCGCTGGTTCTTCAAAATAAAACATGCCGACCCCGGCGACGACACGTTCTCCGGCTTGATCGCCGCTATTCGGCAGGCCGTCGTGGGCGGCGAGTTCCGCGTCCAGTTCCTCCAGCAGCTCTTGGCAGCGCTGTGCGGCAAGGGCGCGGAATTTTTCAATGTAATCGGCAGGCAGGTCGTCGTAGAGAACCTTGCGCTGGTAGCGCGGGTCCACGTCGCCACGGGCCAGATTATGGCCGATGGTTGAGAGCAGATAATGGACATCGGTGCCGAGAATTTCGAGTTTGGCCAGATCGTCGCTTGTGGGCACGTAAGAGCGGGCCGTCAACTCGGCCCGTCCGTCCGGCAGGATTCTTACCGTGCCGGAACGTGCAAGCTCATCCAGTACGGCCCGGGGCGTCACGTCGCGGCTGTAACGCTTGACCAGAGCCGGAAAGCCCCCGGCGGTGTCCGCCATGCTCAAAGGCCGGGGCTGGGCCAGCCCGTTCTGAAAATCGGGATCCCGGACCCAGCCGGCCACCACTGTGGCGGCCCGGTTGTGCGACATCAGGGAGGGTTCTTCCGTCTGCTGCTGCAGTTTTTGCAGCCGGGCGACTTCCTTGCGGCTGAGCCCGGTTATGGTGGCCGCCCGGGAAGCGGTCGGCTTGCGCCCTTCGAGGCTGAACTCGTCCAGCGCCACGGCGACGTAGGTCCGCCGCACTTCTTCCTCGAAGCTGACGCAGTCCACACCGTTTCTGATCAGGATACCGACCAGAGGCCGCAGGATTTTACCCACGGCGGCCTTCAGGGTCGCCTGAAATTTATCGCTCCGGGCTGTGCTCATTGATCATCACAAACGATCTCCCCCCTCTGGTTCCATGCATTGTAAAGCGGTTGTCTGTTGCCGACAAGCGGCTATCCTGTTGCGGTTTGCGCATATCGGGATTCGAAACGCCGTGTCAACGAAAGTCTTTGCCTGCGGCAAAGGCGCGATAGGTAACGACCGGCTGATGACGGCCGTTCTTTTTGACCACATACTTTCTGAGTTCGCCGCTTTCACGCACGACGATGCGGCATTTTTCCCGGTTGTTATCCATCTGCAGGCAGATCCTGGCATTGCGGGTGATGCGCCACTTGCCGGTACGTTTCCGACCATCGCGCAGCTGTTCGACGGAACCGTCGGGCGCATAATAAGTACGACTGAGCCGTTCCCGGGAGCCGCTGACGGAGGTCGCGGTCCGGTTGTGGAACAGGTCCCGCAGTTCGCGCCGCGACAGGGTGCCCGCAGGCAGGACCGGTTGCGCCGAAAGCTTGTGCAACCGGTTGCCGGAGCGGAACTCCACATAGGTCAACTCATGGCGATGCTCACCCCGCAATTTGATGGCCACCTGTCCATATCCGTCGCGCATGCGAACGATGGCGCGGCAATCCTTTTCTGCTCCCGGAAAGTCCGTGCACAGCCTGCCGTCCTTGCGGATGTGCCAGCGGCCCTGCTTTTGAAAGCCGTCTCTGACCTGGTGCAGCCGTCCGTCGGCAGCGAAGTAACGGACCAGTAACTGGTTGTCGCTGACGGGTTTTACGGCACCGGCGGTTTTCCCGCTGAACAGGGCCTGCAGGGCTTCCGGTTCGGCGATCAGGTTTTTCGGCAGTTCCAAAGCTGCGGCGGAAGATACCATGCTCGCGCTGAAAAACAATATGCAATAAATCATGATACGGGTCATCGTCTTGTTCTCCTCGGTTTGGAATTCCCCCCGACGGGGAGCGCCTGACCTGGCGTCAGGCCGATTTGTCGAGTTCAAAGTCCCGGGCGACCCAACTTTTTGTCGCCGGCAGTTGCTCCGGCGCGCCACGTTCCACGAGCCGTCCTTTGTCGAGCAACCAGATTTCATCGCAAGCGGCCAACAGGGTCAAATCATGGGTGACCATGAGCACGGTTGCCGGGCTGGTGCGGATCAGTTCCCGCAGTTGCCGGCGGCCGGCCTGATCGAGGGCCTCGTCCGGCTCGTCCAACAGCAGCAGCGGCCGCTGCGATAATGCCGCGCGGGCAAGCTGCACCCGTTTTTTCTCTCCGGAGGACAGATTGCGACCGCCTTCGCTGATCTGTCCGTCCAGGCCGCCGGCACGTTTGAGCAGATCGCCCAGTTCGAACCGGTGCGCCATCCGGACGATTGCGGTGTCGGCGGGGCGGGGACTGAGACCCATGGTCAGGGCCCGACGCAGACTCCCGGCCAGAATCGGCGAACGGTCGTTGAGCAGGGACAGGAGATTGCGACGGAGCCTGTCGGGCAGTTCGGTGGGACGGCTCCGGTTGATCAGCAACCGGCCCCGGGAAGGGGCTTCAAGCCCCGCTACCAGCGCCAGCAACGACGATTTTCCGGCACCGTTGGGTCCGGTGATGCCGATCTTGCGACCTGCGGGGATGACGGCATCGAGGTTTTTCAGTCGACTTGTGGAGACCCCGGAAAAGGTGACCTGGGGCGGTTTCCTCCAGGCTTTCCCGGTCTTGGGCGGAGTGACGGGTGCAGGCCCCGCGACTTGCGGGCTGGCGAACACCCGCTGGCAGCGTTTACGAGCCACTTGCCAGGCCGCCCGACGGTCCCAGATGCCGGCCAGGTGGCGCAGCGGGCGGATCATCAGGGCCACAGCCGCCAGCGCTCCCGCGGTTTCGGCTCCCGACAGAGAATACTTCAAAGCGGCCAGAATGATGCCTGCAGCCGCTCCGGCGCGGAAAATTTCCGGAATGGCCCGCAACAGAGCGGCATGGCGTTGCCGGGACAGGCTGGCATGGATCAGGTTCCGGTTTCTTCTGGTCAGCAGTTCCTGCTCCTTGTTGAAGCGACCCAGCAGTTTCAACTCGGGAGCTTTGGGCAGGCGCTCCGCCAGGTCGCCGGCCAGTCGGGCGCGCTGGCGGCGCAACCGCCGGTGATGCGTTTCCAGCCCCGGCCCCAGCAGGCAGAGCCCCGCCAGGCTCAGCAGCAGCAGTGCAAGCGCCAGGTGGCCGAATAACGGCTGCAGAATATACAGAACCGCAATCGCGCAGGGCAGCACGACGGCTGCCGACAACAGCCGGGCGATCCCCTGGCTGACCCAGGCGCGCACAGCCGTCAGGTCGCCGACGAAACGTAAAGACAGGCTGCCGGCCCGATGCCGGGAAACGGCACTGCTCGACAACCCCGAGATATGCCGGAAGAGTTGCTGCCGCAGAGCGGCCGCGTAACGTTGACCGAGGGCTTCGGCCGCCAGTTTTTCGCTCCATTGGAAAGCGGCAATGGCGATTCCGGCCAGCAGGATGACCGGAACCGGCCACACCGGGGTGTCATGCCAGGGCAGGCGCAGGGCGGCAAACGCCTCCCGGGTCGCCAGGGCGGCCAGGGCCGCGGCCACGGCCTGAGCCAGCCCCAGCCCGGCCACGCCGGCGACCTGCCGGCCGCGGCCGTCGCCACTGATGCGCGGCATCCGGGTCATGCGGCGATTCCCACTTTGTGCACCTGGCTGTCGCGGCAGCTGTTCACCAAAGCGACGGCCCGGGCCGGGTCCCTGAGGGCTTCGCGTGACAGGATCGGCAGTCCGGTTGCGTTTTCCGCTTCCATGCAGTTCAAAGGGGACTGACTGATCAGACCGGTCAACGCGGCCGGGGTAATGTCCATTTCGCGCAGAGCGGACAACCCGCCGAACGCGGCCAGGGCATCGGGAACCGCAAACAGAAAGCCGTCGAACAGGGCGCGGACTGCGGGGTCCCGCAGCAGGGCCGCGGTTTCCTGCTGGAAGATCCCGTCGGCCAATTCCAGGACCGCGATTTCGCAGTTATGTTCGCCGCCGGCCTGGATCAGGTGGCGGAGCGATGTGGTAATCCG
>CAXXGL010000003.1:0-135165 GCA_963676555.2 Geopsychrobacteraceae bacterium
GTGCCTGCTGCAGAATCTGCTCTTTTTCCGCGCCATGACCGTCTCCGACCAGATGCAAGATAAAGTCCCGGTTGTCCCACTGCTGCAGCGCGCTCAACAGCCAGGGCACGCCTTTGGCGCGGCTCAGTTTGCCGGCATAGAGCAACTGCAGCGGCCGTTTCGCGTTGCCGGCTTTGCTTTCCGGCCGATAAAAGATGCTCCGGTCGTAGCCCGCGCCGATCACCTCGATCCGCTCTTCGGCGATGCCGTAGAGCTGTTGAATCTCCAGTTTCTGCACCATGCTTAAAGCGCAGACTTTCTCCACCCGGCGACATCCGGGAGGACCAGCTTATGCAGATGGGGGCAGTTGTGAAACTGGCGCAGGTCGGAACCGTGACAACTGGTGAGCATGGGGCAGGTGCGGAAACCTCTGTTTCGCCAGGGCGGTGAGCAGCCAGAGGTGATGGGAATGGATCAGGTCCGGCTGCCAGAGCTTTAACCGCTGCGGCCAGTGTCCGTTCGAACTGCTGCCGGTAAAGGTCGATCTGTTCCGGGCCGAGAGCGCTGAAACGGGTGCTGGGGTAGGGCATGACGTCGCTCATGCCGACGACGGCGAAGGGCAGATCGCGACCGAAATAAACCGGGCAATAATTCGTCGCCGGCAGCGGCAGGTTTTCGTGATGCCTGGAATCGGCCGGAACTCCGGCCAGCAGGAAGTTTTCGTAACCCCGTTGATGCGCCTGCCGCAGGGCCGCCTGCAGGTAGATGCCGCTGCCGGTGGCATCGGGAATCTGGCTGAGAAGATGAAGAACTTTGATCCGCTTCATGGCATGCTGGCCGGGGTCTCCGCGTGGTTTGCCAAGGGCTATGTTTCCGGGGGAAACACCAGATGGATGAGTGGAGGAGCTGCTTGATCATCCGTCAGCGAGTTAAGCACATCAGCACGGAAAACGCCAACCTCAATCCCCAGATAAATACCCTCCGCAAAGGATATTTTTTCCAGCCCGCCGGTTGTCAGCAGACGGCTTCCATGACTTTCGCGCATCAGACGTTTCAGTTGTCCGGCGGCGATCTGGATCAAACCCTGAACAAAAAGCCCGCAGCGGGTTCCCCGCCCCGCCGCCAGCCAGACGGTCTCCCAGGATTCGTGGGCTTCCCACCCAGTAGCCGTGATTGAAGAGATCGACGGCGTAAAGATAGGGGCGGCAGGCCGGCCAGTCGGCAGCGGAGAAATGCGCCAGGTTTTCCTCTTCGCTGGCGTAAGAGTGGCCGTCGGGGTCATTGCGCGGATGGGGCCTGTCGCCCTGAAAAGGAAGATAGCGGTAGGGCGGAAAAGGTTCGTTCGTGTAGCGTTGAACGTTGGTCATGGTCCGTGGTCTTTTCAAATGCGGCAAAAACACATACTTCTGATCGGAAAGACAAGACGGCCGTCAAGATCCTCAGTCCTGAAGACAATAAACAAACTTATAACGCTGAGATACTTTGAGCCGCTATTTGGTTCTGGTTTGGAATTATCAAAAGACGGATTTTGATTTTCTCTGCGCTCTCCGCATCCTCTCTAAAATGCGTTTGTCTGGGTTTTGAAGCCGAAAAAGAGCGGGCGCCCAGGTGCGGGCGCCCTTTCTGTCGTTCCGGCTTGATCCGCACATCAGGCGCTGCCGTAGGAATGCAGCCCGGACAGAACCAGGTTGACGCCCAGGGTAGCAGAACAGGGTGGCGGCAAAACCGAAGATCGATAACCAGGCGGCTTTGCGACCGACCCATCCCCGGGTGAAGCGGGCATGAATGAACGCGGCGTAGATAAACCAGACGATCAGGCTCCAGGTTTCCTTCGGATCCCAACTCCAATAGGTGCCCCAGGCGTAATTGGCCCAGGCGGCGCCGGTGATGATTCCCAGGGTCAAGAGCGGAAAACCGATCATGATCGCTTTGTAATTGATGTCGTCAAGGACTCTGGTCGGCGGGAACATCCCCAGAATTCCGCCGATCGGCTTGCTTCCCCTGATGTTTTTCCTCTTTGCCTATCTTCAGCAGATACATGATCGAGACCCCGAAGGCAACGGCGAACCCCGCATAGCCGAGAAAGCAGGTGATCACGTGATAGGTGAGCCAGTTGCTTTGCAGGGCGGGAACCAGCGGATCGATGGCGGAATGCAGGCTCATCTGGGCCCAGAGCATGCTGAACAGAGCGATCGGCAGGACGAAGGCGCCGATGGTGCGTTGTTTGTACTTCCAGTCCAGCAGAAGATAGATCAGCAGGATCGACCAGGCGAAAAAGACCACCGATTCGTACAGGTTGGTCAGCGGGGCGCGGCCGTCCTCGCCCAGAATCTGGTACGATTCGTACCAGCGGACTCCGAGCGCCGCGGTTTGAATCAGGAAGCCGGCCAGGGACATCAGGGTGGCGATCAGGGCGACGGTTTTGTTCTTGGTCGCGATATAGGCGAAAAAGAGGACCATGGCGGCAAAGTAAGCCACGGTCGTCAGGTTGAACAGTTGTCCGCTTTCCATCTTTTATCCCTCCTTCTTCTGGGATGAATTATTGATTGTATTCTCGATTTCCTGCTGCAGTTCCTCAAACGCCAGAGAGAATCCCGGCTGGTTGCGGTGGGCGTTGCCGGCAACATTGATCCGGGTGTTTTTGCCGTCATCTTCCAGGCAAACCCAGATCCGTTTGTGGGAAAAGAAGAAAGCGCTGAGCGAGCCGAAAACCATCAGGAAACAGCCGAGCCAGACAATGTTGACCCCGGGATCTTTGGCGACTTGGAGGCCGGTGAATTGCAGTTGGTCGATGCCGAGCAGGGCGAAGCTGAAAGCGCCGCCGCGCTTGACGTCGAAATTGCGGGAAGTTCTGCCAGACGACAAAAGGCGCGCCGTGTTTGCCGTCCGGGGTGTTGACGTGCAGCTGTATGGCCGGGCCGAAATTGCGGTCGTTGGGCGTAATAATTGGTGATGGCGAAGGAGAAGCCGTTCGGCAGGGAGACATGATCTCCCTGAGGGGCTTCGACTTCACTGACTTCACCGGTTTCATTGTTGGTGACTCTGACCTTGAAGAAGGCATTGCCCGCCGGTCCGTAACTCGACTGATAAAAAGTGATGCCTTTGTAAGTCAGGGGTTTGTTCACTTCGATGCGGGTGCTTTCCTTGCCGTTGATCGGCACGACCTTGTCGTTTTCCAGAATCACCAGGTCGCTGAAATAGTCTTTGGGTCGTTGACTGTTGCCGTAATAGATGACCTCGAAATCATCGCAACGCACGGTAAAGCCGAGATCGATCCGTTCCATGCCGCTGCGCAACTGGACCTGGTCGATGGAATTGCCTTCGACGATATTCACATAGCCTTTGTAGCCCCAGATGTTTCCGATAATGGCGCCGGCCATGATAATGAGGATCGACAGATGGGTGATATAGGCGCCGAAACGCGAATAAATCCCTTTTTGCGCGAACAGGTGAAGTTTGCCGTCTTTTTCGGTCAGGGTCGTTTTGCCGATTTTTTTCCTGAGCAGTGCGGAAAGTTGTTCGGCCACCTGTTCTTTGGAATTTTTGCTGCGGTATTCGGCTTTGTTCGCCGACCCTTTGAAAACGCCGGAAGCGGCTACCCGCATCGGTTCCTTGACGAATTTCCAGGCGCGGGGGAAATTTTTCAACGAGCAGCAGATCAGGTTGACGCTGAAGAGGCCCAGGATGCCGATGAACCAGCTCGAATGATACATGTCGATGAACTGCAGTTTTTTGAACAGTTCATAATTGGCCTGACCGTACTCGCGGATATATTCAGCAGCCGGAGCGTTTTGCTGGAGCACCGTTCCGATGATGGATGTCGCGGCCAGCAGCAGCAGCAGGATGATCGTCAGTTTCAGGGAGCAGAAAAAGTCCCAGAGACGATCGGTGAAGTTTTTCTTTTGTTCAGCCAAGGTAGAAATCTCCTGTAAAAATACCCGTCGGATAGATGACGGATTTGGTCAAAATAGTCGATGGTAATGACAGTGGTCAACCGGGGAAAACAGGGAAATCTCAATGTCTTAAAACAACGGAACGTAAAAGGGCCAGGGACTGAAGAGGGCGTTGAGCTCGGGTCGCGCGGAAAGCCGCGCCGCTATCGGGACGATAATCCGCGCGGAACGCCGTGCCGGCTTTCCATTGCGGATGCAGTTGGTGGGTTTCATGAACCAGGGGATGATTCTGGAGGCGGCCGGATTGATAGCTGGGCGCATCAAGGTCCCTGCCGGCCGGGCCGGTCTGATGACAGGCCAGGCTCCGGCAGCAGGGGGCGAGATCCGGAAGCTTGTACTGCCAATGACAACCCTTGACGCAAACCGCTGCGTCGGCATTCCGTTCCTGCGTCAGCAGTCGCGCTTCCGCCGGCTGCCAAGCAAACAGGCCAAGCAGCAGGACGGCCAGGAACAGGCCGGTGCGGAAAAGTCGTGGCTTAGGATACTGGTTCACACTTATATTCCCAGGTTTCGGTCAAGCGTATTGCCTCATGATACTTGTTGCAAAACAGATGCCTTTGCAGCGGATCCGAGCGCCGATAAAAACAATCTTAACGCAACACCCCGGAAACAACCTAGAAAAAAGCTAAAGATCTACGCCTTTTAACTGTTCCAGGATTTTTTTCTGCTTCGCGTTCAGTTTTTTGGGAACCGCCACCTCGATGACGGCGAACAGGTCGCCGGCCGGTCTTTTGGCCGAAGCCGCTACGCCATATCCCCGCAACCTGATTTTTTGTCCGGGTTGAATCCCGGCCGGAACCTTGACCCGTTTCGGGCTATCCAGGGTCGGTACTTCGATGGTCGTGCCCAGGCAAACCCCGCTGTAGGGGATGACCGCCTGAACTTCCAGGTCGTAACCGACCCGGGTGAAGATCGGATCGGGTTCGATGTCGATGTGCAGATAAAGGTCGCCGGGCTGCCCGCCGGTTGGCGACGCACCGCCCTTGCCGGTGACTCTGAGTTTGGCTCCCTTTTCGATTCCCGGAGGAATCCGGACTTTGATCTGCTCTACTCGGCCGTCGCTGCGATAGTCGATGCGTCGTTCGCCACCCTGGACCGCCAGGCGGAAGGGAATGCTGATCTGCATCGAATAATCCTGCCCCTTGGCGGGCCTTCGGGGCGCATGTCCGCGGGCGCCGCCGAACAATTGGCTGAAGATGTCGTCGCCGCCGAATCCGCCGAAGATATCGCCGAAGTTCATGTTGCGGAAAATGTCTTCCTGACTGAAGCGCTGACGGAATCCCGCGTCTCCGAACTGATCGTACTGACGGCGCTTTTCCGGGTCGGAAAGAACGGCGTAGGCTTCGGTGATCTGTTTGAAATGCTCTTCCGCCTGTTGGTTTCCGGGATTCTTGTCCGGATGGTATTTTTGTGCCAGTTTACGGTATGCTTTTTTGATCGCCGCAGCGTCGGCATTGCGTTCGACGCCGAGAACGGAATAATAATCCTTGGCCATTGTTTTTCTCCCATGGACAAAATTGCCTGAATACTATAGGAGTGGTTTTTCGCAGCGTCAAGGGAAAGACAGGGGGGAGGGGCGACTGCTCTTGACCTTGTTGCGGCGAAAGATTAGTGTCGTGCCAAGTATAAACGGTTGGATCCCGCTGGTTCTTTTTACGCGTCGGGCGTGTTGCGATTTCCGCTGTGGAGCTTATGGCGAAGCGGACCTCGTCGACCCGTAACGCCGGGGCGCAACTTGCCGGCGGTTGATCCATTGAGGCGGCACAGGAATTCGACGTTTCAACTTTTTCAGGTTGTCCGGTTGACGCCGTTTGTGGAAAGCTGTCCCGGAGGCTTCATTTCCAGGGCGGGATAACCCCATTCCTGGGGTTGGGCTGCCGCCGGCCGGGCGATGGAGCATCCGGCGACAACCCCAGGTTGTCATCGACCGAACGGAGAACCGGACCTTTTTTCCCCAACAGGAGTATCCATGACCCGAATTGTGATCGTCGGCGCAGGAATATCCGGACTGGCCACGGCCTTTGCCGTCGAACGACTGGCGCGGCAGGCGGAGGTGGAGGTTGCCGTCACCGTAGTGGAAAAAGAATCGCGACCCGGAGGGAAAATCCGGTCGATCAGGGAAGACGGTTACCTGTGTGAATGGGGGCCGAACGGTTTTCTCGACAACAAACCGATGACCCTGGAGCTCTGTCGCCGCCTGGGCATCGACGCCCAATTGTTGCGCTCGGACGATAATGCCCGCAAGCGTTATATTTACGCCGAGCGGATTCTGCATCGCCTGCCTGAGAACGGGCCGTCATTCCTTAAATCGAAACTGCTCTCCTGGCCGGGAAAATTTCGCCTGGCGGCTGAAATGCTCATTCCCAGGAGAACGGCGCAGGGCGATGAGACCCTGGCGGAGTTCGGCCGCCGCCGACTGGGCGCCGAGGCGCTCGACAAGTTGATCGCGCCGATGGTGTCCGGTATTTTCGCCGGCGACCCGGAAACCATGAGCCTGAAAAGCTGCTTTCCGCGCATTTACGAACTGGAGCAGGAGTACGGCGGCCTCATTCGGGCGATGCTGAAACTGGCCGGGAAAAAACGCGCCGAGATCAAAGCCGGGAAAGCGGTCGCCAGTGCCGCCGGTCCGGGCGGCGTCCTCACCTCGTTCAATGGCGGTATCCAGGATCTCACCGATGCCTTGAGCGCGAGTCTGTCCGGAACGGTTCTGACCGGCAGGGAGGTGACGGCAATTGCGCCGCTGAAGGACGGTTTTCAGCTCCAGCTCAACGGGACCGAAACCCTGGAGAGCGATCTGGTGGTCAGTGCGGCCCCGGCCCATGCCGTGGCCGACATGCTGGACGGACTGAACGGCGCCGCGGCCGCCGTCTTGCGCGACATCCCTTATGCGGCCATGAATGTGATCTGCTGCGGCTACCGCAAAGAGCGCATTCGGCACGACCTGGACGGTTTCGGCTACCTGATTCCCCGGGCCGAGGGTTGCAACACGCTGGGCACTCTTTGGGATTCCAGTATCTTCCCCAACCGGGCCCCGGAGGGGATGGTGCTGCTGCGGTCGATGATGGGAGGAGCGACCAATCCGGCGGCGATCGATTTTTCCGACGATGAGGTGCAGGCCCGCACGCAGCAGGACCTGAAGCGGATTATGGGGATCGATTGCGAGCCCGATTTCATCCGTATTTACCGGCATCAGCGCGCCATACCGCAGTATACCCGCGGCCATGGCCGCCGCTTGCGGGAGCTGGATGATGCGTTGCGGGAGCTGCCCGATCTGGTGCTGACCGGCAATGCGTTTTTCGGCGTCGGGCTGAATGATTGCGTCAATGCGGCCAACCGCGCGGCGGAAAAGGTCCTGGCGCGAGTGCAGGCCGGAAGCCGCTGAGGCGGTCTACGGTTGCCGCTCCGCTTCACCCCGGGCCTGTTGTTCCGCTTCCGCTGCGGAGACCGGTAACGGTGAATAGGTCAGGTACCGCAAGCCGCCGCCGGTTTCTTCAATGATGGAGGCCGGAGCCGAGACCGTGGCGGGAACTTCCTCCGTGGTTTCCCCCAGGGTGATGAAGACCCCTGCTTTAATCGCGCCGTTGACGTTGATCTTGGGGTTGGCCGTGGGATGTTCCTGCAGGGAAAACTGCTGCAGCTCCGCGCCGACTTCTTCCCGCTCCTGATCGAGATTGACCTGTCTCTGGGTCAGGATGCCGATGCGCAGTTCGATTGCTTCCCGCAGAGCCCGGCGCATGTCGTCGATGGGTTTGGCATGAAGAACCCGCAGTGTTTCCTTGATCCGCTTGAGCTGCTCCGTCAGACTTTTCAGCCGGGCGCGGAGGTAACCGAGGCGGTCGGCCTCCGGAAAATAAACTCCCGACGTCAGCGTTGTCCTGGTCCCGGAACGCGAGCCGAGGATCTTCGCTTCGATTCCTTCGAGCGCGACGGTTTCTCCCCCGGTAATCAAGCCCTGCGGCACCTGCACGGAACCGGTCGCCTTGAGGGTTGAATTGCGCGCCTCATGAAAAATGGTGATGTCGCCCCGGCATTCGACCTTGACCTGATTGAGATATTTGGCCTGCAACGATCCCCGGCAGTTTATTTCGCCCCGGCCGAGACCGGCCATTGTCCCGACGGAAATCGGGCCGTCAGCGACAATCCGGCAGGCGCCCACGGCGCCGGAGACTTTGATCCCTTTGCTGGCGGAGATATTGAAGTCGTCAAGGACATCGCCTTTGATATCGACAAAGCCGTTGAAGCTGATATGGCCGATATTGAGGTCGACATCGCCGTTGACGACAAACTCCTCACTGACGGAAAGCACATTGTTTTCAAAAATCACCCGGCCCGCCTGGTCGGCAATGACCCGGGAACCGTCCTCCGTGATATGGACGCCGTTGCCGGGGATGACGGTGCAGACCCTGCCGGGAACCGCCTCGATGAGAACTCCGTAAATGGTTTTTCCCGGTTTGCCCGAGGTCGGCGGATAGATGTTGCCGATGGTTTGACCAGGCTCCACATTGGAGAAGGTCTGAATCGATTTGAAATCGATCCGGCCCGATTCGTCTTCGTTGGGCAGGGCTTCTTCCCGGCCGGTTGTCACCACCAGTTCAAACCAGCCGTTTTCGCCGTTTTCGGCCGCCGTGCCCCGGGCCAGGAGAACATTCTCCGGATTTTCGCCCAGTGCGGCGTCCGAGCAGAAAATAGCGACCTGTTCAAGATCGACGAGTTCGTTGATTTCATGTTTGCGCAAAAGAGACAGCAAATCGGCGGGAGAGATGCTTGCGGAAGTGTCGTATACTTCTATCGAGGCACGACATTCAAGGTCGTTTTCGTGGGATTCCAGATGCAGTTTATACGCATCGTTGACGTATTCACCAAGCAGGCTGGAGCCGATGTCAATGCCTTGCCGTACCGTTTTAAGAGCCATGACTTCCCAAATGAATAGAAGTGGCGATTCACATATTGACACCTGAAACGGACAAATGGATGCCGTTATTGCGCCGCCTGTTCGCCATTTCAGCTGACAGTCTAGCATGCGTGTCGGCTAAAAGGTTAATTTTCTTAAACTAATAATTTGACCTGAGCAAAGACGATGCGCTTGACGCTGACCCGATTGCTGGTTATCCTCCAATTTTTTCACAGGTTTTCATCATGTCCCGGATAACGGAAAGTTTGCGTCGCGACCTGGCGGAAGTGAGCTGGCGCGACTTGAGAGTTCATTTACAGCGCGACGCAATCATTGTGGTTGCGCCGGAACTGGATCTGATCGAAACGGCGGTCGCGGTTGCCGAGGACGATGCCGGCCGGGTTGAGTCCTGGATTAACACCGGCCGACTGGGCAAGCCCGAAGCCGCCCAACTCGACAGTTGGGAGCAGAGTCCCGACCGGTCCTTTAAGATGCTGATCGTCCAGCCTTTTATTCTGATTCAGGCTGCCGTTCATGCCTGAACGTTTTGTCGCGGCGCTACGCGGTTATCAGGCTCCCGAAGTTTTCAACCCCTGGCGCGACGTCGACCGGGAACACGAGTTGAATGAGCAGGGCCCGGAGATTCGCCGGCGGCAGCTGAGCCGTTATCTGCAGGAGCGTATCGGCACGGCGGACAGCCTGCTTTGCGCCGAGGCCATCGGTTATCAGGGGGGACACTTCAGCGGCATTCCGATGACGTCGGAACGTTTGCTGCTCGGTGGCCTGCAACATAAAGAACTGCATGCGGGTCTGGTTTTTCACGGGCTGACGCCGTGCCGGACCAGCCGTCCGGAGGTTCGTTCGCAGGGGTTTACCGAACCGACGGCGACGATTGTCTGGGGCTTTTTTGCCGCGCAGGGGATCGATCCCCGGCGGGTGGTGTTATGGAACGCCTTTCCATGGCACCCTTATCATGCGCACAAGGGCCTGTTGAGCAACCGGACGCCGACCGCGGACGAATTGGCGGCGGGCCATGACATCCTGCGGCGGATGTTGCGCCTGGGAGATTTCCGCCGGGTGATTGCCGTGGGCGAGAAAGCGGCGTTGCAACTTGCGCAACTGGGGATCGCGGCCGACAAAGTCCGCCATCCGGCAAACGGTGGAGCGGGAAAGTTCAGAGCGCAAATGCTGCAATTGTTGGGAAACTGATGGAATACTGTGGAGAATTTTTGACCGTTGCCCTTGTGCATCTGCTTGCGGTCGCCAGTCCCGGGCCCGATTTTGCCATGGTGCTGCGGCAAAGCCTGGTCGCCGGGCGCAAGGCCGCCACCTGGACCAGTATCGGCATCGGCCTGGGCATTCTCGTGCATGTGGCTTATACGCTGCTCGGTCTGGGGCTGATCATTTCGCAGTCGGTGCGGGTGTTCAACCTGGTCAAACTGGCGGGCGCCGCCTATCTGCTTTACATGGGGTGGAAATCCTTACGCGCCCGGTCCAACCCGCAGGACGGCGAGGCCACCGCATTGCCGATCCGGCGCGATTATTCGTCCGCCCAGGCGTTACGGATCGGTTTTCTGACCAATGCCCTCAACCCCAAGGCAACGCTGTTTTTCCTTTCGTTATTTTCAGTAATTATCAAGCCCGACACCCCTGATGTCGTGCAATTAGGGTATGGTGTCTATATGTCTGTTGCAACCGGCATGTGGTTTTGCGGGCTGAGTTTCGTGTTGACCCGGAGCCGGGTTCAGCGGGGTTTTGCGCGCTTCGGGCATTGGGCTGAGAGGGTCATGGGCGCGGTGCTGATCGCTCTCGGCATCCGTTTGGCGCTGGCGCAGCGCTTTTAACCTGAGGCGAGGCTGTAGGCGAAGCGATGTCCCTTGAGATCATCCATAACCAGATTTTACGGTTTCTGGCCAGCGAAGCCCCGGAAGTCATGTCGATCAAGGGCACCTGGGGGGTCGGGAAAACCTATGCCTGGAACACTTATCTCAATGCCGCAAAAAATCAGCATAAGATCGCTTTGGGCAAGTATTCGTACGTCTCGCTGTTCGGCATCAATTCACTGCAAGAATTGAAGTTTTCGATCTTTGAGAACATGATCGAAAGCGGAGCGATCGGGCGCAAGCCCTCGGTGGCAAGCTTCAAATCGAATACCACGGAACTGCTCAAAGCCCTCGGGCAGAAAAGCCTGCCGTTGCTGCCGGGGGCTTCGACCCTGGAGCACTATCGCTCGATGATCGATGCCCTGGCGTTTCTGTCGCTGGAAAAAACCCTGATCTGTATTGACGATTTCGAGCGTAAAGGACGCAATATCGAGGCGCAGGATATTCTTGGCCTGATCACGCAATTGAAGGAACAGAAAAAGTGCAAGGTCGCGCTGATTCTGAATGATGAAAGCCTGTCGGCCGATTCGTCGGTCGATTATGTCCGCCTGCGCGAGAAGGTGATCGATACCGAACTGCGTTTCGCGCCGACGGCCCGGGATTGTGTCGCCATTGCCCTGAGCAGCGGCCCGGTGGGAACCCTGCTCAGTGACAATGTCGTCAAACTGAAGATCAACAATATCCGCATCATAAAAAAAATCGAAAAACTGTCGGGACTGCTGCTGCCCGTGATCAAGCCCTTCGATCAGCAGGTCAAGGTTCAGGCCCTGCGCACCCTGACCCTGTTGACCTGGTGTTATTACAGCCAAACCAACGATGCTCCCGATTACAATTTCGTCGTCAGCCGCACCAGTGCTTTCGGCGATCTGGATGAGAACTTGGCGCTGACCACGCAACAGCAGAACTGGTGCGCCGTTTTGCGCCGTTACGAAAACTTTACCGTGGACGATTTCGATCTTCAGATCGCGCGGCTGGTGGAGAACGGATACATCGACGAGCAGCGGCTCTACGAGGAAGCGCAGCTGCTCAACGAAAAAGTTCTGGCGGCGCGTTCCGAACACTCCTTTCAGGAAGCCTGGCGCCGCTTCAATGAATCCTTCGACGACGATTCCCAGGGTGTCATCGACTGTCTGTCCGACAGTTTCAAGCACAATGCCAGGTACATCAGTCCGGTCAACCTGGATGGGACGGTGCGCCTGTTGCGACATCTGGGCAAGGATAAACTGGCGAGTCGAATCATCGACCTTTATATCGAGAAAAGAAAGGGTGACCGGGAGCTTTTCAGCCTCGATTCGGCTCCGCTGCCCGGGAGAATCAAGGATCGGGAAGTGATTCGGAAGTTCCGCGAGCAGGTTGCGGCGATGCGCCGGCAACGGACGCTGAAGGAGCTTTGCGACCTGATGCTCGGCGATGAAGGCACCGGTGAGGAGGAGGAGATGTTGATGGCCCAGGCCGAGTTAAAGGACTATGTCGATCTGTTCAAGGAAGAGAAAGGACCGCGGCTGACGGCCTACGTCGACCTGTGTTTGAAGTTCGCCCGCCTGGGCGGCATAACCGAAGAGCAGAAAGAAATTTCCGATAAAGCGATCGCCGCACTGAAACTGATCGCCCGCGAAAGCCAGCTCAATGCCAGCCGCGTCAGGCGTTTCGGAGTCAAGATCGACTGACGCCCGCTCCGCCGTCAAGCGGAGCGGGGCGGTCGCAATTTCAGGCAGGATCCTGTTCCGTGCGGCGGGTTCTATTGTTCCGACCCGGTCATTTTTGCCGCGGTCTGCGGACGGCCTTCCCGGTTGCGTCCGGACCCGGACCTGCGGCGGCCCTTGACAGCAGCAAAAATGATTCGGAATCAATCCCGCCGGACAGCCGGGACGCTATTTGATTTTGCCGCTGTCGTATCCTGCGCCTTTCCAGGCGAAAATGCCTCCCGGATAGCGATAGACGTTTTTATAGCCCATCTTCTTCGCCCAGACGGCGCCGTTGTGGCTGCGGGTGCATTTGACGAAGCCGCAATAGATCACGATGGTGCGATCTTTGTCCGGACCGAGCAGTTTGGCGAAGTCGTCCTGGGATTTGCCGTCGGTCTCGCTGTTGTTCCACGCGTTCATGTCGGGAATCGGGAACAGAAACTGTTCGGCGCCGGGGACATGGGCTTTTTTGTAACTGTCTTCGTAGGGCATGGTGTCGATGATCAGCATGTTTTTGCCGTCATCCCGCCACTTTTTCAGTTCGGCGGTGGTGACGATGTCGTAGCCGCCGCGCTGCACTTCGCGCAGGAGCTTGACCGCCTGCTGTTCGGCTTTGACTTCTTTTTCGAATTTGTTGTCAAAACTTAAAGCCGGCGAACTGATCAGCAGCACGACGGCACAAAGCAGAACAACAAAAGGACAACGTTTCGACAGCATACTAAACCTCCTTGGGGAATACCCGGCCGCGGCTGAGCCGCATCCATGAGTTCAGGGCCGGGCGGTTGATAAAGCGCCACAGGTAAAGGTAACCGATGGCCGACATGAGCAACAGGTCGCGGCGCAAGGCGCCGCGCAGATCGTGAAAAGCCTCGGCTTCCGGATCGTTCGGGCCGAAACAGCCGCAGTCGATATCCAGACCGAGCTGGATCCCGTAACCGAGAACGGCGAGAAACAGCAGCATCATCAGGGTGATGAGCAAAAGGGCGCCGCGCTTTTCCCAACACAGGCCGACGGCGGCGATAATCTCAATGCCGATCAGGCCGACGGCGGCCGGGAAAATCAGATTGTCCGGCAGCAGCCCGTAGGCGCCGACGATGGCGGCGAAATCGTTGGGGTGCAACCCTTTGGAGATCCCCGACCAGAGGAAAATGATCACCAGCAGCAGGCGCAGGGCATGATAGCCGCAGCGTGCGGTTTTGCCGTGCAGAAAGGTTCTTTCCCTGGCGGTTGGTGTGGTCGTCCGGGTCTTCAACATATGATTGAACGCGTCGATGCTGTTGCCGTGCGGTTGCCGATCATCAGATCAGGGTCATTTTCCCGACAGCGAACATGAGCAGCATGAGGAGCATGACCAGCGCCAGGCGTTTCACCGGAAAGCCGGTTCCGGAACGGTTGTCGATTTCGCGGACGCGTGTCCGGGTGCCCGGAGCGATGGAGCGCCGCAGCCGGTTTTTTACTTGCAGCCGGTTGAAATAAGTCCGCGGCGCTTTGGCGCCGGCCGCTTTGCCGGCGAGAGTCTGTCGCGGTCTGAAAAGCAGATCGAGCAAGTGGCCTGTCGCACCATGGGCGGCAAAAGTATTGGTGCACGAAGCGCAGTAGCTGACTATCCGTTCGCCATTCGCCGCGGCAATGTTTTTTTTGGTCCAGTTCCGCGCCCGCTCGTTCGCCAGGCAGGACACGCCGCCGCCTTCTCCGCAGCACAGGGTTGTCCGGCGACTGTGTCCGGCTTCGGAAAGCTGCAGCCCCTTTTTGGTCAGCAGCGACCTGACCGCATCCTGAGTGGTGCTGTAGAAACGGGCGACGCAGGGATCGTGCAGGCGGACGCCGCCGGCTACGGCGGCCGTTGCGGGCAAGGGCAGGGAGTCGAGGCGTTGATAAACGCTTTCGGTTTTTAACCCGCTCCCGTATTCGCTGAAAACTTTCTGACAGTTCGGGCAGGCGACCAGCACGGTCTTGACTCCGTTAGCCGACAAATAACTTTTCAGTTCATCGAACATGTTATGAAAATGAACGGAATCGCCAAGATCGTGGGAGGGCTTGCTGCAACAGTCGAGGACAATACCGAGGGCGGGAATGTGTTTCTGTAAATAACGATAGAGATCCAGGGTCGTTTCCGGACGCGATCCGGTCAGGGCGCAGCCGGGAAAAAAGACGGTGTCGCAGTTTTCGGGCAGCGCATACCAGGTGAAAAGTTTCGAGGTGCCGACCTTTTCGTAGTTGCGCAACCCCTTGTGCTGGGGGAATTCGGCTTTGCCGCGGACGAAGGCCTCGCGGCGCATTTCCAGAAACAGTTGCGCCGGATCGAGACCGTGCGGACAGACCGCGGTGCAGAGTTCGCACAGGCTGCATTGAAAAGGCAGTTGTCGGCTGTCGTCGCGGTCTGGATCGTATGCCGCGGCGATGACTTTCGGATCGCCGTAAGTCTGTAAGAAACCGCACTCCTTCACGCACAGCTGACACTGGGTGCAGCGGTCGATCAGGCGCTGCCGGCAGGCTTCCAGTTCGGGCCTGCAGGACGTCGGAGGCGCGGCCATAAGGGCGGATACGCTGTCAGCCATCGTTTATTGCTTCATCCTGTTTTGGCAATGGTTGGTTTCGGGCCGACTCCCGGTTTACTCGGCCGGGGCCAATAATTCCGGGTAAGGCCATTGCGCCTGGCCGGCGGTGAGAATGTAGACACGTTCTTCGGCGATGCCCGAATTCACCAGATGATCGTAGGCGCGTTTGGCGCCGCCGCCGCCGCGCGGACAGACCACCACGGCCAGGTTGCTGTTATGCTGCAAGGCCGCTACGGCCACGGCCATCTTGTCGCGGTCGGCGGTGCTTTTGACCGGATAAGCATAGGTCGCGACGGCATCGATAATGTGATGTTGTTTGAATTCCTTTTCGACCTGAATGTCAACCAGCGTCATGGGGGTGTTGTTGCCCAGGTTTTCTTTCACTTCGGCCGCCGACATGTAATGGTAGTCTTTGGCAAACCCGGACGTCGGCGCGAGGGCGGCGACGAGCAACAGCACGGCAATGATGAACCCTGATTTTTTCAATTTTTCAGCCTCCTGCGATAAGTGATTGCAAATAACGGAAATGATTTTTGCAACGACCAATTAAATAGATTGACTGGACTTGGTCAAACGGATAATTTTAATAAAAACGATATTGCTTATTGGAAAAATAAATGAAGGGAAGGGTATGACATTACGCCAACTTGAATTGTTTGTCGCCGTTGCCGAAACCGGCAGCTTTTCCCGCGGCGCTGAAATCGTCATGTTAACCCAATCGACGGTCAGTCAGCATATCGCGGCTTTGGAAGACGAATTTTCAGTCCAGTTGCTGGACCGAACCACCAAGGGAATTTATCCGACCGCCGCCGGTGAAGTTTTTCTGCGTCATGCGCGCCGGGTGCTGCACGAAAAAGCCGTATTGAAACAGGCCATGGAAAGCCTGCACGGGTTGGAAAAGGCGAGCTTGAGCCTGGGCGCCAGCAATATTCCGGCAAATTATCTCATCCCCTGTTTTCTGCCCGTGCTGCGGCGCAGATACCCGGGAATCACAGTCGACGTTCATGTCGGCGACAGCCGTTTGATGTTGGACGAACTGAAGGACGGGCGGGTTGAATTGGCGATTGTCGGGGGTCATGTGGATGACAGTGTATACAGTTACGAGCCGCTGCTGAAAGACGAACTGGTGATGATTTCAGGCCCCGACCATCCCCTGGCGGAACGCGGTCGGATCTCTTTCACGGAATTGACGGAACAGCCTTTTGTCGTGCGCGAAGACGGATCAGGTACCTACCAGGCTTTGCAAAAGGGATTGATTGCCGGCGGCGTCGATCCGGAATCCTTCACCATTGTCGCGCGGCTGGGCAGCAATGAAGCGGTGCGGCGGGCGGTGACCGCCGGGCTGGGTTGCGCGTTTGTTTCCGATCTGTCGATTCAAAACAATCTGCGCCACGGTGAACTGGTGAAAATTGAAGTGGAGGGCTTGAAAATCGAGCGCCAGTTGTGGCTGGTCAAATTGCGCGAGCGCACGCCTTCTCCCGCCGCCGCCGCCGTTTCCGCTTTGTTGCGCGAGCATAACACCTTGGGCTGTTTAAGCCGCTGTCAGACCCTCTGAGCATGGCGCCGGGAACCGTCGTGTGTCGCGCGGGTTGCAACGAGAGCTTTTGAGCAAGCTCATTTCCGATGACCATGTCTTACCGTAAGGCCGGGCAGCGCCCGGAACTGCTGCTGTTCGTCATGGCCTTCGCCGTGCCGTTGAGTTTCTCGGCCTGGCAGGCCCTGCTGAACAATTTCGCCATCGAGCAGGCCGCTTTCACCGGCCGGGAGATGGGGATTCTCCAGTCGCTGCGCGAGATTCCCGGTTTCCTTTCTTTTGCCGTGGTGTTCGTCCTGCTGCTGCTGCGCGAACAGTCGCTGGCCCTGCTGGCGCTTTTTCTGCTGGGATTGGGAACCGCGTTGACCGGTTTTTTCCCCTCCGTCATCGGTCTGTATTGCACCACGGTCCTGATGTCGACCGGTTTTCACTACTATGAAACCATCCAGACTTCGTTGGCGCAGCAATGGATTCCCAAACATCTGGCGGCGACGACCTTCGGCCGACTGATTGCGGTCAAATCGTTCGCCGCGATCATCGCCTTCGCCCTGATCTGGTTGGGAAGCGATTTTTTGCAGCTCGATTTGCAGTGGCTGTATCTTGTGTTCGGCGGGGCCACCATGGCGGTGGCGGTCGGCGGCCGCATCTGTTTTCCCTATTTTCCCCAACCGACGGTGCAGCACAAGCACATGGTTCTGCGTCGCCGTTACTGGCTGTATTACGCGCTGGTCTTCATGTCGGGGGCGCGGCGGCAGATTTTCGTTGTCTTTGCCGGTTTTCTGATGGTGGAAAAGTTCGGCTACGGGGTGGCCGATATTTCACTGCTGTTTCTGATCAATGCCGCGCTCAATGTCCTGTTCGCCGGCAAGATCGGCCGACTGATCGGCCGTTACGGCGAGCGCAAGGCCCTGTTGCTCGAGTACAGCGGGTTGGTTCTGGTTTTTTGCGGTTATGCGCTGGTCGACACCGCTTGGATCGCTGCCGTTCTGTATGTTTTCGATCACCTCTTTTTCGCGCTGGCGATCAGTATCAAGACCTATTTCCAGAAAATCGCCGCGGTCGAGGATATCGCTTCGACCGCGGGCGTCAGTTTTACCATCAATCACATCGCCGCGGTGGCCATTCCCGCCGTTTTCGGCCTGCTCTGGCTGTCCTCCCCGGCGCTGGTTTTTCTGTTCGGCGCCGTCATGGCCGGAGCCTCTTTTTTTCTCTCCCTGCTGATCCCGGACGATCCGCAGCCGGGACGAGAGAGCATTTTCCGGCGACCGGGGGACGGAAACCGCTCTGCCGTGTCGCCGGTGACGCTTCAGTGATGATGGAGCACGGTCAGCAGCGGCCCGGCGTTGTGCTCAATGTTTTCACCGATGAACACGAGAAACTGTTCATCGTCGGCATCCCGGTCGGCCGGGGCCAGGCTGTGGGACCCGGGAACATACTGGTAATAATAACTTTGCTGATCGTCGAAAAAGCGGATGACGCCTTTGATCCGCAGGATCTGCTCCGGAAGGAGCGCCGCTTGGGCGAGAAAGCGCTCCCGCTGAACCGCTGCTTTAATATCCACCAGCAGGCTGGAGATATTCTCGCCTGCATGGGTATGATGGCCCGTCTTTTCCGCCCGTTGCAGCGCGGCGGCGATGCGGCCGTTGCCGGTCAGGTTGACGCCGTATAACGCCGGTGCGGGAAAATCGCCATGCCGGCCCCGATGGACCGTCGCCAGGGGATTGAGTCGGTCGATTTCGTCATTGATGCGATTCAGTCCGGCCGCTGAAACCTGGTCGGTTTTATTCAACAGGATGACGTCCGCCAGCATGATCTGTTCTCTGGCCACGGCATATTTCCGCACGGCGTCAAGCCCCTGCGCAGCGTCAACGACAGTGGTGATGGAGCAGAATTCGAGGTCCTCCTCCAGCGCGGAAACTTCGGATATGAAATTGGCCGGATTCGCCAGACCCGTCGTTTCGACCACAATAAAGTCGGGCTGAAAGCCGGACGCGATTTCCGCCAGCGCCAACTTGAGGTTGCCCGCCAGGGTGCAGCAGATACAGCCTTCGTCCATTTCGGTGACGGCGTAGTGCTGGCCCAGAAGTCGCGTGTCGAGGCTGCGGGCGCCGATTTCGTTCTGCACGATGGCGACGAAGGAATTGCGCTCGGCCTGGCCTTCGATAAAGTGGTTCAGGAAGCTGGTTTTCCCGGCGCCGAGAAAACCGGTCAGAATGATCAGCTTTGGTTTTTCGGTGATGCCCATGGTGTTTTTGTCGACGCTGAACCGGGCTCCCGAAACCTGCGGCCGCCACCAGGGTTCGTCAGCGTATGCCGCGGGTTTCTCTTCTCCTTCGCACCAGAACAGTTCGCCATGCGGCAACGGCTCGTGAGGCCGTTTTGAAACCGTCCCCCAGGACAGGCAAAGGGCGATCTCGCGCTTGCCCGGCAACGGTTCCTGCTCGGCGGGCTTTCCATCCGCATACCGGTACCGGGTGGCTGGGCGACTGGATTGAAACAGGTTCGCCGGGGCTGATCCCAGGCAGAAACTGAAAGATGAGGCCAGGACGCGGTAAAAATCGAGACCGAGTGCGAAGGCGGGCAGGTCCTGGTCGATCCCGCCGGGGGGAACCACCTGTTCCGGAATCCCCTGCCTGGTGACCGTGATTCCGTTGCAACTGATCAGCTGCAACTGTTCGGCGGCTCGAAACGACAGCTCCAGGGAGCGATCCGCCGTGTTGTAGGCGATCGTGAGCCGGGCGATGTAAAAAAGCTGTTGCAGAGTGTCGTGGCTGGTGAACTCCCGGACTTGGTCCAGGTAATCGTCCTGCAGTGCGGCAATGCAGGCCGCCACGGAGAACTTCTCCAGAAGGTCTTCGTCGGACGCTGGAAAGTAGAGCAGGTCGAAACTGGCCGAACTCTGCTCCCGGCGGTATTTGGTTGCGATCGGGGCGATGCCGTAAACGCCCTCGCGGTCGGCGATCTTGAGGCTGAAGCTGCCGTCGAGGCTCTCCTTGACGCCCCGCCAGCCGAGGCGTTGCCGGACTCCGGGAATGAAATTCGCTCTGAGCAGGATTCCCGGCAGCAATTTGGCCGCCGCGGTTTTCGGGTCGGTGAGGAGGTCGGGCGGAAGGATCGTTTCAAGGTAGCGAGGCATATGTCGGCTCCACAGCTGCCGGACTGTCGACTGCGGACAGTCCGGCAATGATGTTCACGGCCGGTTGCAGGGACCGGCCGAAGGTTCAGCAGAAGGTGATGGTGTCGCCGTTCCCCAGATAAGCGGTATCCTTGGACCGATGCCGGGCCGTCCCTTCGATGACCGGGTAGCCGGCCGAAATGAACTTCTTGGCGCACAGAACTCCGGTGCAGTGATTGCACCCGATCCTTTCGAAATCGTAATCCTGCAACGAGATGACCAGGTCGTCGTATTTGGGGTCCCAGTCTTCGAACGGGGAAATATGCAGCCCCCCGTAAATGCCGTGGAAGTTGTCGTTTTCGTATTTGAGCTCTTTATAGGCGGTATCGGCGAAGCGGATGATGCCCTGATGGCAGCAGCCGGTCACGCTGACCAGGCCCTTGTCCTTGACGTTGAAGTAGAGGGATTGCTCGCCGTAAACGCGGCAGATGATCGGGATCGGGAAAACGTAACTGGCCATGCCCGGAATGTGCGGGTTCAGGCCGTTGGCCACGGTAATGACTTCGCCTTGGTGACCGGAGTCCTTGATATACTGCAGCCCTTCCGGATAGAAGCCTTCCGGGATGTAGATGGTGATGGTCGGGTCGTATTTGAGGGTGACCGGCAGACCCCAGAAATGATCGAAATGCTCGTGCGAAATAAACAGCGCTTCGATTTCCCGGTTCTCCAGCATTTTATCGATGCCTTCGCGTTTGAAACACTTATCCGTCCAGGCATAGCTCCAGCCGGAATCCAGCAGGAACTTGCGTTTTTTTCCGGACATCTCCTCCAATTCAACCAGGGCCGCATAGCCGCCGGCATTGTGCGGATGCACGCAGTTTTCGGTACAGATCTGCCAGGCCTCGTCCAGCCTGTTCGGCAGCAGGTGTTTGATTTTGTCGATACCGGCCTGGTAACTGCCTTTGCCCAGGCCCCGGCCGTTGCCGAAAGGGGGCCAGTTGTAGTCGTACTGATTGACCAGCAACCCGCCCGCGCCCTTGATGTCGCCCATCAGGACGCCATTTTCGAACCAGCTGGTTTCGCTGACGTTGATGACCTTGACGCTTTTGCAGACGCCGAAATCGGTCATTTTGCGGGCGGTCTCCGGGAAATGCTGCGTTCTCAAGGGGGAATAGGAATAGAGGCCCATCGCCCCGAACATGCCGAGTCCGATACCGGTGGCCGTCCCCTTGAGAAAATCACGACGTTTGATGTTGTCAGACATAATATACCTCCTGCGTTCCGGCTATTTGATCAGATCGATCGACTCATAGAAAAACGGCAATGCCCAGACCGTGACAAAGAAGAAAAGAACGCCCATGGCCGTGCCGGCGCCGAGACCGAGGCCGAATTTCGGTGTCGGCTTGATCTCTTCAATCTGCGCCTGCTGCGCGGCATGGCCGGCTTCGATTTCTTCCGTCGTCTTCGGAACCATTTTCCAGCCGGGCCAGTTGTCCATGAACCAGTGCTGGACCAGCATCAGGTTGACGAGCCAGATCATCGGGATCATCGGAAACTGCTGCGGGTGCGAAATGCCCTTCTGGGTGCCGAGGAACAGGTGCGAAGTCCGGTAATAGAAAATATAGAGGAGAACGCTGCCGCCGATCATGATCAGGGTTCTGATCAGGATATTGACCGGCATGCTGAATTTGCGCGGCCAGTTGTTGCAATAGAAGCTCAGGACCAAAGCCGGCACGAGCATGAAGATCGCCATTTCACCGACATGGAGCCAACGCCAGTCGGGTGAGAATCCGCGTCTGGTTCCGCGAATCGCTTCGCCGAAGGTCAGTTCCTGGGCGAAATAGAAGAAAAAATGCATGGCCAGGGCGATGGCGATGATGCCGAAGAAGGTCGCGAAACGACGGCCCCAGTCGTTTTTGATCAGGTTGAAGGGATAGCGTTCCCAGATGGTTTCCACCAGCCAGACGACCACGGTGCAGCACATGATCCAGCCGATATGGAAATTGCCGGAGACCGTATCGGCGAAGCGCTCCCAGTAAGGCGGCGCAATCGAAGTGAAATACTGCCACGGATGGTACAGGATGCCCATATGCGGATGCATGGTGACGAAATAGACCAGGGTGGACAGGAAGAAGGTGACCATCAGGATGGAGAAGCCTTTGCCCGGCTGCTTCATCTTTGCCCACGGCGCTTCTTCAAGCGCGACGACCCAGGCCGGTGACAGCCAGGAGGCGATGGCGGCGAACATCAGGATCGCCAGGCACGCATATTCGATGGCGAAGAAGCTGGTGATGCCCGGCAGTTTTTCCAGTTGCTCGGGATTGAAGTAGGCGAGGCCGAAGTTGCCGAGGAAACCCTCGAAGAAACCTTTGATCAAGATCAGCAGGATGCCGACGGAGACCAGGGTCAGGACCGTCCCTTTGTAGAGCGGGTGGGCATTTTCGAGCCAGCTTCTTCTGAACGGCCAATAATTGAAGATGTAGACCATCCAGATCATCATGATCAGCCACCAGCGGCAGTACATATACCCGACATAGGGGGTATACATCCGCATATAGCCGCGCGGATCCTGGAAAATCCACCAGCTGGCATAGAATACGGCAAGCAGGGCGGCGATACTGACCAGGGCCGGGAATGGGCCTGACCAGCGCTTGACCAGCTTGCGCTCCTCAAGAAATCCTGCTCCATAACGTTCCATATGATTTTCCTCCTTGCAGAATTTGTTTACCCCTCACTGATGAGTGTGTCGAATCTAATGATGTGGCAGTTTTTGCTTCAGTCGCGCGGCTTGTGCAGTTGCCGGCTCAGTTGTTCGAGAACTTGTCGCGGATCGGCCGGATCCAGTCCCAGCCTGCGAGCTTCCTGCTCCAGCAGTTCCGGGGTCAAATCCGCTGCGAGTGCGTTTTCGTCGGCAGCGGAGGCGGATGTTCCGCCTTGCGCCGGGTCGACGAAATCGATCGCCAGCCGGGCGGCCTGATGGGCGCATTGACGAAAAAACTGTTTGCGTGTCAGCAGTGTGTCCATGCCGTTTCCTCCTGTTGTTCAGGCGTCGGCCAGGTTCCGTTTCGCGTTCGCTATGGTCGGCGGCAGCGGAATGCCCTTCAGTTCGGACAGGGCGCAGCAGGTATTGATGATTTTTTCCGTGACGGTCAACATCGACTCTTCTTTGTCGCGGCGCTTGAGGGCGTTGAAGATCAGGACATAGTCGCCGAACAGTTTTTTCTGCTGGGCGTCTCTGAAAGCGAAAAAATCGGGAAACATCAGGGACGAACTGGCACAGAAGGCGGAGACCATCTCAGTGATGATGGGATTGTTGGTGCTGCGGGCGATGATCTGAAAAAAAGAGCGGGCCAGCTTTTTGAACTCGATAATGTTTTTATCGAATATGGTCCGGCTCAGGTCGATGGTGCAGTGTTCAAGTTCGAACAGCTGATCGTCGGTGATCTGGTCGACAGCGATGGAAATGACCCCGGGCAGGAACAGGTAGGCCGCCTCGAGACGGGCCATGATGCGTTCGTAAGACTCCTCGTGAGAGGTGTAAAGTTCCGCCCGGGGGCGGGTCGCGGTGAGGTAGTAACCGCTGCCGCGGCGCGATGAAATGACGCCTTTGGCTTCCAGGCGGCGTAATGCGCTTCTTAACGTATTGCGGCTGACGTTGAAGTCGGCGGCCATCTGTCTTTCGGAAGGCAGCCGGTCGCCGATCAGGAGCTTGTCGGCGGCGATCTTGTCGAGCAGGGATGTTTCGAGAAAAGCTTCCTTGGTCATATTTTCAATCTTTCTCTTTTGGTTGAACCAATCCACTAGAAAACTTTATTGAATAATAAATATCGGGAGCAGCCGTGTCAATAAAAAATTAAAAACACTTTAATTGGTAGTACCAATTGGGCAAAATATAAACTTTCTTTCTTTGTTTTGTGAGGCCCGTCTTCTCCGCTGTCTTTGGAGCGCAGCAGCTGAGCGGCTGCTGCGGGGGTTGGGGTCTGGCGATTTTCCTTGCTTTAACCATCCTTTTTGCCGGGGCTGCGGGCAGCGATTGTTAGTATTCTGTTAGTCCTCCTGAATCTGTTGACTCTAATAATTGCATTTGCTATTGACGTTCTCTGTATGCAGGGCTGGAGTCAAGGGCGGTTTTTCCCACTGCAGCGTTGCGCTTTTCAAACGCATGGAAGGGTCGGGAATGCCTGCCAAAGGGAACACCGGACTGAAACGCATCGTGTCGGCGGCCGGATATTCGGTGAAGGGATTGCGGGCGGCTTTCAGGTATGAAGCGGCCTTCCGGCAGGAAGTTCTGCCGGCGCTTGTTCTTATTCCGCTGGCCTGTCTGCTCGATGTCCAGGTCGCAGAACGGCTGTTGCTGATCGCTTCAATTGTGCTGGTGTTGATTGTTGAACTGCTGAACTCCGCTGTGGAAGCCGTGGTTGATCGCATTGGAGCGGAGCGGCATGAACTGTCGGGCCGGGCCAAGGATATCGGCTCCGCCGCCGTATTGCTTGCCCTGACCTTGACCGTTTGTATCTGGGGGACAATTCTGTGGTCGCTGTGGCGCAATTGATCCCCGGCCGGATCGTACTGACTGCTGTTGTGCCGTTTCGGTTCGGGGTGTAAGCATGTCTGGAGTTGTTGTCGACGTTGTGCCGCTGGTTCTGGTTTTTATTCTCGGGGCGGTGTTAAGGAAATGCGGGATTGTGTGCCGGGAGGAGGCGGAACTGTTGCTGAAGCTGTTCTTCAACGTGTCCCTGCCGGCCCTGATTCTGATCTCGATTCCCGCCCTGCAACTGCAGGCCGATCTGCTCTTTCTGCCGCTGATTGCGGCAGTGATCTTGTTTTGCTCCTATGCCGTTGCCTTTCTGGGCGGTAAGGCGTTGCGCTTACAGCGGACGCCGTTTGCGGTTTTTCTGCTCGGCGCCATGATCATGAACGGCGGCTTTGCTTTCCCGTTCATCCTGGCGGCGTATGGCCGTGAAGGGATGGCTCTGGCTTCGCTGTTTGATTTCGGCGGCGCGATCGTGGTTTTTACCTTCGCTTATTATCTGGCCTGTCGTTATGGCAGCGGGGAGAGCGGCGCGACCGGGTTGCTGCGTAAATTTCTTTTTTCTCCGCCCTTATGGGCTTTATGCCTGGCTCTGGTTTTGAACCTGACCGGTACCAACGTCGGCACTGTCGCCGGGGCTTTTTTACGGCCGCTGGCGGAGATGACCACCCCTCTGGTCTTGCTCGCTCTGGGGGTGGCTTTCAGTCATCGCCTGCGCCACGCCGTACCGGCGCTGGCCGCGGTGACGATCCGCATGCTCGGCGGCTTTTTCCTCGGCCTGGTTTGTGTGGAACTGTTCAATCTGCACGGTCTGTCCCGAAATATCACGCTGATCATGGCCGCGGCACCGAGCGGCATCAATACGCTGGCGTTTTCGGCGCTGGAGAATCTCGACACCGAACTCGCCGCCGGCATCGTTTCCTACGCCACCCTGCTGGGGCTGTTCTGGCTCCCCTTGCTGATTTATGCGCAACAGTAATCCGCCCCGGGAGGTGAGCGAGGATGAGTCCATTCAGGCGGACAGCTCCGGCGAAAGTGAACGGGGTCGCCGGATGAGTCGGAAAGAGAGCGGGGCGGCTGCGGCAGCAGTGTCGCCACCAGATCTGTTGATCATTGACGGCTCGGCGCCGTTTTTTGTCCCGCTGATCGACGGGACCCGTAAAAACTGGTCGAAAGCACCGCTGCCCGCATTGCAGGTGCACGGCAAAATCCCGGCTAAGACGGTCGATCAGATCTGTGCCGCCCTGACCGTCTACTGTCGGCGGGTGCGCGCCATCGGTTACAATGCGATCACTTTCGACGATCTGGCTCATCTCACCATGTTCGATTTTTATCCCTACATGTTGAGCAGAACGGTCCATTCCTACCAGAAACTGTTCCGGCGGGTTTTCAAGATCGCCCGCGCCGCCGGGCTGAAAATTTTTATCACCACCGATCTGATGTTCTGGAATTCGTTTATTGAAGAACATGTCGCCGGGAAAGACCGGCGTCTGCGCGAACTGTTCGCCGAAGCGGTCGAGCGCCTGTTTGACCTGTTCCCCCAGGTCGACGGCCTGGTGACCCGCATCGGTGAGCCGGACGGCGTGGATGTGAGCTCATTGTTCAAGAGCCGCATGGTCATACGCTCGACCGGGCAGTGCAACCGCTGGCTGCAGGCCGTGCTGCCGGTTTTCGAAGCGCAGGGCAAACGACTGATTTTCCGGACCTGGTCTCTGGGCGCTTTTTCCATCGGCGACATCAACTGGAATGTGGAAACCCAGAAGCGCGCTTTCGCCGGCATCGATTCCCCGGCATTTATCGTTTCGCATAAGTACGGCGCCGCCGATTTTTTCCGCTTTATCCCGCTCGGCGAATTTTTTCGCGTTTTGCCCCATATGCAGATCATAGAACTGCAGGCCCGGCGCGAATACGAAGGGTTCGGCGTTTTTTCCCGCTTATGTCGGCCGCCAGTACGAACACTATCGCGATGCCCTGGCAACCTGCGACACCTTGTGCGGTATTTCGGTCTGGTGCCAGACCGGCGGCTGGTCGCATTTCGATCGCCTCACTTTTTTAGAGACCTCGTCGCCCTGGAATGAATTGAATGCCGTCGCTGCGGTGCGGCTGTTTTCCACGGGAAAAACGGCACCGGAGATCCTGCATGAATTTTGTGTCGAACGGTTTGCGCAAAATGAACGCGAACGTCTGGAAGAGATGGTCGGCCTGTTCGATGCGCTGATCGATCAGCTCTGGTATTTCGCGCCCTTCGCGCAACAGTCGATCTGGTTTCGCCGCCTTCGCGTCCCGCCGCTGCTGTGGATTTTCTGGGATACGATTCTTGTCAACCGGGCTCTGCGGCTGGTGTTCAATACCTTTCAGGGGACGGATAAAAGCCTCCGCAAGCAGGACCGCAAACAACGGCGGCTGTTGCGGCGGTTACGCACCCTGGTGGAGGAGATGCCCGTGCGGGAAGCCGATCTTGAGATGGCTGTCGATACTTTCGGGTTACTGGCGCATTTGCGTAAATTTTACCTCGGCAAGGCAGGTAAAAAGCGGGAGCGGAAAATCCGCGCCGAGGTGGGCGAGTACCGGCAACGGTATCCGCATGGGTTTACCGTGGAGTGCGATTTCACTCCTTTCAGCATTCGCTGGATGACCACCGGTTTGTTTTTCAGCATCTTCATGCGCACCGAGCCCCGCTACCGCCGGTTCGATCGTTTTCTGCTGATCCCTCTGACCGGCTGGATGTTTCCCCTCATCAAGCGCCGGCAACGCCGCCGGATTCCCGATATCGCCGAACGCCAGGCCGCCGGGTTGGAAATATTTTTCCGCTGACGGCCGCGCGCGAGGACAAAAGCGGCCTCAAGGGGGCGGGGCGGTCATTCCGTTCGCCCCGGTTCGGTTGCGGTTTCGGGCCGGGTTCGCTTGCCGGTTTGCATGTGCCGGCAAAATTTCAGCCGTTCGGCTTGCCCGGTGTTGCGCAGGCCGATTTCCGTCTGCCGTGACGGCTTTCGTTGCTCCCACCGCATCTTTATCCAATCTTTATCCGGGCTTTAACCGGTTGTTACACGCTCTTGGTATCATGCCATCACTGACGGACAACCAATCCGGGGCCTGCGGCTCCCGGTCTCACAGAATGGAGGATCAGATGAAAATTTTGGTGTTTATGCTCCTCAGCCTGCCTCTGGTGCTGTTCGGCTGTAACCATATGCAAGGGCGGGGAATGGAAAAAACGGATGGTGCCATGGGCATGTCGCCGGGAATGCCTGCAGATAAAATGGCGGGTGCCGAACAAAAGATGTCGTCCGGCGATATGACGGATACTGACGGGATGATGGATTCCGAGCAGAAAATCCCGTCCGGTGATATGATGGAATCCAACGGGATGAAAGGGAGTGACGAGACGATGAAGGAGCAGACCATGATGCCGCAAATCGACGGCCGGGTGCCGAGCGATGCGGTGCTGCGCGAGCGCCTGACGCCGTTGCAATACCGGGTCACCCGGGAGGAAGGCACCGAGCCGGCTTTCAACAATGCCTACTGGGACAACCACGAAGCCGGTATCTACGTCGATGTGATTTCCGGCGTGCCGCTGTTCAGCTCAACCGACAAGTATGATTCGGGAACCGGTTGGCCGAGTTTTACCCGGCCGCTCGAACCGGAGCAGGTCGTGATCCGGGAGGACCGCAGCTTTTTCATGGTGCGCAACGAGGTCCGGAGCAAGCTTTCCGACGCCCATCTGGGGCATGTGTTCGATGACGGTCCCGAGCCGACCGGGCGGCGCTATTGCATGAACTCGGCCGCCCTGCGTTTTGTCCCGGCCGCTGATCTCGACAGGCAAGGTTACGGCGAATACGCCGCACTGTTCAAATGACAATGCCGCAAAAAGCCGTCCGGCGCAGTGCTCGGATCGGCTTGCCGCACCCAGGCTTTGTCCGCTGATGAAAGGTGACGTCATGCAAGCAAGACGACTCTTTATTCTGTGCACCATGGTCCTGTTGATCACCACTCGCGCTTTTGCCGCGACGGCGATTCTGGCCGGCGGCTGCTTCTGGTGCATGGAATCGGATTTCGAAAAACTGGACGGGGTCACGGACGTCGTTTCCGGCTTCACCGGGGGGACGCTGAACAACCCGACCTACAACGGCGACCACGAGGGCCACTACGAAGCGGTCGAAATCACTTACGACCCGCAGAAATTGAATTACCGGCAACTGCTCGACTATTACTGGGTTCACATCGATCCCTTCGACTCCGGCGGGCAATTCTGCGACCGCGGGCACAGTTACCAGGCCGCGATTTTTGTCGTCGATGATGAAGAAAAGTCGATTGCCGAGGAATCAAAAAAAGACGTTCAGGCCAGGTTTCCGAACCGGGCGATCGTGACACCTATTCTGCCGGCGACGACCTTCTGGCCGATCCGGGGGGATGAAAGCTATCATCAGGATTTTTACCGGAACAATCCGATCCGTTACAAACTCTACCGTTGGAACTGCGGTCGCGATCAACGCTTACAGGAAGTCTGGGGCGACAAGGCAATGCATAATTGAGCATCGTTCCCGGCGTTCGGGACCATTGTGAATGACGGAATGACGGTTGCAAAAGCCACGGTCCAGGCGGATTCGTGGCTTTTGTTTTGCTTGAAATATCCGCATACCGGGGCCCGGCAACCGCCCTCGGCCGGTTGCCGTCGTCAGGTTTTCTTTGCGCGCCAAAAAAACAGACCAGTGCAGAGGCGGATCAGTCCGAGAAAAGGTGGTAGGGGCAGTTCGACAGGATCAGGTTCAGGGCCTTGTAGTCCACGATCGTCTTTTTGTGCTCCTTCACCAGGATATTCTGCTTGTGCCAGTTTGATATCGTTCTGGAGACGGTTTCTCTGCTGGCGCCGATCAGTTCGCTTATCTGCTGATGATTAAGGTTGTATTTGAGCGGCGCATGGTCGTCTTTCAGCGCGTCATAGTCGAGAAGGGAGTTGAACAGAAGCGCCATCATTTCTTCTTTGTGGTAAGTGTTTTTGACGAACACCCCGACATGGTAGGCGTAGATGCGCCAGGCCATCATTTCCATGGCCTTGCCGACCAGAAAAGGATCCTTGGAGATGATCTCAATGAATTTTTTATAATTAAGTTTGTAGACGACGCTGTCTTCCAGCGCGATGGTGCTGGTCAGTGAAACCACCCGGCAGAATGGGGCAACTTCTCCGAAGATGCTGCCGTACGTCAGCAGCCTGTTGATATTGAGCTGACCGGACTCCGTAGTGGTGAACGTACAGCACATGCCGCTTTTCGTATAATACATATAATCATTTTTTTCGTAGGCGAACTTAAAGACTTCATTACTCCGGAAACGTTTTTTCGCGCCGTGTTCCACAAAGACGGTTTCCAATTCGACCGCCGGTTTGTCCATCCAGGGTAGATATCTGCTGAAAATTCGCGGGAATTTCTTCTCAGTATATTCGGTCTTCTGCATCCGCCGATCCTCAAATAAATTGTGATAAAGATCACATCCGGACTGTGATCTTACGCACTTTTTTTCATATTTGTCTGTATTACTACTAAGTTATACTCATACTAGATAAGGAGCAAATATATGTCAACGCTTGTCGGATTGGTCATTATTATCGCAGCCATCGTGCTGCTGGTGAAACAGCATGAGACCCGAACGGTGCTTATCGGTGCGGGCTTGTTGCTGGCCATTATGGCGGGAAAGCCGCTGGCGGCTTTCGATGCCTTTTCAGGCCGGATGGTCACGCCTGTTTTCATTAAAAGCATTTGTTCGGTCATGGGTTTTGCGGTGGCGATGAAAATCACCAAGTGCGACCAGCACCTGATCCATATGCTTGCCGGGGTTTTGCAGAAAGTCCGTTTCGCCCTGATTCCGGGAGCCGCTATCGTCACCGCCATGATCAATACGTCGCTTATCAGTGCGGCCGGTGTGTCCGCGGCGGTCGGCGCGATCCTGATCCCCTTGCTCATATCGATGGGGGTCCATCCGGTGATCGCCGGTGCGGCGGTTCTGTCCGGGACAATGGGCAGTCTGCTGAGCCCAGGTCTTTCGGGGAACGCTTTTGTCGCAAAGCTTGCGGAGGTCAAGCCGATCGATATCGTAGCGGCACACAGTTTCGCAACGATAGCGGGCATCATAACCGGTGCTGTCGTGCTGGCCGTCGTCGCTTATCTGAAAAAGGAAGACCGAGGTTATGTCCCAACGGACGGCGATTTTGAAATGGCCGAGCACTTGAAGGTTAATCCGTTTTTTGCGCTTGTTCCGCTGGTCCCGGTTATCCTGCTGCTGGTTTTCAACAACGACGCGATCAGGCAGGCCCTTCCATGGGCGAAGAGCATTCAGGTTCCGCATGCGATGCTGTTCGGTGCCGGTCTGGGCATTCTTTTTACCCGGACGAGTCCGGCAAAAGTGGTCAAGGGCTTTTTTGACGGCATGGGCAAAGGTTACGGCGACATCATCGGGATCATTATCGCCGCCGCGGTTTTCGTCAGCGGTATGAACGCCCTCGGCCTGATCGCCGACTTTAACGCCATGCTCGCCAAATCCGAAAGCATTGCCAGAATTTCGTCGGCGCTGGGTCCTTTCTTCTTCGCCGTCATGACGGGTTCGGGCGAAGCGGCGTCCCTGGCTTTTAACGAAGCCGTTACTCCGCATGCCGCCAATTACGGGATGACGATCATCAATATGGGTAGTCTCGTGAACATCGGCGCAGCCCTGGGACGGACCATGTCGCCGATCGCCGGCGCGACGATCATCTGTGCTTCCCTGGCCAAAGCCGATCCGCTGACGATTGCGAAAAGGAACGCCCCCGGAATGCTTGCCGCCGTTGCTGTCGCCTTTATTTTCCTTTCATTTATTTTATAGCAGGTAAGACAGATGAACTATAACTTTGAATCTCTGGTCAAGAAAAACTCCAGCAGGGAAATGCAGCAGATTCTTTCCGATGAGAATCAGTATCTCATCTACCGCAAGATCTGGATTGCCCTGGCGGAGGCTGAACAGGAACTGGGCCTCCATATCACTGATGAGCAGATTCAGGATATGAAGGATAATTTCTACGATATCGACATGGACCTGATATACAAACTTGAAAAAAAATATTTGTATATCACTCCGGCCACCATCGAGCAGTTCGGTATGGTTGCGCAGAAAGCGAAGCCGATCATCCATCTGGGCGCCACCACAAACGACCTGTGGGACAATACCAACACCATCTATATGAAGGATGCGGCGCATCTTGTCCTGTCCAAATTGTACGTCGCCGCCGGGAACCTCCGTGATTTTGTTCTGAAATATAAAGATCTGCCGATTCTGGGCCGCACCCGGCTGCAGGCGGCGCAGCCGGTGACCGTCGGCAAAAGAGCCTCGGTCTGGCTGCAGGATCTGATGTTCGACATCGAGGCCTTGCAGAAAGCCATAGACGGTTTTTATTTCCGTGGGTTGAAGGGCGCGACGGGCACGCAGGCTTCTTTCATGACGCTGTTCAATAACGATTCCGCCAAGGTGGAAGAGCTTGACCGGCGCTTTTCCGAAAAGCTCGGTTTCACCAAACGTTTGCCGATCACATCGCAGATCTATACCAGGAAACTGGAATCGAGGCTGATGTCCGCCCTCGCCGGGTTTGGAGAAACATGCCAGAAATTCGGCAACGATATGCGGATAATGGCCATGCTGAAAGAGCTGGAAGAACCGTTCGGGAAAGATCAGGTCGGTTCGAGCACCATGGCGTTCAAACGCAACCCGGTCCTGACCGAAGAGCTGGCCGCATACGGCCGTTTTATCATCACCCTGTTGCCGGCGGTCTATCAGGCGACGGGCCAGGAGCTTCTGGAGCAGACCTGTGACAATCTGGCGATTCGAATCCTCGCGATTTCCAACAGTTTCCTCGCTGCAGACGTGCTTGCCGAAACCATGATCAGGGTGACGGACGGTCTGGTGGTCTACGAAAAGATGATCCGTCGCAACCTCGAAGAGGAAATGCCGTTTCTGAGCACCGAAAATATCATCATGGAAGCCTGTAAAAAAGGCGCGGACCGGCAACTCATGCATCACCTGATTCGCGACATGAGCATGAACACCATCCGCAGAGTGCGCGTCGAGGGGCTAGAGAACGATCTGCTGCAGAAGATCGCGGACTGTCCCGAGATTCCGCTGGCAATGGCCGAGATAAAAGAACTGGCGGATCCGGCGAAATTCGTCGGTCGGGCCGCTGAACAGGTGGAAACCTTCGTCAGAACCGTGGTCGATCCGGTGTTAAGCAAAAAGAAAGACGTCCCCATGCTCAGCCCGATCAGAACGAACCCTTAGGATAAAGTACGAAAAGTCCCCTCCGGAAAAACCGGAGGGGACTTTTACCATGACACCTCTCAAGGAAGGACCGGGGTTGCCGGTATTCCGACAGGCTCAACCGCATCAAAGCCGACAAATGTTCCCCCGACGTACCGGCGGCGCTACAGGGTCAACCGGTTACGTGTCACTTGAATCAGCAGCCGTGAAATCGTCCGGCGGCCGGGGCGAGACCACGGCACGATCATCCCTATCAAAAAACGGCTCGGCAATGCAGCCAAGGAACTTATGCCCGCCAATCGGCACGCACGCGATTGCCACAAAAGCAAAAAAAGTTATAATTTTTTTGGACCCTTTGGTGCAGAGGAGACGGCGCATTGAATTACGCTTATTTTGGCTTGCTCTGGGTTGGCGTTTATCTGGCTCTTGTCCTGACCCCGCTGGTTGTCCTGCTGGTCGGTCCGGTTCCGACGGGCAGCGGGTTCTGGTGGGACGTCTCGCTGGCCCTGGGTTTTGCCGGCACGGCCATGATGGGGACCCTTTTTTTACAGACCGCCCGTTTTCGCCGGGTTTCCGCCCCGTTCGGCATCGACATCATCTACTATTTTCATCGGCAGAGCGCATTGGTCGCCTTTGCGTTCATCTTCGCTCATCCGGTCCTGCTGCTGGCCGTGGAGCCGAGAATGTGGAGTTTTTTCAAGCCGGCGGCGGCACCCTGGCATTTGTGGGCGGGGGTGGGATCGCTGCTGGCGCTCTGTCTGCTGATGCTCAGTTCCTTATGGCGCAAAACGCTACACATTGATTATGACGTCTGGCGTCTGGCTCACGCCGTTTTGGCCATCCTGGCGTTGGGGCTGGCGGTTGTCCACATCGAAGGGGTGGGGCACTACGTGGCCGCCCCGTGGAAGAGACTGGTCTGGAGTCTGATCTCGCTGTCGTGGCTGCTGCTGCTCGCCTATGTGCGCCTGGTCAAGCCGGCGCTGCAATTGCGCCGGCCGTTTCGGGTCGTTGAGGTGACTGCCGAGCGGGGGAGCGCCTGGACGTTGCAACTGGTCCCCGCCGGACATGCCGGTTTTGCTTTTCAGCCGGGTCAGTTCGCCTGGCTGACCATCCGGGATTCCCCCTTCGCCCTCAAAGAGCATCCCTTTTCCATCGCCTCCAGCGCCGAGGATTCCGGCACCCTGGGTTTTACCATCAAAGAACTCGGTGATTTCAGTTCTCGGATCAAGACCGTGGAAGTCGGTCAGGAAGTGTACGTCGACGCTCCCTACGGCAGCTTCAGCGTAGATCGACAACCTGCCGACAGCTATGTCTTCATTGCCGGCGGCATCGGCATCGTTCCCATCATGTCGATGCTCCGCACGCTGGCCGATCGGTCCGATCAAAGGCCATTGCTCCTGATCTACGCCTACCATACCCGGGAGCGGCTGACTTTCTGCGAGGAGTTGGAGGCCTTGCAAAGCCGGCTCAACCTCCGCCTGGTTGTCGTGCTCAAAGAGCCCCCTGAAGGGTGGCGGGGAGAGGCCGGATTGCTCAACGAAGAACTGCTGGCACGTCATGTGGTGCAGTGGCAAAACGAAAACGGTCGTTATGAATGCTTCATCTGCGGTCCGGTGCCGATGATCCGGCTCTCCGAGAAAGCCCTGCACAAATTGGGAGTTCCGTTGAGTAGAATTCATTCCGAGTTGTTTGACTTGGTCTGATCGATAGGCTCTGCGACGCGAGGGTGTCATGAGAATGTTACTGGCAAAATTTCTGGCTCTGCTGACCGGTGCGCTGATCCTGACTCTGGCGCTGCTGTTCGCGCTGGCGCAGAATATTTAAGCAAGGTGCTGCCGCGATTTTTGAAGCGCATTGAACCGGAGGGTTTTTGCTCCCGGACGAACGGACTGTTGACCGGTATTTTAATCTCATGCGATTTTCCCGCCTGCATCAACCCCGATATCGCTGGCGGGAAAGACTGCTCGTCGGCTTATAACACAGGGCGTTCGCCGGATTCTTATATGGGAGCGCGGGTTAACGTTTCTTGCGCCGGAAAAGATCGGTTTTCAAGCTTGACACCCGGTCGAGGAAAAGAAAGCCATCCAGATGATCCAGTTCATGTTGGATGGCGATGGCTTCAAATCCGTCGGCACTGATAACCTGGTGCCGTTGGTTTTCATCGAGGTATTCAACCACGATGGTTGCGGCCCGGGCGACATTCCCGGTGTAATCCGGCACCGACATGCAGCCTTCGCGGGAGACGCATGAGCCGTCTTTTTGAATGATCTCCGGGTTCACCATCTGGAGCAGGCCGTGATTCTCCTGCTTTTTTCCCAGTTTGCTCTTGGAGACATCGACCACGGCGGCGCGGCGCAGATCACCGATCTGGGGCGCGGCGATACCCACCGAATGGCCGGCATCGACCATGGTGTCGACCAGGTCTTGCAGCAGTTGCTTTACTGAATCATCGAATTCACCGATCGGTCGACAGACTTCCTTCAACCGCGGATCGGGATAAACAAGAACCTCTCTGACCGCCATGATCTATAGCTCCATCGGGACCAGCGAGCGCACCGAGATGTCGACCTGCAGATCTTTTTTCAGTTTTTCCATCCAGCGTTCAACCGTTTCGATCTCAACTTCTTCCGGCAGAAGAGCTTCGAGCATCATGACATAAACCGGCTTGTCTTTTCCCCGACCAGTTTGGTATTGAGGTCGGTGATATTGATGTTGTGTTCTCCCAGTTCCCTGGCCACCTGGTAGACGATGCCCGGTTTATCCGAGCCGTAGACCGAAATCATGCACAATTCACCGTCCATTTCGGGCCTGATTTCACCCCCCGGTTTCATCGTACGGATAAAGACGGAAAGGTGATTCTCTTCAAGGGGGGTGAACGCGGAACTGAATTCCTCCACGTGCGAAATTTCCGGGTTGGAGATGATCAGGATCATGGAAAATTGTCCGCCGAGAATCGAACAACTCGAATCGGCGATGTTGAAACCCTGCCGGTAGAGGATCTCCGTGACTTGAGAGACGATTCCCGGCCGGTCCCGGCCGATGATTGTCAGGGCAAAGTATTGCATGCTGATCTCCTGTGGGTGAAATGAAATGAGAAACCTGCGATAGGCAAAGATTGCCCGATCCGGTTGCCGTTTGCAAGCGGAGTTGAAAGGATTTGTCACAGAAAAATAAGGTTTTTTCAGCCGCGCAGGGAATCCGCCATCGTTCTGTGTGTCCATTCTTTGATTTGTTTTCGGGTTTGACGCTGTCCGGCGAGAAAATGCAACAGCCCGGGCTGGCGGAAACACTTGCCGTCCCAGGCCGGGAATCAATTGGAAGAAGCACGAGAACAAAGCCGGAACAGTTCCTTTCGGCCTGATCAACAACGTATTCTTCAGGCTCGAGAATACCGGGTTTTTTTATACCTGCAGGCGTTGTTTTGACGTATCTTTGTGATATGGCTCAGGATGGCGAAGATTGGTTGAAAGCCGTAAGTGCGGCGATCGGCTGGAAACAAAGTATTCTTTGGTCATGGCTGACCCTTTTATCGTTTGCCAAATGCCGGGTCCATTTGGACCGCAGGGAGGAAACATGTTAACCAGAAAAACCTGGGGCGTCGCATTCATCATTACCGGAGTCCCCTGCATGTCTAACGGCTATCAATTCGTGCGCCAGGAATACATGGTGTCTTTCGGCTGGGGCCTCGGCCTGGTCGGGATTGCGCTGACGATCTTCGGCATTTACCTGTATTCCGGAGAGGCTGCGGAGCAAAGGCGACAGGCGCCGGAGAGACCGGTCCGGTCCGCGAAGAAGCAGGGTAAAAAGAAAGCGCGCAAATAGGAGCCGCGGTTGTGTCGCGGACGGCTGCGCCGAGCAGGTTGATTCTCCGGGGTGAAGCGCAGGTCAGAACGGCAGATTATCCATGATCAGCACCGTCAACAGCAGCAGCATGGAGATGTTGACAAGGTGAAATGTTTTGCGCGCCGCAAGGAGTTTCCGGGTGATGAAAACCATTTTTAAAATGGAGTAGAAAAGAATGAAAAGCCCTGTTAAAAAAAGAATAATCAGGGACGGGTTTTCAATATAGCCAAATAAAGGAAAGAACAGATAGCAGGTCAACAGGCTTATCAGCCAGCAGTTGTTGATCCTGAGCAACCGTTCGGTGGACAAGGCTTCAAACAGGTTGGGCAGGCCGCTGTTGCGCAGATCGTCGCGATAGCGGCAGAGCAGCAGCCAGGTGTGCGGAATCTGCCAGATGAACAGGGTTCCGGCCAGAATCAGGGATTTCTGGGTGAACAGCATGCCGCCTGCCGCGGACCAGCCGATCAGCGGCGGCAGGGCTCCGCAGATTGCGCCGGGAATGGCGGCAAAGGGGGTGTGGCGCTTCAGGGGGGTGTAGACGGCGTTGTACCAGATGACCGCGAGCACACCGAGCAGAAGCGATTGACTGCCGGGGAGAGCCATCAATAACAATGCGCCGCCGCTGATGCACAGTGAGGCAATCAGCAAAGCTGTTTGTGGCGTCAATACCCCTGTCGGCAGGGGGCGTAGACGCGTTCGTTCCATCCTTTGATCGAGGTCCTGCTCCTGCCATTGGTTGAGAGCCGAACAGCCGGCGGCAAGCAGCCCGGCTCCGGCGGTGACGAGCAGGGTGTTTAGCTGTAACCTGCCTCCGGCAAACAGATAACCGGCAAGAGCCGATAATGCCACCATGGTGGACAGTTCAAGGCGCAGGAGTTTTCTACCGGCCTGCGGGAGAGATTGTATCCCGATGTCCGATGCTGTCAGTGCTGGATTTTTGCTGTGTTGGTTTGGCACCGTGTCCTCTTTTACTGCTGGAGAAGATGTTCGATGACGGCATCAATTTCTTCAGGGCTCAGGTAGTCGGCGGAAGGCATCATCGGCGCATAGCCTTTGACCATGTCGGCTTCCGGATTCAACAATGCCCGGCGCAGATATTCAGCATCGACTTTGATGGTGATCTCTTCGCCGTCACGCTCGATGGTGACATCGCGTTGACCTATGCCTTTAAACGTCGGCGCAATCCCTTCGCTGCCATCACTGGAATGACATCCGAGACAGCCATTATCCTCCAGTAATTGATTGGCATCCAGCCCGGTCGTTGCGGCAACGACTTTCCCCATCAGGTAATCAACAACCGCCTGGAGATCCTCGTCGCTGATCGTCGTTTCGTCGTAAGGCGGCATCATCGGGTCGTAGCCCGAAACGATTTCGCTTGCCGGTTCGCGGATCGCGCGTTTCAGGTATGCTTCGTCGATGGTGATGGTCAGCGTCCGGCCGTCTTTTTCCAGCTGTTGGGTTTTGCCCGCCAGCTCGAAGAGCGTGGGGGCGATGCCGTCACTGCCGTCAAGGCTGTGACAGCCGATGCAACCCTGCTCGTTGATGACCACCAGCCCGCGCGGGTCGCCGGCGGGTTGCAGCGGGGCCGACCATTGCGCGTAATCTTCCGCGCTGAGGGCCTCGATGGTGGTTATCATGTCGGCATGTCCGGTACCGCAGTATTCGGCGCAGAAGACATCATAGCTGCCCGGCTCGGTGGCTTGGAACCAGACATAGGTCTCCATGCCCGGTACGGTATCCTTTTTGATGCGGAATGCCGGCACGAAGAAGCTGTGCAGAACATCGACGGAGTGGAGCAGCACCTTGATCGGTTTGTCCACCGGGACATAGAGTTTATTGGTTTTTGCGTCCGTCCGGATATTCGAACTGCCAGGACCACATGCGCGCGGTGACTTTGATTTCCATGGCGTCGTCCGGGATTCTGGCCAGGCCGATGTAATTGGTCCAGCCGTACCAGAACATGGTCAACACGATCAGCGTCGGCAGCACCGTCCACAGGGTTTCCAGCCACCAACTGCCGTGAACGTCGGAGGTCGGCTCGGGGTATTTCGAACGTCGGTACCTGATGACGAAATAAATCGTGGTCGCGGTAATCCCCAGCAGCAGAATCAGGGATACGCCGAAGATATAGATCAGAACATTGTCGACCGCCTGGGCAGTGGGATTGGTCAGTGGCGTCACGGCTTTCCTCTCCTAACGATAAAGAATATCGGTAAATGTCAGACCGATAAAAACAGCCAGGATAACCAGCAGGATCAGCATGCCGATCTTGAACAGGGTCGATTCCTGTTTCAGGTGCATGAAAATGAAGATCACCAGGCTCGACTTTACCGAAGCGACGGCCAGGGCGACCCAGATGTTAAGCGCACCGAGGTGGACCCGTGATACGGCGACGGTGATTCCGGTCAGAATGAGCAGCGCCGCCCAGACGGTGATGAAGGTCCGGTAAGGGACCGGTTCGTGTTGATGTGCCGACATGGATCACCTCACAGAATCAGATAATACAGCGGGAACAGAAAAATCCATACCAGATCGACCAGGGTGCCAGTACAGGGCGCTGTTTTCCAGCAGGGTATAGCGCTCGGCAGAGACTTTCCCTCTGGCGACCATGATGGCGACAACGGTGATCAGAGTTGCGCCGATCAGTACGTGGAGTCCGTGGAGACCGGCGGTGAAATAATAGAGATTGAAAAACGCGGCGATCCCGGCGCCCATTTCGGTCAGGTGTTCGGACCCGGGATAGATGCCGTGGCTGATTTCGATCGACCACTCGAAATATTTGTTGACCAGAAACACCAGGGCGAGCAGGACCGTGGCTCCGCTCAGGAGCAGGGTGTGACGAATCCGGTTGCGCTGGATCGCGGTGATCGCCAGGGCGATGGTCAGACTGCTGGTGAGCAGGACCAGAGTATTGACCGTACCGAAATAGATGTTCAGTTTATGGCTGGCGGCGGCAAACTCCCGCGGGAATTTGGCCAATGCAACCGCGTAGAGAATAAACAGGCCGCTGAAGAGGATGACTTCGGTATACAGGAACAGCCACATGCCGAAGCGGGCGCCGGTGTCGTCGCGGTGTTCAATACTCATCGGCGGCAACTCCTTTGAAGTCGTAAGGACCCTTGGTGACGACCGGGTCCTGCGGTCCGAAGTTGTGCAGCGGCGGCGGCGAGGGAATCTCCCATTCCAGGGTCGCAGCGCCCCAGGGGTTCCTGCCGACCGGCGCGCCGTTGCGGATGCCGCGCCAGAGGTTGACGAACATCAGCAGCAGCCCTGCGGCCAGAATCCAGGAGCCGACGGTCGAGACCAGGTTCAGAGTCTGAAACTGGGGCAGATAGTCGTAGTAGCGACGCGGCATCCCCTGGACCCCGACGGCCTGCATCGCCATGTAGGTGACGTTGAAACCGACGAACAAAAGACCCCAGGCGATGACCGCCGGCTTGTGGCTGTACATCCGGCCGGTGAATTTCGGCAGCCAGTAATGCAAGGCCGCGAAAAAGGCGAAGGCGGTGCCGCCGAACATGGTGTAGTGGAAATGGCCGACGACGAAGTGGGTGTCGTGGAGATGGATGTCGCTGGCGGCCGCGCCCAGCACCAGGCCGCCGAGCCCGCCGATGGCGAACAGGAAGATGAACGCCAGCGCGTAGAGCATCGGCGGCGCGAGTTGAATCGAGCCTTTGTACAGGGTGGATATCCAGTTGAAAATCTTGATCGCACTGGGAATGGCGACGATGAAAGTGAGCAGCGAGAACACCAAAATGGCGAAATCGCTCATGCCGCTGGCGTACATATGATGCGCCCAGACCAGGGAACCGGCGAAGGCGATGGCCAGGCTGGAAATCGCCATGGCCCAGTAGCCGAACAGCGGCTTGCGGGCGAAGGTGGGGATGATTTCCGAAACCACACCCATGCCCGGCAGAATCATGATGTAAACCGCCGGGTGCGAATAGATCCAGAATAGATGCTGATAAAGGATCGGATCGCCGCCGCGGGCGGCGTCGAACAGCCCGGCGCCGAAGAAACGCTCGAGCATGACCAGCACCAGGGTGATACCGAGCATCGGCGTGGCCAGAACCTGGATCCAGGCGGTCGCGTACAGCGTCCAGACGAACAACGGCAAGCGGCCCCAGGTCATGCCTTCGGCCCGCAGCCGGTGAATGGTGGTGACGAAATTGATTCCGGTGAGAATCGACGACATGCCGAGCATGAAGGCGGCAAAAGCGGCCAGGCTGACGTTGGTCGGGGTCTGGGTGCTGAACGGAACATAAAAGGTCCAGCCGGTATCCGGCGCGCCGCCGGAAAAAACGGCGATGAGCGCGAGAACCAGCCCGGCGATATAGCAATACCAGGAGAGCAGGTTGATCTTCGGAAACGAAACGTCGCGGGCGCCGATCTGAATCGGCAGGACCAGGTTGCCGAAGGCGGCCGGGATGCTCGGGATAACGAACATGAAGATCATGATAATGCCGTGTACGGTAAAAGCGGCATTATAGGTCTGGGCCCCCATGATCGTTTCTCCCGGGGCGATCAATTCCAGCCGGATCGCCAGCCCCAGGCAGACGGCAATGATGAACATCGTCGTGATGCAGCACAGGTACATGATGCCGATCCGCTTATGATCGGTGGACAACAGCCAACCGAGGATTCCCGATCGCGGGCTTTCGCTGTAAAAACCGCTATTCGCAAGGGTTGAGTTCGTCATTTTTTCTTCTTTCTACCGCTCAGGATCAGAAAGAGCAGAAAGCTCCCCAGGGTTAACAGAATGATGGTGGCGCTGACACGCATGAGGTTGAATACATAACGACGCCCTTCCGGATCGTAACTGAAACAGAACTGCAGGGCGGTCCTGATCGGCTTGCCGATCCGGCCTTCGTCGGCTTCGAGCAGGGCCATTGAGAGATCGATGGGAGAGAGATGCCGGCCGATCAGGTAGCGCACGATCGTCCCGTCCTTGGCCACCACGAATGCGGCGATGGGATGGAGAAAATCATCCCCTTCCCGTTTGAAGTAATAACCGGCGCTGTCGGTCAGGCGCAGGATATTGTCTTGCGAACCGACCAGAAAACTCCAGGCCTCCCGGGGGAATTCCGGAGCTTGCATGGCGGCGATAAAAGTCTTTTTGCTGTGGGCCGCCATTGCCGGAGTTTCCCCGGGATCGAAGCTGAAGGTCACCACCCGGTAGTCCTCGCCGGGGGCGAGTTTGACCTGCGGCAGCACGGCCGAGACCCGGCCCAGAAGAAAGTTGCAGACGTTGCGGCAATTGTAAAAAACCGGCACCATCAGGGTGGGCCGATCAACCAATTGTCGTAATGCGACCTTTTGGTTGTCTGCGGCGACGAATTCGAGATCAAGCGGAATGGTTTTGCCGAGCTGCTCGACGAGCTCAACCCGGCCGTTATCAGCCCACGTATGGGTTGCTATAATATGCAGAGCAATTATTATGATCAGCAATAAACGCAAATCGGCTCCGACTGTAGAATCGCCCGAACAGATAAAGGATTACCGATTAGTTTACATAAACGATCAAGTTTTGTAAATTGCGGGGCCGGTGAAAATGCTGTTGCAAGGTGCCTGGGGGCGTTCTATAAGATGGCTGCGTGGGGCTTAAGGGATGGAGAAGATTTATGATCGCTGAACTGGAGCAGCGGCTGGTGGAATTGGAAATCCGTTTCAGCCACCAGAGCCGTCAGCTTGAAGAGTTGAATGATGTGGTGACCGATTGTTACCGTCGGATCGACCGGCTGCGGGAAGAAAATAAAAGCTTGCGGTCGATGCTCGGGCGACTCGAACCGCTGCTGGAGGAATCGCCCGATGAGTAGACTGCTGTCCGGACCGGTTGTGAAACGGACACTGCTTGAGGCGGTCATCATTTGCGCGCTGGCGGTTGCCGTCGGTTTGAGCTTGAATTTCAAGGTTGTTTTCAATGCGTTTTCCGGGCACACGTTGACGAATCACCGGGGCGTGATGGAAACCCTGGGCGAGGCCTTCCGGACCCCGCCGCAGGACGCGGCAGAAGCCCTGCCCTTTCCCGTCGGCCTGGAGGAGATCGATGGTCTTCTCGCCGGGGGCGCGGTGCTGGTCGACGCCCGAAACGTCGCCGCTTACAACCGGAGTCATCTGCCCGGGGCAATCTCGCTGCCGCTGGCTGATCTGGAGGGGAAACTGAGCACTTTCATCCGTGCCGTGCCGACCGATAAAACCGTCATAACCTATTGCAGCGGTTACGGTTGCCCTGATTCTTTTACCCTGGCTGCCCGCCTGTTGCAGGCTGGTTATACGGATGTCCTGGTTTATGAAGGGGGCGTTCCCGAATGGCGTGCCGAGCAGCGGTCGCTGGAGAGCGGGGAATGACTTTGCCGGGCAAAATCGTTTACCATGGCGGCCGCCTTGTCCTGGCCGGCGTCTTCATTTATGCCGGGTTGCTCAAAGCCCATGATGTCGTCGGGTTTGCCGGTCAGATCGCCAATTACCAGCTGCTGCCCTATGCCTGGAATTTTCTGATTGCCGCCATCCTGCCTTATATTGAACTGCTCTGCGGCAGTTTGCTGTTGTTGAACTTAAGGGTCAGGCCTGCGGTTTTTGTTTTGTTTGCCCTCGATCTGATCTTTGTCGCCGTGCTGCTTTCGGCAATCGTCAGAGGCTTTGACATCGATTGCGGCTGTTTCAAGCCGGATGCGGAGCGGCCGACGACGCCGCTGGCGGCACTGTGGCGTGATATCGGGCTGGGCGTATTGATGATCGTAACCTGGGTATTGCGTTCCGTCCAGCCTGCCGGGGACTGCGACAATGGCGACTGAAGTCTGGCAACAAGCGTTAAAAGACAGCGTAGTTTCTCTTGCGCAACTTGCGCATCGGTTTCAGGTCGAGCTGTCTTCCCTTGCCCCGGTGGCGGAGAAATATCCTTTAAAAATCACACCGTACTATTTGAGCCTGATCCGAGAACCCGGCGACCCGATCTGGCGGCAATGCGTTCCCGATCTCGCCGAACTGGACGACGCGGGATTGATCGATCCGCTGGCCGAGGACAACCTGTCACCGGTTCCGGCCATCATCCATCGTTATCCCGACCGGGTGATCTTTCTGGTTTCCAACAGTTGTGCCGGGTATTGCCGCTTCTGTACCCGCAAGCGCAAAATCGGCTGTGCCGGGCAGGCGCCCAGTTTTCGCGAATTGCGCGAAGGCATCGACTACATCGCCGCCACTCCGGCCGTGCGCGATGTCATATTTTCGGGCGGCGATCCGCTGATCCTGCCCGACCGCGTACTGGAAGATCTGCTGGCGAAGGTGCGTCGTATCCCCCATGTCGAGATCATTCGCATCGGTACCCGCATGCCCGTGACGCTGCCGGAACGGATCAGCGGGCGTTTGTGCGACATGCTGAAAAAGTACCATCCGCTCTATCTGAACACCCACTTCAATCACCCGTGGGAATTGACGCCGCAGGCCGCAACGGCTTGCGCAAAACTGGCCGATGCCGGGATCGTCATCGGCAATCAGACGGTGCTGCTGCGCGGTGTGAACGATCGCCCGGAGATCCTGAAAGAGTTGTTTTGCGGCCTGCTGAAAATGCGGGTCAAACCTTATTATCTTCATCACATGGATATCGTGCGCGGCGGGGAACATTTCCGTACACCCGTCAAAACGGGGCTCGCTGTCATGGCGGCCCTGCGCGGGGCGATATCGGGCCTGGCGCTGCCTTATTACGTGATCGATCTTCCCGGCGGCAAAGGCAAAGTCCCGTTGCTGCCGGATAATATCGAGCGCCGTGGCGACCAGCTGCTGATCCGGACGCGGGACGGCGGCAGCGTTGAATACCCGGACCTGCCCGAAGAATAAAAATAAAACTTCCGCCGCCCGTGCCGATGCGGCGGCGGCGCTTGCCCGGGGAAGGCGTGGTCGCGGCCTGCCGGGATTCCCGTGACGATTCCTGAAATTGTCTGTTCCTGCCTGAACTTAGCCGTTTTTATCCACAAAAAATTCACAGCCGGTTGACAAGATGTGGTGTTTTCGGGGGCGGGAAACTACTAGATATTGTGTTTTTTTGGCTTGGGATTCATTCCTGTTTATGTTACCCTCCGCGCTGTTGGGACGGCTTCCATAGGTCCCTGTTTTTTGCCTGCTTTTCATCGACCTGCCCAATCGAGCAGGAGGGGTTTATGCCGAAATTCATCCGCAAACGTGACGGCCGTTTAGTTCCTTACCACGAAGACAAAATCGCCAAGGCGATCATCAAGGCGGTTCAGGCCGTCGGCGGCAGCGATTTCAACAAGGCCGCCGACATCGCCCGCCAGGTTGGCGGCATTCTTACCGTTCTGTACAAAGACAACCGCGTTCCCACGGTTGAAAACGTTCAGGATCTGGTCGAAAAGATCCTCATCGAAAACGGTCATGCCCAAACCGCCAAAGCTTATATTCTCTATCGGAAACAGCACGAAAGTCTGCGCGATACCAAGGAGTTCATGCAGAAATCGATCGAAGCGATCGATTCCTATCTGGTCCGTGAAGATTGGCGCGTCAATGAAAACGCCAATATGGGCTACTCGCTGCAAGGCCTGAACAATCACATTGCGGCCAATATCACCAGCCATTACTGGCTCAACAAAATCTATCCAAACGATATCGCCGGCGCCCACCGGGACGGGGATTACCATATCCACGATCTAGGCATGCTGTCGGTTTACTGTTGCGGCTGGGATCTGAAAGACCTGCTGCTGAAAGGTTTTACCGGCGCCTACGGCAAGGTCGAAAGTGCGCCGCCAAAGCATTTCCGCACCGCTTTGGGGCAGGCGGTCAACTTTTTCTATACCCTCCAGGGCGAAGCCGCCGGCGCTCAGGCCTTTGCCGGTTTCGACACCCTGCTGGCGCCGTTTATCGCCTACGACGGCCTGAATTATGACGAAGTGCGCCAGTCCCTGCAGGAATTCGTTTTCAATATGAACGTGCCGACCCGGGTGGGTTTCCAGACCCCGTTCACCAACATCACCATGGATATGATGGTGCCGTCCAATATGGCCAACGAAGCGGTGATTATCGGCGGTGAACTGATGGATCGCAGTTACGGGGAATTCCAGGCGGAAATGGATCTGTTGAACCGCGCATTTTGTGAAGTGATGATGGCGGGCGACTCCGCGGGGCGTATTTTTTCGTTCCCGATTCCGACCTACAATATCACCCGCGATCTGGATTGGGACAGTGAGCGTTTGCGGCCGGTCTGGGAGATGACGGCGAAATACGGGACGCCCTATTTCAGCAACTTCGTCAACTCCGATATGGACCCCGAAGATGCGCGTTCCATGTGTTGCCGTTTACGCCTCGATAATCGCGAACTCCGCCGACGCGGAGGTGGACTGTTCGGCTCGAATCCGATGACCGGATCGGTCGGGGTGGTCACCATGAACCTGCCCCGCGCGGCCTATCTGTCCAACAGCCCGGAAGAGTTTTTCGCCCGGATCGGCGATCTGATGAAGCTCGCCTGCCGGTCGCTGGAGATCAAACGCAAGCAACTGGAGCGCTTCACCGAGGAGGGTCTTTATCCTTACAGCAAGTTTTACCTGGCGGCGGTTCGGGAACGCAGCGGCAGCTACTGGGACAACCATTTTTCCACCATCGGCCTGATCGGAATGCACGAAGCCTGCCTGAATCTGCTGGGCCGGGGGATTGAAAGTGAGTCCGGTCAGAAGCTGGCGCGGGAAACCCTGGAGTTCATGCGGCAACAGCTCGAGGCCTTCCAGGAGGAAACCGGCCACCTTTTCAACCTGGAGGCGACACCGGCCGAAGGGACCAGCTTCCGTCTGGCGAACCGGGATCGCCAGCGTTATCCCGATATCGTCTGTGCCGGGAGTGACGACCCCTATTACACCAACTCAACCCAACTCCCGGTCGGCATAACCGAAGATATCTTTGCGGCCCTGACACATCAGGACGGTCTGCAGACGCTGTACACCGGCGGGACGGTGTTTCATGGTTTTCTCGGCGAACGTCTGGAAGACTGGCGCAGCGCGCGGCTGCTGGTGAAGAGGATCGCGGAGAATTTCCATCTGCCGTATTTCACCCTGAGTCCGACTTTTTCCATCTGTCCGGTCCACGGCTATATCGCCGGCGAGCACTTTTCCTGTCCTTATCATCAGGAAGGGAAAGCCGCCTGAACCTATCAACCCCGCAACTGAAAAGTAAGGAGGAGTACAATGGCTACAAAATGTGATGCAAAAACCGAAGTTTATTCCCGTGTCTGTGGTTTTTTCCGCCCCGTGCAGCAGTGGAACCGCGGCAAAAAAGAAGAATTTAAGGAGCGTTCCGAATATGTTGTCACGCCGGCGGAGCAAAAGTCCTGAAAGATATACGCATTAAAGGGTTTCAGGGAACCAGCCTGCTCGATTTTCCCGGCCGCGTCGCGGCTCTGGTGTTTACCGGCGGTTGCAACCTGACCTGTCCCTTCTGTCACAATGCCGGGCTGGTGCTCGATCCCGACGCCTATCCCGATTATCCCCTCGACGAGTTGCTGGCGGACCTGGACCAGCGTGAAGGTTTTATCGATGGTGTTGTCGTGTCGGGCGGAGAACCGACCATCGAAGCAGGTCTGCCGGCATTTTTATCGCTGTTGAAGCAACGCGGCCTACAGGTCAAACTGGATACCAACGGCCTGTTGCCGGAGGTCCTCGCCGCCGTCATCGAACAAGGCTTGGTCGATTATGTCGCCGTCGACATCAAAACCAGCCTGCCCCGTTACGGCGAACTGCATACGCAGGCGGTCAAAACGGAACGGTTGCGTAAAACGGTTGACCTGCTGCTGCAGGCCAAAGCCGGGATCGAAGTCGAGTTTCGCACCACCTGCATCCCCCATCTGGTCGGCGAGGCCGAGGTCGACGCCATCGGCGAACTGTTGAGCGGCGCCCCGCTCTGGGTGCTGCAACAGTATGTTCCGGCGCATGCCATGGTCGAGGAATGGCAGGAATACGCAACCTATGAACCGGATCAGCTGCGCGCCTTGTCAGTCAAGGCAGCAGCCTATGTGGAACGGGTTCAGGTACGGGGGATCTGAAACGCTGACGCACCGGACAACAGCGGGAAAGCCATGGCGGGGCAGGTTCGTCATGGCTTTTTTGCGTTATGAAGGGAATCGGCCGGGGCCTGGGCCGGGTGTTGAGGATCTGTCTGCTGGTGTCCCGTCTGGTTGGTTGTGCGGCTTAATTCCGAGTCATTTTTATGCTGTCAAGGCGTGCCGCCGCAGGCCCGGCCTTTTAGCTACGCCGAGAAGGCAAAACGCAGACGGCGGCAAAAAGGGCCGGAATTGGGCGATAGAACTCACCGCACGGGGCACTAGTGATTGACCTTATGGCAGAACAGACAGCGGAATTTGGACGGATGATCGGCGGGGAAGGGAACACCGTCGTCATTATGACAGTCTTCGCAGAACTTTTCCGCCGCTTTCTTGCCTTCCGTTTTGGCCATGGCATGGAATTTCAGATGAATATCGTCCTTGGGCACCGGGCTGGTGGATTCTTCAGGCGCCATCCACAGAAAAATAATGATCGCCAAAGCGCCTATCAGGAGAAAAATATCGCGTTTTTTCATTCGTGGCTCCGGTCGGAGAAAGGTGCGGATCAGTGATTCATGGTCGCCGGAAGGGAGCGCCTACTCGGCTTTGATGAACAAAAGATAAATAAACAGAGCGACAGCCGCTGCGCCTCCGCCGACGAGAATCCACAGACCTCCTCCGGCAATGCCTTCGGTGCCCGTGCCCTTGCCGACGGCAAAGGACAGAACCAGGGCGAACCCGCCGATGCCGACGAGAAAACCGGCGATGGCGCGCCAGCCGATAAGATAGGTCAGCAGGATGGCGGCAGCGAAGCCGCCCAGGAACCAGGGGTTCGAGTTCAGCTCGCCAACGTTCCAGGCTTGCAATTGTGCCATCACCTGATCGGTACGAAAATAATCGAGATACGATTTGATATCGGCCCAACTCATATGTTCTCCCTGACGAATCGGCGACCCGCAAGCAACAAGGGGGCGGCAGGAAACGTTTACGCGCCGATGGTAGCAGATTGTGACCAAGGGGAAAAGGCTTAAAAGCCTGTTAATCTTGACTTTAGGCAGGGGCTTCACTAGGATTATCAGCCTGCTTGCTTGTTCGTTCCGGCACCTCCGTTTGAGTTTCACAAACCGATAGGGGATGCGGTTTTCGCCGGCGGGTTTTTCCTCTGCCGCCGTTGCGATTGAATTTTGGACACAGGAGTTTTCTTGCGCCACCGTGCCATTGGCATTTTTGATTCCGGTGTCGGCGGTCTTACTGTTTTCAAGGAGATTGCCGCACTTCTTCCCGGAGAGAACCTGATCTACCTTGGCGATACGGCCAGAGTCCCTTACGGCACCAAAAGTGTTGGAACGGTTCAACGCTACGCTTTGGAAGCGGCGGAATTTCTGGTCGACCAGGGGGTGAAGCTGCTGGTTGTCGCGTGCAATACGGCCTCGGCCGTGGCTCTGCCGCTGTTGCGGCAGCGTTTTCACCTGCCGGTCGTCGGGGTGATCGAACCGGGGGCGCGCAAGGCGGTACAGAGCCGCAACCGGCGGATCGGGGTGATCGGTACGGAAGGTACGATCAACAGCGGCCGCTATCCGGAAGCGATCCATGCCTTGTTGCCGGAAGCGGAAATCCATACGGTGGCCTGCCCGCTGTTCGTTCCCCTGGCCGAGGAAGGCTGGGCCGAGCATGAGATCGCCATGCTGACGGCCCGGGAATACCTGCAGGACCTGATCAGGGTCCAGGTGGATACGCTGGTGCTCGGATGCACCCACTATCCCCTGCTGCGTGAAACCCTGCGGCGGGTGATGGGGGACAATGTGATGCTGGTGGATTCGGCGGAAGAGACCGCTTTGGCGGTGCAGCGGATTTTTGTCCGCCAGGGGTTGCGGAACCCCCGGCACGGCGGGCAGCGAACTTTTTTCGTCACCGATGTGCCGACCCGGTTTCAGCGGGTCGGACAGGCCTTTCTCGGCGCCGAGTTGAATCAGGTTCGTCAGGTGCAGATCGGATAGGCGGAACACCGACAGGCGGTTGAAAAACAGTTTGTGGAGGCATGGACGGGCGAGCAAAATCATGGAGGGCTCTATTCCTCCTTGATTTTGTGAGCGAGACGGCAAGCGCATTCTCGGCTTGCACGGTTGACGGCGCCCCGGGTCGGACTTTTTCAGCTTCCTGCGCAAAGGATAAAGGCGATGAAGAAAGTGCTGCTTATTTTGGGAGCGGTTCTGGCGGGAGGAATTCTGCTCGGTTACGGGGTCAGTTGGATGGCGCAGCAGCGGGATCCGGTGGCGGAAACCCTGCCCGTTCCGATCGTGAAGGAATTGCCCGGCCGCCGGGTCCAGCTTTATTTTACCGTAGCGGACGGTACGTTCCTGCGTGCTGAAACGACCGAAATAGCCGGTTGTGAAGAAGATCGTGACTGTCTCCGGAGGGTGGTGGAAAAACTGATTCAGGGGCCGCCGCCGGGGTCCGGTCTGGTGGCTGTTTTGCCCGCTGAAACCGAGTTGCTCGATGTTGAGATTGAAAACGATGTGGTCCGGCTCGACTTTTCACGGAAACTGATCGATCTGCATCCGGGGGGAAGCCTGACCGAGTTGCTGACTCTGTACAGTATCGCCAACAGCCTGAACGAGAATTTTCCCTATATCCGGCAGGTGCAGATGTTGATTGCCGGTGAGGTCAGGCAGACTTTAAAAGGGCATGCGCGCATCGATCAGCCGATTTATGCGGATTTCGGCTTTTGCCGGCCTCCCGCCGCCGGGCCGGCCGGAGAGAACGCGGATGCCGGAGCCCGGACTGAGGGTTTGAGCATCGAAGCTTTGATCGAGCAGGCGGAGCAACCGCAGCGGCAGGAGACTGATGCGGGTCGTTGAAGGCTTTTATCTTGCGTTGCTTTTCACTCGTTTTCTGGGGTATATCTGCTGCACTAGACATATTTTGACACGGGACAAGCATGATTGTCGGTTTCAACCATAATATCACTTACCGGGGTGTCGGATTTCACGTTCAAACCGAGGACAGCGGGCTGCAGAAACCCCAATTGATCACTCTGCTTTACCACGGCGGCACCATCATTTCGTCACAGAAAACCGTGTACGCCGATATCGTCAAGGTCGACCATCTGGATCAGGTGGTTGAGGAACTGGCCAAGGAACAGCATAAGGGAATGCTGAAAAAGCTGACCCGGGGGGAGTTCGATGACCGGATCGTCGAATTGGGAATCCCTCTGGGCGCTCCAGGCGACACCACGCCGCCGGCCGGTACGGTTTCCGCCACCCAACGGCAACCAGCCGTTCCGCAGGAACCGCCGCTTGCCGCAGCAGCGGCGACCATTGTCGAAGAACCTGTGGTCGACAAATTCCGCAAACCGAAAGCGCACCCGGAGACCAGCCTCGACGAATTGATCTATGCCTATCTGACGGCGGGACGGCAATAGCAGGAGGTAGAAAAAGTCCGGCCCGGGGCTCTGTCACCGCCTGCATCAGCTTTCTTTAGCGTCCGGCAGTTCCAATTCCAGTTGCTGGAGAATCAATTCCTCACCGTCTTTCACCTCGATGTTGTGCTCACCGCACTTCGGGCAGATGAAAGTCCGGTCCTTTATCCCCCCGGTATAGCCGCAGGCGCAACTGATGACGATCTCCTGATGAATGATGTCCAGTTCGGCATTTTCGGCCAGGGTACCGCGTTTGACGGTATGGAATGCCTCGCTGAACAGCTGCGGGACCACGCCGGACATGACCCCGATCTTGACGCGAATGCGCGAGACGCCGATGGCGCCGTGTTTTTCGGCATCCCGGGCGACCAGTTCGAAAAGATGGGAAACGATCGAAAATTCGTGCATCAGCAGATCCTGGGCAGGATTTCCCCCGCCGGGTAATCGAGCAGGCGCTCGGTGCCGTAGGCCGATTCGAGAATGACCCGCGGCCGCTGTTTCTTTCTTTCGACCCGGCCGATGAGGACCGCTTCCGGGTGCCCGTTCCGGCGCAGGATTTCAACCGCCCGGCGGCCGGCGGCAGCGGGGAGGGCGAGCAGGAACGCGCCTTCGCAGGCCAGGGTATGGGGATCGATACCGAGAAGCTCCGCGAATCCCGCCACTGAGGCTGAGATCGGGATACTTTTCTCCTCGATGAACAGCGAGTTGGAGCTTTGCTGCGCCCATTCGTTGAGCACGGCCGCCAGGCCGCCGCGGGTCGCGTCGCGCATGGCATGCAGCGGGAGGTTTTCCTCCAGCAGCGCGCTGACCGCCGGCCACAGGCTGCGGCAGTCCGAACGCAGGCCGTCGATGGCGATTTCTTCGCGCAGGGCGTAGATACAGGCCCCATGTTCGGCGATCGGGCCGGAGAGCAGCAGGTGGTCGCCGGGGCTGATCCGTTTGACCGAACAGTCGGCGCGGACGCGGCCGAAACCGGTGGTATTGATCATCAGGCGGTCAACGGCGCCCCGCGGCACGACCTTGGTGTCGCCGCTGATGATGCGCGCTCCGGTGACTTGCAACTCACGGCTCATGCTGGCGACGATCCGTTCCAGCAGTTCCATGTCCAACCCCTCTTCAATGATAAAACCGACACTCAGGTATTCGGGCCGGGCGGCGCGCATGGCGACATCGTTGGTGGTGCCGGCGATGGCCAGCTTGCCGATGTCGCCGCCGGGGAACACCAGCGGGTTGACGGTGAAGGTATCGGTACTGACGGCGGTGGTTGCGCATTCGACCACGGCGGCGTCGTCAAGTTCGGCCAGGATCGGATTGTCAAAGTATTTGAGGAACAGCTCCTGAATCAGCAGTTGATTTTCCCGGCCGCCCGAACCCTGTGCCAGTTGAATTCGATTCATATCGTCGTCCTCCGGTAGCGGTAATAGGCGGCGCAGGCGCCTTCGTTGCTGACCATACAGCTGCCCTGAGGCGTTTGCGGGGTGCAGGCCGCGGCAAACAGGGGACAATCCGCAGGGCCGGCATGGCCGCTGAGAATCGCTCCGCAGATACAGCCCGAAGGCCGTTCTTCCGTGGCCGGCGGACAGTCTTCGGCGCGGACGATCTCGGCATCGACAGCGGCATATTCCGTTTTCAGCCGCAGGGCCGAATGCCTGATCCGGCCGATACCGCGCCACAGGAAGTCGTCGCGGACCAGAAAACAGCGCTCCATCAGTTCCTGCGCCCTGCGGTTGCCTTCGGGCCGCACGGAGCGGGCGTAGGCGTTTTCGACCCGGATCTCCCGTTGCCGCAGTTGCCTGAGGATGGCGAGGACCGCATTGAGAATATCCACCGGTTCGAAGCCGCCGATCACGACGGGAGTGCGGAAACGCCGGACAATGGAGGTATAGATCTCGATACCCGTCACCACGCTGACATGCCCGGGAGCGAGAAACGCGTCGATGCGGGCGCCCTTTTCCATGAGCAGGTTCATGGCCGGCGGAATCAGAACATGGTTGATGTGGAACAACAGATTGTCGATCCGGGCGTTGCGCGCCTGAGCGATCAGCAGGGCGGTCATCGGGGCGGTGGTTTCAAAGCCGATGGCGAAATAGATCACCTGCCGGTCCGGGTTGTCGCGGGCGATCTGCACAGCTTCCAGCGGAGAATAGACGAAACGCACGTCGGCGCCCGCGGCGCGAACCTGCTGCAGCGAGCCGCGGGTGCCGGGAACCCGGATCATATCGCCCAGAGTGACCAGGATGGTGTCGGACCGGCGCGCCAGGTTGACGGCCGCGTCGATCCGGTGCCGGGGCAGAACGCAGACCGGGCAGCCCGGCCCGTGGACGAATTCGAGCGCCGCGGGCAGCAGTTGATCGAGCCCGTATTTGACAATGGCGAACGTGTGCCCGCCGCAGACTTCCATAATTCGCAGCGGCTGGCCGCGCAGTTCGACGGCACGACTGATCCGGTCGCACAGCAGCTGAACCTTATCCGCCGCGCGAAAGTTGCGGTACAGGTCTTCAGCCGTCAGCATGGGGCGATTGTCCGGAAAGAGGGGCGGGCAACTCGTCTTCTTCGCGCAACCACTCCGCATAGAGCTCCAGGCTCTTGCGGGCTTCGTCCTCATCGATCCGGCTCATGGCGATGCCGACATGCACCAGCACCCAGTCGCCGACGACAACCTCGTCTTCGACCAGGGCCAGGTTGGCGGCGCGGGTGACACCCATGGTCTCGACGGTCGCCATGGCGGTTTCCTTGTCGATGTCGATTATCCTCGAGGGTATGGCCAGACACATGATGCGCTCCTCAACAAGTGCAGAATCTGCTGTTTGACGGCAGGTTTATCGGCATTTTGAATGTTGTTGAAACGTTTGAGAACCCGGGTCGGTTTCGCCGACAGAACGGTTAGATGGTCGCAGATGATCATCGCTTCATCGATGTCGTGAGTCACATACCAGAAGGTGGTTGCGGTGGCGGCGAGAAAATGTTTCATCTGCGCGATCAGAGCGATTTTCGACACCGGATCGAGACCGCTGAACGGTTCGTCCATAATCAGGAAATCTGGGGCGATACTCAGAGCCCGGGCGATTTCCAGGCGTTTTTTCATGCCTTTGCTTAACGTCCCGGCGCGTCTGTCCGGCGGCAGGTCGCCGAGGTCGACCAGTTTCAGGCAATGCAACGCCATATCTTTGTTCCGGCAGACATAGGTGAGATTCCGCAGCAGGCTGATCTCCTCGATCAGGGTATCGTTCTGACAGACCAGGCCGAGGCGTTTGAAACTGCTGCGGATTTCCCCCCGGGTCGTATCGAGCAGGCCCGTCACCAGTTTGATCAGGGTGGTTTTGCCGCAGCCGCTGGGTCCGATCAGCCCTTCATAGGCACCTGCCGTAATGCCGAAACTCACGTCTTCGAGGACGATCTCGTCGGCGTAGCTGAAACCGACCCGGTCAAAGCGGAGCATAACGCCTCGTCAACCATGCTATGCCGCGTTCCAACAGACTCTGGCTGAACAGTCCGGCCAGGGCGATCAGCAGAATATAGGCGGTCAGTTGATGCAGATCGAGAGTTTCGCGGCGCAGCATCAAGCCGTAACCCATGCCGCTTAATCCGCCCAGAAATTCCGCCATGATCAAAGCCTTGAAGGTCAATGAATAGCTGAGAATGAAAACCGCGTGAAAGCTGCCGAACAGGGTCGGCAGATAAAGGTGGAGGGCCTGCCTGAAGAACGGAACCCGGTAAACCCGGTTGATGGTGTGCAGGCCGGGGTTGATCTTTTCATAGATGCCCAGGGTGCTCAGGCAGGCAACCGGTATGACGACCGCCATGACCGACAGATAAATGGTCCGGTAACCGGTGCCGCAGAGCAGGACGAAAAAACTGATGGAGGCGATGGAGGGAATCCGGATGATAAACGACATCAGATCCTTGACGACGGCTTTGCTCAGGGGATTGAACTGCCCGGCCAGGGCAAACAGGACGGCCAGCGTCAGGCTGGCGAGGAATGCCGTCAGGGTGCGCCACAGGGTGGTCAGCAGGGTGTGAAGTTCCGTTGCATTCAACAGCGTCGCGGCCGTGGCGATGGTCTGCAACGGGCCGGGGATGATGCTGTCCGGGGCCAAGGCTGTCGCCAGCCACCAGAGGAGCAGGGCCAGCGTTGCGGAGATCAGTTTGCGGTTAATGGCTCTGCTCCATGCCGAACTGCAGCCTGCCGCTGGACAGGGCTTCCCGGAGTGCCGCGGCCGGGAGTTTTTTCTTGAAATGCTTTTCGAACCCCGCGGCGATGATTTCCGTGGCCTGTTGCGGATGGTCAGCGATAAAAGCGGCGGCTTTGCAGAACGCCGCCGAGATGACGTCGAGGTCGTAGCCCTGACGCACCACCCCGGCATTGATGGCGGTTTTTTCCCGGCCCAGGCAGAGCTGCTGCATGTCGCTGATAAAGTAGTCTGAGCCGCGTTCGTCCAGCAGTCCGGCCACCTGGCTGATATAGGGTTCGGGGAGCAGCAGAGCGTCGTAATCCCGTTTCAGAAACAGCTGAATCGCCAGATAGGGATCGGTGAATTTGGGCTCCACAGTGAAATTTCCGGCACGGAATATCCTGTCCGGAGAACCGCCCGGGAAGGCGGAGATGATCTTGAACCCGTCGATGGCGGAGCGGTCGTCGACCGGGCCGTAGCTGAGCAGATAAACCGCTCTGACGATGGTTGCGCCCATGAGCTGCCAGTGGTTGGCTGCGGCCATGTTGCGCGCCGGAACCCGGTTGAGCAGAGTGATGTCGGCTTTCCCCGACTTCATCAGCGTCAGCAGTCCGGATACGCCGCCGCGGGCGGGGATGAAGTCGGCATCGAGATAACCCTGATCGATGATGATGAAAATCGGATAGACATTCGGGTTGGGCAGTGAAGTGAAGGTCGGTTTTGCACCGGCACCCGCCGGAGACCAGGCGAGGAGCCAGCCGGTAACCAGGATGAGGGCGATTTTTTTCAGCATGACGCTATGATCTCTTTCCACAGGGTTGCGAAATCTTCAGGCTGATCGGCGGTGGTGGTCAGAACCCGCGCCTGCGGGTTGATGGCGCCGATTTCAGCCCGACAACGTGGCAGGTCGAAACGGAAATAAGGCAGGAGATCAACCTTGGTCAACAGCACGATATCGGCGGTACGGATCATGACCGGATACTTGACCGGTTTGTCGTCGCCTTCGGGGATCGACACGGCAACGATGTTGATATGGGTGCCCAGGGCGAACTTGCTCGGACAGACCAGATTGCCGACGTTTTCGATAAACAGGAAACGGACCGGGTCCAAAGTCAGATGGCGCAGGGCGTCGGCGACCATGGCGGCGGACAGGTGGCAGACGCTGCCGGTGCAGATTTGATGGGCCTGGATGCCCTTGTCGCGGATGCGGTCGGCGTCCCGGTTGGTTTCAAGATCGCCTTCCAGCACCGCCAGTTCCTCAGGGCGGCCGCCATAACCCGCGATCAGGTTCTCCAGCAGGGTGGTTTTCCCGCAGCCCGGTGAACCCATGATGTTGATGCCGCGGATATTGCGGCGTTCAAGCAGAATTTTTGTTTGCGCGGCGATAGCGTCATTGTTCCGCAACAGATTTTCGAAACTGTCGACGGTTTTCCTGGATTTATTTTCCAGGTAGTCTTGCGGTTGATCCATAATACCCCTCTACCTTTTTATCTTCGAATTGTTGCGTTTCGCGGCAGGTTCAATATTTCGCCGGTCAGCTGCAGCGGTCCGGGCGGTTGGGGTCGATGTCAACCGGGCAGCCGATTTTTCTTTCGAACCAGGCGATGATCGATTGTGCGGTTTGCGCGACCTGCGGGGTCAATTCCTCCCCCAACTGCATGGAGCCGAATTGGACCCCCAGACATCGGCATGGGGTCTGATGTTCCGTTTCGATCCATTCTAACACCGGTGCCAGCGGTAGTCGATGACTTGTTAATGAGGAGTCCGCCAATTCTTTTCCGTCGATGAGCTTGAGCGTTCCCGGCGGTGCGGAAAAATCTGCGGCATCGAAAAAAATGACCTTTCGGGGCCGGAAGGAGGCGACCAGCGCGAAACTGCGTTCGGGGCGCGTTTCGACGTTTTCCGCCATCAGACCGGGAAGTCGGCGCAGGCTTTTCACCAGATGGGGACCGATACCGTCATCGCTGCGCAGGGAGTTGCCGAGGCCGATCAGGAGCAATTGTCTCGGGTCTCCGTCACAGACTCTGTCCAGCAAATCAGCGACCGACAAAATCGACCTTGAGGAAATGGGTGGAACAGGAGATGCACGGGTCATAGGCGCGGACCAGCATTTCCAGGGCAAGAGTCAATTCCTCAGTGCTGCGATCGAGTATTTCCGGCACCAGCTTACGCATGTCATTTTCGATGTTTCGCAGATTCTGGGCGGTAGGGATGACGCAGTCGGCCCTGCGGATCATTCCCTTGTCATCCACTTCATAGTTGTGAAAGAGCAGCCCGCGCGGGGCTTCGACAACGCCGACCCCGTTTCCGGCCCGAACCGGGACCGCGGCATTTTCGTTGACGCCGACCACCATCGTCGCGGCCTGGTCGATGCCGCGGTCAAGCAACAGCTCAACACTAAGTAACGCTTCCTCGCAGCAATGGACGCATTCGACCAGTTGCGCGACGGTATTCAGGTACGGATTGTGGCAGGGCGCTTTCAGACCGAGGTCTGCTGCGACCGCTTTGGCGGCGTCATGCAACCGGGTATGGTTGAGATTGAAACGCGCCAGTGCGCCGACGGCGTAGGAATCGCGGCTGAGCCGGGCATGTTTGGCCGAAGAATGCCTGACGGTAAATTCATTGGTGATCGAGCGGTAATCGTGTTTGTTTTTACGCACTCCGTCGCTTGAACCGATATCGCCGCCGAGCAGAGGATATGTGTGCGAGTCGCCGGCCAGGGCGACATATTCGGTTGCGCGGGTGAAAGCGGGAAAGGCAAGCTGACCGAGCAATGCGATCGTCGGGGTTAAATCCGTGCGGATCTCATCCAGAAGAGAGCGGATTGTCTGCAACTGCGCAGGGCCGGGCAACTGAGTGAAACCGCCGATGACACAGGTTATCGGATGGACGTGACGGCCGGCCAGAAGGTCGCAGACGTCATTGCAGTTTTTTTTCATCCGCAACGCCCGACGGACGGCGTCGCCGTGCTCCGTCAGCAGGCCCATGAAACTTTTGGCCCCGATCAGGTCGGGCGCGACGAGCATGTAGATATGAAGGATATGGCTGTCCAGGTTTTCCATGAGCAGCAAGAGTTCGCGCAGGCGTTGAGTTTGTTCGTCGGGGGTGAAGCCGATGGCGTCTTCCGCGGCCTGGATCGAGGCCAGACTGTGAGCACAGGCGCAGATGCCGCAGATGCGCGAGCTGATATGCTGGGCTTCAAAGATCGAACGGCCCTGAAGCATGGCTTCAAAGAAACGCGGCGCTTCGATGATCCGTAATTCCGCTGTGCGCAATTCTCCGTTTCTGACGTCGATGACGATATGGCCGTGACCTTCGACCCGGGTCAGCATTTCGATATTCAGGGAAACGCTTTTTTTCATGGTTGTGCTTCTCCGGCCGCGTTGTACATGGTCATCTTGTCGGCGATCAATTCGGCATTCAGGTTATGGCGGCTCAGCACTTCTTCGGCGCCGGCATGATTGGGGTTGCTGACCAATCCCCGGCAGCCGTAACAGACATTGCCGCTGTTGATGCACCAGGAATCGCATCCGGCCCGGGTGACCGGTCCGAGGCAGGTGACGCCTTTGTCATACAGACAGACATTTTCATTGAACTTGCATTCGACGCAGACGGCGTAGTCGGGCACCTGATAGGGGAGCCCGGCCAGGGCGGCTTTCAGAACCTTGATGAATTCGGGGAGATGGATCGGACAACCGGGCACGGCATAGTCGACTTTCACCAGCCGGTGCAGAGGGCGCACCGAAGCGACCGGAAACCAGTCGCCCCGGTTGTCGTAAACCATGCTTTGCGCTTCCGCAACCGGGCGCCGGTTTCTGATCGCGTTAATGCCGCCGATAACGGCACAGCTGCCGTAAGCGATCAAAATATCGCTGCGTTCACGAATATCAAACAGGCGTTTTTCCGCTTCCCGGTTCACGACGCTTCCCTCGACAACGGCAATGTCATAGCGCCCCCGCCATTTTTCCGACATGATTTCCCGAAATTCCACCAGTTCCACCCGGGCAAGGATGTCGAGCAGTTGTTCTCCAAGGTTGGCCACCTGTAATTGGCACCCTTCGCAGCAGGCCAGGTCGAAGAAAGCCATTCTCGGTCGTTTCATCAGATCGCTCCTCTGATATGTTTGATCCGTTGATAATTGAAGACCGGCCCGTCCCGGCAGCAGTAGATACTGTGGATCTGACAGTGGCCGCATTTACCCAGACCGCATTTCATATGGCGTTCAAGGGACAGATAGATGTGGTTTTCGGGAATCCCTTTTTTCACCAGCTCGGCGACGACGAAACGATACATGACCGGAGGGCCGCATGCGATGGCGATGGTTTTCAGCGGGTCCAGATCCACGCCGGGGACCAGAGCGGTTATCAGGCCGACATTTCCGGTCCAGTCGGGGGATGCGTGGTCAACGGAACAGCTGAAGTTGATATCGAGCCGTTTGCGCCAGAACTCCAGCTCATCGCTGAACAGCATGCTGTCGGGTTCGCGGCAGCCGAGCAGGATATCGACCTTGCCGAAATCGCGGCGATTGTCGATGATATAATGAATCAACGAACGCAGGGGCGCGATCCCCAGCCCGCCGGCGATCAACAGGATGTCGTTTCCCTCCAGCGGCACCACGGGGAAGCCGTTGCCGAAAGGACCGCGAATTCCGACTTCGTCGCCCGGGGCCAGTTGATGAATTGCTTCGGTGAAACGGCCCGCTTTGCGAATGCAGAGTTCGAAGGCGTCCAGGCGCGTTGGTGAGGAACAGATGGAGATCGGGGCTTCGCCGACACCGAACAACGACATTTGGATGAATTGGCCGGGGTCATGGTCCAGGTTTTCCTCGTCCGGAAGAACAACGGTTAACAGTTTTTCCAATTCCGTAAGCTCTTTTATCTCCCGGATATGGGCGCGTTTGATCTGATAGCCGGAGTTGTGAATAACGATGGTTTTCATGTCAGCCCCGTTCTTCCAGCAGCAGATTCATGGTTTCCTTCAGATCGATTCCCGCCATGCAGGTGCGGCTGCAGCGACCGCAACCGGTACAGAAAATGCGTTTATAGCGTTCCATCGGATAGCGGAATTTGCGGTTGAAACGATGCCGTTTGCGGTCCAGGCGTTCCTTGCGGAAGCTTTCGCCGCCGGCGACTTTGGCAAAATTTTCGTGCTGGCAGGAATCCCAGACCCGTATCCTCCGCCCTTTGGTGAGATCCAGTTCCGGTTCGTCCATGACGTCGAAACAATAGCAGGTCGGACAGACGTTGGTGCAGTTGCCGCACGACAGGCAGTTATCTCCGAGCTGCTTCCAGACATCGCTGTCGAAGGTTTCGTCGAAGAGACGGGGGATATCCTGATAGCGGATCGGAACCTCGCTTTTGAACAGCTGTTTTTTGCGGGCGCGCAGGGTCTGGAGTTGCTCCCGCTCAGTGCTGCTCAGCGCTGAGAAAAGTCCCGCTTCCTCAACCAGGATTTCTCCCGCATAGGTGTTGACATCGACATGGTAGCAGTCGTCCAGTTCACTCAGGAACAGATCGTAACCACCTTTGGGAAGATGGTTGCGCAGCATGGCGCAATTGGCGTATTCGTCGCAGTAATGAGTGCATTCGAGGCCGATCAGAGTCAGGTGGTTTTTGCGGATCAGGTAATGCGGATCGCGCGGTCGGTCGGCGAAAACCATGTTCAGGCACTGAATGCCGGCCAGATCGCAGGTGTGGACGCCGAACAGGATCAAGTCTTCGACTTCGACCACGGCTTTCATCTGTTGCCCGGCTGCGGTGTCGTAGTAGAGCAGGGTTTCGTACTGCGGGATGAAATATTTTTTGGGCGGCAGAATGGTCGGCAGGTAATCGAGAGACATTTCCGCCAACGCAGCCACTTCAGCGAATTTATATTGTCGGTCCCCCAGACTGACGGGGCCGATCAACGTTTGCCGCGCCGCCAGAAAGTCAATAAAATCCGCAAGCTTTGTTTTGTTGATGAGGACCTGTCGATCCATGCCGTAACTCCTTGCCCGCGCTGTTTTCAGCGGTGAAAGCCAGATCAGTGTCGGAATGGATAAGAGGGAGTCGCAGTCTGTGGTTGAAAGGTTTTCCTATAGTGTGATTATAGCGGTTATTTCTCTGATTTCATCCGGCCGGACAGCGAATTTTCAATGCTTGGGGGGAAAGCTTATCGTCCGGGGTGCGTTTCGTCATACACGGCCGCAGCTATCTGCCCCAGGGCAATGGACCCGTCGTTGACCGGAATTTTGGCCGGGACATGAATGCGCAGGCCCTCGGCCCGGGCCCGCCGGAGCAGTTTTTCCAGCAGCCGGCGGTTCTGAAAAACGCCGCCGCAGATCAGGGCTTCCGAACGCTGCTGCTTGTGCATGACGGTGATGATGATTTCAACCAGCATGTTGATAAAGCGGGTGACGCCGCGCTGCGGCTCGGTTTCCGTCAGCATGGCGATGACGGCGGGGGAACAGTCGATGACTCCGTCCTCATAGTTGAAGGCGTAGCTGCCGTGATCCGCCGGATCATAATAATTCTCCATCCGCAGCCCGCTTTCTCCCTCATAGGACATGACCTGGCAGATGCCGAGCAGCGCGGCCGCAGCGTCGAACAGGCGCCCCACGGACGAGGAGAGGGGTGCATGCAATTTTTTTTGCTGCAGCTGAAAAAGGATTCGCGCCGGTCCTTCTCCCAGGGCGTCAAGGACCGGTGAGGTGAGGTGCAATGCGTCTGCGCCGTACAGCTGAAAAAGCCAGCCCAGGGCAACCCGTCTGGGTTCCAGGATTGCTTTCTCGCCGCCGGGCAGGGGCAACGGACGGAAATACGCCAGGCGCCGGTAATCACGCCAGGAACAGGCGAGAAATTCCCCTCCCCAGAGAGTGCCGTCGTCGCCGTAGCCGGTGCCGTCCCAGCAGATGGCGAGCATGTCCGTGTCCGGACCCATGCCGCAGTCGAGCATGGCGGCCAGGGCGTGAGCGTAATGATGCTGCACGCGCAAAAGGGGACGTTGCTGCTGCGCCGCCCAACGGCTGGTGAAGTAGTCCGGGTGGGCGTCACAAACGATGAGTTCGGGGATGAAGTCGTAAAGCCGGGAAAAAGTGGTGATGGTGCGCTCGAAATAATCCTGGGCGCCGAGACTGTGCAGGTTGCCCACATGGGGGCTGAGAATCGCTTTGTCCTGTTGGCCGATCGCGATGGTGTTCTTCATGTCGCCGCCGACCGCCAGGACGGATTGATTTAACGCCGCCGGCAGATTGAGCGCCGCCGGAGCGTAGCCGCGTGCCCGGCGCAACAACAGCGGCCGGCCGGCCGCCATGGTCACCACGCTGTCCGTCGCAGCCGTTGATGATTTCGCGCTCGAACTCGAGACAGTAATCGATCACGGAGCCGAGCCGGGCGCGCAGGGTTTTGCCGTCGGTTATGATCGGTTCAGCGGAGATATTGGCGCTGGTGGCGACAATCGGCCCCTCAAGATATTCAAACAACAACAGATGCAGCGGCGTATAGGGCAGGAACAGACCGATGCGGTCGAGGCCGCCGGACACGGCCTTGCTGCAGCGGCGGCGCTCCGGGACGATGACCACCGGCCGCCGGGGGCTGTTCAGCAGCGTCAGGCCGGCCTCGTCGAACCGGCCGTAGGCCTGCGCCATGGCCGCATTCTTGACCATAACGGCAAAGGGCTTGTGGGGACGGTTTTTGCGCCGTCGCAAAGCGGCCACGGCCTGGTCGTCGGTGGCGTCACAGATGATGTGAAAGCCGCCCAGTCCCTGGACGGCGACGATGTGCCCCCGGTTGATCTTTTCCGCCAGCCAGGCGATCGGGTTCTTTGTTGCGATGATGGCGCCCTGTGGGTCAAGCAGGCGCAGGGCCGGCCCGCAGTTCGGGCAACTGGTGGCTTCGGCGTGAAACCGGCGGTTTTGCGGATCGCGGTATTCGGCCAGGCAGTCCGGGCACAAAGGAAACGGTGACATGGCGGTCTGCGGGCGGTCGTAGGGCAGATTGCGGATGATGGTATAGCGCGGCCCGCAGTTGGTGCAGTTGTTGAGCGGGTAGCGGTAGCGGCGGTCGGCGGGGTCGAACAACTCCCGCCGACAGTCGTCGCAGAGACTGATGTCCGGCGGCAGGATGACGGTTTTTTCTTCGGTGGCGCTTGATTCGACGATGCGGAAAACGTTGTCGTCCGGCTCTTCGGCCGCTGCAACGACAAAGGAATCGATCTCCGCCAGCGGCGGCGGGGCCTGCTTGAGCTGGTCGATAAACGCATCCAGGTCGGTTTTGTTTCCCGCGGCATGGATTTTAACGCCGGCGGCGGTATTTGCGACCCGGCCGCTGATATGATTATTATTGGCGAGGCGATAGACGAAAGGGCGGAAACCGACCCCTTGGACCGTGCCGGTGACGGTGATTCTGACGGCGGTCCGGATTTGCGCCCGATGCGAAGCTGTAGGAGAGCTGTGCGCAATGTAAGCCATGTCAGTCAGGCCTGCTGCAAGTGGTTATCGATAATGCCTTGCGCGGCATTGATCATTTTTGGCAGCCCGGCTGCGACTGCGGGAGACAGGGTCATTTCCATGTTGATGCTCGCAAACTGAATGCCGAGCAGCGTCACCTCCCGCGGGCGGTCCTCAATCAGTTCGGCCGCGGCGAGCAGATCGCTTATACCGACCTGGTGGGGGGAAAGCTTGGTTTCAAGGGCACCGTCGATGTCGTCGCCTGCAAGCAGGATGACCGTGCCGGGCTCGGCGCCGATATCGACGGCATCGAGCAGAAGCAGTTTGTCGGCCCACTCAAGGTAGGTCAGCAGATCAAGCCCCAGGGTCCCTCCATCGACCAGTTGAAAGCCGGGACGGGCGGGGTAGATCTTCCGCAGTGCATAAATAACCTGCAAACCAGCAGCATCGTCGTTCATCAGCAGGTTGCCGAGACCGAGGCCGAGAAAATTCATGCCCGCGCCCTGTGCCGCGGAAACGGCTCCGCACGTAACCGGCGATCAATCACGCCGGTCCGGTTTCCAGCCGGAGAAAATCGAACTGACTTCGCCCGACTTCGATTTGAAATCGAACAGGACGACGCTGTAGATGTGATTGATCACGAACCCGCCGATCAGGAACATGACCAGGAAGTGAAACCAGCGCACCCATTGATTGCTCACCAGGCCGAAGATCCAGCCGGTCACGGCATAGAGACTGCTGCCCGGATCGTTCTGCGCCCAGAGCGCAAAACCGCTCAGCATCTGCAGGATGAAGAGCCCGAACAGTACGGTGTAGGCGCAGAAGGCAACCGGGTTGTGCCCCAGCAGGTGGGGTGTGTCCTTGCCGGTGAAGGTGTAAAAGCGGATAAAAGCCCAGAAGGTTTTCCGGTCTTCCGGCCTGAACGGATTGGGGATACCGCGCCAGCTGGCAAAATAGTTGCCGATCAGAAAGCCGTAAATGCGGAACAGCAGATTGACCGAGAAAATAATCCCGGCCGTATAATGGATGTAGCGCATGTAACCCATAATATAGGGGTGCTGCGCCGAGGACATAAACGGATCGTGAATGAAATAGCCGGAAACAGCCAGGATCAGGATGCTGAAAAAATTGACCCAGTGAATGATGCGTAAGGGGCCTTCCCAGATGTAGAGGAAGCGGCGCGCCGCACATTCAAATTGCTGCTCTTTTCGAGGAACCGGGGTCTCCGCACTTGTCGCCATAGTTCACCTCATCAGAGAATCTTGGCTTTGGATTTCAGATTTCCCTTGGCGTCGTAAAGGTGGACCGCGCAGGCCAGACAGGGGTCGAAGGAGTGCATGGTGCGCAGGATTTCCAAAGGACGTTCCGGATCGGCGATCGGGGTGCCGATCAGCGCTTCTTCGTACTGTCCGCGCACCCCTCGGGGATCGCGCGGACCGGCGTTCCAGGTCGTCGGTACGACAGCCTGGTAATTTTTGATATTTTTATTGTCGATGACGATCCAGTGTCCAAGCGCCCCGCGCGGAGCTTCATGCCAGCCGTAGCCCCTGGCCGAAGCCGGCCAGGTGGCGGGGTCCCACTTTTCGTTGTTGTGGACGCTGTAGTCGCCGGTCTTGATATTGGCCACCAGGTTGTCGATCCAGGTCGACATCTTGTTGACCGTGATCAGGGTTTCCACCGCCCGGGCGGCGGTCCGGCCGAGGGTGGAGAAGAGAACTTCCGGCCCGGCTTTGAGTTCACCGAGGACATAGTCGACGGTCTGTTTGGCTTCTTTATGGCCGTCGGCATAAGCGACCAGCATCCGCGACAGCGGCCCGACTTCCATCGGCTTGTCATTATAGCGCGGCGACTTGACCCAGGAATACTTGTTGTCGGTATCAAGAAACTCATAAGGCGGGTTGGGTCCGGTGTAGTTGTCGTTGGTCTGCCCTTCCCAGGGGTGTTTGCCGACACCGTCACCCTCGTCATATTCATACCAGGAATGGGTGACATATTCGGTGATTTTCTGTTGTTCAACCGGTTTGACCTCGCTCAGGTCGCCGTTTTCGATGATCCCGGCCGGGAGCCAGAACCCTTCGGGGTAGCCGCGGCTGTCGTCTGGGAATTCGCCGTAAGAGAGATAATTTTTGTGCCCGGTGCCGATGGCCGCCCAGTCCGGATAGAACGGCGCCACCGCGAGGATGTCGGGGATATAGACCCGCTCGACGAATTCCCTGGCCAGATTGACGTACTGCATGATCTGGGCGATTTTGTCGGCGTTCAGGGCATTCTGACTGTTTGGGTCGATGGGAATCGCCATGCCGCCGACCAGGAAGGTCTGCGGGTGCGGATTCTTGGAACCCAGAATGGCGTGGATCTTGATGATTTCTTTCTGCACATGAAGCGCTTCCAGGTAGTGCGCGACCGCCATAAGGTTGGCTTCCGGCGGCAGTTTCATGGCCGGGTGGCCCCAGTAGCCGTTGGTGAAGGGCCCCAGCTTGCCGGTGCCGACGAACGCGGCGATCTTTTTTTGGACGCCGGAAAAATAATCCCGGCTGGAGAATTTCCAGTCGGAAATGCTCTGCTGCAACGCCGCGGTCTTGGCCGGGTCGGCCTCCAGCGCGGAAACGACATCGACCCAATCGAGGGCATGCAGGTGATAGAAGTGGATCATGTGGTCCTGAACGTTCTGGATCCCCATGATGATGTTGCGGATCATTTCGGCGTTGTAGGGGATCTGGATATTCAGGGCGTTTTCCACCGCCCGGATCGAAGCCAGGGAATGTACGGTGGTGCAAACGCCGCAGAAACGCTGGGTGTAATACCAGGCGTCACGCGGATCGCGGTTTTTCAGAATCCGCTCGACCCCGCGGTACATGGTTGAACTCGACCAGGCATCGACAATGCGACCGTTTTCGATCTGAGCTTCGATGCGCAGGTGCCCTTCGATACGGGTAATCGGATCGACAACTATCTTTTCGGCCATGAGTACAACCCTCCTTTATTCATCAGCATCGCTGTGTTCTTTGATTTCCTCGCGCAAGTCCGCTTTTGCCGACTGGACATTTTTCCAGTTGCGCGCCACCGTCACCGCGCCGTGAGTGGCGAAAATCGCGGCGGAAGCGCCGACGATCGCGGTGCCGATATTCAACGCCGAGGCCTCGACCCCGAACCCCGGGACATTGGGCAGGCGGCGGTACATCGGCATCATGGTGTCCCAGAATCCCGGTTCGCTGCAGCCGGCACAACCGTGACCGGCCATGACCGGCCAGCTCAAGCCTTCATTCCAGCGCAGGGTCGGACAATTGTGGAAGGTTTCCGGCCCCTTGCAGCCCATTTTATACAGGCACCAGCCCTGCTGATGGCCGTAATCCCCCCAGTTTTCAACGTATTGACCGGCGTCGAAATGGGAACGCCGTTCGCAATTGTCATGGATCCGCTTACCGTACGCGAATTTGGGCCGGTTGAAGCGGTCCATGGCCGGTGCCGTGCCGAGGGTCAGGTAATGCACGATGGTACCGGTCAGATTGTCGACATTCATGGGGCAACCGGGCAGGTTGATGACCGTTTTGTTCGGCAACAGTTCTCTGACCGCTTTGGCCCCCGTCGGATTCGGATAAGCGGCCGGTAACCCGCCGAAAGCGGCGCAGGTGCCGACGGCGATGACCAGTGCCGCATTGCCGCCGACTTGCTGCAGGATGTCGACCGCGGACTGTCCGCCAACGGTGCAATAGGCGCCATCGGCTCCGGTGGGAATGGACCCTTCGACGACGCAGATATATTGTCCTTTATATTTTTCCACTGTGGCGTTTTTGCTGGCCTCGGCCTGATGTCCGGCGGCCGCCATGATGGTTTCGTGATAGTCGAGGGAGATGTGATCGAGAACCAGTTCGGCGACGCCGGGCCGGCTGGCGCGCAACAGCCCTTCGGAGTCTCCGGCACAGTCCTGAAATTCCAGCCAGATCACCGGCGGCCGGTTGTCCTGTTCGATGGCCGCTGCAATTTTCGGAACCATGGTGGAAGGGAGGGCCAGCATGGCACCGACCGCAGAGCAATACTTCAGAAACTCCCGCCGTGAAACCCCGTGTGTTTTGAGCAGTCCATTGAAAGCACTCATATTTTCCGCCTCCCGCAATGAATTTGATATAATTGACTTCCGGGAACAGGCCCGAACCATACTATCCATCTTATAGCTAATCATAATGATGAGTGATGTCAACCGATGTTCTATAGATGTTTTTTGTAAAAATATTAAATTCGTTTTTTTGCTTTGTTTATAGTGTAAAATATTGTTTTGTTATTTTGAAATTTTTTTCTGTCGATGAGGCTCAAGGCGGTGCTGAGGGCGATTGGTGGTCATTTCAGGGGGAGTTTCGATGTGCACGGGACAGTCATTGTTTTCGGCTTGTTTTTGGCCTGTGTCCCGGCTTCCGGCTGTCAAAGGCGGCAATCGGTTTCTTTGTTGGAGCAGAAGTGCGGGACTTGTCACTCCGCCGACCTGGTTTATCGCAGCCGTTATGATGTGGAGGGTTGGAAAAGGGTGCTTCACGGGATGAAGATGCGCGGATTGAAGCTGGACCCCCAGGAGGAGCAGGACATTATGGCGATTCTGATACGCGATTTCGCAGAAGCAAAAGAATAAACCCGGTGCAGCAGAAATGCGGTCCGCAACGGGCCGGCCGGAAGGTTTGCTACAGCGCCGTAAACCGGGTAATCTTAACCTATATCCGTGCCGATATTTTTGTTGACGCATCCGCCAGTTAACCGTGAAAGGAGATTGGAAATGAAATGTCCATTGTGTAAGAGTCGAAAGCACGTGGAAATTGATCTGCACGCAGAAGGGTTTTCGCAGGACGTGCGGGAATGTGGGGACTGTGGCTGCATTTGGACTTTTTCCGGTGATGCCATAAAGATCATCAAGGGGAGTGTCGAGAAACGGCAGAAAGTCTGCACCAACTTTGTCTGCCCGACCTGCGGCTGTCTGGTCAGAAATGAAACCGAACTGAGCGCCTTCCAGTTTCATGAGGAACTGTACGAATGTACCGAGTGCGGAACGGTGTGTTCCGTTGCGCATAATCAGGTGGAGGTCGTTAAGGATTCGCAGAAGGGATCGTTTCTCGATTCTTCGGGGGATCTGGTCGAGTCGGACGATTACAATACCATGTGAGCAATGAACCTCGATGAGGTGCAAAAGGGTCCGCCGGCATGCCGGCGGACCCTTTTGTTTGAGCGAAAACCTCGCGGCATAAAAAAAGGCCCAGTGCGTGAGGAGGGAACACTGGGCCAAAAGAGGAGAGCTGATCCGGTCTCCTCGTAAAAAGGGTCTTTTTCAGGCGGCGACAGTCATGGCTTTCAGCCTGGCAATGCGTTCTGCCATCGGCGGATGGGTGGAAAACAGTCGGGCCATGGATCCCGCTGCCAGAGGATTGACTATGAACAGGTGCGAAGTTGCCGGGCTGGCCTCTTTCATCGGTGCCGCCTGCACCCCGAGGTGGAGTTTTTCCAGGGCATCGGCAAGGGCGAGCGGTCGGCCGGATATTTTCGCGCCGGTCTCATCGGCTAAAAATTCGCGCGAGCGCGATACGGCCATCTGAATCAGCATGGCGGCCATCGGGGCGATAAAAGCCATGGCCAGGCTTCCCAGCATCCCGCCTCCGCCATTCTCTTCATCTCTGTTGCCGCCGCCGAAAATGGCGGCCCACTGGAGCATATTGCCCAGCATGGCGATCGCGCCGGCGATGGTTGCCGCAATCGTTGAGATCAGGGTGTCCCGATTCCGGACATGGGCGAGCTCATGGGCCATGACGCCTTCAAGTTCTTCCCGGGAGAGCAGCCGCATGATGCCTTCGGTGGCGGCGACCGCCGCGTTGTGCGGATTGCGCCCGGTGGCGAAAGCGTTCGGCGTGTCGGAAGGAATGATATAGACCCTGGGCATCGGCAGGCCGGCGCGTTCCGCAAGCCGTTGCACCAGCGTATAGAAGGAAGGTTCGTCCGTCGCCGAGATTTCTCTGGCCCGGTACATTTTGAGGACGATTTTGTCCGAATACCAGTAAGAAAAGAAGTTCATTCCGCCGGCAATGATGAAGGCGATGATCATGCCCGACCGGCCGCCGATGACGTTACCCATGACGACCAGCAAGAGGGTAAGGGCGGTGAGAAGAAAAGTTGTTTTGATGCGATTCATGTCTTTTACCTCCAGCTTCTTTGTTTTGCTGCAGGTAAAAGAAAAAACCTTTACCCGCAGCACATATATTCATGCTGTGGATAAAGGTCTCGCAGATTTCGACTGAGCGTCGTAACCCCGCGCCCGGGTGATGGGATCACCGTAATGACGTATCGCGGGCCGGCGGTGTCTCCCGCCGGTTGCTACTCCCCTTTAATTCGATTGAAAATCTATCTTGTAACTCTTGTTGCTGTCAACTGAAATCGACATGCGGAGCAGGACTATCGGGCCGATTTCCTGCTGTCGTCGACAGAACAGCGCGGTTTAACAGGTTTCTTGAAGGATTTTCCGGTCTGAAAAGTCGTAATTCCTGTGACAGCTGTTACAGTGTTTGCAGATGCGGATGAAAAGCGGTTGCCGGTTTTTCAGGCGGGCGCGGACACCAGGCGGCTGACCGGGTATAAATTTTTATGCAGGCGCAGGAGCGAGCGTGAATTATCTGGAGAAATTTCGGGTCGAGCCGAACAGTAAGGTCGATCTCGACGCAATCGACGCCGGTTACAAGGATAAACACGAGTCGGCCGCACAGGCACGGGTGGAAATCGAAGCCCAGGCTTTAAGGCTGCGCAAACTGCAATTCCTGATGTACGCCGAAGGGAAACGGTCGCTGCTGATCTGCCTCCAGGGACGGGATGCGGCCGGCAAGGACGGCACCATCAACCACGTGTTGTGGGCGATGAACCCTCAGGGCTGTACGGTGACGGGGTTTAAAGTGCCGACCGCCGAAGAAGCCGCTCACGACTTTCTGTGGCGTTATCACCAGGCCGTCCCGGCCAAAGGGCACGTTGCCATTTTCAACCGTTCACATTACGAAGACGTGCTGGTCGTGCGGGTGCATAACCTGGTTCCCAAGTCCGTCTGGTCGAAACGTTACAGGCACATTAACAACTTCGAAAAGCTGCTGACCGACAACGGCACCCACATCCTTAAGTTTTATCTGCATATCGACGCCGACGAACAGTTGGAACGTTTCAGGGCGCGTATAGACGATCCGTCGCGGCACTGGAAAATCAGTGCCGGGGATTATGCCGAACGACCGTTCTGGGACGCATACACCAGCGCTTTCGAAGCGGCGCTCGGCAAATGCAGCACCGCGCACGCCCCATGGTTCGTCATCCCGGCCAACCACAAATGGTTTCGCAACCTCGCGGTTTCCCGGATCATCAACGAGTACCTGGAAGCGCTCGAGATGAAATTCCCGCAGCCCGGGGAGGACATAGAGAATATCAAGCGCAAATACCACGAGCTGGTCACTCGGGAAAACAACGGCTAAGCGAACCTGTCGCCCAACACCTTTTTGTTACGTTGTCTGTTGCGCTTTTTCCGGATTCATGTCGTGCAGATACAGGGTCTGGCTCGGGAAGGCGATCTCCAGGCCCATGCCTTCCAGAATCTCCATGATTTTCAGACAGACATCTTCACGGGCGTCGAGATATTCGTTCCAGACCGTGCTGGTGGTAAAGCAGTAAACCATGATGTCGAGGGAAGAGGCGCCGAAATCAGTGAAATTGACCAGAAAGAATTCCTGATGAATGGCGGGATGTTCGCGCAGCAGCTGTTTTATCGCGGCGACGGCCTGACGCATCCGGGCCGGAGTGGTGTCGTAAGTGATGCCGACATTGAGTTTGATGCGCCGTTTCGGCATCTGGCTGAAATTGTCGATCGACATGTTCATCAACACGCTGTTGGGAACCGTAATCAGAGTCTTGGCAAAAGTCCGGATGCGGGTCGAACGGAAGCCGATTTCCTCAACCGTGCCTTCCATGTCGCCGGCTTTGATCCAGTCGCCGAGGGAAAAGGGTCGGTCGAGCAGAATCATGATCGAACCGAAAATATTGGACAGGCTGTCCTTGGCCGCCAGGGCGACGGCCAGGCCGCCCAGGCCCAGCGAGGCCAGCAGACCGGAAATCGAGTAGCCCAGGTTCTGCACCAGCAACAGGATGGCGACGACGATGATGAATACGCGCAGACATTTGCGGATGAACGGAACCAGATGATCGTCCAGGGTGGAGTCGGTTTTTCCCGCCCAGTGACTGAGCCAGTGTTCGATCAGGCTCACCATGTTGTAGCAGAACCAGGCCAGGTTGAAGGTCAGGAGAATCTGGCCGAGATTACGCGCCAATTGGTCCAGATCGGTCGGTTCCTGCGGCAGTTTCAGGATTTCCACCGCGAGGTAGAAGCCGATCACCACAACCAGAAATTCGGCCGGTTTGTTGAGGTGTTTCAGCAGCATGTCGTCCAGGCGGCCCGAGGTTTTCTGCGCCGCTTTGAAGATCGATTTGGTGAACAGATGGGCGATAACGCGTTTCAGCAGCAGGGCCGCAAAGAAGACGGCGAACGCGGCGATAAAACGATACAGGCTGACCGCCGAGGACGGTTTCGTCGATAAGCTGTTGCAGGTAAGAGAGCTGTTCCATCGATTTGTCATCCCTGAAATAGAGTCTCGGCGGCCTCAGTCGGTGCGCCAGAGGCCGAGTCTCCGGCTCCGCGCGCGCTGTTCGCTGTCGAGAAAATCGGTTTTAAGACCAAAGTCATAGCGGCGAAAGACGGTTGCCAATCCCTCCTCCAGCAACATGCGGTTGAGCATTTCACCGCCGGGCAGATAGACGTAGGCCAGCAGGCGTGCATGTTTGTCCCGGGTGCGGTTTTCGGTTTCCAGCCGCACCCGTTGCCCCTTGGCAACCCGGATGTTGAACTGTTTTGCCTGGCGGGATATTTTGCGCAGCCGTTGTGTTGAGACACCGAAGTTTTGTCGATAGAAACCGGTCGCGGGGGGACTGCTCATGTTCCGGCGTGTCGATGCCGAGCAGCCGGACCCGGCCGATGTCTTCTACCTCCAGGGTATCGCCGTCATATATCCAGCTGACTCGTCCGCCGAACTCCGCGGCCCAAAGCGCGGTGGTCAGGAGAACCAGCAGGGTGCACAGCGGCAGCAGTTTCAGGCACATACACTAACGGCCCCAGAATAAGCGGGTGAAAAACCCGACAAAAAAGCCCCAGATGAGATTGGTCAGCACAATAAGAGGGGGCGCGAAAATACCCAGGTTCAGGGCTGCGAGTCCCTGGTGATGGACATTGGGATAAAGATAAAAGAGCGCTGTCGCCGAGGGCAGCAGGGAAAACCACAAGCCTTTACGAATCCAGTGGCGGCGCTGGCGCGGCACCCCGACGGTAAAGAAATACAGTAGGCCCCACAGGCCCCCGATGAACATGGGCGAGTACAGCTCGTTCAAGCTCCAGGATTGGGTGATGCCGACACCGAGAAAATCGGTCAGGCCCCAGTGATTTGCGCCCCAGACAAAGGCACTGCTGACCACCGCCGCGAGCAAACCGGCGACAAAACAGACCGCGAACAGGGCGCTACTTTTAGGCATGGGGCCTCCTGCGGGCAATAGGCACAGTGAACCATTTCAATCGGCAGGGTTCTGACTTCGTTTTGCGGGAAGGGTCTCATTCAGGCTGCCGCTGCGATATCCTTGCAGATCGACAGTGACATAGTCAAATCCATTTTGCTTAAAGTGAGTCACAAGCGCCTGCCGCAGTTTGTCGTCAAGCAGGCGGTTGATCTCATCGGGGGGGGATTTCGATGCGGGCCAGTGCGCCGTGATAGCGTACCCGGAAGCAGCTGAACCGATGCTGCCGCAGCCAGTCTTCACACGTCTCGATCTGCGCCAGACGCACGGAAGTGATGCGGGTGCCGTAAGGAAAACGGCTTGCCAGGCAGGCGCAAGTCGGGGCATCCCAGGTGGGAAGGCTCAACTGACGGCTCAATTCGCGAATGTCGGCTTTGGTGAACCCCGTTTCGAGCAGCGGGGAACGAATCCCCAACTCCCGTAAGGCCTTGAGGCCGGGACGATAGTCCTGCAGATCGTCTTGGTTGGAGCCGTCACACAGCGGTTGGATGCCTGCCTGTTGCGTGACCGCAAGCAGGCGGTTGAACAGATGCTGTTTGCAGTGATAGCAACGTTGCGGTCCGTTGGCGGCAAATGATTCCAGGGTCAGTTCGGTTGTCGTCACAAGTTGCTGACGGACACCGAAGCGCCGGGCCAATTCCCGGCTGCGGTTGATTTCGTGAGCGGGGAAAATGGGGGGAGAACGCCGTCACGGCCAGGATTCGATCCGCTGCCAGGCACTGGCCGGCGACTTTCAGCAGGAGGGTTGAGTCGACTCCGCCGGAGAAGGCAATGGCCACGCAATCCAACCGAGAAAAGATCGCCTGGAGCCGGCGGTGTTTTTCCTCCAGGGTCATAAGCGTTTAAATGAAGTACATGAACCGGTGATCGAGTTCCTTTTCCAGACCCATGGCCTGGCCCTGATCGCAAAGGTCCTTGAGGCTGATGGAATCGAAATATTGACCCAGAATACGGCTGCCTTCGGCCCAGATATGCTGGGTCAGGCACTGATTGTCGAATTCGCAGACGGGCGGAGCTTCACCGTTTTCACGCAGGCCCTTGACGCAGTTGACCAGCATCAGTTCCCCCTCGGCGGCCAGAACGATTTCCTTGACGGTGATCTCTTCCGCCGGTCGGGACAGGCTGTAGCCCCCTTGCGGGCCGCGGCGGCTTTTCAGCAGACCGGCTTTCTTCAGATCCTGGAATATCTGTTCCAGATAGCGGGGCGAGATGTTCTGCCGGCGGGAGATATCCTTGATCTGCGCCGGCATGCTGCCGGCATGATAGGCCATATCGAACATAGCCCGTACGCCGTAACGGCTTTTGGTCGAAAGTTTCATCCTTTTCCTCCATTATTTTAAATTCATGGCCACTATAAAAATCTCTACCGATACTGTCAAGAATAAAAACACCCTATTTCATGTGGAAAACTTTAAGCCTTTATTCTTCAATAAAAATTGTAAGGAACAACGGAATAGCGATTGACTGAAAACCTCTTCGGGTGGGATTAATAGTGCCTGAGTCAGGGCATGGAGCTCCGGGATGCCGCCCCCTGTCCGGGCTTGCGGGAAGTGTCTGGTCCGCGTTTTTTCCGACCTGTTTGTCACGCGGCCGGCGCCGGTATTGCTTTTCGTCGTTCAGGCATTGCTTCGGGAATCCCGAACGCCAGGGAGGAGAAGATGAAACAATATCATTTTCGTAGCGAGTTTCAGGTCCGAGATTACGAATGCGATATGCAGGGGCATGTCAATCATGCGGCCTATCTGAACTATCTGGAACACTGTCGGCATGAATACCTGAAAACCTTCGGGCTGGACTTTCTCCGCCTGGTCGAACGTGGAATAAGTCTGGTCGTGATCCGGGCGGAACTCGATTACAAGCGCTCATTGTACAGCGGCGACCGCTTCATGGTCGGCTTGATTCTGGAGCGAATCTCGCCATTGCGTTACTGCTTCGTGCAGGACGTGTATCTGCTGCCGGAGCAAAAGCTGGTGCTCAAAGCACGAGTGACGGGCAGCGGGGTCAATGCGAAAGGCAAACCGGAGTTGCCGCAGGAAATTGTTGCCGCGCTGGAGAAAATAAGCTGAGTCGGGACTCAGATCAGGCGGATGCCGTCTTGAACCAGTTGGATCAAGCCGTCCTTGTAGAGTCCTCCCACGGCTTTTTTAAAGAGCTTTTTGCTCAATCCCAGGTGGCTGCGGACAGCTTCCGGCGGGCTTTGATCGTGTAACGGAAGAAAGCCCTCGGCCCGCAGAGCGGACAGAATAATCCCCCGGGCCGCGTCGACACCGGCGGCGCCGGCGGGGTGCAGGCTGACGTCGATCCGGCCGTCGTCCCTTATTCCGGAAATAAAACCTTGGCACCTGTCGCCCCGTTTTACGGGAGAGGACAGGCTTTCCTTGTAGAGCAACCCCTGGTAGCGGTTGTTGATAATGACCTTGACTCCCAGGGGGGTAAATGCCCAGATCAGCAATTGGACTTCCTGTCCCTCGGCCAGGTCGCGATCGGCCTGCTGCAAAAATTTTTCCAGCCGGCCGGAGGCAATCGGGCGTTGCTCGCGATCATGGCAGATTCTGACGATATAGCTGCGGCCCGGCGCCATTTTTTCAGCCTGTTCGGCATAAGGCGCAAGCAGTTCCTTGCTCAGCCCCCAATCGAGAAAAGCACCGTGGGGGCCGACGTCGGTGACGCGCAGCAGCGCGAACTCCCCCACCTGCGCCAGTGGTTTCCGCGTCGTCGCCATTCTGCGCCGGCCGCGATCGAGATAAATAAAAACCCTGACCTGCAGGCCCGGCTGCAGATGCGGAGGACATTCCCTTCGGGGCAAAAACAACTCTTCGCCGTCGGCATTCAGCCAGGCGCCGCGCTGATCTGTCCGTAAGGTCTTTAAGGTATAATAATATCCGGCTGCTAACATGTGGGCCTCTGCTGATCGAGGGTCTCGGCGATGCTGGTTTTCGCCCGGCTGATGCACAGATAGCCGAACAGGCAGATCAGGAGCAAAAAGAAGAGAAAACCGTTCCAGCCGAAAGAACCGTAGACGATCCCGGGAACGAAGGAGCCGACGCTTCCGCCGGCGTAATAAAAGGCGACATACAGACCGTTGGTCAGGCCTTTGTGATCGCTTCCGGCCATGCGGTTGACCAGACCCGAAGCGGTTGAGTGAACCAGAAACATGGCGGCGCAGAAAAGAAACAGCATGGCGAACAGTATCCAGATCTGTTCCCAGGCCAGAGCCGTCAGCGTTACACCCAGGCCGAACAGGCCGATTCTGATGGTCTTGACTTCCCCCTTGACCCACTTGATGAACTTAGGCGCACCGAGTGACGTCACGATCCCCATCATGTAACCGGAGTACATCAGGCCGATCCGCAGGGAGTCGGCCTTGTCGCTTAGTTCCGTCAGCCGGAACGGCAGAAAGTTCATCACCGCGGCAAAGATCAGAAAAAGACAGAAGACGCTCAGATAAAGGGGGAAAAATCCCGGCCGCCGCAGAACTTCGGCCAGGGCCCGCGAGTGCGGGCGGCGTATTTTCGGTTCGTTGACATCGGGCAAACGGAACAAGGTGATGAAGGCCAGTGCCAGGGTGACGGCCAGGGCGAGAAAGCTGAACCGCCAGCCGCACAGGTCGGCGATGAGCCCGGAAAGAGCCCGACCGATAAAACCGCCGAAAATTGTTGCGGCGATATACATGGCCATGGAGCGCTGCATGGTATCTGCGGTGGAACGTCCGGAGAGATAGGTCATCAGCGAGGTCAACATGGCCGGGACCAGCGATCCCTGAAACAGCCTGATGGCGATCAGCAGCCAGAAACTTGAACTGGCGGCAAAACAGACTTCGCTCAGGGCCAGAAAAGGAACGGCGATTTTCAGGACCCGAATCGGTGAGACGGTTTCGAGCAGGTAACCGTAAGCCAGCGGGGCCAGGGCCAGGGGAATGAAAGTGACGGTGGTCAGTGCGGCGGCCGCTTCGCGGCTGACGGCAAATTCCCGGCTCAGTATCGGCAGCAATGGTTGCGGGGCATAGAGAACCGACAGCGCCAGGATCGTAGTGAAAATGATCGGCAGTATTTCAGAATGTCTGCGTAACGGCATGGTTATTGTGCCCGGGTAAAAATGACGAGGTCTACACACTGATGCTGTAGCAGAAAAAAAGGCCACTGTATAGAATAAATTAAAATACAACAGCGCCTGCCTGTTTTTGTCATTGTGATAACGGTCACGGATTTGGTTCGCATTCCATGCTACTGAATAAGTTGAAAATGACAGTCAGAATCATAAGGAAATGGTTTATAGATCCGCGGGAAAGGGCCATGGAGAATCACGAACTATTGCGGGAATCATTGCGCAGCAGGCACTCCCCTGTGCGCCGCCGTCTGTTCATGTTGCTGGTCTTCGGCTTGTTTTTCATCCTCTGGCTGATTCCCGATGAAGCGACTTTGGATCTTCTGGAGCGGGGGCTGTTTTACTGGCTCGATTTGGGCGTCGAGTTGGCAAACCCGCCGCATCTCGGTGAACTGGAGATCGGTCTGTTGTGGGGGCCGCGGCCCGGGTTCTGAACGGCAACGATAAAAATAGCCTTGTATGCCGACAGCGGAGGACTGGCGCGGCATTCGGAAATATCGTCCTGCGGATATTTCGAACCAGGTGGTTGGCAGCCACAAACAGCAGGGGAAAAGTTGTGTGGCAGCGGCTTTTCCGAACCATGGTGTGTACGGCACCGTTTGCGGCGGGGATATGCCTCCTGATCCCCGCCGTCTTTTTTGGGCGACCGGGCGTTTTTTTTTGGTGTGACGCACAGGAAACTGTACAATTACAACCATGTTCGGGTTCCGGTTACTGTTGGTGCTGATGCTGGTGTTGCAGGCAGGTGAAGGCGCGGCGCATCCTCATGTCTTTATCGACAATTATGTCCATTTCGGTTTCTCCGCGGACGGTCTGGCGGACGTCGAGGTGACCTGGGTCTTCGACCCGATGTTTTCGGCGACCATGCGGATGGATTTTGATGACGGCGACGGCCGGTTGTCTGCGGCGGAGACCGCACGGATCAAGGCCGAGGCTTTTGATTATTTACACAATTACGGGTATTTTTTACAAATCCGAATCGACGGCGAACCTTTTACCGTCAGTGCGGTAGAAAAGTTCAGTGCCGAGTTGAAGGGACGCAGATTGTTATACCGCTTTGCCTTTTCATGTCCCGTGACGGCGGTCGAGGAGCTCAGGTCCGTTGTTTTGCTGGTGCGGGATCCGACCAATTACGCTGCCATCATGACCCGTTTTTCCGCCCTTTCAGCTGGTCCCCGAAGGCCGGAATTGTTTATCGACCTCAGTCGGCAACCGGCTCCGGCTGGGCTTCAATTGATCGCTCCGGACGCCGTCGGCGAAGTAACGTTGCGGTTTGCCCGTTTATGAAACCGCTATTGATCTTTGTTGCGGCCCTGATCTTTTTCAATTGCACGCTTATCCCCCGGCAAAGTGAGGGGTTTATTCCCGCTGCGGATGAGCGGGTGACAACGGCCGCGGCCCCGGGCGTCTATCAGCAACTCCAGTCCGCACTGGCTGAGTTGCAGAAACAATTGAAAAATCGCATTACGGTCTTGACGCAAGCCCTGGAAGGCGGCAAGGCGTCTACGGCCTGGCCGGTTCTGTTTGCAGCGGCTTTCGTTTATGGAGTGATCCACTCACTGGGGCCCGGACATGGCAAGGCCATTGTTGCTTCTTATCTGGTCTCGCGCGATTGCTCTTTGCGGCGGGGGGCGCTGTTGGGCGCTTTTGCCGCTCTATTGCACGGCTGTTCCGCAATTGTTCTCGTCCTCGCCATTTATTATCTTTCCCTGGGGCGCCTGACAACGACGTTTCAGGTCTGGAGTTCGGCGCTGCAGCAAACGGCTTATGTGCTGATCAGCGCCCTTGGGCTCTATCTGTTTTTTTCGCGGCTGATACGTCTCGTCAGACGGTTCCCTGCCGAGCGGTCTGCGCATCAGCCGGATAACAATTCCTGGTGGCTGTTGCTTCCTCTGGCTATGGTGCCCTGTCCCGGAACCATGATCGTACTGCTCTTTTTCATGTCGCAGGGGATGCTGCTGACCGGCATTGTCATGGCGCTGTGCGTGGCCTTCGGCATGGCTTCTTCGCTGGCCCTGCTCGGCTGGGGGACTCTGTTGTCGCAATCCTTCCTGTTGCGCAGCACTGAGCGCTTGAACCGTCCCTTGGCAATCCATATCTATAATTTTCTCGGTCTGGCCGGAGCTTTTTTGATTAGTCTGTTTGGGCTGCTGATGTTGAGCGCAGCTCGCTTTTGAACAACGATGTTTTCTTTTCCCTCTAATTGAAAATATTTTTCAATATCTTTTTCAACTGTGACCTGAGTCACGGACAGCGGAGATCGCCGGTCATAAACTGCCGTCACCGGCCGGAATCGGTCTTGAGTTGTGTGATCCCATTTTACCCAAGGAGTTCTTTCCATGCGCAAAACTGTTCTGTTTTTCTGTTTTATGGTTATGTTTTCCCCGGCGGCGGTGCTTGCCGCCGACAGCGGCCTGGCCCAGCGAGTGACGGCGTTGGAGGATCGTTTGAGCCAGGGGTGGTTTGAGAAAGTTCAGTTGACGGGGGCCCTTGAGGCTGAAGCCGATTACACGGATGATGACGGCGACAAATCCAACGATGTCGATCTGGCAACCGTCGAGTTGGGGGTTGATGTCGCCCTGACCGATTCCCTGTCCGGCTTTGTGCTGTTCAAGTGGGAGGGCGACGAGGACGGGGTGTTTGTCGATGAAGGCGGGATCACTTTGGGCAATGTCGACGAAGGCGGGTATGCCGTTAGCGCGGGCAAACTCTATGTCCCCTTCGGTGTTTTCGAGACCGCGATGCTGGCCGATCCGCTGACGCTGGAGCTGGGGGAAACCCGTGAAGGGGCGGTCGCCGTTGAGTTTGCCTCCCAGGGGTTCTACGGGTCGATTTATGCATTTAACAGTGAATTGGATCAGGACGGTGATGACGACAAAGTCGATGCCTTCGGGGTCATGGCCGGATATGCCTTTGAGTCCGGCGATTTTTCGCTGGATGCTTCCGCAGGCTACATCAGCAATATCACTTCTTCGGGCGGTTTTGTCGACGGTCTTGACGGCCAGGGCCTCGACGCCATCGATGAGCAGACGGCCGGAATGACCGTCGCGGCGATAGTGGGTTTCGCGGATTTCACTCTGGTCGGGGAATATCTGGCCGCTCTTGACAGCGATTATTCGGACGCGACTGAGGAAGAGCCGAGCGCCTGGTATCTGGAGGCCTCCTACGGTTTCGACCTGGGCGGTTACGCCGCAACGCTCGCCGCAACTTATCAGCAGTCCGATGAGGCCGAGTTTATCGGTCTGGCGGAAACTCGTTACGGAGCGGCGCTCGGAGTGGAGATTGTCGAGGGTTTCGGGGTGACGGTTGAGTATCTGCGTGACGAGGCTTATGACGATGCTGAAGCGGACAGCCTGACCGCGCAGTTGGCCCTGGAGTTTTAGCCGATCCTTGCTGATTCATGCGTGAGGGGGAGCCCCGGCGGGCGAAACGCCCGCCGGGACCTGTAGCCCGGTTAAAAGATATGGTTTTTTTTATCTGGTTTTCCAAAAGTTCTTGATTTTGAAGGGGAAATCAGATAGAAAATGAAAGCCATTTTCATTTGAATGGTGAATACATGGACCGGCTTAATCTTTTCCATGACTATCTGGCCCGTAACGGATTGAAGGTCACGTCACAGCGGACCGCTGTCGTCAAAAAGTTTCTGGAGTCGGAGGGGCATTGTTCGACGGAGGATCTTTACCTGACTCTGCGGGGAAAATTAGAACGCATCGGTTACGCGACCGTACATCGCACGCTGAAGCTGCTGGTTGACAGCGGGCTTGCCGAGGAACTGCATTTCGGCGACGGCTGCACGCGCTTTGAGGCGACCCGGTCGAATCAACATCACGATCACATGGTTTGTCTGCAGTGCGGCCGGGTGATCGAATTTGCAGAACCGCGCATAGAGGAACTGCAGAAAAGGGTTGCCGAACATCATGATTTCATGATGCGGGCCCATCGTCTTGAGCTCTATGGGTTGTGCCGCGATTGCCGGAGGAACAAGCGGAATTGCCTGTATCGCTAGCGGAAGATTTTTACCTTGTTGTTGATAATGCAAATCAATATCCTGAGGATCGAAAAATGAAAACCTGTTCGAACACCAACGGGCAGTCCTGTCCGCAACGGCAATTTTGTCCAGCGGTTAAGGAAGGGCGCGATCCGACCTGGGTCGAAGTCGCCGGACTTTATCCCGCCCCGCGGGATTGCTTGGCGGCTTTTGTCGCCGTTTCCGCAGCCGAGGTGCTGGCCGGGGTCAAGCCGGCCAACCTGATCCGGATCGTCAACCGCAGGTTGCCGTGCGGACGAAGGCTTTACCGCTTGTGGCGGAAATACGGCATGGCGATTGTGGATGATTCTCCCCTTTCCGTAGCCGTTATGCGCGAAGAACAGGATTCCGTCCTGTTATTGTTCTACGATGAAAAATTGTTGCAGCAAAAATTCCGCAGCAAAACCATGCAGGCCTTTCTCGGCGATCACTGCGGAATCGTTTCCGGATCGCTGGAAGAGGCTCTGAACTGTCTGCGCCGTTCCTTCAGGTCCGGGGTTCCGCATGAAATCGGAGCATTTCTCGGCTATCCGCTCAAAGATGTCCGCGGGTTTATCAAGGGGACGTCAAAACCTTTTGCCGGCGGCGGCATGTGGCGGATCTTTGGTCCGCCGGCGCGCAGTTTGCGCCTCAATGATCTGTACCGGCGGACACGGAGCGAAATGATGGCGCAACTGCTTGCCCAAACGTCACCCGTTGACTTACTGCGGGCGGCTTAGGCGGATAATGGACGAAACAGTTGTCAGAATGCTGCAAGGTGCGCCTTTGCTCAACAACCTGGACGGTGACCTGATTGAGCAGGTGGCGTACAGCGGCCGGTTGTTGACGCTCAAGGGGCGTCACCGGAGAATCAGCCAGGCCGACCTGTCCAGGCGCCTGTATTTTGTCCTCTCGGGTGAAATGCGGATGCTGCGGATTGCGCCGGACGGGCAGGAGTTGCTGCTGCAGCGGGTGCATTGCGGGGAGTTTTTCTGCCTTGCCGCGGTAGTGTCCGGGCATTCCTGCAACAGTTTGATGGTCAACGCCGGAAAGACCGATCTGCTTTACTGGGGGCATGATACCTTTCGCGCTTTCTTGGCCGGAAACCCCGGATTCCATCATAACGTCCTCAGTCAGATGGCGTTCCAGATTGAGCAGGAGCGCGAGATGCGCACCCTGTCGCGCTGTTGCCGGGCCGACGTTCGCGTTGCCGCCTATCTGTTGCATAAAATGAAAAGCGGACACTGTCTGAGGCAGTGCGTCTGCGCTGTGGATATCCGCCCGGTCAGCCTGACCGCCCAGGAACTCGGGCTTGCCCGCGAAACTTTGTCCCGGTGTATTCAACGCCTGGTGAAACGCCGCGCCGTCAGTTATGAGCGCGGAATGATCCGGGTGACCGATCTGACCGCGCTGGAAGCCGTTCTCGAAGAATCCGAATGCGAATGCCGGTGCGCGCCCTGATGGCGGGGCGGCCGGAGTTCCGCCGGCAGTAACGAAAAGCCGCACATTCAGGCGGTGACAGGCGGCACCGACTGTGATGCCAGCCTTTTTTGCAACTGTCTTCTTATTTTGCCGTCGCGACTGAAAAGCACGACCGGCGGCTTGCCTTCACCCAGTTACCGGCCTGAAAAAAACAAAAAAAAGACAATCCGTGATGCTTGTCACTGATTTCCCCGTGTTGTTTAATTATATTGATATTGCTTTTCAATATCTTTTAACCGCAAATATCAACACTCAACAACACAGGAGCAGCCCGATGAAAACCGGAGTTTTTTATGGATCCACAACCGGCAACACGGAAAATGCGGCCGTACAGATCTGTTCCCTGATCGCCGGCTCTTACATGACTTCGATCACGGATGCCGTCAGGGCCGACCTCGAAGCCTGCGATCTGCTGGTACTCGGCACTTCAACCTGGGGGATGGGTGATCTTCAGGACGACTGGAGCGACAATCTTGAAAGCCTGCGCGCGGCAAACCTGCAAGGGAAGAAGGTCGCGTTCTTCGGCCTCGGCGATCAGGCCGGTTATCCCGATACCTTTGTCGACGGGATGAGGGAACTTTATGATGCCGCCGTCGAAGCCGGGGCCACGGTCATCGGCAAGTGTTCCGATGACGGCTATGACTATGTGGATTCCGCTGCGGTTGAAGACGGGCAGTTCCTCGGCCTGGTGCTCGATCAGGAAAATCAGCCCGAACTGACTGAAGAGCGGATTCAGACCTGGGTCGATCAGCTTTTGCGCGAGGCGGGTTGAAAATGACGGCTTTGATCGTCGGTGCAGATCGGATTGCGTCCTTTGTGCCCAAACTGGAAAAAATCGGCATCGAGGAAATCATTCACTGGAGCGGCCGGAGCCAGAAAATAACCGGCTACGATATCCCGGAACGGGCTGAACTGGTTATTTTCTGTACCGACTTTCTCCATCACACAGCGGCCAGGGTTCTGAAACGCAAAATCAAAGAGCGGGGCCTGCCGGCGGTCTACTGCCGCCGGGCCTGGAGTGAGATCGAGCCCGCCGTAACCCGGATCATGGCCGCCGACGGCCAGGCCTGCTGCGGCCGTTGCGGGAAAAACTGCCCGCGCCGGAAAAAACTCCAGTAGCCCGGACCGTCGTCCGCCTGGATTCCGGTGCGGATGGATTGTTCAATGGCGATACCGATCCATATTGTTCTGGACTCCAGAACGCTGGATCCGGGGTGCCTGTCTGAGTTGTCCGGCGTTCCGGAACGGTACGGCATCGATCCGGGCCGGTTTTTAACCGCCCGGATCATGTTCGGAGGGCTGTCTGTCGAACCGGATCTTGAGGGGCGGCAACAGGCATCATAGGGCGATCTCCTCAAGCAAAAACCGACGGCTTCATCACCGGGAGTCGAGGGCCGCTTGCGGCGGGCGCTTCCCGACCCGTAGCCTCTGGGCAACAGCCTTCGTTGGCGGGGTCTCCTCCTTCCTGGACCCCGCTCTTTTTTTATTGCTCCGGTGAATAAATATTTCGTCATCCCCGCATGCGCCACGTCACCCTCGCAGGTCTCTATCGGGGGCGGGGATCCATGCTTTCACAGTTTAAAATAGCTACGGCTTCCCGCCTTTGCGGGAATGACGCCCCGGGCAACTTTTTTAACTGCTTATCCACCGGAGCAATAAAAAAGCGTCTGATAGTATTCTCACGCCGGTTCGGTATGCAGTCGATTGTAAAGATCCAGTGCCCAAGTTGCGGCAGCGCGGCAATCCGTCTCGTCGGGATGCGCGGCAGCGTCCTTCCAGCGCTTGACCCGGGCCGCGTTGGGAGCGTGAGGGTGGTCGCCCGGCAGTTGTTTCATCCATTCGATCAGCTGCGGATCGATAGCCCCCTGACAGATGAAGCGATCGGCAACGTGAGATTCCGGCAATAATGCCACCGCCTTGTCAAGGCTCTCCCGGGCATGGGGGGAATCAGGGTAAGCCCCCAGAGTGGCGAAGAGAGCGATCTTTTGATTCCGAATCTTGCGCATGAACGCCCGGGCCTGTTCATCTGCGCTTCCCTTGTCGACCCAGAAGCCCAGATAGATCAGATCGAAAGCGACTGGATCCGGAATGTTTTCCACCCGCGCCAGAGTAGCGTCGGGCAGTACGGCGTGAATGGCCTGGGCAATTTTCAGTGTGTTTCCGGTTCTGCTGGATACGGCAATCAGTGTTTTCATTTTGTCCTTCTTTCAATCAGGGACCAGATGGCGTCGCAACTTGATTGTATCAGTTCGCTGTCGTGAGTGATCAGCGCTATGGCCACGCCGCGTTCGGCCTCTTTGCGGACTCTGCGGCCGAGTCGTTTCATGTTGCGGCCATCCAGGCCGCTGGTCGGTTCGTCCAGAATCAGGACGTCCGGTTTTTTCAATAAAGAGCAGGCGATCACCAGGCGTTGCCGTTCACCGCCGGAAAGAGATTGCGGGTGGCGGAGTTGCAATCCGGATAAATGAAATTCAGCCAGTAGCGAAGGGATGTCAGGTGGTTCGCGGAGGTCGATAATGGCGCTTTTGAGTTCCTCTTCCACGGTTTTCATATAAAGCTGCAATTCCGTATTCTGCAGAACCAGGCTGCTGCGTTTCAGCCGTTCCTTGGCGGTGAGCCGTTCTCCGTGCAGATAAATGTGCCCTTTTCCCGCTTTTTCCAGCCCCATCGACAGGCGTGCCAGGGTCGTTTTCCCGAGGCCGTTGGCTCCACAGACGGCGATGACCCTTCCGCGCGGGATGCCGCCGGTAAACTCTCTGAACAGGGGTTTTTCTCCTGTGTAGGAAAAACTCAGCCCTTCGAAATGGATGCCGTCGTTGATCGTCGGATCATCACAAACGGGCAGCTCGGGGGTGTCGACCGGCGTCGGGCAACTCGAACGCAGACCGTATATGTCCTGAAAGCGCTTGAGAATGGAAAAATCCCCTTGTTCGCGGATGGTGCCGTTTGCCATCAGGCAAGCCTTGTCGGCAAGTGATTTGAGCCAGTAAAGGCGGTGATCGAAAATGACGAGAGTCATTCCCTCCTGTTTAAGTTTTGTGAGCAGTTCCAGCAACTCCATGGTGGAATTGCCATCCAGGTTGGCCGTCGGCTCGTCGAGCATGAGAATCTTCGGTTTCAGAGCCAATACCGCGGCCAGGGAAACTTTTTGTTTTTCACCTTCGGAAAGGGTGAAGAGGGAACTGCTGAGTTTATGTCCGAAGCCCAGCCTGGTGACGACCGGTTCCAGTTCGGCACGTATCCGGTGTTCGCTGTAACCGCGCCATTCAAGCGCCGTGCGCAGTTCATCTTCGACCGTGGTCGACAGGAACTGCTGTTCCGGGTCCTGGAACAGTGAGCCGACCAGGCGTGTCATTTCATGAAAAGGAAGCGAGCGGATATCATGACCCGCGATGGCGGCAGAACCGGTCAGGGTGCCGGCGAAATAAAACGGAATCAGTCCGTTGATCAGCCTGCCCAGGGTCGATTTTCCGCTTCCGCTGGGGCCGCTGATCAGAACCGTTTCACCCGCTTCAACGTGCAGGTCAAGATTCCGCAGGGCCGTCTCGGGCTGAAAAGGATAGGTGTAACTGACCTGATTGAAATGGATCATTGCTTATTGGCGCTTTCGTCGCCGGTGTGGCCGGAAGAAGATTGGATGGCGTGATTCATCCCCGATTCGACCTGGTTGCCGGGAATGTTCCAGGCAATGATCAGGGCCAGCAGCGCGGCGGCGAAAAAGGTGGAATCACGCCAGCGGAAGCAGAGGTTGCGACCCCGGATACCGTGCCCGTAACCGACCCGTTTAAGCTCGGCGGCAATGGCCAGTTCGTCGGCCAGCCGCAAGGCACGGATGACCATCGGTACGATCAATAACCGCAGGGTGCGGTGCGGTGCCAGAGCCAGGGCGGCGAAATTAACCGGAAGGCCGCGGATCAACAGGCACTCGCGGAGTTGCCTGGCGTCATTGATAAACCCGGGGATGAAACGCAGGGCAACCATGACCGGAAGATAGATGATGCGGGGGAGGTGCATTTTTTTCAGGGACAGCAGGGCCTGGCCGATTTCCATTGACAGGGAAATGGCCAGGGCGGTGTTGACCAGCGGCCACATGCGCAGAAACGGGATCAGGGTCCGGGTGATGGTCTGTTCCTGCATGGTCGGGAAAATCAGCCCCAGCATCCAGGAAAAACCGAGGGAGAACAGCCAGGTGGCGAGCAGGAGCAGGTCGATGAGAACGATCATGCGATAGCGGCCGAGGCTCACCAGGCAACATGTCGAGAGGGATCCGAGGAACGCCATCCCGCTCGGGTTGTTCAGGAAAATGAGCGAGATCGAGAGGGTGAACAGAGTCAGGATCTTGACCCGGATATCGAGCCGCCCCATCCACCCGGAAAAGCCGTGTTGCTCGGTCTTAGCGCCGGATAAAGCCAGCATTGCGGAACTCCTTGACGAACTTGACCCCGGTGCCCAGGCCGATGAGACAGCCGATATAGCCGAAAGCGACGGCCGCCAGAGCGATAAAGAAAAGATTTGGGTTTTCTCTCATGAACAGCCAGCTCAGGCCCATTGAAACCGAACGCGATCCGATGTCGTAAACGGCGACCGCGAGCAGGATTCCGATGGTCCTGTGGTAGCCGCCGCAGAATCCGGCGACGATCTCGGCGGCGGTCGCTGCGATTAAGTACCCCGGCAGGATAATCAGGCCGCTGCCCATCAGCATCATCATGATGATGGCCTGCTGCAACACGTAGAGAACCAGAACTCCGGAGCGCGGGATCTTGTGGATCAGAACGACGAGCAGCGCCGTGGCGATGATGTTCTTGAGCAGCAGGGTGAGGGGATTCATGCCGCCGCCGAGCAGGGACACCGTCAGGGTCAACATTTTGACCAGTGCGGCGAATGTGCCGATCAGGACCAGTTCTTCGGTGTTCCAGCGGAAGAGGCTGCGCAGCCGGTCAATTTGCATGGAGATCGTCGCAATCCCAGTCGGTGATGCCGGTTCGGTGACTGATTCTGACCCGCAGCACGGGATAGATTCTGCCTTCTTCGCGGCAGCGTTGTTTGGGCCGCAGATAGCGATCGGGGCTGCCCAGGCGCTGCTCGAGTTTCTCCCACCAGCCGATCATCTCGGAGCTCGAAGCCGGCAGGTGGAAGAAGGCTTCACCAAACAGCGATGCGGCCCGGAAGTTGCGGCTGAGACGGCCCGAATCGCAGACTTTAAAGCAGACCTGCGGGCAGTGCCGGATACAATCGCCGGTCATGCCCGCTGAATGGCTCAGACTGATGATTTCATCGTTCTGACAAAAGAAGGTGACTTCCGCTGCGTAAGGGACGCCCCGAGGCAGGACTCCGCAAAGGGTTCCCCAGGTCACGTCTCCAAGGAGCCGATCGATTTCAAATTCGTTCATGGAACGCACAGGATCTCCTTGAGTTTTACATCGATCAGTTGCTGCAGGTTGACGACCCAGAATTCACCGGCTTCCGTCAGTTGCGCCTGCCTATCTTGGCGCAGGCGCAACAGCCCTGCGTCCTCCCATTGGCGGAGCAGAGGTAAGATCTGCAGCGCCAATGGCTTCCCGGCTTTTTCTTCGAGTGCGTTCAAATCAAGTTGTTGTCGCTCCAGCTGACCGACGGCCATCGCGGTGACCCCGTAATGGGGCGGAATTCTTATTGCCGTGGCCAGTGGTTTTCCCCCTGTCGCTACGGTCTCGATGTATTGCTTAAGGTTGCTTTGCTGAAAAAAACGGCTGTTGCCCCAACGCCCGCCGGCTCCGCACCCGAGAGGCATGCAATTGCGACCTCTTTTGTTCCAGCTGTTGTAGCGGTTTCTCTCCACCGGACTCCGCCGCCAATGCGCGATCGACAGGCGTTCAAAACCCGCTTCCCGCATGCGTCGGCGACCGGCGGAAAAAAGCCGGCTCTGGCCTTTGATGTCGGGCACGGGCGGCAACCTGTCCCTGCTCTGCTCCAGTGGCGTGCCGGGAATCAGGTTGATCTGGTAAAGGTCGAGACCGTGAATTCGGGTTTCTTCGACCGCGCAATCGATGTCCTTCACCCAGGCGCTTTCATCTTGACCCGGCAGGCCGTAGATGAGGTCGATAATGACGGCGGCTGCGTAGGGCTCCGCCAGTTGAACAATCCGGTTGAGCCGTTCGATGACTTCTTCCCTGGATTGCTTGCGACCGACCCGCTGACGAATTTCAGTGTCGAAGGCCTGAACGCCGAAAGAGAAACGATTGACACCGGCGGCAAGCACGGTTTGCGCTTTCCGGTCATCGAATCCAAACAGCCGGCCTTCCAGGGTGATTTCACAGTCAGTGGTCAAGGGCAATTCGCAACGAACGGCTTGCACCAGGGTTTCAAGATCCTTGCAACTCATGTCGGTAGGGGTGCCGCCGCCGAAATAAACCGCGGCGAGGCGATGACCGTAGTCCTTGAGCTGTCGCCCGCTGCGGGCGATTTCAGCCACCAGTTTCCGAGCGTAGTCGGCCATCGTGTCAGGGACGGAGGATTCGGCATAGAAGCCGCAGAAAAGGCAGCGACTGCTGCAGAAAGGGATATGAATATAGGCCATTCCGGAAACCGCAGCGGCGGCGGAATCCTGCAGTTCCCGGCGCAGGAGAGAACTCATGTCGCCGGACAGCGACCGGCCGCCGGACATCCCCGCATGAACGGCGTATTTGCGGCTGAAAGCACTGGAAAGAGGCGCGTCGGTTTTGCGGGGAGGGGACATGGTCTGGACCTGTCGGCCCTGCATCTTTTCGAGAAAGCGGTCGTCGATGCGGGTGACACCCTGCCGCAGGGCTTCTTTTTCCGCGACGTCGCGTAATCTGCCGCGGATGAAGTCAGGCGCTTTTTTCAGCAGTTGTTCCGCTTCATTGGTCCAATACATAACCGGCCTCGTGAAAGGAGCTTGACTTGCTCAGGATGTGTGCTTTCATCACGGTGGTCAGTGTCCCGTGCGGTCAGTTCGTTCGACTCATTCCGGCCCTTTTTGCCGCTGTCGACGTTCTGCCTTATCGGTCCGGTTAGGCCTGGGGCGACACGCCTTGACGGCAGCAAAAATGTCACAGAATTCATTCAAACAACTCACCAAACGGGACACTAGGCTCCGGCTGCCGCCGCGCGTTTTGCGGCTTTCAGCGGGTTGACACGCCTTTGCTGCTCCCGGCGCGGTGATTGCCACAGGTCGTTGACGGTCAGTTCCCCCGCCTTGAAAAGCTGGTGATTTTCATCTTCGGCAAAGGCGATCACCAGATCCCAACGGCCGTATTTCATCACTGCGGGATCAATTCTGACATGCGGAATGTCGCGTTGCTTGAAATCTTCAATAATTTCATCGATCGGCCGCACGTTGCGAAACAGAGTGCGGCTTTCATATTTAAAGGCAATGCCGAGCATGCTGTCGTCGGGCATGATGCAACTCCTTTTGTTTTTTGCGCTGGAAGCGGCGTGGGCCTCGTCTCTACCGGTGCTCCGGGTCCGGGATGGCAGAACGCAAGACTACGTCGACGGCCCGCGCGTTGTCCGTGACTGTAATCACCAATTTGAAAATGCTTATCTTTTTCGCTCTATTCCCAGGGCTGGCCGCTCAGCGGTTTCTATCCTTTCGTATTTTTATTGCCGGATGTCGCGTCGTTGATGTTTTACGGCCTTGCGGGGCAGATGGCCGGGCCGGCCTGTTTTCTTCGGTTCATGATTTCAGGCGGATTTTCTGCCGGTGCCAGAGCCAGTCATGGACTCCGGTGATCAGGCTCAACAGCAGCAGGCTCCCGCCGCAGGGGACCAGCAGCCAGGTGTACGGTCCCAGCCATTGCCGGAAAATCCGGCCGTTGTGGAATTCGAACAGATAGTGCCAAAGGGACATGGACGCTTCGGACCATTCATCCGGCAAGCGCAGTCGTGACGACGACAACGCGGTTGCACCGTTCAGAGAGACGAGGCCGCGCCGGTAATCGACGGCCATTGCTGGAGAGGTCCGGTCGGGCAGCGCCGCGGTCGCCATGAGCGGGCGAAAACGCGTCCCGGAGCGATGGGTGAGCGGATTCAGACTCTGTACCGCACCGTCCTCTGCAGACCAGGTGTAGAGGCCGCGGAACGAGCCGATCAACAGTCGGCCGCCGGACAGCTGGGCGAAAACATTGGTCCCCATGGCGCTGACCGGCACCGGCAGCGCTCTTTTGCCCAACGGCTCGCTGAAATCGGGGCGGCCGCTGAAAAATCCGTTCCGAGTCGCGAGCCAGATCGTGTCGGCGGTCTCGTCATAAAGAGCTTTGTCGATGCGGGGCTGCCACAACCCGGAGCCCTGCTCCAGCGGCAGGGCCCAGGCAGGCAGACGGCCGGAACTGATTAAAGCGACGAAAGGCGGCCGGATCAGCATTCCGCTGAGCGTGGTGACGGCGAGAAAAACAGCGGCATAGAAGCCGATATCGAGATGATGGCGATAACACCACTTGCGCAGGCCCGACCCTTTGAACCGGATTTTGAGCCGTCTTCCATGGGGGAAAAGCCAGTAGATCAGTCCGCTGACGGTCAGAAAAATCAGCACCAGCCCGATCAGATCGACGGCCAGGCGGCCGCCGCTGCCGAACAGCGACCCGTCATGCAATTTCAAAAGAAAACTGAGCAGGCTGACCCGGTCGGGCCGGTGTTGATCGAAGCGCAGCTTTTCGCGCCGGAACGCGGGATCGGCGGGGCCGAGCCCGGTGCTGTAAATTCCCGAACGGGTCACGGCCAGCAGCCGGTTGTCGATCCGCAGCAGGTCGACAACCGGTTGCGAGGCGACCGTTCCCCGCGCCAGGGCGGTCCAGTTTGCGGTTGCAAAGTTGTAGCAATACAGACCGCGGCCGGTTCCGGCAAACAGGCGTTCATGGCGGTGGTCATAAAACAGGGCATGGGTGTCACGGTCGTAAGCGGAGGCGGGAAAACCCCGATCCAGCGGCCTGAAGCTGAGGCCGCCGTCACGGCTGTGCCAGACTCCGGCCCGACCGGCAATGAAGAGCAGTTTCCCGGCGACCACGATGTCGCGCACGGCCATGCGCCGTCCGCCGCTCAGGCCGTGGCTGTCCGGCACCAGACGGTGGGATACGGAGACGGAATGGAGCAGGGACGGATGGTTGAGCAGTACGCCGCTGATGCCCATCAGGAGAAAATAGAGCAGAAAAAGCAGGCCCACATACTTATGGCAGGTCCGGGAGACTCTGAACAGAAAACGCACGGGTTGTCCGCTTCTCTGGTCCGGGTCAGATATTGTCGCTTTTCTCGGTCACCCGGTGGCCCGGGCCGGCGTCGAACAGAACGGTAAAAGGTTCCCCGGGACGGCTAAAAGTGAATTCGCCCGCCTCATCCATCTTTCCTTCCAGCAAAACATGCTTTTCGCCGTCCAGCACGCGGACGGGAATCGCTGTGGCGGATGAGCCGTCGGAAAACTCGCCGTAACAGGTGACGCTGTTGTCGCCGTTATCGTAGCAGGCCATCATCGCGGTGTGGGCGTAAGCCGAAACGCCGGTGCACAGGAACGCCAGAAAGCAGGCACTCATTGTCGATCCGTAGCGACGGTAGAAATACCCCCGAACGGTAGTTGGCTGGCGTTGGCCGTTTCCGGTCATTGGAAAATGTAGCATTTTGCCGATCTCCATTATTGCGGCGGCGCGAAGATCTGTTTCTCCGCGGCCGCCGAATGAATTCCTTTTCCGGCCGGCTGGATTACCGCACCGCAAACGAGAGCGAAGCCGAGTATTTCATTTCCAGGCAGTTACCCTGATGATCGGCATCCGCCGGCTTGCGTATGGTGGCCATGACAATCCACTGCGTGGGCTGCAGCAGCCGCAGAGTGGCGATGCCGCGGCTGTTGGTCTTGGTGCTGAAGGCGTAATCCTCCCTGGCGGAAAAACCGAGGTAAGTGGCGGAGACCGGGCAGAAGGGGGCCGGTTGACCGTTGAACAGCACCTGGACTTGAAAATTGTCGCCGGCTTTCTTCAGGTAGGGGTTTCCCAGCGGGACTATTTCGATATTATGTCCGAGCGGCCTGGAGTAGGCGTCTTTCGCCGTACTTTCGACATCGATCAGGGCTTTGGTGTAGTTCTCGTAGTAAAGACTGAGCACAACACTGTCCCGTTGCAGTCCTTTCATATCGCCGAGCTTGTGCTGCACGCGGCCGTCGTCTTTTCTGAACATGGTGTAATAGCCGGTTTTCGTCGCCGCGGAAACCGTGTATCCACCCGCTTTTTTGAGGACGATGGGGGTGGCGAGAAAGCCGCTTTCACCCGCGTCCAGGTCAAGGTGGCTGCCGTCGGGACGGAACAGCCGGAATTCGCGCAGCTTGTCCTTGTCGAGAAAATCGTGGACCGGAAATCTGTGCCCGAACCCGAAATAGATTTTACTGTGCGCTCCCGCTCTTTTCGACAGCGCCGGAGAAAAGTCCGTGGCATTCAGCCACAGGTTGTGGGCTTCGGCTTGCAGGGGCAGAAAGGCGGCCAGCAGCAGAAGGATGAGCAGGATTTTCTTGACTGTTGTCATCTGGGTTTCTGTTCGGATTGTCATCGTGTTTAAAACCTTCCTTAATAAATGAATGGAGATGAACCGGCCGCACCTGGTGCAACAGCGGAGACCGGATTCATCGATTTTCCAATATGCCCTTGTGCCGGCGTTTCAGGGCCGGCGACCCGGCGGTTCTTCTTGATTCTTCATCCGCCGTGGTGAAAACGATTCGTTAGAAGCGATAATTGACAGCGGCGTAGGCCAGTCTGCCTTTAATGTCATAGGGCTGGTCGTCGAGATCTTCATCGGTGATGTTGTCGACTCCCAGCCGCACGGTCACAGTGTCGTAAAAGGTTTTTGAGATTTGGGCGTTGTAGACGGTGAAATCATCGAATTCTTCCCCGTCGACCTCCTGCTTGCCGGTGTAATTGGCGCTGAGCGTGGCGTGAATATCCAATGGCAGGAGCGACAGCAGCCTGGCGTTGAGCGTGTGCCTGGGCCGGTATGACAGTTCCTCTCCACTCTCTTCATCTTCGGTTTCGAGGTAGTGATAGGCAAGTTTGATATTGTGCTTCGGAGTGATGTCGTGTGCTATTTCGCATTCGAAGCCCTGCAGGTTCGCCTTGTCGACATTGACATACAGATATTCGTCCGGACCGGAGGGATTATCGACGGTCCTGGTGCTGCTGATCAGGTCTTCGACATCGGTACGGTAGACCGCGGCCTTGAAAACGGTGAAGTCCGAATAGTATTCGTAGCCGATTTCAAAGGTTTGTGAAGCTTCCGGCTGGAGATCGTCGTTGCCGTGGAAAATATGGCGGCTGGTAGATACATAACTGGAGGAGTTCTGGGTCACCGTCGGGGCCTTGAACCCTTCTCCGTATCCGGCTTTTATCCGGTGATGTTCGCCGATTTTGTACAGGGCGTTGATTTTGGGCGATAACTCGCCATTGAATCTCTCGTGGTAGTCGTAGCGCGCTCCCAGAGTGAAAATGAAACTCTGGCCGACTTCGATCTCGTCCTGGAGGAAGATCGAGGTATTGTAAAGTTCGTCTTTGAAGTTGCTGCCGGAACTCGCCGCCAGATCGTAGTCCTTGTCGTATTCTTCCAGCTTGTACTCCGCCCCCGTCACGAGATAGTGCGTGTCGAAGGAGGCGATACGGACCTCCGCCCTGGCGCCAGAGTCGGTCAGGTTGTGAGTATAGCTGTTGGATGAATTGTAGTGCGTGTCCGAATCGACGACATAGGCGTCCAGATCAAGGGCAACCGTCCCGAACTGTTTGCGGTATCCCAGGGAGTAGTTTTTTCGCTCGATGTCGTAGTACAGCACATCGTCGATTTGATAGCGATCCTCCGCTCCCTGAGAATAGGACCCTTCAATGGACTGGGTATCATCCAGGTCATAGCTGAATTTGACCAACCCGTTGGTGATTTCCTTGCCTTCGATTTTGGTTGCGGTGTCGTCGTCCTCGTCCGTCGCCGCGTCAAGATCGATGTATTCACCGCTGAGGAACAGGGAGAGTTTGTCGGTGACTTTCCCGCCGACATTCAGGGTCACGGTGTTCAGATCTCCGCCATCATCACTGCTGCCGCCGTATTCGGCATCAATGTCCCCGTAAAATTTTTCCGCGGACTTTTTCGTGATGATATTGACCACACCGCCGATGGCCTGGGAGCCGTAAATCGAACTCATCGGCCCCTTGATGACTTCTATGCGCTCAATGGCGTTCATCGGCACCCAGTTGTACTGAAAGTCCGAGTGGCCGATCTGGGCGTCCGATCCGGAAACCTTTTTCCCATCCACCAGAATCAGCACATGATCGCTGTTGGAGCCCCGGATGCTGACCGTCTGCCGGCCGGAAATCGAGCTGGAATTTATCCCCGGATTGATGCCGGCGGCTTCCACCAGGACGTCCTTTATCGAGGCGGCGTTGGAACGCGTAATCTCCTCCGCCGTGATGACGGTGACCGCCACCCCGAGATTTTCAATGCTTTGATTCGATTTTGCCGTGACAACCATCTCTTCGGTTGCAACGACGGATTGATTTTCACCGCTGTCCGCAAGCGCTGTCGCCGGCGATCCGAATCCGGCAGACAGGACCAGCAGAGTGGCGAGAAATCCCTTGTTCAATTTGTTCATCATTTTTTCTCCTTTTTGGCTGCAATCAGACTGCAAGGCCGTCGGACAGGCGCCTTGACGAACCACTGACGATTTATTGCACGCCGCCGCCGTACGGTGCTTATAACGGGTTGATGTTGACCGGCCGCCGCAGCCGCGGGCTTTACTGCGACAGGGCGGACCGTGCTTATGCTCACTAACTCCAGCGGTTTTCAAACCCCGCGCAATGCCGTCTTTGGAAGCGCAGGCTTTTCAACTTTTATGGCGATGGAACAATCTTTTTTTGACCGTGCTCGGCGAATCTAGCGGAAATTATCCGGGTCGTCCGTGACTGTGGTCACAAGTTGATTATGTTTTTCAATTTCAATTTAATGATTGTTGAGCGAAAAAGAAAAAGCTTTGGAAAACAACATGTTAAGCGTGCTAGGGCGGGCGCGTAGGGGCACAGGGAAGGGGTAATTATTCAGGTCCTGTTCCCTGTGATTTCGGTCACGTTTTTTTTGTCGGCGGCTTGATATTTTTCTTTCTTGAAGTGTGTTGAAAACGATAACCAAAATCTTCTTGAGGCGATTGCAATTTTCTCTTGCAACCCTCTTTGTCTTGAAAAGGCCCTTGCGGTCTCCCGGATTTTGAACTGGAGGATTTGGATGATGCTGAAAGCAGGACTGGGTCTCCTGTCGGTTTTTCTGTTGTTGCCGTCCAGCGGCTGGTCCGCGGCCCGGGAACTCGATCATATGGCGATTGAGGCCCTTGAGAACCGCCAGCGGATTCAAGCGCTGGAGCAGGATTGGAGTCGGGAGGAACGTCAGCTGTTGTCCCGGATTGAAAGCCTGGGCTCCGCAACCGCGGATCTGCAATTGCGATTACGCAAACTGGAGCAAATGCTGGAAGCGGAAACTCAGCGGATTGCCATGCAGCAGCGGCGGCTGGTTGAGTCCGAGAAGCTGCGCACCGGCCTGCAGGTCTGGCTGCAGGGCGTTGTCCAGCGGCTTGAAGCGTCGCGTGATGCCGGGCTGCCTTTTTTGCGCACAGAACGTCAGCGCCGGCTGCAGGATCTTGAGGTGCTGCTGAACGATCCCTACACGCCTTCCTATGAACAGTTCAGGCGAATTTTCGAGGCCCTGTTGGTAGAGGCCGAATACGGACACAGCAATGAGGTTTACCGGGCCGAGATCGAACTCGATGGTGAGCCGACCCAGGTCGATTTGTTGCGGGTCGGCCGGTTGGCCCTGTTTTATCGAACGCTGGACCGGCAAGGAGCGGGAGTGTTTGATCCGGCCGCCGGGCGTTTTACGGCGCTGCCCGAAGGAACCCTGGAGGAAGTCTCACGTGCTTTCAGAGTGGTGCGCCGTGAAGCCGCTGCCGAGATGACGGCACTGCCGGTCGGAAGGATTGAATTGCCATGAAAGGCGTCGTGCGGATTTTGTGCGCCATGTTGTTGCTCGCCCCTCCGTCGACAGCGGTTGCCGCGCGACAGCCGGAGGATATTCGCAGCGTTTATCGCGATATCGCGCAACAGCAAGCTGAAAGCGAAGCGCTCCAGCAGGAGAAAGTCCGGGACATTCGGCTGAAAAAGGCGGATCTGAAAGCCGAGTTGGAGCAACAGCAACGCCGGAAAACGACGCTTGAACGGAAGCTGCGGGTGAAACGGGCGGAGTTGGAAAAACGGCGCAAGGAATATGAACGGCTTGAACAGGCCCAACAGCAGGATCATGAGTTGATGACCAACCTGAGCGCCGCGGTTCGGGTCAGCGCCAAGCAGTTGCAGGAGTTGCTGATTCGTTCGCCGTTGACCGCACTTGAGCCGGAGCGCCCCGAACAACTGGATGTCATTCTGAATGCCGATCATTTTCCCGGCCTCGACGATATGCAACTGATGGCCGAACTGTTTTTCTCCGAAATGGATCTGAGCCGGAAAGTAACCTATTCCGAGGTGGAATATCGCGACCGCGGCGGCCGTCGACAGACGGGTCCGGTGCTGCTGGTCGGACCTTTCCTGGCGGTCGGAAAAACGGCGGAGCAGGACGATCTGCTGCGCTATGACAGCGCCGGCCGGACCCTTTCCGCGGTTGCCGCGCATTTTCCCTGGCGGTTGCAGCGGCTGCTGAAAGGCTACCTGAGCGGCACCAGCGACAGTGTTCCCCTCGATCTCACGGCCGGTGCGGCTTTGGAGCAATTGACGCACAGCAAGAGCTTCCGGCAACGCGTCAGGGAGGGCGGTATTCTGGTCTGGCCGATTCTGTTGCTGGCGGCGGTTGCCGCCCTGATCGGCCTCGAACGCATGATCTTTCTCAAGCGGGTGCACGACAACGCCGACCGCACCATGAGTGACGTGAATCGGCGTGCCGAAGAAGGGGACTGGAATGGCTGCCAGAAGCTGGTGGAGGGGCGCAAGACCCCGGTTTACAACGTGGTCCGGGCCGGGATCCGGGCCCGCCATGAAGGCCGGGAAATGCTGGAAAGTATTCTGCAGGAGGCCATCCTCAAGGAACTCCCGCGTCTCGAGCGGGCGCTGCCGCTGCTCAATATCATGGGCGCCGTAGCGCCGTTGCTGGGCCTGTTGGGAACGGTGACGGGGATGATCGGGACCTTTGAAGTGATCAATATTTACGGTACCGGCGATCCGCGCATGATGTCGGGAGGGATTTCCGTCGCTCTGGTCACGACCATGCTGGGTCTGACCGTGGCCATTCCGATCATGCTGCTGCATACCTACCTGAGCCGCCAGGTGGAACATATCATCGGCGACATGGAAGAAAAATCGGTCGCCCTGACCAACATCATTCATCGTCACCGGAATCGGAGACCGCATGAACGGGCTGCTTGACTTTTTTTTCAACCTGTTCGCCGGGCAGGGAACCCTGGCGCAACTGCTGCTCTATTTCAACCGCGGCGGATCGGTCATGTACCCGCTGCTGCTGGTGTCCGCGGTCATGTGGATGTTGATTTTCGAACGCATCATCGCTTTCCACCGACTGGAATTCCGCGACCTGGATATGAACGAACTGCTGGCCTGGTACCGGCGCCGTGAAACACACGGCGCTCGTGGCGGCCTGCGCTGCCGGATCGGTTGCTATCTGCAGCAGAATCGTTCGGATGAGGCGGAGCTGAACCGTAAACTGATGGACGAATGCTACCTGAAACTGTTGCCCGACATCGATCGCAATATCGCTGCCATTACCGTGCTGGCGATGGTGTCGCCGCTGCTCGGGCTGCTTGGCACGGTGACCGGAATGATGCTGACCTTTGACGTCATTTCGATGTTCGGCACCGGCAATGCCCGAGCTCTGGCGGGCGGCATATCGGAAGCCCTGGTGACCACCCAGAGTGGTCTGCTGGTCTCGATTCCGGGGGTGTTCTCCAGTGCTGTGCTGTCGTTGCGTTCACGCCGTTTGCGCGAGCGCCTGGAGGAATCGCTGATGATGCTCAAGCGGGTCGCTTGAACCTGAATGTTGAACCTTGAATACCGCACCGAGAGGCGGAAAAGGACGACCGGATTACAATGAAAAATGTCAGGCAGAGTTTACGCCACGGTCAGCGCACTGCTGATATCAATATCTCGCCGCTGATCGATCTGGTTTTTTTGCTGCTGATCTTTTTTATGGTCACCACCAGTTTTGTCCGCGAAACCGGAATCGACGTCGAGCGGCCGACGGCCAGCACCGCTACGGCTGCGGAAAACAGCAATATCCTGGTTGCCGTGACCGAAAGCGGAGAAATCTTTTTCGACAATCAGCGGGTCGACGTTCGGACCGTGCGCAGCCATATCGCCCGGGCGATTGCCGAAAATCCCGGCGGCGAGGTGATTGTCGTCGCCGACAAACACAGCCGGACCGGGGTCGTGGTCCAGGTCATGGATCAGTGCCGCCTGGCCGGAACGGAGCGTGTCAGTCTGGCGGCCGCCGATGGTGGGGGTGGGGGGCGATGAAAAAAAACAGCTGGCCGGTTTTCAGCAGCACGCTGGTGCTGGCGCTGGCCGTGAACTTCGCTCTTTTCGCCCTGATTCCCCATCTCGCCCGCATCGAGATCCCGCGGCAACTGCCGTTTCGCCCGCAGCCGGTCCGCTTCTTCAGGGAGCCGCCGCCGGAACCGGAGATCGCCAAAGCGGTGGAAGAACCGGTTGAGAAGGAGCTGCCGCCGCCGACTCCGGAGCCGCAACTGCCGCAACCGCAACTGCCGCGCATGATTCAGGACCCGGCGTTGAGACACAGCGCGGTTCCGCGCCCGGCGCTGCCCCTGGCGGAGGGGCTGACGGCCGCGCCGCTGACGAACCTGGCTGATTTTTACCGGCCGGAAGATCTCGACCGGGCACCCCGGTTAAGCTATCAGGTGCCGCCGATATATCCCTACCGGGCCAAGCGGATGAACCTCTCCGGCCATGTGCGGATCCGCTTCGACGTCAATCCCGACGGGTTTGTGGAGAATATCAGCATCATCGAATCGGAGCCGGCGGGAATTTTCGATGACGCGGTTCTGACCGCAGTGAGTAAATGGCGTTTTCATCCCGGTGAATTGCTGGGCGATCGGGTCGTGACCCGCATGATGCGCAAAATCGTTTTCAACCTCGAGGAGTAAAACATGGCAACCGCACGCATGCTCTGCCTTCTGGTCGGCCTGTTGATCTGCAGCGCGGTTTGCGCGACGGCCGCCTGCGAACAGCAATACAGTCAGCGTACTGCCCGGATTCTGCACAAAGCCGGTACGGCTATCACTGCCGGAGACAACCGCAAGGCGCTGGGGGTGCTTGAAGAATTCATCGCCGCCTATCCCGCCGAGGAACATTTCATCCTCTTCAGCTACCTGGGCAACCTGTATGTCCGGGAGAATCGCAGCGGCGAAGCACTGCAGGCTTACGACCAGGCTCTGACGTTCTGTCGCAAAGACGTTGCGCTGTGGCGCAATCACGCCCGTGCGGCCTGGGATCTGAAACAGTACGACCGGGCCGCGGACTCGCTGCTCGAGGCCTGGCGGCTCGAGCCGTCCGACGAGTTGTTGTTCAATCTTGCCCTGGCCCGCATTCATGCGGGAGAGAAAGAGTCCGCCGCCAAGCTGCTGGAAGAACTGCTCGACCGCGCTCCGGTGGGAACGGACTTCAACCGGATCGAAACCTTTATCGGCGTGTGCCTGGATCTGAACGCTGCCGGACGCGGATTGGCCGCGTTGCGGCGCTGGCAGTCACGGTATGAACATGAACCGCGTTTCTGGCAACTGCGGGCGATCTTGCATGTGCGCCTGAATGATTACGTCCGGGGGGCCGCGTGCCTCAAGATCATGGCTTCCTTCGGCGACTTGCGGGACGACGACAAGCGTCTGCTGGCCGATCTGCTGCTGCAGATCAAGGTTCCGCTGCTGGCGGCGGAGTTGTATGAACAGTTGCTGGCCGATAAGCCGGACGACTTCCGCCTGCTGGAACAACTGGTCGTCGCCTATCGCGTCGGCGGACGTCCGGAACAGGCGCTCGGGACGCTTGAAAAAGCGTTGAAATATAAAAAAACGGCGGAGCTGCTGCGTCAGAAAGGGGAGGTCTGTTTCGCATTGGAACGCTACCGCGAGGCTTTCGCCGTTTTCGAGGCGCTGACGGAGTCGGGCAGCGCCTCCGGCCGGGTTTCCCTTTATCAGGCTTACTGTGCCTTGAAAATGGAGCGGCACGATCTGGCGCGCGGGATTCTCAAGCGGGCGATGAAATTCAAGCAGCAGCGGCAAGAGGCCGAGCGGCTGCTGGCCTGGCTGCAGAAAAGCGAAGTCGCCGCCGCGCATAAATGATGGCGGCTGTTCATGGATCGCTGCCGGTCTGTTGAGGCCGGTATTTAACAGGAGAGGAAGGAGAGGTTGTGATGAAAGTTTTTTTTGTACTGCTGATACTTGCCGGCTTGTTGCCGATGAGTACCTGGGCGCAGGAAGAGGGTGCGGCCATGGATGACATGGTGGTGACGGCGACGATGAACGAAAAGGCTCTTGAGGAAGTGCCGGGTTCAATAGAAATCGTTACGGCGGCTGAAATTGAGGAACTTGGTGCGGTCACTGTGGCCGAAGCCCTTGAATGGAGCGTCGGATTGGTTGTCACTGGAGAATCGGGACGGACCCAGGTGCCGAGCATTAGGGGAACGGGTTCAAAACAGTCCCTGATGCTGATTGACGGCCGTCGCTGGGCCAACGGTTACAAGGATTTCATCGATATCAACCAGCTTCCGGTCACCATGATCGAGCGTATAGAAATCGTGCGCGGACCGGGTTCGGCCCTCTACGGCAGCGATGCCATCGGCGGCGTCGTCAATATTATTACGCGCGCGACGCCCGAGGAGTTCACGGCGTCCGTTGACGCGCGATACGGGCTCAATACTTACTCCGAGGGCGACGCTTACCGCGCCAGTGCAACAGTCGGATCGCGCGCCGGTAAATTCGGGTTTCTGCTCAGCGCGGCTCTACGCGACCTCGAGGCCTGGGATATCACCGGCGAACTGCCGGATGATAGGGACGATATCGGGATGACCTCGATGGCCGGCCGGTTGACTTATGACCTGAGCCCCGGCCATCAGTTGACGGCTGGTTTTGAATACATTACCCATGATCGTGACGGAATGCGTTTTATCCAAAATCAGGAAAGACTTCGCGAAGCCGCGGATCAGCGTCTCAATTACCATTTCAACTACAATGGACAACTGGGTTCTGGTGGCCGGTTAGTTCTGGGGGCTTACCATTCGGAGCATGATAACGGGATTGTCCTGACTCCGACCGGTCCGGAGACCGCGGAAGAGGATGCCGAGCACAGCCTGGATCAGGTTGAGGCCCGCTACTCGACCGCCCTGTTCGACGGCCATTTCGTAACTTTCGGCGGCGAATTCAGACAGGAAGCGCGCGAGGACGTCTCCGGCAGTGACGAGGACCTGAGCAACGGCAGCCTGTTCGTCCAGGATGAAATCCAGCTGACCGAGCCGCTTTATCTGGCGCTTGGGGCGCGTATCGACGATCATTCGGAATTCGGATCCCATTTCACTCCGCGCGCATCCGTGGTTTACCGGCTGCTCGAAAATCTGCGCTTCAAGGCCTCCTACGGCGAGGGCTTCCGCGCCCCGTCGATTTCGGAGCTGTTTGTCGAATCCCTGCGCCGGCAGGGCCGGGACGTTTATGAGCCCAACGATCAACTGGATCCGGAAAAATCGCGCAGTTACGAGCTCGGGGTAGAAGCGGAGTTCGGTCCGGCCAGCGCTTCCGTGACGCTGTTTCGCAACGATGTCGATGACCTGATCGTGCCGGTCCTTTACAGGACCGTTCCCGGACCTAACCCCCCACAGTCGACAACAAGATACTACATCTACCGGAATGTCGACGAAGCGCGAATGGAGGGGGTCGAAACCGAAGTCTCCATGGCTTTGGCCGGGGGATTCCGGCTCGCCGGACAGCTGAGCTGGCTGGATACCGAGAACAAGGAAACCGGAGCAGAACTGACCGGGCAGCCCGACCTCAAGGGTGGAATCAAACTGGCCTATAAAAACTCCGGGCTGGGACTGAGCGCCAACATCCGTGCGGATTATCGCGGAGAAATGCTCCGCACCGTCAGCGAGACCTCCGCCACCGTGTCTCAAGTGCCCGGGGTGACCCTGTGGCATCTTTATCTGAGCCAAAGTGTTTCCGATATCATCAGTCTTTACGCCGGGATCAATAACCTGTTCGACAAGCGGCAGGTTGACGAAGGCACCCTGCTGACCGATCCGGCATTCTACTATGCCGGAGTCCGGCTGACGTTCTGAGCGCTCCCCGGGTTCCAGGCCGTCGGCAGCGGCCGCAGCACGGCGCTATTGCCATTGCCCGCCGACAAGCGCTTGCCCCTGGATACAGGGGCCATGCGGTGGAAACGGAACGAATCCGAAAGTTAATTCCTGCTGCCGGGAGCAAACCGGTGGAAGGAATAGCCCGTTTGCTTAGTTGGTTTATGGCGGTGACTTTCTGAAGGATCACTGGGGTTTGTTCTGATCCGGTCACCATCTTTTTTGCACATACTATAGAGGTTTGAGAACGCAATGAAAAAATCAGTCCTGTTATTTGTTCTGTTTCTTGTCCTGCCCGGGTCGATCTGGGCTGGAGACTGTCTGAGCTGTCACCGGGAGAACGGTGTCGAGGTTCAGGTTCCGGAAACGCCGCCGTTGCGTATTATGGCGGATGACGGCCTTCACGAACTGACTCTGAAGCAGGCCTTCAGGTTCCACGGCCATGAGTGTCCGGGGATGACCACCGCCTTCGTGGCTTTCCGATACGGATTGAAACTTCTCTTCGGGGACGAGATTCCTCGCCGGGACGATCTGCTCATCATTTCCCGCAGCCCGGCGGGTGGCATCAAGGATCTTATTGATTTACTCATGAAAGGAGACAATACGGCACGCAAAACCTGGGCTCCCGACGGCATGCGTAATGATCAGTCGCGATTCGATTTCACCATCCTGCGCAAATCGACCTCGGAGTTGCTGGAGATCAGCCTGAAGCCCGGGTTGCTGCCGGCGGATTTCAGTCGCTTGAAGCGGAAACAGAAAAAGAACCTGAGCAGTCCCGAAGAAGACGAACGGCTCCATAACTATGTCAAGGATATGATCCTCGGCTTTCCCGGCAAAGACGGGGCCGAGCTGTTCGGAGCACCGCAACTCCGTAAGGTATTGATCTGGGGTGCCGTGGAAGAGGGCGAAATGGATCGTCATATCCGTAAAATGAGGCTGGATAAAAAAACAAAAATACGCCGAGAGTCGGGAAAGGCACGGCAATAATTGGAACCAAAAGGAGAAATATCCATGCGTATGACTCTTATGCTGATCGGCATCATGCTGATACTTGTCGTTACATCGAACCCGAGCCTGGCCCATTCGCCCATGTTCAGCTGCTTTTACGGCGAGGACGACACCATCTTTTGCGAGGGAGCCTTCTCCGACGGTTCGGATGCGGCCGGGACGGCGATCAAGGTCCGTGATGCGCAAGGCAACCTGCTCAGCAGCGGCAAGCTCGATTTCACCGGCTCCATCGAGTTGAAAAAACCCGCAGTGGACGGCTTCGAGATCCTTTTCGACGGCGGACCCGGGCACCAACTGAAGGTCAGGTCAATCGACATTCGCTATTGACTCGGGTTGGAATAACACGGCAGCGACGTCATCGGCGGTGTCGTCAATATTATTACGCGCTCAATACTTATTCCGCGGGATCCGCTTACCGCGCCGACGCGCCGGTCGGATCGCGCGCCGGTAAATTCGGGTTTCTGCTCAGCGCGGCTCTGCGGGACGTGGGCAGCCGGGACACCACCGGCGAATTGCCGGATGATAGGGACGATATCGGCATGATCTCAGGTTGAAAAGGGATGAATAAATGAACTGGATGGAGACGCTGTTTTTGCTGATCCTGCTTGTCGGCGCGGTCTATTGTTTTTACCGGAGTTTGAAAAAAAAAATCATTCTGTCCGCATATCTTCGGCGACGGCAAAACGAGCGACGCGCGAAAGGAGGAATCGGACTCTTGAGCTGCGGGGGGGGGCGCTTCCTCCACCTGCCGGCTGATCCGAGAAGGGACGCTTCGGGCATTGCGGCAGACTCCGTCTCATTCCCGGACTTGCGCGTATCATTTTGCAACTTGCCGACCGCGGCGGGCGGATGGAAAGCGGCCCAAGGCGGAGAAACACAGGTTGCCGACCGTTGGCCTGTATCCTGCAATTCACAGTCATTCAGGAATCCAGGAATCGCAAGAGTCATCCGCTGGCCGGAGCTTTGTCACGGCTGCCGGCGTGGATGCCACCGCTATCGAGGTCAACGGCACCAGCATGTGTTTTCACCCGTCCGGCACACATCGACAGGCCCTGCTCCTGTTCGTCCGGGGGCAGCATAAGGATCGCAAGCGTTTCGGCTTCGGCCGCACGCTGGATGATTCGGTGCATAACGCCCTGTTGCGCCATACCTTCCATGTCGCCCGCCAGGTCGACGGGGTCGACCTGATCGTCATCCGGGACGGCCGCGCCCCGGCATATCCCGGGGTCCGTTATCTGCGGCAGCGCGGTACCGATTTCAATACCCGCTTTGTTGCCGCCCTGAGCGACGCTTTCTCCTGCGGTTATGAGCGCATCGCCGTGGTCGGCGGCGATATTCCCACCCTGCAGGCCGGGGATATCGAACAGGCGCTCGCCGGTTCCGCCCTCACCCTGGGGCCGACCTGCGACGGCGGCTTCTACCTCGCGGCCATGAATCGCGATGAGGTCGGCCTGTTCGATTGTTTGCCCTGGCGCGATAAAGATTTGTTGTCGACACTGTTGTCCCGGATCCGGCGGGCCGGGAAAAGTTTCCTCACCATTACCCGTCGCCGCGACATCGACAAAGCCGCCGACGCCCGCAGTTCCGCCGGGCTGCTGCTCGACCTGGTGCGAACCTGGCTGGGCAGAGCGATCCTCTCCCTCGCACCGGCGGCAACGGTTGTCTCTATCCCCCCGAACCGGATTCCCGAACCGCGTTTCTGTTCCATTCCGCCACCGTTTTTCTTCGTCTGATCATCGCCCGACCCGATCCCCGGCCTCAACGGCGCTGCCTGTCGCGTTGGCCTTGCCGTTTGCAGCGCACCTGTCCGCTGTTGCTGCGGGCAGAGGTTTCCGTCATGCAAGCGCAAAGTTTCAGCGGCGCACCGGCCCCGTCCGGCCGTACGGCCGCCGTGTTTTATCGACGGCGCCGGGACCACCAGCTGAAGGAAGACTTCAAATGAATAACAAAAGCATCGGCACGATCCTGTTGCTTATCCTCACCCTTTTCTGCCTGAACGGCTGCGACCGGGGCAATCCCGGCGGAGCGGCGGCGCTGCAGCCGGAGCGAGAGGCGGCTGCCGCCGCAACGGTGGAGCCGCTGCGGCTGGCGTATGCGCACAAGGTCTGCTACGAACCTTTTATCATCGCCGGAGCGATCAATCTGTTTGCCGAGGAGGGACTGAAGGTCGAATGCAAACTGGTCGGCGGCGGAATTCAAGCAGCGGAGAGCCTGGTCACCGGCGCGGCCGATATCGCCGCCATGGGAGATGCCCCGTTTCTTATCGCGGCCTCGCGCAACAGCGCCATTCGCCTGCTCACCCGTTATGGCGGCGGCGAAAAAATGCACCGGGTGATCGCCCGGACGGGCATCGTCGATATCCGGGCCTTGCAGCAGGCCCGGATCGGCATTCAGCTGGGCTCGAGTACGCACGGCGCCTTTATCGCCTGGGCAGAGACGGTGGGGCTTGATCCGGGGGGAATGCGGTTTATCTCTTTGCGGCCGCTCGATATGCCGCAGGCGATGCAGACCGGGCAGATCGATGTCATGGCCGGCAGCGAGCCCTGGCCGAGCAATGTCGAGGCCCTGTGCGGCGGGAAGGTTCACGAACTCGCTGATTTCAGCTCTCTCGGCAACACCTTCCCGCTGGTGATCGCGGGCAAAAACGCGGTGACGGAAAAGCGGCCGCAGGATATCGCTAAACTGCTGCGGGCGTTGCGGAAGGCCGTTGCCTTCATGCATGACAACCGCGCGGAAACCGTGCGCCTGGCCGCGGCGGCCATCGGCCTGCCCGAGACGCAGCAGGAAACATGCACCTACCGACTGTTCTGGGACGTCGGCTTCACCGCCAGGGATCGGGCCGGCATGACCATGACCGCGCAACAACTGCAGCAGCTTGGAAAAATTGAAAAAATTCCTGCGTTGGACGCATACGGGGCGGCTCAATGAGCACGCCAGCGGCGGTACCGACGCAGCCGACGGAAATGGATGAGATCATGATCGAAATCAATAATTACCAGCGCCTGGAAGACGAAGGAACAGCTGTCTACGTACGGGCCGACCAACCGGACTGGTTTGTGCCTACTCCGCGGGCGGATGCGGCAATCCGTGCCCGCGTCGCGGGCCGCCCTTTTGCCGCGCTCTGCGAGGAACTGCTGTTCGAGCGGCTGCTCGCGCGTCTCGGCGGCTCTGCGCCGGAACCGGTCCGGGAACGGGCGGCGGTCAAGCGCCTGGGCGAGTTGAAGGAATGCTGGTTCCACGTCACCAACCGTTGCAATATGCGCTGCCGTCACTGCCTGTTCGCTTCCGGCGACGGCGACCGGTCCGAACTGGACTACGACAGTCTCTGCTCCGCCGTCGACCAGGCACATGCCCTCGGCTGCCGGATTTTTTATTTTACCGGCGGCGAACCGCTCATCTATCCCCGCTTCCGGGAGGTCTGCGATCGCATTCTCGCCGACCCGGCCGCACATGTGGTGATTTTGACCAACGGCAGCGAGTTGGGCCGGTACAGTTCCTGGCTGCAGCGGCAGGACAGCGCCCGGCTGCATTTCCAGCTGAGCATTGACGGCTTGCGGGAGAATCACGAGGCGCTGCGCGGAGCCGGCAGTTTTGCCGTTCTGCAGGCGGCGCTGCAACATCTGCGCGATCTCGGCTTTCCGGTCACCCTGTCCATGTCGATCAACCGGGTCAACATGCACGAGATGCCGCAGGTGGTGGATTTCGCCGCCGCCCGCCAGGTGGAAAATGTTCACTTCATGTGGCTGTTTCTCAAGGGCAAGGCCGACAACCAACTGTTCGCCGAGCCCGGACAGATCTTCCACTACGCCCGCCTGGCCTATGAACGGGCGGAGCAACTGGGCGTGGCCGTCGACAATTTCGACATCATGAAAACCCAGGTGTTCAATTATCCCGGAATTCGTATGGATTTGAACAATGCTTGTTGGGAAAGCCTGACGGTCGGCCCGGACGGTTCCATTTACCCTTCGCCGGCCACGGTCTATGAAAAGACGCTGACATGCGGACACCTGAGCGAGGGCCTGGAGCGGGTATGGCGCGACAGTCCGCTGATGAATAACATCCGTTCGCTTTCGGTTGCGAACTGTGAGGCCCTGAAAGACGATCCCCTGCGTTTTCTCACCGGCGGCGGCGATATCGATCACAGCTTCATTTTTGCCGGCACCTTTGTCGGCGCGGATCCGTATCTGCCGCTTTACCGGCGCATGGCCCTTTACCTGATCCGGCGTGAGGCGCAGCAGAACGCCGCCGACGGGATTTTCGGTCTGAAGGCGCGCATGGGCGAGCGGGTGGAGGAGTGCGACGAGAGCGGCGACGCGGTCTGTTTCACCCATTCGAACTGCGTTCTCTCCCTGTCCGATCGCGACGGCCACGCTTCCATCCGTTCCTTTTATTCGCAGGCGGCGGAAGAGGTCAACGAAGATATCGTCAACCCGGTGCATTACGATGACGCTTTGATTGAACACGTGCCGGAAGAGGCGCGCGTGCGCAGTTACGGTTGCGGCAGCCCGGTGCTGGACTGCAAGCCGCAACCCGGGGAATACCTGGTCGATCTGGGCTCCGGAACCGGAGTGGAATGTTTTATCGCCGGCCGTCAGGTCGGGGCGCGGGGGCGCGTCTACGGCATCGACATGTCCGATACCATGCTGGCGCGGGCGCGGGCGGCCCGGCATCAGGTGGCGGAGAACCTCGGGTACGCCAATATCGAATTCAGAAAAGGCTTTCTCGAACACATCCCCCTGCCCGATCATCACATTGATGCGGTGATCTCCAACTGCGTCATCAACCTGTCGATCAACAAACGGCAGACCTTCCGGGAGATTTTCCGCATTCTCAAACCGGGCGGCCGGGTCGTTATCTCCGATATCGTGCACAGCGACCCGATTCCCCTCGATATCAAGCTGAACGAAAAACTGCGCGGGGAATGTATCGGCGGCGCCATGCACGAAAACGACCTGTTCGGCATGCTTGCGGACTTCGGTTTCGAACAGGTGCGGGTGATCAAACGTTTCCTCTACCGCGAGGTCAAAGGTTATCCTTTCTACTCCCTGACCTATCTCGCCTGCAAAGCCGGTGAAAAACAGGACAGCGACCTGATCTACCGCGGCCCGTTCGCCGCCCTGGTGACCGATGACGGCCGGTTGATCCGGCGCGGGTGCACCGCCCGGCTGCCGCTGGCGGCGGCGCACAACCTGGGCGAGGACTTCATGCTGCTCGACGCCAAGGGACAGGTCACCAATCTGAGTCAGGAGATGAGTTGCTGCTGCCTGCCGGGTGCCGACCTGTTGCGGAGCGAAGACGGGCCGGAGGTGAAGAGCGAACACAAATCGGGTTGCATGATCTGCGGTAAGCCGATCATCATGCTTCCGGCCCCGGAAAACCTGACCTGCCATTACTGCGGCAAGAGCGAGCGGGTGGAAAGCTGTTGTGAAGAGGGGCATTTCGTTTGCGATCAATGTCATATCCGGGCGGTTGCCGCCATCATCAAATCGGTATGTCTGGAGACCCGCGAGAAGGATGTTCTCGCCATCATGCGGGATTTGCGCGCCCGGCCCGAATTCCCCACTCACGGGCCGCACCATCATCCCATGGTTCCGGGCGTGCTGCTTGCCGGCTATCGCAATAACGGCGGCGCCGTCAGCGACGAACAGATTATCACCGGCATTGCCCGCGGGGCGCTGATTCCCGGCGCCTCCTGCTCGTTTTTCGGCATTGACGGCGCCGCCATCGGGGTGGGGATCGCCTTTTCCGTCATCTTCGGCGCCACTCCGTTCAACGGGGAAAAACGGCAGGCCGTACAGCAGATCGTCAACCGGGTTTCGGCCCGGATCGCGGAAAACCCCTTTGCCCGCTGTTGCCAGCGCGAGACCTGGATCGCCTTCAAGGAAGCACAGCTGATCGCGGCCGAACTGCTGCCCGCGCCGATTCCCGCGGAAACCGAAATCCAGTGCGATCAATTCAGCCGGGCCGATCATTGCGCCGGCCGCAAGTGTCCGCTGATGCCGCATCACGAGGCGTTGGCTTTGGAAAGGGCGGTATGAACATGCGCAGCGGGAATACGCTGGCCGGAAGAGCCTGGACCGATGCGGGCGGCCGCCGGCAGGCGGCAATGGCGTGGGGGTGGAAACTGTGCCGTATCTGCATGCGCCTTTCCCCACTACTGCTGATGCTCCTGCTGTGGTTCATGATCGCCTGGCTTGTCTCCTGGTTGCGCGGGGTGGCGTTTCCAACCCCCGCCGATACCGCCGTCCGGCTGCTGAACATGCTCGACGGCAGCCGTTTTCTCGAATATTCCATCTACCGCCATACCTGCGTCAGCCTGGCGCGCTGGGCGTTGAGTTTTTTCATCGCCGCCGTCGCCGGGCTGGCGGTCGGCATCGCCGCCGGCTGGTGGCGGGCCTTCGAGCAGGTGTTGATGCCTGCCATCCAGGTTCTGCAATTGGTGCCCGGCCTGGCCTGGATTCCGGTCGCTATCCTCATTTTCGGCATCGGGGAAAGCGCCACTCTGTTCATGATCAGCGTCACCGCCTTCGCTCCCATCGCCATCAGCGTCGCCGGCGGCGTCAAACGGGTGGACGAACTCTATGTGCGGGCGGCGCGTATGATGGGGCTGTCGCGGCGCATGCTGTTTTTCAATATTCTCGTTCCCGGCGCGCTGCCGCACATCATCAACGGCCTGCGTATCGGCCTGGGTAACGGCTGGCGGGTCCTGGTAGCGGCGGAAATGATCGTCGGCAGCGGTACCGGCCTCGGTTACGCCATCATCCAGTCGCGCTGGACCCTCGATTTTGCCGGCGCCTTTGTCTGCCTGGGCATCATCTGCGTGGTCGGGCTGGCCATCGAACAGCTGGTTTTCGCTCCCCTGGAGCGACGCACCGTCGAACTCTGGGGACTGTCGAGGCATCCGTAGCCGGTGCCGGGATAACGGGAATACCGACTGAATGGATAAAAAGCATGATCGAGATCAGCAATATCAGCAAGAGCTACGGCGGCAACGGGAAAGCGGAAAGCCGCAACGCGGTGCTGCGCAACCTTTCCCTGACCATCCGCGAGAACGAAATGGTCTGCATTCTCGGGCCGAGCGGCTGCGGCAAGTCGACCCTGCTCAACCTGATTGCCGGGTTCATCCCTCCCGACTGCGGCCGGATTCTTTTCTCCGGCCGGCCGGTGACCGGTCCGGGGCCGGAACGGGGGGTCATTTTCCAGGAACCGGCGCTCTTTCCGTGGTTGAAGATATCGCGCAATATCGAGTTGGGATTGGAGGCCAAAGGGATGAACAAAATTGCCAGGCAAGCGGCTGCCGGTGCTTTTCTGGAATTGGTCGGCCTGGCCGGGTACGAAAATGCCTACCCGCATGAACTTTCCGGCGGCATGAAACAGCGTGTGTCCCTGGCGCGCGCGCTGGCGCTCGAACCGCGCGCCCTGCTCATGGACGAGCCGTTCAGCGCTCTCGACGCCCAGACCCGTGAACACCTGCAGGATGAACTGCTGCGCATCTGGGAGACACACCGGAAGACGGTGCTTTTCGTCACTCACAATGTGGCGGAGGCGGCCTACCTGGCGGAGCGCATCATTCTGATGGGAACGGCGTCACCCGCCGGGTTTGACGATATCCCGGTCCGCCGCGGCAACGGCCGCGCCCGCGGCGGACGGGAGATGACGGCTCTTGCTGCCGAGTTGCGCCGGCGGCTGGCGATAGTGCCCGCGCCGCCGGTTTCCGCCGCCGTCTGACCGCGTTGCAGGCCGTGGCCCGATAGCGGCGGACGAGCGGACCTGGGGCGAGAGTTAAAGAAATTCCGCCGTGTCGAGCAAACGATACTGTCTATCGAACAGTGTCGCCCGGTAGCTGGCTCCGTCGTCGTAGCGCACAAGGTAGTGCAGCGGGTCGGCGTGCGGATAAACCCGACTGTCGACACCGTTTTTACCGAGCAAGCCGAAAACGCCGCCGGTGTCGATTTCCAGGTTCAGGGCGGCATAAATCCGTTTGCTGCCGTAGCTGTGATGCAGATCGCGGATGCTGATCGCGGAGTCAGTCATTTTTCTTCTGCTCTGTTTTCGGCAGGGTCGGCGGCGCGCAGCAGGATTTGCCGCCGCAATCGCAGCTGCGGTTTTTGATCAGTTTGCGATAAAGGTAGTAGAGGGCGATGACGAACAGCACAAGCAGAAAGAATTTTTCCATGGCGGCTCCGTAAGGTCCCCGGCCGCCGGACGACGGCCGGGGACGACAGCGTTATTTCATGTCCTTGGCCTGAACCCAGATAACGGCATCCTGGCTCAGTTCCTTGCCCTTGTATTCGGTATCGCTGCCCGCGCCCAGAGCGCAGAAGCCCCACCAACCGGCTTTCGGAATCCCGAAGGTGAATTTGCCGTCCTGATCGGCTTTGATGCCCATGGTGACGAAACTGTCCTGAGGCGCTTCGACATAGGCCGGGCCCATGGCATTGGCGGCCAGGTCGACGTCACGGTTCAGGTATTCCACCTCGATTTCGGCAAAGGGAACCGGTTTTCCTTCGTTCATGACGATGCCGCTGAAAGTCGAGCCGGTCCAGATGGAGTAAGGTTTGGTCAGGGGCACGATTTCGGCTTTCAGGCCCAGTTCCTTATCCCAATCGGTCGGCGCGCCGGCGACATTGACGATCATCTTGGTGATCTGCTGAATGTAGATGTCCTCGTTTGCTTCGTAATAGGGCGCGGGTTGCAGCACGAACAGGTGATCGCCCATGCGCCGGGCTTTGTACTGCGACTGATAAGCGGAACCCGAATTATGATGCCCCTTCCAGGAAACCGGTTTCAGCGTACCGAGCAGATCCGTCTTCTTGTCTTTGCTGATGACGTAGAAGTCTTCGACGGGGGCCAGGGTTTTGGTATCGTGTTGCAGACCCATGTCCATGGTGTGCTCGTCGGCGAAGGGATGGGTGAAGACTTCGCGCAATTCGATGGTCGCTCCTTTGCTCAGCGCCGATTCGGGCGTGTAGAGCATCTGGAAATGGGCAAAAGCGCTGCCGGCCAGTAACGTCAGGACCAAAGTCAGTAGAATTTTTTTCATCGCCTCTTCTCCTTTTCAAGGTTGTATTGAAAAACGTGTTGTAAAGGTTGTAAATATTCAGCGCGTTAAAGCCGCAATTCCCATCACATGCCTCCCTCCGTGGAGATTGATCCGGCTTCCACGGTACCGAATAGCGCAGAATCACAGTCATGCCGCTTAAGGGTTATTCGACAATGTCTTTGCCGTCGATGTGCACCTGATGGCCCTCGCCGGCGTCGAAGACCGCCCGGTAATCGCCGGCGGGTTTTTTAAAGTTGACTTCGCTGTATTCGTTCATTTTGGTTTCAAGAATGGTTTTGCCGTTCTGTTCGATCCGGAACTTGACCCCGCCGGCGCTGCTGCCGTCGCTGAAACCGCCCTCGCAGGTCACGGTTCCGTCCCCTTCGTCAAAGCAGGACATCAGGGCGGTGTGGGCCGGGCGGAAGTCGCGACCCAGAGCAGCAGGCAGGTCAGCATGAGCATTTTTTTACGCATTTTCCTTATCCTTTCGTGAGTTTTCCGGCCTGCCAGCCGGAGCGTTTGGTTTTGATCAAGCCGAGAGCAAACGTCAGAATGACGATACTGATATAAAAATTGCGCATCATATCCAGGCCGCTCCAGTTGAAATTGACGGCCAGTCCGAAAAAGAGCATTGAGAGAATGATGCCGAGGGTGATCGGGAAAAAGATCGCGAACAGCATCCAGCGGAACGAATTCGATTGCAGTTTGACCACCACCATGGTGGCGATGCAGGGCGGCGTCAGGATCATGAACATCAGCATGGACGCCGCATGCAACGGGGTGTAGGCGCCGTCCTGGGCGATCGCTTCTTCAGGGCTGAGATCGGTGCGGCCTTGTTCGTAGATCGAACCCAGGGTGGCGACGGCGCTTTCCCGGGCGGCGAAGGAACTGAGGAAGGCGACATTGACGCGCCAGTCGAAACCGGCGAACCGGGTCACCGGTTCCATGGCCCGGCCGAACAGTCCGAGGAAAGAATTGCGGATTTTTTCGTTCTTGATTTCGATCTGCAGTTTTTTGTTGACCTTCGACAGTGTCCGCAGCTGCCGATTCAACTGCTTTGCCGCTTTGTCCTCCGGCCGGACCAATGGAAACAGCTTTGGACTGTCAGCCAGAAATGCGGCGTCAAGGGCGGCGACCGCCTCTTTCGACTTGGCCAGCATGCGGTTGGCCTTGTAACTGTCGTAAAGGTGGATCAGTGCGAAAACTTCCGCAGGCTCATCGACCGCTTCCGCATATGCCGTGGGGGCCGCTTTCCGGCTGAAGGCGGCTACGGCGGAGTCGGCCGTCTGCTTGAATTGGGCCATTTTCTCCGCATCGACTCCGGGATACTGGAGCAGCACGAACAGCACCACGGCCACGGCCACGACGATGGTGACGACCTTTTTGATATACAGCCAGACCCGCTGGAAGGCGCGCAGGACGACACCCCGGAAGGTCGGCAGGTGATAGGCCGGCAGTTCCATGACGAAGGGGGCGGTTTCATAAGTGCGCAACACCGTGGCCGTCAGCAGGCGGGCGACGATCAGAGCGATAAACAGGGTGACGGTCGAGATGAAAAACATCATGATCGACATCTGTTCCTTGAAAAAGGCGCCCAGCAACAGGGTGTAGAAAGGGACCTTGGCCAGGCAGTTCATGTAGGGCACGGTCAGAATCGTCGCCAGTCGCGCGCGCGCGTCCGCGATTCCCTTGGTGGCCATGACGCCGGGCACGGCGCAGCCGCCGACAAAGGCACCACCCAGAACCAACGGCAGGGTGGATTGCCCGTGAAGTCCGAAGCGTTTGAAAATACGGTCGAGAATGAAGGCCATGCGCGGCATGTAACCGACATCTTCGAGGATCGCGATCAAAGCGAACAGGATGAAGAAGATCGGGATGTAGTTCAGCAGAGCGATCACCGAATTGGTCATCCAGATGCCGAAATCGGTGAGCATCGGCACCTCGATCGAGGTCGCGGCCGGCAGCACGGCAATGATTTTGTTCTTCACCGCCGCCAGCAGCGGCCAGGTGTAATCGGTCAGCTTGTAACCCCAGACGATAGCCAGTTGGTAGATGAGGAAAATGACGCCGCCGAGAATCGGGAAGGCGCACCAGCGATTGAGAATCAGCCGGTCGGTTTTGGCGGTCAGGGTGTCCTGATGTCCTTTTTTCTCCCTGACGCATTTGTGGTAGACGACATCGGCGTTGTCGTAGCGCAGCCGGGCGATGGCCTGATCCACATCCAGATCGTGCCGGCTGTGGATACGGCCGGTGAGATCCTTGATCTGTTCCCGGTTGGTCCCGGTTTTTTCCAGCACGACATCATCGGCCTCAAGCGCCTTGATCGCCAACCACCGCGACGGCAGGTCGCCATCGTGCCGGACCAGTTCTTCCGCCTCGGCGATATAGTGCTCCAGTTCGCCGTAATCGACCCGGAACGGTTGCACGACTTTGTGTCCGGCCGCGCGCTGCACGGCTTCGAACAGTTCCCGGCGGCCGCGGCGCTTGGTGCCGATGGTGGTGACCAACTCGACGTTGAGCATCTCGGCGAGCCTGGCGGTATCGACGGTCATATGCCGGCGCTCGGCGATATCCATCATGTTCAGCACCAGAACGACGGGCTTGCCCAGTTCCAGCAGCTGAAAGGTGAGATAGAGGCTGCGCCGCAGGCAGGAGGTGTCGATGACGTTGACGATGACATCCGGGGCTTCATCCATGAGAAAGGCTTTGGCGACCCGTTCTTCCAGCGAATAGGTGCTGAACGAATAGGTTCCCGGCAGGTCGACGAACTCAAACCTGGTGTCGTTGAAGGTGACGCCGGCGGTTTTTTTGTCGACTGTGACGCCCGGGTAGTTGGCGACGTGTTGATTAACGCCGGCCAGCAGGTTGAAGATGGTTGACTTGCCGCAGTTGGGCTGCCCGGCAAGGGCGACTCTGATCATACCGATTCCACTTCGATCAGAGCCGCTTCGGTGCGGCGCAAGGTGACCATGTAATTTTGAATTCCAATTTCAATTGGATCGCGTAAAGGAGCATTTCTGATCATGCGGACTTCGGCACCGGGGATGAAGCCCATATTGACGAGTTTTTGCCCCAGCGGACCCCGTGCCATGCTGCGTTTGACAATGCCGCGCTCATTTTGTCCCAGTTCCGCCAGGCTGACGCTGTTGCGTCCGGCGCGCACGCTGCCGGGGCAAGGATGATTATGCCGCGATCTGCGGCCCGATCCGGCCGCGCCGCAACGTTCTCTGTTCTTGAACAGTCTCATGGTTTTTCTCCGTTTTCCTTCGAGTCGCGCCGGAATGCCCGGATGCGACGTTGGGCATTGCGCCGAACTCGTGAACTATGCCCCACTGTTGTGACGAAATGTGTGACTGAAGTCACACTTGAAAACTTTTTTCATTTTCACAATCGGTGCAGTTGTCGGGGCACCCGATCGCCGTTATAATTGACCGGAAGAGTCATTTTGCTGAGCAACTGCGGCAGTCATGGCCTGGCCCGAAGCTTTCGGCGGTTGCCGCGGTGTCGAGGGGCAAGCGGATTTTCGGTCTGTTTTTTGCTGCGGTTTACCCCGCCGTTGATGTCCCGATTCAGACGGGGTTGAAAAGCGAGGTTGCATGGTTTACCGCAAGGTGCTGGATTTCTGGTTTGACGAGCTTGAACCGCGACAATGGTGGAAGCAGGACGACGCTCTCGATGGCGTGATCCGCGGGCGTTTCCTGGATGTTCACGACCGCGCCCGGCGCTGCGAGTTGTTCCACTGGCGAACAACGGCCGCAGGCCGTCTGGCGGAGATCATTGTTCTGGACCAGTTTTCCCGCAACCTGTTCCGCGCTTCTCCGCAGGCTTTTGCCCAGGATGCTCTGGCCCTGGCGTTGGCCCAGACCGCGGTCGATCTGGGCTGCGATCGGGAATTACCCGTCGAGCGGAGAAATTTTCTTTATCTGCCTTATATGCACAGCGAATCTTTGGCGATTCATCAGGTTGCCGTCGAATTGTTCAGGAAAAACGGCAGCGAAGCATCCTTCAGGTATGAAATCAGACATATGGAAATCATCGCGCGTTTCGGCCGCTATCCGCATCGCAACGAAATCCTCGGCCGGGAATCCAGTGCGGATGAAATCGACTTTCTGCAAACCCCCGGCTCGAGATTCTGAGAGGATTCGATGACGGAGAGATTAAAGCGTCTGCAAGTATTCGACAGCCACTTCCATATTATCGATCATCGCTATCCGCTGGTCGAGAATCAGGGCTATTTGCCGGAGGACTTTTCGGTCGGCGATTACCTGCGGCGGACCGAAAAATACCGGATTGCCGGCGGGGCGGTGGTGTCGGGGTCGTTTCAGGCTTTTGATCAGCGCTATCTGGTGGCGGCCCTGAAGGAGTTGGGACCGGGGTTCGTCGGTGTCACCCAGCTTCCCGCGACCACCGGCGATGCCGACATTCTGGCGCTTCATGACGCCGGCGTCAGAGCGGTACGGTTCAATCTCAAGCGCGGCGGTTCCGAGGCGGTCGAACGGCTGGAATCCTTTGCCGGACGAATTCATGAGCTTGTCGGCTGGCATGTCGAACTTTACGTTGATTCTTGCGACCTTGGCGAACTGATGACCGTATTGCCGCGGCTGCCCCGGGTCAGTATCGATCATCTCGGGTTGTCCAAGGCCGGATTCCCCGATCTGCTGACGCTGGTGGAGCAAGGCGTTTTCGTTAAGGCGACGGGCTTCGGCCGGGTTGATTTCGATGTCGCCGCCGCATTGCGTGAGCTGTGTGCGGTCAACCCTCACGCGCTGGTATTCGGAACCGATCTGCCCTCGACCCGGGCTCCCCGGCCTTATCTCGACAGCGACTATGAACTGGTGCTCGTTGCTCTGGGAGAGGAGCAGGCCCGCAGGGTGTTCCGGGACAATGCCTGTGCTCTCTACGGGTTGTCGTGACGGCCGCGGTCCGGCCCGGCGCCGGTCAAAAGGGCCGATCCGAGCGGCCATGGAACGTTAACTGTTAAGCCGGGAAGGTTGTCGCTCGGGCGGATAAACAGTAAACAGCCGTCTTAAACGACAATGCCCGCTCCGGCGGTCCGGAACGGGCATTGTCGGGTCGCTGACGACAGCGGCCGGCAATTAATCGAATGCCTCCGTGATTTTCCATTCCTGCCAGACTTTACCGACCAGATCGATTCCCGGCTTCAGGGTTTTTTTGCCGGGGCGCCAGCCCGAGGGCGTTGCTTCGGCTCCCTTGGTTGCACGTACCAGCTGGAAGGCCTGAACCTGGCGGATGGTTTCGTTGATGTTGCGGCCGACCGGCGGGGTCAGAACTTCGTAGCCCTGGATTACGCCGTCGGGGTCGATGATGAAACGGCCGCGGTTTTCAACTTTTGCGGTTTCGTTGAACACACCGTAGAGGCGGCCCAAATCGCCACCGACATCGGAGAGCATCGGGAAGGGGACACCGCCGTCAACCATTTTTGACAGCTCGTCGTCGTTCCAGACTTTATGGGTGAACATACTGTCGACGCTGACGGAGATGATTTCAACGCCCAGTTTTTGGAATTCGCTGTATTTCCCGGCGACCGCCGAGATCTCGGTCGCTCAGACAAAGGTGAAATCACCGGGATAGAAGCAGAGCAGTACCCATTTGCCTGCATAATCCGATAATTTCACACCGTCTAAAAATGCGCCTTTTTGATACCCCGGGGCAACGAAATCGGGGGCTTTTTCACCGACACTAATCATGTTCCGCTCCTTTTTCACCACAGATGATGGTTCAGTTTCTTCACTTTGAGGTGGTTCTTCGACCGCACCGGATGCCGTTGGCCGGCTGCATCCCGCTGCTTGTTCCTCGGCCATAAATTTTCTCCTTTCCCAAACAGATAAGAATTATTCTTATATTCTAGTGGGAAAATCGAGAAAATCAATAAGTAAAGGTCGGTGATTTTATTTTTTCGATAAAAATAAGCGGTAGTAGTTGATCAGGCCGTTGGTTGAAGCGTCGTGACCGTGGACATGGTTGGCTTGACTCAGTTCAGGGAGTATTTTTTTCGCCAGTTGCTTGCCCAGTTCCACGCCCCACTGGTCAAAGGAGTTGAGATTCCAGATCGCGCCCTGGGTGAAGATTTTGTGTTCATAAAACGCGATGAGGGATCCCAGGGTTCGCGGCGTCAGCTTGGGCAGAAGCAGTGAACTGCTCGGGCGGTTGCCGGGAAAGATCTTGTGAGGTTTTATTTCAGCTATTCTTTCCGGGGTCAGGCCTTCGTTTTCCAGTTCTGATTGCACCTCTTCGGCGGTTTTTCCCATCATCAGGGCTTCGGGTTGGGCGAAAAAGTTTGACAGCAGGATCTGCTGGTGTCGGCCCAAGGGATTATGGCTGCTGACCGAGGCGATAAAATCGGTCGGTATCAGCTTGGTTCCCTGGTGCAGCAGCTGATAAAAAGCATGTTGTCCGTTGGTGCCGGGCTCGCCCCAGATGACCGGCCCGGTGGTATAATCGACGCGGTCGCCGGTGCTGGTCACGCTTTTGCCGTTGCTTTCCATGTCGCCCTGCTGCAGGTAGGCGGGGAAACGGTGCAGATACTGATCGTAAGGCAACACCGCATGGGATTCAGCGCGGAAAAAATTGTTGTACCAGATGCCGAGTAATCCCATGAGTACGGGGATGTTCCGCTCGAAGGCGGTGCTGCGGAAATGTTCGTCCACCTCATGGGCGCCGCTGAGCAGCTCGGTGAAATGATCCATGCCGATCGACAGGGCGATCGACAGGCCGATGGCCGACCAGAGCGAGTAGCGGCCGCCGACCCAGTCCCAGAATTCAAACATGTTGGTCGGGTCGATGCCGAACGCTGTAACCTGCTCCAGATTCGTCGATATGGCGACGAAATGGCGCGCTACGGCACTTTCATCCTGGAGCAGGTTGACCAACCAGGACCGTGCGGAATTTGCATTGGTCATGGTTTCCTGGGTGGTGAATGTTTTCGAGGCAATCAGAAACAGCGTGGTTTCCGGGTCGACTTTTTTCAGGGTTTCCGTCAGATGGGTGGCGTCCACGTTGGAAACGAAATGCATCTGCAGGTCTCTGAGCGCATAGGGTTTCAGCGCCTCGGTGACCATCAGGGGACCGAGGTCGGAACCGCCGATGCCGATATTGACAATGTGCCGGATCGGTTTTCCGGTCGCTCCCTGCCAGTTGCCGTTGCGCACCTGCTCGGTGAAACGGCGCATTTTGTCCAGCACCCGGTTGACTTGCGGCATGACATCGCGACCGTCGACGAGGATCGGGCGATTGCTCCGGTTGCGCAAGGCGATATGCAATACCGCCCGTTGCTCCGTGGCATTGATTTTGGCGCCGGAGAACATGCGGGCGATTTTTTCTTCCAGGCGGCACTGCTGGGCCAGATCGGTCAGCAGTTTGAGGGTTTTGCCGGTCATCCGGTGTTTGGAGAAATCGAACAGGATATCGTTGAAAGTCAGGGAAAAACGGTCGAAACGTTGAGGGTCCGCGGCGAAGAGATCGCGCATATGATGATCTTTGATCTCCTGAAAATGCAGTTGCAGAGCCTGCCAGGCTGGAAGTGCGGTCAATTTCGACATAGGATTCCTCTATTGCCGGGTATCGTCAGTTGTCATCGGCAGGTTTATGTCAAGGGGCGCATAAACCCAGCCATGGGGCTTACCTGCCTGACATCACCCTTTTCTCGCCGCCATGACGGCGTCATAGGATTCGTTGATCTCCGCCAGCCGGTCGTTGGCGAATTTGATGAACTCCGGCGGCAGCCCTTTCCCTTCGATTTTATCGGGATGAAACTCGTTGGCCTTGCGGCGATAAGCCTTTTTAATTTCATCGGTCGGCGTTTCGGGGTCGACACCGAGATTCTCGTAATGTCTGGCCAGGCTGGTCGACGTGGAGTGGAGGCCGACATAACGGTTGCGCAACGACTGGTAAAGGCTTTCCGGCAGCCGGAAAGCGCTTTTCGCTTCCAGCAGCATCTTTTCTTCCTGCGGGTGCAGCCGGCCGTCGGCCATGGCGACCTGAAACAGAAACGTCAGCATAAAAGTGCATAACTGCTGATCGGTGGAGAAAACCTCGCCGAACTGTCGCGCATAATCGGCAAACGACACCGGACTGTCCTTGGCCTGGGTGAAGACGTTGATGGCATAGGTCCGCGTTTGCCCGTCAAGCCCGAGGGCTTCCTGGGATATTTTTTCTATCGCCGCGATTTCGTCCGGACAGACGCGTCCGTCCGCCTTGGCCAGCTTGCCGACCATGGAAAAGGCGGCGGTGAAAAAGATCGCCTGACGGCGTTGCGCCGGATTGAATCCGCTTGCGCCGCTCTGGGGCAAATTCCGGGCGTTGCCCATGCCGGCCCCGAGAGCCGCGCCGATGACGGCGCCGAAAGGCCCGGCGATCATGGCGCCGAGGCCGCCGCCGATTATTCCTGATAACCAACCCATTGTATTTTGTCCTTATTGCCGATGAATTTTCATGCTAGCCTTACGCCTGAATCAGTGACTGGTTCGACGGAGATCAGTCGCCGCGTTTTTTCTCCGCTGCCCGGGCGCTGATTCAGGTTTCCGGAATCATTTATAATGAGTGATGTTCGAGCCTGTCGCAAGCCCTTTATGCCGACTTGGCGACAACCCGGCTTTATTTTTATCCGAGGATTGTGCGGAATTGTTATGAAAGTTTCTTTTCTCCGGCGGTTGTGGGTCATGATCTGTTCCGGCGGTGTTATGTTTTACGCCGGTTGTCTGAATCGTTTGCAGGTTAGGGGAGGAGAACATATTCCCGACAGCGGCGGGGTGTTGCTGCTGTCCAACCATATTTCCGCCTACGATACGGTGCTGTTGCCGGCGGCGGTGCAGAAAATTCACCCCTGGCAGATGATTTGGGCTCCGGCCAAGGAGGAGCTGTTCGGCAATCCGCTGTTGGGAGCGATTTTCCGTTCCTGGGGGGCTTTTCCGGTCAAGCGGGGGCGCGACATCCGAGCGGGAAAGAAGCTGGGAGAGCTGCTGCGAACGGAAAAAGTCATGCTGTTTCCCGAGGGAACGCGGCACAAGGACGGCCGGCTCGGCAGCGGCAACCGGGGCGTGGGCAAGTTGATCTACGAGCACCGCCCGGTGGTGATCCCGACCGCGTTGTCGGGCATCAATCATTGGCGTTTGTGTCGCTGCGCCCAACCGGGCCGGGTGCATTTCGGCACACCGCTCGATTTTACCGATCTGTTCCGGCTCGAGGATAACAAGCAGACCCATATTCTTATCGTCGAACGGGTGATGGAAGCGATTGCCCAAGCTTTGAGTGAAAACGATTTTAATCAATAAAAGTCCATAACCTACTGATAAATAAAAGAAAAATTATTTCCCCACCGACTTGCCAAATAAGACGAATCGGGTAAGCTGTATAACACAGGGCCTAAATGAAAAGGGGGTGTCAGTATGGGTTTTTTCCGTCAGAGTATGAAGATTAATGTTGTCTATAAGAATGGCGTAAAAGATCGGATCAGTCCGGCGCTGCTGACGACTTTGATCAATTCCCGGCAGATCGAGCAATTTGAACGCGCCGACGGCTGGGCGAAAATCGGCGTCGATCCGATTCGCGGCATGGCAGACATGGTTTACACCGGCGAAGAACGGCGCAGCAACTGATCATACCCGCAGGTGAAAATCAGCTCGATTCCCGGGCGCCGGGAAGCTCATCCGTTTACTTCTGGAAGCGGCTGAGGGTCGCATAAGGGCGGGAACTTATGACCGCCACGGCGGCGGGCGGCCGTGTTGACGGGTGATCCCCGGATCGGCGCCGGGGTTTACAGCGGCACCAGACCGGTCGGCTCCGGAGACTCACAGGGTTACCACTTCGCTCCCGGCCGGGTGATGGGGTGGGTGTATTTACTCTGGTTGTCGACGGATTTGCCGAAAAAGTAAATCCCCACGATAATGGCGCCCACAATAACGAGCAGTATCAACAGTTTAATCAGATCCTTGATCATGCCATCCCACCATGTCCTGACTGCTTATCGTCCGCGGATCATTTGAAGTTTAGCCGTTGATCAGGTTTTGATGCCAGATATTTATTCAGCCCGCCGTTAATTTCAAGGCCGCACGGACATGCAGTTCGGCGCCGACCGTCAGGGCGTTTTCGTCGATGACGAAGCGCGGGTGATGCTGGGGGAAAATGCTCCCCTGCTCGGGATTATGGATGCCGACGAAAGCGAATGTGCCGGGCGCACAGGCGAGGTACGCGGAGAAATCCTCGCCCGCCATGGTCCGGATTTTTGCGGTGACGTTGTCCTTGCCGACGACTTCCGCCGCTGCCGCCCGCGCTATGGCTGCGATCTCCGGGTGGTTGGAGAGCAAGTCGTTCCCTTTGCGGAACTCAAGATCGTATTCAGCTTTGTAGGCCGCGCAGATATGACTGACAACCTGTTCAAAACGGTTGAGCAGGATTTTTCCGTCTTCGAACAGGAAGCGGATTGAACCTTTGAGCTCCGCCTCCTCCGGCACGATCGTCGTGCCGGTTCCGGCGTTCATCTGGGTAAAGATGATAACCGCCGGATCAAGGGCATTGATTTCGCGGGTCTGGATTCCCTGAACGGCCTGCATGATCAGACCGGCAATGAAGACGGGATCGGTCGACTCATGAGCGAATCCGGCGTGCCCCCCGCGACCTTTGATTTTCAGCTGGAAATAGTAGGAAGCCGCCATTTGCGGGCCGTCGACAATATCGATCCGGCCGCTTGGACACTGCGACCAGAGGTGCAGGCCGAAAACCGCATCAACTTTGGGACTGGTCATGATCCCGTCTGCCACGACTTTCCAGGCCCCGGCATCCTCTTCATTCGGCTGGAACAGGAACTTCAGCGTTCCGGCCAGTTCGCCGCGCATGGCGGTGAGAACTTTCGCCGCGACCATGAGCATGGCCATGTGGCCGTCGTGACCGCAGGCGTGCATCACGCCGGGATTTTCTGAGGTGTGAGGAAAATCATTTTCTTCCGTCACCGGAATGGCATCCATGTCGGTTCGCAACAGAACCGTCGGTCCCGGAGCGGCACCGACCAATTCGGCCACTACGCCCGTGTCTGCTGTCTTGCGCGGTTGCAGGCCGAGTCCGGTCAGGTACTCCAGGACTTTCTTCTGCGAGCGAAATTCCTGAAAACCCAGTTCCGGATGCGCGTGGAAGTCGCGATAAAGGCTGATCAGTTCTTCTCTGTGCCGGGCGATCCGGGTTTTGATTTTCATGCAAACAGCCCTTTGATCTAAAAAAGCGGGTACAAAAGTACCCGCTTTTTCATGGCGTCCACGTTTCTACACGGTTTATTTCTGCAGCTCGGCGACAAGAGTGTTCAGGGCCTGATCGTGATCGTTCAGGTTGACGGCCACCAGTGCCGTCATTTTGGTGCCGCCGTAGCTGATGCTGCGGACTTCGATACCGGCCTCGCCCAGAGCGCTGAGCATCCGGCCGAGCAGCCCGGTTTGATTCGGCAAACCCGCGCCGACAATGCCGATGAGAGCGACCGCCATGCCGAAACTGCAAGCGTCGACTTCGGTCTGGTCGATAATCGCCTGACAGACGGCTTTCTCGTCGAATTCTTTGCTGCCGTCAACCATCATGGCCAGGGTATCAAACCCTTTCATGTCGAATTCGACGTTCAGTTCCTGTGCGGCCAGGACCTCTTTGATCCGGCTCGGCAGTTCAGAGTAACGGTTCAACATGAATTTTTCGGCGTTCAGCATGCGGTAGGGTTTCCTGCCGGACACTCCGACCACCGGCTGCTTTTCGGTTGCGCGCGAGGGCTGGATCAGGGTGCCGTTATCGGCCGGGCTGTTGGTGTTTTTGATGTTGATCGGAATGCCGGCGTCGCGCACCGGGGCGATCGCTTCCTCGTGGAAAACACTGGCCCCGCAGGATGCCAGCTCGCGGACCTCGGCATAGGTGATGTGGGGGATCGGCTGCGCCGCAGCGACGATCCGCGGATCGGCCTGGAGAATGCCGGAGACATCGGTCCAGTTTTCGTATACCGCGGCCTCAACACCGCGGGCGACGATCGCTCCGGTGATATCGGAACCGCCGCGGGAAAAGGATTTGACCTCGCCATCGGGACCGGTACCGAAAAAGCCCGGGACCACGAAGCGGCCCGGAATTTTCTTTATCCGGGCGCTGATCAGGCGATAGGATTCGGGATCGACGCGCCCGTCCGCGGTCAGGCGGATGACCTCCGCAGCATCGATGAATTCAGCGTCAAGGAGCGGGGAAATGATGAGGCTGTTCAGATACTCTCCACGCGATTCGACGTAATCGAGGGTTGTCCCGGCGGCGATCTTCTCTTCGATTTGCCGCAGTTCGGTCGCTATATCGACATTGACGCCGAGCAAATCGACCAATTCGACGAACCGTTCGCGAACTTTGGCAAACGTGGGTTGATAGTCGCGACCGGCGACTTTTTCTTTGTAACTGTTGATCAGCAGATCGGTTATCTTGATATCCTGGCTGTCGCGCTTCCCCGGTGCGGACAGTACGACTCCCCGCCGCTCCGGATCGGCCAGAACGATGTCCACGGCTTTTTTGATCTGGGCCGCACTCGCCAATGATGTGCCGCCGAATTTGACTACTTTCATGTTGTAACTCCTTGCAGGATGACGGTTTCTGGAGAAGACCTATTAGATAGCAAAAGGTTGCTTCACAGTAAATAGCCGTTTTCGATTCAACCCGTATGAAGGCACCGGACAAACCCCAAGAAAAGCCATGGTTATCCGCCCGGCGGCCGGAGAGGGAGGCCTTTGCATCGCCGCGGCCGGGAAAATATTCGACCGCGGATTGGGATCACAACGCAATTCCGGCCGCCGGGCGGATGAACTTGCGGATTCCGGCGGCCGTTATTTCAGTGCCCGGCGCAGGATGGTGACCGGATGCGCAACCGGCAGGCCGGAGACGTCGTGCATGCGCAGCTGACAGGGGCCGCACTCACTGAGCCCGATCTGGGGTTCGGCTTTTTCCATCTCCTGCCTGAGTTGATCGCCGACGGCTTCGCTGATGGGGTACTTTTCGGCCTTGTAGCCGTAACTGCCGGACTGTCCGCAACAGTTGGCGCCCATCACCTCAACTTCGAACTCCGGAATCCGCTTGAGCAGTTCGATGAAGGGGGTGCCGATTTTCTGCGCTTTGAGGTGACAGGGGGTGTGATAGGCCGTACGCATCGGCACGGCAGCCAGATCAAGTTCGATCCCCTCTGCGGCAATCAGCTTGTTGACGTACTCGGCAAAGTCGTAGGTGCGCTCGGCCAGATCCTTTGCAGCGCTGATGGCGAAGACTTCGGTGTACTCTTTTTTGAGCATCAGGCTGCAACTGGTGCAGGTGGTGACGATGTCATAGCCCTTTTCGACCCAGGGCCTGAATGCCGCCACATTGGACCGGGCCTTCCGTTCGGCCGTTGCCATATCGCCGTTGCCGAGCAGCGGCAGACCGCAGCAGTTCTGTTGCGGAATCTCAACCTGCACGCCTAATTTTTCCAGTACGGCGATTGCATCCCGGCCGGCGTCGGTGTCGTTGTAACGGGTATAACAGCCGGTAAAGAAAGCCACTTTGTATTTTCTGGCAACGATTGAGGGTTCTTTATCGATTCCGGTTGTCGCCGTCAGCGGTCGGCAGAATTCAACCATTGACGGCTTGCTGCTGATCCCCAGGGTCCGCTCCAGGGTTTTGCGAACCAAGGGGGTTTTCACCAGGCTGTTGTTCAGCCCCGGAGCCAGGGTGGCCGCCTTGTCGGCAAACTCGGCATGACCGAGCAGGCGGTCACGGAGTTTCTGCCCTCTGGTCTGAACATAGGCGTCCTTGCCCTGGGCATTGGCCCGGTTCAGGTGAACGCCCGCCGGGCAGGCCGTATAACAGTTGAGGCACAGGCTGCAGTAATCGCTGTTGACGCCGATCGGGAATGCGTTGCGGCCGTCTTTTCGGGTCAGCACGCCCGAACTCAGAACGCCGGCCAGCATCGAGGGATTCGGACCCTTTTCCGTCATCTGGGCGTTGTAGGGGCAGGCCGAGGTGCAGACCATGCAGCCGATACAGCGCGATAGGTTGTCGTAATCGATTTTCGCTTCGGGCAGGCAGGCTTCGGGCTCTTTGGGAGCGTGATCGTTACAGCTTCCCGTACAGGAACCGGTTTGCGACAACATTTCAAAAAAGTAGTCTTCGCATTTGCTGCGGTCCACCACCAGGTCGTTGATCACCGGGAAGTTCGGCAGCGGTCCGATGGTGATGTCCCGGCCGTCGACCATTGTACAGCAGGCCAGGACGGGTTTGCCGTCGAGAGCGACGGCACAGCTGCCGCATTTGCCACCCTGGCAGGAGGAACGAAACGACAGGCTGTCATCGAGATTGTCGCGAATGAAGTTCAGAGTCTGCAGCACTGTCTGGCTGGGGATGAACTCGACTTCGTAAGTCCGGGCGAAGGACTCACGGGTTTCCGGATTATAACGGTCAACAACGACCTTGAAGGTTTGTGTCATGATGTCACCTTATTTATCTGTTTTTTAAGCCGATTGTTCCGGCGTGATTTCCGTCAGCCTGACCGGTCTGGTCGTGATGACGGGTTCGTCGCCTTCCAGCCGGGCCAGGGTGCACCGCGGTGCGGTCGAAGTGTCCCATTCCGGATAGTCTTCGCGGTAGTGCGCGCCGCGGCTTTCCGTTCTGGTGACGGCGGCTGCAACCATGGCCTGCGAGATGGTCACCATCTTTTCCAGCTCAAGGTATGATTGCAGGCTCTGGTTGAACTGGAGCGCGGTCCCCCGGACGTGGATCGTCGGCAGCTGTTCTTTCAGTTTTTCCAGCTCTTCCGCGGCTTTTTTCAGGCCGTCTCCGGTGCGGGTGACACCCATGTAGGCACCCATGATTTCGCGCAACCGGTTTTTGCCCCCATTCGGGGTGAGGTCCGATTCGGGACGATTGAGAACCGCGCGGATCCGGGCGTCTTCGTTGTTGCCCTGTTCCTCGCACGAGCCGACCGTCACGTCGCGGGCATGTCTGGCGGCCGCTTCTCCGGCCCGTGAACCGAAAACCAGCAGTTCCGCAAGAGCATTGCCGCTGAGGCGGTTGCCGCCCTGAAGTCCGCCTGAACATTCGCCGGCCGCAAACAGGCCGGGTACGGAAGCGTCGGCATCGGTGCCGATTTCGACGCCGCCCATGAAAAAGTGAGCGGCCGGACCGATTTCCACGCGCTGTTTGCGATAGTCGTAACCGCGCTCGGCAGAGACCTCGATCTCGTGCATGAAGCTCTTGAAAACCTCTTCGTCGAGATCGGTCGCGTCCAGCCAGACGCCGCCATGCTCGGTGCCGCGGCCGGCGGCGATTTCGGCATGGATGCCGCGGGCCAGGCGGTCTCTCGTGGTGAGTTCCAACTTCTCCGGCTCATACTTTTGCATGAAGCGTTCGTTGTCTTTGTTGAACAGTTTGGCGTATTCCTGGATGCCCAGAATGAAACCTTTCAGCGACGGCGGATGAACCATGCCGCAGGGAAAGAACTGGACCTGTTCCATGTTGAGCAGGTTCGCTCCCGCCTCATAGGCGATGGCCATGCCGTCGCCGGTCACCTGGATCGGGTTGCTGGTGACGGGAAACAGCTGGCCGACGCCGCCGGTTGCCAGAACGACGGAGGCTGTGCTCATGCAGATGGTTTCGCCGTTGCGGAAATCGACGCCGGCGGCACCGCAGACGCGACCGTCTTCGACGATGATCTTGGTTGCCAGGATGTCTTCGCCGAATACCGCGTTGTTGAAGGTGTGGAGTTTTGTTCGCAACACCTTGCTTATCTGCAGTCCGACGCGGTCGCTGATCGCCATGACGCGTGGATGACTGTGCCCGCCGGCGGTGTAAATAACGTAAGAACCGTCGCGGTTCTTGTCGAAGCGGATGCCCCACTCTTCGAGCTCCCGGATGCGCAGATGCGCTTCCTCGGCCAGAACGCGGACCAGAGGCTGATCGCTCAGGTATGATCCGCCTTTGACGGTGTCTTCGAAAAGGCTGTCGCTCGAGTCGTCCGGATCGCTCCAGGAGCCGTAGGCGGATGGCCCGGCGCCGCTGACGGTCCCGCCGCTGCGGCCGGCGAGGCCTTTTTCCCACAGAGTAACATTGAGGCCGGATTCGGCCGCCCGGATTGCCGCGTAAAAACCTGCCGCCCCGGAGCCGATTACCAGTACGTCCGTTTTAGTGAAATGCATTCAGGAACTCCCATTTGAAAGTGTAACCGGTTTCTTGCTTATGGAAGGTGTTAATAAACAAGCTGTATGGCCGGCGGCCGCTCAAAGCGACCGCATGGCGTCAGGAAAAAAGACCCGGTGAGCTTGCGGGCAGGGTCGGTTCGGGAACTGCCGTCGGCTCACCGGGTCAGGAGGCTCTGCGTCAGGCGATCGCCTGGATATCCATCGCTTTCGGCGTCGGCAGGCCGTTGATTCTGAGTTGCAGTCTTGGTCGGTCCTGCAACTGGTCGGCGCCGAGGATATCGATATACATGGTCGATCCGATCGGCGAACGGACTTCCACACGATCACCGACCGCAACTTCGCCGGCCAGGTACCGCATCAGGGTGTGTGCGGAAGCGCCGGTCCCGGTCGGGCAGTAGCAGATGACGTCCGGGTAGACGAAGGTGGCACCGACATAGTAGCCGCCTTCGTGCTTGTCTGCCATGAAATTGGCAAACGGAATCGGGCCGACGTCGCCGACGGTCAGGTGTTTGGGATAATAGCTCCGGCGCGCATCGTCGACCGCTTTTTTACCGATTCTGATGAATTCGTCGTAATTCTCCTGCCGCAGTTCGGTCGGGATTTTTCCGGCGGGGATCATCAGATAGAAACCACCGCTGTAGACAACGGGAACCTTGAGGTCCTGGCCGCAAATGTTCAGATCGAGTCCGTCGTGGGCGAGGTAGACGTCCTGGCCGGTGATACTGACCAGTTTGATCTTGCCGTTTTCACATTCATAGGTGATTTCCGCCAGGCCGGCCGGGCATTCGATAAAGAAACTGTGCCTGCCTTCCTGCTTTTCGACAAAGCCGTTCTGCAGCAGGGAATAGCCGGTACTCAAGGTGTTGGAGCCGGAAAAGGGCGGATAGCCCATGGTTTCCATGATGATGTAGCCGGCAACGGCACGCGGGTCTTTGGGCGGAACGATCAGATCGACGCAGCGGGTCGGTTCGTCGCCGAGCAACTGCACGCGGATGTTGTCCATATGCTCTTCCATGTAATTTTTCTGGTCGAGCAGGGTGTCGCCGGGAATATCGGTTGACGCGTATGTGATCAGATGGTCGTCACCATCATAGGTAATATTGTCGATATGCAGTTTTTCAGGGGTCGTGCTTTTAAAATAATCGGAAATGACGCGATGATTGTTAACGCTGAAATCTTTGCCGGGCTCCATATTCGTCTCCAATATGTTCGTTCACTATATGAACAAGTGTTTTAATAGTGTTACAGTGCGCGTGAATTATAGCAACTTTGCTCATCAAGTCAATCCCTAAATGGCTATTCTTATGCTTGGAAATTCTGTCTTAACTATTTGGTTTATAAAGGGAAAGAGTCGTTTTCGGAACTGTGCCGGGCGGTTTTTCCGGAATCGGTTTCAACGGCAAGGACCGCAGCCTGAAATGATGTATGGCATCAGCCGCAAGCATAGCGCTAAGCGTCTTCGGCAGGTGTCAGGCCTGCGTCGCAGGCGGTGATTTCGGGGCCTTTTCCGGAGGTGCCCGGGCTGGTGATCGTTAACCTTGTTGTTTTCGCTCAGCCGCTGCCGGCCGGACGCTGCGGCTGGATGCCCATAGTGTGCCGGTGCCGGTGTGTGACTCTGTCATCAGCATGTCCGCTGACGACGGGGTGATGTCGGGATGCCGCTGGCCTGCCTTTGCGGCGCTGAACTCTTGCTTTTTATCGCGAGCCCGGTCATTGCAGGGCGTCGTCTGGACCACCTCAGCGGAGATACGCGGCACCGCAACCCGTCGCCGGGTTCTCCGGCAGGCCCGGCTTGAGCGTACGGCGTAACGTGCTGCATCAGCTCGGAATCCTCGCGCAAGGTGCAAACAAAACTACCCCGGCCGTTCAGCCGGGGCAGTTGAGTTCAGGATGTGAACTTGTTATTTGTTTTCTTCGACGTCTTTTTTAACCGCAGCGAGCACGTCCGCGGCGCCTTTGCCGCCGATTTCGAGGTAGACTTTTTCAACGGCCTTGGCTTTGTCGCGGAAGGCGGCGATTTGCTCCGGAGTCAGATCGATGAATTTCATTGCCGGCTTGGCTTCCTTGATCATGTCCTTGCGCTTGGCGTTGAATTCCTTTTCGAAGCCGAACATCCACTTGGTTGCTTCGTCAACGGAGGCCTGAACCATTTTTTGGGTTTCGGCGTCGAGTCCGTTGAACAGATTGTTGTTGAAGCACAGGGTGGTGACGTACATCAACTGCTTGGCGTTGATCAGGTAATCGGTTACTTCATAGAATTTCATTTCCTGGTGGGCGAAGTAAGGTTGAACCTGGCCGGCAATCATTTTCAGCTGCAACGCACTGTAGATTTCGGAGTAGGGCATCGGGGTCGGGTTGGCACCGTAGGCTTTGTAGGCTTCAACCAACATCGGCGAAGTCATGACGCGGAACTTCATACCGTCGAAATCGGCCGGGGAAGTCACTGCGGACTTGGTGCTCCAGACTTGCCAGCCTTCGGGAATAATGGAAAGCAGGTACAGGTTCTTGGCGGCATAGTACGGCTTCAAGGTGTTGTACGTGTGCTTCCCGCCCATGAGCACCTTCATGTTGGTCTCGCGATTGTCGGGCAGTAAATAGTGGAGGTTGAAAACGTTAACCTCGGGAATATACGAACCCAGGTGGCCCGGGCTTTGGAACGCCATGGCCACGGCGCCGTCCTGCAGCAGCTCGCTGATCTGGTTGGCGTTGCCGAGCTGACCGTAGAAATAGAAGTCGAGCTGCACTTCACCGTTTGATCTTCTCTCGATAACTTCCTTGAATTTCTTGGCATATTCGTGCTGGATACTGCCTTCTATCTCCTCCAGGGCAAAACGCCACTCGTACTTGGCCGCGGTCGCGGTACCCGCCAACAAGGTGGCCAGCGTCCATCATGGCGACGGCAACGACAGCTGTCATTTTCAACTTTTGTTTCATGTTTTCCTCCACATCGGGTTAGTTGGAACATGCCGATACCTCATCGGCACTTGTTGCCGGCCGGCTCCGCCTGCAGACGGCTTGAGACCGGCCGTGTTGTATCGTCGGTACTAGTGCCCCGTGCGGTTAGTTCGTTAGATTTATTCCGGCCCTTTTTGCCGCTGTCTGCGTTCAGCCTTCTCGGCTTGGCTAAAGGCCGGGCCTGCGGCGGCACGCCTTGACGGCAGCAAAAATGTCTCGGAATTCATTCAAACAACTCACCAAACGGGACGCTAGCGGTGATTCTCCGGCTTCAGGTTGAGAATCGCCCCTCCTATCGAAATGCCAGGTCCCTGAGGAACAGAGCCAATGGCGGGAAAAAGATCAGAGTGAAGTTCACCAGTAACAGCATAATCAGAAACGGCGGCGAGCCTTTGACGACTTCCCAGTAAGGCCTTCTGAATATCGCTATCGCAGTAAAAATATCGCAGCCGAACGGCGGCGTGGCCGAACCGATCGCGACCTGCAGCGTGACAATGACGCCGACCAGAACCGGATCGATGCCGAGTGAAACCGCAACCGGGTGAAAAATAGGGCCGAGAATGATGATGACGACGATCGGGTCAACGAACATGCAGCCGATGAAAAATGCCAGACTGATGATAAGCAGCAGCCACAGTGCCGTCGGTTCCGGGCCGAGAACGACCGGGAGCATTTTTTGCGGGATCTTGGCGAAACTGACGATCCAGGAAAAGGCGGTGCCGACGCCGACCAGAATAAAAACGACCGATGTGATAATCCCGGTTGAGAGCGCGATTTCCGGAATCTTGCTCAGTTTGACGTTTTTACAGACGAACACTTCAAGAATCAGCGCATAAAACACGGACACCACGGCCGCTTCCGTGGGGCTGAACAAGCCGGCATAAATGCCGCCGACGATAATGACCGGAAAACCCAGGGGCAGTAATGCTTTTTTCACGGCTCTGCCGCGCTCCGACCAGGTTGCTTTGGGCAGAATCGGCATTTTTTTGATCGTCGCGTAGATGTAACAGTAGATCGAAAACAGCAGCAGGGTAAACAGGCCCGGCCCGACGGCGGCGATGAACATTTCGCCGACAGAGGTTCCGGTCACGACGCCGTAGACGATCATGCCGATGCTGGGCGGAATGAGCATGGCGATATCGCTGGCGTTGATGATCAGGGCGGTGGCAAAGGATGAGGAATAGCCGGCCTCCAGCAGTTTGGGCCTGAGCGGCCCGCCGATGGCACAGACTGTTGCCTGGGTCGAGCCGCTGACGGCGCCGAACAGGGTGCAGCCGGCCGCAGTGACGATGGGCATGCCGCCGCGAATATGTTGCACAAATGTGCGCACCAGATCCAGCAGGTTTTCCGCGGATTTGCCTGCGGTCATGATATCGGCGGCAAATATGAACATCGGGACGGCGATCAATGCCAGCGGCTGGACGCCGCCGATCGTCTGCTGCGCCAGAATGGTTTGGCTGAGAAAGGGAAAACTGTCATACATGACAAATATTGGCGCCACAATCAGGGCGACCATAAACGGAAATGCCAGAATCAAACACCCCAGCATGATAATCATCATTGTTGTGAGCATAATTTACCTTTTACTTTTTTCAGCAATGGGTTGTGTTGCGGAGACTTGATTGCCTCATTGCCTGGTTACGGGACTTTCCAATATCTTGCGCAACGAGAGGCTAAACTCCACCGATGCTCTCATCTTCATAGCCGTCCTGCACTTCCACCGACAGGTAAACGTCCGCCGTCGTGAGGTTCTTGTAGACCGTCAGCGCATATTCGAGGGCCGCCATGAAAAAGCCGATAGGAACCCATACGTTGATTATCCAGATGGGAAAACGGAGAATGGGGGTTACCGCGGAAGAGGCTTTGACCTTAAGCAGATAGAGGAACGACCAATAGCCCATGGCTGCCATGACAATGCAGGTCACGACCGCCATCAGGATGATCATGAATTTTCTCACTTTTGGGGGCATGATGTCGTACAGGGGCCGACATGCGGATATGACGAGCTTTTCTGGCACAGTACCCAAGGCCCAAAAAGGTGACAATGACGACCACTGCCTGAGTGGTTTCCTGGACGAAGATAATGGAATGGCCGGTTATGAGGCGGGATAAAATGTTGGCCATGAGCAGCAGCGCAAGGCCGATTATCCCGTAGGATAAAATAAATTCTTCAATTCTTACCAGGGCGCAGTCAACTTTTGCAAAAGGTCCGCTGAGGCCGCTTTGTTTGGTTCCTGATTGTTCGTCCATGTAGTTTTTTCCTTACCGGTGATTTGTTGTCTGAGTTTCTTAGACGGTTTTCCTCGCTTCTGAACTGACCGTTTTTAGCAGCCAGGTAAAATATCTGATTTTGATTGTTATTGATTCAAACAAAAGCAAATTGCGAACAAAAGCGCTTTACCATGCAATATCGTTTCACTGGGTGAATAGGGGATACCATATTGCTGCAAAATTTTTTTTGCAATTTCATTTTGTTGAATAATCTGCCGGAAATATTCCGGCAGATTATTTTTTATTTCAGTTATTTCAGGACCAAGTCCATTGGGTAATCGAACAGGTGGTCGTAACCGTTTTCAGTCACGACAATGCTGGCATCGATTTCGAAACCGACGTTGTCGTACCAGATACCCGGAATCAGGTGCAGGCACATGCCGGGCTCGATGACGGTTTTGTCGCCGGGACGCAGACTGATGGTATGCTCGCCCCAATCCGGCGGGTAGTTGAGGCCGATGGAATAGCCCAGCCGCGATTCTTTGACCACGGTCGAATGGGCAATGGCCTGGCGCCATTTCGCTTCGATGTCTTCGGCCAGAACCCCGGGCTTGATGAACTCCAGAGCGGCCTGAAGCCCTTCGGTGACCACCTGGGCGGTATCGGTCATGATCTGCGGCGGCTTCTGCCCGAGAAAAATGGTGCGGGCGATCGGTGAATGGTAGTGGCGGTAAACGCCGCTCAGTTCCAGCAGCACCGCTTCATCCGCTGCATAGACTTTTTCGGTCCAGGTCAGGTGCGGGGTTTTGGTTTTCTCGCCCGCCATCATCAGAGGAACGATGGCCGGGTAGTCGCCTGAATGATCCTTGGTCCCACGGTACTGGGCCCGGGCGATTTCAGCGGCCGCGTCACACTCGCGGACGCCGA
>CAXXGL010000004.1:0-67232 GCA_963676555.2 Geopsychrobacteraceae bacterium
GCCGCCATTCTGGAAGCCGCCGGCGGGCTCAAGTACATGCTTCAGGTCGCCGAACGCCTGTTGCGTTCAAAACCGAAATTGGTGACGATTCTCGGCCCCCTGGTGACTATACCATGACTTTCATGCTGGGAACCGGACACGCCGTATATTCGATCATGCCGATCATCGGCGACGTTGCGCTGAAAAACAACATCCGTCCCGAACGCCCCCATGGCGGCGTCCTCCGTCGCTTCGCAGATGGGTATTACGGCCAGTCCCATTTCGGCGGCTGTGGTTTACTATCTTTCGCAACTGTCCGGTATTTCCGCCGACATCACTCTGATTACCATTCTGGCAGTCACGATTTCCCGCAACCTTGTCCGGGGTCATTATCATGTCACTCTACAGTATGCGCCGCGGCCTGGAACTGGAGGACGATCCGGAATACCAAAAAAGACTGCAAGACCCGGTGTGGAGAAAACGGATCGAACAAACCACTGCAACGACGCTTGACGAAAAATTGCCGGTTTCGGCGCGCAATGCGGTGTTATTGTTTCTGCTCGCGTTGGGAGTTATCGTTCTGATCGCCATGGTGCCCGAAATCCGGACTTTGGCCGCGGGAGAGAAGCCGATTGCCATGTCGGTCATTATCCAGATGATGATGCTCGCATTCGGCGGCCTGATTCTGCTGGCCACCAAGACCAAGGCTTCAAAGGTGCCGGAAGGCGTAGTCTTCAAATCGGAATGGTGGCGGCGATCGCCATCTTCGGTATCGCCTGGATGAGCGATACCTACTTCCAGTTCGCCATGCCCAGCTTCAAAGGCGGAATTACGGAGATGGTCACCAGCCATCCCTGGACGTTCGCGCTGGCCATGTTCGTGGTTTCGGTGGTCATCAACAGTCAGGGCGGCAACCTGCCGGATGATGCTGCCGGTCGGTTTGGGGCTGGGGCTCTCCCCGGCGCTGCTGATCGGGATCATTGCCGTCCTGTTACGGTTACTTCTTTATTCCCAACTATCCGTCCGATATCGCCACGGTAACGTTTGATACCACGGGAACCACAAAAAATCGGCAAATGGTATTTCAACCACAGTTTCATGGTTCCCGGCCTGATCGGTGTTGTTTGCGCCTGCCTGATCGGTTATGGGCTGGGGCAGATTCTGCTGGGTTGACAAAATCGGTCCAACAGAGAACGCATCAGGGCTGTCTTTACCCAAGCAGCCCTGATGCGTAGCGTACTGTTCAGCCTCCATTCGTATTGCCTTTCGACCGCATGATTGCTCCATTTCGTCATCCCCGCATGGCCCACGTCTCCCGTGCCTGACCGTATCGGGGGGGGGATCCATATTCCAACGGCTTAAAATTTTTATGGATTCCCTCCTTCGCGGGAACGACGATTAAGGTGGCCTTTTGACTGTTGAATCAGCGAAGCAGTAACATCAACGCTGACAACCGCCAGGGGGAATTCTCGCCGCGGCTGTCGCTGACAAACCTTTTTCCGCTTTTTCCGAACGCAATGCTTTCGATCCCGGGATTGCGTCGCCAGGCTCCGATTTCCATCGGGATTGCGGCAATGCCTGTCCCCGGCAACCGTCACGTCCGGGACGAATTCCCATGACCGGGAGCAGGACCGCCCGGCCGCATCCCTGATGTGCGGCCGTTTCGAGGGGCGGCAAAGCCATGGAAAGGGTTGGCAGTACGTTGCATCGTTGGCAATATAATTATCTTATGGGATAAAAATTAATCTTTTTAAACCTTTAAATCTGTTTTTCGGGCTGTTATTATCTTTTAATGTCGAGGGGAGAATTTTTACTTATCTGGCAGAGATTGGCTGAAATATGAAAAAAATCCTTTTTGTGGACGACGAGCCGCAACTGTTGCGCAGTATCAAGCGTGGTCTCTACACCGAAACGGATGTCTGGCAGATGTTTTTTGCCGGCAGTGCTCGCGAAGCTCTGCAACTGATGGACGATGAGCCGGTTGATGTGTTGGTGACCGATTTCCGGATGCCGGAAACCAGCGGCCTGGAGTTGCTGGCCCAGGTTGAATATCGGCATCCCCATACCATCCGGGTCATGTTGACCGGTCAGCCGGGGAAAATGGAATATTCGCAGACTGTGAATCTGTGTCATTATTTTTTTTGGAAAACCGTTGAAGCTGGAGGGCTTCAAGCGTTTTCTGGGCCGGGTGGATGAGGTATTGACGCTGCTCGACCGCAAGCCGTTGATCGAACAGCTGAACAGCATCACCTCTCTGCCCATCCATCCCGACAGTTACGGCAAATTGACGACCTGTCTCGATGATCCGGATATCCAGCCGAAAAAACTGGCCTATATCGCCGGGAAAGACATCGCTCTGGCGATGCAGTTGTTCAAGCTGTCCAGCTCGGCGAATTTTACTCTGGAAAACGGGATCAACAGCCTGGAAGAGGCCATTGCTTACCTGAATATCGAAACGATTCGCGCTCTGGCGGCAACCCAGCATATGCTGCAGTCCGGAGACCGTAAGTCATGTCATGAATTCAAACTGAACCAGTTGCAGCACCACAGTTTTCAAGTCGTACGCCTGGCGGAGGCGCTGGGGCAAAAGCTCGGGCTGGCGGAGGACATGGCTGACATCCTGCTTGCCGCACTGCTGCATGATGCCGGGCGCATTGTTTTGAGCCACGCATTTCCCGAGCCGTACCGCCGGGTTTTTGCTGCGAGTAAAATGGAGAATATCCGTTTCGCGGTGGCGGAAAATCGTATTCTGGGGGCGGACCATGCTCAGGTCGGGGCATATCTGGCGGCCCTTTGGGGGGTTCCCCGGAAGGTTGTCGAGGCGATCCGGCGACATGCCTCGGACCGGCCCCCGGCTCTTGCCGACGCGGCCGTGGGACATGTGGTCTGGCATGCCAATCGCCTGGCGCAGAGACATTTTGATGACTCCCGTGAGTATTATCGGGACCTCAACCGGGATTCGAAATGGGCCGCATTTTTTCAGCAGACCGAACGGAGCGTCGAGACATCCGGATGACGGCGACAAGCAGCCATATCAAGCAGAACCGGGCTGATCTTTTACTCTGCGTTGAAGAGAACGAACGTTACCGGCTTGCCCTGAAGACGGACAAGTGGAAACTGGTATGTAGCGCCGCTATTGAACGTCTTCCCGTGCTTGAAGACGCTGCCGCTGAAAACCATGACGACCGGGAGACGACGGTTGCCCCCGCGGCTGAAAACACGAGCGACAACCGCGCCGAACCCCTACTGGCGGCGCATGAAGTGATCCGGCTGTTGCAGCGGCACAATATTGTTCAGGCGATCGATTATGCGGCGGTGTACGATTTTTGCGCGCAAATCGATCTGGGCCTTGATCCGGAACCGACCGTTCTCGCCCGCGGCGTCCCTCCTCAGCCGGGGGAGGACGGGCGCTTCGAACTGATCGTCAAAGTGTTCGGCGACGAGATCGAACTGCAGGAAGACGAATCGGGCCGGGTCGATCACAAGGATCTGCATGCCTACACCGAGATCGAGGTGGGACAAAAACTGGGCTTGGTTCATTCGCCCAAAGCGGGCATGCCGGGTATGACGGTCGCGGGGGGCCCCATCCCCGCCGAGCCCGGACAGCCCTTCGAGTTGATCGCCGGCGAAGGGGTGGAGCTCAAATATGATCGTCGGGTCGCCTTTGCCACCAAAGCCGGCCGCGCCGTCCTGGAAAAGCAGGTTCTTTCCGTCGTTGACCTGCTGTCGGTGCCCGGCGATGTGGACCTCACCATCGGCGACATTAACTTTAACGGTCTGGTCGAAATAAAAGGCGAGGTGCCGGACGATTTCGATGTCAAGGCCGGCAAAGGGCTGAAACTTCATGGGCCGGTCGGGGCCTGCCAGATCGAATCCGGCGGGCCGATCGAAATGACCAGCATGGCCGGCAAAGAGATCGGCAGCATCGTCTGCCGGGGGGACCTGCGGGCCACATTCCTCAATCAGGTCAGCGTATTCTGTTACGGCGATGTCATCGTCACCAACGAAATCCGCAATTGCCGGATCAAATCGACCGGACGGATCACGGTCGAACGCGGTGCGATCATCGGTGGTAAATGCATTGCTCTGGCCGGCATCGAAGCCCAGGACATTGGCACGCCTTCCGGGCAGAGGACCGTTCTGCTGTCCGGCCGCTATTTTCCCGATGAAGATCGTTTTACTTACCTGCACCAGAGAACCACGCAGATTGACGGGCAGATCAAAGCCATAAGCGAAGCGATAGGGCCGCTCAAGCGGTTGATCGGCAATGCTCCCGATATCGCTCCGGCAGCGGAAAGACGGCTGGTGATCCTGCAGGAACAGCTGGATAAGCTGAAAGCCGAGAAAATGCACACTCAGGCCGAGATAAAAGCCTCGGCGCCCCAGAACCCCGCCGGTCGAAACCCCAAGATCAATATCCATAAACATCTGCTCGAGGGAGTGGAAATCAACCTGGGGGAAACCTGGGAAAAAGTCACGATAGAGCGGCGCGGACCTTTGTCGGTGATCGAGAACAGCGAAGAGGGCGGGTTGCGTTACCTGCCGTTGAGTCCTTTGTCTCTGGAGGCAAAAGCACTCGAGGAACAATTATTGGCCGAGGAGGAATGAATCGGGAATCGCCCTCTGCGGCGACTTTCGCTGCGGCCCGGAGAAGGTTCTTCAGCCGTTCCGTAATTTGATGTGCGTTGTGCCTTAAAGTTCGATTTCAACGCCGACCGAGGCGGTGAAAAAACGTTCTCCAAAACGTTCGGACAAGCGTCGTGCGCCGCGCAACCCGGTGCAGTGAGAGGCCCCGAGCTTTTTGATATCCAGCTCCTCCAGGCGTTCCAAAGTGGCCGCCATCTGCTCCTCGCTGCAGAATTTCAGATGCGTCCCCCCCAGCACCATGAAAATATTGTTTTCTCCGGTAACCTGGAGCGCATGATCGATGATGTTCAACAGCCCGGCATGGGCACAACCGAGAAGGATGACGAGTCCTTTTCCGGTACGGATGAAAAGGGACAAGTCGTCGCGCAGCGGATCGGTGGTATATGCTTTGTCGGCGCCCGGTACCAGCAGGTTCGGATCGCCGGTTTCTTCTTCATGGGTGCGCGGGATTTCGCCGGAAAGAATGAGGCCGGGGGCCACTTCCCGCGGGTCGGCGTGAAGCTCGAATTCCGCCCCGAGCTGTTCAAGTTCGCTCCGCGACCAGGGGATGCCGATTTCGCGGGTCGTCCCGCCGTTGTTGCTGAACCGGCGGCTGAACAGATCCGGATGGGCATAAATCGGTATCGACCCGGTGTGCTCCAGAACCTGCCGTAATCCGCCGGTATGGTCGAAGTGGCCGTGGCTGAACAGGATGCCCCGTAAGCGGCTGAGATCCACCTGCAGCAGCTTGGCGTTGTTGATGATGGTCATCCCGCCGCCGGTATCGAAGAGAAAATCGCCGTGCGGCGTCTGCAGGTGACAGGCAAACCCGTGCTCGCCCAACAGCCCGTAAGGACTGACCCGGTCGACGCTGTTTTCGCAGAGAATGGTCAGGCGCAGATGCATAAATTCACCTCAGCTAAGCGTTTTGCTGTTGTTTCCAGGTTCTCAGTCGCTCCAGGATCGGCTGATCGGCGGGCAGCATGCGGAAGTCCGACAGTTGCTCCACTTCCACCCACCGGTGAGCGGCAACTTCAAGATGCTTGATTTGTCCTTCTTCCCAATGACACAGGTAGGCCAGAATCAGCGCCGCACCCCAGTCGTAGCGGTGGTGGACGGAGGCGAAAAAACCGTGGACGCTGATGCCGATGTCCAGTTCTTCGCGCAGTTCTCTGATCAGGGCCTGGTGCGGTGATTCGCGGTGCTCGATTTTCCCCCCGGGGAATTCCCAGTAGCCGCCAAGCCGTTTCCCTGCCGGCCTTTTGGTAATAAGCACCTTGCCGCGGTCGAAAATGATCGCTGCGCAGACTGCGAGAGGAATTTGTCGAGGCCTGTCGGTCATGGTTTCAGCCCTGTAATCCGTGGGGCGGTGTCATTTTTGTTGGAGCCGTGTTTACTCTATGATAGAAACAGGCACCGGGCAAGTGGATATCCGCAAATGGAGAAAGCAGCTATGTTTCAACTGTCAGATAAGGGGCGGGGGGTGCGCCGGATGTTTGACGACATCGCCCCGCGATACGATTTGCTTAATCGTCTGCTGTCGTTCGGCATTGACCGGCGCTGGCGTCGGTTTGCCGTCAGCCAGCTCAGTATTCCCGCAAACGGCCGGGTGCTCGATATCGCCACCGGGACCTGCGACGTGGCCCTGGAAATAGCACGCCAGACCGATCCGTCGGTCATGATCGTCGGCGAGGATTTCACCCAGGGAATGCTGGTCCACGGGCAGGAAAAACTGAATAATTCCGGCTCCGGGCGGCGGATTACGCTGGTCAATGCTCCCTGCGAACAGATTCCCCACCCGGACGACATCTTCGACGGGGTGACCATCGCTTTCGGGATTCGCAATGTTGTCGATCGGGCGGCCGGACTGCGGGAGATGTACCGGGTTCTCAAACCCGGAGGGCGGGTTGTCATCCTCGAATTTTCCAACCCCCGCAGCCAATTGTTCCGCAAAATTTACTATTTTTATTTTCAGAAAATTCTGCCCGCTATCGGCGGCCTGATCTCCAAGCGCAGCGCCTATCAGTATCTGCCCGATTCGGTTGTCGAATTTCCCTGCCGGGAGGATTTTTCCGCGATGATGAGCACCGCCGGGTTCAGGAGAGTTCAGTATTGCGATCTGACCTGCGGAATTGCCACGGTCTATGTCGGCGACAAGCTCATGGAGCAGCAATCGTCTTCGGTCTGAGCCCTGTCGGCTTGATGCCCCGGCGGTTCGGGGCGCTGGAGTGAAAAATATGACAATTTCAGTTGTTAATTTTCCGGGTTGCTTATAAACTTGGTGAGAGATTGGGATTGCGGCCATCAGTGGCCCGGCGGAATTATCAGCTGAAACAAACTTCGAGGAGGCGATTAAGAATGGCAACTTACGAATGTGCGAAATGTGGAATGGCCGTGAACGCGACCTGCGCCAAGTGTGACGCACCGCTGGTCAACGATGTGCTCAAGCTGGACAACGGCTCCGAGGTGCAAATTTCGAAATGTCCGAACGGTCATGGGAAAATCAAATCACCGATGTGCTGTGGTGAGGATATGAGCTGTTCGTTGTAGCTTTTCGGCTTGCGATTGTTTGAAAAAGCCCGGATCCGATGGTCCGGGCTTTTTTCGTATGACTTTATTCCCGTGTTTCTTCCGCTTTCTTCCCCGGTTCTTTTTTAAAGATCGAACCGACGTCTTTGACCAGCTTGCCCGGCAGACCGAGTGTTCTTCTGAATATACCGAAAACCGTCTGCGACAGGGAATCGATCGGCACCGGGGTGATCTTCGGTTGATCTTTGGTCCCTTCAACTTTGAAATGTGCGGTTACCAAGGCTTTGTCTTCACCGGTGAGGACCCAGCCGGCAATCGGAATTTTCGTAATCACTTTGTCGACCGTACGCAACGGCATGACGCCGAGGGTGAAGTCCAGTTGATCGTCGAGAATGCCCTGCGAACCGATCAGCGACAGGTTCATCGCGGCGCTGGTTATCTTCAGGTCTTGCGTGCTCATCCGGCCGTCGGCGATCCGGACACTGCCCGTCAGCAGGCTGAAGGGCATGCCCTCCTTGTCCATGTCGGGAAGCTTCCCCTCGAACAACTGCGAAACGTTGAGGAGCGAGAAGACCTTGGCCAGTCCATGAAATTTCCTTAAGATTCCGTTGCTGACCTGCATATGCAGACCGCCTTTGGCCCGGGTCCAGAAAAGCTCTCCTTCCGGATTGCCTTCCAGATAGAAATCGGCTTTCAGGTTGCCGCTCAACAGGCCCGGCTGCTGAAACAGATCCTGGTGCAGGACCGAGGCGTTGATTCCTTCCATGTGCCCGGATATTTTCAGCGGCCGCTTCTCTTCCCGATGGAGGAACTCGATGCGGGCCCGGCACCAGCCGCTGCCGTTTTTAAATCGCAACGGATAAAGGGTGAAACGATGGTCGCGGTCGCGGATCAGGCCTTCGGCTTCAGTGAAGAACAACCGGCCCAGACGCCCTTCCCGGGCGGATACCTTGATGGTGACCGGAGTGCTTTCCTCCGGCCTTTGCCGATCGGTGCTTCCCTCGGGCCGCTGAAAAAGGCTGATCACGTCCAGAACATTGACTGTTTCAGCCTGGATGTCGAGATCGACCCGCGGATCGCTGAAATCCGTCACTTCTCCGCGGACCGTTGCGACGGTGTCGTTTTCCAGGCGGACATGAACAGGCGCGAATCGGATTCCCGAGGCGTTGATTTTCAGATGCCCGTCGAGATCGTGCAGTCGCAGGTCCGGATTGGAGAAAATAAGGTCATGGGCGCGGATATCCGTCCCTCGAACATCCAGGGCGAGTTGCGGATTCCGCCAATCGCTCAGCAGACCGTCGAGCTGGAAGCCCGACTTCCCGAGCGAGGCGGAAAGGTTGCGAAAGCTGAGTCCGTGCCGGTCAAGCTGAATCCCGCCGTTGGTTTGATTGAGATCGCCGATGACCCGGGTGAGGTGAGCACCGACATCTTCCAGTTCCAGACTGCCGCGCAGGCCGTTTGCATCCCGGCGCAGTTCCGCGGCGAGAAAACCCTGGGCCTTCAGCGTCTGCAACAGCGGGGAAAAGCGGGCCAGTTCCCGCAAATCGGTTTTGTCGATGGCAAGGGTGTAGAGCGGTTCCTCCCGCGAAGCGTCATAGCGGCCCGAGCCGGTCAGCGCGGTCCGGTCCAGTTGCAAGGTAAAGTCATGCACTGTAACGGCATAGGGAGCCAGGGTTCCGCTTGCCGTCAGGGCTGCGGGCGTATCGGCGGTCTTTCCCAACAGCGAGCGGTAACCGAAACGGTTGCCGCCAAGATCCGCGGTCAACTCAAACGACGGGTTGGGGAGGGCGCCTTGAACGGTTAAGGTGACCGGTGTTCCGCCGCTGAGGACCAGGCCGGCGACGTTTTCCCATTGCCGGGACAACGGCTCCAGCTGCGGGGCTGCATAAACCTTCAGGTCGATTTCAGGTTGTAGAAACAAGCTGTGAATTGAACCGGAAAAATCCACCGGTTCACCGGCCGCGACCAGAATACCGTCATCGATCCGCAACTCCTCGCCGGTCAATGCCAGGGCGACGGAGAAATCCTCCAGCGCTTTCAATTCCGGATCACTCCAGTGCAGGTTGCTGAGGGTGATCCGGCCGGTGAAGTTCGGCAGGCCGGACAGCTTCTGCTCTGCCGGCCAGTTTTTTTCCGCAATAAGAGTCAGGTTTTCCAGTTCTCCGGAGCGAAATTTGTCCGCATGGGGGACCCGCCAGCTTTTGAGCAGTGCGGAGTCCAGTTCCATGTCAGTGACCCCGATCCGGCCGGCCAGGTAATTGCCTTTTTCCTGCCGCAGGTAATGCAGCTCTCCCGTGAGCGGAATGTTCAGCAATTCGCCGCTCAGCCCGGTGATCGAGTCCTGTCCTGCGGTCGAGGTCCAGCGCCCGTTCAAAGTGAAAAGCCGTTCCCCTGTTTTGGTGCCGACAACCCGGGTGTTGAATCGGGTGCCGGCAGCCGGAATCCCTTCAATGCTCAGGTCCAGGTCGACGAATTGGGGGTACTGTTGCCCTTTCAGTTTCGGTAATGAAGCGGTGGAAAAGCCGGTTACGGTGAATCTGGTTCTGTATTCTTCCTGTCGCCAGATCTCGGGATTCGTGCCGGCCGGTAGTTTGGTCTCAAGCAGCAGCTTGGCCTGATGGCGGGGGAGTTCCGCGCTGACAACCAGCTGCCCGCTCTGCTGCGGTTGCCAGCCGCGCAGAAGCGCGTGCAGCTTGTCGATCCGCAAGCGTTTAAGCGCCTCGTCGCCATGCCTTTGATAAATCTCTATGGTGGCATTGCGCACCGTCAACAGGCTGATCCCGAGCATATTGAAGAGCCCGTGAGACGTGCCTTTTTCCGGGCGGTCGAGCCAGGGGAGGTAGATCCGCAGGTGCGGTTCTTCAATCTGCACCTGATCGAGTTGAATCTGCCGTTGCAGCAGGGGTTTGAGCTCCAGCGTGGCAACCAGGCGCGGTATCCGGGCCAGGGGCGCCGCCTCCGGGCCGATCAGCACATCCGCCAATTGCAGGGCCAGTCCGTGGCTGTAGGTCAATGACCCCTGCCCGATGCTGACCCGCTGCCGCAAGGCCGAACTGAGCCGCTGTTCCAGCGTGTGGCGGTAATCGTCAAGTCGCAACTGACTGACAAAAACAAGCAGCAGGGTGATCAGGATCGCGCAGAGCAGCAGCAGAAAACAGAAAGCTCTGATCAGGGCTCGAGCAGAAGAAGAACGCATTGTTTCGTCCGTTTGCACACGGTTGGGATGGTTCCGAATCCGCCTCATCATAGCTGTTATGCGACAGCGCAGCAAGCGTCAATACGTGGGATAGAAGGCGAAATCGATCCCGATTTCTGTGCTTTACACAGCCTTGCCACCCTTGTTAACATGCCTCGCCTCGACACTGCTCCGGTATTTAAACAAGGACGAAAGACGGACTGAAGACACAGGCGCGTCGCGCCTCTCTGCTGCAATTGAAAAAATCTTTTCGATGAAAATCAAACGCCTGGAAATAGTCGGATTCAAATCCTTTGTTGATAAGGTTACGCTTGATTTTCAACATGGGATCACCGGTGTGGTCGGCCCGAATGGCTGCGGCAAAAGTAATATCGTCGATGCCCTTCGCTGGGTGATGGGGGAGCAGAATGCCCGTCAGTTACGGGGCCGCATGATGGAAGATATTATTTTCGGCGGCAGCGAGACCCGGAAACCTCATGGCCTCGCGCAGGTTTCGGTGGTGTTTGACAACAGTGCCGGCCTGTGCCCTCCGGCCTATCGCGATTATGCCGAAATCATGGTGACCCGTTGTCTGCACCGTAGCGGCGAAAGCGAATATCTGATTAATAAAACCCCTTGCCGTCTGCTTGATATCACCGAATTATTCATGGATACCGGGGTCGGCGCCCGGGCCTATTCGATTATCGAACAGGGGAAGGTCGGCATGCTGGTCAGCGCCAAGGCGGAAGATCGCCGTATGTTGATCGAAGAAGTCGCCGGAGTGACAAAATTCAAATCCCGCAAGAAGTCAGCCGAACGGAAAATGGAGGCAACGAAACAGAATCTGGTGCGCCTCGGCGACGTTATTGCCGAAGTTCGCCGCCGGATCAGCAGTTTGAAACGGCAGGCCCAACAGGCGGAAAAGTATCGTGACTACCGCGGTGAGATGCGGCGGATCGAGCTGAGTTTGACCGGCAATCGCTTCCAGGCGCTGAACGGCGAAGAAAGCGTCGTCGCCGAACAAGAGCGGAAACAAACGGGCATTTTACAGCGTTTGGACGGGCGTCTGGAAGAAAGCGATCTGCAACTCAGTGAAAAACAGTTGCAGCTGTCCGCCGCCGAAGCGGCTTTCGCGACGGCCCAGGAAGGGGTTTATCAGTTAGGCGCGGAAGTCCAGCGGGTTGAAAATGAATTGGTCGTTTCCCGGCGCCAACAGGAACATTTCGTTCAGCAGCAGCAGGATCTGCAGCTTGAACAGGATTCTCTGGCCCTGAAAATGGGCAGTCTGCAAAGCGAACAGGCCGAGATCCGGCGCGAGAACGCAGAGGCCGTGCAACGCCTGGAAATTTTATGCGAGAGCGTTGCGGCCGCTGACACGGAAAATGAGCAGATTGTTTCCCGGGAACGACAACTCAGTGCTCAGTATGAAAACCGGCGCGGTGAACTGATGGAGCTTTATGCGCAGGTCAACCGGTTGGGCAATCGCCGGGAAGAGATTTCCCGCCGTCTGACGAGCGAAGAACAGCGGCGCGGACAGATCAGCCGGAATTCCGCAAAACTCGAAGAACAGCGGCAGCGGTTACTCGAAGAGCGCGAGGCTTTATTGCACAAAATTGAACAGCTGCGCGTTCAGCAGGAAGAGCATGGCGCTGCCATGAAGCTGTTGGAGCAGCGTTATCAGGAAAAAAAGTATACGCTGAAAAAAAAGGACAGCGAGCAGTCCGACCTGCGTCAGGCCCTTGAAAAGTCTCGCTCCCGGCAGGAATCCTTGCAGGATTTATTGCTCAGCCGTGAAGGGTTTGACGAGGGAACGCGGGTTTTGCTCGATGGCCGAACCGACTGGAACTGTGTTGTCGCCGATATTATTCGTGTCGACGAACAATATGAGACGGCGGTCGAAGTCGCCATGGCCGAGCGGCTCCAGACCCTGGTCAGTGAACATCGTGCGGACATTGCGCCGGCCCTGAGTCTGCTTTCCGCGCAGCAGGTGCGGGCCTCGTTGCTGTTGTCCGTTCCCGCTTGCACGCAGGTCGCCTTTCCCCCGGGGACGCCTTTGCTGAGCAAGGTAACGGCCGGGAAGGGGTACGAGTCTCTGGTTGCGCAACTGCTGAGCGGTATTTATTATGTTGCCGATGTCGGCGCCTTTGCCGACCAGAGCCTGCCGCCGGGCTTGTTGCTGGTTGATGCGGAGAATCGGTGCCTGGACTGGCGCGGTGTGATGTTTGCGGGTTCCGCCGTTTCGAGCAGCTCGGGGCTGTTGCGCCGGCAAAGACAATTGACGGAAGTTTCGGCGCAAACCGCGTTGTTGGACCAACGCTTCGCGGGCATCGCCGCCGAATTCGCCGATCTGGAAGCGGAAGTCCTGTTGCTGGAGGAGGAGAAAAGCTCTTCGATCGCGCGCTCTCATCTGCTTGAATTGCAGTCGGTCGAACTGCGAAAAGACCGGCAGAAACTGCAGGCCGAAGAGAACAGTATCGGTCAGCGGCTGGCGCTGGTGGTTTATGACCTGGAGCAGATCGACGATCAGCAGGACAGGCTGAAAGCGGAAGCGCAACAGCTGGTTGACGAGATGGAAAAATCCGCGGCCCGGCAAAACGAGCTGGAAGAGACGGTCGAAGTGCTGCAGCGGCAGCTGGGCACCGTTCGGACGGAGCTGGACCGGGCGCGCGAACTGTTGACGGAAAAACGGGTGGCGTACGGTTCGCTGCAACAGCAGCAGACCGCCCTGAAAGCCACGCTGCAACGCATCGAAAAACAGCAGGAAGACCTGGATCAGCGCCGCGGGGAGATAACACAAAAGCACCGTAGCGCCGCGGCAGCGGTTGAAAATTTCCGGGCCGATGACGAGACGTTGCAAACCCAGCTTGAGGTTTTGCTGAACCGGCGCGAAGAACAGCAGGAACGCACGGACCTGGCGCGACAGGATTATGACCGGCAGCGTGCCGGGATCGACGAGTCCCGCGAGCAGCAGCGGCAGTTGCGCACCGAGGCGGAAGATGTGCGAAAAACGGTCTCCCGCTTGCAGATCCGCCGGCACGAGCTGCAGGTCGAGGCCGAGCATGTGCGGCAGACCGTGCTGGACCGTTATCGGGTTGATCTGGCCGAGCATCGGGTCCCGGAAGCGACCGAAGACGAACTGGAGCGCCAGCGGCAACAACTGCAACGCTTGCAGCAGCGGGTTGATGCGCTGGGCGAGGTGAATCTGATGGCGATCGATGAATATCGCGAACAGGAAGAACGTTATGAATTCTTATCCCGGCAACGCGACGATTTGAATCAGTCCCTGGATGACCTGCAGAAAGCCATCAGTCAGATCAACCGCACGACCCGTCGACGTTTCAAGGAGACATTCGACCTGGTTAACGATAAGTTCAAGCGGATTTTTCCGCGTCTCTTCCGTGGCGGGCAGGCGGAGTTGCGCTTGTCCGACGAACACGATCTGCTGGAAACCGGGATCGACATTATCGTGCAGCCGCCGGGCAAGCGGCTGCAGAATGTGAATCTGCTGTCGGGCGGTGAAAAGGCCTTGACCGCCGTGGCGCTGATTTTTTCGTTGTTTCTGATTAAACCGACGCCCTTTTGTATTCTTGACGAAGTGGACGCTCCGCTGGATGATGCCAATATCGATCGTTTTGCCGAAATGATCACGGAGATGACGGCACAATCGCAGTTCATTATCATCACTCACAGCAAACGGACGATGTCGATTGTTGACGCCATGTACGGCGTGACCATGCAGGAAGCGGGGGTGTCAAAGCTGGTTTCGGTGCGTCTTAACGATCTTCACGAGCCGACGGCGGGTGTTTCCGTCCTGCCGGCTTAGTCGCGGTGCGCTCAGGGTGCTCGATAAACGTTTACGGACCCCTTGCCGGGAGGAGAGATACGGATGCCTTTTAAATCGTTGCTGAACAGGTTGCTGGAGGATATCCCCGGTGCGCTTGGAGCCGTCATTATCGATTGGGAGGGGGAGGCCGTCGACCAGGTCGCCCGGATCAACGATTATGACATCAAGGTACTGGGAGCGCACAGCGGCATTATTCTCAACCTGCTGCGCGAGGCGTTGTCGCGGATCGGCAGCGGTGATTTGGAAGATGCCGTCATCAGAACGGGCGAGAACAAAATACTGATAGCCCCCTTGACGGAGGATTATCTTCTGGTGTTGTACCTGGGTTCCGCAGCCATTGTGGCGCGGGCGACCTACAGGGCACGGTGTTGTGTGAACGAGTTGCGTCAGGATTTCGAATTTGACTGATGGACTGATGCTATAATCTGGAATGAGTCGTAGTTATGGAATGGTTGAACAATCCGAACTGGGCCGTGGTGATTGAACGGTTCAATTCGCTGATCGCAAAGATCTCGCAGCTGCTCGCTGCGCTGGGTGTTCCGGAAGCCTATCTGGCGCTAGCCGCGCTGGGAGTTCTCTACCTCGGCGTTACGCTGCTGGTTCTGCTTTTTGTCCTGTTTCTGCTGAAGGTGTTTTCCGCCGGGAAGAAGGCGGGAAAAGTTGCCCCGGCAGGCGATAAACGGCAGCCTCCGACCGAAGCCGAAGCCGAAGCCGAAGCCGAAGCCGAAGCCGAAGCCGAAGCCGAACCCGAACCCGAACCCGAACCCGAACCCGAACCCGAACCCGAACCCGAACCCGAACCCGAACCCGAACCCGAACCCGAACCGGCGCTGAGCCTGTTCGAGCGATTGAAAAAAGGCCTGGCCAAAACCCAATCGAACCTGATCGGTCGTGTCGACAGCCTGTTGCGCGGCAGTTCGACGGTCGACGAGGATCTGCTGGAGGAACTTGAGGAAATTCTGATCACCGCCGACCTCGGCATGCCGACCACGCAACGGCTGATCGGTTCATTGGCAGCGGGCCTGTCCAAAGGAGAGCTTTCCTCTCCGGAGAAAGTGCGCGAGCTGTTGCAGCGTGAATTGCTGGATATCCTGCAATTCAGTGACAATGCGCTGGATGTTGAGCGGCATGCGCCTTTCGTTATCCTGGTCGTCGGGGTCAACGGGGTGGGGAAAACGACCACCATCGGTAAATTGGCCGGCCAGTTCGCCCGGCAGGGTAAAAAAGTGGTTCTCGGTGCCGGTGATACCTTTCGCGCCGCTGCCGCGGAACAGCTGCAGATCTGGGGAGAACGAGCCGGGGTGGAGGTTGTCCGCCACGCAGAAGGAGCCGATCCCGGTGCGGTTGCCTTCGATGCGGCCAAGGCTGCAGTGGCCCGAAAGGCTGATATCCTCCTGGTCGACACTGCCGGGCGGTTGCACACCAAAATCAATTTAATGGAGGAATTGAAAAAAATACGCCGGGTGCTGGATCGGGAAATACCGGGGGCTCCGCACGAGGTGCTGCTGGTTCTGGACGCGACGACGGGGCAGAATGCTCTGACTCAGGCCAAACTGTTCAATGAAGCGGTCGCCCTGGATGGAATCGTGCTGACCAAGCTTGACGGTACGGCCAAGGGCGGTATTGTTGTTGCAATTGCGGCGGAATTGGAACTTCCGGTGCGTTTTGTCGGCATCGGCGAAAAACTGGATGATCTCAGGCCGTTTGACGCGGACATGTTCGTTACGGCGTTGTTCGGCTCCGGCGACCGAACCGGAACTTAGGGGCATTTCGCACAGGGGGCGCAGGAAATGGATATTCTGGATCGACTGGAAAACGCCGTTGGGAAGCTGCTTGGCGAAAATGAATTGCTAAGGGCCGAAAAGCAGCATTTGTTGCGGGAAAAGAATGGCTGGGACCGGGAGCGCCGGCAACTGGTTGCGGAAATTGATCGAATGCTGCAGCGGATTGAATCTTTCACCGCGGAGGATTCATGAGTTCAACGTTAAGAATAAAAATTCAGGGCCGCGAGTATGCAGTGCGCAGCCAGGAGTCGACCGCGCAAACGCAACGTGTCGTTGAGTTTGTCGAGCAAAAGCTGGCGGAAACTGCGGCCGGGCAACCGGTTGATTCCAGGGATTTGACGGTGTTGACGCTCCTGAATGTGGCCGGGCAGTATTTACGCCTGCAGAATGAATGCAGGCAGGTCAGCGTTGAACGTTTGGAACGCATTCTCGCCTTAATCGAGCAGGACGGCGATGAGAATTCCGGTTGCTAAAGTTGCACAAGAAAATGTATGATTAACTATTAAGCATCTGTCCGGCGGATAATTGGCCCTCATTTCGTGAACGCAGAGGGATTGGTCGGGCGCCGAATAAAAAGAAAACTGACACGCCTGGTTTATGGTGTTTCATGTCCTGCTTCCGGGCAGGAGTAAACGGTACCTCAACTTTTTTTTATAATTTAATTGTGAGGAGCGGATAAGCGGAAAAAGATGTTTTGCCTTCAGAACCGTTTCAAGTTTGAGCGTGAAAAATAACTTTTTCAGCTTGTCTGTTTGAGGAACTGATATTACTCGACGCATCCTTTCTTTTGGCGCCTTTCCTGGTGACTGCCTTCTGAACTGTTAGGCCGTATTCCCCCGGTAATGACCGGCCGTGCTCATGGGGAAAATCGAAATTCGACAACTGCAGCTCAAATTGCGTAACGAGCTGTCGCCGCAGTGTCATGCCGACTGCAGCCGACGGGCGCAAAGCCTGCTGGAACGGACCTCTTTTTTTGCTGCCGCGGATGTCGTGGCGCTGTACAGCCCGGTCAACAATGAGGTTGCGACCCGGGATCTCCATGCGGCGGCGGCAGCGGCGGGGAAAAGAGTTTGCTACCCGAAGGTGGTCGGGGAAGAACTGTCCTTTGTCGAGGTCGGCTCGCTTGATGATTTAACCTCCGGGGCGTTCGGTGTGTTGGAACCGACGGCTGGACGGGTTGTCGAAGTTGACGGGCTGGATCTGGTGGTTGTTCCCGGGGTTGCATTCGACCGCCGCGGTTATCGGCTCGGCTATGGCAAAGGTTTTTATGACCGCTTTCTGGCCACCGCCGGGCAGTGGGATGTTTTTTCGGTGGGGCTGGCCTTCGGGTTCCAACTCTGTGAGGAGTTGCCGGTTGAAAAGCATGACCGGAAACTCGCCGTTATCGTGACGGAAGAACGTTTTATTCCCTGTCGTGCAGGATTGACAGGTTCGACATAAACTCTGCAAAGGGAGGATAACCGTGCAGACCGATATTTTAACCATAGTGTTAGTCCTGGCGGCTCTGGCGGCCGGGGTTTTTCTGGGCATGCTGTTGAAACGGAAATTGTCCGAATCGACCATTAACAACGCCAAGGCCGGGGCGGAAAAATTGTTGGCCGAAGCGGGAAAGGAAGCGGAGACCATTCGCAAGGAGGCGACGATTCAGGCTAAAGACGTCGTCCTTGAGGCGAAAGCCGAGTGGGAAAAGGAAGCGCGCGAATTGCGGCGGGAGATTCAGTCGCATGAAAATCGCCTGCAACAAAAAGAGGAAAACCTGGGGCGCAAACTGGACCATCTGGAGGAGCGTGGCGAGGAACTCGGCAAACGGGAAGATCAGCTTCGCCAACAGAATGACCGGATGCAGAAGAAATCGGAGCAGATAGATCAATTGCACGCCGAACAACTGCGGCAACTGGAAAAAATTTCCGGGCTGACCAGGGACCAGGCGAAGCAGCACCTGGTTGATTCAATGCTCAGCGAGGCCCGGCACGATGCGGCCAAAAGCATCAAAAAAATCGAGGATGAAGCGTTGGAAACGGCGGATAAAAAAGCCAAAAAAATCATGGCGCTGGCCATCCAGCGTTTTGCCGGCGATTTTGTCGCGGAAAAGACCGTCAGCGTCGTACCGTTGCCTTCGGATGAAATGAAGGGCCGGATTATCGGCCGCGAAGGACGAAATATCCGTGCCATCGAAGCCGCTACCGGAATCGATCTGATTATCGATGATACCCCGGAAGCGGTGGTGATTTCGGGTTTCAATCCGGTTCGTCGCGAAGTCGCCCGCATCGCTCTTGAACGTCTGATTGCCGATGGGCGCATCCATCCTGCCCGCATTGAAGAACTGGTTGACAAGGCGCAGGAGGAGGTGGACGAGGAGATCCGCCAGGCCGGTGAGCAGGCCACTTTTGATGTCGGGGTGCACGGCATTCATCCGGAAATCATCAAGCTTCTGGGGATGCTTAAATACCGGACGTCATACGGTCAGAATGTCCTGACCCACTCCATTGAAATGGCCTTTTTGTGCGGCATGATGGCTGCCGAGCTCGGCGTCAATGTCAAACAGGCCAAGCGTGCCGCACTCCTCCACGATATCGGTAAGGCCGTGAGCCACGAAATGGAAGGCTCCCATGCGGTCAACGGCGCCGAACTTGCGCGCAAGTTCGGCGAATCCCCCAAAATCGTTCATGCGATTGCCGCTCACCACGAAGATGAAAAACCGGAGTCGATTTTGGCGATTCTGGTTCAGGCGGCTGATGCGCTTTCCGGGGCGCGTCCCGGCGCCCGCAGGGAGACGCTGGAAACCTATGTCAAGCGGTTGCGCGATCTGGAACAGATCGGGACCTCTTTTACTGGCGTCACCAGCTGTTTCGCCATTCAGGCCGGACGGGAAATCAGGGTCATGGTGGCAAGTGAGGAAATCTCGGATGAATATTCCCATGTGCTGGCGAAAGATATTGCCAAAAAGATCGAACAGGAAATGACCTATCCCGGGCAGATCCGGGTCAATGTCATTCGCGAAACCCGGGCGGTGGAATACGCCAAATAAAGATCTCATCAGGCCGTCCGTGGTTGACGGCGCCCGCTGCGAACGGACGGGCTCTGAACAAATGTTTGCGGGAGTGATTTGTGAAAATACTGTTTATCGGCGATATCGTCGGGCGGGCGGGCAGGAAAATCCTGCAGGAACGGCTCGCCCGTCTGGTGGACCGTCATTACCTTGATCTGGTCGTCGCTAATGGAGAAAACGGCGCGGCCGGCTACGGCCTGACGATTTCGGTGCTGAAAGAGATTTACGCCGCCGGGGTTGATGTGGTCACAACCGGCAATCACATCTGGGACAAGAAGGAAATATATCCGGCTCTCGACGCCGATGTGTCGCTGCTGCGACCGGCCAATTATCCTCCCGGACTTCCCGGGCATGGCCAGGGGGTGTATGAGACCGCGGCGGGAACGAAAGTCGGTGTGCTGAATCTGGAAGGGCGGGTCTTTATGAAAAGTCTCGACTGTCCGTTCCGGGCCGCCGAGGAGCTTGTCGCCGAGTTGAGAAAAAGCACACCGATAATCCTGGTCGATTTTCATGCCGAGGCCACCAGTGAAAAACAGGCCCTAGGGTATTTTCTCGACGGGCGCGTTACGGCGGTCATCGGCACCCATACGCATGTGCAGACGGCAGATGAAAGGATTTTGCCCGCAGGGACGGGCTATTTAACGGATGCCGGCATGACCGGGAGCCGGGATGCGGTGATTGGAAACCAGAAAGAGCCGGCGATTGAACGTTTTCTGACGCAACTGCCGGTCCGCCTGGAGGTTGCGAAAAAGGACCCGCTCCTGTGTGGGGTGGTGTTGACCGTTAATGAAGATACCGGCTGCTGCGAGGCTATAGAGCGGATCCGGGAAGGGGTATGACGGCACGCGCGCAACGCATGCGGATGATGGATGCGACCCTCCCCCGGCGGCTGAAGCCGGGGCGAACGATAACCGGAAGCTACTGGATGGATAAGCTTTGACAATGAATTTTATCGAAGAATTGACTTGGCGCGGCATGATCCACGACATCATGCCCGGGACGGAAGAACAACTGCAGAAAGAAATGACGACGGCCTACGTCGGGATCGACCCGACTGCGGAGTCACTGCATATCGGTCACCTGGTCAGCGTGATGATGCTCAAGCATCTTCAGCTCGCCGGCCACAAACCAATAGCATTGCTCGGAGGCGCGACCGGCATGATCGGCGATCCGTCGATGAAATCGGCAGAGCGCAATCTGCTGGATGAGCCGACCCTCCGGCGCAACGAGGCGGGTCTGAAAAAACAGTTGGCGAAGTTTCTCGACTTTGAATCGGATGCTCCCAATGCCGCCGAGTTGGTGAATAATTATGACTGGATGAAAGAGTTCGGTTTTTTGGAATTCATCCGCGATATCGGCAAACATATTACGGTGAATTACATGATGGCCAAGGACAGCGTCAAAAAGCGTCTGGGCGAGGATGCCAAGACCGGGCTGTCCTTCACCGAATTTTCGTACCAGTTGGTTCAGGGAACTGATTTCCTGCACCTTTATCGCGAGAAGAACTGCAGGTTGCAGATGGGAGGATCGGACCAGTGGGGGAACATCACGACCGGGACGGAACTGATTCGCCGCAAGGAAGGAGGCGAGGCCTTTGCCCTGACCTGCCCGCTTATCACCAAGGCGGACGGAGGTAAGTTCGGAAAAACGGAAAGCGGCAACGTCTGGCTCGACCCGAAGCTGACCACGCCGTATAAGTTTTACCAGTTCTGGCTCAATGTTTCTGATGCGGATGCCGAAAAGTACATCAAAATCTTCACGCTCTTGGGCCGGGAGGAAATCGCGACCCTGGTCAGAGAACAACAGGCTGCGCCACACCAGCGACCATTACAGAAACGTTTGGCCCGTGAGATCACCTGCATGGTCCATGATGAAGCTGAATACAACAAGGTCGTTGAGGCCTCGCAGATCCTTTTCGGTAACGCCACGGCCGAAAGTCTGACCCGGCTGGACAGGGAAACCTTCCTGTCGGTATTTGAAGGCGTGCCGACGTATGAGATCGCCCGTGCCAAGCTGGATGTCGGAGTGCCGGTCGTCGACTTGCTTGCCGCTGAAACGGCGGCTTTTCCCTCCAAGGGTGAGTTGCGCCGTACCATAAAAGGCAACGGGCTCAGCTTGAATAAAGTCAAGCTGACCGATCAGGAGTATCTGGTGACCGGGGCTGATCTGATCGACGGCCTATATATTTTGGTGCAAAAAGGAAAGAAAACTTATTATATCATTGAGGCGGTATAACCAATCCGGGGACGGGCGGGGAAGTTTTCGTTTCGAGGAAAGCATAAATCGACGTTTTCCGTAAAGCTGTTTTCACTCAGCCGTCGGGAAATGGATCGCAACGAGACTGGATAAGCACAAGTGGATCGGATTTGTTCCCGCTTGACAAAAGATAAAGTTACGATAAATTGAATACTTCCCCCGATGATTTTTGAGGCTGAAAAAAAACTGAAAAAAAGTGTTGACGGCAAGTGGTGGGATTGGATATAACTTCGCTCCGTTGCTCGAGACGGCGGCCAATGTGGGCGGCCTGAAGCGACGGAAAAAATTGAAAAAAAGTGATTGACTTTGAGGGCTTGGTTGGTTATAAACGCCCTCCGTTACCGAGGACGGATCGCAAGAACGGATTCAACCGGCAGCGAAAAAAAAGTTAAAAAAAAGATTGACAGCTTGGACGGATTTGGATAGAGTCCTTGCTTGTCGCCGCGCTCCGGCGGGGCGGAAAATCTGGTCTTTGAAAACTAAATAGCAGATGTTTGAAAGAGCTTGTAAGGGTTCAAGTCAATTGAACAAAATAGGAACAAAACTTCAGAAATATAACTGGAGAGTTTGATCCTGGCTCAGAACGAACGCTGGCGGCGTGCCTAACACATGCAAGTCGAACGCGAACGGAATCTTCGGATTCCAAGTAGAGTGGCGCACGGGTGAGTAACACGTGGATAACCTGCCCCAAGGTCCGGGATAACATTTCGAAAGAGATGCTAATACCGGATAAGCCCACATCATCTTCGGATGAAGGGGGAAAAGATTTATCGTCTTGGGATGGGTCCGCGGTCCATTAGCTAGTTGGTGGGGTAATGGCCTACCAAGGCTGCGATGGATAGCTGGTCTGAGAGGATGATCAGCCACACTGGAACTGAGACACGGTCCAGACTCCTACGGGAGGCAGCAGTGGGGAATTTTGCGCAATGGGGGAGACCCTGACGCAGCAACGCCGCGTGAAGGATGAAGGCCTTTGGGTCGTAAACTTCTGTCAGAGGGGAAGAAATACCCGCAAGGGTGCTGACGGTACCCTCAAAGGAAGCACCGGCTAACTCCGTGCCAGCAGCCGCGGTAATACGGAGGGTGCAAGCGTTGTTCGGAATTATTGGGCGTAAAGAGCATGTAGGCGGATTGTTAAGTCTGGTGTGAAAGCCCGGGGCTCAACCCCGGAAGTGCATTGGATACTGGCAATCTTGAGTATGGGAGAGGAAAGCGGAATTCCGAGTGTAGGAGTGAAATCCGTAGATATTCGGAGGAACACCAGTGGCGAAGGCGGCTTTCTGGACCAATACTGACGCTGAGATGCGAAAGCGTGGGGAGCAAACAGGATTAGATACCCTGGTAGTCCACGCCGTAAACGATGGGTACTAGGTGTTGCGGGTAACCACTCCTGCAGTGCCGCAGCTAACGCATTAAGTACCCCGCCTGGGGAGTACGGCCGCAAGGCTAAAACTCAAAGGAATTGACGGGGGCCCGCACAAGCGGTGGAGCATGTGGTTTAATTCGACGCAACGCGAAGAACCTTACCTGGGTTTGACATCCCGATCGCACCTTATGGAAACATTTGGGTCAGTTCGGCTGGATCGGTGACAGGTGCTGCATGGCTGTCGTCAGCTCGTGTCGTGAGATGTTGGGTTAAGTCCCGCAACGAGCGCAACCCTTGTCCTTAGTTGCCATCATTCAGTTGGGCACTCTAGGGAGACTGCCGGTGTTAAGCCGGAGGAAGGTGGGGATGACGTCAAGTCCTCATGGCCCTTATATCCAGGGCTACACACGTGCTACAATGGCCGGTACAAAGGGCAGCGATACCGCGAGGTGGAGCCAATCCCAAAAAGCCGGTCTCAGTTCGGATTGGAGTCTGCAACTCGACTCCATGAAGTTGGAATCGCTAGTAATCGCGTATCAGCATGACGCGGTGAATACGTTCCCGGGCCTTGTACACACCGCCCGTCACACCACGGGAGTCGATTGTACCGGAAACCGGTGGGCTAACCTTCGGGAGGCAGCCGTTTATGGTATGGTCGGTAACTGGGGTGAAGTCGTAACAAGGTATCCGTACCGGAAGGTGCGGATGGATCACCTCCTTTCTAAGGAGCCTGCCCTGCAGTAATGCAGCGGACAGTGCTCGAATCACTTACAAGCCTTTAAGTCTGCTATTTAGTTTTGAGAGACCAGAGCCTCTTCTTCAAGAGGTTTTCTGTTCTTTGACATCGAATTAGCGAATGAGTGTGGATGTGGGCTAGTAGCTCAGCTGGCTAGAGCACACGACTGATAATCGTGAGGTCGGAGGTTCAAGTCCTCCCTGGCCCACCAGGTAAGTCTCGGGGGTGTAGCTCAGTTGGGAGAGCGCCTGCCTTGCAAGCAGGAGGTCATCGGTTCGATCCCGTTCACCTCCACCAATTCGTGACCGATATTCGATCTTTGACAATTGCATACGACTGATAGATTTAGAACATCATCGATAAGATGATGAGCAAAGCGATAACGAGTAAAGGCAAAACGTAATTAACTTAGTAAAAGACTATTTTGGTCAAGCTACTAAGGGCGTACGGTGGATGCCTTGGTATCGGGAGGCGATGAAGGACGTGGTAAGCTGCGATAAGCTTCGGCGAGCCGCTAAACAGGCTTTGACCCGGAGATGTCCGAATGGGGAAACCCGGCGGGAATTATGTCCCGTCATTCATAACTGAATACATAGGTTATGGAGGCGAACGCAGGGAACTGAAACATCTAAGTACCTGCAGGAGAAGAAATCAATTGAGATTCCGCTAGTAGCGGCGAGCGAACGCGGATTAGCCCAAACCAGAGCGACTACGGTGGCTCTGGGGTTGTGGGGCCCCAACGTGGGATTGGTGATCGGTAATAGAAGGCTCTGGAAAGTGCCGCCATAGAGGGTGAAAGCCCCGTATGTGAAACCGAGATCCACCCTAGGGTGTCCCCGAGTACCACGGGACACGTGGAATCCTGTGGGAAGCTGGGAGGACCATCTTCCAAGGCTAAATACTCCCCGATGACCGATAGTGCATAGTACCGTGAGGGAAAGGTGAAAAGAACTCCGATGAGGAGAGTGAAATAGACCCTGAAACCGTATGCCTACAAGCAGTGGAAGCCCTATGACTTTGGTCAGGGTGACCGCGTGCCTTTTGCATAATGAGTCAGCGAGTTACGTTCAGCAGCGAGGTTAAGCCGTTGAGGTGGAGCCGTAGCGAAAGCGAGTCTTAATAGGGCGTTTAGTTGCTGGGAGTAGACCCGAAACCGGGTGATCTATCCATGGGCAGGGTGAAGCGACGGTAACACGTCGTGGAGGCCCGAACCCACTTAGGTTGAAAACTGAGGGGATGACCTGTGGATAGGAGTGAAAGGCTAATCAAACCCGGAGATAGCTGGTTCTCCCCGAAATATATTTAGGTATAGCCTCGTATGAATCGTCCCGGAGGTAGAGCACTGAATGGGCTAGGGCCCCCACCAGGGTACCAAACCTAATCAAACTCCGAATGCCGGGAACGTCTGTACGGGAGTCAGACTGCGGGTGATAAGGTCCGTAGTCGAAAGGGAAACAACCCAGATCGCCAGCTAAGGTCCCTAAATCTGTGCTAAGTGGGAAAGGTTGTGGGAATGCATAAACAACCAGGAGGTTGGCTTAGAAGCAGCCACCCTTTAAAGAAAGCGTAATAGCTCACTGGTCGAGTGGGCCTGCGCCGAAAATGTAACGGGGCTCAAGCACAGTACCGAAGCTGCGGATTTACCTTATGGTAAGTGGTAGGGGAGCATTGTAGCGACCGTTGAAGGTTGACCGTAAGGACAGCTGGAGGAACTACAAGAGCTTATGCTGACATGAGTAGCGAAAATGTGGGTGAGAAACCCACACACCGTAAGCCCAAGGTTTCCTTTGTAAAGGTAATCTGCGAAGGGTTAGTCGGCCCCTAAGGCGAGGGCGAAAGCCGTAGTCGATGGGAAACAGGTTAATATTCCTGTACCTCTTATAATTGCGATGGGGGGACGGAGAAGGGTAGGCCATCCGGGTGTTGGATGTCCCGGTTTAAGCGTGTAGGCGGGGAAGGCAGGCAAATCCGCTTTCCTAAGAAACGTCGAGACGCGATGACGAGAGCTTTAAGCTCACAAAGTGGTTGATCCCATGCTTCCAAGAAAAGCCTCTAAGCTTCAGATTATAAGAGACCGTACCGAAAACCGACTCAGGTGGGCGGGCAGAAAATGCCAAGGTGATTGAGAGAACTCTGGTTAAGGAACTCGGCAAAATGACACCGTAACTTCGGGAGAAGGTGTGCCTCCATTAGGTAACGGGACTTGCTCCCAGAGCCGAAGGGGGTCGCAGAGAAATGGCGGTAGCGACTGTTTACTAAAAACACAGCACTCTGCAAACTCGTAAGAGGACGTATAGGGTGTGACGCCTGCCCGGTGCCGGAAGGTTAAGGGGATGTGTTAGCTTTCGGGCGAAGCATTGAACCGAAGCCCCGGTAAACGGCGGCCGTAACTATAACGGTCCTAAGGTAGCGAAATTCCTTGTCGGGTAAGTTCCGACCTGCACGAATGGCGTAACGACTTCCGCACTGTCTCAACCAGGGACTCAGCGAAATTGAATTGGCGGTGAAGATGCCGTCTACCCGCGGCAAGACGGAAAGACCCCGTGAACCTTTACTACAGCTTGGCAGTGATATTCGGGACAGCATGTGTAGGATAGGTGGGAGACTTTGAAGCTGGCACGCCAGTGTCGGTGGAGTCGCCCTTGAAATACCACCCTTGTTCTTCTGGATATCTAACCTAGGCCCGTAATCCGGGTCGGGGACACTGCCTGGTGGGTAGTTTGACTGGGGCGGTCGCCTCCCAAATTGTAACGGAGGCGCGCGAAGGTTCCCTCAGGCTGATTGGAAACCAGCCGAAGAGTGCAAAGGCATAAGGGAGCTTGACTGCGAGACATACAGGTCGAGCAGGTGCGAAAGCAGGTCTTAGTGATCCGGTGGTTCTGTATGGAAGGGCCATCGCTCAACGGATAAAAGGTACTCCGGGGATAACAGGCTTATCTCCCCCAAGAGTTCACATCGACGGGGAGGTTTGGCACCTCGATGTCGGCTCATCACATCCTGGGGCTGAAGTCGGTCCCAAGGGTTTGGCTGTTCGCCAATTAAAGTGGTACGCGAGCTGGGTTTAAAACGTCGTGAGACAGTTTGGTCCCTATCTGCCGTGGGCGTAGGAGATTTGAGAGGATCTGTTCCTAGTACGAGAGGACCGGAATGGACGAACCACTAGTGTTCCAGTTGTCACGCCAGTGGCATCGCTGGGTAGCTACGTTCGGAAAGGATAACCGCTGAAAGCATCTAAGCGGGAAGCCCACCTCAAGACGAGATCTCCCTGGGGGTTTGCCCCCCTGAAGGTCCGTTGAAGACGACAACGTTGATAGGCCGGGTGTGTAAGCACAGTAATGTGTTCAGCTGACCGGTACTAATTGACCGTGAGGCTTGACCATAAATAGTTTTTTATAGGGTAAGGGGGAGGTTCTCCTCCCCCAACCCCACCTAACTTTTTGCAGTTATCAGGATCTATATAGAGTCGTAGGCAATTGAAGACCGGTTTTACGGTTTTCGGTGGCAATAGCGTAGGGGTCACACCTGTTCTCATCCCGAACACAGAAGTTAAGTCCTACCGCGCCGATGATACTGCATGGGAGACTATGTGGGAAAGTAGGTCGCCGCCGAAATTAATCATACGCTCCCATTCATTTTTTATGAGTGGGAGCGTTTTTTTTTTGTTTTTTGACGGAATGACTCGATATTTTTTATTGTTCTGCATAAAGCTGATGTTCTATTCCGGTTCGATCCCGTAATTTTTTATTTTCCGGTGTAAATTTGAGCGTTCCAGCCCGATCTCTTCCGCAGTGCGTGAAATATTCCAGCTGTTTTTTTTCAGTTTTTCCTCGAGAAACCGTTTTTCAAAAGCTTCTTTGGCTTCGCGATAAGAGGCCGGCATGTCATGCTCTGGGCCCGTCTGGGTACTGTTTTTGCTCATTCGGGCAGGGGAGATGCTATGGGGTAAATCTCCCACTTTGATCTCATTTCCGGGAGTCATGATGACCAATCGTTCGATAAGATTTTTTAATTCACGAACGTTGCCGGGCCAGTCATAGCCGAGCAGCGCTTGCAAAGCCGGTTGGGAGATCGTTTTGATCTGACGACTTTCCTTACCGCAGAAATATTTCAGAAAATGGGTACAGAGCCGCGGTATGTCGTCTTTACGCTGCCGCAACGGAGGAACTGAGAACGGCAGCACATTGAGCCGAAAGAACAGGTCTTCACGGAAGTTGCCTTGTTCTATTTCCCGTTGCAGATTTTTGTTGGTCGCGGCGATGACCCGTACATCGACCTCTATCGTTCGGTTGCCGCCGACGCGTTCAAATTTGTGTTCCTGCAGAATCCGCAATATTTTTGCCTGGGTTTTGAGGCTCATATCTCCAATTTCGTCAAGAAAAAGGGTGCCGCTGTTCGCCAAGTCGAATTTGCCTTTACGGGCCGCCGTCGCCCCGGTAAAGGCACCCTTTTCATGGCCGAACAATTCGGACTCGATCAGTTCTTCCGGTATGGCGGCGCAGTTAACCTCGATGAAAGGTTTGTCGGCCCGGGTGGATTGCTGGTGAATGGCCCGGGCGACGAGTTCTTTGCCGGTGCCGTTTTCTCCGGTGATCAGAACCCAGCCGGAGCTCGGCGCCGCCAGTTTTATCTGTTGCTTCAGCTGATCGATGGACGGGCTTTCCCCGATCATCTGATAGTCACGGCCGATTTTTTCCTTTAAGGCTTTGTTTTCAGCGACCAGTTGACCTATTTTCAGCGCATTCTGGATGGAAAGCAGAACTTTTTCCAGCGACAGTGGTTTTTCGATAAAGTCAAACGCACCGAGGCGGGTCGCTTTAACCGCGGTTTCAATGGTGCCATGACCGCTCATCATGATGACCAGTTGATTGGGACGGAGCTGTTTGATTTGTTGCAGGGTTTCCAGGCCGTCTATCCCGGGCATCCAGATGTCCAGTAGAATCAGGTCGGGATTTTCCTCCTGGATGACCTCCAGGCATTCTTCGCCGGAGGCGGCAAAGGAAGTCTGGAATCCTTCGTCGCTCAAGATGCCGTCCAGGCTTTGGCAAATGGTTTTTTCATCATCAACAATGAGTATATGCTTCATGAGGGGGCTCCTTCAGGCGTTAAGCGGTATCGAATGTCGCCGGCAGCTCGATGGTGAACAATGAACCCTGAGGCTGGTTGTCTTTTACCCTGATATAGCCGTTATGGTCGGCAACGATGGTTGAAACGATCGCAAGGCCAAGGCCGGTACCGGTCTTTTTGGTTGAAAAATAGGGTTCAAATAAGCGGGACTTGTCTTCTGCCGGGATGCCGCAACCGTTGTCGGCAACGATCAGGGTGATAATCTGCAGCTCAGAGTTATAGTTGGAACTGACCTCAATCGTGCCGGTTGTCGAAAGCGCGGCGACGGAATTTTCAATCAGATTGATAAGTGCTCTTTTGATCTGTTCACGATCGAATTTTGTATCGGGCAGGTTTTTGTCCAGTGCTTTGACAAAAGCGATGTTTTTATGCGCTTCCTGGTATAGAGCGAGAGCTTCATCAATCACATTATTGAGGTTGTTCAGGCTCGGTTTTGTCGCCGGCATGCGGGCGAAGCTGGAAAATTCGTTGACCAGGTTTTTCAATTCATCAACCTGGCTGCTGATCATCTTGGTGCAGTCGTCGAAAACATGGTCGTCGGCACTGAAACGATCAAGATAGCGGCGCCGCAGGCGTTGAGCGGACAGCTGGATCGGGGTCAAGGGGTTTTTTATTTCATGGGCGATCCGCCGTGCAACTTCTCTCCAGGCGGCCATGCGCTGAGCTTTGTACAATTGGGTCAGGTCGTCGAACACAATGACGGTGCCCAGAAAATTATTGTTGTTATCCTGCAATGTGGTCAGGTTGACCAGTAAGGTATATTTTTCATTGCCGATCGGGATGGTCAATTGCTGTCGTACCGTTCCCCTGTCGGAATAGAAAAGCTCTTTGAGCAGTTCCATGATTTGGGGCAGGTAGCGGGCCGGAATGACTTCGCGGAAATCTTTTCCGATAACGTCATCAGCTTTAAACAGAAGCAGGTTCTCCGCCGATTTGTTGACTGTCGTCAAGCGTCCGTCACGATCTATGGAGATGACGCCCGCGGTGACGTTGGCCAGTATGATTTCCATGTAATTACGCCGCCGGTCCAGTTCGAGGTTGGAACTCTGCAACTCCTGATTTGCGGTGTCGACCTCAATCCTCCCCTGGCGCAGGTCCGCCGTCATTTTATTGAAGGCATTGACCAGCGTGCCGATCTCGTCGGTACTGTGGGTTTGTAACTGAATATCCAAATCGCCCGCGGCGACACGGGCGGTGGCGGTCGCCAGTTCCTGGATCGGAACGGTAATACCGCGAGCCAGGTGAAAGCCGAACCAGGTTGCCAGAAATATGATGATCAGAGCGATCAGCAAAAGAACCACAACATAGCTCTGCTGAATCTGGTTCTTGATCGATTTTGTGGTTTTGTACTGGTCGACCGAGGTCGCGATTTCCTTCATTTTGTTGATCAGCGAGTAAGGAACATAGTAATTGACCACCACCACGCCGACGATATCTTTGGGGTTCCAGTTGGATTGGATCGGCACGATGCCGCGAATCAGATCGGCTTGGCCGACCGGCGTGATTTGAGAGAAACGCACACCCTGCAGGCCTTCCCGCACCGGGTCCGAAGTTGCAGCCGTAATTTCGATGATGGGCAGTTTGGGGTTGGCGACCCGTACCAACTCTTCATGCGTGGCCGAAAACACTTCGACAATGCCCAGGTTATATTCTTCCTGCTTGGCCTTGATCAGTTCCTTGAGCTGCGGCAGGTTTTCGTCGTTGAGAAGTTTTTCCTTCTTGATCCGGCTGCTCAACTGATCGGCGTAGTAGAGGGCATTGGTTTCGGAGTTGCGGTAATAGGTTTGCGCGACATCCAGGGATTCATCCAGGGCCGCCTCGACCTGGGTGTTGAACCAGTTGTCGATACTGCTGCTGATGAAACCGGCGGAAACAAAGAACAGCAACATTGTCGGGACCAGCGATAAGGCGATAAACGCACCCACCAGTTTACTTCGGAGCCTGGCTCCGGGGACACCTCTGCGGCGTTCCAGAATCAGTTTGAACAAATTCCGGAAGATAAGGAAAAGAAAAAGTAAAACCAGCAGGATGTTGAGGTTGATGACGGCCAGAGCAATAATGCTGTTGCTGATCGGCAACTGGGACGTGAGTTCAACCAGACGGCGTTCCAGTTGCGGAACCAGGATCAGGAGAAAGACGACGAACAGGATCAACGGCCATTCGCGGCGTTTGCGGCGGTTTTTCTCCTGTTGTCGGGATGCTTTGGTTTCAATCGTCATTTGTTATCTGCAGGCAGTGGTGATAATCGCAGACATCAATTTTATAGAATGCGTTAAGGTAACACAAGTTATATGCGCCGCGGAGAGCGGGATATAAAAAAAAGCAGCTTTAAAAGCTGCTTTTTTAAGGTCCGTCGTAGTTTTGTGGAACGCTTCAGGCTTTGTTCCAGGCCAGGTCGACGGCGAAGGATTTCGATGTGAACCGCCGGGCCTCCCTGATTGCCTGTTCGCTGAATTCGATGTAGGTCCAATGATCGGGCTGAGTCTCGATTTTGCGAACCATTTTGGCGTTGAGATCATGTCCGGCCTTGAAGGCGCGAATATGGCCGAGTAACGGCGCTCCCAGTAAGCTGAAATCGCCAAAGGCGTCAAGAATTTTATGCCGCACAAATTCATCGTTGAAGCGCAGGCCTTCGGGGTTCATAACGCCGTTGTCATCAATCACAACAGCGTTTTCAAGCGATCCGCCGCGCGCCAGGCCGTTGGCTTTCAGATATTCGACTTCGTGAAGAAAGCCGAAGGTTCTTGCCTCCGCGATTTCTTTGCAGAAATTCTCGGTGTTGAATTTCATACTGTAATGCTGTACCGAGATCGCCGGATGGTCGAAAGCGATATCGAAAGAGATCCGGAAAAAGCGTGACGGAATGATACTGATGCGTTTTTCGCCTTCGATAATTTCCAATGGTTTGCGAATCGCAATAAATTTACGGCAGCGATCGAGGGTTTTAACCCCGGCCTGCTGAATCTCGCGAATAAACGGTGCCGCACTGCCGTCCAGTACGGGAACCTCCGGGCCGTCGATGTCGATATGAAGATTGTCGATGCCGAATGCCGCCAGAGCCGCCATAAAGTGTTCAATGGTGGATATCGTCGCCCCATGTGAACCCAGAACCGTGGCCATGCGGGTATCGACGACATTGTCCGAACACGCCTTGATATCAATAACCTGCTCTCCGTCGGTGCGGTGAAAGATGATTCCGGTGTTGGCTGCCGCCGGACGCATGGTTAAATTAATCCGCGCTCCGCTATGGAGTCCGATGCCTGAAATAGTGGTTTTTTTATTCAGTGTGCGCTGCAGAATCATACCCTAAACCGATCTGAATGGTTATTAATTTCGTGTTAGCATATGCAAAAGACCGGCCAAATTTTTTTAATTTTTAACTGGTTGAAAATATTATATTTATCAGGAAGCCGGGTGAGGAGGCGTCAATGACGCGTGTGGTATAACGACACTTTTTGTTCAAGAATGTGTTGTTTTTAACACAGCCGTTTACATTCGCCCGGAGCGCAAAATAGCGATAGCCAGGCCGAAGCCGAGAAATCCGGCTACACAGTAGCCGAAGAGTCCAAGAACGGGAAAGCCAAACAGCATCGGGCCGTTATCGGTCTGCATAATCAGGGATGAGCCGATGATCAGGGCCGCGATCACCAGGCTGAAGGAAATACGGTTGGTTGATTTGTCGAGGTCGTTTATGAACCGCTCCAGCCCGCGATGCTCCAAATCGATTTTGAATTTATTCTGATTGATGCGATTGATGAACTCTTTGATGTCTTTCGGCAGGTTTTTCCCCAGCGTCTGGTAGGCGTGCAGGGTGCGTTTAACGTCTTTGGCAATGTTGTCGGGGGAATATCGCTCTTTGACGATCCGTTTGGCGAACGGTTCCAGGCGTTCGACCATATTAAATGCCGGATCGAGTTGCCGTCCGATGCCTTCCATGGCAATCAGCGCACGGGACAGCAGCATGAGATTCGAGGGGAATTTGATATGGTATTCGGTCAGTATGTCGACAAAGTCGATAAGCAGTCGACCGACTTTCAAATCCTGTAACAGGATATCGTAATAGTCATCGATAAATTCGGTCAGATCGCGTTTAAGGCTTTTAAGGTTCGAATCGTCATGCAGGTCGCCGGAATAAAGCAGTTGGGAAATGATGCGATCGACATCCCGGGCCAATACCGATAATAACAACTCTGTCAATTGCAGCTTCAGGTCTTCGTCAAGGCGGCCGACCATGCCGAAATCGAACATGCAGATGACATTGCCGGGAAGCACATGGATATTGCCGGGATGAGGATCGGCATGAAAGAGCCCGTGCACGAAAACCTGCTTCAGGAAATTATCGGCGCCATTCCTGGCGATCAGCTTGAGGTCGTAACCGGCGGCGGTCAATTCGTCCAGAGATGAGATCTTGATGCCGGAGAGGTATTCGAGCGTCAGAATCGTACGTCCGCTGTAGTCCCAATAGACGTGGGGCAGACGGACGGTGTTGTCGTCGGCGAAGTTGGCGGAAAAACGGTCGATGGTGCGTCCTTCGCGGGAAAAATCGAGTTCCCGGTTGATCGACCGGCGGAATTCCTTGACCACGCCGACCGGGTCGTACATGTCTCCGCCCGGCAGGTGTTTTTCGACCAAATAGGCCAGGCCCATCATGATGTCGATATCGGTTTCGATAACGGTATCGACATCCGGGCGCCGGACTTTACAGACGATATTTTCTCCGGTTTTCAGGGTCGCACGGTGGACCTGGGCAATGCTGGCGGTGGCTAAGGGGATGCGATCGAAATCCTGAAAAAGTTCTTCGACCGGGTACCCGAGCTCGCGATGGATCTGGCCCATGATCAGCTCGTCCGCAACCGGCGGCAGGCGATCCTGCAACTTTTTCAGTTCCTCGATAATCGCGACGGAAACGATATCGGGGCGGGTGGAAAGCAACTGCCCGAGCTTGATGAACGTGGGCCCCAGTTCTTCCAGCACGAGCCTGATGCGTACCGGCTGGGTCAGGCGTTCCAACTCCTTGGACGCAGTGCCAAGCGAAACGATACGTTTGCCCAACTGAATATAGTAGTCGATATTCAGTTGTTCCACAACATGCCCGAACCCATACTTGATCAGTATGCCAAGGACCTGTCGATAGCGCTTGAGCGAACGAAAATTGCGGTTTATGCGGCTGAACGGCAAAGTCTGTCCCAGTATGCTGAACTAGCCGGCCTGCGCTTTAAGCTGCTTTTCCAGCTGTGAAACCTTGCGTTGCAATTTTTCGAAATCCTCAAGAGTGACCACCCCCAGCCGTTCGCAGGCTTTTTTGACTTCATCCTGGGCCAGCTGCTCCAGCTTCTCCTGATTTATTTTTGCGGCGTCGCGCAGCTTCTCCAGCAGTTTCTTTCCTTCTTCCTCGGAAAGATTCATCCGTTCTTTCAACTCGTCAATCAGCTCTTCCGCTTTTTTCTGGGTCAGGGCCAAGGCTCCGACGCCTGCCAGCAGTGTTTTTTCAACGACTTCCAGCATGTTGAACTCCTTTCCGATAGGGCGATACGACCGAAAAACTCTCAAGAATTATAACAGGTTCAAGGTAGTGTTCAATCCGGAAGCGTTATCCTGCGTGGCTGTTCGCGGTTTTCCGCAACCGATGCGACATCCGTGCGGGGAATCAATTCTTAAACCATCCCGGCTCGGGAAGATTGAGTTTTCTCCAGGCTTTTTTAAGCGCTTTTTTTGCCTCACGAGCATCTTCAAGTTGCGTGAAACAGATGGTTTTAAGCTGTTTGTAAAGCCGCCGCAGATCTTTCTGATACAGATTCAGGAGGGTGGTCAACTGTTCCCTGTCCTCAGGCAGTTCCACGGTGGATTCCCCCCCCTGACTGAGTAGCAGTAATGCCTGTTTCAGTTCGTCGCCTTCCCCCTCGATGATTGCCCCTGCAGCATCCTCGAGGACAAAATGACCGAGAATTTGACTTTTACTGACCAGGGGAGGTGACCAGCGATAAACTTTTAAGATCGGCTTGGCCAGGAAATAGAAATATTGTTCCGGAAAATTCGGCAGGCCGATGGCCGTTGCTTCCTGGATCACGGTGTCCTGCAACGATTTTTTTGCCTCGATCTTCGTTTCCCGGTTGTGAGAGGGCTTTTGGGTTTCCGGAAGGACGATGTCTGTCAGTTCGGGGCACAGCAGGCGCTCGGCCAGCAGCCGGTCGATTTCGTTCTGTCCAGGACTGCCGCCCTGCTGCTCACTGCGGGCTGGGTCCGGCAGCAGCATGTCGGGATAAGGGATGAACAGCCGCTCTGTGCCCGGCCCTTTTTCGGCCGCCGGCGGGTTGGTCAGGGAGCGCGGCAGGATGATCGCTCTGAACAGCTGATACAGACGGCTTGAGCGATACACACCAAAGATGTCGCTGGTCTCATCGGCAGCTTGATCGGCGGTGGGCCAGGTCAGTTCCCGGTCGATCAAACGATAGAGGACTGACGGCAGTTCAAGCGCCAGCAGCAACCGGTTTCTGTCTGTTTCGGCATGGTTTCCAAGGACGATTTCCCGGCGGCCCTCAGGGTGATGAATGATGCCGGCTTGGCCCGCCTGACTGCGCCTGCTCAAACGCAACGCTACCCGCTGTTGTTCCGGCCGGATCTCGTGCAGGCAAAAAGAATCCTGCAACAGTTGCCAAATCGGATCGCGCACCGGGCTGTTCAGCCCCTCGCGCGGGATTTCGATAGTCAGTTCCTGATCGTTGCGGGTCAAACCCAGCAAGTGGATGAATTCCCATTTCCAGACGGGATCGCCGGTTCTGATTTTGAAGCGTCGGTGTGGCCAGGCGAATCTGAGACGGCTGCCGATTTCATTTCTTGCCGCAGCCGGGATGCCGTGTCTGTCGATCAACCTGGCTGTTATCGTTGTGGTGGACAGAGGGAGTCGATCGAGCTCCAGGGTGTTGCCGTAAACGAAAGGAAGATCGGTTTGACCCTCCAGGTACTGCAAAATTGCCGCCATGCCGATCAACGCCGGAGAGGTCGACAGCAGCAGTTGCGGTCGCTGGGCGAAAGGAATGCCGGTGGGATGGATGTAGACAGCGGCTGTCGCGGTTGCACCGGCCTGTGCCGGGAACCATGAACGCGCCAGTTTTAACAGGCTCTGTCCGCTTCGAAACTTGTCGGCTCCCCAGGACAACTGGCGCAGTCGCAGCAACAGATGATGAAAAGCGACCGCGGCTTCCAGCGGTAGCGGCGGCGCTGCTGCAAGAGCGTGCAGAGAGAGGGGCCTTGCCAGTTCTCCGGGCAAGAAACGGAGGGCGTGCCTGAATTCCGCTTCGAGCTTTTCCGGCAGCAGTGACGCCGGCATTTTCTCGAACCAGAGCAGAGACAGCAGGCGTAACAGGGTGAGTCGATTTTCTTCGTCGGCGCAATAATCGATATCGATATGCTGGTGAAGATTTTCGGTCCTGTGACTGCGATAGGCATCGGTGAGTACAGGTAGGGTCTGTTCCAGCGTGATATGGAAAAGGTTGTTGAAATAGCTGGGAGAAAGATCAGCCGCCGGAATCATTCCCTGTACTGCGGTCAGTTTCAGGGCGTCCAGCAGATCATCGAGAATGAAGTGAAAGGTTTCGGGATGGTCCGGATTTTCCAGCACGAACGATTGTTGTTCCCTGGTGCCGTTTCCGTCGCTCAGCCAGATGCGCACCTGGTTTCTTTCCCAGGTGACAAAGTGCTGCAGCCCTAAGGTCTCGGCCGCTATGCGCCCGCGTTCGAGTTCCTGATCGAGATTGTCCTCCGGGAGCAGTATCAGCCCTCCGGCCATCAGTGATTGGCGGTTGATCCAGAAAATCAGCGGAATCTGCAGCGTGCCCTGGTCGGTCTGAATCGTCGGGTAGGCATCGACCCGCCGGAACGGCGTTCGTCCCCGCAGGATAATCTCCTGTGTCCAGGCCGCCAGTTGCCGGGTAAATTGTTGCAAATGCGGATTCATCCGGTTACAGCGTGTCAGCGGACAAACAACGGCCCGTTGCCGTCGGAGCGATTCGGTGTCCGCCGGAAATGCCTGAAACAGCTTTCCGTGGCAACCCGTCCGCGCGGTGTGCGGTTGAGAAAACCCTGTTGGATCAGATAGGGCTCGATGACCTCCTCAATGGTGTCGCGTTCCTCACCGATGGCGGCCGCAAGAGTGTCGAGACCGACCGGCCCGCCGGAGAATTTGTCGATAATCGACAACAGCAGCAGACAATCCATATGATCCAGGCCTTGATGATCGACTTCCAGGCGTTGTAGGGAGCGATCCGCCAACTCACGGGTGATGGTGCCGTCGCTTTCGATTTCGGCGAAATCGCGCACCCGGCGCAGCAGGCGGTTGACGATCCGCGGCGTTCCCCGGCTGCGGCGGGCGATTTCCTGCGCCCCGGCAGCGTCGATATGAATTTTCAGGATGTCCGCACTACGCTTGACGATCGCGCTCAATTCGGCATGGGAATAAAATTCCAGGCGACTGATGACGCCGAAGCGATCCCGCAGCGGCGATGACAGCAGGCCGGCCCGAGTGGTTGCACCGACCAGGGTGAACCTGGGAATGTCCAGTTTGATGGTCCGGGCCGAGGGCCCCTGGCCGATCATGATATCAAGCTGATAATCCTCCATCGCCGGATAGAGAATTTCCTCGACCACCGGCGAAAGCCGATGAATTTCATCGATGAACAGCACATCCCCTTCTTCGAGGTTGGTGAGTACCGCTGCCAGGTCTCCGGTTTTTTCAATGACCGGGCCGGATGTGCTTTTGATGTTCACGCCCATTTCATGGGCGATGATATTGGCCAGGGTCGTTTTCCCCAGTCCGGGAGGACCGAAAAAAAGCACATGGTCGAGGGCTTCGTTGCGGTTGCGGGCCGCATCGATAAACACCTGCAGGTTTTCTTTCGCTTTGCTCTGACCGATGTAGTCCCGTAGCGCTTTCGGCCGCAAGCCGGTTTCGAAACGGCTATCGTCGTCGGGGTGACATTGAGCTGTTATGAGACGGTCCTCCATGGTGGTTATGTTCCGCTATTTGAGCAAAATCTGCAATGCCGCTTTCAAAATATCTTCCAGCGGGGTGGCGGGACCTAACGACAGGCTTTTCAAGGCGCGCCTGGCCAGGGTCTCCTTGTAGCCCAGGTTGACCAGGGCAGACAGCGCATCCTGGTGGATATCTCCGCTGTGCAAGCCGCTTTCCGTACTCGGAGAGAGCGGCACCGCCGCAGCGTAACCCGCGGCTTTGTCCTGGAGTTCCAGAATCAGCCGTTCGGCACTTTTTTTGCCGATTCCCGGGATGGAGGTCAGCCGGGTCACGTCCCCCTGGCTTAAGGCCAGGGCAAGATCATCAGCCGGGATGTGCGAGAGGATTGTCGTGGCCAATTTGGGGCCGACGCCGGAAACGGCAATCAACAGCATGAACAGGTCTTTTTCCGCTTGATTGGAAAAGCCGAACAGCTGGATGGCGTCCTCTTTGACATGGGTGTGGACGAACAGCTTTACCCGTCCGCTTTCCGGGAGGGCATAAAATGTCGACAGGGGGATCTGGAGGCGGTACCCGACCCCCGCAACATCGAGGATGATCTGCTCCGGACTGCGGTGCGCTATTTCGCCGCTCAGCATGGCAATCATCGGCTTGCCTCCCGCATGGTTGCTGATATCTTGTTGTTTATCTGGCGACTGTGGGCATGACAGATGGCGACTGCAAGGGCATCCGCAGCATCTTCCTGCGCGATTTCAGGCAGGTTCAGCAGCGTTCGGGTCATCTGCTGGACCTGATTCTTGCCTGCGCGGCCATAGCCGACAACCGCACTCTTGACTTGCAGAGCGGTATATTCCGCCACCGGCAGCCCGGCATTGATTCCCGCCAGTAATGCCACTCCCCGGGCATGGCCGAGTTTCAGCGCCGACTGCGGGTTACGCGCCACGAAAACCTGTTCGACGGCGATCGCATGGGGCTGAAACTGCTCGATCAGCGCGGATAAACCGCGATAAATAAGCTGTAACCGTTGCGCCAGGGCGTCCCGGCTCCGGGTAGAGATGGTGCCGTTATCGAGATGAATCAAACGGTTTCCGTGCTGTTCGATAAAACCGTATCCGGTCGTTTTGCTGCCGGGATCGATGCCTAGGATTCGCATAAACCGCCGGGCGAAGCGCGATGTGCGATATGTGATGGCAAAATCGGAACACTGCTCACAGCCATTACCCCATGAGTCTTTCCATCTCATCATCCGAGATGTCAAAATTGGCGTGAACGTTCTGGACGTCATCGTTGTCTTCCAGAACGTCGATCATCTTCATCAGCGATTCCGCCTGCTTCCCTTCAACGGCGGTCATGTTTTGCGGAATCATGGTCACTTCGGCAGTTTGAAATTCAAGGCCCTGCTGCTCCAGGGCATTGCGCACGGACTCGAAATCGGCGGGGTCCGTCACCACCTCAATGACATCGTCCTCCTCTTTAACGTCTTCCGCTCCGGCTTCCAGAGCGGCTTCGAAAATTGTGTCGAAGTCCTGATCGCCGGGGAAGATGATCTGTCCTTTGCGGTCGAACATAAAGGCAACCGAACCGCTGACCCCGAGGCTGCCGCCGTATTTGTTGAATGCATGGCGAACATCGGCAACGGTGCGGGTGCGATTGTCGGTCATGAACTCAACGATGACGGCAACTCCTCCGGGACCATACCCCTCAAAGATGCCTTCTTCGTAAATCACGCCATCCAGGTCGCCGGTTCCCTTTTTGATCGCCCGATCGATATTGTCTTTCGGCATATTGGCCTGTTTGGCCTTGTCGATCGCCAGCCGCAGCCGGGCATTGGCTTCCAGATCTCCGCCGCCGATCTTTGCCGCGATGGTGATCTCCTTGATCAATTTTGTGAAGATTTTTCCCCGTTTGGCGTCCTGCGCCCCTTTGCGGTGTTTGATATTGGCCCATTTACTGTGTCCAGCCATGTAGAAGCTCTCCTTTGTTTTTTAATGTCCAACCTGGACCCGTGTATGCGCGACAGAAGGGTAGTGCAGGTGCCTGGGCGATAGGCTGTCGGAAAATGCGTGTCGTCGCCATCGCGCCGTTGATTTTATGCAGCAGCATATGGTGCGGTCATGACTGGTACCTGGATCCGGCGGTTCCTGCACTGAGGCTGGTTTAAGCAAAACGCCGGCAGTGCCGGCGTTTTGTTCGTGTCCGCCATACGCGGGTGTCAATAATTAACGATTTTCAGCTTGTCGATCACCTCAACCACCCCTTCAACCTGGCGGGCATCGTCAATCGCCGCCTGGCGTTCCTCTTCATTGTAGACATGGCCGGACAGGGTGACACGACAGTCGCCGACTTCTATATTGAACCAGATGTCTTCAATCCGCTCGTCCGCGAGGCGGGCGATTTGAATTTTTTTTTGAATGATCAAATCCTGGATTTTGCTTTTACAGATATCGGCCTTTTCAACCAGGTACGGGTCCTTGATCGCTTCTTTGATCAGTTTCACGGCGCTTTCATTGGACACCCGCGTGGTGTTGATGACCAGATCGTATTCAACCGGGTTGTCCCAATCGCGATCGAAATAGTACTTGATGAATCCGGCCCGCTGTTGGTCGCTTTTTCGGACCAGAGAGCGCGCCAGATCGGGATCGATCCATTCACGCTCGGCCCAGCGTTCAACCCGCTCTTCAAACGGCGCAATCACCCTGACGCGAAAGACACTGGTGATCTCCGGCAGCAAATCCTGGCCGCCACGGCCGTAGATGATGACGTTGCCCTCCAGAGCCTTTTCCAGCACGATCAGCTGAATCCGGTTCATGTTGAGCTCGATCTGCCGGTCAATATTTTCAACGAAGGCCGGCGGTTTTTCGTCGATCTGTTGCAATGCTTCGTCCGTCAGGTCGTAATCGGAGGCCACATCCTTGATTGCGTCGCCATCGACCAGGGTGTAACCCAGTTCTTCCGCAACCTGTTGTACAATCGGGATTCCGCCACTGCCCATTTGACGGGAAATTGTAATGATCGCCATAAAACTCTTTCTCCAATAATATTTGCAGGTTGAATCGATGCGCTGTGTCCAGTGTGAGCCGGCTGATAATAATGGCATGATTTATCTTCAAGTTCAAGAGCTGACAGCTTCCCGGGCGAAATAGGCGCGGGGAAAAACAATTGAGTTGCGGCTGCAGGGATAACGAATCCTGCAACGGAGCGGGGCGCAACCGGAGGCCGGCGGCTGAATTATTTGCCGACTAAAAGGGTTGTCTTTGCCGGGGTCCCCCGTTATAATCCGCCTTCAGCCGAGAGGATGCCTGTGCATGAATGAATCTGTAAAGCCGGAATTGTTGAGCCTCATTGCCCGCCTGATCGATGCAAACAAGGGCCTGCCGTTTGTCGATTTTATGGAGCAGGCGCTTTATCATCCCGAGTTCGGATATTATACGGGCTCCGGTACGCGAATCGGCAAAGGCGGTGACTTTTTTACCTCGTCAAGTGTCCACTCCTGTTTCGGGCGGCTGATTGCCCGCCAACTGCAACAAATGTGGGAGTTGTTGGGGAAAGGCGATTTCACCATTGCCGAGCAGGGCGCCGGAGACGGTTATTTGTGTCTCGATATCCTCGATGCGCTTGCGCTCGAAGCGCCGGATTTCTATAGCGGTTTGACTTATCGTATCGTCGAAATCAGTGCCGACGGCCGACAACGCCAAGCGGACCGGTTGCAACGACATGTTGACGAAGGCCGGGTCGAATGGTGTAGCCTGGCCCAACTGAAAGGAATGCAGGGCTGCTTTCTGTCCAACGAACTGGTCGATGCCTTTCCGGTCCATCTGGTCGAAAAACATGGCGGTGAACTGCAGGAAGTTCATGTCGTCAATACGGAAAACGGTTTCGGCGAAGAGCTGCGGCCGCTGTCGACTCCGCGCATCCGGGACTATTTCAACCAGGTCGGCATCGATCCGCTGGAGGGCAACCGTTGCGAGGTCAATCTCGCTGCGGAAAAATGGATGCGCCAGGTCGCCGAGGTTCTCAAGCGTGGCTTTATCCTGACCATCGACTACGGTTATCCGGCGGAGGAGCTCTATGCGCCTCACCGGCATGCCGGAACCTTTCTCTGCTATCATCAGCATCAGACCAATGAAGATCCCTATCAGCGCGTGGGTTGTCAGGATATGACTGCGCATGTCGATTTTACCCGGCTGCAGCAGGTCGGAACGCAGCGTGGCCTGAAAACCCTGTACTTCGGTCAACAATATCAATTTTTATTCGCCCTGGGTTTTCTGGAAATGTTGGCGGAGATGCAGGCGCGTGAAACCGATCCCAATAAAGCCCAGGCGCTGCGGATGAAAATGAAGAACCTCATTTTGCCGGACGGCGGCATGGGGGAGAGTTTTAAGGTTTTGATCCAGGGCAAACATGTGGGGACGCCTGAACTTCTTTGTCACCGCCGGATCCGTGATATCCCTCCGGTCGGCGTATGATTTAACCCTCGATCTTGCGTTGCATTCGAAGTAAACGCTATACTTGATCCATAACTCACAATGAAGCGGAGGAAATGGCTGATGAAAGAACGTGTAACTGAAATTATTGACCTCATTCGCCCGGCTTTACAGGCGGACGGTGGAGATGTTGAACTGGTGGACGTCTCCGATGAAGGTGTCGTCAGTGTCAGGCTTACCGGGGCCTGCGGCTCCTGTCCGATGTCGACGATGACGCTCAAAATGGGTATCGAGCGAAATTTGATGGAGCAGATCCCGGAGGTCAAGGAAGTCGTGCAGGTGCGTTGATTATCCATTAACGCAGCAAACATTGAAGAAAAGGGCCGATGTGATAAGCATCGGCCCTTTTTGTTTGTGGAATACGGCAAAGGCTATTCCGAATTTGCCATAGCGCGTGATCGGGGGGAGGCGCTGAGCAAGTAGAATCGTGACCTTCCGGTTACCTCACTGGCGCAGGGATTCTATTCCCAGCCCCGGAGTATCCGGGAGCCTGACGTTTGCCCCTTGATAGGAAAGGCCTCCGACAACGGGGTTGAGACTGCAGAAGAGCGGCGCATCGAGATCGAAATGTTTAACAATCGCGCGGCTTGCGGCAAAGTGGGCGGCAGCACCGACGCTGAGATGCGATTCCATCATGGAACCGACCATGCAGGGAATTCCCGCCGTTTCGGCAATCGCGGCGATCTTCAGGGCATTATAGATTCCTCCGCATTTCATCAGTTTGATGTTCAGGCCGTCGACAGCCTTCAGCGTGACCAGTTCCAGGGCGTCTTGTGGCGAGAAGACACTTTCGTCTGCGACGACCGGCATGGAAAACCGGTCCCGGACATAACGCAACCCGGAGAAATCGCGTGCTGCAACCGGCTGCTCCAGCAACTGGATATTCAGCTTTGCGGCTTCCAGTTCCCTGCCGATCCGCACGGCATCTTTGACGCTCCAGCCCTGATTCGCATCGATGCGGATTTTCACCTCCGTTCCAACCGCATCCTGCACCGCCAGCAATCTCAGGAGATCCAGTTCCGGATCGCCGCCGACTTTTATCTTGAGAATCCGAAACCCCTTTTCAATGATTTCCCGACCCTCGGCCATCATATTCTCCGGCGTATCGAGACTGACGGTCCTGTCGGTTTCGATCTCATTGACCATGCCGCCGAGTAAACGATACAGCGGGACATCCATCCGCTTGGCAAGCAGGTCGTAGATCGCCATATCGACCGCGGCCTTGGCCGAGGTGTTTCCGACCAGGCAGCGATTGAGCCGCTGAAAAACCGGTTCCGCATCGTCCAGCGACATCCCGACCAGATGGTCGCGAATATGTTCGATGCCGCCGATGATCGCGGCCGGGGTGTCGCCCGTGATGGCGGCCGTCGGCGCGGCGCCGCCGTAGCCGATCAAGGCGGAATCGGTCATCACCCTGACCATAATATTCTCGATCCGGGTGACGGTGCGCAGTGCGGTTTTGAACGGAGTCAGCAAAGGGATATTGATGGTTTCAATCCGTATAGCGGTAATTTTCATGCCGGCTCCTTCTTTCCTTCCGGGTGAAAGTCGTTCTTGTCGGGGTGGGTTGCGACGGTTTTCTTCAGGCTGAGAACCTCTAAACCGAAGACAGACCATCAACAAGACGCTTGACGCCGGTCCGCACTGGGTCAACCGTCGGCAGCCCGAACCGCTGTTCCACCCCGGCGAGATAGGCTTCTGCTTCAGCCGCGTTCATCTTGGCGGTATTTATCGAAATACCGATGAACTTCGCTGCGGGATTCGTCAGCCGGGCAGCAGCCAGGTTCAGGTCCATGCAACTTTTCAGATCCGGCAACGGCTGGTGCGGCAGGCCGCGCATATGGGTCCGTGTCGGTTCATGACACAGGAGCAGGGCGTCCGGCTGCGCGCCGTGAATCAAACCCAGGGTCACTCCGGCAAAGGCCGGGTGGAAGAGCGAGCCTTGGCCTTCCACCAGGTCCCAGTGATCGGGATCGTTCGCCGGACAGATCTGCTCGACGGCGCCGGCAATAAAGTCCGACACGACGGCATCGACGGCAAGACCCTTGCCGGAAATAAAGATTCCGGTTTGGCCCGTGGCCCGAAAGCTGACCTTCATCGCGCGCAGCAGCATCTCTTTTTCCATGGCGAGCGGGGTGTACATTTTCCCGACCGAGCAGTCGGTTCCCACCGCCAGGCAGCGTTTCCCCGGGCGTTTGACGCCGGTCCCGGTGGTGAAATGCCCTGTCGGATGGCGGACATCGAACAGCTGTCGCCCATGTTCCGCCGCGGCGGCGGCAATCTCGGGGATGGCGCCGAGCTTGTCATGCAGCCCGGATGCGACATCGTAACCGAGCCGCAACGCTTCCACAATGGTATTTGTCCAGCGCCTCGGCAGCACACCGCCGGGATTGGCGATACCGATAACCAATGTCCTGGCGCCCTTGTTCAGCCCTTCGGCCAGAGTCAGGTCCGGCAGGCGCACGTCGGCCTTGCAGTTTGGCAGACGAAACTGCCCGATACACCAATCCCTACGCCACTGCACAATACCGTCGCAGGTTTTTGCCGCCAATTGGTCCTGCACATCGCCAAGAAACATTAAATAAGGTTGCTGCATCTGTTATCGCTCCGGTGAATCAACAGTAAAAAGTCAGCTGAAGGGTCATTCCCGCGAAGGCGGGAATCCATAGAGATTTCAGGCTGTTAAAACATGGCTCCCCACCCCTCGACGGAATCGCTCGAGGGTGACGTTGACCATGCGACGATGACGAAGTATTTAGCCGCCGGAGCAATAATTCCCTGACCCAATAAAGGTTGGATGCTCGGCAGAGAACAAAAAATATTGTCTTCGAATTGTCGCTGAATGCATAATAATAGCTGTTGTTGTCGCGGATAAGTCGGGTTTTTACGAAAACACTGTTTACGGGAGAAAACAATGGTGACCGTGCAAGGAGTCCTGGAATTTGTCCGGGTGGTCGAGGAAGGAAGCTTCTCCGCCGCGGCACGCCGGCTGGGAATGTCGAAGGCCTATATCAGTCAAAGTATCAACCGGCTTGAATGCCGTCTCGGTGTGCGCCTGCTGCAGCGGACCACGCGCAAGCTTTCTCTGACCGAGGCGGGAGAGGTCTATTTCCGCTACGCACAAGAGATTGCCCAAAGATTGAATGAAGGCGAGGAGCGGGTCAGGGATTTTCAGCAAAGCCCCAAGGGACGCCTCCGGGTGAGTATGATCGACGGCGGCCTGGGGGAGTGGTACCTGGCCCCGGCATTAGTCCGTTTCGCCAGGCTGAATCCGGGTGTGGTCGTCGAGCTGGAGCTGACCAGCCGCATGGTCGACCTGGTCGTGGAAGGATTCGATTTCGCCGTCTGGTTGGGGCCGCTGTCCGACTCAAGCCTGATCGCCCGTCGGCTGACATCTTTCCGTTACGGACTCTATGCGTCGCCTGCCTACCTGAAACAAGCGGGAATCGTCTCATCCCCTGAACAGTTGCGCGGGCACAATTGTCTCAGCGGTCTTTCCCAACACTGGCACCTTAGCCATGAGGGACGCACGATCGACATCAAACCGAATGGTTCCTGGCACAGCAAAAGCGGTCAAGTGCTGATTGCGGCAGCTAAAGAGGGGATCGGGGTCGTACGTACCGCCACATTCTACGCGGAAGAAGCGCTTGCGGCGGGGGATCTTGTGGAATTGCTGCCGGATTGGACTCGTGAGAAAACCGATGTCTGGATTGTCTACCCCAGCGGGAAAAATCTCCCCAATCGGGTGAGTTGCGCGATCAACTTCATGCTTGACGGTTTTCGTGAAAAAGCGCCCTGGGATTGAATTGCAATTCAAGTCTTTCAGTTTGTCCCGGACGTCTTTTTATCAAAGCGATTTTGACATGAAAAGATATCGCTCGGGTTTTCCACCGGCTGACGAGACTTGAGGCCTGGGAGAGTCCTTACGGCGACCATAAATATGTCGCTTCGGGGGCGGATGGCGTGAAGCGCTCCGGGATGGCCGGAAGCGTCTGCTGCCCTGTCGTGGCCGGCGAAAAGGCGGCTTGTCTCAGCCTTCCCTGAAGCCGTGTATGGTTCCTTGGGGGCCTCATCAGGCATGAGTTTTGACAGATACCGAACCCTCATGTTTTAAAACCGGCAACGGGCTTTTCAAAAGTGTCGCCCGACGGGGCAGCGGCGGCTGTGAGAAAAAGTTTCTGCCGGTATGCTTTTTCAGCCGGGGGAAGATCAGCGGCCTAAATCCGGCACCTGATTCGCCTGCAGGATGGCGATAATCCCTTCTTTGTCCCCGCTCTTCAAAGCTTCCTGCGGAATAAAAAAGAAAGCGGAGGCTTTGAGGTAAAACATCAACCCGGGCGCGACATCGCGATACCCGAAAAAATCCTTCCAGGGGAATTCGAACTCCAGTCCCCGATCCGTGCCGGAAATTTTGCGGTCATCCAACCGGTAGTCGATCAGGGCCGGAAACTGCGCTTCGCGCTGCAGTTTTTTAAGCGCCTTGTTGATCAGGAATTGCTTGGCGAACACGCAGTACAGACCGAAGGCGATCATGCCGAAGGCGAGCAGTTTGTTGTCGAACAGGCCGACGAGGCCGAACACCCCGATTATCCAGGCGGCCGTTCCGTAGATAAAGCGTAATTTGAAACGCCGGTCGGCGGCATAATAGGTGTGGTAAAAGCGGCGCCAATCGCTGTCGCTTAACTCGTGTTGGATATGGTAGCGCTCTGTCATCATCTGGCCCCGATCAGTTCTTGCGGCAGGTTTTCAACCGGCCTGCGTTTGACGTTACTCCGTCAGCCCCGATGGGACAGCAGCCCGTATAATTTGAGCAGCAGACCCTGGCGTGTGGCCAATGCCCCATGCGGACAGAGTTCCTGGCAGCAGAAGCAGCGGATACAGCGATCGTAATCGATCCGCAGTTCGTTTCCCGTAATCGCCATGGCCTGCGGCGGACAATGCCGGACGCAGGCATGACACAGTTGGCAGCGTTGGTGATCCGGAACCGGCCTGGCGGTCAGCGCGTTGGTCAGGTGGCGTTTCAGCCCTCCCTTCAGCCCGAAGGTGACGTCGGTCATTTTGGCGGGACGAAAATTGTCGATTTTCAACTCGGCAAAAGGATCGCCCAACAGTTCCAGTGCGGCCATGTCGGTCAACGGGCGCTTGGTGTCGCGCGCTTTCCTTTGCGTCCAGACCTGTTGGGTTCGCAATCCGACCAGGGCCGTGGCCGCGGTGTCGACGGCCTGGGGGTGGGTTCCCGCCAACAGTGTTCCGATGGGGATCGGGTCGCCGCTGCCCGGACCTTCCCCCTCCATACCGACCACCGCATCGACGACGGTCAGGCCCGGGCGCAGGGCTTCGCAGAGTTCGAGCAGGAAGAGCGCGAAGAATGCTTTGTCCGTTCCCGCCTGCAGATGCAGTCGCGGCTTGCGCAATCCGACAACGGCGCCGAACATGTTCTTGACCGCACAGGTCAGGCCCATCATCTGGTGGGTCTTAAGCTTGGGGACATTGATGACGACATCGCTGTCCAGGATCTCTTCGGCGACCTCAAACTGCTGAAAAATGCCGCTGTCCGTGCTGATGCTCCGGGATGCGTCAAAACGGGCGAAACGCGCCCCGGTCGCTTCAATAACATCCAGGATACCGGTCTTGCGCGCCACCTGTTCCGGGCTGCCGATACCCGGGGAATCTCCCACGCTGACATCGCCTCCGGCGGCCTGCGCCTGCCTGATCAGGGCACGAACGATCTGCGGGTGAGTGGTGACGGCTTGCTCCACGGCTTTGCCCGCGAGCATGTTGGGCTTGATCAGGACTCTCTGCCCCGGTTTGACGAAAGCCCCCATTCCTCCCAGCGGTTCGAGCAGCCGGGTGATCGCCGCATCGACCTTTTCGGTATCGTATGTTCCCAGCCGGCGCAGCACGACCCGGTTGTCGACGGCTTGCGCTGCGGAGGTCAAGATTGAGCGTCCCTGATCGGCTTGATGAAAATCCGCCGGGAACGGGGACCGTCAAATTCACAAAAGAAGACCCCCTGCCAGGTCCCGAGAACAAGTTTTCCGTTGTCCACGATGATATGCTCGGTACAGCCGATCAAGCTGCTTTTGATGTGGGCCGCGCTGTTGCCTTCGGCATGGCGATACCCGGCGGTAAAAGGAATCAGGCGATTGAGACTGCCGATCATGTCATGCAGGACATCCGGGTCGGCGTTTTCATTGATGGTGACGGCCGCCGTCGTGTGGGGAACGAAGAGCAGCAGGCGGCCTGCGCTCAGTCCTTCCTCGGCAATCAATTGTTCGAGACGACGGGTGATGTCGATAAATTCCACGCGTTGGGTCGTGCGGATATTCAGGCTGTGTTTCACGAATTGTTTTCCTTCAGTGCCCTTGCCGCCGCCTCGACCGCGGGGCGGCGGTAGATCAGGGACGTATGTCCCATGCCGTCCAGTTCCACCTCCGTTGCCCAATTGAGCTGAGAACTGCCGCTGGGCAGCACCATGTTGTCTTTTCTGGTAAAGATGTTGGTCATGCCGACCGTAGCGGGCTGCGGCGCCGCGTTGAGCCGCTGGAGAAAATCGGACCCCGGAAGGAGCAGTTTCCCCAGGGGAGAAAGCGAAAAGGGCGCCAGCCTGGAGCCGTGATGGGGGGTGCCGAGGCAGATCAACTGATCGACTTTTTCCGCTCCGCCGCGCAACTGTACGTAATTGCGGGCGATGATTCCGCCCATCGAATGCCCGATCAGGTGAACCTTGTTGACCCCGAGGCGATGGCGCAATTCGTCGACGCGTTTGGCGACGAGTTCGGTCAATACTTCCTCATTATGCCAGGAAGAAAGATTCATCGCCGTAATATTCACGAACCCATGGTTTTTCAGCTGTTTTTTGAACCAGAACCAACTGGCCCCATTATCGAACAGCCCATGCAGCAGGATGGTCGGAGTTACACCGCGCTGCAGGTCGTTATTTTTTCCGCAGAGCAGGGCGAAGGGCATGACCGTGACGGTCAGAAAATTGAAAAACAGTTCAGGGACAATAAGCGAAAAGCACAGCTTCAGGCTTTTCAGGTTGAATCGTTGGTCATAGGACGCGGGGGTCCGGTTGGCGTACTCATACCAGAAGATGCTGTAACTCAACAGCACGAATACGAGATCGACGGCCAGCAGACCGAAGTTGATCAGGAGAAAGAGCGTAAACAGCAAGGTGAGCATAGGGCAACAGCCTCAATCAATTTTATCATTGCAAACCGGTTTATTCTGTTGTCAATGGCGGATTCGTTGTCTAACATCCGGTTTGAGTTACCAGGAAGTATGACATGCAGGCCCGGTAGCGTCAATTGCCTGGCCCGCGAAGCTTTTGGCTCGCTTCGGCGCGGGGTCCGAATGCAGGAACAACTGGCGAAATTCAAAGATCATCTGACCGTGGAGCGCAATCTCTCGGTGCACACCGTTACGGCTTATTGCCGGGATCTGGAGCAGTTTTATGCGTTTTTGCGTGCCCAGGCGGAGGCTGTTTGCGCGGACGACGGCTGGGCCGGGGTTGATCTTATCCTGGTGCGCCGCTATCTCGCTCAGCTGCGCCAGAGATGCACGCCGACCAGCACGGCGCGAAAGTTGTCGGCGCTGAAAGTTTTTTTCCGTTTTCTGGTGCGTCAGGGGGTGCTTGAAACCGCGCCGACCGAGGCCTTGTCCACTCCCCGGCGCGAACAATATCTTCCCACCGTGCTCAGCGCCGAACAGACCGCGCGGTTGCTGGACGGATCTCCTCCCGGCAGGCGTTCGCTGCTGCTGCGCGACCTGGCGATTTTCGAATTGATCTATTCCTGCGGCCTTCGGGTCAGCGAGCTGACGGGCCTTGATCTTTCCGCTCTTGATCCGGATGCACGACAGCTTCGCGTCATCGGCAAAGGGCGCAAGGAGCGGCTGTTGCCGATCGGGCGTCAGGCCGTAACCGCGCTCCGGCACTATCTGGCGGAAAGACCGCCGAATCCGGGGCAACAGGCGCTGTTCCTCAATCAACGGGGCGGCCGCCTGACGGCGCGTAGCGTACAGCGCAGTTTAAAACGGCGACTGCGCCATTTGGGCCTGCCGGCGGATGTCACGCCGCACGCTTTGCGGCATTCTTTCGCCACGCATCTGCTTGATGCCGGAGCCGATCTGCGCGTGATCCAGGAACTGCTCGGACACTCGTCTCTCTCGACCACGCAGCGCTATACCCAGGTCAGTTTCGCCCATTTGGCCGAGGTCTATGACCGGAGTCATCCCCGTAGCCGAAAAAAATAACTTAAATAGTAATCTTTCCTTGACAGGCCTCTGTTTTCAATTAAACTACGGGACAAAAATGGTTATCTTTCTTTTGATTAACAACGGAAAAAGGAGTGTTTAAATGAGTGTTCTGGTTGGAAAACAAGCCCCTGAATTCAGCGCGCCGGCCGTTATGGCGGACGGCTCAATCAATGAATCTTTCTCCCTGAATGATTATCAGGGCCAATATATCGTGTTGTTCTTCTACCCTCTCGACTTTACTTTCGTCTGTCCCACTGAACTGATCGCTTTCAGTCATCGGATCGCCGAGTTTGAAAAGCGCGGCGTGCAGATCGTCGGTTGTTCGATCGACTCGCAATTCACCCATATCGCCTGGCGCAGCACGCCGGTCGAAGACGGCGGTATCGGGGCGGTCAAGTATCCGCTGGTCGCCGACGTAAAACATGAGATCTGCCGGGCCTATGACGTCGAACTGGACCCGGACGGTGTTGCGTTGCGCGGGTCTTTTCTGATCGATAAAGAAGGAATTGTCCGCCACCAGGTGGTCAACGATCTGCCTCTGGGCCGCAACATTGACGAGATGCTGCGGATGGTGGATGCGCTGCAGTTCCATGAGGAGCACGGCGAAGTGTGCCCGGCAGGCTGGAGCCAGGGGGATAAAGGCATGGTCGCAAACGGGCAGGGGGTTGCGTCGTACCTGGCCGCTGAGGCGGAAAAGCTTTAAGCCGGTATGATTTAACCGGATCAGTAAAAAAAGAACTTACACATTTCATTGGCTTATCATTCATTGTTTAAAAAAAAAGGCGGCTTCGGCTGCCTTTTTTTATTGATTATTAATTGATAATAAGGTTTAATTTGGCAAAATATTAATTTTTTCAAAATAATTTACATTAAGGAGGGCTTGCTCTGAAACGCAAACGTGTCGTTAAAAGAGCGGGAGATGTTTCGGTCGCGGTCTGCCTGGAGGCGCGCCGCGTCAGTATTGCTGCCGTTAAAACGGATTCGGAAGGGCGTTGCGAGTTGCAACTGGTCGCCTGCGAGTCCTATGCCGATGTCGATGAGCGCCGGACAGTGCTGGAAAAGCTTGTGCACCGGCATCATCTGCAGAAGCGCAGCTGCACCATCGTTCTGGGAACCGATTTCTATCAGCTTGTACAGGTTAATCTGGCTGATCTGCCGCCGGAGGAACGGCACGAGGCCGCGCGCTGGCAAATCCGGGAACGCCTCGACTATCCTCCGGAGGAAGCGGTGTTGGATCTGTTCGAGGTGCCTTCTTTTGCCGGCGATAAAAAACCCGTGACCTATGCCGTGTCGGCCCGGAAGAGCGTCCTTAAAGAGCGGCTGGAACTGCTGCGGGACGTCGGCCTGAAACTCGAGGTCATCGATGTCCCGGAATTCGCGTTGCGCAATATCGCCGCGCTGTTCACGGAAGATAAGCGCGGAGTCGCTGTCTTATTGCTGTTCGAGCACAACGGGATGCTGGTGATTGCCCGGGAAGGCACCCTTTACCTGGTGCGACTGTTCAGTACCGGCATGCAGGACTTGCTGCCGTTCGCCGCCGGCGATTACGAAAGCCTTACCGACAAGCTTGATGCCATCGTGCTGGAAGTACAACGCTCTTTCGATTTTTGCGAAAGCACTTTTCATCTGCCGCAGGCCGGGCGGTTGCTGATTGCCCAGACCGGGCAGGAGATTCCGGCGGTGACCAGTTATTTGAATGAGTTTCTTTCGACCGGGGTCGAGCCGTTCTCTTTCGCCGCCGCCCTCAAAACCCCCGCCGGCGTGGATCAGTTGGAGTTGAACCGTAATCTGCTGGCGATCGGCGGTGCCCTGCGTCGGGAGGAGATGTGATGCGGCAGCAGATCAATCTGTTCCAGGATATATTGCTGGATAAACCGCAGCCCCTGCAAAGTCGTCAGGCCGGACTGATCGTCCTGATTGTGCTGCTGGTTCTGGGGGGCTTTGCCCTGTTTGGTTACCGGCAGGCGCGATCCGCTGCCGGCCAGGCGGCGGAGTTGCGGCAGCAATTTGCGGCCGCAAGCGCCCGGGTCGAAGAATTGGAGCGCCAATATCCCGAACCGCAAAAAGATCCGCTGCTGGAAGAAAAAATCCGCCGCCTGGAGCAGGAGGTCGGGGGCCGGAAACAGGCGTTGGGCTATCTCTCCAGCCGAGACGGAGGCGGGAACCGGAAGCTGCTGGGCATGCTGGAAGGCCTGGCGCGTCACCCTCTGCCGGGCGTCTGGCTGAATCGTATCCGGCTGGGCCGGCAGGGTGAAGATATCGGGCTGGACGGTAGCGCGGTTAACGCGGAAAAAATACCCGATTATCTTTCGCTGCTTGCCGAACAGGAGGTTTTCGAAGGCAAAGTTTTTGCCCGTCTGCATCTGAGTCGGGTTGAAAAGCGCGCCGGGCAGGTCGACTTTATGCTGGAAAGTGTTGAAGAAAAATGACCGTAAACAACAATTTTTCTCTTGCCCGCTGGTACGATCAACGTCCTTTGCGGGAACGAATCCTGCTGTTGGTCTGCGTCGTTAGCGTTCTGCTGGTCCTGATCAATTACCTGCTGCTGCAGCCGTTTTCCCGTCAACTGCACCATGCGCGCAGCGAGTTGACCGAACTGAAAAACAAACAGGTTGAATTACAGGCCCGTCTGTCTGTTGCGGCAGCGCGGCGCGACAGCGACCCCGACCGCGAGAACCGGACCCGCCTGCAGCTTTTGCAACAGGAATCGGAGCGCCTGCATCAGCAGCTTGCAGAGAGCATTGCCAACCTGGTCGCGCCCCGGGATATGGCCGCTCTGCTTAAACAGGTACTGACCCGACAGGAGGGGCTGAAATTCGTCAGCCTGGGCAACCTGGCGCCGGAGCGCATCATGCCGGCCGGGAAAGAAACGGGCGGAGAGGGCCTTGACGCGGTGATTTTCCGGCATCCGCTGCGCCTGGAGTTTGATGGTGATTTCTTGACTTTATTGCGCTATCTGCACCAGTTGGAACAGCTGCCGCGGGATTTGGCCTGGGATGAAATCGATATTGAGACCAGGGATTATCCAACGGCACGGGTGCGGATTCAGGTGCATACGCTGAGTCTCACGGAGGGCTGGATCGGTGGCTGACGTAAGAAAGCGGATGTTTCTGGGGCTCTTGCTGTCGACCCTGTTTTGGTCCTCCGGATATGCTGCTGAACTGGTTGATCCGATGAAACCCGTGCAGCACCAGGCGGTCGCCAAACACCGGCCCGCGGCTGAAGCTGCGGACCGGGTCGATACGACGGGCTGGAGATTGAGCGCTGTTCTGTGTTCCGGGGAGCGGGCCGTTGCGGTTATCAACGGTCAGCCGATGCTGGTGGGCGAAACTCTGGACGGCTATGAACTCATCGCGATAGAGACCGACAAAGCGGAATTGCGTAACGGGAAGAAAAAGCTGGTTTTACAGCGTGCGGGAAGCGGTCTGAAGAAAAACATTCGTTGAATTGAAGTCATAGATTAGAGGAGTCAAGTGTGAAGATGCTATCGTCCGATGTGCGACCGGGAACAATCGCGATTGTCGCCCTGGTGTTGGTGCTGTTGAGCGGGTGCGCCCCGCGGCCCCGCGGCGGGGAGTCCATGGCGGCTCTGCAGCAGGCCCTGGAGCCCTCCCCGCAGGCGCCGCGGAGTGAAGTTGTTGCCCCGCCTCCTCCGGAAATCCGTTCGGCATTGATCCCTCCGAGCGTTCCCGCGTCGTTGCCGACCGAGATTGCCGGTGAATCGCGTTTCGACATCGCCGCCGGCGAGGTTGATGCACGCGAATTCTTCATGGGACTGGTGGCGGGAAGCAGCGCCAACATGGTGGTGCATCCCCGGGTCAGCGGCGAGATCAGTGTCGATCTGAAGAATACGACCATTGAAGAAGTCCTGCAGGTGATTCACAACGTGTACGGCTACCCCTATTTTAAAACCGGTAACGTCTACCAGGTGATGCCGGCGGAGTTGCAGGCCAGGACCTTCCAGGTGAACTATCTCAATCTGGTGCGCAAAGGAATGTCGCAAACGCGGGTCAGTTCCGGGCAGGTGACTCAGGTCGAGGGTGACGAAGACGATGACGACGACAATGCCTCCCAAAGCGGAGTTGTCTCCGGCAGCCGGATCGATACCGAGTCCACCGCCGATTTCTGGAGCGAGTTGCGCGGCGCCATTCAAAGCCTGGTCGGAACGGAAGGCGGTCGTAAAGTCGTGGTGCAACCGCAGGCCAGCGTGGTTGTGGTGGTGGCCATGCCGGATGAATTGCGTCTGGTGGAAAACTATCTGAAGACCATCCAGAACAATTTGCAGCGGCAGGTGGTGATTGAAGCCAAAGTGATTGAAGTGAGCCTGGCGGACGGCTTCCAGACCGGAATCAACTGGGCCGCGTTGGCCGAGACGAACAGCGGCAAGAGCGCCCTGTTTGGACAGACCGGCGGCGGCAGTCTGTTCAGTGAAGGGGTGGCGGAGAGTGCGGGCAACAGCGGCAATCTGACGCCGGGCGGAGTTCTGCCCGACGGTCTGGATACCGCCGCTTTCGGCGGCATGTTCAGTCTTGCGCTGAATTTCAAGGATTTTCAGGCTTTTGTCGAAATGCTTGAAACCCAGGGCGATGTTCAGGTGCTGTCGAGCCCCAGGATTTCCACCGTCAACAATCAAAAGGCTGTGATCAAGGTCGGTTCCGACGAATTTTTCGTCACCGATATCTCCAGCGACACCAATACCGGAACGACCACCACCAGTTCGACGGATATCACCCTGACGCCTTTCTTTTCCGGCATTGCGCTGGATGTCACGCCGCAGATCGACCCCAACGGCCATATTACTCTGCACATTCACCCAACGGTCAGCGAAGTTGTGGACCAGAATAAACAGATCAACGTGTTCGGTGTTGAACAGAACATTCCCGTGGCCTACAGCACGGTGCGCGAATCCGACAGCGTGGTTCACGCCGGCAGCGGGCAACTGGTGGTTATCGGTGGTTTGATGCAGGAGAATTTAAGCCGCGACGAAGCCGGGGTGCCGGTTTTGAGTAAACTCCCGGGAATCGGCTCCCTGTTCCGTCACACGCGCTCGAGTTCGCGGAAAAGCGAATTGGTGATCCTGCTGCGGCCGCAGGTGATCAGCAGCCCGGCAGACTGGGACATGAGTCTTGAGGCGGTGCGCCGGAGGATCAATCAGATGGCGCCCCAGATGCAGAATAACTGGCGCGTATTTTAGTCCAAGAGTCTTGCCTTCAATGTATGAGCAGTTTTACGGGCTCAGGGAGAAACCCTTTTCCCTGACTCCGGATACGGAATATTTCTTTCGCTACAGCGGCCATCAGGAAGCCTTGAATGTGCTCCTGGTGGCGTTGCGTAATGGGGAAGGTTTCGTCAAGGTGACCGGGGAAGTGGGAACCGGGAAAACCCTGTTGTGCCGACAGCTGCTCAAGTTGTTGCAGGACGATTGCGCCACGGCTTATCTGCCCAATCCTCTGTTGACGCCGCTGGAGTTGTATCGGGCCATTGCCGACGATTTGCAGCTGGAAACGGCTGAAAACCTTTCCGTTCAACAACTGCATCAGGCCCTGTTTGTCGAACTGGTCCGCCTCAAGGAGCGGAATCGACCGCTGGTGGTGCTGATCGACGAAGCCCAGGCGATGCCGTATCGCAGTCTTGAAGCCATCCGCCTGCTCAGCAATCTGGAAACGGAAAAGGAAAAATTGCTGCATGTGTTCTTTTTCGCGCAGCCGGAATTCGACCAGCGGTTGGGGGAGCATAACCTGCGCCAATTGCGACAGCGCATCACCTTTTCCTATCGCCTGTCGACGCTGCGCAGTTCGGAACTGGCGGCTTATCTGGAGCATCGTTTGAGCATCGCGGGCTATCAGGGGCGGGAACTGTTTTCCCGGCCGGCGATCAAGCTGCTCTATCAGGCCAGTCGCGGGGTTCCGCGCATGATCAATCTGCTGGCGCATAAGGCTCTGCTGGTCGGTTTCGGTAAAGGGCGCAGGAAAATCGACCGCTCCATGGTCGCCGCCGCCGTCAACGATACCGGTGGCGCGAAACCTCCCCGGCGCTTTACTCTGCCGCCCTTGCTGTTTGAATTCGGCATGATCGTGTTGGTGGCGGTTATCACGCTCATGCTGTGGGAGGCGCTGCAATGAGCCTGATCAATGACATGCTGCGCGATCTGGAAGCGCGGCGTCAACGGGACGGCCGCGGAACGGAAGGCGGATTCTCCCTGGCGGTGCGGAAGCAACCTGGGCAGCGGAACCGGTTCTTTTTTGCGTTCCTGACGTTTATTGTGCTGGGGACGGTCGTGGCCTGGTTGGTGATGCAGTCTGCTTCCGGACCGATCAGCCGACCACAGCCGGCTCAGAGCAACACGACTGTCGGTCAGGCCGCGCCGCCGCACGAAAACACGCCTGTTGAACAACCGCAAAGTACGACTGCAGCGGCAGCGGTCATCCGGCCGTTACTGCCCATAGCGGCCATGACGCCTCCTGTGGCGGCCGGAGAGGACCGGGCCAGGCTGATGGCGATCACGGTCGAGGACGACAAGCGGCAAGCCCGGATCAGCGTGGATTTCGACCATCTGCCCGAGTATCGGCTGCTGAGCAACGGCGAAATGGAAGGGCAACTGGTTGTGGCTTTTCGCGCGACCGGGCTGGAAAGCGACTTTGCCGTGCCCGAATTCAACCGTGAATTGTTGCGCCGCATCAGCCTGATGCCGCGCCGGGATAATCTGGACCTGCTGGTCGATCTCAACGCCCCGGCACAGGTCCGGGGGTTGCAACTGCTGGAGCGGAAAGAGGGCGGCTATCGGTTGGTGATTGAGGTTTTTGCCGTGCCGGAACAAGTGGTTCGGGCCAAGGACCGGACTTCCGAGCCGGCGGCTGAAAAGCGGGCGCCGGCCGCGACCGCAATCCGGCCGGAGGCAAGTGACGCCCTCAAAGTCAGTAAGCGCTCTCAACTGATCAGCCCGGAACGGGTGGCTTATCAGCAGGGCATGGCGCAATTGCGGCAGGGCAACCCGACCGCCGCCAGGCAAAGCCTGTCCCGGGCCGTGGCCATCAATCCGCAACTGTTCGAGGCGCGCCTGCAGCTGATCGACCTTCTGCTGCGGCAGAATGAGTCGGCGGCGGCGGAAGCTCAGCTCGGGGCCGGTCTCGACGTCATGCCCGGCAATTTTCTGCTGCGTAAACGATATGCGCGTCTGTTGCTGACCCAGGGGCGTTTGACGGAGGCCGTGGATCTGCTGCGCAGCCCGCCGTTGCCCGCACCGGCGAAGGATCAGGAGTATTATGCTCTGCTGGCCGCTTTGCTGCAGGAAACCGGGCGCTACGACGAAGCCGGCGATGTTTACGGACGTTTGTTGCAGGTTCGTTCGGATCAGTCGGTCTGGTGGTTCGGACTGGCCTTGTCCATGGATCAGCTCGGCCGGGTTGAACGGGCTCGTGAAGCTTACGGCAAAGCCCTGGAGCTGCCCGGATTGAGCCCCGATTTGCAGGACTATATCCACGCCCGGCTGCAGGCGCTGTAGCCGGTGTCAATATGAAGGAGCCGTCGATGTCGACAGAACAAAAGCCCGGTCCGCGCCAGAAAATCAGGATTGGCGAACTGCTGGTCAAAAACGGGATCATTACCGAGGAACAGCTTCTCGGCGCCCTGGCAACCCAGAAAAAAACCGGCGGAAAACTGGGAAACACCCTGATCGAACTGGAACTGGTGACATCGCATCAATTGCATCAATTCCTGGCGGATCAGCTCAATTTACCCTTCATCGACCTGAAACACTACAATTACAAACCGGAAGTGGTTCGCCTGTTGCCGGAGACCGCCGCCCGCCGGTTTCGCGCCATTGTGCTCAACCGGGACGACAATCAACTGCTGGTCGGCGTTGCCGACCCGACCGATATTTACGCGTACGATGAACTGAGTAAAATTCTCAAACAAAAAATCAGCTTGGCGGTGGTCTATGAAAGCGACCTGCTCAGAGCGCTCGATACGGTTTATCGCCGGACCCAGGAAATCGTCACCATCGCCGAAGAACTGGGCGAGGAACTGTCCCAGGGCGATGCCAACCTGGAGCAATTGCTGACCGAAACCGACGTCGAAGACGCTCCGGTCGTGCGTCTGCTCAAGTCGCTGTTCGAGGATGCGGTACAGATCGGAGCGTCGGATATCCATATCGAGCCGGACGAAAAAGTGTTGCGTATCCGCCAGCGGGTCGACGGCGTACTGCACGAGCAGGTGATGAAAGAGAAACGTATTGCTCCGGCGCTGGTTTCGCGCTTGAAACTGGTCTGCGGGCTGGATATTTCCGAGCGTCGTTTGCCCCAGGACGGCCGTTTCAATGTCCGGATCAAAGGCCGCAGCGTCGATATCCGTCTGTCGACCATGCCGTTGCAGTACGGCGAATCGGTGGTTATGCGTCTGCTCGACCAGTCCACCGGAATCCTCCAGCTCGAGCAGGTCGGCATGTCGCCGGCGTTGCTCAAACGCTTCCGCGGGCAATTACATCAGCCGCATGGGCTGGTCCTGGTGACCGGCCCGACCGGCAGCGGCAAGACCACGACTCTCTACGGCGCGTTGAACGAACTCAACAGTCAGGAGAAAAAGATCATCACCGTCGAGGATCCAGTGGAATATCGCCTGCCGCGCATCAACCAGGTCCAGGTGCATCCCAAAATCGGTCTCGATTTCGCCCGGGTTCTACGGGCGGGGCTGCGTCAGGACCCGGATATCGTCATGGTCGGCGAAATGCGCGACAAGGAAACCAGCGACATTGCTTTACGTGCGGCGATGACCGGTCACCTGGTGCTGTCGACCCTGCACACCAACGATTCCATCAGTACGGCTTTACGGCTGATCGAGATGGGTGCGGAAGGCTATGTTGTGGCCAGCTCCCTGCGGGCCGTGCTGGCGCAACGGCTGGTCCGGCGGGTCTGCGAAAGCTGCAGCCACCCCGACCCTCTCGATCCCGCAACCATGAGCTGGTTGAAGAGTTATCGCGGCCGGGTCGAATACCGCGAAAATGCGGATGAGTTCAAACAGGGGCGTGGTTGTCCGGCGTGCAACAATACCGGATACAGCGGGCGTATCGGTATTTTCGAGCTGCTGGAAATCAATTTCGATCTGGCCGACGCCCTGCGTCGCAATGACAGCGCCGGGTTCGCCAGGATCGCTCAGGAACTGCCGACTTTCGTCAGTTTGGCGGACAGCGCTCTGGTTCTGGCACAAAAAGGGATCACCAGTATGGATGAAGTGTTGCGGGTCGCCGGTGAAGTTGATGAAAGCCTGCAGGCGGTGCTGGAGGAGGACGTTTCGCCGACGGGTGCGGAACCGCCCAACGACCCGGCGCGGTAAAGGAAGCAACGGATGCCGTTTTTTCAATATAAAGTCCGGGATGCGGACGGGACTCTGCTGGAGGGGCGGGTCGAGGCCTTTTCCGCCGAAGCGCTGGCCGGCCAGTTCCAGGCCAGTCATGCCATTCCCATCAGTATTGTCGAGGTCGCGGAAAAAGAATCCGTCGCTCTGGCCGGAATCTTTTCGGTCAGACGGAAAGTCAGAGTCAAACTTGACGACCTGATTCTTTTTTGCCGTCAGATGTATACCCTCAATTCTTCCGGCGTGCCCCTGGTCAGGGCCATTCGCGGGCTGGTTGAAACATCGCGCAATCCGACTCTGGGAGAGGCGTTGGCCAAAGTTGTCGAAGATCTGGAATCGGGGATGGAGTTGTCCGGCGCTTTCAGCCGCCACCCTCAGGTTTTTCCGGCTTTATTGTGCCGCATGGTTCAGGTCGGCGAAGTGACCGGCAAACTGGATGAAGTCTTCATGCGGTTGGCCGTCTATTTCGAACGGGAAAAGGAAACCATCAATCGGGTCAAGTCGGCTCTGCGTTATCCGACCTTCGTGCTGGTCGCCATTGCCGTCGCGATCATGTTCATCAGTCTTTTCGTGGTCCCGGCGTTTGAGAAGGTTTTTGCCGCCGCCGGAGCCGAACTTCCCCTGCCCACCCGGATTCTGATGGCCGTTTCGTTTTTTATGCAGCATTACTGGTATGTTTTGTTGGGCGTGCTGATCCTGCTGGTTTTTTTGGTCAGGCAGGGGCTGAAAACGGAACGCGGGCGCTACCTCTGGGACCGCAGCAAGTTGAAGATTCCATTAGTCGGGGATATTATCCTGCGTTCAACCCTGGTGCGTTTTTCCCGGGGCTTCAACATGAGTTATACCGCCGGTATTCCCCTGTCGCAGGCGTTGGGTTTTACCGCCCGGGCGGTCAACAACAGCTATGTCGGAGAAAAAATCGAGGCGATCCGCAACGGCATCGAGCGCGGCGATACCCTGACCCGCAGCGCCACCCAGACCGGCATGTTCACGCCGCTGGTGCTGCAGATGCTGGCGGTCGGCGAGGAGTCCGGGTCGGTGGAAACCATGCTGGAAGATGTCGCCGAATTTTATGAACGCGAAGTCGATTACGATCTGAAAAACCTGTCCAGCGCGATCGAGCCGATCATGATCGTCGTTATCGGCGCCATGGTCCTGGTGCTGGCATTGGGGGTTTTCCTGCCGATGTGGAATCTGTCCAGTATCGCCAGGTGAAAACTATTAAGAATATTGAATTTCAGCTTGATTAATAATTGAAAATAAGGAATAATTTATAAGTGATAATTAATTTTATTCGAGACTGCAGGAAATCACGCCAGCTGGGGTTCACCTTTCTGGAACTGGTTGTCGTGATGACCATTATCAGCGTTCTCGGAGTGGTTGCCTTAAATCGTTATTACAAACTTCTGGTCGATGTTGAAAAAACTTCGATGGAGCATGACCTGGGGGTGATGCGCAGCGCGATCGGCATCCAGGTGGCCGGGCATTTTGTTCGCGGGGACATGGCCGGGTTGAAAGAGCTGGTCGGCGGCAATCCCATGGATTTGCTGGCGGAAAAACCGAACAACTACCTCGGCGTGATCAGTCGTTACAAAATCGAAGAGATCGAAAAGGGGAACTGGTTTTATGACGCCGGGGAGGGCGTTTTAATCTATACGGTCAGAAATCAGCTTTATTTCGAGACCGACCTGGCCGAGCCGGCGCGAGCCAGATTCAGGATTCTGCCGATTTATTCCGAGCGAACGAAGGGAGGAGGGAGCGAAAAATATCTATCCGGGTTAACTCTCAGGGAACTTGAGCCTTACCGCTGGCTCAGGCCCTGGGGATAATTGGAACGTTTGATGTCACCACGGAGCATGGAATAAGGATGGAGCAAGAGCTGTGGCGGTTGCTTTAGCCGCTGCAAAGTCCGACTGTTCTCCGTGCTTCCGGTGGTAAGGAATATGATGAGAAGCTCAATGGGAATTGTGAATAAGCCAATCTGTGAAAAGGAGTATGGAAAAATGAGAAATCAAAATGGTTTTACCCTGATTGAACTGGTTGTCGTGATTGTTATTCTGGGGATTCTGGCTGCCGTTGCCGTGCCGAAGTTCGTAGATATGCAGGTTGATGCGCGGATTTCCGCGGTTGAAGGTCTGTATGGCGCCGTCCAAAGCGCTTCAGCCTTGGCGCATGCCCAGGCCTTGGTCAAAGGTGTCGATCTGACCGATGATGGTACCGGCGGAATCACAATCGAGATGGAAGGTTCGGATATTACCTTGGCCTATGGGTATCCTTCCGACGATGCTGAAGACGCTTCCGGTGACGGCGGCATCGAGGCGGCGGTGAATATGGATGGTTTTTCCTATGCGGCCGGGACATTTACTTTGGATGGTGGTCCGGCCGGGTGTAATATCGTCTATACGGAAGCGGCTTCGGCCGGCGCCGCTCCGACGATAACCAATAATGCGACTGAGGCGAATTGTCAGTAGCCGCCGGTGTGGTCCTCCATGCAGATTGTAACGGCAACGCTTCCCGGTGAAGAGCAAGTCGGCACATATGGTTGTTTCCCGGGGCTTATGAAAGCGATGTAACCCAATTGAATGGATAGCGGCGGAGCCCAATTAACATGGGCTCCGCTTTCTTGATCAAGGTTTTCTGCGAATGCAGTCAAAAGGCTTTACTTTAGTAGAGTTGGTGGTCGTCATTCTCATCCTGGGAATTTTGGCCGCATTTGCCCTTCCCAAGTTTTTCAATCCCGGTGATTACCAAAATCGAGCTGCCTATGACGAACTCGCCGGCGCGGTGCGTTACGCCCGGAAACTGGCGGTTGCCGGCGGTTGTCCCGTGCGTGTGCGAATCCTTGCCAACGGCTATGCCGTAGAGCAGCAGGATGGGGGTTGCGGTGCCGGAACCTGGCAGGTGTTGACCGGTCATCCCGTCGGCCAGAGAACCTTTAACGGCGTGTATGTTGCCTCAACCGCCGCCGTTTTCCAGTTTGGCGCAATGGGAAGATGTTCCGCTTCACCGACGATTACCGTCGGCAGCGAGACCTTCAACGTCGTCGCCGAAACCGGCTATGTGGATGCGCCATGACCTGCCCTGTCGCTAACGCAAAAGGGATCACTCTGATCGAACTGATCGTCGCCGTGGTGGTGATTTCCATCGCCTTGACCGGGGTGCTGCTGGTGATCAACTATACCACCCTGCATTCCGCCGATCCGCTTCTGCGCCATCAGGCGGTCGCCATTGCCGAAGCCTACATGGAGGAAATCACCCTGAAGAGCTATGCCGACCCGGATGCGGACGGGGAAGGCAGTCGCGCCCTGTATGATGATGTGGATGATTATAACGGGTTGGCGGATAGCGGTGCGCTCGATCAAAACGGCAGCGCCATCGGCGGCTTGGAAAATTATTCGGTCAATGTCAGCGTTCAACCGCAAAATTACGGTCCGGCCGGTGCGGAGGTTGCGGGATTGAAGATTGATGTGACGGTGACTGATCCTGCGGGGGAACGTTTAACTTTAAGCGGTTTCCGGGCGCATTATTGAGGCGGATGATGAAGTCTGATGGGCAGCTGAAATCAGCGGCCGGTTTTACCCTGATCGAGATGGTCGTGGTGATCGTCATCGTCGGGATTCTGGCGGCCCTGGGGGGACGATTCATGGTCGCTCCAATGACCGGCTACGTCGATCTGGCCCGGCGTACCCGCCTGGCGGACCAGGCCGAGACGGCCTTGCGGCGCATGCAGCGGGATATCCGTCACGCCCTGCCGAACAGCATCCGTATCGATGCCGGCGGACGATATCTGGAAATGATCAATACGGTCGACGGCGGCCGTTACCGGCGCTACCCGGACCCGACGACCGGTGGAGATATCCTCGATTTTGATCTGGCCGATACGGGTTTTGATGTTTTAGGGGCGCTCAGCCGGGTGCCGAACGCCGGTGAAGGGGTGGTGGTTTACAATGTCTCGTCCGCGGGAACGAGCGGTAACGCCTATGCCGCCGCGGCCGCCAACCGAGCGACCGTGGGGGCCGGGAGCACGGCGATGCATGTCAATCTCGATCCCGCTTTCTCCTTTTCCGGCAGTTCCCCTTACCAGCGTTTTTTCCTGGTCGATCAGCCGGTGACTTATGCCTGTGAAGGGGGCGTGCTGAATCGCTACGCAGGCTATGCGCTTTCTTCTGTACAAGCAACTCCGCCGGCCGGCGGGGGAGCTCTGGTGAGCCGGAACGTCAGCGCTTGCAACTTCAGTTACGATCCGGGCGCCGGCCAAAGAGCCGGGCTGGTGACAATGAGGTTGACGCTCTCCGAGGCGGGGGAGAGGGTTACTTTGCTGCATCAGGTCCATGTGGTGAATGTGCCGTGAATAAAATGTCGATGCCGGGCAACAGCCGGGGTTTTACCCTGGTGCAGGTTGTTTTCATTCTGGTCGTGCTGTCCCTGTTCGGCGTGGCGATGATGCGCCTGCTCGACGTGCAGAACCGGACCGGCGTGTTTGCCCTGCAGGGGGCGCGGGCTTATCAGGCGGCGCGTAGCGGGCTGGAATGGGGGGCGGCCCGGGCGGCGGCAGGATCTTCCTGCAACGGGACCATGAATATCGATAATTTCAGCGTGGTTGTCGAGTGTTCCGGCGAGCAGTTTACGGAAGGGTCGGTCGGTCCTTATGCCGTTTACCGTATTGCTGCGACCGCCACCTTCAGGGCTTATGGATCTCCCGACTTTGTCTCCCGCCGGGCGGTCATGAAAGTGGGGTTCCCATGATCCCGTTCATTCCTTTCCAGCCGCAGATCAAGCGTATGTGCGGCACGCGAAGCCTGAGAATGCTTGTGCTGACCGGGCTGACGTTTCTCGGCTTGCTGTCCGCCGGTTACGGCGCTGTTGAAACACAGCGGATCGGCAACAGCTATGACGATGCCGAAGAGCGGTTGTCCAGCGGACAGATGTCCAGGACGAGCAGCGATCTTGAATTCGGCTATGACGGGTCGAGCAGGCAGGTCGTGGGGATGCGCTTCGCGACCATCAACATTCCTCAAGGCGCGACCATCAACAGTGCTTATATTGAGTTCGAAGTCGATGAAGCGGATACCGGGACCGCGAGTTTCCTGATCTCAGGAGAGGCGACCGATGATGCCGCCAATTTCAGAAGCCGGGACTCCAATATCAGTTCGCGCCCGCAGACCACGGCTCGCGTTACCTGGAACCCCGGCGCCTGGGCGGTCAATGAAAATCACCGGACCGCGGATATTTCGAGCATCATCCAGGAACTTGTGGACCGGCCGGGATGGTCGGCCGATAACGACGTGGTGATTCTGGTTGAACCGGGTGGCGGATGCTCAGGCAGCAGTTGCCGGAGATGCGCTGAAGCGTATGATGGTGAGTCGAACAATGCCCCTTTGCTGGTGATGGACTATTCCCTGGGACCGACGGTGAGCGAAATAACGCTTTCCAGCTCCGATCCGACCACGGCGAATATGGCCGTCGACTGGACGGTCGTGTTCAGCGAAGCGGTGACGGGTGTCGACGCCGCCGATTTTGTCCTGGTCGCGGCGGGAGGCGCGGCCGACGCCGCCATAACCGCGGTTTCCGGCAGCGGCACAACCTGGGTGATAACGGCCGCCACCGGAACGGCGGCCGACGGAACATTAGGCCTGACCCTGGTGGACGATGATACGATCGTCAATGCTTCCGGAGCTCCGCTCGGGGGGGCGGGAAACGGCAACGGCGATTTTGTCGGCCCCGTTTATACTTTGGTCCTCCCGGCACCTGTTCTCAATAAGGCTGCCAGCACCTCGGCGGCCACGGTCGGTGATGTCGTCACCTTTACAATCTCCGTCGGCAATCCCTATTCCGATCCTTTTACGAATATTGTCGTCACCGACAGCCTGCCGACCGGCATGTCCTATGTCACGCATATCGCATCCGTCGGGACGGTCAATGTGACGGGCCAGGACGTGACCTGGACGGTTGACGATCTGCCCGGATCAGCGAGTGCGCAATTGACTTTAGCCGTGTCCTTGTCCCGGCAGGGAACCCTTATCAATACGGTGACCGCGCCCGGTTCGGAGCCCGCCGCCGCTACGGTTCTGGCTCTGGCCAGCGCCGTGACTCATTTCCGGATGGATGAACCCGTGGGCTCCTGGACCGGAGCCGCGGGTGAAGTGATTGACAGCGGCGGTACCGCACTGCACGGCCGGCGATTGACCAGTTCGTCGCCGACGACAACCAATGTCGTCGATCCTTCACCCAGTATCGATTCACAATATTCCTCGGTCATCGGGCGTTTCTGCAATGCGGCGTCGTACGATGGGAATGCCGTGGTTCAGGTCGCCGACAGCCCGCTGTTCGATTATACGACGCAGTTGTCCGCATCAGCCTGGGTTTATCCAACCGCTTATCCTTCCAGCGAGTATGCTTCGATCTTGTCGAACGACGTCAATTATGAATTTCATTTGAACAATTCAGGGCAATTATACTGGTGGTGGCAGGCATCGACCTTGACTTCCGCAGCTTCGATCCCCCTGAACCAATGGACGCATGTCGCCATCACTCTGGATTCATCGCCCTCCGGCGGGCGCCAGCGTATTTATATCAACGGGGTGCTTGACGCCAATACGAATAATTGGCAGGGGACTCTGGCGACGAATAATTGTAATTTCCATATCGGCGGAGACGTGTCCACCGCCGATTGCAGCATTATGAACGCTCGTAACTTCCGCGGCATGATCGATGAAGTCAAGCTCTACGGGTTTGAGATGACCCAGGAAGAGATTTTGGCGGACATGCGGCTCGGACGCTCCTGCTCGGGGAGTTTCGACCATATCCGGATTGAGCACGATGGCGTCGCTTCGATCTGTGCACCGGAGCGGGTGACGATAAAGGCCTGCCTGAATACCGACTGTACGGCTCTTTATCCCGGCACGGTGACGGTGAATCTGACGCCGACGGGGTGGATCGGCGGCGATACCTTCTCTTTTTCGGGCGGCATCGTATCACGGCAATTATCGCGCGGGATTGCGGGAGATGTGACGCTGGGAACGCACAGCGTTTCGCCCACTCCGGCGGGCTCAACCCGTTGTTATGACGGTTCGACCTCCTCCTGCGTCCTGAATTTCGCCGACGTGTCCTGCGCTTTCGATGCCGTGGAGAGCGGGGCTCCGCCGCAAACGCCGCTGTATACCAAGCTTTCCGGGGTGCCTTTCGCCGTCGACGTGCTGGCTCTGCTGGACGCGACAACCATCAATCCGGACTATGTCAACGCAGTCGCTGTCGATCTGGTCGACGCGAGCACCTCGGCGTGCCCGGCGGGAAGCGGATTGACGACTGCAGCCGATGTCTCTTTCGTGTTTGCCGACGCGGGGCGCAAGACGGTGACTTTCAGCTATCCGAATGCGGCGCGCAACGTGAAAGTACGGGTTCAGGCCGGGACGTCGGCTCCGGCCTGCTCCAATGACAATTTCGCCATCCGGCCGCAATTCTTCACAATGGTTTCCAGCGCTGCCGACAACACCACGACGGGCGGAACGCCGACGCTTGTGGCCGGTGATTCCTTTACTCTCAATGCCCAGGCGGTTCCGGGGTATGACGGGGCTCCGGAACTCGCTGCCGGGCGGGTGATCGGGAGCCCCCTGGCAGGGACTCTTGCCGGAAGTTTCGCCGCGGCTCCGGTTGCAACGGGAACCGCGGCCGGCGGCTTCAGCTATTCCGAGGTCGGACATTTCGG
>CAXXGL010000005.1:0-272530 GCA_963676555.2 Geopsychrobacteraceae bacterium
CCGAAAAACTGGAATACCAGGCCCATCATCATCCTTTGACCGGGTTGCCCAACCGACTGCTGCTGTATGCCCGGCTGAAGCATTCGATCCAGTATGCCAAGCGTGAAAATATCCGCGGCGCCGTCCTGTTTATCGATCTGGATGATTTCAAACGCATCAACGACAGTCTGGGGCACAGCGCCGGCGACGAGGTGCTGAAAGAAATCGCGGCGCGGCTCAAACGGCATAGTCGCGAAGTCGATACGGTGGCGCATCTCGGCGGCGATGAATTCGTGATCGTGCTGCAGCGGGTGCGTTCGACCGGAGATGTTTTCAACCGTTGCGACGATATCCTGACCGGCCTCCGGCAACCGTTCCGGTTCAATGAGTCTGAACTCGTCATCAGCGCCAGTATCGGCATCGCGGAATTCAGCGGTCATTCCGGGGATCTGGAAGACGTGCTCAAAAATGCCGATGCCGCCATGTACAAGGCCAAAGCGGAAGGGAAAAACAGTTATCAACTCCACACCCCGGAGATAACGGAGGATGCCGTCGAAAAAGTGCTGCCGGAGAGTCATTTGCGCCAGGTCATCGAACGTGAAGAATTGGCATTGCATTATCAGCCGCAGGTCGCTTTGCCCGAGGGCAATATCGTCGCCATGGAAGCCCTGCTGTACCGGCGGCATCCCGACCTCGGCGAGATCGGCCCGGACCGTTTGATGACGCTCAGCGCAGCGAGCGGTTTGATCGTCCCCGTCGGTGAATGGGTCTTGAAAATCGCCTGCCGCCAGTTGATGGCCTGGCGCGAACAGGGGTTCGAACTGCGCCGTATCGCCGTGAACCTGGCGCAGGAACAGCTGCAGTTGAAAAACCTGCCGCAACAGGTTGAACAGGCGCTGCTCGAAACCGGTTGCCCGTCCGGCTCCCTGGAGCTTGAAATCACGAAGGATTTCATCATGCGGCAACCGGAACGGTCGATCGCGGCCATGCAGCAGATCAGAGCTCTGGGGGTCGAGCTGTCCGTCAACGATTTCGGGACCGGACACTTTTCGTTGAATTATCTGAACCGGCTGCCCGTCACGCGCCTGAAGATCGATCGCAGTTTCGTCCGGGATATCGATGAAAACCCGGATGGTGAAGCGATCGTCAGGGCGATCATCGCCATGGGGCACAGCTTGAATCTGCAGATCACCGCCGCCGGGGTGGAGACGCCGGGGCAGAAACGTTATCTTGAGCTGCTGGGCTGCAATGAGGCTCAGGGGGATTGTTTCAGCCGGCCGCTGCCTCCCGAACAGATAGTGCAACTGTTCCCACCGCAAAGTGAGAATCGGGTCGTCAGTGTTTGACCCGATCTTGCCCCGCGCCGGCTACAAGTCGACCACCGACAGGATAAAATTCCCTCCCCGTAAAAAAAAACCGACAAATTATAACCAGATTTGTTATAATTCTTTCCGTGTTCCCGGCCTGCCCCTGACCAAGGTTTTCAAGAGGTTGTTATGACTGGAAAAAAACTGTTGCTGAAAGCGTTGAAAGAACGTGGAGTCAAATATCTTTTCGGCTATATCGGCGGCGCAATCATGCCGATTTTCGACGAAATGGACAAACTCGACAGCTTTAAATTCATCATGTCCCGCCATGAGCAGGGGGCCGCGTTCATGGCCCAGGGAATAACCCGCGCTTCATTGTCGACGCCCGTACCGCAGGTCGGAGTGTGCATGTCGACGTCCGGTCCCGGTGCGATGAATCTGGTGACCGGTATCGCCGATGCGCATATGGATTCGGTTCCGGTGGTGGCGATTACCGGGCAGGTGGCGACCGGAGTGATCGCCACGGACGCTTTCCAGGAAAGCGATGTCGTCGGTGTCATGATGCCGATCTGCAAGCAGACCTATATGCCGTTGCAGGCCGATGAGGTAGAAAAAACCGTGCATGAGGGTTTTTATGTGGCCACGACCGGGCGTGGGGGGCCGGTTGTCATCGATATCCCCAAAGATGTCCAGAACGAACAGGTCGGTGACGATTACGGCTTTGATCCGGATGGTTTCCGCCCGCATCTGCCCGGCTATTTCTATTCGCCCACGCCGGAGCGCGAACCCTTGCAGCGCGCAATGGCATTGATCAATAAAAGCGAGCGTCCGGTCATGTTCTGCGGCCATGGGGTGATCAACAGCAATGCCGGCGACTTATTGCGCAGGTTCGCCGAAAAGGCCAATATCCCGGTGGCCTTTACCCTGCACGGCATTTCGGCCATGCCGGCGGACCATCCCTTGAGTCTGGGGATGATGGGCATGCATGGGACGGTCGAGGCGAACCGGGCGATTAAGGAGGCGGACCTGCTGATCTCCTTCGGCATGCGGTTTGACGACCGGGTGACCGGGAAACTGAATGAATACGCGCAGAACGCGGATGTCATCCACGTTGAAATCGATCCCTCTGAAATCGATAAAAACGTCCGTACCTCCGTGGCGATCAATGCCGACGTGTACCGCACCCTGCATGTGCTGCTGGGCGATCCGATGCTCAGTTGCAAGCCGCGTCGGCGCTGGTGGGACAAGATCGAAAGTTTTCGTGCGGTGATGGCGGAAGATTTACGCGCGGAAATAGCGCACGGCGTCGGCGCCGACGGCAAGCTGCTGATGAAAACCGTTATTCATCGGCTATCCGAACTGACCGCGGGCCGCGACCTGGTCGTTGCGGATGTCGGTCAGCATCAGATGATGGCGGCGCGCTTCTACAACTATCAGACGATGAACAGTTGGTATGCCTCGGGCGGCGCCGGAACCATGGGCTGCTCTTTACCCATGGCCATCGGCGTGAAGCTGGCGCGTCCCGCAGAGCGGGTCTGGTCGATCAGCGGTGACGGCGGGTTTCAGATGAACGCCCAGGAACTGGGGACGATCATGGAACATAACATCGATGTCAAGATCATCATCCTCAACAACGGTTACCTGGGGATGGTGCGCCAGTGGCAGACCTTCTTCTTCGACGGCTGTTATGCCGGCACGCCGATGCAGAGCCCGGATTTCAAACTGCTGGCCCAGGCTTACGGCATCCCGCATCGACGGATTGAGAAGCTGCAGGATGTCGGGTTCGCCCTGCAGGAGGCGATCGATCACAGCGGAGCGATGGTGCTGGAATTTATCTGTGATCCGGCGGAAGTGATTCTGCCGATGATTCCCTCCGGCGGCGGCTTTGAGGATATGATCGTGCGGCACCCCGGCCGGGCCGAGGGTAACGCGAAAGAACAGGGAGAGGCGGCATGAAACGACGGGCGCTACTGGCATTCACCCTGGATCATCCGGGCGTGTTGAACAAAATCTCCATGCTGATCCGCAAAAAAATGTACAACGTGGATACGCTGACGGTGTGCCGCTCGCGGATTCCCGGAGTCAGCCGCATGACCATCACCTTGCGGGAAGACGATGAAGCCAAGGTGACGCAGATCATCAAACAACTGGAAAAATTCACCGAGGTCATATCCGCAAAAGAACTGGATACCGACCACAGTTACTGGCGCGAAGTCGCGATTGTCAAACTCGAAGTGGACGCCGCTCATCTGGACGATTTCCATGGGCGCTACAATTTCGAAGTGCTGGAGCAGAAGGGCGACGATGTCCATATCCTCCAGGTGGCCGGATCGACGCGGCGGATCGACGCTTTTCTGGAAGAAGTCGGTCGGGAGCATGTCATCGAGATCGCCCGCACCGGGGTCACGGCGCTGGAAAAATAGCAACGCAGGGGTCGGGATGAAAAAACGCAGTGTCAACATAACCGGCAGTAAAGAGGCGTCCACCTGGGTCGAACGCACCGCGGCGCGGACCATGTTGCGGGCGGTTCGTTTCAGTGACGAGGATTTCAATAAACCGGTGATCGCCGTGGCGGTTCCCCATACCAACGGTACGCCCTGTAACGACCACATTCGCGAACTCGGCGACCTGCTGCAGCAGGAGATCGAGGCGGCCGGGGGCAAAGCGATCGTTTTCGGTACGCCGGTGGTGTCCGACGGCATATCCATGGGCACCGAAGCGATGAAATACTCGCTGGTGAGCCGGGAAATCATTGCCGATGCCATCGAATTGATGACCGAAGGCTATCAGGTTGACGGGGTCGTCACCCTGTCCGGCTGCGACAAAACCATCCCCGCCGCGCTGATGCCGATCGCGCGTAACGACCTCATCGGGCTGACCCTCTACGGCGGCAGCATCCTGCCGGGCCGGCATGGCGACCGGGAGCTGAATATCGTCAGCGCCTTCGAAGGGATCGGCGCCTGTTCCGCCGGCAGGATCGACCCCCGGGAGCTCCATGAGATCGAATGTCGCGCCTGCCCCGGCGCCGGTTCCTGCGGCGGCATGTACACGGCCAACACCATGGCCGCAGCCATCGAGGCCATGGGCATGAGCGTGACCGGGTCTTCATCCAATATGGCCGTCGATCGCGACAACCGGATTTCACCCGCCAAACGCATGGACATCGGTGCGACCGTTGCGGGGTTGATGAAACTTTTGCAAAACGGCGTGTCCGCGCGCCGGATCATGACCCGCAAAGCGTTCGAGAACGCCCTTACCGTCGCCTGGGCGCTCGGCGGTTCCACCAATGCCGTGCTGCATCTGCTCGCCCTGGCGCGGGAAGCGGCCATCGAACTGACCCTGAAAGACATTGCCGAGATCACCCGGAAGGTGCCGTTGCTCGGTAATTTCAAACCCTTCGGTCGTTATCTGATGAACGATCTGCACCACCTCGGCGGCGTGCCCATGGTGATGAAGGTTCTGCTCGACGCCGGCTATCTGCACGGGGATTGCCTGACCGTGAGCGGGAAAACCGTGGCCGAGAATCTGGCCTCTGCGCCGGAGTTAGCCGAAGGGCAGGATATCCTGTTCCCGGTGGACCGGCCCTACGCGCCGGCCGGCCGGCATATCCGCATTCTTTACGGAAACCTGGCGGCGGAAGGTTGCGTGCTCAAACAGAGCGGCAAGGATTTGCCCAACATCCGGGGCCCGGCCCGGGTTTTCGATCGCGAGGAAGAGGCGCTGCAGGCGATTTTGGGCGGCCGGATTCAGCCCGGAGACGTGGTGGTGATCCGCTACGAGGGACCGCAGGGCGGTCCGGGGATGCGCGAAATGCTGTCCCCGTCCGCGGCTCTGATGGGGGCCGGACTCGGCGGCAGCGTCGCCCTGATCACGGACGGCCGTTTTTCCGGGGGGACCCACGGAATCATGATCGGACATGTTTCGCCGGAAGCCCAAAGCGGCGGCGTCATCGCCCTGGTGCGGGAAGGGGACGGCATCGAAATCAACCTCGACGCCGGGGAACTCAATCTCCTGATTGACGCTGCGGAACTGGACGCCCGGCGGAACCGGTGGCAGCCGCCGCCGCAGCGGTATCAACGCGGGGTGTTGGCCAAATACGCCCGGCTGGTGTCGGCGGCGGCCACTGGCGCTGTGACCTCCTGAAGATGGGGCGGTCAATGCCGTAGCGCCGGTGTCAGTCGAACGAGTCGGCCGTTGCCGTGGTCGGTAAGCAGGTAGATGAGGCCGTCCGGCCCCTGACGCACGTCGCGAATCCGGCCGATGGTGTTTTTCAGCAGCCGTTCTTCGTGGACGATCCGCTCTCCCTCCAGGACCAGACGCACCAGCATCTGGTCTTTCAGCGCTCCGACAAAAAGATTCCCAGTCCATTTGGGAAACTGTTGCCCGGTGTAGAACAGCATCCCCGAAGGCGCAATGGAAGGAACCCAGTAATGGATCGGTTGCGCCATTCCGTCCTGCTGCGTGCCTTCTCCGATTTTGCTGCCGCTGCCGTAATTGACCCCGTAGGTGATGACCGGCCAGCCGTAATTGGTTCCCGGACGAATGATATTGATTTCGTCTCCGCCCTGGGGCCCGTGTTCGTGGGTCCAGAGCAGGCCGGTCTCCGGGTGCAGGGCGGCGCCCTGCTGATTGCGATGGCCCAGTGTATATTTCTCGTTCTTCCAGCCCTGCCGACCGACAAAAGGGTTGTCCGCCGGGATGCTGCCGTCGGCGTGCAGGCGAATCACCGAACCGGCGTGGTCGTCCGGCTTCTGGGCCCGTTCTTTTTCTCCCCGGTCGCCCAGGGTGATATAGAGATAGCCTTCGGCATCGAACACCAGGCGCGCGCCGAAATGCCGCCCGGTCCCCGACTTGGGCAGCATGCGGAAAATGGTTTCCGTCTCCGTCAGCCGGGTGCCGAGCAGTTTGCCGCGGGCCACTTCGGTGCCGACTCCGGCGGGCCCCGCTCCGGCGTAGGCAAAATAAACCTGACGGTTTTCGGCGAAATTCGGATGCAGGGCCAGATCCAATAATCCTCCCTGTCCGCGGGCCGCTATCTGCGGCAGGCCGGAGATCTCCTGCCGCTGTTTTCCGCTTTTGTCGAACAACAGCAGGCGGCCGCCTCTTTCGCTGATCAGCATGCGTCCGTCCGGCAGAAAAGCCAGGCTCCAGGGATGATTCAGGTTTTCCGCCAGGCTTTCAATCCTGAAGGAATCAACTTCGCTGTCCAGAATCCGTTGCGGTTCGACCATGGCGGTCAGGAGCAACAGCAGGATGATGGTGACAAAAGCCGTCAAAAAGCTGAGTTTCACCAGTTTCATTTTATTTTTCCCCAGGCAAAGGTTGTGGCGCCACTCCGGCTGTAAAAAAGACAAAATTGGTCTTATTTCCAGGGTAAAAAACTGCTCCCCTGTGAGGGAGCAGTTCCGAACCGTGCCGGGAGGCTTAAAAAAGCCAGGCCGCCTGCTGCCGTCGGTGGCCCTCGTAAGCCCTGATACGATCGATTTTTTCCAGGGTCAGGCCGATATCGTCCAGGCCGTTCAACAGGCAATGGCGACGGAACGGGTCGATTTCAAAGCTGATTTTCGCGCCGTCCGGCAGCCTGAGCCGCTGCTTTTCCAAGTCGACATGCAATTGATAACCCGGCTCCGCAACGACGGCGCTGAACAACTGCTCGACCTGCTCGCTGCCCAGGACGATGGGCAGGATGCCGTTTTTGAAACAGTTGTTGTAAAAGATGTCGGCGAAGCTCGGCGCGATGATGACCTTGAAACCGTAGTCGAGCAGCGCCCAGGGCGCATGCTCGCGCGAAGAGCCGCAGCCGAAGTTGTCCCGGGCCAGCAGGATGGCGGCACCCTGATAGCGTTCCCGATTGAGAACGAAATCCCGGTTCAGGGGGCGGTGAGTGCAGTCCATTCCCGGCTCGCCATGGTCGAGATAACGCCATTCGTCAAACAGATAAGGGCCGAAGCCGGTGCGCTCGATCGATTTCAGAAACTGTTTCGGAATGATGGCGTCGGTATCGACGTTGGTGCGATCCAGGGGCGCTACCAACCCGCTAAAGGGGGTGAACTTATCCATTACAGAACCTCCAGTTCTCTGACATCGACGAAATGACCGGCAATCGCGGCGGCCGCGGCCATGGCCGGGCTGACCAGGTGAGTCCGCCCGCCCTGGCCCTGACGGCCCTCGAAATTGCGGTTCGAGGTCGAGGCGCAGCGTTCGCCGGGCGCCAGGCGGTCGTTATTCATCGCCAGGCACATGGAACAGCCCGGCGCGCGCCATTCGAAACCGGCCGCGATGAAGATTCGGTCCAGACCTTCCCGCTCGGCCTGCTGTTTGACCAGACCGGACCCCGGGACGATCAGGGCCTGTTTAATGTTGTCGGCCAGTTTGCGGTTTTTGACCACAGCGGCAACGGCACGCAAATCCTCGATGCGGCCGTTGGTGCAGGAACCGATAAACACCTTGTCCGGGAAAATTTCGGTCATCGGGGTGCCCGGTTCCAGCCCCATGTATTTCAGTGCGGCTTTCATCCCCTCGCGCTTGCCGGCATCCTGTTCGGTGTCCGGATCGGGAACAGCGGCGTCGATGGTGACGACCATCTCGGGCGATGTGCCCCAGGTGACCTGGGGCCGCAGATCCCGGGCATCGATCCGGATCACGCGGTCAAACACGGCGCCGGGATCGCTGCGCAGCTGTGTCCAGCTGTCGACCGCCTGCGACCAGAGCTCGTCCGGGGGAGAGAACGGGCGGCCCTTGACGTAATCGAGGGTGGTCTGGTCCACGGCCATGAGCCCGGCCCGCGCGCCGGCTTCTATCGCCATGTTGCAGATCGTCATCCGTCCTTCCATGGACAGGCTGCGAATGGTGGAACCGCCGAATTCAATGGTGTAACCGGTCCCGCCCGCCGTGCCGATCCGGCCGATGACGGCCAGCACGATATCTTTCGCGGTGAGCCCGGACGGCAACTCGCCGTCGACTTCGATCAGCATCGATTTTGATTTTTTTTGAATCAGGCATTGCGTCGCCAGCACATGTTCGACCTCGGAGGTGCCGATACCGAAAGCCAGGGCGCCGAAAGCTCCGTGGGTGGCGGTATGGGAGTCGCCGCAGACGATGGTCATGCCGGGCAGGGTGGCGCCTTGCTCCGGCCCGATGACGTGGACGATGCCCTGCCGCGGGTCGTTCATCTGAAACATGGTGATGCCGAACTCGCGGCAGTTGCGTTCCAGAGTTTCAACCTGCAGCCGCGACACCGGGTCGGCAATGTCTTTGCTGCGATCATCCGTCGGCACATTGTGATCGGGAACGGCCAGGTTGGCGCCGGTGCGCCAGGGTTTGCGGCCGGCCAGGCGCAGGCCCTCGAACGCCTGGGGCGAGGTAACCTCATGCAGCAGCTGCCGGTCGATGTAGAGCAGAGATGTTCCGTCCTCGTCCTCAGTGACGACATGACTGTTCCAGAGTTTGTCGTAAAGTGTCTGTTTCATGAATGTCTCCATGGCATGTTGAATATTCGTACAGTCTAAATGATCCGCGCCGTCGTGGGTAGGGGCTTTTGCCGTTTTTGCCGCACGGTGAGGGTTATGACGGGCACCGGGTGACCGCTCCCGCCGGCTGTTTTGCGGCAACGACCCGCCGGTTTTTGTTGCGGGACGGCCTCCCGGGTTTGGCGGGTTCGGGACGCGATTGACGTCCGCCCATCGAACTCCTGCCGTGAGGTCCCGATGAAGCTCGACTTGCCTTCAAGCATGAGTTTTGTTAAAAAGACAGATTCTTATTTCAGATTGTTTTCTCAAGGAGACATGATTTATGGGATTGATGACAGGAAAGCGCGGTGTTGTATTCGGTGTGGCAAACGACAAGAGCATCGCCTGGGGGATTGCACAGCAATTGCGCGCCGCGGGAGCGGAGTTGGCGTTCACCTATTTGAACGAGGCGCTGGAAAAACGGGTGCGGCCTTTAGCCGAAAGCCTGGATGCCGAGATCATTCTGCCCTGCGACGTTCAGAACGAAGAGGACATCACGGCGGTCTTCAGTGAAATCGGCAAACAGTGGGGGAAAATCGATTTTGTCGTTCATGCCATCGCCTTCGCCAATCGGGAGGACTTGAAGCAGCCTTTCAGCCAGACCAGCCGCGACGGTTTTCGTCTTGCTCTGGACGTCAGCGCCTACTCGCTGATTTCCCTGACCCGCGGGGCGCTGCCCGTGCTGAACGAAGGCGCCGGCATTGTCGCCATGACTTACCTGGGAGCGGTGCGTTCCGTTCCGGCTTACAATGTCATGGGCGTGGCCAAGGCCGCGCTCGAATCATCGGTGCGCTATCTGGCTGCGGAACTGGGGGAGAAGAATATCCGCGTCAACGCGATTTCCGCCGGTCCGATCAAAACCCTGGCGGCGTCGGGTATCGGCGGGTTCAAGGAAAAATTGCGGATCGCCGAGGAACGGGCTCCGCTGAAACGCCTGGTGACGCAGGACGATGTCGGTAAGGCGGCCTTGTATCTGCTGTCGGACCTGGCTTCGGGGGTCTCCGGCGAAGTTCATTATGTTGATGCCGGTTTCAATACCGTTGCCGGTTGACGGACTCTTTTGCCTCCGCTCTCTGCAAGGCCCCGTTCGGGGCCTTGTCTGTTTGGACACTATTCATGATCGAAGGGAAAACCAGCGGGCTAAAATCGAGCCAGATCAAGGCGCTTGAACGGATCTATCGGCGCAAACTGCCGACCGACGTTCTGATCACGCCGGAACTCGCGCGTTACCTGACGCAATTGTCGCGGGATATGCAGCGCCAGGTGGCGGTAATCATCGATCGGGCCGGAACCGTCTGTCACGTTATCGTTGGCGACGACCGCGAAATCGTTATCCCCGACCTGTCCGGATACAGTTTGGGGCGCAGCGGCCTGCGCGGGTTGCGTTGCATTCACACCCATCTGAAGCAGGAACCGCTGAGTCGGGATGACCTGACCGACCTGGAACTGCTGCGCCTCGACGTCATGGCGGCCGTCGGCGTGCAAGACGACGGTTTGCCGGGAGCTTTCGAATACGCTCATTTGCTGCCGACGCAAAAACAGCAACAGATCGAGAGGCTCCGGCTCAGGGACTTTTATCGTCTCGACCTCGATTTCAACGCTTTTATCCTGGCGCTCGACCAGGAGATGGAACGCAGCGCCGCCGACACCGTCGATCTCAGCGATCGGCGGGAACGGGCGCTGCTGGTGTGCGTGGGGCAGGCGGGACGGCGGCAGCTGGAGGATTCTCTGGCCGAACTTGAGGAACTGGCCAGAACCGCGGATATCATCGTCCTGGATAAGGTGATCCAACGGCCGCGCAAGCTGAATCCGCGTTTTCTGGTCGGTGAGGGCAAGTTGAAGGAGCTGATCATCAGTGCTTTGCAGCAGCGGGCGACACTGCTGGTATTCGATCAGGATCTGACCCCGAATCAGGTGCGGTCGATTTCGGCGATCACGGAAATGAAGGTTATCGACCGCAGTCAATTGATCCTGGACATTTTTGCCCGGCGGGCGCAGTCGCGTGACGGGAAGGTTCAGGTCGAACTGGCGCAACTGAAGTATATTCTTCCCCGTCTCGCCGGAAAAGGCACGGCCATGTCGCGCCTGATGGGAGGGATCGGCGGGCGCGGGCCGGGGGAGACGAAACTGGAAATCGACCGGCGCCGCATCCGCGATAAAATCCGGCAACTGGAAAAGCAACTCGATTCCCTCAGCCGCGGCCGATTGCAGCGTCGCCGGAAACGCATCCGCGCCGGGGTGCCGATCGTGTCTATCGTCGGGTACACCAATGCCGGCAAGTCAACCCTGCTGAACGCCCTGACCCAAAGCCGGGTGTTGACCGAAAATCTGCTTTTCGCGACCCTCGATACGGCCACGCGGCGATTGCGTTTTCCGCTCGACCGTGAAGTGATCATCACCGATACGGTCGGCTTCATTCGCGACCTTCCCGCCAGTCTTATCGGCGCGTTCAAGGCAACCCTGGAAGAGTTGGAGGATGCCGACCTGTTATTGCATCTGGTGGACATATCCAACCCCCGCTTCGACGAACAGATCGCTGCGGTCGACCGGATTCTGGCCGATCTTGATTTGGGAACCCGTCATTGCCTGCTGGTTTTCAACAAAGCCGACAAGATCGCGGCGGCGGAGTTGCCGCAATTGTGCCGACGTTACCGGGCCATTGCCGTTTCCGCCCTGGATCGGAGCAGTTTCGGTCCCCTGCTGGAGGAAATGCAGGCGCGTTTCTGGCCCCATGACTGAGCAGCCGCCGCTTGACAGGCGCGGTGATTTTAGGTAACCTGCCGGTGATGCTTTGTAAGTTTTTGTTAATGTTCGTGGGCCAGGGGACAACATGTTGAAAATATTGCCGGTTCTTCTGCTTGCTTTTTTGTACGGTTGTCAGGCGAACACGCAACTTGCCGATTTTGTACCGGTAAAAGCGCTGTTCTCGCCGCCGGGACAGGTTGACACCCCGGTTGTAACCGGTGCGCTCGAAACCGGCGACGCAGCGCAACCTGACACGATCACGAAATATACACTGCCCGCGCATGCTTCGCTGCCGGCGGAAATCGGAAAGCTGCTGCAGCCGCAAAGCGTTCCATTGCCGTACAGCGGCGATTTTCCGCTCAGTTCCCATCCCCGGATCGACAGGTTGATCAAGCGCTATACGGGGCCCCAGAAAAAAACGTTTGCCCAGTGGCTGGAACGCGCCGGGCGTTACATTCCCCGGATTCAGATGATTTTTGCCGCCGAGGGGCTTCCTCTCGATCTGGCTTACCTGGCCATGATCGAGTCCGGCTTCAATGTGCGGGCCTATAGCTGGGCGCATGCCGCCGGGCCCTGGCAGTTCATAGAAAGTACCGGGCGTTTGTATGGATTGCAGAATGACTGGTGGCAGGACGGCCGACTCGACCTGGAAAAGTCGACCCGCGCGGCCGCCAAGCATTTGAAATACCTGCACCGGCGTTTCGACGGCGACTGGTACCTGGCGATCGCGGCCTACAATGCCGGCGGCGGGAAAGTGCGCAGAGCCGTCAAGGCGGCGGGAAGTTCCGATTTCTGGACGCTGACCGAAGGGAAGGTGCTGCGCGAAGAAACGCGGAATTATCTTCCCAAACTGCTGGCCGCTCTCAATATCGTCAAGGATCCGGGAAAATACGGTTTTACCGAACTGAATATCAAGCCGCCGCTGAAGTATGAAATCGTCACGCTGGAAAGCACGACGGATCTGGAAGTCATCGCCGGGTTCGCCGGGATCGGCTACCGGCAGCTGAAGGAATTGAATCCCGAATTGAAGCGCTGGTGCACGCCGCCCGGAGTCCGGAATTATCAGCTCCGCGTGCCTTGGGGAAGCAGTGACCGGGTGAACTCTCTCTATGCCCAACTGCCGCCCGATCAGCGCGCCCGTTATCACCGCCATCAAGTCAAATCCGGGGACACGCTGCAACTGCTGGCGCGCAAATACCGTATTCGGGTGGATGACATCATCGCCCTCAACAAGATCAGCAACCCGCGCGCCATTCAGATCGGGACGAATCTGATTCTGCCGCTGAAAGAGGGCTTTACCCAATTGCCGGTCAATGAGTTGACCGATTCTTATGTGCGCAGCCGCCGTCGCACCTACCGCGTGCGTAACGGCGACAGCCTGTGGTCCATTGCCCGCCGTTTCGATGTCAGCGAAAAGCAGTTGCGGGTCTGGAATAAACTGGGCTGGAGCAATCTGCTGCGTCCCGGTCAGGTGCTTGCGGTTTCGAAACCGGGAGTACGGACCGTGGCCAAAGCCGCCAAGAAAGCCGGACCGACGCGGAAACTGGTTTACGAAGTGATGCCCGGAGACACTCTGTGGGGGATCGGACGTCAGTTCGATGTCGCTACGGACGAAATCCGGCGCTGGAACGCGTTGTCCAGCGGACATATTCTCCGTCCGGGCCAGAAATTGACGCTGCTGGTCGAAGCGAGTCAGCAGGGTTGACGTTCGGCTTTTTATCCGCAGCTTCTCGATCCCGTTTTTTTTGAGTTTTGACATTTTCCTCGTGGATTGTTAAAGTTCGCGCCGGAATCTCTCCGCCTGTCGCGCACCGGCGTTTTAGGATCTGTCGAGGAAAAGGAAAATCCCCATGCTGAACATGCTGATTTCGTTTGCCTGCTCAGCCTTGTCATCCGCCCTGATGATGAGGTTTGTGACCGGAAACATATGGCTGACCATGGCTGTTTCCGCCGTGGTCTTTGCTCTTGTCTTCATCCTCATAACCCGTGCGGTGATGAAAAAGGTCGGTGCCCTGATGCAGGTCGCACAGCACGATGTGATGGCCAACCGCAGCGAAAAGGCCATCAAGGAACTGCAGAACGGTTTGAAATACGGTGCCTGGCAGTTCTACGTCAAACAGCAGATCTATTCGCAGATCGGCAGTATTCATTACCTCAAGCGTCAGTTCAACGAGGCCGTGCCTTACCTGGAGAAAGGCTTCGTGCGTAACTGGGTGAGTCAGTCGATGCTGGCGATCACCTATATGAAAAAAAACAAACCGGGCAAAATGATTGAAACCTTCGCCAAGGCGGTCAGCGGCAATCGCAAGGAGCCTATGGTTTACGCTCTTTATGCCTATTGTCTCGAACGCATCGGGGAACGGACCAAGGCCATTGAGGTGGTGAAAAAGGGGCTTGCCAAAACGAGTTCGGATGAACGTTTGCAGGAGAACCTGACACTGCTTGAAGCCGGTAAAAAGATGAAGATGAAGGGCTTTGGGGATATGTGGTACCAATTTCATCTGGAAAAGCAGGGGGCTATCATCAAGAAACAGACTAAAGCAATGACCGGCCGGCGAAAGCAGGTTTTAAGGTAAGCGCTATGGCGAAAAAGAAAAAGGTCGGTCCGGCAAGCAAACAGTTCAATCGCAACCCCTTCAGCAAACTGAAGGGGTTTGCTGTTTCCGCGGAGCGAAAGGAAGAACCGGCGGAGTCTGCGGCGGCTGGAACCCCTGGGAAAGCTTACGGCTCTTTCGCCGATGAAATGGAGCTGCTCGGAGTTCGCCCGCTGCATCCTGAACCGGAGTTCGGAAACGACGCGGCAAAGGATCTGACGACAACCGCGGAGGTAGGGAAACAACCAAACGAGCAGGAATTGTTCCTGTCCGCCATGGAGCAGTTGCAGGTCAATTTCAGTGACCGGGTTCCCGACGTGGACGACGGGGATGCGCCCGTCACGGCCACCCCGCGACGCATGAAACAGTTACGGCAGGGGAAAATCAGGCCGGAGGCGACCCTCGATCTGCATGGCCTCATGCGTCGGGAGGCGCTCGCTAAATTGGAATTCTTTCTTCACAACGCCCGGCATCGCGGCTTACGCACACTGTTGGTCATCACCGGTAAAGGAACGCATTCGCAAGACGGGGCTCCGGTTCTGCGGAATGCGGTCGAACGGTTTCTGGCCGCAGAGGCCGGGGAGATGATTGTGGAATGGGGCCGGGCCCCGAAAGAATACGGCGGGGAGGGAGCAGTGGTTCTTTTTCTGCGGGGTGGAAACTGATTTTTTGTCAACCTTCTGCGAACCCGGGCGTTATAGCGGATAACCGGTCTTTATTAAATCCCTGTTCAAGGAAGGAGAGCAAAATGAAAAGCGTAACGAAAACTTCGTCGGTTGTCTGGATCATGGTCTGTCTGTTTGTTTTGAGCCCGCTGGCCTTTGACCTGTCTTCAGGTTCCTTTGTCGCGCAGACGGCTTTTGCCAGAGGGGGGAATGGCGGCAGCAACGGCGGGGCCGGCGGGGCCGGAGGTGCCGGAGAAAACGGCGGCGGTACGGGAAATGGGAGCGGTGACTGCGACGGTTCCAATGCCGGAACCGGGCTGTCTCAGGGCGCTGAATTTCAGGGGCAAACCACAACCCGCAGCCAAGCTCAATATCAGCACCGGTACCGGAATCAGAATCGAATCGCGCAAGGCGTGACTGTCGACACTGAGGTTTCCGCCGAAGACCAGGCGGAGAGCCCGGTTGAGGAGCCGATCGGCGGGACGGAAATTGACTCTCCGGCAGAAGCAATGGATATTGCCGTTAATTGACGTCCGGCCGGCAACGATATTTTTTCGGACAGCCGCATGCTTGTTTGGCATGCGGCTTTTTTATGGCCCGGAATGGCGAGAAGGTTATTTTTCCGGTACCGCTATGAAGCTGTTTTTATTCCCTTTGTTGACTTGTTTAGTCGACTAACTTATATTAAAACACTTCTTCCGGTGTAAAACGCAGCCTTGGAATAACCCGTTTTGCTGCCGATAAATAGAGTCGGAGATTGCCCGAGGACATGGAGACGGTATGATGAATTTTTTTTCGGATAATTCCCTATCGATCGGTCGAACCCCTCTGGTTCGCCTGAACCGAATCATTCAACCCGGCGGAGCCAATGTTTTTGCCAAAATCGAAGGGCGCAATCCGGCTTATTCGGTCAAGTGTCGGATCGGGGCGGCGATGATCTGGGATGCTCTGGAGCGGGGACGATTGAAACCGGGCATGGAGATTGTTGAGCCGACCAGCGGCAACACGGGGATTGCTCTCGCTTTTGTTGCGGCGGCGAAAGGTATCCCGATCACCTTGACGATGCCGGAAACGATGAGTCTTGAGCGCCGCAAAGTGCTTAAAGCCTTCGGCGCCAAGCTGATTTTAACTCAGGGCGGCAAGGGGATGGCCGGGGCGGTCGCGGAAGCCGAGAGTATGGCGGAAGCGCATCCGGACCGTTATCTGCTGCTGCACCAGTTTAAAAACCCGGCGAACCCCGATATTCATGTCAAAACGACCGGACCGGAAATCTGGGCGGATTTAGCCGGCGGGATCGATGTCCTGGTTGCGGGTGTGGGAACCGGTGGGACGATCAGCGGAATTTCCCATTACATCAAGAATATACAGGGGAAATCGATTCTTTCCGTAGCCGTCGAACCTGCCGACAGCCCGGTGATCAGCCAGCATCTGGCCGGTCAGATGCTGCAGCCCGGGGCGCATAAAATTCAGGGGATCGGCGCCGGTTTCATTCCGGAAACGTTGAATCTGGAATTGGTGGACCGGGTCGAGCAGGTCACCAACGAGGACGCTTATGCTTTTGCCCGGCGTTTGGCCAAAGAAGAAGGTATCCTGTCCGGAATTTCCTGCGGCGCCGCGCTGGCGGTCGCGGAACGGATCTCCCGGGAGGACGGATTCGCGGGCCGGAACATCGTGGTTATCCTGCCGGATTCAGGAGAGCGATATTTGAGCGGCGATTTGTTTGACAACAACTCTTGAAGCGTTCATCCTTTCGTTATACGTTGTATCCGATATCGCATCGACGTAAATCTTAATTCAATTTATCGTTGTCTTTAATCGACTGTCATTAAGCAGTCCGGCCGGGTGCCGGACTGTATTTTGATTCGCGGGAGGTTCTGGATTGGAAGATCCGGCGCTGGATAATGATTTGCAAACGGTTTTGTCCCAGGCCCTGGAATGCCTGGACGGACTCGAACTGCAGGGCGGGAAGCATAAAGCCGATCTGGAGGAACTGAAAGTACGCTTGTCGACCGGGCAGTTCCGCCTGGCCGTTCTGGGGCAGTTCAAACGCGGGAAAAGCACGTTGCTCAACGCTCTGCTCGGGGAGGACCTGCTGCCGGCCGACATCCTCCCGGTCACCGCCATTCCAACTTTCATTCGCTACTCCGCAGAGCTGTCCGCTACGGTTTATTTCAACTCTGAGGAAGATGATGCGGCGGAATTCGACGTTGCCGGGAAAGACACCTTGGCCGCCTTTTTGACTCGCTACGTCACCGAGGCGGGGAATCCGGGCAACGAACGCGGGGTCAAGCGGGTTGAGATCGGTCATCCGGCCGATCTGCTGCGGCAGGGAGTGGTCCTGATCGATACTCCGGGGATCGGTTCGACCCACCGGCATAATACCGAAGTCGCCTATCGTATTCTGCCCGAATGCGACGCGGCACTGTTTCTGGTCTCCCCCGATCCGCCGATTACTCAGGTGGAACTGGAATACCTGCAGGCTATCTGCCGGCAATTGCCGCGCACTTTTTTTCTGCTCAACAAAATCGATTTTCTGGATGCGCAGCAGCGCGTGGCCTCGCTCAAATTTTTGGCCGATCAGTTATCGCCTTTGCTGGGCGGTGTGCCGCAAATTCTATCGGTGTCGGCGCGACAGGGTCTGGGAGCGCGGCTGGCCGGAGACGAACAGGGCTGGAAAGAGAGTGGTCTGCACCAGGTTGAGCAAAGCCTGGTCGAATTTTTCGCCCGCGAAAAGCTGCAGATCCTTCATGCCTCCCTGAAGCGTCGGATCAGTGATCAACTGGATCGGATCTGTCTGGAGTTGCAGCTCAGCCTGCGTGCGTTGACCTTGCCGAAAGAAGAACTGAAACAGCGGATTTCACTCTTCCGGCAATCTCTGCCTGATGTCGAACGGGAAAAAACGGCGGTGGTGGACGTGCTGCACGGGGATTTGCAGCGCCTGGAGGGGCAACTCCGCCGCGAAGTCGAAACGGTACGGGAACGGGCAAAAACCGATATTCTCGGACAGCTGGAAAACTGTTTTCAGACCCTGGCCGAGACGGAAGACCTGGAGCGCAGGGTACGAACCGAACTGGCGGATAAGATACCGCCGCTTTTCGCGCAGGAACTGCGTCGGGTCAGCGAACGGGTCGGTAATGCCGCCGGCGAGTTGCTGATTCTGCACCAGCGCAGAAGCAATGATCTGATTGAAAGAGTGCGACAGAATGCGGCTGAGTTGTTCGATATCCCTTATCGGGCGCCTTCGGCTCAGGATATTTATACGACTTTTGCCGCTCCCGGCTGGAGCAGCGATCTGTTTATCTCCGATATGGATCCGCTGGGGCAACGTCTGTCACGCAAATTCGTGCCGCGCAAATTCCGCCACCGGAGGACGATTGTAAGGCTGCGCGAAGAGGCGAAAAAACTCTTGAACCAGAACAGCGAACAGATCAGTTGGAGTTTAAAGCGCGGTCTGCAAGAAAGCTTTCGCCGCTTCGGGGCCAAACTGGATGAGCAATTGGCCAATACCATCGCCGCAATCGGCGCGGCGTTGGACATCGCCTTGCAGCGAAGCGAAAGTCAGGCTTATAAAACCGCGGCGCAGGAATTGCAGCTGCAAAAAACGCTGGACCGGTTAAAGGAGATACAACGGAATCTGGAAGCTGAAGCCTCGGCCTGAAAGCGGACCGGTTCCGGATGCGTATCAGGACGCGGGGACCGCAACCGCACGCGGATTCCAGAGATGCCGACCCACAGTGATGAAAAGTCGCTCCGACCCGCTCGGAACGTATTGTCGCGGCGGGTCGGGATAGCCGTTTCCCGTTATGCGCTGCCGGGTTCCTGCGCGCTTTCCTCCGTGTCGGCCGTTTTGCGTGAGCGGGTTTTTTTCGTCTCGGGTGCGGTCGGGGTTTCGCCGCCATCCGGGGCGGTTTTTTTTCTGCTCCGCCGTGTTGTCGCGGTTTTCCCTTCCTTTTTTGCCGCTTCCGAAGCTTCCGCCGGCTTGGCCTTTGCGCCGGCGGCACGCCGTTTGGTGGACGTGGTTTCGGCGCTTTTTTTCTCTGCCTCCGGCGCGACTGCGCCGGTTTCTTCCTTGGCCGCCTTGTTTACCGTTGAACGAGGTTTGCGTCGCGGGGTCGTTTTTTTAAGAGTGCTCTCCTGCGGTTGTGCCGATGCTTCGGCAGCAGGTTCTGTTTCGACCTTGGTCCGGCGTCGACTCGGCCGCGTTTTTTCCGGTTGCTTTTCGGGGGGGGCCGTCGCTGCGGCGGTCACGGGCTCAGCCGTTGAGGATTGCACGGTGCTTTTTTTCGTGGTGCGCCGGGGACTGCGTTTCCGCGGCGTTTCCGCTTTGACCTCATCCGGCTCGATCGGCTCGGTCGTAAGGGGACTTGACGGCGTTTGCGCTACGGGCTTGACGGCGTCCGGTTCTGCGGTTTCCTGGGCGGGTGCTGGTGCCGGGTCCGTTGCGGCTGGAGCCGCCGGCCGTTTTTGCCGGGTTTTTCCGGCCGTTGATGAGCGCGGCTTGCGGGTGCGCGGCTTGGCTTCTGTCCCTGTCGCCGATGACGGCTCCTGTTCCGGTGCTGTCGCGTTGTCCGGCGCAGTGTCGGTGCTTGCGACCGGTTTCGTCGCGGCGGTTTCCGGCACCGTTGCGGCGGCGGTTTTTGGGGCCGTTGCCTGTTTGCGTTTGGGCTGCCGTCCTTTGCTCGCAGCGGTTTCGCTGCCGGCTTTCTTCTCCCCGCTTTGATTCTCTGCAGCGGCTTCTTCCGGCCGCGCATTGCCGTCCGCCGCCATGACGGTTGCTTCTTCCCGGTTCCCGGTTTCCGGCGGCTGTTCCTTGCTCGCGGCGGTTTTTTTCCTTCTCCTGCGCCGTGGTTTCACTTCCTTGGCCGGGGCGGTTTCCGGTTCTTCTTCATTGGTGTCGATTTTATCGACGCTCTCCAGCTGTTGCGCGGCGGCAAGGGCGCTTTCGATCTGGTTGGCGTGGGAAACCGGCAGGATCTGACGTGAATCCTCTTTTTCCTTCTCCCGCTTGTGCAGCTGCAATTCCACTTCACCGGGGCGCATGCCGTGTTGAGCGTGGATATAAAGCTGCAGGTTCAGATCGCGTTGCAGATCGGCAATGGTTTGACGCTTGCGATTGAGAATATAATCGGCAACTTCGCTGGGCACATTTGCTTCGATGACAGCGATTTGTCCTTTGGACGCCGCCGTATGAACCTGGCGCAGCAGTGAAACCGCCTGGGCTTCCGTACTGCGGATACGACCGGTGCCCCGGCAATGCGGGCACTCTCTGTAAGCGCCGACGGCCAGAACCGCTTTCAGTCGCTGGCGGCTCATTTCGAGCAGACCGAACTGGCTGATACGACCGACGGACACCTTGGCCTTATCGTCCTTCAGGGCGGTGCGCAACTGTTGCTCCACTTCACGCATATTCTTGCGGTCGCGCATGTCGATGAAATCGATGACGATCAGCCCGCCGAGATCGCGCAGTCGCAGTTGTCGCCCGATTTCCCGCGCCGCTTCGATGTCGGTTTTGACCGCGGTCGCTTCAATTCCGGTTTCGCTTGCCATCTTCCCGGAATTGACATCGATGGCGACCAGCGCTTCTGTCTGGTCGATGACGATCGATCCCCCGGAAGGCAGGGGAATCTGGTTTTTGGATAGCGCCTCGATTTGTTCTTCAATCTGGTAGCGCGAAAAAATGGGGCGGCGTTCACGATGCCGCTTGACCAGATTCCGGTACTCAGGCATGACGAGGGCGAAAAAATCCCTGGCATCCTGGTAAATCTTGTGATCGTCGATCAGCACTTCATCCATATCCATGGAAAAATAATCGCGGATCGAACGGATTGCCAGATTGGATTCCTGGTAAAGCTGCGCCGGTGCTTTGATTTGATCCTGGCGGGCGACAATCCCTTCGTACAGACGAACGAGGTAATCGAAGTCACGCTTCAATTCGTCTTTGTCTTTGCCGATGCCCGCGGTGCGCACAATATAACCCATGGCCTCCGGCAGATCGAGTTCCGCCATGGTGCGTTTCAGCTTTTTGCGCTCGGACTCTTCACCGATTTTACGCGAAACGCCCTTGGTCGTACTATCGGGCATCAGCACCATGTAGCGGCCGGGGATCGATAGATAGGTCGTCAGAGCCGCGCCTTTGTTGCCGCGTTCTTCCTTGACGATCTGCACCAGAATTTCCTGACCGCGGCTGAGGATGTCCGCGATGCGGGGTCGCTCCTTGGGACTTTTCCCGGCCGGATAAATCTGCGGGTGGATCTCACCGATCTGTAAAAAACCCAGCTTTTCCGCGCCGTAATCGACAAAAGCGGCCTGCAGTCCGGTTTCGACCCGAACGACAACCGCTTTGTAGATGTTGCCTTTGTTCTGTTCCTGTCCCGCAATCTCAATGTCAAGTTCACTGAGAATTCCATCAACGACAATCGCCACCCGGTTTTCTTCCGGATGGCAGGCGTTGATCAGCATCTTCCTGCTCATGTTGATAAACCTTTCAGTCCGCCGTTTCGGCGGCTCACACCAGGACCGACACACCAACCGGCGACCTGTGTCAAGGGCGGTTGCACTGTCCGTGCTGGATAAATGGGGTATGGCCGCACCGCCTTCCCCCGGAAGACGGTGGTGAAATTTGTTGTTTCAAGCGTTCTTTTGTCTCAACGCAATACGGGCGGAGACTCTGACGCCAATTTTTTCATATTTAGGGAATAATAACATTTATTTATGTCAATAGGTATATTTTTATGAGCCAGGTTGAAGAAAATGTTCTTGACCTTGTTGTCAGCAAAATTCCAGGTTTCAGGTATAATTAACATATCTGCGCAATATCACTCAGACTTCAGTCGAAAGGAGGCGATTTATGGTACTCAAGACATTCTGGACTCCTCAACTTGAAGCGAAGTTGCAGGCCTGGCATAAAATGCAGCAAATCGCCGATGTCAAGAAACCGGCTCCCTGTTTTACCATCGCCCGGGAATTCGGTTGCCAGGCTTATCCGTTGGCCGAATATTTGATCAGTCGCCTGAATAAGCGGGTCGGCGGCGAACCCTGGGTTGTGATCGGCAGGGAGATTCTCGATAAAGTGGCCGAGCTCTCCGGCTATTCGGTGGAACAGATTGAAAAATCCCAGGACACGCCCTCTTCGTTAAAAGCGATATTTTCCATGTTTCTGGATCGCAGCCGGGCGGAAGAGACCGAAGTTTTTACCCATATGCGTACCGTTATCCGCGGGTTCGCGCAGCACGGCAATTGCGTGATCGTCGGCCGGGGGGCGGTTTTCGCCACGCAGGACCTGCCGAACTGCATTCATTTGAGGCTGGTGGCTCCATCGGATTTCCGGCTGCAAAAAATCATGAATGTGCACGGCTACGATGAAGCCGAAGCCAGGAAATTCATCGAGTTGCATCAGCAGCAACGGGATGATTTTGTCCGGCGCTTTGCCGATGGCCACAGTGAGGATCCGGGGCTTTATCACCTGGTGATGAATAACAGCCGGATGAAAATCGAGTTGATTGCCGAATGTATTGAAGAATACATGATCAGATATTTTGAATGATTGTTTGCACGTTTTATTGTCGGTGACAGGAAAATGTGCCGGGCCCCGTTGCAGGGGCCTTTTTTTATGGATGCCGCTTTCAGCTGAACGGTTATTCATGCTATAAATGTCCGCTTTTTACCTCCATGTCTCAGGTTTATCTTTTATGCTGCAGTTGAAGAATATCGATAAGTTTTTTGCGGACAGGCGGATTTTCTCGGCCCTTAACTGGCATATCCGGCCCCATGACCGGATCGGACTGTGCGGAGAAAACGGGGCCGGAAAGACCACGCTGCTGAAGCTTCTGGCGGGGCTGGTCGACAGCGACGGCGGGGTGTTGCAGGTCGCCAGGGGGACGACCTTCGGTTATCTGCCGCAGGACGGGCTGGTACACTCCGGGCGCAGCCTGTTCGAAGAAGCGCAAGACGCTTTGAGCGAATTGAAACAGCTGGAAAGCGAAATTAAAAAGCTTGAAAAAACGCTCGCAACGGGTGCCGGTTCTGATCTGCTTGAACGTTATGCCGAGTTGCAGCAGCGGTTTGAACAGCAGGGCGGCTATCGGATGGAGGCGGAAGTCGGGCGGGTTTTGGGCGGTCTCGGGTTCAAGACGCAAGATTACGGCAAGCTGTGCGAGACGTTTTCCGGCGGCTGGCAGATGCGTATTGCGCTGGCGAAGCTGCTGCTGAAAAAACCGAACCTGCTGCTGCTGGATGAACCGACGAATCATCTCGACCTCCCGGCCCGCGACTGGCTGGAAGATTACTTATTATCATATCCGCATGCCGTGGTGCTGGTTTCGCACGATCGTTTTTTCCTTGATCAGGTCGTTTCGCGCATTGTCGAAATCTGGAATGGCGAGCTGACGGAATATCCGGGAAATTACAGCGGTTATCTACAGGCGCGGAAAGCGCGGGTCAATGCCCTGAAAGCAGCGAAACAGCAGCAGGACGAGGAGATCGCGAAAACCGAGGCGTTTATCAATCGCTTCCGCTATCAGGCCAACAAAGCCTCTCAAGTGCAAAGCCGCATCAAACAGCTGGGGAAGATCAAACGTATCCTGTTGCCACCGGAACGTAAAAAAATCACTTTTACTTTTCCTCCTCCACCCAAAGGCGGCCGGGTTGCCGTCGAGTTGCGACAGGCGTCGCAGATTTATGGCGAACTTAAGGTGCTGCAACGCATCGATGTGTTGATCGAGCGTGGCGAGCGGGTGGCCCTGGTCGGGCCGAACGGGGCGGGGAAATCGACCCTGATGCGTTTGCTGGCCGGGGTCGAGGCCCCGGTTGAGGGAGAGCGCGTCGAGGGGCATAATCTGCATCAGGCTTATTTCGCCCAGGACCAGGCTGCCGAACTGAACCCGCAGCTGGATGTCTATGCGGAGCTTTCGGCCGATGCCCCTTACGCTATGGTGCCGAAATTGCGGAATATCCTGGGCGCGTTTTTATTTTCCGGGGATGATATTGAAAAGCCGGTCAGGGTGTTGTCCGGCGGTGAGCGCAACCGGTTGGCGCTGGCAAAATTGCTGCTGCGGCCGGCGAATCTGCTGCTGCTCGACGAGCCGACCAACCATCTCGACCTGCAATCGAAACAGGTCCTGCTCGAGGCCTTGAAAAAGTATACCGGGACAATTGTGTTCGTCTCTCATGATCGTTATTTTGTCGATCATCTGGCGACCCGAGTGCTGGAAGTCGGTAGCGGCAGGGTAATGTCTCATCTCGGCAACTACGAAGAGTTTCTCCGTGCCAAGGCTGCGGCGGGAGATACCAGCCATAGCCGCCAGCGGGTTGAACAGTATCGCCTGGACGCGGCCGACCGGGAGGAGGCTTCCGAGCTCAGTAAGGAGGAGCGCATCAAGGCGCATACGCAACGGAAGGAGCAGCAGCGCAAGGAGCAGAAGCGGCAACGGGAGCTCGCTCAACTTGAAAAAAACATCGAGAGTCTGGAAGGCCGGATTGCCGAACTGGAACGGGCCATGGCCGAACCGGAGACTTACCAGGATCGGGATCTCTGGCGCGAACTCAGTCAACAGCACGCTCAGCTTAACGATTCACTGGACACCGCTTACCGGGACTGGGAACGCCGGCAGAACTGAACGGGCGCATGGCTGCCGGGCGAAAGCGATCTGTTTTGTTGACAGTTCCGTGCTTTGTTTTTAGATTAAGGATACAATTCTTACGGCCATCGAGTTTGAGGCGCGGAGTGATTATGCAATGATTCATTTGCCACGTGGAAATCCGGTCCGGCAGCAGGTCAATCCCGCCCGGATTAATCTCCCGGAAGCAATGGAAAAACTGAGGGTCGGCACCTTTACCGGCTATCTGCGTTTCGATGCTCCTCAAGGGGTCGGTATCGTTCTCTTCAAAAGCGGCAAGCTCATCAGCGCCATTTTCATGGCCAAGACGGAGAACCAGCGTCTGATCGCTTATGACGCTATTGCCAGGATCTTTGAAGTCTCCATCCTCGGTCATGCGGTGTTGAATATTTTCCGTATTTCCGGGGATCTGGTCCTCGGCCTCCACGCGCTGTTGCACGGGCGTTACCTGCACCAGGGGCTGGACTTGGCGCGGCTTGATATCAGAGCCCATCTGCAGCAGATCAAGGAGGAGGAGCTGACCTGTTGCTTGCGGGTTTACGCGGACCATCGAACGGCATTGATTTTTTACGATCAGGGGCATGCCCTCGGCTTTTTTCACGAGGGGGCGACGGACCTCGATACCGCCGCGGATCCGGAACGATCCGTAGCGCGGCTGCCCGAAGCCAAGTTGGATCTTCTCGAAATCAGCAGTGTCGACGATCTGGTTCTGGCCGATTTGATGGGCTCCGCCGACCTGGGCCCGATCTGGCAACGGGCGCGGAAAACGTTATTGGCCGAGCGGCGTAAGCGCGAAGAAGCGGCGATTCGTCAACAGGAACAACGGAGCGAACGTCAACGGCAACACGTTCTGACTCTCTGTAAAACCATCGCCGGTAATCATATCGGTAAATTCGGGGTAACGCAGGTCGAAAAAGCCTTTAAAGTCGTCGGCCCGGAACTGAGTGTGCCGGAACTGCAGAAGTTTTATGACGAACTGCGCAAGCTTGCGCGCCTGGTTGCCGGACAATCCAAAATCGACGCCATGATCGATGACATGAAAAGCCGGTTGCGGCACGATGGAGGATAAAAAAGCCCTCCCGACTTGTTTAAAATCCGGTGTTCTTCTTATAATGAGTTTAGCCTTGACCACTTACAGCGATTTGAATTATACCTGTCAGTCCCATCAAATTATGGTTCTAACATGGTTCTAACCTTTAATTATCAGGAGGCACACCGATGAAAAAGATGACCGTCTTGCTTTCAACCCTGGTTTTTGTCTGCAGTTTGGCTGTGACCGCTACGGCTGCCGATACGATCAAGCTCGGCGTGGCGGGCCCGCACAGTGGTGACCTGGCTCCATACGGTATTCCGGCAATGAAAGCCGCCCAGCTTGTGGTGAAAAAGATAAACGCCCAGGGCGGGGTGCTCGGCAAGCAGGTTGAGCTTTTGATTCAGGACGATCAGTGCAAGCCTGAAATTGCCACCAATACCGCCACCAAACTGGTAACCGATGGCGCTGACGTCGTGCTGGGCCATATCTGCTCCGGAGCGACAAAAGCCGCCCTGGGCATCTACAAAGACGCCAGGATTCCGGTGATGTCGCCATCCGCAACCAATCCGCCGTTGACCCAGAGTGGCGATTATCCCAACTTCTTCCGCACGATCGCTTCCGACGATATGCAGGCGCAAATGGCAGTTGATTTCGCCATTAATACATTGGGCCTGACAAAAATCGCCGTGCTTCACGACAAGGGGGACTACGGCAAGGGCTTTGCCGAATTCGCGAAAAAATTCATCGCTGAATCGGGAAAGGCTGAAGTGGTGCTGTTCGAAGGAATCACTCCGGGAGCGATCAATTACGACTCAATCGTCGGCAAAATCCGTCGCGATAAGGCTGAGGCCCTGATTTTCGGCGGCTATCATCCGGAAGCTTCCAAACTGGTTTCGTCGATGAAGCGCAAGCGCCTGAAGGCCGCCTTCATTTCCGATGACGGGGTCAAGGATGACAGCTTTCTCAAGGTTGCCGGAGCCGCAGCCGAAGGCGCTTATATGACCGGCCCGAAAGACCTCTCCAACATTCCTCTGAACGCCGAGGCAACAGCTGAGTTCAAGGCCGAGTACGGCGCGGATCCGGGCGCTTTCTTCCAGGAAGGTTACTCCGCGGCTCTGGCCCTGCTGAATGCGGTGGAAAAGGCCGGATCGACGGATTACGATGCGGTGACGAATGCGCTCCGGACCGCATATGTCGAAACTCCGGTCGGCAAGATCAAATTCGATGCGAAAGGCGATGCCGAAGGTGTCGGCTTCTCGGTTTACACGGTTAAAGACGGCGCTTTTGTGCAACTCAAATAGTTGGGGATATGAAGCAGCGATAAACTAATGCGACACCCTTTCAGGGGACCGGTGTGCTACCGGTCCCCTGAAGCTTTGTTTGACCCATGCCGTTGATTGAACGTTAATTTGTTGCTTCTCACGGTCCGGTTGCCGCCACCAAATCTTACTGCACGGTTTTTCTATGGAATATTTTTTTGAACTTTTTTTCGGAGGTTTGACGCGGGGAAGTATCTATGCCCTGATCGCGTTGGGTTACACCATGGTCTACGGGATTATCCAGCTGATCAATTTTGCCCATGGTGAAATTTACATGATCGGTGCTTTTGTCGCCCTGATCGTTGCCGGAATCTGTACGATTTACGGTCTGAGCGGGGTTTCGATCCTGATTCTGGCCGGAGTGATCGCGATTATCTATGCCTGTTCCTACGGTTACACCCTGGAAAAAATAGCCTATCGCCCGCTGCGCGGCGCTCCCCGGCTGTCGCCATTGATCAGCGCCATCGGGATGTCGATTTTCCTGCAGAATTATGTGTTGCTGGTGCAGACTCCGGATTTTCTGCCGTTTCCCCAACTGATTCCTGACTTCGCTTTTATGGAGCCGGTCGCCCATATCGTCGGATCGCCGGAACTGGTGATTTTTATGACGACTTTTGTCACGATGATCCTGCTCACGCTGCTGATCAAAAAGACGCGAGTCGGCAAAGCGATGCGGGCCACGCAGCAGGATATGGACATGGCGCGGTTGGTCGGCGTCAATGTCGACCGGATTATATCGCTGACCTTTGTCATCGGTTCCGGGCTGGCGGCTATCGGCGGGGTTCTGGTCGCTTCCTATCAGGGCCAGGTCAACTTTTATATCGGTTTTCTGGCGGGGGTCAAAGCCTTCACTGCGGCGGTTCTCGGCGGGATCGGTTCGATTGCCGGTGCGGTTTTGGGCGGCCTGGTGCTCGGCTGGGCGGAAAGTTTCGCTGCCGGTTATATTTCCAGTGACTATGAAGATGTTTTTACCTTCGGCCTGCTGGTTCTGATCCTGATTTTACGCCCTTCCGGGATCCTCGGCAAAGTCAGCAAGCAGAAGGTATAGGAGAGGGACGATATGCTGCGCGATTTTAAACAATCAGTTCTGATCTCCCTCTGGTTTGTGCTGCTGACCTTTCCTTTGATGGCGGTGCGTGTCAACACGACCGATCAGATCGTCACCTGGCGACTGATGAATATGGTCTGGGTGGCTTATGAAGCCTTCATCCTCTCCTGGTTCTGGCGTTTTCTGATGACGCGCAAAGCGACAAAAAACAAATCGTCGGCGCCCGACGCCACACCGGCCGAATTGGTCAAGAAAGATCTGTGGGTCCAGAACAATCTGATCCTGCTGCTGCTGGTGCTTTCGCAGGTCATACCGGTTTTTTATTTTTCGGTGGTCGATCATTATCCGCAGACGTTCACAAAGGTTCTCGGCGCGGCGGTTGCCTATCTTGTTTTTTCAATCGCCTTGAGACGGTATCAGTTTTTTAAAAAAAGGGGGTCCTTATAATCCGACGGCAACGGATGCCGGTTTGCTGGAGAGGCAGAGCGTCCGCAACCGGGCCATGATCGTTGTCCTGGTGCTGGCCGTGGTCTTTCCGCTGACTTTCGACACCTATCAAACCAACATCATGATTTCAGCGTTGATTTATGTCGTTTTAGGCCTGGGCCTGAATATCACTGTCGGTTTGGCCGGGCTGCTCGATCTGGGGTATGTCGCTTTTTTCGGTGTCGGAGCCTACACCTTTGCTCTTTTAAACCATCATTTTGATATGGGGTTTTGGCTGACCCTGCCGATCGGGGGCATTTTTGGTTGTCTTTTCGGGGTCGCCCTGGGCTTTCCGATATTGCGTCTGCGCGGTGATTATCTGGCGATCGTGACCCTGGGTTTCGGTATGATTTTCAAGGTGGTCATGGAAAACTGGGATGCTTTGTCTTTCGGCCCCAGCGGGATTGCGAATATCGACAAACCGGGGCTGTTCGGCCTGGAGATGAACCTGGCCCAGTCGACCACCTATATCTATTACATCATGATCGGCCTGGTGCTGTTTACCATCCTGATAACCAACCGACTGAAAAACAGCCGTATCGGGCGGGCCTGGATCGCTCTGCGCGAAGACGAAATCGCCTGCGTCGCCATGGGCATCGACATGGCGCGCACCAAGCTTTCGGCCTACGCGCTGGGGGCGTTTTGGGCGGGAATGGTCGGTGTTCTGTTTGCCTCGAAAACAACCTTCATCAATCCGGCCAGTTTCACCTTCATGGAATCGGCGATTATCCTCTCGGTCGTTGTGCTCGGCGGTATGGGCTCGATACTCGGGGTGATGCTCGGCGCTTTTATCATGATTCTGTTGCCGGAATACATGCGCGAGTTTTCCGAGTACCGGATGCTGGCGTTCGGCTCGGCGATGGTGATGATGATGATTTTCCGGCCGCAGGGGATCATCAGCGGATTGCGCCAGAAATACGAATATAAAGGCTCGAAGGACTGACCCACAATGGCTGAGAAGAAACATAAATTACTGGAAGTCAAAAGTCTCACCATGGATTTCGGCGGTCTGCGTGCTGTCGACTGTGTGACCCTGGAAGTGCATGAGGGCGAGATCGCCGCGCTTATCGGACCCAACGGCGCCGGGAAAACCACCTTTTTCAATTGCGTCACCGGAATTTACAACCCGACCAAAGGGGATATCCTGCTTCACCCCAAAGGCTTGGAAAGCCGGCGTTTGAACGGCTTGAAGCCGAACAAAGTGACCGAGATGGGGCTGGCGCGGACATTCCAGAATATTCGCCTGTTCGGCGACATGACGGTGCTGGAAAATGTCATGATCGGGCGCCATTGCCGGACCAAATCAGGCATTTTCCGCTCGATTTTGCGCGGCAGGGGAGTGCGCGAGGAAGAGCAGCATATTGTCGAATCCAGCTACCAGCTTCTGGAAAAAGTCGGGCTGCAGGATTTTGCCAATGAATTTTCCAAAAACCTTCCTTACGGCGCCCAGCGGCGACTTGAAATCGCCCGCGCCATGGCGACCGATCCCTTTTTGCTGCTGCTGGACGAACCGGCCGCGGGCATGAACCCGCATGAAACGTCCGAGCTTGATCATCTGATCGGTAAAATCAGCGAAGAAGAAAAGATCGCCATCCTGCTGATCGAGCACGATATGAAGCTGGTCATGAATATCTCCAATCCGATTTACGTGATGGAATACGGCAAAAAGATTGCCGAGGGAAGTCCGCGGGAGATCAAGGACAACCCCAAGGTCATTGAAGCCTACCTCGGAGAAGAGACCGATGCTTAAAGTTGAAAATATTCAGACCTATTACGGCAATATTCAGGCGTTGAAAGATGTTTCCATCGAGATTAAAGACGGTGAAATCGTCGCCTTGATCGGCGCCAACGGCGCCGGCAAGACCACGACGCTGATGTCGATCTGCGGCATTACCCCGCCCCGCAGCGGCAAGGTGTTTCTTGACGGTGACCCGATCCATGGCATCAGTGCCGACAAAATCGTGCATAAGGGCATTGTTCAGGTTCCGGAGGGAAGGCGGATCTTCCCGGATCTGACGGTCCAGGAAAATCTCGAGATGGGGGCTTTCCTGCGCAAAAACAAACGCCTGATTCAACAGGATCTGAACTATGTCATGACGTTGTTCCCGATCCTGGAAAAACGTCGAAACCAACTGGGCGGCACCCTGTCCGGGGGCGAGCAGCAGATGCTGGCCATCTCCCGGGCGCTGATGGCCCGGCCCCGGGTCCTGCTGCTGGATGAACCGTCGCTCGGCCTGGCGCCGCTTATCATCAAGCAGATCTTTGAAATAATCCGCCAGATCAACAAAGAGAGCAACACCACGATTTTTCTGGTTGAACAGAACGCCAACCAGGCGCTTAAACTGGCGGATCGGGGTTATGTCATGGAAAACGGCAGGATCACCCTGGTTGATTCGGCTGAGAATCTGCTTGCCAACGACGATGTTCGCAAGGCCTATTTGGGAATGTAACGGTTTTGTTACCATTCAGGCGTCCATTGGGACGCCTTTTTTGCGTCTTGTGGGGTATAATGCTTTGAAACTTATATTTTTCTAAGAAAAATTCTGTTATCTTAAGACCTCTCCAATCAATGGAGCGGAACAGCAGGATGATAAATTTATTCTCCACGGTTACCAAAAAAGTCATTGTCGGCTATCTCGTTGTCGTTATCTTCAGTCTCTTGGCTGTCGGCTTTGCGCTTTTTCGCCTGCACCAGCAAACCCTCGAAACAGAACATCTGGTCAACGTTGATTTTCGTGCTTTTGAACTGGTTCGTGATCTGCAGCAGAACCTGCTGGCCCAGGAAAATATCGAGAAGCAGCTGTTGATTCTCCGCGATCCGGCATTGGGCGAACTGCGCCTGAGCCGGAATGCCGAGTTTACCCGCTATGCCCTGGCTCTCAACCGGCTTCCCGCAACGAGTTCGATTAAAGGCCTGATCCGGCTGGTGGAAAATTATCGCCAGGCGGATAATCAGTTGTCCGAAATGCTTTTTTACGAAAACTGGAAAAGCGCTCAGAAGCTTTCCAATGAAATGACCGTGCCGTTGCGTGTGCAGTTGTTGAATTATCTGGCGGAATTGCGTCAGCAGCAGCAGCAGACCATTAATACAAACCTTGCCTTGCTGTCGCAGAATACCGGCAAAGCTTTCCAGACGACGGCCCTGTTGACGCTGATCGGGATTTGCCTGTCGGCGCCGGTCTCGGTGACCGTCATCCTGAGTATCAACCGTTCGATCAAGGCGTTGAAAAAGGCCACGCAGAAAATTTCGGCCGGACGTTTCGAACACCAGCCGGAATTAAGCGGCGAAGACGAGTTCGCGCAGCTGGCCAGCGATTTCTCGCGTATGGGCGAGAAATTGCGTGAACTCGAACAATTGCGCCTGGATGCGAACCCGCTGACGCAGCTGCCCGGAAACCTGGCGATCGACCGGGAAATCGAAATGCGCATCAGTCGCGGTGAACCCTTTTCGCATTTGTATATCGACCTCGATAATTTTAAGGTTTACAGTGACCGTTACGGCTATAAAGCCGGAAGCGACGTCCTGGCCAAAGTCGGTGAGATGATTCAGGATGTGGTTTCGCGACACGGCTCGTCACAGGATCTGGTCGGGCATATCGGCGGCGACGATTACGTTGTGCTCAGCAGTTTGGAGACGGGAGAACTTCTGGCGCAGAAACTGGTCGCGGCGTTTGAAAAAATAGCTCCTTCCTTCTACAATGCAAGCGATCGCCAAGCCGGTTCCTTTGTCGGTGAAGACCGTTATGGAGTAAAAAGAACTTTTCCTCTGATGACCATTTCCATTGCGGTGATCCCTTCGGATATCTACGAATATCCTTCCCGGCTGGTCATCAGCCAGGATTGTGCCCGGTTGAAAGAGTACCTGAAAATTCAGGAAGGAAGTCATTACATGGTTGAGAGGCGCAGATAATGAGGCGTTTTATTTTTCTGGCTGTTTTGTTGCCGACCCTGATAGGTTGCGCCCAGCTACTGCCCTACCGTGAAAAACAAGCCGTCCCCCCGGACCAGTTGAGTTTCAGTGAGGCGCTCGACGCTTATCGGACAGATCACAGCCTGAAGAAGTTGCAGAATCTGCAACGTAACTATCCCGACAGCGCCTGGTCGGCACGGGCTGAAACGCTGATTCTGTGCGTCCGTGAGCGGGAACGTTATAAAACATTGCTGGCGGAAAACAAACAGGCGTTTGACACCCGAACCCGGGATATGGCGGTGCTGCAACAGAACAACGAGCAATTGCTGCGGGACATTGAAGAGTTACGGATGACCAACCGGAAGCTGACTGAAAAAATCGAACAACTGAAAGGGCTGCTGATTCAACTGGAGCAGCGGCCGCAATAACCGGGTTGTCTTTTTTGGCTGCCCGGCAGCTTTGACTCCGTGAATTCCTGTTGCCGTCCTGACGCTGATCAGGGCTGAAATATTGCTTTTCCGGCGCTCATGAACAAACTTATTCCCGGCCTGATATCGCTTTATGCCGCCGTCTTTCTGCTGTCCCTGAACGGGCTGTTCGCGAAGCTGATCCCCCTGGAAGCGACTGCGTTGACGCAACTGCGCAGCAGTATCGCCGTGGTTTTTTTTCTGCTCTTGTGCCGGGTGCGCAAACGCCGGTTGCGCCTGGACGGCTGGACGCAGTACGCCGGTCTTTATACGTTGGGTCTTCTGCTCGGACTGCATTGGGCCGCTTTTTTTCACGCCATGCAGCGTTCAAATGTCGCCGTCGGCATGTTGTCCCTGTACAGTTTCCCGATGATGACGATATTGCTTGAACCCTGGTTCAGCAAAGAACGCTTGCGAGGACAGGATATGCTCGCTGGCCTGACGGTTCTGGCCGGTCTGGCCGTGATGCTGGCGGCGGAGTTTTCGAATGGAACGGGCTCGGTTGCCGCCGGGGTGTTCTGGGGGGTTTTTCGGCCCTGTTGTTTTCAATCCGCAACCTGTTGCAGAAATATCGCTATGCCGGAGTGCCGAGTGACCGTCTGATGTTTCATCAGGTGGTCGCCATCGCCGTCGTATTGGTTGTTTTCGTCGATGATAAAGAGGTTGCGACTTTAACCCCTGATCATTGGCTGGCGCTATTGATGCTGGGGCTCTTCAGCACGGCCATCGCACATACCCTGCTGACTTACAGCCTGAAGCAATTGGCGGCGAAATCAGTGGCCCTGATCGGGTGTCTGCAACCGCCGGTCGCCGCTTTGCTGGCCTGGTTGGTCATGAACGAAGTGCCTCAGGTGTGGGTGGTGGCGGGCGGCGCAATGATTCTCTCCGTTGCCGTTTATGAATCCCTGCAAAAGCGTTGATCGCCATCTGCTTCCGATCCCGCCGCAAGTGCCCGTGATCGGGTGTACGCCCGGCCGTTGTTTTTTGACCGGACTCGCGAATGCGCCGGACAAAGCGGGTTTGGATATGACTTAGAGCTTGGCCCGTTCATACTGGACCGGCCAGGGGAGATCGATATTGAGCTGCCGGGCCGCGTGTTGCGGCCATGAAGGGTTGCGCAATAATTCCCGCCCCAGGGATACGGCGTCCGCCTGTTCCCCGGCAATGATGTCCTGGGCCTGTTGCGGCGTCGTGATCAAGCCGACGGCTCCGGTGCAGATCCGTACGGATTGTTTGATTCTTGCCGCAAAAGGCACCTGAAAGCCCGGTGCGGCGGGAATCACCGCATTCGGGACCAGCCCGCCGCTGGAGCAATCGATCAGGTCGATCCCGAGCCGGCGCAGCCGGTCGCAGAAGACCAGCGATTGTTCCAGATCCCAGCCGCCGTCCATCCAGTCCGTGGCGGAAATACGGACGAAAACCGGCGACTCTTGCGGCCAGATTTCCCTGACGGCTCCGGCGATACGTAACGGGAAGGCCATGCGTCTTTCCAGCGAACCGCCGAATAGATCGCTGCGTGTGTTGCTCAACGGCGAAAGAAACTGATGCAGCAGGTAACCGTGCGCGGCATGAACTTCGACAACTTGGAAACCGCTTTCCAGAGCACGTTTTGCCGCGTGCCTGAATTGCATTTCCAGCCGATCCAGATCCCTCTCCGTGAGAGCCTGCGGAACGGGATGTTCAGCGCTAAAAGGTGCCGGCCCGGGCGCCAGGGGCTGCCAGCCGCGCTGCTGTTGAGCCAGAGGCTTGCTGCCGAGCCAGGGGGCGCTGACGGAAGCCTTGCGTCCGGCATGGGCAAGTTGAATTCCCGCGATCGCGCCGTGCTCCCTGATGAACTCGACCACCCGTTTGAATGCCGGGATCTGTCCATCCTCCCAAAGTCCCAGATCGTCCGGGCTGATCCTGCCCTCAGGACTGACCGCCGTCGCTTCGGTCATGATCAGTCCCGCTCCGCCGACGGCTCGTGCGCCCAGGTGGGCCAAGTGCCAATCGGCAGGGCGACCGTCAGGGCTGGAATACTGGCACATCGGGGCCAGAAAGATGCGGTTGGGAATCGTCAGCTCCCGTAATTTCAGCGGCGTGAACAGATTGATCATTTTCTTCTCCCGGACATGAGGTGTTGACTCGTCATTATCCCTCGTTGTCGGAGAGTTCCGCAACCGTCAATCTTCATAGCGGCGCGCGATGGCGTTTTCCCTTATCTGCATGTGCTTGAACCCGGTCTTTTCGGTGATAAAATTTAAATACAGGAATAGCGATACTGTGATTGAAATTTCGCCGCTTACCGCTTGCCATTGGCCGTTCTGACGGGTCGAATGCGGGCGTTCCGTCAGGTTTGGCGACAATCCCGCGCGGTTGACAGGAGGATAGCGATGAAACTTGCAAAATGGGATCCGTTTCATGAGGTTGACGAACTGCTTGATCGTTATGCCCGGCCTTTTGACTGGCCGTTCCGGGGCGGACGCACTCCCGCTGTCCGGGGCGCGGACTGGGCGCCGCGGGTCGACATCAGTGAAACCGATGGGAATTTCATGATTACCGCCGAAGTTCCCGGAGTCAGTCGTGAGGACGTCAAGATCGGCATTGAGGATCATGTCTTGACCATTCATGGTGAAAGTAAACGGGAGAAAGAGGAGTCGGGAAAACAGTTCCACCGGGTCGAACGCTATTACGGCAGTTTCAGCCGCAGTTTTACCCTGCCGGACAACGTGGATGAGGAAAAAGTCGAAGCTGCTTTCAACGACGGCTTGTTGACCCTGACCATTCCCAAAACCGAAGCTTCGAGGCCGAAGTCGATTGAAGTGAAAGTCAAATAGCCGTTCGCGATATTATCTTTTTGTCTGACTATCGATGGATGAGCAGGGTTGCCGCCCTGCTTTTTCTTTGCCCGGAAGCTCTTCCGGGGTAAACGGGGGAATTGTCGTTGCCACAGTCAAAAGGGCGCTGTCTCAAGCCGTGCCGGTCGCAGCGAATGGCTATTGCTTGCGGTTCGCGCAACGGTCCTTTTGAATCACCCGGGCTACAGGAAGTCCGTCGCTTTAAGAGTCTTTTCGTTTGTGACATTGCCGGTATTAACGACCGTTTTCGGCTCGAAAAGCAACACTTCCACCTCTTCTTCGGCAACGGGCATGTGGTCCAGGCCGCGGGGGATGATGAAAAATTCACCGGCGGACAATTCGATGTCGCGTTCAGGTAGTTTAATCGTCAACCGGCCTTTGACGACCATGAACAACTCGTCTTCCGTGTCGTGCCGGTGCCAGACGAACTCGCCTTTGAGTTTTGCCAGCTTGACGTACTGGTCGTTCAGTTCGCCGACGATTTTCGGCTGCCAGTGTTCATTGAATAACGAGAATTTTTCCGCCAGATTGACTTTGTCCATTTTCCTTTTGCCTTTCATGAAGGGCTGGAAATCCAGATGCCCGTCGTGACCATGACCGTTCCGGCGGAACGGTTGAGCCATCTTGAAGCGCCGGGAGAGCGGAGCAACCGTCGCGCCGACCCGGCCGGCCGGGCATAAGTTCCCAGCACGCCGGAAAGCACCAGCACCACAATCAGCGCAACGCTGAAGATAGCGCTCAAGGTCAGTTCGGTGAGCTGGATAAAATGAGGTAAAAAGCCGCAGTAAAAGAGAATGACCTTCGGGTTGCCGAGAGTGATTGACAGGCCGCTGAAAAGATTGACCGTAAGTGAAACCGCCGGTTGGGTTGCCGCTTTGTCGGGGGCGGAATGGTGAAAAAACAGTTTCAGGCCCTGATAGATCAGGTAGCCGCCACCGATAATTTTAATCGCGACAAACATCTGCCCCAGGTGTTGCGCCAGCAGGCTCAGACCGAAAATCGCGAAAAGCAGAAACAGCAGATCGCCGAGAATGATCCCGACAACGAGGGATAAAGCCGGTTTACATCCTGACTTCAAGGCACCGGCAACGGTTGCCGAGACGCCGGGACCGGACGTGGCCGCCAATACCAGCATGGCCAGAGCAAAACTGATGCAACCGGACAGGGTCATGGTTCTTCCTCCGGCGGGAGCAGCTCGAATGCGGCAGCGACCTTGGCGTCGATTTTCCGGGGCCGGCCAGTGTCGCTGCCGACGTAGACCCAATCGGTCTCGGCCGCGGCCAGCACCGTCCCCCGGGCGTCGAGAAAACGATAGCGCCGTAACGACTGGGAGCGTTTCATGTTGCTGACCCAGGTGAGAATTTCGATTTCATCTCCGGCATGGGCCGGACGCAGGTAGTTGATTCTGTGCGACCGGATCACCCAACTGCTGTTCAGACCGCGGTAAAATTCGCGCGTGCAGCCCTGGGCGTCGGAGTGCATGGTTGCAACATCCTGCATCCATTGAATGTAGGCGACATTGTTGACATGGCCGTTTTCGTCGTTGGCACTTGCGGGAATAATAAAGCGATAAGTAAAAATTCTGGCCATCGTCAATTCCAGTTCAGGGCAGGTCGTCTTCACGCAGCGGAGAAAAACTCACTGGCGACACCGTCGGTCAAGGCCGGGTCATGATGGCCCTGACCTGCGGAACTACACCAGCTGCCGCCGGTTTCTGAAAAAAAAGTTCGCGCCCCGATGGTTCACTCCAAAGCCCCCGAAACCGGATAGCCGGTCTGTCCCTGAGGATGGCTGTGTCGCGGGAGGAGCGCTGCCTTTGTCAGGCAAAATTCGCACAGCGGCGTTTTTTCGCCATGCGCGAGCGTCCTATCGTAATCCGTTCCGGGATCGTTTGCAAAGCGACAGCGGAAATTTTGCTGAACAATTTCTCGCTGCCGTTATTCCTCAGAAAACAAAGCAGATTTTAAATCCTTTGTCCAGTCCGATAGTTGGTTATGAATATATAATATAATTTATTTAATTTATTGACAATAATTTGCCTCTGTTTATAATAATCCCAGCTTTTTATGCAGCTTTGGAAACGGAATTTTTACAGAGGTCTGGTTATGGAAAAGCGCACCGTGGAAATAGCGCGGCAGGGTCATGCCTGCCGGGTGTTGATGCCGGAAAAAATTATTGCGTCTCTTGTCCCCGAGCTGAAGGAACTGCTGAAAAATCAGCTTGATGAAGGCGTGACGGAGATTGAATTCGATTTGACGAAAACCGAAATGCTTGACTCGAGCGGGATCGGACTGCTTGCCGCGACGGGAAACAGCATGGAAAAAATACAAGGGACTATCCGGGTTGTCGGGGTCGCTCCCGAGATTTTTCGTCTTTTAACGATGATGCGTTTGGTCAACAGATTAAATGTCAGTAGTCGGGAAGAATAGGGGTGGAAAAGGATCGTCATGGACGAACTGTTGGATGATGAACTTCTGCATGAATTTATCAATGAAACCCGGGAGCATCTGTACAACATAGAAACCGACCTTTTGACCATAGAAGAGCAGGGTGAGAACGTCGACCCGGAGTTGGTGAACAAAGTCTTCAGGGCCGCGCATTCAATCAAGGGAGGGAGCGGTTTTTTCGGTCTGGATAAGGTGAAGGAACTGGCCCATCGCGCGGAAACCGTACTGGATATGTTACGGGCCGGGAAAATGGTCCCTAATCCTGAAATCACGAATGTCCTGTTGGCGGCTTTCGACAGGCTGCGGGATATGGTGAATATGCCGGGAGAAAGCCAGGACGCCGATATCTCGGATCTGCTGGTGTCGCTGACCTCACTGGCGTCAACTTACCTTCCGCCCGGGAAAAAAGAAATCCTGACCCATCAGGTTGTCCTCGAATCCGCGACCGGCGGCGCCGGCGTGGTCGTGCCGCAGGTCGATATCGATCGTTCGGAAAGGACGGGACAGACCCTTTATCAGGTCCGTCTCGACCTCATCCATGACATGGAGCGTCAGGGGGTCACCGTCCTCGACCTGTACCATCTGCTCTGCGACAATGGCGAAGTCATAGACTGCCGTATCGACTATCCGGCGGTGGGCACCCTGGATGATGAAGTCGGAGCCTGCTTGCCGCTGTCTTTGGTGTATTCGACGCCGCTGGACCGGAGCGCTTGCGCGGCGCTGCTCAAGGTTTCACCCGAACGACTGGAACCGTTGAGTTCCGTCCGGGAAAATACTCGCGAGGCCGACTCGGAGAGCGTTGAAATGGTGACTGACGGTCATGATGCCTCCCCGCCGCTGACGGCTGTCGGTGCGAAGGCGGAAGGAGAAACCGGGACCCGTGGGAAAGTGGCGGACACAACCCCGCGCCCCGCTGAAAAGGCCCCTGAAAAAGCGCAGTCGAGTTCCGCCGGTACGACCGATGAAACCCTGAGAGTCAACGTCACTCTGCTCGAAAATCTGATGAATCTGGCCGGCGAGCTGGTGTTGGGTCGAAATCAATTGCGCGCAGCCATCTCCGGGAACAACCGGCAGGCTTTATTGAAAGCGGACCAGCAACTGAATCAGGTGACGTCCGAACTGCAGGACGCCATCATGCAAACCCGGTTGCAGCCGATCGGCCATCTTTTCGGTAAATTTCCCCGCGTGGTGCGGGACATGGCCAGAGCTTTGGGCAAGGAGATTCGGGTTGAACTGCAGGGCAAAGACGTTGAACTTGATCGCAGCCTGATAGAAGGCCTGTCCGACCCGCTGACGCATATGATCAGAAACGCTGCGGATCATGGCCTGGAAACGGCTGAAGAAAGGGCGGCCGCGGGCAAGCCCGGAGAAGGAACGCTGACCATCGCCGCCAGCCACCAGGCCGGTCAGGTGGTGATCGAAATCAGCGATGACGGCCGCGGCATCGATGCCGAAAAAATTGCCGGGTCGGCATTGAAAAAAGGGCAGGTCAGCGCAGATAAGCTGGCCGGAATGAGCAGCCAGGAAAAACTCGAACTCATCATGATGCCCGGCTTTTCCACCGCAGAGCGGGTGTCGGAATTTTCCGGTCGCGGGGTCGGCATGGATGTGGTGAAGACCAACCTCAACAAACTTGGCGGGCAGGTCGAAATCAATTCCAGCGTCGGTCGGGGAACCCGCTTCCGCATCAAATTACCGCTGACGTTGGCCATTATCCCTTCGCTGATCGTTTCTTTGGAGAATGAACGTTTTGCCGTTCCGCAGGTTAATGTCAATGAACTGATCAGGGTCCGGGCCGAGGATGTCAAAACCCGGATAGAAATCGTCGGTGGCACCGAAGTCCTGATTCTGCGGGATGAGACCTTGCCGCTCATCAGGTTTGATCGGTTCCTGGGTACTGTCCCGACCTACCTTGACCCGCAGACCGGGCGGCGTGAATTCGACCGGCGTCAGGCTTTGGCCGACCGGCGTTCGCCCCGCTACGCCATGACCGGGGGAAAAACCGCAGAGGCGGCTGTCGATCCCCTGCCTGAGCGCAATGAAGGCCGTCGGTCACGGCCGGAGAGCGCTTTGGAAATCGTCATCATCAGCAGTAACGGTACCCGTTACGGCCTGGTTGTCGGCGGTTTCCACGACACCGAGGAGATTGTGGTCAAGCCGCTCGGCAAACACTTGGAAAAGTTACGCGAATATGCCGGAGCGACGATTCTGGGGGATGGCTCCGTCGCCTTGATCATCGACGCCGCGGGATTGGCTGAAGCCGCTGACTTGACCCTGGTTTCGGGCTCGCAGCGCGCTGTCGAACTGAAGCAGGACGCGGAGCGTAAGCATCTTGAAGACCAGCACGCTTTGTTGCTGTTTCATAACGCTGCCGACGAGCAGTGCGCCATTTCCCTGGATCATGTTTTACGGATTGAACGCATTCGCCGAGACCAGGTTGAAATGCACGGGTTGCGGCGAACGATGCAGTATCGTGGCGCTTCACTGCCGCTGGCGACTCTGGCCGATACGGCGAATGTCAAGGAGATTGGCGAAGAGCAGGATCTCGTCGTTATCGTTTCCCGGGTGAACGATTGTGAAATAGGGCTTCTGGGGGCGATGCCGGTTGACGTTATCGAACAAAAAGCCGTCATCGATACCAGAACGCATTGCCAACCCGGGATATCAGGGTCAGCAATCATCAACGGTCAAACCATCATGATCGCCGATATCTACGAGCTGGCTGCCGCCATGTCCTCGCAGCCGCCCAAAGGCGATGAACCGCAGCCGCGTTCGACGGCCGTTGACACCGGGGAAAACAGCCTTTTCAGTCGGGATGCCGAGGCGGTGACGTTGCTGCTGGCCGAGGATTCCGACTTTTTCCGCACCCAGCTGCAACGCTATCTCGAATCCGCCGGTTATCGTGTCCTCGCTGCCGCCGACGGCCAGGCTGCCTGGTCCCTGCTGGTGGAACACCTGGATCAGGTCCGTCTGGTCGTGACCGATATCGAAATGCCGCGGTTGAGCGGGCTGGGGCTGGCGGAGAAGATTCGCGCGGATCAGCGCACCCGCCTGCTGCCGATTATTGCCGTCAGTTCTCTGGCCGGGGATGACGACCGGGCGCTGGGACTGGCGGCGGGGGTCAGTGAATACCAGGTCAAGCTGGATCGTGACGCGCTATTGGAAAGTGTTGCGCGCCTGCTCGACTGAACCGCGATTCAATTATCTGAACTATGGAAAAATAAGTCTATTGTGTTTCACAGGGATCAATTCACAGGAGCTGTTATGAAAATCAGAAACAAATTCATGCTGCCGGTTATTGCGGTTATGGTTCTTTTCGCCTTTATCGGCACCTTTATGCTGGTGAATTCAGTCAGTAAGGCGATGCGTGCCGAGGAACAGCTGGCCGGAGATTTTGCCGAGCAAATGTATGTGAAAAGGTTGCAGGATAAAACCTACGACATTGAAAACAATATCACGCGGATCGCCAGAAAAGCACTCAATGAAGCGGCTTCTTTCGCCTCGCTGCCGGAGATAATCCATTGTTACGAATTGGCGTTGGCGGGAAACATCGATGACGAGGCCGATTCCACGGTGCAATCGGCGCGGGAACAATTGCGGCTGACTATCGGCCAGATACTGGAAAAATATCGCCGGAAAACCGGGATTAAAGAAGTGAGGCTGCATTACCATTTGCCCAATAACCGCAGCTTCGTACGGACCTGGCGAGATGGTTGGCAAGCTAAAAGAAACGGCAAAAAGGTCGATATCTCAGACGACCTGAGCTCTTTCCGGCAAACGGTGGTGACCGTCAACCAGGGGAATCACCAGCCGTTGATAGGGGTTGAGGTGGGCCGCGGGGGGTTTGTCATCCGCGGCATCGTGCCGGTCACCGCCACGGACGGCCGGCATTTGGGGTCCTGCGAGGTCTATTATTCTTTCGCCAGTTTGATCAGCGTCTCGAAAAGCAGCACGGATCAGAATCTGCAATTAGCGGCTTTCATGGATTCATCATTCCTTTCGGTCGCGACTCAGCTGCAGGACAAGGAGAAATATCCTCTGCTCGGTGATAAATATGTATTGACGGTCGCCAGTGATCCCGCGCTTGAACAGCTTCTTTCCGCCGAAATTCTCGACGCCGGTCGCAAAGGGGTCGATGTCCGGCGTGTCGGAGATCATTTTGTCGGCACCTTCCCCATTCGTGATTTTTCCGGAGCAGTTGCGGGTATTTTCGTTTTGACGCATACCACCGCCGATGTGGCGGCCATGCAACAGTCGATGGTCTCTTCCACGGAAACCGCTCTCAGTTCAATCAAAACCGGCATGGTCGGCGGGGTTGCCGTGGTGCTGTTGATGATCTGCGGAGTGATCTTCTATGTCTCGGGCATTGTGACCCGCCCGGTGCAGAAGGTCGTCGAACTGCTGGGAATGATCAGCCGCGGCGACCTCTCCCATGATGTGCCGGCGGCCTTGCAGGCACGAACCGATGAGATCGGGGATATGGCCAAAGCGCTGCAGTCGATGGAGGCAAACTTACGCGATCTTCTCGGGGAATTGACCGGAGGAGTGGAAACGCTGGTGAACTCTTCCGGAGAATTGACCAGTGTCTCGGCGCAGACCGCCGCGGGGGTGGAAAATGTTGTGGAACGCAGCCAGAGCGTCGCGGCTGCTGCGGAAGAGGCGAGCAGCAACACGGCGTCGGTGGCATCGGGAATGGATCAGACGACAAACAGCCTGTCTTCCGTTGCCGGCGCGACGGAAGAAATGAGCGCAACAGTGGGAGAAATCGCTTCCAACGCGGAAAAGGCGCGGACGATCAGCGATCAGGCAATGAGCCAGACACAGGCGGTGAGCAGCACCATGCACGAGTTGGGAGAAGCCGCGCAGGAAATCGATAAAGTCACGGAAACAATTACGGAAATCTCCTCCCAGACCAATCTCCTGGCGTTAAACGCGACGATTGAAGCCGCCCGGGCCGGGGCGGCCGGGAAAGGTTTTGCCGTGGTTGCCGGAGAAATCAAGGAACTGGCCCGGCAGACGGCTGACGCGACGGAAGATATCAAACGGCGGATATCCGGGATTCAGCTGTCGACCGGCAGCGCGGTCAGCGATACCAACCAGATCAGCCAGGTGATCCGCGAGGTCAGCGAACTGGTCAACAGTATCGCCGCATCGATCGAGGAGCAGTCGGTCGTCACGCGGGATGTCGCCGGAAATATCGCTCAGGCTTCCGTCGAGGTCAATGAGGCCAACGAACGTCTGGCCCAGACGGCGACCGTGTCGCAAACGATTGCCGCGGATGTTGCCGGAGTCAGTGCGACGATCGAACAGATTCGCCAGGGCAATGAACAGGTTCAGGGCAGTACCAAAGACCTGGAGGACCTTGCGGGGCAGTTGGTCGGTATCGTCAAGAAATTTCAACTTGAAAAAAGTCGATCTGAGGCCTGAAGGGCTTGTGCAGTCTAATCAGAGGGTGGCACGGCGATGAGTGAGAGAAGAGCGGAAACGTCCGAAAATCAACTGCTGATTACTTTTGATCTGGGGGAAAGCGTCTTCGGTATTCCATCGGATCAGGTGCAGGAAGTGGTCAAACCCAGCGCCTACACACCGGTTCATCATGCCCCGGACTATGTCCTGGGCATCCGTAACCTGCGCGGCCGGGTCGTGACCCTGGTCGATTTATGCCGCCGGCTCAATCTCGGGGCGGTTGAGGGCGGCTTGGGCAACCGGGTTCTGATCGTCGATTGGCAGGGAGAAACCATCGGTTTGCTGGTTGACCGCATCGCCGATACGATTGATCTGGACAGGGATGATGTTGAGCCGATGCCGAGCAATGTCGAGGCCGCGCAATCCGGAAGACTGAGTGGTATTTTTCGCCAGGGGCAAAGGACGGTGACGATATTGAACCTGGATGCGGTGCTGCAGGTCGAAAAGAATGAAAGTTGAGTTGAGTCGAGCATGATGATATTGCGTGCGGTTGTCGCGGACGATTCCGCTCTTTTCCGACGTGTGCTGAGTGAAGTGCTGAACTCTTTTCCCGGAGTGGAGGTCGTCGGGAGTGCTTCAAACGGCGATTTGGCATTGAAAAAAGTGCGCGAATTGAAACCCGATCTGCTGACGCTCGACATGGAGATGCCGGTTCTGGACGGTCTCGGCGTGCTGGAGCGGTTGGCGGGTGAAAAGGAACAAACCGCCGTCATTGTCGTGAGTGCGCTGACTAAAAAAGGCGGCGACCTGACGATAAAAGCGCTGGCGCAGGGGGCTTTCGATTTTATCACCAAGCCGGAAGGGATAACGGCGGATCAAAGTCGCGAGTGGATTCGGGCGGCGTTGTCTTCTGTGCTGAAGGCGCTGGCGAAACGGGTGGAAATCAAAAACATTCTGCACCGGCAGCCCCGGACCCGGACGGCGACGGCATCGCCCGCCTCTGCCGTGACGGAATATGCTCCTGCGGTTGCGAGCGGAAGAACGGTCCCGCCGTACCGCCCGATCGAACTGATTCTGATCGGGGTTTCGACCGGCGGACCGGCGGCCCTGGGGAAACTGCTTCCCGAATTGCCGGCTGATCTGAAAATCCCGGTGCTGATCGTGCAGCATATGCCGGAAAAGTTCACCCGGTCTTTGGCTGATAATTTGGACAACCGCAGCCGGCTCGGAGTCCGGGAGGCAGAGGACGGCGAGGTGTTGGCGCCCGGACGGGTGTATATCGCCCCGGGCGGACGGCAGATGAAACTGGTGCCTGCGGCCGATGGCGTAAAACAGATAAAAATCACCTCTGATCCGCCGGAAAACAACTGTAAACCCGCAGTTGATTATCTGTTCCGCTCGGTTGCGGCAAATTTTCCGGGCAAGGCCATGGCTGTGATCCTGACCGGGATGGGCAGCGACGGGACCTTGGGTGTGCGTTTACTGCGGCGTCACGGGTGCTTCACGATTGCGCAGGACGCAGACAGTTGCGTGGTTTACGGGATGCCCAAAAGCGTGGTTGAGGCCGGAGTGGTCGATGAGGTTTTGCCCTTGAGCGGATTGCCGGGCGGATTGTCTCGGTTGCGCGAGGCCGGGGCCTGTGATTCCTAAACTGACGGCTCAGGGCTTTGCGGCCTGGGCCGAATATATCTACGACATCTGCTCGATCCATCTTGAGCAGAGTAAAAGTTATTTGATCGAGACGCGGATGAAAGGCCTGCTGCAGGAAAACGCGGCCCAGTCTTTCGAAGACCTGCTGGTGAAAGTTCGCTCTGACGGCACGAAAAAATTACGCAAAAAAGTGATCGACGCCATCACCACGAATGAAACTTCTTTTTTCCGGGACGATTCGCCGTTTGCACTTCTTCAGCACAAATTGCTGCCCGAACTGATCGACCGCCGCAGCCGTCCGGGGATGAAGAGGATTCCGATCAGGATCTGGAGTGCCGCCTGTTCGACCGGGCAAGAAGTCTACAGTACGGCGATTGTTCTGAAAGAACTGCTGGGGGATCTGGATAAGTATGATGTGCGCATCCTCGGCACCGATATCTCGGATCGGGCTGTGGCTCAAGCCAGCCTGGGCTATTTTTCCCAGCATGAGGTGGGACGCGGACTGCCCCCGGAGAGGGTCAGCCGGCATTTTGTTGCCGCAGGAGAACGCTGGAAAATCAAAGACGAGCTGCGTGCATTAGCCAGTTTCCGTCAGCTCAACCTGTTCGAGCCTTTCAGTTTTCCGGTCCCCTTCGATATCATTTTCTGCCGCAATGTGGCGATTTACTTCACTGAAAGCGACCGGATCAAACTGTTTCGCGGTATCGGCCGGGCGCTTGCCGGAGACGGGGCGCTGTTGATCGGTTCAACCGAGTCGCTGACCGGCTTGTGTCCGAAATTTTTACCGCAACGATATCATCGCGCGGTTTTTTATCACTTCGACAAAGAGGGGAAATAACCGCCGGGGCAAAGGCTGTCACCTATGCACGCAATGGAAATCAACCGCAGTCTGCCTGCGGGTCGGCCGCACGCGGGGGCCATCCCCCAGGTTCTGGTTGTCGAGGACGAGCCGATGACCTGCCGCATGGTTCAGGCGATTCTGGAGCAGAACGGTTATAAAGTTTACTGCGCCTTGACCGTCAAAAACGCCATGGCCGAACTGCGGCAACATCAGCCCGAACTGATTTTGCTCGACATCAGCCTGCCGGACGGCAACGGCTTCGCCGTCTGCGAGCATCTGCAAAAACAGCCGGGACTGTCCGGCATCCCGGTCTTGTTCATGTCCTCTCATGAGGATGTAGAGACCAAAATTCGCGGCTTCGAAGCGGGCGGTGTCGATTACATCACCAAACCGGTCACCGGAGCCGAACTGCTGGCCCGGGTCAGAACCCATTTGCGTTTGCGGCGAGCCTACGAAGAACTGGCTGAATTGCAGGCGGAGCGGGTCCAGCGCCTGGCTGTCGCTCAAGAGTCGATGATGCCCGATCCGGCGGCTCTGCCGGCGGCCCGGTTCGCGGTTCATCTCAAACAGGTCCTTGATGCCGGCGGGGATTTCTATGACGTGGTCCCGGTCGGCGACAATATCGTCGACTATATCGTCGCCGATGCCAGCGGCCACGATCTGGCCGCTTCCTTCTGGACCGCGACGCTGAAAACCCTGGTCTCGCAAAATGCCCGGCCGGAGAACAGCCCCCAGGATATCGTGCTGACGATCAATCATGTTTTACGCCGGATTTTGCCGGAGGGGGTTTTTTTTACCCTGCTCTACGTCCGGGTCAACCGGCATAAAAATATTGCCACGTTGGTCAATGCGGCCCACCCTCCGGCCGTCATCGTTCCGCGGGACGGATCACCCGCCTCTGCACTGAAGCAGCAGGGCGACATCGTCGGGATGTATGAAGACGCCGTTTATGAGTGTCTGGATATCACTTTGAACGAGGGGGATCGGCTGTTGCTCTATTCCGACGGTTTGATCGAAGTAACGGGTCATTTCGAGCAGGGACTGGAGCGTTTGTTGCATTTCTTGTCCGGCTGCGATTCCGGGCCGCTGCGCAACATGGTGGACGGACTGGTGGAACGGCTTTGTCGCGATGCGCGTGTTGACGACGATATTGTCGTGATGGGAATCGAATTTTAAATGGCTGCCGGCGTGAAGAGGGAATTTATTCTGCCGTCGCAATTGAGCGCCATAGAACCTGTCTGCGAAGAAATTAATCGGCAACTGAACGGTTGCGGTCTGGGACGAATGACGTTTGCCGTTGAATTGGTCCTGCGGGAACTGCTCAATAACGCCATAGTGCATGGGAATCGTGAAAACCCCGGCAAAGCCGTGACCGTCAACCTGAGCATCGGGCGGCGCTGGGTGCGGGTGAACGTCCGTGACCAGGGCAGCGGTTTCGATTGGCGCAGAGCGCGGCGGCAAAAACCGGGTGCAACCGCAGTTTCGGGGCGGGGTATGATCATTGCGAAGTGCTACGGGCAGCGTCTCCGCTGCACCGGCAACGGCAGGCAGATCGAAGTCTGGTTCGATCGTCGGTCACAGAGCACTACGACTTGATGTAACCGTTGCAGGTAAAGTGTGGGCGATGTTCCTTCCTGCCCGGCCTGGTCGGAGCTTCTTGCCGAGATGGTCCGGTCCGTTACCCGACACACAACACTGCCGGTGCGGGACGCTGAAGCGAGGGATCAGGGCGTTGCATAAACGACGCAATCACGCCCGGAGCGTTTCGCTTGATACAGGGCTTTGTCCGCGTTTGACAGCATGTCGTCCACGGTCGCTTCCCGGGTGACGCCCGTGACCCCGATGCTCACGCTGAGGGTGATTTTTTTACCGCACCGGCTGACGAAATTTGTTGCGGCGATACGCCGGCGCAGCCGGTCATAGAGGCCTTCTTTGCCGGTTCCGCTGGATTCCGGTGCGATAATGAGAAACTCCTCGCCGCCGTACCTGCCGATCAAATCGTAGCCGCGCAAACCGGACTGGACGGTTTCAACCAGCTTCTGGAGAATGTCATCGCCGGTTTGATGGCCGTAGTTGTCGTTGATGCGTTTGAAATGATCGATGTCGATCATGGCGATGCTCACGGCTGACGCCCGCCGCCCGGAGCGAATCAGCTCTTTTTCCAGGGCATCGAGAATGGCGCGGCGGTTTAATGCTCCGGTCAACGCATCGTGCATGGCGTCATAACTGAGGGCGCGCTGGGTGGCCAACAGCTTGCTCTGTTGCCCGACCTGTCTCAGTCCCACCTGAATCCGCGCGTACAGTTCAGCTTGATCGTAAGGTTTGGAGATATAATCGTCGGCCCCGGCATCCAGACCGGCAACAACATGGTTTTTGTCGTTTTTGACGGTGAGAAGAATGATATAGGGCGGGTTGTAATTCTTTTGCCGCCGGATGCGGCGGCAGATCTCCACGCCGCTCAGCCCGGGCAGGCCCCAATCGAGAATCGCCAGCAACGGGGCATCTTCCTGCTGCATCAGTTCCAAAGCCGCCATGCCGTCCTCGGCGACAATCGGGTCCAGTTGCCACTTTCTCAGCATGGCTGTGAGTATCGCCCGGGACGTTGAATCATCTTCGGCAAAAAGCACTTTCATGATGTTTTGAAAAGCTCCCATATCTTTTGTCGGCACCGGCCGGACCGTTGCAGGTTAAAGGCGGCAGGCGTTTAACCCGGCCATCATATCCCTTGTTTCCGGGGTTTCCGCGCGGGCACTGACGATGTTTCGACGGAATTTGCGGCTGCTGGCGTCGTGTCGCGCAGAAACCATTGCATTCCGCTTGTTGTTTCCCGCATCTACCCTGTTGCGATTGCCGCTGTATCGCTTCGCCATGCAGCGAAAACCACGCCTTCTCAATGCGTAGAAATTCGCTATGATCTTCCGGTCGGTCATCCATGATGGGACGCCAGGGACACGGCAACCCTGCGGTTGACCTTTGCCCGGCGCCTTCCGCAGGCGAGATCCCTCCAGGCTTATATCGCCTCCCCGGAAAAGCATCCGTTGTTCAAATCAGCTTGAATTCCGTCAGGTACTTAAGCAGCTTTTGCGTATCCAGGGGTTTGACCAGGTAACCGTCACACTGATCCTTGAAGGCGGCCATGATCGATTTGCCGTCACCCAGTGCCGTGGTCATGATGATTTTCGATCCCTGTGACGGTATGGTTTCGAATGTCGCTTCAATGTCGCGGATCGCTTTGAGTGCTTCCTGGCCGGTCATTTCCGGCATCATCACATCCATCGTGATCAGATCGTAGGGAGCTTCTTCAGCAAACGCCAGATGGACGGCTTCGGCCGCTTCCCGGCCGTTGGCGGCAGTATGAACTTCGCCATATTTTTCGAGAATTTTCTTCAGCATTAAACGAGAGGTGAATTCATCTTCCACGACCAGGCTTTTCATTGTCGGTTCTCCTCGATCAGGTGGTTGTCGATCAAAGTGGTTAAGGCCGCATATTCTTCTTTGGACTGCCGGAAAAAGTCGATTAAACCTGACGGCTCGGGGGACTTGGATGTCTTTTCCAGCCGGGACATCAGTTCGGCCAGCCGAGGGCTGCCGATATTGCTGAAAGCGCCTTTCAGTTTGTGTGCTTGGCCGGCCACGGCCGCCGGGTCTTGCCGGTGCAGCAACTGCTGCAGTTGGGCCAGTTCATTATCCGTGTTGTGGCGAAAATCCTTGAGTATCGTCAGGGCCAGTTCCTGGTCCCCCAGCATCCTTGACAGGAAGGTCTCGTAATCAAACAGCGGATAGCGGTCGCCGCAGTCAGCGGCCGGCTCTTTTGCCGGTTTTTGCCCGTGCCGGTCTTTTTCCCCGTGCCGTTGCAGCCATCGGTTGATTGTTGCGAGCAGGTGTTCGGGGTCGATCGGTTTGGTGAGGTAATCATTCATCCCGCTGGCCAGGCACATGGCCCGGTCGGAGCCCATGGCATGGGCGGTCATGGCGATGATCGGCAACTCCTGTGGATTCGAGCGCGGCAGGGTCCTGATCTTCTGGGTTGCTTCATAACCGTCCATGATCGGCATTTGCACGTCCATCAGCACCAGATCGTAGTGTTTTTCACCGACGGCAACAACGGCCTCTCTGCCGTTTTCAACCGTATCGACCTTGAAACCGAATCGGTCGAGAATGCCCTGCGCCACCGCTCTGTTGGTCGCATTGTCTTCGACAACGAGCAGGTCAATGGCGCTGTTTTCCGGTCGTAGCGGTGCCTTTCTCCGCCGCTGATCCAACGCGCTCTGAGTGCCGTTTCCGGCCAAAACGGACGGCAGTGTTTGCCGGATATCGGCAAGCATTGCCGGTTGGTAAAGAGTTGCCCGGCAACGGACTTGACCAGGCTTCGGCGGTTCCGGTTTGATTCCTAATTTCGCCAACCGGACGAGCGGCAGCTCGATTCCATGTCGGCGGACGGCTTCGGCCAAGCTTTGATCGCCGGCGTTCAGCAATGCCTGGGCGACGATGGCCAGGTCAAAAGCGGTGCCCGTCTCGACGGCGGCCGCTATTTGCTGCGCGGCCGCGGAAAGATTGTGACAGGCTGCCGTTTCCGCGCCGCAACGGCGGCACAGATCTGCAAGCACATCGCGACTTAACCCCGGTGACTCGACAATGAGAATACGTTTTTGCGCCAACGCGAGAGGTTCCGTCCGGGCCTCAGGCTGTTTTTTAAACGGCACGCGAATCCAGAATTCGCTGCCCTGGATGACCGGGTGACTGGTCAAGCCGATTTGCCCGCCCATCAATTCCGTCAACCGTTTGGAAATGGCCAGGCCGAGACCACTGCCGCCGAAACGCCGCGAGATGGATGCTTCGGCCTGGGTGAACTTCCGGAACAGCTGTTTCTGCTGTTCCTCGGTTATGCCGATACCGGTATCGCTGACGGTTATTCTCAGGGTGACGGATTGATCGTTCCGGCGTGCCGTCGCAAGATGGATTGAAATGCACCCCTGTTCGGTGAATTTGATTGCGTTGCCGGTCAGGTTCATGATGATCTGGCGCAATCTGTTCCTGTCGCCCCGCAATCGGGTCGGGACGTCTTCATCAATGACAATGACGAATTCCAGTTTTTTCTCATGGGCTTTTATCGCCATCAACCGGGCGATTTCATCGACGACCGTATGCAAATCGAAATCGATCGTTTCCAGAATCAACTTGCCGGCCTCGATTTTCGACATGTCGAGGATATCGTTGATCAGAGTCAGCAGGCTTTCCGCGCTTTTTTGGGTCGTTTCCGCAAAGAACTGCTGTTCATCGGTCAATTGCGTCCCGATCAGCAACTCGGTCATGCCCATGATGCCGTTGAGCGGAGTGCGGATTTCGTGGCTCATGTTGGCGAGAAAATCGCTTTTCGCCTGGTTGGCGCTGACCGCGGCTTCCCGTGCCGCAACCAGGTCCCGGGTCCGCTGCTCAACCTGCTTTTCCAGGCTGTTCATCTGTTGCCGCAGCATGGTGTAAAGGGTCGCATTCTCAAGGGCATAAGCGCAACCCGACAGAATGATCGATAACGCATTGAGCCTTGCCACATCGATCGTTTCTTTCTGCCGCGGCAGGGCGCCGACGAACATGCCTCTGATGCGGGAACGCGTTTCGATGACATGCAGCAGGACATAATGGTTATCTTTGGTAGGGTAAACCATGGCCTGATTGCGGTTCAGCGCCCAGGCGAAGGAGCCGTTCTCGATGGCTTCGTCGATGATCTGCTGTAAATGGTCTTTTTGTCCCTCCGGCTGCCAGTACTGTTGCTGAAAACTGCCGTCCTCCATCGAATCGAGGAAGCTGAACTCGGGAAAATCAATAACCTGGAGCAGTTGCTGCGAAGTGGCCAGATATGCCTGTTGGGAACTGGAAGCACTGCCGAGTTGCGCCTGAAAGCTGTAATTGTTGGACAGCAGATCGAGGATGGCGTGGTAGTTACGGTTGCTTTCTTCCAGAAAGTCGATCCGTTCCCGCAGATAGTTGATGTCGTTGAGAGCCTGCTGCGTCATAAGTCGGTGACCAGGATGGAAAAAATCTCATCGATCTGCTGTTCCGCCTGGGCGATGATCTCTGCGCTGTGATTGAAAGAAATATTCAATTGCGCGTAGGCTTTCCGGTCCAGCCGGGCGACTTTTTTTTCGGTGTTGGAACCGTACTCGAAAACCTGGGAGACAATGTCCGCCAGATGAATGATGCCGGCATCATAAAAATGGCTTCTTGATTGCGAAGGCGCGTGATGGTAGTGCACCAGCGCAGCGATATTTTCCGGGATATTCCAGCTTCTCAATAGTTCTCCCCCCAAAAAAGCGTGGTCAAAGCCGAACTGTTCCTGTTCAATTTCGTTGAGTGGCATGTTTTGTCTCTCCGCGGCCTCGACATTTCTCCTGCTGATCCGTGGGACGGATGAACAGAGAACCATCTGCCCGATATCGTGGAGACAACCCGCGACAAAGAAACGTTCGACCGAGGGTTCGTGCAGAAAGATAGCGATATTTTTTGCTATGACGCCGCAGGCGATACTGTGGCGCCAGTGATTGTGCAGACACAGGTCCTCTTCCGGCACTTCCGGAAAAGAACAGATCAAAGACAGGCATAAACCGATATCGCGGATCTCCTTGGTGCCGATCAGAGTGACGGCGCGATTGATCGAATCGACCTGCAGCGGGCCGTAGAGAGGGCTGTTGGCCAGCTTCAGGACCCGGGCCGTCAAACCCGGATCTTCGGAAATGATTTTGGCGATGTCGTTGACCGAGGTGCGCGGGTGGTTGATCGCCTCGTTCAGCCGGCTGTAGATCAATGGCGGAGAGCTGATTTCCTGCGTTGCGGAGATCAGTTCGGTCAGGGTGGGGAGGGCTTCAGTTTGCATTGCCGCGAGCCTTTTTCTCCGCTGCCAGATCCAGCAGGTGCCGGATGAAGGGGTGGTCGAGGTCGGCCGGGATGAAAAGAGTCCTGAGCTCTTCACGCGCCGCTTCAACCCTGAGATCGGCAGCGTTTCGGTCGGTGTCCGGCAGCGTGCTTGCGGGTTCCACGGTCAGGTCGTCCTGGGCCACGATGTTGACCTCTTTGATCCCCCAGGTTTTAAACACCCGAACATGGTCCCCGGAGAGCACCATCCCTTTTGTTGCCAGCAGGCGGCCGTTGCGATTGCGCACTTCATCAGCAAGAATCATGAGCGGTTTGAGTTGCTCTATGGCGAGTGTCGGCATCAACAAAATCCTGTGTTTTGTGTGGATTTCGCCATTATAGTAAAAAAATTAAATTTGGCAAATATTTTATTGAAAACAGCGACGCCAAGCAGAGGATATCCGCCGGCTGTTGGGGGGGAAACGCACAGGAGTGAAAAAGCCGGATCGGACCAGCACAACCTGAATTGATCAGGGCAGAGCGCTGAAAAGCAAAAGCGCCGGCGGCGGCAGCCCGTCGTTCATCAATGATCGGCACATGCTTGTTCTGTGCCGCCTCAACCGCGTTGCGATTGTTGCCGTTTGGCTTCGGCTATACAATCATTAAACCCGCGCCTTGTCGACCTGCAACTTCCGGACTCAGGCTCCCGCCGGTGCCTTCATGAAAAAACCGCGGGGAGCGTCAATCGCGCAGCAGGGCGGAACTGATGACGATGCGCTGAATTTCGTTGGTTCCTTCATAGATCTGGGTGATTTTGGCGTCACGGAAGTAACGTTCCAAAGGAAAATCCCGGGTGTAGCCGTAGCCGCCGAAAATTTGCAGGGCTTCCGTCGTAATCCGCATGGCCGCATCCGAGGCGTACATTTTCGCCATGGCCGATTCTTTGCCGTAGGGCTGCTTTGCCTGTGCCTTGCAGGCCGACTGATAAACCAGCAACCGGGCGGCTTCGAGCTGTGTTGCCATGTCGGCCAGCTTGAACTGCAGACCCTGAAAAGCGCTCAGGGGCTTGTTGAACTGCGTCCGTTCCTTCATGTACCCGCAGGCGGCATCGAAAGCACCCTGGGCAATCCCCAGCGCCTGGGCGGCAATCCCGATGCGCCCGCCGTCGAGGGTGATCATCCCCAGCCTGAAACCCTCGTTTTCCTTCCCGAGCAGGTTTTCCGCCGGAATGCGGCAGTTTTCAAACACCAGTTCACGGGTCGCGGAGGCGCGGATGCCCAGTTTTGATTCTTTTTTGCCGAAACCGAAGCCCGGCGTGTCTTTCTCGACGATATAGGCACTGATGCCGTGGTGCTTCTGTGCCTGTCTGTCGCTGCGGGCGAACACGACATAGATATCGGCGTCGCCGCCGTTGGTGGTGAAAATTTTGCTGCCGTTCAGCAGCCACTGGTCGCCGTCGCGCAGCGCCGTGGTTTTCGTTCCGCCGGCGTCGGAGCCGGCGGAGTTTTCGGTCAGGGCGAACGCCCCGAGTTTACTGCCTGCGGCCAGAGGACGCAGATAGCGCTGCTTCTGTTCTTCGCTGCCGAATTCATAAATCGGGTTGGCCCCCAGAGACAGGTGGGCGGAAAGGATGACCCCGGTTGAGGCGCAGACCCGGGACAATTCCTCGACGGCAATGGCGTAGCTGAGATAATCCGCGTCCGCGCCGCCGTATTCCTCGGGGAAAATAATACCCGTCAGTCCCAGCTCCGCCAGGCGGTCAAACATCAGCTCGCGGTCGAAGAGTTCCCGCTCGTCGCGCTCCTTGATTCCCGGGGCGATTTCGGTTTCGGCAAATTCGCGCACCATCTGTCGCATCAGTTTGTGCTCATCGGTCAGATCAAAATGCATATTCTGCTCCTTTGTTACCGAACGGATTCGATTGCAACCCGCCCCGGATCTCGCGCCGCTCTGCGACAGCTGCCGCAGTCGGGATGGATTGAGAGTGAATTTGCGGATAATTCTCCGGTTCGCGGACTGCGTATTTGATGTCTGGTCTGATTTTCATAACATCGTTATAGATATCAATAACGTTAACGTAAGGAATAACTTTGGGACGGTCAAGATTTTTCCTTCGACGGCTGACTTTTTCTGCTTCACCCGCCGCAACAGCAATGGCCGGCTTGCCAATGGGCTGAGCGAATGCACTGCGAATGGTTTTACCCGTGACGCACAGGTTCATTCCCGAGATCATTCGGCTGCGGGGAAATGGTGCCGGTTTAAAGGGGGGCCGCATGGGGGCTGTTCCGGCTTTTTCGGTGTGAACCGGCGCGCTTCCATGGTCCGTAAGCATCCGGGCCCGGCCCCGGGCTGACTGGGCAACTGCGAATCAGGGGTTTCAACCGGCGCCGTTTCCGGTTGCGGGGCTAAATATGTTAAATTGCAGGAAGGTCTTTGGAGAGTTGTTATTTGCGCCGGGAAAGGAGCGACGGCCATGGCGATGAAGGCTGAATGTCCACAGCGGATCGAACGGTTGCAGCAAGAGCTCGATCGGGTCGGGCTGGATGGGGCGCTGTTCAGTTATCCGATTGATGTTTATTACTTTACCGGAACCCGGCAAAATGCGTTGTTATGGGTTCCGGTCCGGGGCCATGCCGCGCTGCTGGTGCGGAAAAGCTTGCCCCGGGCGCGGCGGGAGGCCGGGATCGACGATATCCGCCCCTTTCCGCGAAGTGCCGAGCTCCGTTCCGTTATCGCCGGGGGGAAAATAGGAACGACCTTCGATGTCCTGCCGCTGCAACAGGACCGGTTCTATCGGAAACACCTGCCCGGGTGTGAATTTTTCGATATTTCGCCGTTATACCGGGAGCTCCGCTCGATCAAATCGGCCTGGGAAATAGAGCGGATGCGTTATTCCGGTGTTCAGCTCAGCCGTGTATTCGCTTCACTGGCCGATTATCTGCAACCGGGACTCCGCGAGATCGATGTCGCCGCCGAGTTCGAAACGCGGCTGCGGCGGATCGGCGGCGAAGGCCTGGTGCGCATGCGGGCCTTTGATCAGGAACTGTTCATGGGGCTGGCCGTAGCGGGCGAAAATGCGGCGGTCGGAGGCTTCTTCAACGGCGCCGCAACCGGTCAGGGTCTTTCCGGGGCGGCACCGCACGGCGCGTCGGAAGACCTTATCGCGGAAAATCAGCCGATCATGCTCGACTATACCGGTATTTTCGACGGTTATATCGTCGATATGACACGGATCTATGTGTGCGGGCGGCTGGATGATGAGTTGTCCCGTGCTTTTACCGTCGCTCGCAAAATCCAGGATGCCCTGGCACAGCGGTTGAAGCCGGGCGTGCTCTGCTCCGAGCTTTATGACCAGGCGGTCAGGATGGCGGACGAGGCCGGGCTCGCTTCCCGCTTCATGGGGCCGCCCGATGAACAGGCCCGCTTTGTCGGCCACGGCGTCGGTCTGGAACTGGATGAATTCCCGGTCCTGGCGCCGGGCCATGACAGGCCTCTGCAATCCGGCCAGACTCTTGCCGTTGAGCCGAAGTTCGCATTTTCCGGAGTTGGTGTCGTCGGCATAGAAAATACTTATCTGGTAACGGAAAACGGCGGTGAAAGAATCAGCGTCCTTGAAGACGACCTGATCCGGGTGCCGGTATGAATTTTCGTTTTTTCCGTGGCCACGGCTCTGGGGACGCGATGTCCCGGCCGGCCGGTCCGGTTGTTTGCCGCGCCCTATTGAAGAGTCTCTTTTTCATCGCACTATGATATTGTTTTTGTGCCGGTTTATCGGTTTTGAAAGGATATCTGCCGGTTATGACCCTGTGCTTAGCGACTGAATGACGGGAGGGCTGAAGATGGATTTCAATCTGATCTATTATGCCGGGCGCTGGCGGGATTCCTCCGCCGCAGAGCGGATCGAAGTGATCAATCCGGCCACCGAAGCGGTGTTGGGCGAGGTTCCCGCCGGTAATGCGGAAGATGTCGACCGGGCGGTCAACGCGGCCCGCGCCGCATTGCCGAGCTGGGCGGCGACCGGCCCCCAGGTGCGGGCCGGGTATCTGAAACAGATTCATCAGGAACTGGTCGCCCGCGCTCCGGACATCGCGGAGCTGATCAGCAATGAACTGGGAATGCCGATCAAGCTGAGTCAGCGTATCCAGGCCGGCTTGCCCGCTCTGGTGCTCAACAGTTATGTCGAATTGTTGGAAACGTACGAATTTTCGGAACGGATCGGCAATTCGCTGGTGCTGAAGGAACCGATCGGGGTGGTTGCTGCGATCACTCCGTGGAATTATCCGCTGCACCAGTTGATGATCAAAGTGGCCGCGGCCCTCGCCGCCGGCTGCACGCTCGTCGCCAAGCCGAGCGAACTGGCGCCGTTGAATGCCTATGTTTTGACCGACATCATCGATTCCTGCGGCCTGCCTCCGGGGGTGTTCAATTTAGTGTCCGGCTACGGCCATGCGGTCGGCGAGGCTCTTGCTTCGCACCCGCAGGTGGACATGGTTTCGTTTACCGGGTCAACGCAAGCGGGGAAAAGGGTCTCCATCTCAGCGGCCGGGACGGTCAAGCGCGTGGCGCTGGAGCTGGGGGGAAAATCGGCTGCCGTCATCCTTGACGATGCCGATCTCGAGACCGCGGTCAAGGCCACGGTAAACAACTGTTTTTTGAACTCCGGGCAAACCTGCAGCGCTCACACCCGGATGCTGGTGCCGGCAACGCTTTACGAGCAGGCCAAGCAGGCGGCGGTCGCTGCCGCCGCCAAATTCATGCCCGGCAGCCCGCATGATATCAAAACGCGGATCGGCCCTCTGGTTTCGGCCGGGCAACGAAAACGTGTGGTTGATTATATCCGTCGCGGAATCGACGCCGGGGCGGAATTGCTGATCGGGGGGACTGAGGCTCCCGAGGGACTGCCCCTCGGCTATTATGTCAAACCCACTGTTTTCGGTCGGGTCACGCCGGAGATGGTTATCGCCCGGGAGGAAATTTTCGGCCCGGTCCTCTGTATCCTGTGCTATGACGGAGAAGAAGATGCCGTGCGCATCGCCAACGACAGTGCGTACGGCCTGGCCGGTGCGGTCTGGTCGAAAAATCCTCAGCGGGCGGAAAGGATAGCGCGCAAACTGCAGACCGGGCAGGTGGATATCAATGGCGGGCGTTTCAACCTGCTGGCTCCGTTCGGCGGTTACAAGCAATCGGGCAACGGCAGAGAACTCGGCCGTTACGGACTTGAAGAGTTTTTGCAGATGAAATCGTTGCAGTATTAAGAGTGCCTGCCGCCGGTCTGTCCGGCGTCGTGAACCCGCACCGAGGTACGGCTTTTGATCTGCCCAGGGTCTTCGACCGGCGGCGCATCAGCTTCAGTTCTGCCGGTACCCTGATCCCGGGAGAAGGACATCAACCTTTGTTGCCGCGGCAACAAAGGTTGATGTCCTTTTTCGTTTGTTTTTTCAGCCGGTTGCATGGAATATGCGGACTTGATGGCAACTTTTGTTGGGCCGGACGCAATCTTGAGCGCAGGGTTCCGGAATCTTTTAACGTAAAGTCGAGGGGTTATGGCCATCACGATTGGCTGGCTCCAATATTGCATGTGAGATTTTTCTGATAAAATTGATAACACTCTGTTTTTTCACATGAAATATGAACAGATGACTGTAAAACTTATTTTTGTGAGCTACACTTGAAAGATATGAACGGTTAAAAACATAAAAGCTTCGATAAGCTGAGCACTATTCCCCTGTTCGGCACGGGGTGAGAGGAAAATCGAGCTTATGAACGCTACCTTGCGCGGCGGTCACGGATGGGTTCCGCTGACGGCGATTCTATTGTTACCCGTGTTGATTTTACTGGCCGCCGGGACTGTCCATGCCGCGTACGCCCCGTCCACTGAAATCAAAATCGGAGTCCTCGCCAAACGCGGCTATGCCTATGCCCGGCAACGCTGGAACCCGACCGCAGAGTATCTGAGCCAAACCCTTCCCGCTTACCGTTTTGAAATCATCCCGCTGGATTTCGAAGAGGTCCGGATGGCGGTAATGTCCCGGCAAATCGATTTTTTGATAACCAACAGCGGTTATTACGTCGAACTGGAATTCAATCACCGGCTGAAGCGCCTCGCCACCATGATCAACCTGCTCGGAACGGAAGAACAGCGGGTTTTCGGCGGGGTTATTTTTACCCGTTCCGATCGCCGGGATATCGATTCCCTGGAGGATATCGTCGGTAAATCCTTCTGGGCGGTCGACCGGCTTTCGCTTGGCGGCTGGTTGGCGGCCTGGGGGGAGTTCTATCGCCGGGATATCAGGCCGGTGCGGGATTTTTCCCTGCTGAAATTTGCCGGTACGCACGATGCCGTTGTTGCCGGGGTGCTCAACGGCGAGGCCGATGCGGGAACGGTGCGCACCGATACGCTGGAAAGAATGGCGGAAGAAGGGTGGATCGATCTGCACCGGATCAAGGTTCTGAATCGGCAGTCCGGGGATAAGACCTTTCCTTATCTGCTCAGCACCCGGCTCTATCCGGAATGGCCGTTTGCCGCGTTGCCGCATGTCCCTGACCTGTTGGCGGCGCAGGTCGCCGAATCACTGTTACGACTGTCGGCGACCAGTGACGCCGCGCGCTCCGCAAAAATCGGCGGCTGGGTCCGCCCGCTGGATTATCAGCCGATTCACGATCTGCTGCGGGAATACTATTTGTGCCTGCATGAACAGCATATCGGGCAGTTGGGGATGTGGGAGATCCTGCGCCGGAATCGGTCGCTGTCCGTAGCCCTGTCCTCGGTCCTTCTCCTGCTGACATTTGCCGTGCTCTATACCCTGTGGATGAATCGCAAACTGGAAATCCGGGTGACGGAAAAAAGCAAAGCGCTGGAGAAAGAGGCGGCAGAACGCAGAGACGCCGAGGAAAAACTGAATCGGGCCGAAAAGATGGAAGCCATCGGTCAGATGGCGAGCGGGGTCGCTCACGATCTGAATAATATCCTGTCTGGGCTGGTCAGCTATCCCGATTTATTGCTGATGCGCGTCCCCCGCGACAGTGAACTGGTGAAGCCGCTGACCGTGATAAAGGATTCCGGGATGCGGGCCGCAGAAGTTGTCGCCGATCTGCTGACGGTATCGCGCGATGCGGCAAAAGTCAGCAGCATGACCGATATCAATGTCCTGGTGCTGGAGTATCTGCAGTCGCCGGAAGGCGAGAAACTGAAATCCGTGTATGCCGGGATCTCGCTCGTTACGCATCTGGAGCAACCGCTCAAACCGGTGTGCTGCTCTCCGACCCATGTCAAAAAGTGTATTATGAACCTGTTTCTCAACGCCGCTGAAGCCATTCGCGATCATGGGGAAATTGTGGCGACGACGGAATCCGTCCGGCTGCCGGCGGGCAGGGCGCGCGAACTGGGATTGGAAGCGGGAGAGTATGTCACTTTGGCGGTTGCCGACAACGGCAGCGGTATCGATGCGGAAGACATGAAGCATATTTTTGAACCTTTTTACAGCAAAAAGGAACTGGGCCGCAGCGGAACGGGCATCGGGCTGACGGTGGTCTGGAATGCGATGCAGGATCATGGCGGTACGGTGACGGTGCAAAGCGCTGATCGGGGCAGTGTGTTTACCCTTTATTTTCCGGTGCCCGAGGCGGGCTGCAAGTCGTCGCTCAATTCGGCGACGGCAGATTCCAGGGAGGAAAAATCCGCTTTCCGGGACCACGGAGAACGGATCCTGATTGTTGACGACGAAGCGGCCCAGCGCTCAATTCTCAGGGATATCCTCAGCGCCTACGGTTACCGCGTTCATGCCGTCGCTTCGGGAGGGGATGCTGTCGACTATGTCAGGAAGCACCGGGTCGAACTGGTCATTCTCGATATGATTCTGGGTCATGGTCCTGACGGCTTGGAGACTTATCGGCAGATCGTGCAATTGCAACCGCAACAGAAAGCCCTGGTTGCCAGCGGTTTCTCGCAAAGCGAAAAGGTCGAGGAGGTCATCAGCCTGGGGGTGGGGGGCTTTATTCGAAAGCCGTATTCGGTTGAAAAAATCATCCGCATGGTACGCGATGAGCTGGAAAAATGAAGAGGTTCGCTTCGGAAGCGGCAGTTGTTTTTTCAGGAAGTCCGCTTTTTTTGTGGCGGTTGTTTCTTGCTTTTCCGGGTTGAGGTTTTGTTTTCGGTAAAGGTTTTTTTGCTTTTTATAACATATGAAGATGCTTTTTAATGGTCCTCTTTTTTGTCCCTTCTGCGGGTGCCTGTGAACCCGAAAGTTCTTTTTTTACAGCGCTGTTCTGATTGTTGAGAAGGCTTTATCGTGCCGGATGACCGGGCCCGGAATTCTTGTTTTTTTGATTGGAGAAAAAACAGGTATTTTTTTTAAGCTTGATTATTTTTTTTATAACCTATTTAAATAAGATGAATTCAAATCGGGGTTAATCTCGGTTCTCAACAATATTGCTACGATGTAAAGGTTCTTCGGTGATTTGCACATATAGATGAAGCAATTCCGCTGTGAAGGACCACATGAAAAGTGAGGTTATAATGAACACATCCGAGGCTAGGGCAAAGGTCAAGCAGCAAAGAATCATCAAATATTTTATAGCTGCAGCGAACGAAATCATCGAGCGGGAAGGCATCGAAGCGGTGACGATCCGTAAGGCGGCCGAAAATGCCGGTTATACGAGTGCCACTTTGTATAATTATTTTGATAATCTTGACCACCTGATTTTTCTGGCGACAATGAATTACCTGGAAGAGTACACCGCCAACCTTCCGCAGTGTCTCGAAAAATGCAACAGCAATTCCATCGAGCGTTATATGGCGGTATGCAAGTGCTTTTCCGAATATTCATATGAGCACCCCAATATCTACGAACTGCTTTTTTTCACCCACAGCGATGAAAAGTACGAAGAATATATGAAGCAGTATTACGAACTCTTCCCGGAAAAAGTGGTTGCCGAATGGCCGGAGCCTTTGAGCCTGTTTTACCGTGTCAACAGCATTTACCGGCGCAACAGCATCATGGTCGAAGGCTGGATCAGTGAAGGTTTTATTACAGAACAAAACGGCCGCGATTTCACCGATATCGGTTTGCGTTTATCCAAAAGCATCCTTCAGGACGTTAAAGAGGGCTATATGGACAAAGCGGATGCGACGGCCCTGACGGTCAAGTATTATTTGCAGATGCTCGATTATTATCTGACCCCGGCGGCCAAGCCCTTGATTAAAGAAACTGCCCGCAAGCTGGGCAGCAGCTTCGAAGCGGCTGCGGAATAGTCGTGCCTGTCGGCCGCAATGCCGAATGCCGAATGCCGATATTTCAACTCTCGGCTCGTTTCAAGCCCATGGCGACTTGATGCCGGTCGGCGTGCGGGCCGCTTTTATCGACCCCGGAGATGATGCCGACGATAGCCCCGTGCCCGGTTGAGGGCGGGAAGGGCTTGCCGTAACACAGGTTTTTATCACCGGCCCGCACTGCCCAGCGATCATGTCTGCGGCGCGGCCGGAATCCGGGCCCGGATTTTTACCGGCGGCGAAAACGAATCCCGGCCGCTTGGCGCTTTAAGCGGCCGGCCAATGGGCGGCCGCCGGTTTTTATCCATTCCCGCTCCCTTCACCCCGTCATAACCCGCCGGCATATGAATTGCTGATCGAGTAAAACCTCCGTTTCCCCGGATCTGATCCCGCGCTCTTCAGGACCTTTGAAGATAAGCTGAAAGTCCGCTCGCAGGTGCTTTATCACGCGACAACCACAGACGACCGCAAAAGCGGTCATCCCGTCACCGGCGCTTTTTTACGAGCGCTGCGATCCCTCCGGTAAGCGTTTTGCAGGTGCCCGATCTCCGGTTCGACGGCGTTGCTTCGTTTGCAACGACGCCATTCCTTCGTCTCCGGTCTTTTCCGGCATCGATTGATCAGCATGAACAACGGATATTCGCGCTTGAAACGTCGCTCGAGACGAGCGGAAAACGGATCTTCAGGCCGTTCCGCGAATCTTTGGGCTTCATAACGCCACCATGTTTCAAGGGATATAGCCTTTTTCCGGTTCATTTCAGACTCCTTTAAGTGACATATAAGGCTGTTATTTCAGATAGTTATGCTTGTTTAAGGCCCATATCGAAATTTGACGATCGAAGTTATATATAGATCGAAATAATAAAAAAAATACCAAAAATAAATAAACGTATTGAAAAAAAAATCATGATCGTATACTGTCACTGTCGGCAATCACGGAGCGTGTTTTGTGTCTGACGGCTGCCGCCGGAACAGCCGCGGGAAACAGGTTTTCCGGTTGCCGAGTCGAAATTTTTTTACGGATGTTGTCGCCGGGAGAACAGTTTCTTAACGGACATTTTCAAAGTGAGTGTGGAGTGAATCGGATGAAGCCAGAACTAAAGAAAACGGTAAAAATCGACCCCAAGGTGTTTTTCCCTTCCCTGATCATTGTTGCTGTTCTCAGTTATCTGACGATCAGAGACCTGGAGGCGGCCAACAAGGTGATTGCACAGGTTTTTCATTACATCACCTATACCTGGGGCTGGGCTTTCGAGTGGTACATGATCGTCATGCTCGGCGGCTGGGTCTGGTTGGTATTCGGCCCCTTCAAACACAAGAAGTTGGGGGATGAGGACCCCGAGTTCAGCACGGCCAGCTGGATTTTCATGATGTTCGCCTCCTGTACCTCGGCGGCTGTTTTCTTTTGGGGAACCCTGGAAATCTACTATTACGTTGCGACGCCGCCGTTCGGGCTCGAGCCGTTTTCAGCTCAGGCCAAGGAATTCGGTCTGGCATACAGCCTCTTTCACTGGGGGCCGTTGCCATGGGCAACCTATGCGCTGCTCAGTGTGGCATTCGGTTACTTCCTCTACGTTAAAAAGATCAATGTCATCCGCCCCAGCGAAACCATCGAGCCACTTATCGGCCGGAAAAACAGCAAGGGTGTTCTCGGGGTCGTTATCGACAATCTCTATATTGTCGCCTTGATTCTGGCCATGGGAACCAGTCTGGGCCTGGCGACCCCGCTGGTGACGGAGTGTATGCAGTATCTGTTCGGCATCGAGCGGACCCTGCAGGTTGACGCCACCATCATCTCTTGCTGGATCGTCTTTAACGCCATCTGCGTTGCCTTCGGCCTGAACAAAGGAATCAAAATCGCCAGTGACCTGCGCAGCTATCTGAGTATCTTTGTCCTGGCCTGGGTTGTCATTATCGGCGCTACGACCTTTACCCTGAACTATTTCACCGATTCGATCGGTGTGCTGCTGAAAAATGTCGGCGTTATGCTGTTTTATACCGACGCCCTCGGCGACAGCGGGTTTCCGCAGAACTGGACCGTTTTTTACTGGGCCTGGTGGATGATCTACGGCATTCAGATGTGCATTTTCCTGGCTCGTATTTCACGGGGACGAACAGTGCGTGAACTGTGCCTCGCCATGGTCGGCGGTCTGACCGTCACCACCTGGGTTCTGTGGACCGTGCTCGGCAGCAACACCATGAACGTCATTCACAACAACATCATCGATATGACGGCTATTCTCAACGAGCATGGTCTGCCGCGCGCAATCGTCGAAACCTGGGCCACCCTGCCGTTCAGTACCTTCACCATCTGGCTCTTCCTGATTGTCTGCTTTATCGCCACGGTCACCCTGGTCAATGCCTGCTCCTACACCCTGGCCATGTCCACTTGCGAGGAAGCGACCGGGTATGAAGAACCGCCGCTCTGGGTGCGGGTCGGCTGGTCCATCCTGGTGGGTGTCATCGGCCTGATCCTGCTGGCCCTCGGCGGGCTGAAACCTTTACAGACGGCGATCATTGCCGGCGGCGCGCCCCTGGCCTTCGTCAATATTCTGGTCATCCTCGCGTTCCTCAAGGATGCCAAGAAACAAAACTGGTAAGTACGCCGAATTCTCAAGCGATCAGGAGATAAACAATGGATTTCAACTTAACGGATGAACAGGAACTGTTCGTGGCGGCGGTCCGCGAGCTGATGGAACGGGAAAATTGGGAAGCGTATTTTGCCGAGTGCGATGAACGGCATGAATATCCGCAGCGCTGGGTCAAGGAACTGGCCGAGCTGGGGATCGACACCATGCTGCTGCCGGAGGAACATGGCGGCATGGGCGAAGGCATGGTGACGCTGACCGCCATCTGGGAAGAACTGGGACGTCTGGGCGCGCCGACCTATGTGCTTTATCAGTTGCCCGGTTTCAGCACGATTCTACGCGAAGGCACCCAGGAGCAGATCGACAGGATCTTTGCCCTGCGCGGAACCGGCCGGCAGATGTGGAACTCGGCGATTACCGAGCCGGGCGCCGGTTCCGACGTCGGCAGCCTGAAAACCAGCTACCGCCGGAAAAACGGCAAGGTCTACCTCAGCGGCCAGAAGTGTTTCATCACCAGCAGCCTGCATGCGCCTTACCTGGTGGTCATGGCGCGCGATGCCGATGCGGAGCAGGCGGTCTTTACCGAGTGGTTCGTCGACATGAGCAAACCGAATATCAAGCTCAACCCTCTCGATAAACTCGGTCTGCGCATGGACAGCTGCTGCGAAATCATTTTCGATAATGTCGAGCTGGAAGAGACGGATATGTTCGGCACCGAAGGCAACGGTTTCAACCGCGTCAAGGAAGAATTCGACGCCGAACGTTTCCTGGTTGCCTGCACCAACTATGGTGTCGCGCTCTGCGCCTATGAAGACGCCGCCAAATATGCCAATCAGCGGGTGCAGTTCGGCGAGGCGATCGGCCGTACCCAGCTGATTCAGGAGAAGTTCGCGCTCATGGCGATCAAGCTCAACAGCATGAAAAACATGCTCTATGAAACCGCCTGGAAGTGCGACCAGGGCACCGTGACATCGGGCGACGCCGCGATGTGCAAGTACTTCTGCGCCAACGCCGCTTTCGAAGTTGTCGATTCGTCGATGCAGGTGCTGGGCGGCATCGGCGTGACCGGTCATCGGGTCGGCCGCTTCTGGCGCGATCTGCGTATCGATCGGCTCTCCGGCGGTTCCGATGAGATGCAGATCCTGACCCTCGGTCGCGCGGAACTGAAGAAATACCGTTAGCCGCAGTGCGGGCCGGACGGGAAGTCCGGCCCGCACTGAAACGTTGTCCAAAAGTATTAATTTTACGAGGTGAATAGCATGTCCAAAATGGTCAATACACCGGGGTTCGGTCCCCTTGCCGGGGTGCGCGTCGTGTTCTCGGCGATTGAAATTGCCGGTCCTTTCTCAGCCCAGATGCTGGCTGAGTGGGGTGCCGAGGTGATCTGGATCGAACATACCGCTTATGCCGACACCATCCGCGTGCAACCGAACTACCCGGAGCTGTCGCGCCGCAATCTTCATGCTCTGGCCATGAACATCTTTTCTGAGGAAGGCAAGGAGGCATTCCTCAAGCTGATGGAAACTGCCGACATCCTGATCGAGGCCAGCAAAGGGCCGGCGTTCGCACGCCGGGGGTTGAACGACGAGTTGCTCTGGCAGCATAACCCGAAACTGGTGATCGGTCATCTTTCCGGTTTCGGCCAGTACGGTGACGACAGGTATACCAATCTGGCGGCCTACAACACCATCGCCCAGGCCTTCAGCGGCTACCTGATCCAGAACGGGGATGTGAACCAGCCGATGCCGGCCTTCCCCTATACCGGCGATTACCTGGCCGGCTACGCCGTGATCGGTTCCGTCCTGGCGGCGCTGTATCAGGCGCAGAAAACCGGCAAGGGTGAAAGTATCGATATCGCCATGTACGAAGTGCTGCTCAACGCCGGGCAGTATTACATGATGGACTACTTCAACGGCGGCGAGATGTGTCCGCGTCAGACCCGCGGCAAGGACCCGATCTGGGTCGGATGCGGAACCTATGCCTGCAGCGACGGCTTTATCGTTATGGAAGTCGTCGGCGTGGCCCAAATTGAAAAAATGTTTGCCAAACTGGGTATCTCGGACTGGCTCGGCGGCGAGGAATATCCTGCCGGGACCCAGCTCATCGCGCGGGCCAGCCGCTCCGGTTCCAAGGTTGAAAAGCGGCTTGAGTCGTACATGGCGGCGCTTGATGTCGAAACCGCGCTGGCGGAACTGGGCGAGATCAAGGTCGCTGCAGCCAAGGTCCTGACGGTCGAGGAACTCGAGGGCAACCCGCAATACATCGCCCGCGATTCCATCACCACCTGGGAAAGCATGTCCGGTCGCGAGATCAAAGGGCCGAACATTGTCCCGAAATTCAAGAACAGCCCGTGCCGGATCTGGCGCGCCATGCCCGGCCACGGGATGGATACGGCCGCAGTTCTGAGCGATCTGGGCTATTCGAAAGAAGACGTTCAGCGCCTGGCCGACGGCGGCGTGGTCAAACTGGGCTGAAGCCGGGTCGTCGGCTGCAGCCTGCAGCCGACGACCCCGGTTTTTCTATTCGGGGCTTGCGGGCTCATGACGGCAACAAAACATGACAGCGGGTCGGCGGGCAAGGCCGGCCATGAGGTTTGAAGGTGGATATTGTCGGGGATAAAAACATACGCCGGGTCTGGGACGAACTGTCCCGAACTTATGCGGATAAAACCGCACTGGTTTTTGAAAGCCTGGCGGGAGAGACCCGCGAGTTCTCCTATGCCGAATTAAACGCCGAGATCAATCGGGCCGCCAACCTGTTTTTGAAGCTGCATGTCGCTAAAGGCGATCGGGTCGTTATCCAGCTTTACAACAGCCCTGAATTTCTGTTCGCCTGGTTCGCGCTGGCCAAGATCGGCGCGATTGCGGTGCCCGTCAATGCCCATTTTTTGCAGAACGAGTGCGCTTCAGTGGTGGCCAAGTGCAAACCGAAAATTGCGGTGATCGAAGAGCGTTTTCGCCAGCTGTATGACAACCTCAGGCTGACATCCGGCGCCGCCATCGAAACTATCCTCATCGCGCGCAGCGACCCGGAGCTGGAAATCGCCGGGTGCCTGAATTTCAACGGCCTGTTGCGACGGCAACCGGCAACCCTGGAGCGCATTGTCGCGGTGTCCAGCGCGGATGTGGCCGAGATTCTCTGTACTTCCGGCACCACTTCAACGCCGAAAGGGGTGGTCATCACCCATTACAATCTGCTTTTTGCCGGTCATTACACGGGCTGGCAAGGCTGTATCCGGGCGACGGACCGCTACCTGTCGATGATGCCGGTCTGGCATATCGACCTGCAGTGTACCGCCGCCATGCCGACTTTCATGGCCGGCGCCACCTTTATTCTGCTGGAAAAATACAGCGCCAGAAGGTTCTGGCGGCAGGTTTGCCTGCACCGGGCCACGCTGACCGAGTGTATTCCGCTGATGGTGCGGACGCTGCTGGCGCAGCCGCAACAAAGCTGGGAGCAGAGTCACTGTCTGCGCGAGGTTTTCTTTTATCTGCCGATGACGGAGCAGGAAAAAGATGATTTTTACCGGCGCTTCAATGTGCGGTTTCTGACTTCTTACGGCATGACCGAAACCATCGTCGGCCTGCTCGGCGACCGTCCGGGCGACGAACGGCGCTGGCCGGCCATCGGCAGACCCGGCTTCGGTTACGACATCAGGATCATTGATGAGCAGGGTAACGAGTTGCCGCCCCATACGGTGGGAGAAATCTATGTTAAAGGCGTGCCCGGCAAAACGCTCTTCAAGGAATATTATCAGGACCCGGCAGCAACCGCGGACGCCTTGAGTGCCGAGGGCTGGCTGCATACCGGTGACAAGGGTTATGTCGACGAGGACGGTTACTTTTACTTCGTCGACCGGCAGAGCAATCTGATCAAACGGGCCGGGGAGAATATTTCCAGTACCGAAATCGAAAATTTCCTCCTGACCCATCCCCGGGTTGCCGATGCCGCCGTGGTCGGCGTGCCCGACTGCGTCTGTGACGAAATGGTCAAGGCTTTCGTCATTCCCAAGGCGGGAGCAACCCTGGACGCGGAAGAGATTATTGCTTACTGCCGGGCGCATATCGCCAAATTCAAGGTGCCTTCAGTCGTCGAAATTCGCTCCTCGCTCCCGCGCACGAGTACCGGCAAGGTCAAGAAGAACATTCTCTGTGAGGAATCGCTTGCCGGCAGAGCGGTGCTGGCGATTATCGACCGAAACTGCGGTGCTGAGCCGAAAGAGCGGGAGGTCTGCGGTCGGATTGCTGAGCGTGATTAAAAATTGAAGCATGAATCCGCAAAGGGGCATCCAAGCGGCCGGCCGGATTGCATATCTGGTGGGCAAGCAATAACGGCCAAGGATGTCCGCCCGGCGGACGTGCTGACACAACCAACAACAAGAGGAGAGAAAAAATGGCTTTGAAACTGGATATGGTAGGCAAAACATATGGTCCCTTCGAACGCGAGTACGATTTTCGCGAACTGATTATTTTCGGCCTCGGCTGCGGCGCCGGAGCGGACGGCAAGTCGGATCTGGAATACGTCTATGAAAAGGATCAGAAGATCCTGCCGCTGTTCGCGGCCATGCCGATCGTTGACAGCGAAGTGACCAAGACCATCGATTTCGGCTTTGAATGGGGCGGTTCGCTGCACTGGGGATTTGACCTGCAGTTTCACCAGCCGTTGACCAAGATGACCGACAAACTGAGCACGAAAGTTCTGCTCAACGCGATTTATGATCGCGGCGAAGGACGTGGTTGCCTGGCTCAGCATATCGGCGAAACCTTCGATGCCGACGGTAACAAACTGTTCACCAACGAAAGCTGGGATTGCTGTCTTTATGACGGCGGCTTCGGCGGCGAGAAAGCGCCCAAGGATATTGTCGAAATACCGGAGCGTGCGCCCGATTTCGAAGTTTCCGAACAGGTGCCGCTGAATCAGGCCATTATTTATCGCCTCAACGGCGATTACCACCCGCAGCATATCGACTGGGAATATGCCCGGAAATTCGGTTATGACAAGCCGATCCTGCATGCCGTCAGCACCGCCGGATTTGCCTGCCGCCATATCATCAAGACCCTGTTTCCCGGCGAGCCGGAACGCCTGACCCGTTTTAAGACCCGGATTACCAAGCCCTTGTATCCCGGCGTGACAATCACTACCCAGATGTGGAAATGGGACGACAACTCAATTCATTTCCGGGTCATCAACAAGGATGAACCGGAGCTGATCTATCTGAACTTCGCCCTGGCGGAATGGAAATAAGCCGTCGCTGCCCGCCTTTCGGTTGACGCGAAAGGCGGGCTTGACGCAGCAAAAACTGTACGGAAAACATGCGAAAGGATGGAGATATATGCACATCATCGTAGGCTGTAAACTTGTGCCGGAAGAACAGGATATCAGTGTTCAGCCGGATGGTACGCTGGACACCGGAAAAGCGGCGCCGAAGATCAGCCAGTTTGATCTCAATGCCATCGAAGCCGCCGTTGAACTGAAATCCGGGCTTGGTGATGACAGCCGGATTGTCGCTTTGAGTGTCGGCGGCAAGGAACTGGAAAACACCAAAGCACGTAAGGATATCCTCTCGCGCGGGCCGGACGAACTCGCCGCGGTCATCACCGCCGAGGCCGAAAACATGCTGCCGCACCGGACCGCCCAACTGTTGGCTGCCGCTGCCGGACAGGTCGGCTTCGATCTGATTATTTGCGGTGACGGCTCCGGGGATCTTTATGCCCAGCAGGTTGGGGTGCGGCTGGGCGCCTTGCTGAATGTTGCGACCGTCAACGGCGTCAGTAAAATCATTGCCGCCACGGCCGCGAGCCTGACCGTCGAACGGGTGCTGGAAGAAGACGTCGAAACCCTTGAGGTTCCCCTTCCTGCGGTTATTTCCGTTTCCACCGACATCAATGTTCCAACGATTCCGGGCATGAAAGCGGTTCTCGGCGCCGGTAAGAAACCGGTCAATGTGCTTTCGGCCGCTGAGCTGGACGTGCCCGGGGACGCCGCGCCGGTTGAACTGACGGAGATCAGGGCGCCCAAGCGGAAAGAGCGTCGACGGGTCATCATCGCAGGCGACGGTGACGATCAGATTGCCGAATTCGTTAACTATTTGCGCAAGATCGCGAATTAAACAGGGGAAGACAATGAGCAAACTATCGAACGTATGGGTTTACAGTGACGCGGCGTCAAGACTGGCCGAAGTCATCACCGGCGGCGCGCAACTGGGGGAAAAGGTTTCCGCATTTGTCATCGGCACGCAAGCCGATGTGGCGGCCGCCTTCGCACTGGGTGCGGACGACGTTTACCATCTTGGTGAGCAGGAACCGGGACGGATTGTTGAAGCTTACGCCGAGACCATGGCTCAAGTCATCGCCCAGGCTGAGCAGCAGACGCTGGTGCTGTTGCCCGGGACGCGGCGGTGCAAAGCGCTGGCCTCGTTGCTGGGAGTGAAGCTCGAAGCCGGCGTCGTCACCGAAGTGTCCGAGATCAATGTTGAAGGCGGGAATGTCAACGCCAGGCATATGGTCTATGGCGGGCTGGCCCTCGGCACTGAAAAAGTCACCGCCAAAGTGGCGATTGCGGTTGTGGCGGGTGGGGTTTTTGCGGCCGCCGAGGCCGATAATGCAAAAACCGGCAGTGCGGTTACGCTGGATTTTATCGCTCCGCAGGCGGAGATCAAGTGCCTTGACCGACGACGGAAGCAGGGCAGCAGTGTCGATCTGAACAAAGCCGGACGAGTCGTCGGTGTCGGTCGCGGCATCGCCAAGCAGGACGATCTCAAACTGGCGTCGGAACTCTGCGCTGCGCTTGACGCCGAACTCGGTTGTTCACGACCGATCGCGGAAAGCGAAAAATGGATGGAGCATGAGCGCTACATTGGGATCTCGGGGGTCATGCCGAAGCCGGAGCTCTACCTGGCGCTGGGTATTTCCGGCCAGATCCAGCATATGGTCGGCGCCAACGGGGCGCAGACCATCATGGCGGTGAACAAGGATAAAAACGCCCCGATTTTTCAGTATGCCGATTACGGCATCGTCGGTGATCTCTACAAAGTCGTGCCAGCGTTGATCGAGGCGCTGAAAAGCTGAAACAACAGCAACGCAAACGCTGTGAGGTAAGTGATGTCCGAAGATAAATTTGACGCAATTGTTGTCGGCGCCGGCGTGGCTGGTTGCACCTGCGCCTATCTGTTGGCCCGGGCCGGGCTGGAAACCCTGCTCATCGAACGCGGCAATTTCCCCGGTGCCAAAAACATGACCGGCGGCCGCCTCTATGCCCACAGTCTGGAAAATATTTTTCCAAACTTTGCGGATCAGGCACCGGTCGAACGCTGCATTGTCCATGAAAAGATCTCATTTATCGATGATCAGCGCTGCACCACGCTGGACTATGCAGCTCCTGCGGCGGGCGACCCGGCCCAGCGATCCTATACGGTGATGCGGGCCAGTTTTGATCAATGGCTGGGGGAGCAGGCGGAAAATGCAGGGGCTGCACTGATTTCCGGCATCCGTGTTGACGATCTGCTCGTGCGGGAGGGCAAGGTTTGCGGTGTTATCGCCGGCGACGAGGAGATGGCGGCGGACATGGTCATCCTGGCCGATGGGGTCAACTCGATCCTCGGTGAAAAGCTCGGGCTGGTGACCAAGGTCAATCCGCATCATTACGCCGTCGGCGTCAAGGAAGTCATCCAGCTGACCAGAGAGCAGATCAATGATCGCTTTGGTTGCGCCGACAACGAGGGGGCTGCCTGGCTGTTTGCCGGCATGCCTTCGGCCGGTCGGATGGGTGGCGGTTTCATCTATACCAACAGCGACAGCATTTCCCTCGGCCTGGTATTCGGTCTGCATAATATCGCCGGCGTGCCGAAAAGTGTCCCGCAGATGCTCGAGGACTTCAAAAACCATTCGGTCGTAAAGCCTTTGATCGCTGATGGTCGCCAAGTTGAATATTCGGCCCATGTCGTGCCTGAAGGCGGGCTTGACATGCTGCCGCAGATGACCGGCGATGGGGTCATGATCATCGGCGATGCGGCCGGCCTCTGTCTGAATGTCGGTTATACCGTGCGCGGCATGGATCTGGCGATTGCTTCGGCTGAAGCGGCGGCGCAGGCTGCGATCCAGGCCAGGGAAACGGGCGACTTCAGCGCAGCGTCTCTGTCCGGTTACGTCAGCGCGCTGAAAGATAGTTTTGTGCTGAAGGATCTGCAGCTTTACCGGAAGCTTCCGGCATTCCTCGATAACGACCGCATGTACAATGCCTACCCGCAGATGGTGACGGGCATGATGAATGACCTGTTCACGGTGAGCGGTCCCGCGGTGCCGTTGCGCAAGACTTTCATGCCGCATCTCAAGAAGGTCGGTTTGGTGCCGCTTTTCAAGGATGTCCTGAAAGGAGTGAAGGCGCTATGAAAAACGAAGTGAATGTCGACCTGAAGCTGGGTGTGGACAAATTCTTTGTTGATGAAGGCAATCCGCATATCGAACTGGTCGAGAATCCGGACCCGGAAGAATTGGCCAAGCTGGTCGCCGCCTGTCCGGCCGGATTGTATAAAATGGATGAAAACGGCACGGTCTTTTTCGATGCGGCCGGTTGTCTGGAGTGCGGCACCTGTCGAATTCTGTGCGGCAAAACCATCTTGAAAAGGTGGTCTTATCCGAACGGATCTTTCGGTGTGGAATTTCGTTTCGGTTAACTCCCGCCTGTATTTAGAGGAAGGTATCACAATGCTCTGTTACGAGTCTGAAGGTTTGATTCCGGTTGTCGACCCCACGGCTTATGTGCCTTCGGCCGCTGAGTTGAGCGGCGATCGGGATTCGCTCCGGCAGGGCCTGAATAGCCGCGATTATCGGGATCAGGCCCGGCCCGGAGCCGGTTTGCTGAAGGACCCGGCGCCGTTGACCGCAATGGCGCCGGGACGTTCTCGGCTGAGCGGTCCCGGCGCAGCGCGACCCTGCCGTAAAATGCGGGTCGGCCGCCGGGTGCAGGGGTAACCGATGGGGCGCTCGGTCGAACATCCCTGCCAGCATATCGTTTCCTTCCGGCTCAATAATCAGGATCGGGACCTGCTGAATCAATGGTCATTGTCCAGCGGCATGTCCGTGTCGGCCATACTGAGAATCATGTTTTCACACATGGGTGATTCGTTTGCCGATACTCTGCTTGAAGAAGCCAAACCAAAAAAGAAAAAAGACCGAAAAAAACCGGTAACCGAAAATAACGGTTAGGGAATACGATGGAAAATCGGCACCCTGATCGGTTCGAGACGGTGATCAAGGCGGAAACGACGAACAAGCGGCGGGGCTGAACCCGCAGAAATCGGACATAGAATACTCACATCAGGGAGGGGCTCATTATTTTCACGGGATAACGGTTTATGAAGGAGATTCTGAAACAGGCTATCGGTAAATATGATGAACGGGTGTTTTATCCTTTGCTGTTGGCAGTGTCCGGAGTGACGGCATTTATCATCATTGACAAAAAAAAAATTTCAGTCCGTGTTTGACTTGTTTACGGGATGGCTTGTTTCCAACTGCGCCTGGTTTTTCCAGTCGGTGGCTTTTTGCTGTATCCTTTTCGGTTTCTGGCTGGCGTTCAGCAGACACGGGAACCTGAAACTGGGGAAAGATGACGACGAGCCCGAGTTCAGCAAGCTGGCCTGGATCGCCATGATGTTCAGCGCCGGTTTCGGGATTACCATGTGGATGTGGTGTTCCACCGAGATTGTTTATCACCTCTATTCTTCGTCGTTGGTCATTGATGCCGGACAGGTTGGCCGGCCGGAGGGTGTGCCTCTGGCCATGAACAGCGTCTATATGGATTGGTGCCTGCACGGTTGGATGCTTTATGCCGTGGGCGGCTTTGCCGTCGCTTTTCCCGCTTACCGACTGGGGCGGCCGATGAACCTGGCGGGCGGCTTGTACGGCATTATGGGAGAACGCTCATACCGTAGCTGGTTCGGCAAACTGACCGATATCGCCGGGGTGATTGCCGCACTGGGCGGTACGGCAGCGGCCCTGGGCTTCGGGCTGATGCTGATTACCTCCGGGATAAAGGATCTGCTGGGGATCGAAATCGGTTTTCCCGGCAAGGTCGTCGCCATGATTCTGCTGGTGGTCATGTTCGTTTCCTCCGCGGTCAGCGGGTTGAAAAGGGGGATCCGGATTTTAAGCCTGATCAATATTTATATGAGCGCCTTGCTGTGTTTTTATCTGCTGATTGTCGGTCCCACCAACTATACCCCTGACGCTGATCACGGAAAGTTGCGGGATGTACCTGAAAAACTTCGCCCAACTGTCGCTCTGGGGAGATGCCGGCCATTTCGCCGACGGCTGCTGGCAGTCACGCGGCTGGAACAACTGGTGGCTGGTTTTTTATATCCTCTGGTGGGCCAGCTATATTCCCTTCTGCGGCGGTTTTATCGCCAGAATTTCGCGCGGCAGGACGGTGCGCGAGTACATTCTCGGTGCGGTGCTGATTCCGAGCGCCATCACGATTGTCTTCTTCGGCATCTGGAGCGGAGTTGCCGTAAATATCGAACTCAGCGGTGCGGCAACCACTCTGGGATACGATCCAGAATGATTTCGGCGCCGCGATTTTCGTCGTCCTGAACCAGTATCCCCTGGCCACCTACACCTGTGTTTTCGTTTTCCTGAGTTCCATTCTGTACGGCATTACCACCTACGATTCGACCACCTATTTTATCTCCATGCAGGTGTCCGGCGGTGATGCCGACCCGAAGATCGGCATGCGGATCATCTGGGGCGTGGTGATCGGTCTGCTGGGGCTGGTGGCCCTGAGCATCGGCGGCTTCGATGCCATCAAGGCGCTGACCGTTGTCTGCGGTGTGCCGTTTTTTATTGTGCTGATTGCTTATATGGTGTCGATTTTCAGAATGATAAAGATGGCTGAAAAAGGGGAAATCTGATGGGTGCGTTGCCGGATGGGAACAGCTGACAGCGGGGTTTTCTCGCTTGCCGCGGGAGCCCCGACTTTCGAACCCGCCGCCGTAAGCGGCAAACAGTATTCAATTCCGGCCGTTTGAGTTCAAAACAGCCGGTCAGCCGGAAACATGAGGAGCGAATCTCAATGGACAGGAACAAGATCGATGTTTTCTCTCCCGTATGACTGCCGGGATGAAGGAGGTTTTGCGGATTCAGCAGGAACAATCCGGGGACGCTTTCAACACGGATGTCGATTTTGGCGCTTTGCGCCGCGCTTACGCCGAGGAGCGGACATTCTGGAACGAAGGTGCTCCGCGGATGGTCAGCACCACAGAAATGAGCATCGCCGGACCCCATGGAAGCATTTCGATCCGGATCCCACCGCCCGGATGGAGATCATGCCCGGCCCTGCGTTCTTTTTATCCATGGCGGCGGATTCGTTGTGGGTAACCTCGATACCCATGATCGGATAATGCGGGTTCTGGCCGAGTTTTCGGGCGCGGTCGTGGTGGGGATCGATTACCGCCTGTCGCCCGAACATAAATTTCCGGTCGCGGTCGAAGAGTGTGCCGCGATCACAAAATATCTGCACCGGTACGGACCCCGATACGGCATCGATCCGGCTCAGTTGCTGCTGGCCGGTGACTCCGGAGGAGCGAACCTGGCCCTGGCGACGGCATTATTGCTGCGCGACAGGGGAGATGACAACGGTTTTCTCAAGGGGCTGATTTTGTACTATGGTCTCTTCGGTCTCAAGGATTCTTCTTCGCAGCGGCTGTTGGGCGGGAACTGGGACGGTTTGACCCGAAAAGACCTTGCCTATTACAACGACTGCTACTTGGAAACGCCGGAAGATGCCGACAGCCCATATTTCGATTGCCTTTCCGCCGATCTGTCCCACGGCATCCCGCCGACCTGCATTGTCGCGGCGGCTCTGGATCCGCTGCTGGATGACAGCTTGACATTGAAGCAAATGCTGGCGGGGCATGGGGTCCCCTGCGAATACAGGGTTTATGAAGGTGTGCTGCACGGCTTTTTACACTATACGAAAATTCTTCCCGAAGCCAATGACGCTTTACGACAGGGCGCCGCTTTCATCCATGCTAATATGGATTGGCCGGTGTGAGTCGCAGGGGCAGCACAAGACCGCTCTTCCAGGGTCGTTCCGCCCCCACAGGTATCGATGATCGTTGTTATGAGATATTGAGGGCCGTTTAAGGGGAGCGGTCGCACAAACCGGATTCTGCTTGTCGAGCGCCGTCATGTCGGCGGCGCCTATTCTTCCTCCGCCCCTTCAAGTTCTATCCCCCCAGAGCCACCAGGTAGCGTGAAACCATATTGTAAGTCGCAACGATGCCGACCACTTCCATCACCTGACGGTCGTTTTCAAGGGCGGCTTTGAGCGTTTGCATGGTTTCGTCCGAAACCCGGATAAGGCGGGTCATTTCGATCGTAAGGTTGATGACGGCCAGTTCCGCGGCAGTGAACTCTGCCGTATCGAAATCGGACCGGGACAGGTGTTCCAATGCCTCGAGCTGGCTGTCCCGGCCGCCGGCCCGAAGAAATTCGGGGGCATGTTGAACCAACTCATAATCGGCCTGGTTCAATATCGCCACGGCGCAGATGGCCAATTCCCGCAACCGGGCCGGGACTGAGAGCGAATGCCGTACGGAGCCGAGAAAATGGTTCCATCCGGCGGCGAATTCCGGACTGTGCAGCAGCATGCGGTCCAGGTTCAACAGCGTACCGCCGCGGCGTTCACGGATTAAGGCGACCAGTTCTTCGGGCTGCCGCAGGTCGGCGGGTTGATACGGGATCACGGGGGGCATCGGAAGCTCCTTTACGGGTTGAGCAGAGCGTTTAACTCCGCTTGCGGGATACCGAGTGAGACGCCGGTGTCGAACAGTTCCCGCCGGGTTATCGAGTCGAAAGGGATGCCGCTTGCCAGCCGCGCGCGGCAATGGCGTCGCTCCGGCTCCCCGGCAAGCATGATGGCGTCGTCCGCGGCAACGGCCCGGGGCGAAGCCAGAACATAGGCCGCGAGGGCATCGGTTTCTTGTTTGAGCGCTTCCAGATCGACCAGCTGTTCGGGATTGATGAGGATGGTCAGCATGTTGTTGACGATGCTGCCGTGGCGCGGGTTTTCCGCTTGAATCGTTCCGCCGCCGGTCAAGGCTCCGGCCAGCAACTCGCAGAAAAACGCGATGCCGAATCCTTTGTGGGTACCGAAGGGTTTAAGCGCTCCCCGCGGATCGCTGAACAGGACAGCCGGATCGCTGGTCGGCCTTCCCGCGGCATCCAGCAAGGTGTCGTCCGCGACCGGCTTGCCGGCATTCATGGCAACCCGGGCCTTGCCGAGGGCAATTTTGCTGGTCGCCATATCGAGGAGAAAGGCGGGCGTGGCGTCGCTGCCGGGCATGGCGAAACAGATCGGATTGGTCAACAGGCGGGCATCGGCGCCGTTATGTACCGCCACCACCGGCGGATGATCGATAACATTGACGAAATGCAGGGAGATCAGGCCCGCCGCAATGCTCTGCTCACCGTAACTGCCGATGCGGCCGAGATGGTGAGCATTGCGCAGCGCCATCAGGGTCAGCCCCGTCTCCCGGCAGCGCTCGATTGCCCGTTCCATCGCCTCGCGAGCCACTCTTTGCCCGTAACCGCGGCGGCCGTCGAAAATCATTATCGTGCCGGAATCGCGCACTGCTGAAACGGCCGTATTGGGCCGCAGCAGCCCATTGTCGATGGAGCGCATGTAGGTCGGCAGCAGCCCAACCCCGTGGCTGTCATGCCCGGTCAGATTGGCGCGCAGCAGGTGCTCGGCAACAATGCCGCTTTCCGCGGCGGAACTGCCGGCGGCAGCCAGGATACGAATGGCGAAACGTTTGACTTTTTCAGCCGGGATCAGCATGGGTATGACCGTGAATTTCCCTGTTTTAGTTGGCGCGGCGGCCGGCCGTCAGTGCGTTTGCGGTTTTGGTGCCCGCTGCCGGAAAGCGCGGCGGAAAGAACATGTCCGCCTGCGCGACTGCCGGGGTGCAGCGTTGAATCCGGCCACCGTTGCGCTTTCGGCAGGGTAAGTTATTGTCCGCTGTTGCGCAAGCGGAATTCAGCTTGCGGCCCGGTCTTGCGTTGTTCTCCGATCCTGGCCGAAAAGCACCTTTTTGCTCTGTTCGTTCACGCTTGGCGCGGTGTTGATTTCACGTCCTTTTTCATACGCCCTGATGACTGCCGGGCGGTTTCCGATCTGTTCGAACCAGCGCCGCAGATGAGGCGAGTCGGCCAGATCCTGCCCCTGTTTTTTATGCGGTACGATCCAGGGATAGATCGCCATGTCGGCAATCGAGTAAGTTCCGGCAATATATTCCCGCTGCGCCAGCCGGTCGTTGAGAATGCCGTAAAGCCGGTCGGTTTCCTTGCGGTAGCGTTCCTGTGCGTAAGGAATGGGCTCCGGTGCGTAATGGCTGAAATGATGGTTCTGGCCGAGCATCGGTCCCAGACCTCCCATCTGCCACATCAGCCACTGGAGGACGGTTTGTCTCTGGCGCAACTCATCGGGCAAGAACAAACCGGTTTTTTCGGCCAGGTAGACAAGGATGGCCCCGGATTCGAAAATGGACAACGGCGGGCCGCCGTCGGGCGGATTGTGATCGACCAGGGCGGGGATTTTGTTGTTCGGATTGAGGCGGAGAAAAGCCGGCTCGAACTGATCCCCCCGGCGAATATCCACGGGAATGATTCGATAGGCCAGGGCGGCTTCTTCCAGAAAAATGGTGATTTTATGGCCGTTGGGGGTGGTCCAGTAGTAAAGATCGAACATGGGCGTTTCCTTTATGACTTGAAAGGTTATGATCCTTGCACTATAGCACATCTCCGGTCCGGGCAAGCAACCGGCGGCGCCTGAGCTGGTATATGATAATAACTTTGCTATACTTAATTAACAGCCCATATTGTCTTACGGTCCATCTGCCTGCGTTGATCTGAACCGACTGCTTCGGGGCGCCGCCATGCAACGTCTTCAGGATATTATCGATCTTGATGAGCTGGAAGCATTGATGCGTTTTTTTTTACGAAGCCGCCGGGATTTCAGTCGGTATTCTGGATATTGAGCAAAAATGGCTGGTGAGTATCGGCTGGCAGAAAATCTGTCGGAATTTTCACCGTGCCGAACCGCAAAGCCGACAGAATTGCCTTCTCAGTCAATTCAGAATCCAAGATTATCTGGATACCAAAGATTATCTGGTTTACCCCTGCCCGAACGGGCTGATTGAGGTCGGAATGCCGATTCTGCTGAATGCGGAACCGCTCGGTTTTTTTCTTTCTCGGCCAGTTTCTAAATCAGCGCCCGGATTATGATTTTTTCCGTCGCCAGGCGCTTGCGCACGGCTACGATATCGACAGTTATCTTCACGCCTTGGCTGAGGTCCCGGTGATTTCCCAGGACCGGGTCGAACACCTGATGAGTTTTTTCCGGCGGTTTTTCAACCTGCTGACGCGCATCGGAGCGGAAAATCAAAGCCGGCGTCTGGCGGAAGAGGAAACCTTGCAAGCCAAGGCGCACCTGGAGGACCGGGTTGAAGAACGGACCCGCGAACTGAACCGGGCGCTGATGGAGGTCGGCGATCTCGCCGCCCAGTTGAATGAAAGCCTGCAACAGGTTGAACACCTGGCGGTGACCGATCAGTTGACCGAGACCTACAACCGGCGCAAGTTTGATGAAGTCGTGGCCGGGGAACAACAGCATGCCGAATCTGGGAAGACGCCGTTTTCGCTGATCATGCTGGACATCGATCATTTCAAGAAGGTTAATGACCGTTTCGGCCACAGTACCGGCGATCAGGTCTTGCGGCATTTGGCCCGCCTGCTGCGCAGTCTGATTCGTCAGGGGGATTTGCTGATTCGCTGGGGCGGTGAAGAATTCCTTATTTTACTGCCGGCGACCCTGCTGGCTGAAGCCGGCCCCTTTGCCGAACGGGTCCGGGTCGAGGTTGAACAGACCCAATTTCCTCACGCCGGGCCGCTGACCATCAGTCTCGGGGTTTCCCAGTTGCGCAACGACGATACGACCGATGCGCTGCTCAAGCGGGTTGATAACGCCCTTTACCGGGCTAAGCGGCAGGGCCGAAACCGTGTCGTTCTCTGTTCCGAACTTCATTGACGGAAGATTCCGCTTCCTTCGGTTGTTCGTTGCGGCCGCTTTTATCCTTTCAAACGATGGATTTTGAGCAGGTTGGTGGTGCCCGGATCGGAGAGCGGACTGCCCATGGTCAAAACGACCAGATCTTCATTTTTCAGCCAGCCGCTGTCCAGAACGGCATGATTGACCCGCTCGATCTGCGCTTCGGTATTGCCTTCGATAGCGACGCGCAAAACGTGGACGCCGGCGTAAAGGGCCAGCCGCCGACGGACCGATTGCGTCGGCGTGACGGCGATGATCGGCAGATTGGGACGGTATTTCGCCACCAGCGCAGCGGTGCTTCCGGTTTGGGTGAAAGCCAGGATCGCCGCGGCATTGACGCCTTCCGCCACGCGGCAGGCGGCTTGCCCGATGGCCTCTGTCAGGCAGGGCCCGTCGGCGTTGTTGCCGATCGGCCGGAAAGGGCCCGCTTTCAATTGCGGATCGGCTTCAACGTCATTGGCGACCCGCACCATGACGGACACGGCCTCCACCGGATATTTGCCGGCGGCGGTTTCCCCGGACAGCATGACGGCGTCCGTGCCGTCGAGAATCGCGTTGGCGACATCCGAGGTCTCGGCTCGGGTCGGGCGCGGATTGTGGATCATGCTTTCCAGCATCTGGGTTGCGGTAATCACCGGTTTGCCCGTATTTTTACATCGCCGGATAATCTGTTTTTGAATCAGCGGCACTTTTTCCGGACTGAATTCCACGCCGAGATCGCCGCGGGCGACCATGATCCCGTCGGCTTCAGTCAGGATGGCGTCGAAATTCTCGACCGCCTCCGGTTTTTCTATCTTGGCGATGACGCGAACAGAAGAATTTTTCTGCTGCAGCCGCTTTTTCAGTTTCACCACGTCACCCGCTCTGCGCACGAAAGACAGGGCCACATAATCGAATTCCTGGGTGATACAGAAATCGAGATCCTTCAGGTCCTTTTTCGTCAAGGCCGGAGCGGAGACGGCAACGCCGGGAAGATTGATGCCTTTATGATCCTTGACCAGGCCGCCGTTGACGACCAGGCAGTCGATCTCGTCGGCGGAGGCCGACAGTACTCTCAGCTCAATCAACCCGTCATCGAGGAGAATCCGGTCCCCGGCATTGACGTCAGTCGGCAATTGGCGATAGGCGGTCGGGATAATGCCCCGCTCGCCGATGACATCACGTGTGGTGATGGTCACCTTTGCTCCCGGAGCCACCGGCATGGCCCCGTCTTTTATCCGGCCGGTGCGGATTTTGGGGCCCTGCAGGTCGCCCAGAATGGCGACGGCGCGTTTGTTTTGCCGGGATAACCGCCGGATTATTTTGATAACGGCCGTTTTCCCGGCATGATCGCCGTGCGAAAAATTCAGGCGAAAGACGTTGACGCCTGCATTCATCAATTGACTGAGTATTTCTTCGTTGTCGCTTGCCGGCCCTATGGTGGCGACAATCTTTGTTCTGCGGAACATCCTGGGTACTCCTTGGATCGGGCTTGCGGAAGACTTTGTATCAATAAATCAGAATGATCCGCAAATCCATGACATTGGTATTGGTCGGCCCGGTTTTGTAAAGATCGCCCAGCGCCTCGAAAAAATGGTAGGAGTCATTGTCGTCAAGATAGGCGCGCGCGTCGAGCCCGCGGTCCGCGGCCCGGAGCAGCGTGGTCTGATCGGCGATCGCGCCGGCGGCGTCCGTCGGGCCGTCGTTTCCGTCCGTGCCGGCGCTCAAAACCACGATGTCCTCCATGCCGTCCATTCTCAGGGCCGCCGCGAGGACAAATTCCTGGTTCCTCCCGCCTTTGCCGGATCCTTTGATTTTAACCGTTGTCTCCCCGCCGGACAACAGGCAGGCCGGAGCCTGCAGCGGCTGGCCGTGCCGGCGGATTTCACGGGCAATCGCCAGATGATTGCCGGCGACGTCGCGGGTTTCGCCTTCGATTCCCGACGCCAGCAGCAAAGTATGATAACCGAGGGCATGGGCCTGCTGTTGCGCTTTGCGCAGGGCATCGAAGTTCGAGCCGACAATGATGTTGCGGGTTTTCCGAAAGAATTCCTGTCCCGCTTTCGGGGTTTCCGGCACCTGTTGCTTTATTCCCGCAGCAAGGTGATTGTTAACGGCAGCGGGGATCTGTCCGGCGATCCCGTATTTTTTGATGATCGACCGGCAGTCGGCAAAGGTTTTCGAGTCGGGGACGCAAGGTCCGGAGGCGATACTGTCGAGATCGTCGCCGACGACGTCGGAAAGAATCAGACTGACCAGGGTGGCGGGGTAGACCACCCTGGCCAGGCCGCCGCCCTTGATGGTGGAGAGATGCTTTCTGATGGCGTTGATTTCGTGGATGGTGGCGCCGCAGGCGAGCAGGATTCTGGTTGTCTCCTGCTTGTCTTCCAGGGTGACGCCGGCGACGGGGAGGGGCAGGAGAGCGGAGCCGCCGCCGGAAATCAGACAGATGACCAGGGTTTTCTCATCGGCCGCGCGGGCCAGATCGAAAATCGCCTGTGCCGCGGCGATACCATTGGCATCCGGAACCGGATGACCGGCTTCCAGCAGCTCGATTCTGTCCAGTTGATCGACATGCCCGTATTTGACGCTGATCAGCCCCGCAGTAATCCGCTCTCCGAGAATCTGTTCCATGGCCCGGGCCATGGACGCTCCGGCTTTGCCCGCGCCGATGACGAAAATTTTCTCGAACTTTTTGAGTTCATAGGCATGCCCGTCAAGGGTCAGGACATTATCCTTCAGCAGGCACCTGTTTTTGATTGCCGTGCCCGGCGCTGCGGCCTGCAGACCTGCCTGAAAGATGGCAATGGCATCATGGCGCCTGGCCGCTAACTTCTCAGTCAAGTTACCCTCCATTCGGCAGCGGTTCTCCGGGTTCGCGAAAAAAGCCCCTGTACGGTTGCAGGGGCTTGCGGAGCTCTTTGCGATTCATATCAGTGCGATGGCCCGATCATCTTTTCCGGCAGCCAGGTGATGATCCCCGGGAACACAGTGCAGAGGAAAAGCACGAACATGATAATGAGGACAAAGGGAATCACCCCTTTGATGATATCCGCCATGGTCAGGCCCAATTCTTCGGGCGCCGTCCCTTTGAGCACAAAGATCGACATCGCCATGGGCGGAGTCTGGAACGCCATCTGCAGATTGATGCAGATCATCATTCCCGCCCAGAGGGAATTAAACCCGAGCTCCGCCAGTATCGGTGTGAATATCGGCACGATGATGAAAACGATGCCGATCCACTCGATAAACAGTCCGAGCAGGAAAACGATGGCCATGATCATGGCGAAAGAGACCCATTTGCCGCCGGGGACGGCGAGGATCGCTTCGGACACGACTTCGCCCGAGCCGGCACTCATGAACACCCCGACAAAGGCATAGCAAAGCGCGGCGATCATGACCACGAAGGCGCTCACCCGCAGCGTTTCCATGGATGCGTGCTTGAGCAGGGAGAAACTGAATTTACCATAGGCGACGGCCAGCAGAACGGCGGCCAGGCAGCCGACGGCCGCGGCTTCCGTCGGTGGAGCAACTCCGGAAAAAATAGTGCCCAGAACGGCCAGGATCAGCATGATCGGCGGCACCAGTGATTTCAGCAACCGCCAGACTTTCGCCGGAGAAAAGGGGGTCAGTTGATCGGCCGGAATCGCCGGGCCCAGTTCCGGATTAAGCCAGCAGCGGACAACGACGTAGCCGACATAGAAAAACGCCAACAGCAAGCCGGGGAAAACCGCGCCCATGAACATCTGGCCGATGGAAATCCCGGCCTGCGGACCGTAGACGACCAGCATGATGCTGGGCGGAATCAGGATCCCCAACGTGCCGGATGCCACAATCGAACCGGCGGCCAGCGGCCTGTCGTAACCGCGGCTGACCATGGGGCCGAGGGCGATCAGGGTCAGGATGGTCACCGATGCCGCGATAACTCCCAGGCAGGTGGCCAGGATCGTCCCGAATACGATGGTGACGATGGCGAGCCCGCCCCGGAGTCGTCCCAGCGCTTCATAGAGACTTTCGTACAGATCCTTGGTGATCCCCGAATGCTGCAATATGACCCCCATGAAAGTAAACAGGGGCACGGCGAGGTACGGGTAATTGAGCGACAGATCGTAAAAGCGGCTGTAGAGAATATGATATGTCGTTGTCGGCCCGAAGACCAGGACGCCGACGATAAAGGCCACACTGCCGATGACGAAGGCGATCGGAAAGCCGGTCAGCACCAGAGTGAAGACGCCACCCAGCATCAGGAAAGCAACGAGTTCAGCACTGAGTTCAAACAATTTCTTCACCCCTTATTATCAAGTAGAGATCGCGGATAAACCGGGCCAGCCCCTGAAGAATCAGCAACAGCAGTCCGACGGCGAACAGGGTGCGGTAGGGTGCCGCCGGCGGATACCAGAAACTGGTGAACATGACTTCGTTGATCTTCCAGGCCTTGAGGGCCCAGGTGACGGCGAGTTTGAACATGATGATCATCAGGGGAAAAAACAGGAAAAGCGAGCAGATCACATTGATGACGGCTTTTGTCCTGGGGGTGCCGCGCATGTAAAACAGATCGACGCGGGTATGGGCGTCATGTTTATAGTTGTAGGACGCCCCGAGCATGTAAATAACCCCGCCGGCCATGCACATGGTGTCGTAGGACCAGACGGTCGGGGCATTGAAAAAATGCCGTGCAATGGCTTCGTAGGAACCGGCGAAAACCAGGACCAGTGCAAACCATTTGCCGATCTGCCCGGATTTTTCACTGAGCCAGTCTATGGTGTTAAGAAATTTGATGAGCGCAGACATGTTTTTCTCCCGGCCTGTTTGAAACCCCGTCAGCACGCCCATCCCGGGTCGGAATGGGCGTGCTGTCCTTCGCACTGTTGAGTTTAGTGAATGGCGTTATAGGCTTCGCCAAACGTTCTCATCGAGTTGTAAATTTCGCCGAAAATAGGGGATTCGCTTGCGGATTTCTCGGCGTAGAATTTGTCGGCTTCAGCTTGCAGGGCGACTTCGATTTCTCTCGGGACCTTGTAGACTTTGTTGCCGGCCGCCTTGAATTGCTCCACCGCCTTCATGGATTCGTTGACCAGGTACTCATGCTGATCCTGGGTGAATTTTGCGACCACCGATTTGACGATCATCTTCAGATCGTCGGGCAGTTCGTTCCAGGCTTTTTTGTTGACGAAAATGACCTGGGGATCGCTCGGGTGCGCGGTAAGGCGAAAGGTAAACATACTTGGCGACCTCGTTGAAGTGCATGTTCCAGTTGGATGCCAGAGTCGAATATTCGAACGCATCGATGGTGCCGCGCTGCATGGCTTCATACAGCTGCCCGCCGGGGATGATAACGGTTGCCGCGCCCATGCGCTTGAGGATTTCTCCCCCATCGCCCATGCAGCGAGCCTTGAGCCCTTTGAGATCGTCCAGGGATTCGAGTTTGACCTTGGAGTGGAAGAAAACTTCTTCCGGCAGCGGGGCCAGCGCGCCGGGGAAGGTCATGACGTTGTAGCCTTCCATCATCTTGTTCAACAGGTCGGCACCGCCACCATAGTCGAACCAGGTGCGCATCGCCTCGCCGGGCAGCCCACCCGGGCGGGAACTGATCAGGCCGGCGGCCGGCCACTTGTCGAGATTGTACATCGGGCAGGAATAACCCATCTGCAGCACGCCCTGGTCAATGGCGTCGACCTCTTTGTAGGCCGGAACAATCGAACCGCCGACAAACGGTTTGACGGTCAGGCGGCCGCCGGTCGCCTCGGTGATGGCGTTACACAGTTTGTCGTGAAAAATCTGGGACGGATCGGATGCGGGCCCGTGGCCGGACGACTTCCAGATGATTTTGTCCTTGGCGGCAAAGCCGTCGGTTGCCGGCGCCAGCAACAGAACCGTTGCGGCCAGAGCAACAAAAAAGAAACCAAACGTGCGGCGACCAATACTCATCTTCAAACCTCCTTGTTTAAGTGATGTGCCCTGTTTTTGCTTCAGGGCGTTGTTGTCAATCATGTTCAAGCAACAATCAGGGCGCTTCCGGTGCGGTTATGGTAATAATGCGGGTTGGAGCCGGCCAGTTGCTCCATGGCAGGCTTTCCGGTGCAGTGGGAGACGCCGATATATTCAAGTCCGCCGTTGTTCAGATAGTCCAGGGATTTGACCAGACTCGTGTCGCTGGCTTCCACCAGGTGCGTCCCGCCCAGGATTGCGTGAACGGGACGGTTGAGGCGTTCCGTTGCGGCATCGAGCATATTTTTCATCCCCGGATGGGAACAGCCGAGAAGAACGATCAGGCCTTTCGGCGTATCGATGGCGACCAGCACTTCATCATTGAACGGATCGGCCTGCATTTCGCCGTTGCGCATTATTTTGAAGCGCGGATTGATCACCTCGTCCGCATGTTTCCTGGGAAAATCGGTGACGATATAAATGCCGGGCAGGAGTTCCGTCAGGGGCCGATCGACGAAACGGTAGGCGATATGGCGATCCTGCAGGTAGTTTTCATCGAAATTATTGCCGAGGTATTCGTAAGACCCGTTTTTATAGCCGTATTTTTCCGTGAAAAAATCGCGGCCCATGATTAATTCGAAATTGTCCGTCACCTCGGTCAGGGGACGAATGCCGCCGGAATGATCGTAATGACCATGACTGAGAACGACATATTCCAGCCCTTTCAGATCGACGCGCAACTGTTCGGCATTCTCAATGAATGTGCCGCTCTGGCCGGTGTCGAACAGCAGTTGGTGGCCGTCCTTTTCAATGAAAAAAGAAATGCCGTGCTCGCTTTTCAGCGCGAGGTGCTCACCGGGGCTGTTCTCTATCAGAGTGGTTATCTTTACGGCCATGATTGCGTTCCTTTGCTCAGGACTAAGCCTGTTTTTTAATCTCTTGGTTGATGTCGTGCAGGGCATTGACCAGATGTCTGGTCATGGCGTTTTCCGCTGCCGGCTTGTCGCCGCTTTTGATGGCTTCGAGGATGTCGCCGTGTTCGATGACGGTTTTTTCGATGCGTCCGGGGGTATAAAGGCTGGAGATCCAGCCGTTCGGCAATGACGTGGTCATCGATTTCATCAGCACGTGGAGGGTGATGTTTTTTGTCGCCCCGGCCAGCAGACGATGAAAACGGCGATCGCACTGGATGACTTCTTCAGTATTTTTTTCCCGGGCGAAACGGGCAAACTCCGTGCAGGCGAGTTCCATTTTATGGATATCTTCCCGATCGGCGTTTTCCGCCGCGCGGCCGGCGGCCTTGGGTTCGATGATCAGGCGGACTTCGAAATTGTCCTTGATGGACTGTTCATTGTTTTTGAGCCAGGTCGCGAAGGCTTTGAGTTGTTGCCCCTGAAGGTCGCAAATATAAATGCCTTTGCCCTGTTTCACACTGACCTGTCCGGCGACCTCCAGCATTTTCATGGCTTCGCGAATAGAGGAACGGCTGACGCCGAGTTTTTTGGTCAATTGGTTCTCGGAGTAAAATTTGTCGCCGGGTTTGAATCCGTCATCCGCGATCATTTTTTTGATGGCGTCGATGACGCTTTCCGATAAACGGATTTTTTTTATCAATGACAAGTCTCCAGTAAAGATGTCGGATGTCTGCTTATCAGACAAGTTGAGACTATCAAAATTTTTTTTTGTGTCAATAAAGATTATGGGAAAATAATTTTGTGCCCGGCGCAGAGGGAACGGCAGCCGTTTCAACCGGGAGAGCATTCGGCTTCTCCGTGAACGGAGAAACCGAATACCGAATCGCCGGTCAGGAAGTAGGTTATTCGCTGTCCGGAATGGTTTTAAAGGGTACCAGGAGGATCTGTATCCGGCGGTTCTGAGCCCGCCCTTCAGGCGTTTCGTTCGCGGCGACGGGGCGATATTCGCTGAACCCGGAAGCGATCAGCCGCTCTCCGGGCAAGCCGACGACATCCTGCAGGAAGTGAACGACGCTGGTCGCACGTGCGGTCGACAGTTCCCAATTGGTGGGATAACGCTCGACGAGTCGGCTGCTGATCTGCACATTATCCGTATGCCCTTCGATCTGGAGGGCTTTGTCGGGAAACTGATTGAGGACGTCGCCGAGGCTTTTCAGGACTTTTTGCCCTTCCTTCTTGATCACGGTTTTGCCGGAATCGAAAAGGATGTTGTTGAGCAGGTTGACGGACAGTTGTCCCTCCAGGTTGGAGATGGTCAGTTCGCCACGCTGGATTTCATCTTCCAGGGCGCCGACCAGCTGATCATAAGTGTTTTTGACCTTTGCCAGGCGTGCTTCGCGGGCGATTTTTTCTTTTGCCAGCGCCTGGTTCAGCTCTTCGATCGTGGCCAGCAACTGGTCGTTGGTCTGCTGCATATCGGCCAACTGTTCCCGCATGGCTTCAATCTGCTGCTGGTGCAGGGTCAGATTGCCCTGCTGCCGTTCCTGGGCGGCGTAGGCGGCGAGCAGGTCGCGTTGCAGTTTGGAATTTTGCTGTAACACGTTGACCAGGCGCGCATTGAGTTTCGCCAGATCGTTCTGCAGGTTGGTTTTGTCGAGACGCAACTCTTCAACGGTTGCCGTCAGGTCGGCGACGTCGCGGGACAGCAGATCGGCTTCGTTGACTTTTTGCTGGAACGTATTTTTGCTGACGCAGCCCCCCAGGATCAGGGGCACGACAAGCAGAACGAGGAAAAGATTTCTTTTCATTTTCGACTCCTTCGGAAATATTCTTCACAGGGTTCGTTCTGAACTTCCCTTTTTATCACAAGTTGTGGAAATGTAAAGGAGATTTCGTCGGCAAGCAAGGGATTTGAGTTGCGGAATCAGCGGGCGATATGCTATAGATTGAAATCTTTTTCTGCTCTTCAGATGGTTTATAACATGTGGTTTCACGGGAAGGCCGGATAAGCATGCAGTTTGAGGTTGAACGGATTATCCGCACGGCTCTGGAAGAAGATATCGGCCAGGGAGATATCACCACCGCGGTGACGGTGGCCGCGGATTCCACCGCGCGGGCGGATTTGGTGGCCAAGGAAGATTTTGTCCTCGCCGGTCTGGAGGTCGCCGCCGCGGTTTTTTCACAACTGGATGCCGAGGTCAGGTTCGAAAAAATATTCGCCGAAGGACAACCGGTTCGCAAGGGCGATGTGATTGCCTGGTTGAAGGGCCGATCGGCCAGCCTGCTGCGCGGTGAACGGGTGGCTCTGAACCTGCTGCAACGGATGTGCGGCGTCGCCAGCCTGACCGCGCGTTATGTCGCTGCGGTGGAGGGGACGCGGGCAACCATCGTCGACACGCGCAAAACTGCGCCCGGGTTGCGGGCACTGGATAAGTATGCGGTGCGGATGGGCGGCGGACGAAACCATCGCATCGGGTTATTCGACGGGGTGTTGATCAAGGAAAATCATATCGCCGCCGCCGGTGGTATCGCAGCGGCGATCGGCGCGGCCAAACAGCAGTTGCCCCATACCCTGAAAATCGAAATCGAAACGCGTAATCTCGATGAAGTCGAGGCGGCCATCGAGGCCGGCGCCGACATCATTATGCTCGACAACATGACGCTTTACGATATGAACCGGGCGGTCGAACTGATTGCCGGCCGGGCGCTGGTTGAGGGCTCGGGGGGAGTCAGTCTGGATCGCGTCGGGGAAATCGCCGCAACCGGGGTTGATCTTATCTCCGTCGGCGAGCTTACTCATTCGGTCAAAGCGGCGGATATTTCGATGCTGTTCCGTTAACAGGAGTCTCATTGTCTACGCGCGACAGAATTCTCAGCCTCTTTCGCTCGCGGCCGCAAGCCTATTTTTCCGGGCAGGAAATCAGCGAGCAATTAAGTATTTCCCGCACCGCCGTCTGGAAGCAGGTGAAAGCTCTGCGGGAGTTGGGTTTCAACATCGAGGCGAAGCATTCCTGCGGGTATCGCCTGCTGGACTCCCCGGATGTTTTGGTTGCCGCCGAGATAGAGACGGCATTGCGGACGAAGGTTGTCGGCTGCAAGGTCATTACGCTGTCTGAAGTCGACTCGACCAACACGCGCTTGAAGGAACTGGCGGGAGAGGAGTCCGTCGCCGAGGGCACGGTTCTGGTTGCCGACCGACAGAGCGCCGGCCGAGGTCGTCTGGGTCGGCGCTGGAGTTCTCCTGCCGGGGTCAATCTGTACTGTTCCATTCTGTTGAGACCGCAAATACCGGTGCAACAGGCCCCGCAATTAACCTTCCTTTCGGCGGTCGCCGTGGCTGAAACCCTCAACCGGATTTGCGCTGTCCCCGCTGTGGTCAAATGGCCGAATGATGTGTTGGTCAACGGGGCCAAAATTGCGGGACTGCTCAATGAAATGGACGCGGAAACGGAACGGATTCATTTTGTCATTCTGGGGATCGGCATCAATCTCAATATGACGCCGGAACAGTTTCCCGAACCGCTGAATTACCCGGCAACTTCGGCTTGCCTGGAGAGCGGCCGCAGGATCGCGCGCGGTTTGTTCCTGCGTACACTCCTGCAAAATCTGGATCGCCATTACCGGGAATTCCAACGCCGGGGTTTCGCTCCGATCAGGGGCCGTTGGGAACGCCTGTGTCATATCATGAACAGTCGCGTCGCCGTCGATCAGAACGGTCACGTGCTGCAAGGTACGGTTGTCGGCCTTGACGCCGACGGAGCATTGCGGCTGCAGACCGTGGACGGCGACATTCAAAGAATTCTTGCCGGCGATGTAAAACCGCTGGCAAATGCCCAGGGAGCGTTCTAAACTTATGCTGCTGGTGATTGATGTCGGTAACAGCAATACGGTTCTCGGGATTTATGCCGGCCGTGAATTGCAACAAAACTGGCGGGTCGGAACGGACAAATACCGGACCGTGGACGAATATGCCATGCTGATCAACGACCTGTTCAGCTTGTCCGGTTTGACCTTTGCCGATCTGTCGGCGGTTATCGTCTCGAGCGTGGTGCCGCCGATGCTGGATACGATCGACGGGCTGTGCCGCGCATATTTTCAGCTCAAACCCCTGGTTGTCGGCCCCGGCATGAAAACCGGCATGCCGATTCAGTATGAAAACCCGCGGGAAGTCGGCGCCGACCGGATTGTCAATGCGGTTGCCGCTTACGAAAAATCGCGCTGCGGCCTGATCGTCGTCGATTTCGGTACGGCGACGACATTTGATGTCATTTCACCTGACGGCTGTTATCAGGGCGGCGCCATCGCTCCCGGAGTGGGGATTTCCGCCGACGCCCTGTTCGAGCGTGCCAGTAAATTGCCCCGGGTCGAGTTTTCCCGCCCGGCGCAGGTCATCGCCAAAAATACGATCCAGAGCATGCAGGCCGGTATTTTTTTCGGCTATGTCGGCTTGGTCGAAGGGATCGTCAAGCGGATGAAAAAAGAACTTTCTCAGCCCCCTCGGGTCATTGCCACGGGTGGGCTGGCAGCGCCTATCGCCGAAGCCACGGAATGTATCGACCGGGTTGAACCTTTCCTGACGCTTGAAGGGTTGCGCCTGCTTTATGAACGGAACCGGCCGTGAACCAATAGTAATTTTCTGCCCTGTTATGCCGATGGCATAACCATGCTATGAAAGGAGTTCCGGCGGTGTGGAACTCCATGGCGGGCTTTTTCTGAAAAGGAGTGATTCATGGGCAAGTATGACACGACGAAATTGAGAAACCTGGGTATTGTGGCGCATAACAGCGCCGGCAAAACTTCGCTGGTCGAGGCGATGCTGTTCAATACCGGGATGACCGACAAGCTGGGCAAGGTCGATAACGGGACTTCCGCGATGGATTTCGAGGAAGAAGAGATTAAACGCCAGGCGACCCTCAGCGCCAGTTTGAACCACTGCACCTGGGAAGGTTACAGCCTGCACCTGGTGGATACTCCCGGAATCAGCAATTTTCTCCATGATACCCGGCGTTGCCTGCGGGTCCTGGGCGGAGCCGTGGTGATCGTTTCGGCAATCTCCGGCACCAAGGCGCAAACCAAGCAGATCTGGGGCTGGTGCGATGAATTCGAGGTGCCGCGCATCGCTTTCGTCAACAAGATGGACAAAGAACGGGCCGATTTCCTTAAAGCCGTCGACGATATGGAAAAGTCCCTCGGTGCGCGGGCGGTGGTCGTCACCATGCCGATCGGCGCCGAGGAGGATTTCAAGGGCATCATCGACCTGGTCGGGATGAAGGCGCGGCTGTACAAATTCGACGAAAAAGGGACCTACGACGAAGTGGATATCCCGGCGGATTATCAGGACGAAGCCGAGCGTTTGCGCGAGCAGTTGCTGGAAGCCGTGGCCGAAGCCGATGACGATTTGATGGAAAAATATCTGGAAGGGGAAACCCTGAGTTCGGATGAAATTCTCTACGGCCTGCGCGAAGGAACATTGACGGGTGTATTTACCCCGGTGTTTTGCGGCAGCGCCACCGCCAATATCGGCGTTCGTCAATTGCTGGATTATATTGTCGCCTGCCTGCCGTCGCCGGTCGACAAAGGCATCCAGACCGGGGTCAAGCCGGGGAGCGACGAACAGGTTGAGCGTAAGCCGAGTGAGGACGAGCCCTTTTCGGCCATGGTTTTCAAGACCATCAACGATCCCTATGCCGGCAAATTGACGCTGATGCGGATCTATTCCGGAACGCTGGCGACCGATACCGTAGTCTACAATCCGAACAAAGGAGAGAAGGAGCGGATCAGCAATATTTTCAAGCTCGAGGGTAAAAAACAGGCGCCGATCGAACTGGCGGCTGCCGGGGATATTATCGCCGTGCCCAAACTCAAAGCGACGGCGACCAGCGACACCCTGTGCGATATGAAAGCGCAAATCATGTATGAGCCGCTGGTTCCGCTCAAGCCGGTTATTTCCTTCGCCTTGGAAGGCAAGAACAAAGGGGACGAAGACAAAATCTATACCGGTTTGCAGCGGCTGATGGAAGAAGATCCGACGCTGACCGTCCACCCGTGACGATGAAACCAAGGAGATGGTTCTCTCAGGGATGGGCCAGATCCATCTGGAAGTCGCGGTTGAGCGCCTCAAGCGCAAATACGGAGCCGATGTGGTGCTCAAGGAACCCAAAGTTCCCTATCGTGAAACGATTAAAGCTTCGGCCCAGGTCCAGGGCAAATACAAGAAACAGTCGGGGCGGCCGCGGGCAGTACGGCGATGTCTGGATTGAAGTCAAGCCGTTGGCCCGCGGTAACGGTTACGAATTCGTCGACAAGGTTGTCGGCGGGGTGGTGCCGCGCAATTACATCCCCGCTGTCGACAAGGGCATCCAGGAAGCAATGAAAACCGGCCCGTTGACCAAGAATCAGGTGGTCGATATCCAGGTCACGCTTTACGACGGTTCCCACCACTCGGTCGATTCTTCGGAAATGGCCTTCAAAGTGGCGGGCTCCATGGCATTTAAAAAAGCCATGGAACAGTGCAAGCCGGTATTGCTGGAACCGATCATGGCCATGGAGATCACCGTGCCGGACGACTGCATGGGGGATGTGATCGGTGATCTCAATTCCCGGCGCGGCAAGGTTGTCGGGGTTGAGCCTCAGGCCAACAGCCAGGTGATTCGCGCGGAAGTGCCGATGGCCGAGGTGCTGCGTTATGCGCCGGAATTGCGCTCGATGACATCCGATCGCGGCATGTTCACGATGGAATTCAGCAAATATGAAGAAGTCCCGACGCATCAGACCAACAAGATTCTCGAAGAACAACAAGCCCAAGCCTGAAATGTCCGGGACGCCGCTGGTTGCGGCGTCCCGACTCAGATTGCCGCCATACAGTGGTCCGGGCCCGGGACGGGCGAGCCGAAATCAGGGCCGTGTGTCAGCCCTGGTTCTCATAAAGTGAAGTAAAAGCGTGCTGTTCGGAAACGAAAATGGACAAGTTGCAGGGTTGCTTTTTGTCATCAGCTCTGGGTTGTCGGTAACCGGAGGTCGTCGGTGATGGCGGACCTGTTTTCCCCGGGAGGCAAGACAGAAGCAACAGCATCTGCCGAACCCTCCGTCGCAACAAAAAAAATCAACAAGTCCCGCCGGCTGGAAGAACTGCTGCTGGACGATCAGGAGGTTCACCCCGTCGAAGAGCTGACCGGGCGAGAGGTCCGGATTGTGAGTCGCAAGCGGTCAGCCTTGTCCTCCTGGTGGCTCGCGACCCTTGTGTTGTTCGTGCTTGCGGCGGTCGGTGCCGGTCTGCTCCAGGTCAAACTTTCCGTACGTCCGGAACCGGTTGCTCCGCAGGCTTCTGCTGCTTTTGAGCACAGGATGCCCATTCCTTCGCGGCCGGTCAAGGCGGTGCCGCCCCCTGCTCCGACCGCGGACAATCCTGTGCATGAGACTGCGGCTCCCGCCCAACCGCTCCCTTCACCGGCAGCGGCTCCCGCGCGGACTGAGAAATTATACACTGTCGCCGTGGGTCCATTTTTGACGGAAGAGGAAATCGGGCGGGCAAGCGCCGCACTTGAAGCTTTGGGCCTGCAGGCGGAACGGCAACGCGGGCACGGGCGCGTCGACATGATCCGGCTGCGTCTCGGCGGCTTTCCGGAACAGCAGGCGCGGTTGCGCCTCAATGAATTGAAACAATATACAAACTCGGCCTTCCTGTTGCCGGAGGGGGAGCAATGGGCGCTTTATGCCGGCTCCTTTCATGATCGGGCACGGGCGTTGCGATTGCAGCAGGAATTGGCGCAACAGCAGATTGTCGTGGATTTGCAGACGACTGCAATAGAGATGGACGGGACGCTGTTACTGGCGCTGCAGGCCGATCAGCAGACCGCTCGACAGGTGGCCGGGCATGTCCGGGAACAGGGATTGAACGCGCAAATCGTTGCGTCCGAGTGAGGTTTAATTGACGGGACAAAAGCACGAAAGTGAAAAAGTACAGCTGAAAATTCCGGCCGAAGTGGCCAAGATCATGAGCAAGTGGGGGGGGCATAATGTTCGTTTGGCCGCTGCGCGCGGGGCCTTGCCCATGTCGGGACCCAATCTTGTCACCGTTCTTTTCGTTTTCTATAACGGCGACAATGATGAACTGAAACAGGAAGCGTTCAGCACCCTGCAGACTCTGCCGGCACAGATTCTGCTGTCGGCTCTGGCCCAGGAAGATCTGCACCCCTCCATCATCGATTTTATCGTGCGGCTGCGCTACCGTGATACGGTCGTGATGCAGACCGCCCTGGTTCACCGCATGATCGGGATCAGGAGCCTCATGTTCCTGGCTGAAAACAGCTCCGGCGATGTGCTGGACATGCTCTCCCACAATGACCAGATCCTGCGTAAAGCGGAGCCTTTGCGGGTCGCGATCATCAATAATCCGCAAGCGGACAAAGCCATGAAGCTGCGGCTCGGCTGGGTCGAACCGATAGCGCAGACGGAACCGGAAAAGCAGGAGTCCGACTCCGCAGCGGCAGAGACCGCAACTGCTGAAGAAGAGGATGAGGATTTCGACGTTGATGAGGAACTTGACCAGGAAACCCTGTCCAAATATCAGGAATTGCAGGAGATGTCGGTTGCCGAAAAAATCAAGATGGCATTGACCGGAGATAAGGAGTGGCGCACTTTACTGATTCGCGAAGCGAACAAGCAGGTGAACACGGCCGTGTTGAAAAATCCGCGGATTACCGAAGGCGAAGTCCTGGCGGTGGTCAAAAACCGCAGCAGCAGTGACGAACTGATCCGCATCATCCTGTTGAATCGCGACTGGGTGAAACTTTACGAGATGAAGAAAGCCCTGGTCTGTCACCCGCGCACGCCCCTGCAGACGGCAATGCGTTATATGACTTTTCTGAGCGAACGGGACATCAAGGATCTGGCCCGCAGCAAAAACGTGACGCAGTCGATTGTCAACAACGCCCGGCGGATGTTGATGACTAAAAAGAGATAGCCAGCCGGAAGATGTACATGACTCCGGTAGCTATCCGGCGGGATGGTCCCCGCCTGATGAACCGCTTTGAGCCCGCAAAAAACCACTCCACAAGCGACCGGAACAGTGCCGGATTGCCAGGCTCCCGGCCGGGTGGGTGATGCGTACCGGGAGTTGGAAGATCATCCGGAGCGGCGAAGGGCGCGTGGGAATGTAAGTATTTTGCGGCCGGTTTTGCCCCATGCTCAGGAAAAGCTTCCGGCCGATCCCGGAGGCGGGGCTGTTGGAGCTTGAAGTACATCTGTTTTAACCATTTGAAATGACACCGGAATAGAGTTGGGTGCGCTGATGCTTCGCAGTCTGTTCACAGCGGCTGTGGATAGGGTTGTGTAAAAGCGGCTTTCAGGGGAAATAGGCCCCGAGAAATCGGCGGACCTCCTTTTTGCCTAAAAAAAAGGCATTGTCTGCGCTTCGCGGTATGCCCTCTTTATTCTGCTTTCAGCGCGGTTTTTTTCTGTCGAGAAAATATTGCCGGCATGATTTTTTTGCTTCCGGGGCCGGCGCGGTAAGGTATCGATTATGCGTATGACTCCTTTGAATGAACTGCGGCAACGCAGTGAAAAATTACAGAAAATGTTGCAGCATGATGAGGTGGATGCTGCGCTCTTTGTGCAGAACAGCGACCTGTTTTATCTGACCGGGTCGATTCAGCGCGGAGTCTATTATCTTCCTGCCGAAGGCGAGGGGATTTACCTGGTGATCAAGGATCCCGGCCGGGCGCGGATGGAGTCGGGGTTGCGCCATGTTGAGGCGATCGCCGGTCTCAGGGACCTGCCGCGGAAGTTGAGCGAGCACGGACTGCCTGTCCCGCGACGGTTGGGGCTGGAGCTGGATGTTCTGCCGGTCCTGCAGTATCGGCGTTATATGAAACTCTTCGCCGCTGCGGAAGCTTTTGATGTCTCCCCCCTGATTCGTCGGGTGCGGGCCGTCAAAAGCGATTATGAGATCGGGATCATGCGGGATTCCGCAGTACTGGCCGAAAAAACTTATGAACATGCAAAAACGTTGCTCGAAGTCGGTCGATCCGATATGGATATCGCCGCTGAACTGGAATGCTTTGCCCGTAAAGAAGGGCACCAGGGCGTCATCCGTTTTCGCGGGTTCAACAGCGAATTCTATTTCGGCCATGTGTTTTCCGGCAGTGACGGGGCGGTGCCTGCCTATCTCGATGCGCCCTTGGGCGGGCTGGGGCCGAATCCGGCGGTCGGGCAGGGTGCGAGTTATAAAACGATCGCCGCCAACGAGCCGATTATTATCGACTATATAATCGCATTCGACGGCTACCTGGTCGATCAGACCAGAACCTTCTCCATCGGCCCGCTCGATGAGCGCCTGAAACAGGCCTATGCCGATATGAAGCGGATCCAGGACGAACTGATCAGGATCGCGCGACCGGGGGTGGTGTGGGGTGAACTGTATCGACAATGCCTCAAGCTTGCGCATGAGCTGGGATATAAGGATCATTTTATGGGGGGGCCGGGCGCCCAGGTTGCTTTCATCGGGCACGGCATCGGTCTCGAAGTGGACGAATACCCCTTTATCGCCAGAGGTTTCATGGAGCAGGTTCTGGAGGAAAACATGACCTTTGCGTTTGAGCCGAAGGCGGTTTTCCCCGGGCTGGGAGCGGTCGGTATCGAGAATACCTGGCTGGTGGCGGCAAACGGACTGCAGCGCCTGACCTATGCCAACGAAAACCTGCTTGAACTCTGATTCCGGCGGTCGGTGAACTGCTCTGCGTCGCGTCAGTTTCTGCGCCGGATGTCCTGGTAGCGGATGGCGCGTTTGACCCGTGCCAGCAGCCGGAGCGGGTTGATCGGCTTGGCAAGAAAATCGAAAAATCCCATTTCCAGCAGCTTATACTCTTCTTCTGCGGCGGTTCTTGCCGACAGCGCGATAATCGGAATCCCGGCAATGTCGCTGTTGGCCTGAAAGGCTTTGAACATTTCGATGCCGTCCATGCGCGGCATGGGAATGTCGGTGATGATCAGGTCGGGTTGCAGCTGGGTCGCGATCTTTAACCCCTCGGCGCCGTTGCGCGCTTTGTAGACGGCGTAGCCTTCTTTCTTCAGCACCGCCTCCGCCGCACTGAGGACGATTTCCTGGTTGTCGACGAGCAGGATATTCAGGGTTTGTTCTTCTTTTTTTTGCGGTAAATCGGTCAGGTAGTGTTTTTTCAGCGCCGCTTTGATTTCCTCGGGGGTCGCGACGCAGGGTGAAACGCGCATGGCCAGTTTAAAGGACAGATCGCTCTGGAGCGCCATGTCCAGCGGATTGGCCATGGCCAGGTAGAGCGTTTTCTTTTCGACCTTCAGCGGAAAGACGAGATGGGCAAGGGCGGTTTCGGCATCGAGTTTTTCCAGGACTTGCGGCGGGAAAGGATAGCGGGCGAAGCGTTTTACGTAGGGAAAGCCGAATTGCGTCGACAGCGCCTTGGCAATGTCTTCTTCAAGAACAACATCCATTTCTTCAAGGATTCTGCCCAGCGGTTTATGATTTTCCTGCTGTCTTAACAAGGCCTGATCGAGATCTTTTTTCGATATGATCTCATTTTCCACCAGGATCTCACCCATTTTTTTTCTGGCCATAAACCATCCTCAAAAGAATTTTCTCGCTAGTCCGGCCCCTCCTTTTGAGTTGTTGGAGTTATCACATTATATTTCTCTTTTGTCAACGATATATCGCTGCAGTCGGGATTGTTGCCGTCTCGGGCAATATTGTTCAGCCGGTTGAATGCAGGCGGAAGCCGGGTTGCGGAGAAAATGTTGTCGCACCGGTTTTCTAGCTCAACTCGGCATCAATGCGCTTCAGCATCGCGACGGCACCGCCCGGAAAGGAGAAATGGGGGCGACCGATTTGCGGCTCGCGCGGGTTGATGCGCAGCACCCGGGCATCTGCTTCGCGCCCGAGACGCTCGCTGAGATGGCGGATGGTCGGCAGCGTCGATCCGGCCCCCATTTCGATAATCACCAACCGGCCGTCACGATGGGCGCGCAGAAAAGCGTCAAAGGCGTTCTCCTGAGCGGCGCTGCGTTGGTGTAACCAGGAATAATCCCCGAACATCAGGATATTGGGCCGGGCAACCCGGCGGCAGTAGGGACAATGGGGCACTGTTTTTGCCCGCATGGCGGTTTCATCAATATCGTACTGTTCCCGGTTCGGCCAGATCTCCCGGCAGCAGGGGACGGTACACTGCAGGTGGTGGATCGAACCGTGTACCTCCAGAATCTGCTCCTTACCAAAACCGGCTTTCTGAAACTGGCCGTCAACATTGGACGTGACCACGAAACAGTCCTGCTGATAGCGCGATATCCAGTCCCGCAGCAGATGAAAACCGTCATGGGGAACGGTGTCGCGATAAAGGTTGGTGCGGTGGCCGTAAAAACCCCAGCCGAAATGGGGATCGTCTTCGAAATGTTCCGGGTTGGCGGCCTGGACAAAACTCAAGCCGAGACGCTTGTACATCGGATAGGCGTTCCAGAATCCCTGGTCGCCGCGAAAGTCGGGTAACCCGGAATCGACCCCCATTCCGGCCCCGGCGGTGATGACCATTGCCGTTGCCCGGGAAATCGCTTCGGCTGCTGCACGGTAAGGAGCGTTCGGCATAAGTCCTCCTGGTGTCTCGGCCGCGGTCGGTTCAGGCGGTTGATGACGGTTTTTTTTTGTACGCTTCGACGGGGCGTCCTTCCGGTTGTGCTCACCCGTTGTGCCGGAGCGGAGTGAGCGCCCGACTGCCGGTCGGCGCCCTCATACAACGGCCGGATCAGATGGCGACGTTCACCGCAGTCGGCTCGAGGATTCTGACCAGGTCAGCGGCTTCGATTTCCACCAGCATCCCCCGGCGACCGCCGTTGATCAGGATTGTTTTCAACCCGGGTATGGTTTCCTCCATGTAAACCGGTAGCGGCTGTCGGGTGCCGAAAGGTGAAATACCGCCGGTCTGATAGCCGCTCAGTCGCTCCGCCTTGTCGCCGGAGCAGGGGGAGACCTGTTTGACTTTCAACTGCCGCGCAAGATGTTTTTGGGACACTTCGCAATCACCGTGCATCAACACGATAAAGGGGTGCTGCCGTTCATCTTCCATGATCAGGGTTTTGATGACCCGGTGTTCGTCGACTTCGAGTTCCCGGGCGCAGACCCGGGTGCCGCCGCGATCTTCATAACTGTAGGTCTGGGGGGTGAATTTGACTTTATGCTGCTTGAGCAGCCTGATGGCCGCGGTTGCCGGGATCTTGTTTTTTGCCATTAATCAATCCTTCAGGCGGACAACCAGGAGATGGGAATGAAGGCAATGCTGAGAACGACAGCCAATGAACAGAGTATGGCGATGACGCGAAAGACCCCCTCTGTTTGCCGCTGCCGGCGCACGCCGATCGGCATAACCCAGCCCAGGGCCGCCCCGGCAACGGCACCGCCGAGGTGGGCGGCGTTGTCGGCACCGACGACAAAGCCGAAAATGAAAGCCATGAGCGCCCATTGAAACATGAAATTACGCCGCTGCAGACCAAGCCCGCCACCGATCCGATGATAGTAACTGATGGAAAATCCGATCAGGCCGAAGATCGCTCCGGAGGCGCCGACAACGACGGCAACCGGGTGCCACAGCAAGCCCGCCCCCGTAGCGACGAGGGTGCCGGCAAGATAAACAGTCAACAGCCGTGACCAGCCGATTTCAGCTTCGAGAAGCGGTCCGACCTGATACAGGACGACCATATTGAAGCCGAGGTGAATCAGCCCCCCGTGGGTGAATGCGTAAGTGATGCAGCGCCACCATTCACCGTGGTTCAGGACCCAGGGCCAGTATTGGGCTCCCCAGCGCACCATCAGGTCGGTGGGCGGGTTCATGATCGCTTTCATCCCGAGGCCGAGAACCGTCCCGTGGAGCACCATAAGGGTGAAGAGAATCAGATTGACATAAATCAGAATCTGAACCAGAGAGCTTTCCCGCAAAGAATTCTTAAGGAAAAAGTTCTGCTTGCGATAGCGGCTGTTCAAAATGGGCACTCCAACGGCGATAAGGAATCAGAAGCCTGTTTACGGATGAACCGTATGAACGGTTCAAGACGGCACATCTATATTAAATTTTTTAACCATCCCAAAGCAACAAAAGTCCCGATGGACGAGCCGATTGACGAAAACAAAAACACCAGCAGCACCCGGGCGAGGCGGTTGCGCCACCAGCCTTTGACGGTGACCAGGTCTTCCCCGACGTGTTCCATGTCGCGCACCGTGGGAGCGGCAACGAATGATTGAATCAGCCCGGTGACGAAACCCGCGCCGATGGTCGGGTTCAGCGAGGTGATCGGCGCCGCGACAAAAGCAGCGGCAATGGTGACCGGGTGGCCCAGGGCCAGCAGCGCCCCCAGGGCCGAAAAGAGTCCGTTGGCGAGAACCCAGGCGGTGGCGGCATTGGCGAGTTGATCACGATTGCCGAAGAAAAAGCCGGCCATAAACAGAGCAAAAACAATACCGGGGATGAGCCAGGGGACGAGTTTGGAAAAAGTTGATTTTTCCGGGATCGTGCTGATGGCGGAAATCGTCTCGGCGGCGATCTCTTCGCCCTGCAGATAACGGATGATTCCCGGCAGGTGCGCGGCGCCGACGACGGCAAGAACGCGTTCTCCCGGCGCATTGCGGATATGATAGGCCATATGGACGTCGCGTTCGTCGACGAGAATCTGCTTGACCGAAGGCAGCAACTTGCTCATTTCGTCCAGCATGTTGGACAGCGTGTCGTTCTCACGCAGTTTGGCGAGTTCCTCCTCGTTGAGTTCCTGTTTTTCGAACAGGCTCGCCAACAGCGAGGCCATGACCTTGAATTTATTCCACAGTCCGGTCTTGCGCCAGACCCGCAGCAGCGTCGTGCGGATATTGCGATCCACCAGCTCGACTTCCATCCCCAGTTCTTCCGCTTTTTGGGCGGCGGCGGCCAGTTCCGAGCCCGGTTTGACCCCCGTATGCAGACCCATGCGTTTTTGATACGAGGAGAGCGCCAGATTGGCCAGCAGAAAGGGAACCTGCTTTTTCTTGATCAGTTCTTTGATGTTCAGTGATTCCCAGCCCTTTTTATTGATAAGCGCCTGATAGCGCTGGAAGTCGAGTTCCACGCAGACGGTGTCGGGAAGGATTTCATCAATGGCGCCGACGACCGTATCGACGGATTGCTGGGAAATGTGAGCGGTGCCGATCAGGATGATTTCCTTGTCTTCCACCTGCAGGCGGGTATAGTCGGTTGGCTGCTTATCTGGTTCAGTCAAAAGATCCTCCTGAAAAACAAGGGCATCATTCATCAATCAGCGCGAAAGTCTAACATATCGGCCCGGATTTATGAGAAAAAAGAAAAGGGCGCCGATTGCATTCGGGCCCTTTTTCAGCAACTCTCCACCACTACCGTGGGTCATTGGACTCACATCGAGTTCCAATGAGGTGGGATCATCTGTGAATCCTTCAGGCGTCCCACTCGAGTGGTGGGCTGGCTCACCGGATTTCTAAAAGTTGATCCCGAAATTTCTGCTATTCCGAGTGGACGTTCTGACCTCACCTGCAGGGCAGAGAGTCGATTCTGTTTGACCCCAGTATAGGAAACTCGGTGTTTGCGGTCAGTAAAAAAAATATTAAAATGGGTAGGGGTGAAATTTTTCGGACAAAATGGTATTTTACCAAGATAAGTTTTCAGCGGTCGGGATTCCGTTCGCCCAGCCGGGGGTCCCTGAAATGATCATGTGGTTGCCGGGCATCAACAGCGAATTGGAGGATCAAACCAATGCCGAAACGTAACGAAGTGTACAAATGTTCGATCTGCGGGAATATTGTCGAAGTCACTCACAGCGGGGCCGGGGCCCTGGTCTGCTGTGGGAAGAATATGGACCTGATGACCGAAAACACCGTAGATGCGGCGACGGAAAAACATGTCCCGGTTATCCAGGTGGGCGAGGGGACCGTGACGGTTAAAGTGGGCGATGTCGCTCATCCGATGGAGGAAAAGCATTACATCGAGTGGATTGAACTGCTGGTCGACGATGCCGTGTACCGCCGCTATCTGAAGCCCGGCGAGGCTCCCGAAGCAACGTTCAACGTGACCGGAACCAGTTTCACCGCTCGTGAATACTGTAACCTGCACGGGCATTGGACGGCAAAAAGTTAATTTTCATTGTTGCGCAACAAACATGACATAAGTCCGGAAACGGATTTTGTCTGCACACGAACAGGCCGCGTTTTTCGAGCGGCCTTTTCTTGTCAACCGATTACCCCCCATTCGCGTTTACTCCATTAACAACAGGCGCAAACGGAAAGCCGGACATTGCAGCCTCCTGTAACCGGCTTGCGGTGATATTCTCACGGATCAACGAAGCGTTCGAACATGGAAAATTTTTTCAAATCGATTGAGCGTCGGGCTTTTCGTTTGGCGTTGTTCGCCTGCCGCAATCGGGATGATGCGCTGGATCTGGTCCAGGAGAGCATGTGCAGGTTTATCGACAAGTATCGTTCCAAGCCGGAACCGGAATGGAAGGCTTTATTCTATAAGATATTGCAGAACAAAATCCGCGATTTTTACCGGCGCGAAGCGGTACGCAGCCGCTGGCGCAGCTGGTTGGGACGTGATAATGAGGATGAAGCCGCCGATCCGCTGGAGCAACTGGCCGATCCGAAGGCCGACGATAACCCGGAATCGTTGGTGAAGCGAAAACAGGCCATGGCCGAATTGCAGTTGGTGTTGCGGCAATTGACATATCGGCAGCAGCAGGTTTTTCTGCTTCGGGCCTGGGAGGGATTGAGTGTGAAAGAGACGGCGAGTGCCATGAGTTGTTCCGAGGGAACGGTAAAGACCCATTATTTCCGTGCTGCGGAGCAACTGAAACGGCGCCTTGGAGACGATTGGTATGAATAACCCCAATGACAACTTAGACGAGAAGCTGATAAAGAACATCAGGCGTGTTCTCGATCAGTCGTTGGAACAGCTTGACCCCGGCAGTCTTGCAGCCGTCGGGCAATTGAAATATCATGCCTTAAAACGGCTGCCGCGCAGGCGTATCGGTTTTGCGACCTGGGGGACGGTGGCGGCAACCGTGGTTGCCGCGGCCCTGGTTTTTCTGCTGTATCCGGTTTCTCAGGAGTTCGGTGCCGGTCTAGTTGAAAGCGATAACGATTTTCAGCTGTTGCTGACGGAAGACGCGATCGAATTTTACTCAGAGGACCTCGAATTCTACGAGTGGCTATCAGATGTATTGGACCATGACCCGGAGCTTATTCATTATCGTGATGATGTCTCTACCGACCCTGCCGCCGGCAGGATTGGCGGCGCAAAAAGAGCCGCCGCCCAGTACGGATCTGCTGGAATTTTTGGGGTCTTTCGAGGATAAAGATGTCGGTTGGGTCGATCCCGTGGAACTGCTCGATGTTGAAGAGTCGCAACTGGAAGCGACCGCGGGGGCGGAGGAAGATGATGAGCGGGAAAAAGAAAAATAGCATGTCGCGGGCCCTGTTTCTTTGCGGGATTGTTGCGGTTCTCGCCCTGCCGATGACCGGGGTGTCTGCAGCGGCCATGGATTTTTCGGATTTAAGCCCTCAGCAGCAAAAAATTCTTGCCGGTCATGCCGGTGACTGGGGACTCTATTCGCAGACCAAGCAACAGCGATTGGCCCGCGGGGCCGAGCGTTGGCTGGCGATGACGCCGGAACAACGCCACCAGGCCCGGCAGCGTTTTGAGCGCTGGGAACAGCTGTCACCGGGACAAAAGGCGACAATTCGTCAACGCTTCGAGCATTTTCAGCAACTGAGCCCGGAGCAGAAACAGCGCCTGAGGGGCGCCCGCGCCCGCTTCCTTGAATTACCTGTCGAAACCCGACAGCGTTTGCGGGACACCTGGCGCAACCTGCAGCCGGCGGACAAGGAAAATTTAGGCCGGAGATTTCAGCCGTCACAAAACATGAAATCACCTGAGCAGAATGCGGCCGGGAGCCTCGGCGGCGGTGCCGGCGGCAGCGAATCGGGAGGATCAGGCGGTGCCGGCGGCTCCGGGAACGGCGGACATGGCCGCAACTGATGACGATGCGAAACTTGAAGAGGGCGCTGCTGCGGCAGCGCCCTCGTGGTTTTTCAGCGGCGAGGTGAGGTTGGTTAATGCAGGATCGCCTGCAGATATTCTCCGGTCACGATCTGCTTTTGTTTGATCAACTCCTGCGGGTCGACTTCAACGAACTTTTCATCCGGAGTGACTTTGAAAATCGGTTGTCCTTTCTGAACGATGGTGCCGTCACCGCCCTCAATGAGAATCCTGTCGACCGTACCGGCGAAGGGCGCCGGAATCTTATTGAACATTTTCATGACTTCGAGGATGAACAGCGGCTGCCCTTTGTCGAAATGATCTCCTTCCTTGACAAACGACGGCATGCCCGGGGCTTCCTGAGCGTAATACATTCCGCCGCCCGGGGTGACGATTTCATCCGCTTTGGTCGCCGGCGGCGGCACCAGAACTTTCTTCATCGCGGCCTGCAGCTCCGGGTCGCTGAGATAGTCGGGAATCGTGACCTCCAGGTCGGGCTCGACTTTGAAAGCGTAAAAGTCGGTCTTTGCCGCGATCATGCAAATGAGGCCGAGCAGTTCGTTGCCGATTTCGTAGCCGGCATGGGCCTGTTGAATCTGCGCCCAGGTCTCCGCATCGTAGCCGCCCTGGGGCTGGTCTTGGGACAGGATATCGCTGAGTTTGACGAACTCCTGTTTGGTCAGGGAGAATCGTTCGCGTAATTGGGCATAGAAGTCCAGGGCGTTGTTGAGCAGATCGCGATCATGGGTCCAGATGACTTCCGCCGCCGGGGCGTTTTCACGCCAGTCCATATTGAGATATTCATAGGTCTCTTCGAGGACGACCAGCGGATTGCAGAGCCATGCGACCTTGCCGTCCTCAACTTTGAATTTTTCTCGGTTGCGGCTCAACCAGCCCGACAGCAGATGCGGGTTGGTCAGCAGAACGTCTATCGGTCGGGTCAGCAGGGTGCCTTTGCGGTCCAGGGTTTCGGACACGGCTTTCGCCGCGTCCGGATCGTCGGCGTAAAGTTTGGAGTAATGTTTTTTCATCGCCAGGAAAGCGTAAACGACATCCAGTTTCAGCGCTTCCTCTTTCAACTTGCCGACCAGGGTCAGGTAGGGAACGACGAAACGGGTGGTCGGTTTGGCCATGACGTTATGGCCGCTAAACCAGTTGACCAGCCCGTAATGAAAATCGAGGTTGGTCGCCAGGTTGCTGCCGCGCAACACGGTATTGCGCAGCACCCCGGACAGCTGTTCATAACTGGCGGTACGGTCATCCCCCTTGGTCAGCAGCAGGGCGATATTGGAATCGTAAGCACCGGCCAGGTGATAGCGCATAAATTGCCCGGTATCCGGATTGGGGATGCAGATTCCCTGGTCGTCGCGGATTTCCCCTGCGATCGGTTTTGACCAGTACCGAATGTAACCGCCGGCGCTGGGACTCAGCGAACAGTCGGTCGCATTCAGTCGGGCCTCGGCCGCGGCCCCGAAGCGCGGGATTCTTTCCGGCCGCGGAAGGCGTTCCTTGTGCATGGCCAGCAGCGCCATCGCCTCGACCAGGGATTCGACGATAAAGAAATCATTCTTGTCGTCCGGGTTGGTGAACTTCAGGCTGTAGACCAGCTCGGTGACGCGGTGCTCGACCTGGATGCGGGTATTGACCTCCATGAAGTAATGACGGGTGCCGTCGACGATGCATTCGAAAGTTGAGGCCGAATCGAGGCCGACTGCGGCTCCGAAACGCTCCGATTCCGCTTCCATGCGTTTGAGTACGTCAAGATCTTCCCGCAGGGCTTTGGCCTGCTCTTTCAGCCCCGCTTTTGTGGCCTTTTCCGCTTCCAGGGCAAGACCTTCCTGGGTGACGGAGATTTCCAGCAATTTCTGCTCGTGCATCTGCAGGGAACAGTCGCGGCCGCCGAGGGCGATGCACCACTCGCCGTTGCCGAGCAATTGAATTTCGTTATGCCTGGTCTGCTCGATATTCAGTTCGATGAGGACGTTTTTGTTGTCGCCGACTCCGTTGGCCTTGACTTCGCCGAGGATCTCGCGCACCAGTCCGGGAGCCTCGGCAGCAGCATCCCCGATCTGTTTTGCGGTCGGCTTTTTGGTCATCAGCAACGCAGCGCCGAGAATCCGTTGTCCTTTGCCGCCGCCGCCGCCGATGGCTTTGAGGCGGATGCGGGCACCGGGATAGCTTCTGAACATCTCGGCACATTCCGTTTCGACCTGGCGGCACAGCTCTTCAATCGAAAACAGATCGATCCCTTTTTCGTAGGATGCAAAGAGAATGGCGTCGGCCAGTGCTTCCAGGGGCAGCGTACCGTTGTCGAGGATGTCCCGGGCAATGGCCAGGTCTTCCGCGGTGGCCAGCGCGAGCAGTTGCTCGCGGGTTTTATGTTTGTTGAGCAATGTCCGCGCGGTGACATTGTCGATTCCCGGCGTGACTGAAACATTCACTTCCAGCGCCGTGCGTTTGGCTTCATCCTTCTTGCCCGCGGCCCGTTGCGTGGCGGCACAGGGCCCGATGAATTTCAAGCCGGCGCTTTCAATGGCGGCGACGAACTCATCATCCTCGGCCATGAACCCGTAACCGGCGAAGATCGAATCATAAGCATTTTCTTTGGCGATATCGATAATCTGCCGGATGCGCTCAACCCGTTCTTCTTTGCTGGCGCCGGTGTAGTCGGGCACGCGGTGAACCCGGCTGGTGTCCGTCAACTGGCGTAATTCGGGAGACAGGGCATTGGGGTAGACGATGGAGTCTTTTTCGGACAGCAGAATGCCATAGTGGCTGATGCCCATTTCCTCGTACACGTCCATCGCTTCCTTGCGGATGGGTCCGCGGCAGACGATCAGGGGGCACAGGTCGGTGCAGGAAAAAGACCGGACCCACGCGGAAGCGGAGGTGTTCAGGCAGCGGTCTTTGTGAATCAGCGGGTTGTTTGCATAATAATCCGTATTTTGTGCCATGGGCTTAGTCTCCAGTTACCATGCGGTTTAAATATGGTTTCAGATTCATAACGATGCGATCCTTGGTCAATGAAACTCGCGCTGCACAGCCTGCCATGCCGAAGGTTGATAGTGACGCAGGAAGAAATTGAGGTTTTCCCCCAGAACCTGGCGCAGGTCGGTCGGCATGACCAGCGAGGAGATCGAGCCCAGAGCCAGCCCTTCTTTCGGGTTCATCAGCTCTTTTTCGTACCGCAGGTTGAGCACGGCTTCTTCCTGTTTAAGCCATTCGGCGGCTTCTTTTTCCGCTTCCTTCTTGGCCTCTGTCCCCTCCATGCCGGCTTTGATGCGCTCCTGGGTGCCGGCGTTTACGCGTTGCCTGATCGAACCGCGCAGTTTTCGCAGTTCGGTTTTATAGACGAATTCTTTGCCCGCCGGTCCCATAACCGCCAGCCTGGTGGTCGGCAGGGCGAGTACCAGATCGGCCCCGGTCGGGTAGTTGTTGTAGGACGCGTAGGCGCCGCCGTAGGCGTTACGCAGGATCAGCAGAATCCGCGGAGTGCGCACATCGACGATCGAATCGAGCATGGAGCGGCCGGCCTGGACGATGCCGCGGGCTTCCTGCTCACGACCCGGCAGGAAGCCGGTGGTGTCTTCCATGAAGATCAAGGGAATGTTGTAGATGTTGCAGAAGCGCACGAACCGCGCGATTTTCACTGCGGAATCACAGTCGATCTGCCCCGAGGCCACGGCCGAGTTGTTGGCGACGAAACCGACGACGTTACCGCCCAGACGGCCGAAGGCGGTGATGGCTTCGCGCGAACGGGTCGGCTGAATTTCAAAATAATCGCCATGGTCGCAAATCTGCTGAATGATGATGGAGACGTCGAAGGGGGTATTGAAGCCGGTCGGCGAATTAAAAGCTTTTTTCAACAGGGTATTGATCTCCCAGGTTTTGCGATCAAGCGGATCGCTGGTTTGCTGGAAGGGAGCCATGCTGTGATTATTGTCGGGAATATAGCTCAGCAGGCGGACCGCAGTCCGTAGGGCTGCGGTTTCGTCGGCAACCGGCAGGTCGGTAACGCCGGAGGCCGCATGGACTTGCGGCCCTCCCAGTTCCTCCGGGGTGATGTCTTCCCCGAGAACGGATTTGACCACCCCGGGTCCGGTCAGGCCGAAGAAGGTGTCTTCGGGCTGGATGACGAAGCTGCCCTGCCGGGGAAGGTAGGAACCGCCGCCGGCATTGAACCCGAACATGCACATGATGGAAGGAACCACCCCGCTGATTTTACGCAGTGCGGTAAAGGCTTCGGCATAGCCGTCAAGTCCGCCGACACCTGCGGGAACGAAAGCACCGGCGGAATCGTTCATGCCGATCAGTGGAATCCCTTTTTCCCCGGCCATGTACATCAGTCGCGCCAGCTTCTGCCCGTTGGTGGCGTCGATGGATCCGGCACGGACGGTAAAGTCGTGCCCATAGAGGGCGACATCGCGGCCGCCGATGTTCAGAATTCCCGTCACCAGAGAGGCGCCGTCAAGATTCTTGCCCCAGTTTTGAAAAAGGATATTGGGTTCGCTTTCGGTCAGGACTTTGATCCGTTCCCAGACCGTCATGCGCTGTTTAAAATGCTGTTTCTCGATCTGGCCGACGGCAACTGATTTAAGCGGGCGCTGAATCAGATCGTAGCCTTCATGCATGACCTCTTCGTAACCGCCGGTCTGCCCAGCGATTTCACCCGGGATGGTGAAATCGATTTTTTCCGCTTTCGCGAGGGGATTTTTCAATGAGGGCCTGATTCTGTTGTTTGACATTTTCGCCACCCCTTTACAGATAAGATGTTGGCCCGGCCCGGTGGAATCTGTCGCCGGCCCGGGCGATAAGCGTATAGAGAACCTCAGTCCTGCAGCGGTCCGGTCGGTAAGTGCTTTGTGTCTTTAAGCGGCCATAACAGCTAAGCCGGTGAATGATTTGACGCTTGACGGAACAGGTTGTTTGCCTTGCCGGGCGCCTGATGAATACGGGCAAAATTTCGAAACGGTTATTCATTCCCGGCGTGTGCCGTTCTGCTCCGCTGCTCATCCGCCGACTCGGACGGCAGCTAAAACGGCGTTTCTTGTAGAGGCTAACAAACAAAAAACCAGGCAAATTGTCAAGAGAAATTTTATTTAGGATAAAAATTTACAGGTTGAGTTTAAACTGCGGCGTTCAAGCGGAAGGGATGATGTCCTTCTGTCCTGGACCGGAACCCGGCGGGAGGCGGGCAGGGTGCAGAAATTCATCTAACGGCGATAACAGACTATAATAGATAACCAATGATGACCGCTGGCGAGTGTTTGTGCCGGCCGGCCGATATGGGGCCGGGTTATTCACTGCGGTTCGCACCGGGAGTCGACCGCTCCGGGTTTCGCCGGTATTTTTTATAACGGGACTTAAATTGTCAGCGATATTTTTTCCTGCCGTCGCATTTTTGTCCGGCTTGTTTTGTCCCGGCAACCCCGGCGGGAAAGGGCGGAAACCACACCGCGAATCAACAACAGAGGTGTCGCCGGCGCTCCTTTCAGCGGGCTTTTCGAGTTGCTATTTTTATTCACAGTGAAGATGTTGGACGCTTTATGCCGGGGTGATCTGCTTTTGCGTTCTCTTGTCCCATATGGTGTGCATTTTCCGGCGTCGAACTTTACTATTTCACTAATAAATCATATATATATTGTGTTCAGAATAACTCAACAATTACATTGAGTTGCTTGGAATTGAAAATGTGACTATCGCTGTTATAATTTGCCTTGACTCTTGTTTGAACTCGGTGTAAATATAACCAAATTTGTAATACATTTATGTTCCTTATCCCGCTCCCAAGGTGTTTGTCGTATGTTGAGTAAAATATTTCATCTCTATTACGACGGCTTCCGTTCAATGGTTGTCGGCCGGGCGTTGTGGAAAATCATCTTTCTCAAGTTATTCATCATGTTTGCGATTTTGAAGGTTTTTTTCTTTCCGGACTTTCTTGCCGTCAATTTTTCCACGGATTCCGAACGGGCGAATCATGTCCTGCAGAATCTGACCCGGCCGGTGGAACGAAAATAACCGGTTGAAAATTTTATTGCTGCTAAAGATAACAGGTGATTGCCGCCTGTTTGTTATAACCCTTAGCCCAACGACGGGGATAGGAGGACAACGTGATTGAACAGATCGATATCAGTATGGTCAACTGGGCTCGAGCGACTTTCGCTCTGACGGCCATGTATCATTGGATATTTGTTCCATTGACGCTCGGCTTGTCGTTTTTGTGCGCTTTTTTCGAAACCATCTATGTGCGCACAGGGAATGAGCAGTGGAAGAAACTCACCCGCTTCTGGATGACTCTTTTCGGCATCAATTTCGCCATCGGCGTGGCCACGGGGATCATTCTGGAATTCGAATTCGGGACCAACTGGTCGAACTATTCCTGGATGGTTGGGGATATTTTCGGGGCACCGTTGGCGATCGAGGGAATCCTGGCCTTTTTCCTTGAAGCCACCTTTTTTGCCGTCATGTTCTTCGGCTGGAACCGGGTACCGAAAAAATTCCATCTGTTCTCGACCTGGATGGTCGCCGTCGGATCGAACCTCTCGGCGTTGTGGATTCTGGTCGCCAACGGTTGGATGCAACACCCGATCGGCATGGCCTTCAATCCGGACAGCGCACGGTTTGAAATGCAGGACCTCTGGGCGGTCATCTCTTCTCCGGTGGCGATCAGCCATTTCGTTCACGCCACGAGTTCCGGCTTCCTGTTGTCGTCCCTCTTCGTCGTCGGCATTTCCAGCTGGTACCTGCTGAAAAAACGGCATATCCAATTTGCCAAACGTTCGATTGCCGTGGCCTGTGTTTTCGGTCTGCTCAGTTCCCTTTTTGTCGCTTTTACCGGTGATGAACACGCTTTTATCACCGCCCGCACGCAGCCGATGAAACTGGCGGCCATGGAAGCGCTTTACGACGGCCAGGCGCCGACCGGGTTGGTGGCCTTCGGTGTGGTCAATCCGGGCAAGAAGCCCGGAGACGATCAAGACGCTTTTGCCGTGAAAGTCGAAATCCCCGGGATGCTGACGCTGTTGGCCAAACGCAGCTTTGATGGCTTTGTTCCAGGCATCAACGACCTCGTCTTCGGCAACGAAGCGGAAGGCATCATGGGGGTTGAAGAGAAAATCCGCCGCGGGAAGATCGCCGTTGCCAGCCTCGGCGATTATAAAACGGCCAAAAATGCCGGCGACGAACCGGCTGCGGGCAGGGCTTTGTCCTTGTTCGACGAGCATCGTGACTATTTCGGCTACGGTCATCTGAGAGCGGCCGAAGAGGCCGTGCCGCCGGTTGCTCTGACCTTTTACGCTTTTCGGGTTATGGTTGTGCTGGGGACGTTTTTTGTCCTTCTGTTTTTGGTCTACATCTATTTGCTGGAAAAACGTCAGCTTGAAAACCGACCGCTGATTTTGCGACTTGGATTTATTTCTCTGTTCCTGGCCTGGATCGCTTCGCAGGCCGGCTGGATCGTTTCCGAAGTCGGTCGCCAGCCCTGGGCGATACAGGACATGCTGCCGGTCACCGTGGCGCGTTCAAATCTGGATTCGGGCACGGTCGCCGTGACTTTCTTCCTGTTCCTGATTCTGTTCACCGCTCTGCTGATAGCTGAGCTGAAAATCATGACGAAGCAAATTTCCATCGGTCCGGAAGGAGAATAATCATGTTCGGTAGTCTTGACTGGTCGACTTTACAGCAATTGTGGTGGCTGATCGTATCAGTGGTCGGTTCGCTGTTCGTCTTTCTGACGTTTGTTCAGGGCGGGCAGACGCTGATTCTCACGGTTCCGGCAAACGAAGATGAAAAGACCCTGATGGTCAATTCTCTGGGGCGTAAATGGGAGCTGACTTTTACGACTCTGGTTCTCTTCGGCGGCGCTTTCTACGCTTCTTTTCCGCTTTTTTACGCCTCCAGCTTCGGTGGGGCGTATTGGGTCTGGCTGGCGATTCTGTTCACCTTCATCGTGCAGGCGGTGAGTTATGAATACCGGCGCAAACCGAATAATTTCCTCGGGCAGCGGACGTACGAAATCTTCATGCTCATCAACGGAGTGCTCGGCGTATTGTTGATCGGTGCTGCAGTGGGAACTTTTTTCACCGGTTCGAACTTCACCCTCAACGAGTTCAATCTGGTAAAATGGCTGCATCCGTTACGCGGACTTGAAGCGGCCTTCAGCCTGTTCAACTTGAGTTTCGGTGTGTTTCTGGTTTTTCTGGCCCGGACTCTGGGAGCTTTGTACCTGACCAACAATCTCGATCATGACGATCTGGTCGCCCGGCTGAAGAAATCCGGATTCAACAATCTGCTTTGCGCCTTGCCGTTTTTGCTTTATGTCCTGATCAGCCTGATCCTCATGGACGGCTATGCCGTCAATCCGGTGGACGGGAGCGTCAGCCTGGAAGCGAATAAATACCTGAACAACCTGCTGCAGATGCCGCTGAATCTGATTCTGTTGCTGGCCGGGCTGGTGCTGGTGGTGCTGGGCGTGGTGCTGAATCGTTTTACCGCTTCGGTGCGGGGTATCTGGCCCGCCGGGCTGGGGACGGTGTTGACCTGCCTCGCGGTTTTTTTCCTGGCCGGCTACAACAATACCGCTTTCTATCCCTCAAAGGCCGATATCGCCAGCAGCCTGACGATTTATAATGCTTCAAGCAGTCATTATACTTTGACGATGATGTCCTATGTCGCGCTGACGGTGCCGTTTGTACTGGCTTATATCGCGTATGTCTGGAAGCAGATGGACAGCAAGAAGCTGTCGATCGATGAGCTGGCCGCTGACAAGAAAAGTTATTAAGGAGATGTGACTATGCTGATTTTGGTTTGGATCGCCCTGATCGCCGTATCTTATTATGCCGCGGTGAAACTTCTCGGCAGTTGGGATCTGTTGTAACTGCCGCTTATGATCAACAAAAAGGCCCCGTTTTTATGCAAAACGGGGCTTTTTTGTATGCGCTGCCGGCCGGCCTGACGATGGTCTTTCAACAGCACCCGCCGCCCATGGTCGGGGCGATGGAAAAGCCCTGACCGTAGGCATTGTTGATGTAGTCGATTTCATTGCCCTTGGTAAAGGGCAGAACCTGGTCGTCAATCAGCAGTTCAATGTCGTTGATGGTGTAGATCTGATCTTCGTTTTTGGTCTCATCCAGAGCCAATCCCAAGTTGGGACCGCCTCAGCCGAAGCCTTCGAAAACCACCCGGAGAAATTTCCCCTGGTGTTCTTTCATCAGATCCTTGAATTTGTCGCGAGCCTTGTCGGTAATTGTCAGCATTTTTTCCATTCTCCTTGTTGACGGGTTGTTGCCACCGAGCTGAAATGCCAAGTCGTCAAGTGTCCTGTTTGCGTTGAACGGTCACGCCGTCCCGGATCAGCCTCAGGTAAAGCCGCTGCCGGCCGGGGCGCTGCAGCCCGCGCCGTCGGCCGCCGCCGAGGTCAGTGAAACGGCGCGCAGTGCCGGCGTTCCGCATTTGGGGCAGGGAATTTCCGGCAACGGCCGGCGTTGGATTTTCTCGATCGTTTGCCCGCAATGCTTGCAGCGGTATTCAAAAATGGGCACGTCTTTCACCTCCTCAAAATGTTTTCATATATCCGTATATTTATATCTTATTTAGTTTTCCAATTGCAAGTCTCAAAATTATTAAAAAAATTGTTTCGCTGATCAGGGCAATTGAATTAAGCTGAAAGAAAACGCTGTTTTAAAAAATGGAGGAGTGAATGGCGACGGAGCTGATTTTAACACGCAAGGAAAACCGTATCGGATTCATCACCCTGAACCGGCCGGAAGCGATGAATACCTTTATCCCAGAATTTGCCGAACAACTGGATCATGCATTATGGGCAATGGAAAAAGATGACGAAGTCGGGGTCATCGTGATCAATGCGGCCGGGAAACATTTCTGTACCGGCATCTCCCTTGATCAATTCAAGCACAAGAGCCATCAGGAATACCGCAATTTTCTGTATGGTATCGACGCCTTTTACCATACCCTGGCGCGGCTCGATAAACCGACCATCGCTTCGGTGCAGGGCTATGCGCTGGCCAACGGCGCGGGATTGTCGTTCGGTTGCGACATGACCGTTGCCGCCGAAGGGGCGACTTTCGGGACGACGGCCATCAATGTGGGGCTGATCTGCCTCGGTCCGGCGGCCCCGATGACGAAAATCATCGGCCGTAAGAAAACCATGGAAATGGTCTTGACCGGTGACATGATCAGCGCCGCCGAAGCCGAACGCCTGGGCTTGGTCAATAAAGTGGTGCCGGACGAACAACTCGAGGCGGAAACCCTCAGACTGGCCGAAAAGCTGGCGGCGAAAAGCCCGGTTGCGTTGCGCATCGGCAAAGAAGGGCTCAAGCGGCTGCAGGATGTCCCTTATCACCAGGCGTTGGACAGCATGGACGATCTGTTTGCCGCTTTATGCGCCACACATGACGCGGAAGAAGGGGTCGCTGCTTTTCTGGAGAAAAGGCCCCCGAACTGGCAGAACCGTTAAGTCGTTATTCCGCTCCCCATATGGCGGCGAGGCGGTGGCAGGGGCGGCGAAGGTGACGGTGCCGCCGCCTGTGGAAAACGCTCGGCGCAGACCCTTGAAGAGTTTGATCCGGGCCGCTCGATTCCCGAACCGGTCATTGTCCCCCGGTCCCGGGCTGTGCCCGCTGGGGACTTCTTCGGCCCGCGCCAGGCGTGTCTGCAAAGCCTGTCGCCGTACCCGGCCCGACCTGACGCGCACGGGCCGATTTCGTTACAACCGCTGATGATGCGGATTAAAGAAACAGGCGATAGGCGGGGTCCTGGGTCTCCTCGATGTAGGTATAGCCGAGATTGCCGAGAAAATTGTTCAGGGCTTTTTCATGCCGGTCCGGCATTTCCAGGCCGATCAGCACACGACCGAACTCCCCGCCCTGGTGACGGTAATGGAACAGGGAAATATTCCAGTCCTCGCCCATGTCGGCGAGAAAACGGGTCAACGCACCGGGCCGCTCGGGGAACCAGAAGCGGAACAGGCGTTCGCGGGCGGCCTGGGCCGAACGCCCGCCGATCATATAGCGCAGGTGAGTCTTGGCCAGTTCGTTGCCGGTTAAGTCGATATTGGGATAGCCGGCGGCTTCGAGGCGTTGAGAAAATTCTTCGCGGCTCAGTCCGTTGCCGCTGGATACGCCCATGAACAGCTGCGCCTGCGTCCGTTCGGCCAGCCGGTAGTTGAATTCGGTGATGTTGGTCCCGGCCAGGACATGGCTGCAGAAATGACGCAGGGCGCCGGGTTGCTCAGGCATGGTTACGGCGAACAAAGATTCCCGCCCCTCGCCGGTCTGGGTGCGCTCCGCGACATAACGCAGCCGTTCGAAGTTCATATTGGCGCCGGAGTTGATGGTCGCCAGCGTCTTGCCGCTGATTTGTTCCCGCTGAATATATTGTTTCAAGCCGGCCATGCCCAATGCCCCGGCCGGTTCAACGATCGAGCGCGTGGCCTGGTAGATCGATTTGATCGCGCCGCACAATTCATCGGTATCGACCCTGATGATTTCATCAACATACTTGCGGCACAAATCGAAGGTCAGTTTGCCGACCTTGCGCACTGCGACGCCGTCGGCGAAGATGCCTACCGATTCGAGGGTGACGCGTCGACCGGCCTGGAGCGATTGAAACATGGCGTCGCTGTCCAGCGGTTCTACGCCGATGATTTTGATTTCGGGGGCCAGGGCTTTCAGGTAAGCGGCAATCCCCGCGATCAGTCCGCCCCCGCCGACCGGTACAAATACCGCGTCCAGGTTGCCGGCGCTCTGGCGCAGCAATTCATCGGCCACGGTCGCCTGACCGGCGATAACCAGGCTGTCGTCGAAGGGGTGAATGTAGGTCATGCCGGTGGCGGCGAGCAATTCACGGCAACGTTCCGCCGCTTCCGAGTAGTTGTCGCCGTGCAGTTCGACCTCGGCACCGAGGCTTTTTACGGCGTCGATTTTGATCCGGGGTGTGGTGACCGGCATGACGATCAGTGCCTTGAGGCCGAGTTTGCGCGCGGCAAAAGCCACCCCTTGAGCATGATTGCCCGCCGATGCGGCAATGACGCCGCAGGCTTTTTCTGCGGCGGAGAGCTGGGCGATTTTGTTGTAGGCGCCGCGCAGTTTGAAGGAGAAGACCGGTTGCAGGTCTTCGCGCTTCAGCAGAATGCGGTTGCCGAGTTCCAGCGATAGTTGCGGAGCCATCTCCAGCGGCGTTTCAACCGCCGCTTCATAGACCTTGGAGGTCAATATACGTCGAATCATCTGTTGCATTTAAACTGTCCTGCTTTCGTTTTCGGATAAATCCGGAAGGCCTGTTCGATTGGTTGATGCGGATAACTCCGGGGCCTTTGGGACTGCCGGCAAGGGGCGTGGCTAGGGCCCGGCACATGAGCCGGGCCGAAAAGAGGCATGCAAGGCGGCGGGGCAAAAGGCCGGAATTCATGGCCGGCATTAACCAATCACAACCCTAGTCCATGCCGACAAACAGTTTGATGTACTGCAGTCGTTCGTGGTCTTCCGGCGTTGCGCTTTTCGCCTGGCTGAGCAGCCCGCGGAAATCGCAGAGTTTGCTGTAATCGTGTTCTTCCATCCAGGCTTTGATCTGTTGCTCGATGGTGCCGATCTGTTCCAGGCCGTTGAGAAACAGAGTCGAACAGATCTGTACGACTTTCGCCCCGGCCAGCAGCGCTTTGACCGCATCGCGGCCGTCGTGGATGCCGGTATTCCCGGCCAGATCGCAGCCGGCTTTCCCGGCCAGCAGCGACAGCCAGCGCAGGGAGTAGCTGATGTCCTCGGGCGAGCTGTAGGGGCGGCCGTGAACCAGGCTCAACTGATCGATATCGATATCGAGTTTGTAGAAATTGTTGAAAAGCACCAGTGCATCGGCACCTTTCCAGGTGATTTTGCCGTGCTCCTTGTTTTTGCCCAACCAACCGACGCTGTAGGCCGGGGCTTCGGCGCGGTCGTGGGTCAGGCGGTCGGCGAAATTGGCGAACGAGGTAAAATAGGGGCCGACTTTCATGGCGACCGGTAGGCCGACTTTCTGTTTGACCTCGTGGAGGATGCGCAGATAGGTGTCGACGATACCGTGACCCTCCTGCTTTGCGCTGGTCGGCATGATGCTGACGTTCAACTCAATCGCGTCGGCTCCGGCATGTTCCAGCTTGGTCGCATACTCGGCCCAGCGGCCGCCGGAATCGCAGTTGAGGCTGGCGATAATGGGCACCTCGACGCTTTGTTTGGCGTCCCGGACCAGCTCCAGGTATTGCTGCGGGCCGAGATCCATTCCGTAACCCTGAAGATAGTCGTAGGCTTCCCCATAGCCCGAGTAATCATCGGCATGCTCGGTCAGGCGGGCCGTTTCCGCCGCGATCTGTTCTTCAAAAAGCGATTTCAGCACGATTGCCCCGGCTCCGGCGGCGGCGCACTTGCGCACCCCGTCCAGATGACCGGTCAGGCGGCTGCTGGATACGACAATCGGATTTTTAAGCTGTAACCCCATATAGCTGGTGGACAGGTCGATCATGCTTGGCTCCTTTGTTTTATTTTTATTATTTCAATAGATCAGAGTAAGAGTACAATCGGGCCGGTGTTGAGCTTAGGCGATCTAAACTATAAAGTGCGACTCGGGTCAATGATATAATTATCCGTATGAAAAAGCTTCATGTTTTTAACCATTGGGAACGACTGCAGGCGGCCATGATCAAGGATCTTCTCGCCGCCGAGGGAGTCGATTGCCTGCTGCGTAACGATCAGCTGAATGCCGCTCTCGGCGAAATTCCTTTCATCGAGTGCCGGCCGGAACTCTGGGTGATCGATGATGAAATTTTCCCGCGCGCCCAGGCCCTGCTGAAGGCCTGGTTGAAACAGGATGCGGATAACGGCGCCTGCTGGGTCTGCCCCCACTGCGGGGAAAACTGCGAAGCGCAATTCGGCGCCTGCTGGTCCTGCGGAACCCTGCGCGATTAGTGTCCCGTGCGGTCAGTTTGTTCGACCCATTCCGGCCCTTTTTGCCGCTGTCGGCGCTCTGCCGGTTGCGGGGCGGTTTTGCCACGACCACTGATGATCGAGCCCGGACCGGCAGATTGGCAGATTAATAGCACAACGCTTCTCACCTGACCAGACCTTGCTGTCGGCAAAAATAATTTCCTTTGTCGCCTTCATGCCTTGACCTGAAAGCCGAGTTGTCCATAGCATAGGCGGGTATCTGTTTTGCTTTGCGGAGATTTTCAGGATGCGAATAGTTGTCGATCGAAATCTGTGTTGCGGCAGCGGCAAGTGCATAGACGTCTGTCCGGAAAAAGCGCTTGCCCTGGTTGACGGCAAGGCGGTGCTGGACGAGTCCAAATGCGACTGGGACGGCCTGTGTATTCCCGCCTGTCCGCAGGGGGCCATCGATTACGAAGAGGATGAATATTCCGATTGTGAAGGGGGCTGCGGCTTTTAGGGCCGAACGCCGATGGCATTCAACCGCCAACCGTAAATGGGTATGACATGATTCTATCCGGACTGGAGATCAAAAACCGCATCGGCGGCGATATCGTTATCGACCCGTTCGACGCACGAAAAATCAATCCGAACAGTTACAACCTGCGTTTACATGATGAATTGGTTGTCTACACCGAAGCTGCTCTGGACATGAAAAAGGACAACCCTCACCGCCCGATCAAAATCCCCGAAACTGGGCTTGTCCTCGAGCCGAATCGGCTTTATCTGGGGCGAACTGTGGAATATACCGAAACCAAAGATCTGGTGCCGATGCTGGAAGGGCGTTCATCGGTCGGCCGTCTGGGACTGTTCGTCCATGTCACCGCCGGTTTCGGCGATGTCGGCTTCAAAGGTTTCTGGACGCTGGAAATTTTCTGCGTCCAGCCGATCCGGATTTATGCCGGCGTGGAAATCTGCCAGATTTATTATCACACGCTGGAAGGGGACTATGAGGAATACTCCAGCGGTAAATACCAGAACAACCGGGGTATTCAAGCCAGCCTGTTGTTTCGCGACTATCCGGAAGATACCGGCGATCAATGAAGTGAACGATGGAGTAACCCTCTACCCCAGTTGACGGCGGCCATGACGTAGTTCTGATAAACGGCATTGCCTTGAAAATCGAAAAAGCCGAGTTTTTGTAAACCGCCCCCGCTGATCAGTCCCAGGGTAAAAAGCGTCACGGTTGCGGCGATGCGTAAGCGGATTTTCCAACGCCGGACCCGTTGCCTTTTTCTTTTGCTGTCCTTGATCCGCCGTGCCGCAGCGAACAGGCCGATTTTTTCCTGCTCGCTCAGGATCTCATCAAGGCAGATGAGCCTCTTGCCGGTATATTCCCGGATCTCTCCGCTCAATTCCCGGCTGGTCAGGGTCCCGTCCCGAAATTTTTTGTCTTCCCTGTTGATGTCGAGCATTTTATCCACCAGGATTCTCTGCTCGTTTCCTTTGCTCAACCCCGGTTCGGGGATCAGGACAATCTGCACCGCTTGACCGTGGTGGCCGTCGCAGTACAGGAATTCACGGAGGCGAATGGCGCCTTGGGGGAGAAACTTTCCCTTGTTCCGGGTTGCGCGTGGGAATTCATATTGGTACCGGGTGACATAACGGCCGTCGAGTTTGCCGTGGAGCGGGTCCGATTTTTTATATTCCATTTATTTATTCCTTTTCATTTGTATTGAATAAAATATCATACCGCGGTCTTCATGTGGAGCGTTAACCTGACGGGGTCCACAATCAGCGAGCATGAGAATCGCTCAAAATACGCCCGAAAATCAGCCATTATATTGAAAATACAGGGACTATTGCTGAAGAGTTTTGCCAAAAGGGGAAGCTTTGAACCGGCTTGGTGAAGCGGATTGTTTTGCCGTGGGGCGGCGGTGCGGGGCGTCCTGTTTTATGGTGAAAAACAAGAATTTAAAACCAGACGGAAAATGACAAGCCTGCTGTCCGTCGGCCGTTTGCCTTTTAACTTGCTGAAAAATAATACTTTTTTTCTATTCAAATTATACCGCCGTTTTGATTAGGATTTTTTGAAAAAGAAGCTTGACAAAACTTCTTTTTATATTAAATAAGAGAAATAATCACATTTGAGTGATCGCGCAATATTTATTTTTTTTCCAGCCAAAGGAGTTTGTTTATGGCAGCTCACCATCACCATATCGCTGTTCCATGCCGCTGTGGCGGCCAAGCGAAAACTTTCGGCCCGACCAGCTACGCACCAAGCAGCCATTGGGGAGTCTATTGTTCCGAGGACAATTGCGAAAAAATGGCGGTTGCCGATTCGCTTGAAGAAGCCGTTGAAAAATGGAATGAAGAGCAAGCGCTGGAGTGTTATGCGCTCTGAGTTCGAAAGCTTTTTTCGACCGCCAGTGCAAAGATGAGAAACGGGCAGGGTGATGCAAATGATCGCCCTGCCTTTTTTGTGTGTTTTTCCAGCCAACGGCTTGGCTAAAGGCACCCAATCATAACTTTCCATGCGGAAGTAATGGTGTAATTGCGACAAGTTTCTGGGGAAAAGGCCAAGTGACCTGCTCATGGAGTCGTGGCATTGATATGAGAAAATCCGAAGCGGTTGCAGTGTGTAAAAAAATCTTGCGACGCCTTATTGTCGCTTTGGAGATGAGAACAATATTGTCGGATCAGTAGAAAACTTCTTTTTGCGAGGCCTTTGTCGCTCCCGGCTGTCATGTGCCGATTATCCCGCTGCAAATCTCAACAGCAGAATCAGCGTGAAAATTGCGCGTTGCCTAACGCCTGTTCTCTTTTGGGAGAGCCCCCCCCCGATCTGTACGAAACAGATATTTTTACTCCGGTGAATAATGAGTGAAAAAATTGCCCGGGGCGTGATTTCCGCGGAGGCGGGAAGCCAGAGCTGTTTTAATCTATCTTCGTCCCCGATAGGGTCCTGCGAGGGTGACGTGGCGCATGCGGGGATGACGAAATATTTATCCGCCGGGGCAATAAAACGGTCAGCCCGCCGTCTGGAAGGACTGATAGAGAAGATCCCGTCCCGTTTTCCCTTCTTGGCGCTAACCCCGATTATTCAGGAATCCTTCTGCTGCAATCGTCCATTGCCTGCCGTCTCGGGGCGTGCTTGTTGTGTGCGATTCGACAGCCTGGAAGTCTTCCTGCGCCGCTCATTGCAATGCCGCCATCGGTCCGGCAGGCACCTGGCGGTTTCGCGACAAATTCTCATGAATAAAGCGGGCTGAGTTTTTAATGCAACAGTGACATTTGTTTGAGCAGCGCTTTCAGATAACAGCCGGAATAGCCGCTTTTGACTGCTGAAGGTGCTCGTGAATGCCGGTAATTCTCAAAAAGCACACAACCTGTCGCAAAGGACGTTGCAAAGAAAGACAAACCCGGGTTGATCTGAAACATAAATGTTATCTGCGAACAACATAGGGGATAGCTGCTCTTGGCATAAATATTTCATGTGGTGAAAGCAATGCTGTGCCGCGTAAGAGATTAATTTTATTGCATATAAATCTTATTTATTTTTATTTATTGCCATATGGAGATTATCGTTTATATGGAAGGATTGGGCTGATGAGGCAAATAATGTCCAGGCTGGGTTTGATAGTCATTATCATTATTCTTGTTCCAACTTTTTGTGGATGTGAAAAAGCGGGCAATAAGACCTCTTCTGATATGAAAAAAGAGATAATAACCCTTAAATTAAGCCATATTGTCTCTCCAGAGCACCCATGGCAAAAAGCATTGGAACATTTTGCACAGAACGTTAACGAAAAAACAGGGGGCAGGGTTGTTATAGAAATTTATCCGAATGCGTCACTGTCGCACAATAATGAAAGAACCATGGTTGAGCAATGCCAGGTCGGCACTCTGGATATGGCGCTTTTCCCGGCAAGCCAGGGAGATAATCGCTTTGCGGCGTTCTCTTTTCCGTTTCAGTTTGCATCAAGAGAGGCGGTCAATAGAATGCTCAAAAGCGATGTTGCTGTGGAAATGCTGGGTTTCTATGAAGAAAAAGGAATTAAAGGCCTGGCTTACTGGGAAAATGGCTTTCGCCAGTTGACCAACAATAAGCATCCGATCTTAACCCCGGAAGACATGGAAGGGCTGAAGATAAGAGTACCTCAGGCACCGCAAACCGTGGCCAACATAAAAGCAATGGGAGCCAATCCGGTATCCGTATCTCTGGGTGAATTGTATATTGCCTTACAGCAGGGGGTGGTTGACGGACAGGAGAATGTGTTGTCGATCATTTATAATGAAAGATTGTATGAAGTCCAAAAATATTGCACGGTTTGCAATTATTCTTATAGCCCGCAAATTTTAGGGATACATACCGAAACCTACAATCGCCTTCCTGACGATATTAAAAAAGTTCTCTTGGATGAAGCCCGGGAAGGAATGAAAAACAGCAAAATTTTTGATGAGCAAGACCTTGCCTGGATAGAAGGATTGCGTGAAAAAGGCATGGAGGTGCACATATCAACAAAAGATGAAATATTGAAATTTAAAAATATTACTAATACGGAAGCATTGAAAAATGAGTTCAGAAGGATTGTCGGTACGGATTTGATGAACAGGTTCATGGAAGATTTGAAAGAAATATCAAATGAATAGATCTGATATTTTCATTTTTCAAAGTGAGGTGTTATGTCAAATTTATTGAAATATTTATTTGGTAATCTGGAAAAGCTTCAGGAACTTGTGGTGATATTTTTTATGGGGACCATGGTATCTGTCGCTTTCTTACAGATTGTTGGAAGGTACACCCCGTTTCCATTTTCTTCCTATTTTGAAGAGATATTAAGATATTCTTTTGTCTGGGTCTCCATGCTTGGCGGGGCCATCGCCTTAAAGAATAAAAGCCATATCGGCTTGAACGTCCTGTCGGGGTTGCTTCCCGAAAATATGAAAAAATATATAAGACTGTGGGGCGATGTTGTTTCCTTTCTTGTCAGTGCCTCTTTGACCGTTATTTCTTTTCGGTTGATTCTAAAGCTTTATCGGCTGTCCATGGTTTCGACAAGCCTGGAAATCCCGATGTGGATTATAAGTTTGTCGATCCCTGCCGGCTTCATGTTTATGAGTTTCTATTGCTTGATCGATATGTTCAAGGATTTTAAGTCTTGCTGAAATATAGGGATGATCGAGGCGGTCCGCTGCCGACTCGAAACTCCTGGTGATCACTTCAGGGCAAAAAAACACGATCTGTTTTCTTTGAGTAGAAATATGTTGACTTCTCTACCTCCTGTTTTTTCGCGAAGATATTCATTTGCACAGCTATGATTTGTCTTTTGCTCATAAGTTTTATTATTTTATTGATTTCCGGTGTCCCGGTTATCTTTTCATTGTCTGGAGCGACGTTAATAACTTTTGCTCTGCTGCAACCGCATAATTTTCTGACTATTCCGCAGATCCTTTTCGCCGCTAATGATTCATTCGCCCTTCTGGCGATCCCTTTTTTCATTTTAGCGGGAAATCTCATGGAATATTCGGGTATCAGTAAGCGCTTGGTGGCTTTTTGCGAAAAAGTCGTCGGCGGGGTGACGGGAGGGTTAGGGGTTGTCGTCATCTTGAGCTGTCTGTTTTTCGGGGCGATTTCGGGTTCCGCACCGGCCACTGTCGCCGCCATCGGCGCCATCCTGATCCCGGCCATGATTCAAAGAGGATACCCTAAGCCATGGAGCGCCGCCCTGGTGGCGACGAGCGGTACCCTCGGGGCGATTCTTCCTCCGAGCATTCCAATGATTTTGTATGGAGTGTTGTCCGGAACATCCATTTCGGCGTTATTTACGGCTGGAATATTGCCGGGGATATTGATTGCCGTATGTTTTATCATCTATACGCTGATATATTGCCATAAGAATAAAATCGACAGGACCAGCAGGAGTTCGTTGCAAGATATTTTAAAGAGCGGGTGTTCGGCTTTCTGGGCTTTGCTGATGCCGATCATTATCCTTGGAGGTATTTATTCAGGCGTGTTTACACCAACGGAGTCGGCGGCTCTTGCTTCGGTGTATGGCCTGATTATCGGGCTGTTTGTCTACAAAGAGCTGAAACTGAAACAACTGCCGAAAATATTACTCTCGTCAGCTGAGACTTCTTCCATCATCTTGTTGCTCATAACAACATCCGCTGCCTTTTCCATCCTTTTAATAAGGGACAATGTTCCTTTGGTTTTTTCGCACTGGATTTCCAATTTTTCTCAAGATCCCGCGGTTTTTTTATTACTGTTTTCGGTTGCCATGATTTTATGGGGGACCTTTATGTCGGTGCTCCCGGCGTTAATCATTCTGACCCCGATGCTGGCACCGGCCGCGCAGGCTCTGGGTATCAATAATGTCCACTTCGGCCTGATATTCATTTTTTTGCTGCAGATCGGCAGCATCTCCCCCCCCTTGGGGGTCGATTTGTTCACTGTCTGCGGCATCAGCCGGTTGGAATTCGGCAAAATAGTACAGGAAATCTGGAAATTTCTTCTGATCTATGCCTTGGCCTTGGTCCTTTTGATAACCTTCCCTTCCATCTCCCTGTATTTACCGAACCTTCTGGGGCTTGGGTGAACCTATGGTGATGGATATATCTTCAGGCTTAAAAAGCTAAACCGGGTTCCCCCGTGTGTTTTCATGTTCACTGTTTTGCTCCTGTGTACCCTATCTCCCGAAGCTTCCTGTACAGGGTGCTTCTATGCATTCCCAGCAGGTCCGCGGCCAAAAGGACATGATTGTCCGTCTGCAGCATTGCGTTTTTTATGAGTTCGGCTTCTTGTTTTTTGATGTTGAATTCCTTGTCGTTTGGTCCTGTAATTTTAACGGGGACGTCGTTTCCGGCATGATGCAGCAATTCGGGGAGGTTGTCCGGTTCGATGATGTTGTCGCGAGTCAGATCAACGGCATAAATCATGGCATTCTCCAGTTGCCGTATGTTCCCGGGCCAATCATAGTGATCAAGTATTTTTACGGTTTCCCAGCTGAGTTCAGGGGGGAGTATGCATTTTTTTTCACTGTATTTTCCGATAAAAAATTTAGCTAACAGGGAGATGTCTTCTCTGCGTTCCTTGAGGGAGGGTAGTCTGATGGACAATACCGATATCCGGAAAAAGAGATCGGGCCGGAACCGATTCTCCTGAATCGCTCGGGACAGGTCTTTATTGGTGGATGTGATAAGCCTGAAATCAACCTTTTTATAAGTGTTGCCGCCGACCCTCATGACTTGTTTGTCCTGTAATACGCGGAGCAATACCGCCTGCAGTTCCAGCGGCATGTCGCCGATTTCGTCCAGATAGAGAGTTCCATTGTCCGCCATTTCAATTTTTCCGACTCTGCCGTTGCTTCCGGCCCCGGTAAAGCTGCCTTTTTCATAACCGAACAGTTCACTTTCGATCAATTCTTTCGGCATGGCGGCGCAATTGACGGAAATAAACGGGCCTTTCGGCCGATTCATATTGTGAATGGCATGAGCGAAAAGCTCCTTGCCGGTTCCCGTATCGCCTGTTAATAAAAGATTCTCTGTCGACAGGGCAAAACGTTGACCTTGGGCAACGGCGCTTTTTATCGGTTTACTTTCTCCGATGATATTTTCGAATTTATAAAATGCAGAACTTCCAAGTTTCTCGCCTTTTAAAGTATTTGCTTTATTTGTGTGTTCAAAAGTTAATATCGACATTCCGGCTTTTTCATTTATGTAATTTGTAATTGGTCTTATTTTTATATTATATGTGTCTTTATTTTTAAATATGTTATCTGTTATATCTATTTTTTCCCATCTTTTCAACAAATCATGAAATCTTGATTCCTTATCTATGAAATCCAATATGTTGTAATTTTCAAATCCTGTATCGTTTATTTCCAACAATTGTTTTGCATTTTTGTTATATAAAACTATTTCACCGTTGTTGTTAATTATGATTGCACTTTTGTCAATCAGGGAAAGGGTTGTTTTTAATCCATTTATAGCTGTTTTTAAGCGCGTACAGTTGTTTTTTAATTTAAGCTTGTTCTCTATGATTGTTGCCATTGAGATAACCAGGGAAAGAGAAGATGCCTTATCTTCTTCTCTTACGCCATATGACGGCAAGGGCTGGCTTAGGGTCAGGACGGCCAGCATGTTACCGCTGTCGTCAAAGACAGGTGCCGATGAAGCAATGAGATTATGGAAGGTGACGCAGTAATGCTCGGCACCCGACAGTTGAACCGGTTTTTTTAATTGGATACAGAGGTTATAGGCCATTGTGCCGGCCATGCTTTCGTCGCACTTGATCTTGTAACCGGTGTCTTCATCGATTTTGGGGACAACGGTTGGTTGCCCTTTCTGGGCCAGGACAAAGCCTGATGCGTCATTCAGCAGCAGAGTGAAGCCCGCTTTGATTATCAACTCGGAAAAGCTGTCAAGCAGCGGGCGGGCAACGTCGATCAGGAAGCGTTTTTTATCTCTTTGCCTGATATATTCCAGAGAGGGCAGGTTCTGGACGACTGCTTTGCAATACGGGTCTACTCCCGCGTTTCTCGATCGCAGCCAGCTTGCGGCGATCTCTTTGTCGAGGAATGGACAGCTAAGGGGGTCGAGATAATTATTCAACAGAAATTGTTTTTTGAACTTTACCAGGCCTTCATAACGGGTTCCAACTCTCATATGTTACTCCTTGTTTTTATATAGAGTAAATATGTAATTTAAGCCGCAAGTACTTGATAGAGTTTGTATACAATAATGGTACCATTCTCCAGTTCTCCCATCAACTAAGTTATGTCATCAGAAAAATTCCGAATTCGCAAAAAGAATAAGAATTGTAGCAAGGCATGTAGCAGATAGAGAAAGCGGAAATCTTTAAATTTTAAAATGTCGGTTTCTACTTGTGTTTTATTCTTAAAATAAACGGCATAGATATTGCTGATTATATTCTCTGAATAAATATTTTCTTTCTAGATAAAAGGAAGGAGGTGTTCATGGATGTGTTTTAGACCTGGTTCTGTCTCTGTCGCGAAGCAAATTGAATGTCCAAAATGTAAGAAAAAAATAACTCCGATTGGAGGTGTTTCACCAACTAAATGCCCTTTTTGTGGAGAAAAGTTGATTGTCAATAATAATTAATAAGAAGGGAGGAATATATGTATTTAATTGTTTGTCCAAAATGTAAAAAACAAGTCAATTCAATTGGCGGTGTTCCTCCAAAGAAATGTAACTATTGCGGAGCTGATTTGGATACTAAAGATAAAGAAAAAGATAAAACAAAAAAAGGTTGATATGCCTCTATGGAGATAAATAAATGAATTCGAATACCGATGTCATTAAATCAAAGCACAGTCATGGTTATTTTCATTATGGGTTCATTGTCGTTGCAGGTGCTTTTTTAACGCAATTCGTTTTGATGATTTGTTTGCAGGGGCTTCCTCTTAACCTTGCCCAAGTTGAAAAAAGTCTGGGTATCACCCATGCCGCAGCAGGTTCCATTACCGGAACCTTCGGGGCCTGCTATGCCGTTTGCGCAATATTTTGGGGATGGATTGCCGATAAGTTCGGCCCGCGGATTGCCATGACAATCGCTTCCGTCGTTGCCGGGGTGGCCATGATTGTTTTCGGCAACGCTGTCGACAGCGTGACGAAAGCGATTGTCATCTACGCCTTTGTCGGTTTTGGTGCGGCGGGAATCTACAGCGCGACAATTCCAAAGGTGGTGGGGGCGTGGTTTGTTCCCGAGAAGAGAGGGAAGGCCGTAACCTGCATCACCCCGGGCGGCACGCTGATGGGCACGATCCTGGGTATGACGGTGCCGATTCTAACCGTCGGTTACGGCTGGCAGGCCACCATGTCGATTCTCGGAGTGGTGATTCTGGTTCTGGCGGCAATTATCTTTTCTCTGGTTCGGAATCACCCGGCGGAAAAAAACCTGACGCCATTCGGCGCGGCCAAAGATACCCCGGTCCGGCTGCCGGAGAAAAAAAGCAGTTTCAGTTTTGACGAGTTCAAGATCGTAGCGAAGAAAAAAATAACCTGGCATTTAAGTTCGTTCTTTATTTGCTGGCAATTTCCATACGCCATTTCTTCAGCATTTTTGGTTCTGTCTTTCGTGCGGGGAGGACTCTCCGCAGCGGATGCCGGATTTGCCCTGGTCATTTACAAGGTTTTTACTCTGGCCGGACAGTTCGTATGGGGCCCTTTGTCTGACAAAATAGAAAGAAAATTCATTATTGCTCTGTCTTGTATCAACTGGGCGATATTTGGCGCCGGCTATGCGATGTTCTGGGGGGACAGCCCTAAATTAATGTATTTCACGGTCGCTTTTATGGGCATCGGCGTCGGTATCGTGCCTTGTATCATGGCGGCTTTTTCCGACTATTTCGATTCCCAGTATAGAGGAACCGCTAATGGTGTTATTTCGACCTCAAGTTTTATCGGGCGTTTCTTCGGTCCTATAGCGGCAGGTATCTTGGCTGATAAATACGGCCTTCCGGCCGGATTTGTCCTGGCTTCGGTCGCGATGGTCGGTGCTGCGGTTATTTCAATGACCTTGCCGCGGCTGAGAACAAAAGATGCCATCTGATATTGATTGAATATCACCCGGCGATTGAACGGCAGTCGGACAACGGCGGATAACAACCAATTTTCAAGTCGTTCGTATGAGAGGTGAACTCCATGGAAAAAGAGTGGAAAAAAGGTACGGAAAACAATTACATCGTCAGGACCTGCGGGTGGTCGCCCCCGGGGGACCATCCGGTCGGCTGCGGCATGAAGTTGCATATCAAAGACGGCAGGCTGGTAAAGGTGGAAGGCGATCCGGAGCACCCGATCAGTCAGGGGCGTCTCTGTGTAAGATGCCTGACCCTGCCGGAATATGTCCATCATCCGCAACGTATCACGTACCCGATGAAACGGGACAAAGCTGACCGCGGAAAGGATAAATGGAGCAAAATTTCGTGGGATGAGGCCTACGACATCATCGAAGAAAAGGTGAAGGAGATCAAGAACCAATGGGGGGCAGAGTCGATTATGGTCTATGGGGGGACAGGGCGTGAGGCCACCCTGTATTACCCCGCTTTGGCTTTTGCCGTATTGCAGACGCCGAATTGCACCTGCCCGCTCAGCGGGAGCGCCTGCTACGGACCGCGATGCACGGTCACCGATTTTGTCATGGGGGCCGGTTATCCCGAGATCGACTATGCCGGTTTTTTCCCGGATCGCTATGACCATCCCGGCTATCAGGTGCCGCAGTACATCATGATCTGGGGCAAGGCTCCGCTTGAATCGAACGCCGACGGTTTTTACGGTCACGCCATCATTGATCTGATGAAACGTGGCAGCAAGCTGATTGTTGTCGATCCGCGGGTCACCTGGCTGGCGTCCAAGGCGGAATACCATCTGCAACTGCGACCGGGCACGGATGCCGCGCTGGCACTCGGTATCCTCCATGTCATCATCAATGAAAAACTCTATGACCATGACTTTGTGGAAAAATGGTGCATGGGGTTTGAGGATCTGACTGAGAGGGTTCAGGAATACCCGCCGGAAAAAGTGGCTGAGATCACCTGGATCGCCAAAGAAAAGATCATTGCCGCAGCCAGAGCCTTCAGTCAAGCAGGCAATTCCGCGGTGCAATGGGGCGTGGCAACGGTACAGGCCCGTAACGGCATGCAGACCTGTCAGAGCCTGTGTGATCTGATGGCCATTACCGGAAACCTCGACGTTCCCGGAGGCATTACCATCGGCCGGCCTTCGAGCACACTGGGGCAATGGCGCTACTCGACCTGCCGGGGCGAAGTTGATCCGGAACTGTTTGCGAAAAGGATCGGCACCAAGGAATGGCCGGCTTCCGCCGCCTCCATGCTTATTTGCCAGCCCGACGAGTGCCTGGATACGCTTGAAACGGGCAAGCCTTATCCGTTGAAGATGGCGTGGATCAACAGCACCAATCTCTATGCCTGTATCAATGCCGCTCCGGAGCGCTGGTACCGGGCTCTCAAGAAAATGGAATTCACCGTCATCCAGGAGCTTTTCATGACCCCAAGCGCCATGGCCCTGGCCGACATCTTCCTGCCCATGTCCACCTTCCCCGAGCATGATGGTGTTGTCCTGCCGCATTTCGGACGCAATACCAATATGATCTGTGCCATGAACAAGGCCATGGAGGTCGGCGATTGCCGGTCCGATCTGGAAATCTGCATTGAACTGGGGAAACGCCTCAACCCCGAAGCCTGGCCCTGGGATTCCGCGGCCGAATTCTTTTCGGAGCAGTTCAAAACCACCGTCGGTACGGATTTCGACGGCCTGAGGGAAAAGGGTGTATTCCAACCGGAATATATTTACAAAAAATATGAAAAAGGGTTGCTGCGCGCGGATGGAGAGCCCGGCTTTGAAACCATGACGGGCAAAGTTGAATTGCGATCTCCAATTCTGGAAGTCTGGGGTGAGGATCCGCTGCCGTATTATGAGGAACCGCCGTACAGCCCATACAGCACTCCGGACCTGTGTAAGGAATATCCTCTGATCCTCACCACCGGCGCGAGAACCTTTACCTATTTCCATTCAGAGCAAAAACAGATTCCGACGCTGCGCGAAATCACCCCTGATCCGATTATGGAAATTCATCCGGACACGGCTGCCGAACTGGGGATTATCGAAGGGGATTGGGTCTGGCTGGAAAACATGTTCGGGAAAGCCCGGCAAAAAGCCCATCTCACCGCAACCATCCATCCAAAGGTGGTGCATGGCATTCATGCCTGGTGGTATCCGGAAGAAGATATAACCGAACCCAATTTGGGCGGCGTCTGGAAGTCAAACATCAATATGCTGGTCCCGCATAAGCATATCGGGCGACTGGGGCAGGCTGCTCCGTATAAGAGCCTGATTTGCAAAGTATACAAGGCAAATGGCTCTGATGGCTGATTTGGTTTGTTAACTTGCAGTATTTGCTAAGGTTTTCTTTATAAGAAAAATCCGGAGGAAAAAATGTCATGCTACGGTCTATTGATTGACTATAAATATTGCTCAGGCTGTCATAGTTGCGAGGTTGCCTGCCGCAACGAGAAAAATATCGGCCATAACAAATGGGGCATAAAATTAACGCAGATAGGGCCATGGAAAAAAGGCCTTGATCAATGGGAATGGGATTATGTCCCGGTTCCGACCAGTCTGTGCGATTTGTGCGCCGAGCGGGTGGCAAATGGTGAGAAGCCGTCTTGCGTTCACCACTGCTTGAGTCAGGCCATTTCATACGGCCCGGTGGAAAAATTGGCTGAACAGGTGAAAACCATGGGAGGAAAAGCCGCTTTGTTTGTTCCTCACTGATTCTGCTGGTTAAATCCTCCCCTGTTCGTCAAGCCGGTGGGTCTTGTCATTTTCATCGGTTGGACGGCTATCCTTGAGCGGCGAGTGCCGGTCGATGTCCCGCTGGCTGTTGCAATGCAGCCAGCGGGGCCCGAAGCAGGCCGGCCGTAGAGCAACGGCAAGCGGGGCAGCCTCGGGGAACAGTGCCGGTTTGTTGATGGCGCGGGCGGGACTGAAAAGCGCATCTCCGGCGTGCAGTGTCCCAATGCCCGGGAACGGCTTTTTCAACCTCCTGCCGGAGTGCTGCGGCCGCCTGCCGCAACATTTTATCGCCATAACCCAAAGTGGATAATCAAGCCGTTATTCCGGCCGGTCATATGCTCAAACGCAGCGATGTTCGGCCCCCCCTTACCGATGAGAATGAAAACCCCGTATCGCGGCGGTCATGTGTCGGCTCAGCATTGCTTTCCTCCCCTGGTAACGGAGCACTACCGATGTGTTTTGCGTGCAGGCCAACGTGCGACAGGTGCCGACCGAAGTTTCTTCAATGTCCAAACTGCAGAAAAACGACTTTGTTGTCGGCGAATCGGTGTCTGCACTGTCATCGGCCGATAGCGGCTGAAGAAAAGAAAATTGCCGTGGACAAATGGCGGAAAGAAAAGCAAAAGGACCCGGTGCAACTTGCGCAATAGCGCTGTCCATTGCGGATTGACCCGTTTGCCGAAGGCCGGATTAAAAGCTGAGAGTGACCCCGGCAAAAGCGCTGAATTGCCAGAACAGGTCGCTGTCGATCCGTACCGCGCAACGGCCGTTGACGCAGAACAGTTCTCCCCGGCTGTTGAAAAGAGTGCCGAACCCGCGTCCCTCGAAGCGTAACCCGAGGTGTTTCGACAGCGGGACCATGACGCCGCCGCCCAGGCTGAACGAAAACCTGGTTTCGGCATTCCCCTGTTCCGGTTCGAAAAGCGTCGCGCCGATTCCTCCGGCGACAAAGGGATTGACCCGCCCGGTGCTCGTGCCGTAGCGCCCGCCGAGATGAAAATAGTTGATATCGACGGTAAAGCCGGAACCGTCGGATAGCACCGTGTCTGCGGTGGCAAAATCGCTTTCCTGACGACTGTAGAGAAATTCGAAAAACGCCCCGTCGGTTCTGCTGTGGTCCCGCAACCCCAGCAGCACCCCGAAATTTCCGGTGTCCGACAAATCATAGGTTTTTTCGCTGTCGATGCTGTCAAAGCGTCCGCCGACGGTATAGCCGAGCAGCGGGGTGATCTCGTAATCGCCGGCCCGCGAGATCTCCGGCGGTAACAAAAAAACGACAAAAACGAGCAGCAACAGTCTGGCTTTCATCGTGACCCCTTTCAACCCGGATTGTCCAGGTACCGGCCATGGCCCGAGCCTTGCCCTGGGTTATGTCTACAGTTTACACGTTTTATCGCGCCGGGTTTGCAAATAACCGTGCTCGTTATTGAACGCCGGGCGCAAGGCTGTCGCTGTTTGGCTGAGCGGGTTGTGTCGACATGGGTGGCGGCTGTTTACGAAGGCGGGCGCACGGCCGGAACGTCACCGCAACCGGGAAACGGGTCTGGGGCGGAAGGAACCGGGCCGCCCTATTCCAGGGGACGGCCCGGCGGAATCCCCGGCAAACGGGGCTTCCCCTGACGCTTTGCGGCGGTTGGTCCTTATTTGGTGTGGTCGTCGTGACAGGTCAGGCAGTTGTTGAGGCCTTTTTCGTTATATTCCCCTTCATGGCCGTGACAGCTCAGGCAGTTTTCCGTATCCGCCGTTCGTTCAGCTCCACCGAAAGCGTATTTGCCCGCCGCATGCGCGTTCAGCATTTCAACGGTTCTGTAGGCGGTGCCGCCGGCGACCTTGGCGCAACGGTCTTTCCGCTGTTTCTCCTTGTAAGACGCTCCGGCAGCCAGCATCCATGTGGAGACCGAAGCATGGCACAGCGGGGAACCTGGAACTTCCTGGATCTGCTGTTTCGAAACGGCATAGTCGTCAAAAATCGCGGCCGGGAATTTCTGCCGCTCGTACCAGTGGATCAGATTCGCCACCAGTTTCGAGTGTGTTTTTTGGCCGTCGTAAGCGACCAGATTGATGATCGCGGCACAGGCACCGATCGAACCGCACAACGTTCCCTGGCCGCCGTAACCTCCGCCGGCATGGTGGAACATTTCTTCGGGCAGGACGGTATAGGGAAAGCCGATCTCTTCTTGCATGACGCTGAGGACCCCCAGCCAAGCGCCGGTGCCTCAGCCGCCCTTTTCATGGTAATAGTTGAAAGCCCGTTTTCCGGCCTCCATCGGATCAAGCTGTTTCCAGGGCCAGGGCAGGGGCTGAAGATGCGCTGCGGAGGGGCTTGATGTGCCGAAATCCGCCATGGCGAGAGAGCCGGTCACGGCGGTGCCGGTCACCGCCATTCCGGTTGTGGTCAGAAAACGCCGCCGACTGACAATACCCAGGTTTTTCTCTTCGTCATAACCGCTGTACATAAGTCCTCCATCTGTGCATGACCGCAAGCCGTTTCGCTCTTGCGGAGTTGTTGAGAAACGGTTTCGTTTCAGAACCCGAACCAAGGACAAGATCTTCACCCGTCCTGTTACCGCACGATGTATGCCATGATGAGTTTGTCCGCAATCATGGCGCGCTTATCGCAGCGCCCGAAGACGAAGCCGCCAGGGAGAATTGTTTAAAAATCGAGAAATATGGTAATTATAGGCGGCTCTTTTTCCTGTCCGGCGGCGACGCGTGGCGGGGATGATCTTTCCGCAATGGACCGCTGTTTTTTCTTTCATTTTGAAATGTCGTTTCACATTGAAGGAAAAACAGACCCGCCCAACGCGGGGCCGGGGGCCTGCAGAGACCGCCCGCACAATGATGATGAGGCGGTTCCTGCCGGATATCGGCAACTACCTGACCGGCCGGTCAATTCTTTGCACTACCGGCAAAGGGGATATGGATGGCGATAGCGGGTTTGTGGCCCTGGTTCTTCTTGTATTTCAGCCTCGGCCTCGGGGTGGGCACGGTTCTGTACCGCAGTGACTTCTGCATGGCCGGAATTCTGCGGGACGTTTTCCTGTTCAAGGACCGCGAACTCCTGCGCCATCTTTTTCTGGCCGTTGTCCTGACGTTGTTCCTGTTCCTGCTGCTGCGCGCCACCCATCTGCTTCCCGTGGACAATTTTTCCGGCAGCCGCAAAAGTTACCTGTTGGGCGGGCTCGGCGGGATCATGTTCGGTTTCGGCATGGTTCTCAGCGGCAGTTGCGTTATGGGAACCCTGTACAAAATGGCCGGCGGAAACCTGGTCTACTGGGTCACTTTCAGCGGAATCGTCAGCGGCAGCCTGCTTTACGCCGAACTCCATCCGTGGCTGCAGGAGGCGGCCGGCCGGGCAGCTTTGGGCGGCGATGTCAATTTTTACCACCGGTGGCCGGGGTTAACCGTTGCCTTGAGCTGGCCGGCGGCCGGGATTTTGCTTATTCTGTTCAGCCGTTGGAAACGTCAGGGCAAGTGGATGGTCAGGGCGGCGTCGGAAGGCTATCTGCAACCCTGGTTATGCGCGGTGTTTCTGGCGCTGTTCAATCTGGCGGCCTATGGAGCCAGCGGCCTGCCGCTCAGCGTTTCGACCATGTACGCCAAGTTGGGGGCCATGCTGGAAGGGTTGGCGGCGCCGGTTCATGCGGCCGGCCTGGAATATTTCAGTCGTCCTTCCTTTGTCGTGCGCATCGGCGAGACTTCGTTTCCGGTCAGCGGTGGGCCGCAGTTTGACTTTTATGCCTATGCCGAGGGCGGCCTGATGCTCGGCGTGCTGCTGGGGGCCTTCCTGAACGCCCTGTGGCTTAAGGAATTTCGACTGTCCGGCCTGCCGCAGTCCCGGCAGGCGCTTTCAGTGTTTTGCGGAGGGATGCTCATGGCTCTCGGTGCCCGCATGGCTAACGGCTGCAATATCAAGCACCTGCTTGGCGGCGTCCCTTTGTTGTCGCTCCATTCCATGCTCTTTGTCTGCGGCATGCTTGCAGGCGCCTGGCTTGGCGCTCGCGTGCTGGCGCGCATCATTCTGAGGTGAAGCCAATGGAATTACGTGAAATTGTTGAAGTCGTCGACCTGAATATTCTCGGCCAGATGTGTCCGGCCTGCCTGCTGGTCGCCCTTAATGCGCTTAACGACCATGAAGAGAGCCTGCGCGCCGGAGACAAGCGGCTGGTTGTGCGTACCGACCACCGCGACAGCACGCGGACCATTCCCCAGACGGCGCGCAAAATGGGCTATGAGGCGGAGGTCAGAAAAGTTGACGGCTACTACGAAATTTCCATCGGGAGGAAGGGATGAACCGGCCCGTTGACGAGTTGGAGAAGCTGCGTCGCTATTGTGCGGAACTGGAAGCGGAAAACCGAGCTTACGCCCGTTATGTCCGCGCTAAGACCAATCACCTTCTGGAGGTGATTGGGACGAAAGAGCTGGAGGAAAACGAACTTGACGACCAGGCGCTGATCAAACTGGACCCCATCGGCATCGTGGCCCGTTCTTTTCAGCAGATTCTGACCAATCTCAACCAGACCATCGACGAACTGCGTGAAGCGAAAAACGAGCTGCAGGCCATTTTTGATGCCACCGGGGTCGGAATCTCCATCATCGACCGGAATTTCACCATCGAACGCTGCAATGAAAAACAGCGCGAGATGCTGGTGGATCAGGGGGTGACGGAAATTGTCGGGCGGCATTGCTACGCAATTTATTGCGACCGCAAAGCCCCGACCGCGACCTGTCCCGCGCTCGATTCCTTCGCCACGGGCAGTGCCGCCATAGCGCGCGAAGTCGAGAAAAAGGGGCGTTGGTTTCAGCTGGTGACGACGCCCTTCTCGCGCGATGAAAGCGGGAGCGTCAGCCGCCTCATCGAGGTGGCCATGGACATCACGGAGAAGAAAAACGCTGAAGACGCGGAAAAGGAATTGCGCCTGTTCTGCCAGACGGAAAGGCGAAAACTGGCCACGGTCATTGAAAACCTTTCGGAAGGACTGCTTGTTCTCGACCGGCAGGAACGGATCGTCTCCTGCAACGCCGCAGCGGAAAAGATGACCGGTCAGCCGATCGGCCGGAAGTTGAACCGTAACCTGCGAGAAGTGTGCCCCGAATTCGCTCCGTTGCTTGAAAACCGCACCGGCTCCGAGCAGGGGGTGGAAATCGCCCTGCCGCGCAATAACGCTGAAGGCCTGCTGCTGTCCGTTAATGCGGCCTGTCTGGTCGACAACGTCGGCCGGCCGATCGGCCGGGTTCTGACTTTTCGCGATATCACCGCGGAAAAGAAGCGGACAGAGCTCTACCATCGGGCCGAGAAACTGGCGGCGATCGGTCAGCTGTCCGCCGGCGTGGCCCATGAACTCAACACGCCGCTGGGCAGCGTGCTGGGCTATGCGCGCCTGCTGCTGAAAGACAACGCCCTGCCCGACAATCTGCGTGCCTGGGTGGAAACCATTATCCAGCAGACCAAGAAAAGCAGCTCAATCATCCAGGGTCTGCTGCGTTTCGCCCGTCAGTCGAATCACCTCAACCGGTCGCTCGAAACCTGCATGCTCGATGACGTGGTCGGCCGAACCTTGTCGCTGCTGACCACGGAAGTGGGGAAGCGCAGAATCCGGCTGCTCAGCAACCTTAATCCGGTCAGCGCGATTATCGCCGATCCGCAGGAACTCGAACAACTGATCATCAACCTGACCATGAACGCACTCCAGGCGGTCGGCGAACACGGAGAGATCAGGGTTGTCACCGAGCAGTCCGGAGCAACCGTGGTGTTGAGGGTCGAGGACAACGGACCGGGCATTCCGGAAGACGTCCGCTCGCGTATTTTCGATCCTTTTTTCACCACCAAGCCTCCGGGCGAGGGGACCGGCCTGGGATTGTCGCTGTGCTCCGGCATTGTCAGCGACCTGGGCGGCACCCTGGATGTCGCCGGCACGGAGGGTCAGGGGGCGGTTTTTACCGTCACTTTCCCGGCCGCTGTTGCGGCAACGGAAGCGGGAGCCCGCAATGACTGAAACTTTTTCCATCCTGATCGTCGAGGACGATCCCACCATGCGCCGGCTGATCCACGACACCCTTGCCGCGGAACGGATTCCGGCGCAAATGAGCGCGGACAGTCGCGATGCGCTCAGACTGATCTCGGAACAGCCGATCGATATCGTCATGACCGACCTGATGATGCCGTACGCCGACGGGATGGAAATTCTGGGCCGGGCGCGGCGCCATAACCCGGACGGCCTGGTGATCATGATCACCGGTTTCGGCTCGATCGAATCGGCCGTGGATGCCATCAGAAAGGGCGCTTACGATTATGTACAGAAACCCTTTGAGCCGGACGCACTGGTGTTGACGGTGCAAAGGGCGCAACAGCACCTCCGCCTGCTGCGGGAAAACCAAAGGTTGCGGGAACAGGCCGTTGAAAATTGCGCCGGAGATCTCATCGGCGGCAGCCGGAAAATGGTTGAACTGAAAGCCTTTATCGCCAAAATCGCTCCGTTCGACACGACGATTCTGATCCAGGGAGAGACCGGCACGGGCAAGGAAGTCGTGGCCAAATCGATTCATCGCTCGAGTGCCAGGGCCACTTGCCGGTTCCTGCCGGTCAACTGCGGAGCCTTGACGGAAACGCTGCTGGAATCCGAGCTCTTCGGTCATGTGCGGGGCGCGTTTACCGGCGCCGACAGCGATAAAAAGGGCCTGTTCGAAGTCGTTGACAAAGGGACGATTTTTCTGGATGAAATCAATTCCATCTCGCCCGCTTTTCAGGTGAAACTGTTGCGGATTCTACAGGAGGGAACCTACCTTAAAGTCGGCGGGAGAGAACCGCGCAAGGCCGATGTCCGCGTGATTGCCGCCGCCAACGCCGAGCTGGAGCAGGAGGTGGCGGCGGGGCGCTTCCGCAGCGACCTGTATTATCGGCTCAACGTGGTGACGGTCGAAATTCCCCCCTTGCGCGCGCGCCGCGACGACATTGCCCCGTTGGCCCATCATTTTCTGGCCGTATACGGCGCCAAATACGGCAGACCCATGACCGGCATCAGCGCCGGAGCGCTGGATCTGTTGCGCGCCTACCACTGGCCCGGCAATGTGCGTGAGCTGGAAAACGTGATCGAACGGGCCATTATCGTTGCCGACGAACATGAACTCAGGCCGGATCATCTGCCGCGGCTGTTGCCCGCGGTCGACCATTCGGCCCTGGCCGACGACGCGCCGATCACGCTCGAGGAAATGGAAAAAAGGCTGATTGTCAAAGGCTTGCGGCATACCGGCGGGCATAAGGGCAGAACCGCGGAACTGCTCGGCATCAGTCCGGTTTCCCTGTGGCGCAAGATCAAGAAGTACGATCTTGCCTGATCGCGGCCGGGTCGACTGCCGTTCTTCTTGTTTTTGCGCGGGGCAAAAGGCCGCAATTGAACTCTCCATCGCTTTGTTGCACCTTCTCGGCTTTCCCCGCTTGTATTGCGAAGCGCTTGATCATGTTCCCGGAAAGAGCTAGTATCCACGCTCTTTTCGCTGTCTGGACCCCTCCGTTTGCAAAAGGTGATATCGATGACGAACACGGCGGACTATATCGAACTGCTGGTTGAAGAGACCGGCCTGCACTCCGGGCAGGTCAAACATACGGTCGAGCTTCTTGAAGAAGGCGCGACCGTTCCTTTTATCGCCCGTTACCGCAAGGAAGTCACCGGAGAACTGGATGAAGTCCAGATCCGAAAAATCCAGGAGGGCCTGCGCTATTTCAAGGAACTGGAGGAGCGCCGCCGGACGATTCTCAAGTCGATCGACGAGCAGGGGCGGCTGAGCGCCGCATTGAAAAGTCAAATTCTGGCCTGCCGGCAGAAAACCGATCTGGAGGACCTTTATCTTCCGTATCGGCCGAAACGGCGGACCAAGGCCACAGTGGCCAGAGAGCAGGGGCTGGAGCCGCTGGCGGAACAACTGCTGAAGGCCACGGGTTCGCCGCTTGAACCGGAGCGGTTGGCGCAGCCCTATGTCGCCATTGACGCCGGGGTCGGTGACGTGGCCGCGGCGCTGGCCGGGGCCGGATTCATCCTGGCCGAACGTTTCGCCGACGATGCCCGGGCCCGGGCAATCGTGCGCGATCGGACCTGGGACGAAGGCTTTTTCTGCTCGCGACCGGTGCGGGGAAAAGAAGGGACCGTCAGCAAATATGAAACCTATTACGATTTCAGGGAGGCGTTGAAGGATGTGCCTTCGCACCGCATGCTGGCCATGCGGCGGGGAGAGAAAGAGGAAATTTTGCGGCTGCAGGTCGAAGCGCCGGACGAACCGTTGCTGGACGCTCTCGCTCGGTTGCTGATCCCGGCGCAACATCCCTGCCGGGACTGGCTGCGGGGAGTGGTTGCCGATGCCTATCAACGGCTCATTCTGCCGTCGATTGAGATTGAACTGCGCCTGCGGGCGAAGAAAAATGCCGACGACGAGGCGATTCGGGTGTTTGCCGATAATCTCCGCAACCTGCTGCTGGCCGCGCCGGCCGGCAGCCGCCGCGTCCTGGGCGTCGATCCGGGGTTGAGGACCGGCTCAAAACTGGCGGTCGTCGACGCAACCGGCCGTTTTGTCGAACACGTCACGATTTATCCCCATACCGGTTCCGGACGGATCGAAACCGCGGAAAAAGAACTGCTGCGCCTGATCGACGCCCACCAGGTGGAGATGGTCGCCATCGGCAACGGCACCGCCGGGCGCGAAATGGACCGCTTTGTGCGCCGGGTCCTGAAACAACAGGGCCGGACCTGTACGGTCGTCATGATCAGCGAGTCGGGCGCCAGCGTCTATTCGGCTTCGGATATCGCCCGCGAAGAGTTCCCCGACCTGGATCTGACGGTCCGGGGCGCGATCTCGATCGCCCGCAGGCTGCAGGACCCGCTGGCGGAACTGGTCAAGGTCGAACCGAAAAGCATCGGCGTCGGCCAGTACCAGCATGACGTCGGCCAGACGGCGCTGAAAACGGCGTTGGCGGATGTCGTCGAGTCGTGCGTCAACCACGTCGGCATCGACCTGAATACCGCCTCGTGGCCGTTGCTGAGTTACGTGTCCGGCATCAGCGAGGGACTGGCCAAAAACATTGTCGCCATGCGTGAAGAAAAAGGTCCCTTCAGCGCGCGCCGCCAGCTGTTGAACGTTCCCCGTTTCGGACCGAAGGCGTTTGAGCAGGCGGCCGGGTTCCTGCGCATCCGCGACGCCGCGCATCCGCTGGACAATACCGCTGTGCATCCGGAGCGTTACCCGCTCGTTGAACGCATGGCCGCGGACCTGGGGATTTCTCTGGCGCAGCTCGTCAACGACGTGTCGCTGGTGGAGCGGATCAAGCTGGAACGCTACGTCTCCGGCGAGGTCGGCCTGCCGACTTTGCGCGATATTCTCGACGAAGTGAAAAAGCCGGGCCGCGATCCCCGGGAACGCTTTGTCTCGACCTGCTTCAGCGACGAAGTCACCGGGCTCTCCGACCTGCAGGAGGGGATGAGTTTGAACGGCATCGTCACCAATGTCGCCGCGTTCGGCGCGTTTGTCGATATCGGCGTGCATCAGGACGGCCTGGTGCACATCAGTCAGCTGGCGGATCGTTTTGTCAAGGACCCCGGCCGGGTCGTCAAGGTCGGCCAGGAGGTGCGGGTCCGGGTGCTCTCGGTTGATATGCAGAGAAAACGGATCAGCCTGACCATGCGCACGGACCGGCAAGGAGACGATGACCGGCCACCGCGGAACAAGTCGGCCGGCAAGAAAAGCGGTTCGCGCAAAGCGCCGCAAGCAGGACCAGGCGACCTGGCGGCGGCGTTGGAACGTTCCGGGTTTCGGGTCAAAAAGTAGCGGCCGGTATTTTTGGGAGGGGGGAAGGTGTTTGTCGTTGATTCAGATAACCGCCCGTTTTCGGATTGGGGTATTTCCCCGGATCGGAGGCGGGAAATGATACGCTGAATAGCCAGGCGGATTATCTCCCGCTCCTGACCGGACGCTGCCGTGTCAAGAAATTCTCTGTAACGCAGTCGACGTTGAGACGCATCTACGCCGAGAGCAAGATAAAGCGGATCGAAATCGAGCCAGGAAAACTCCTTTTCACCGATTTTGGAGCGGCAACTCGACCAGGGATAGTCGGCGGGGTTTGCGCAAAGTCCGGCAGCAACCGGATTCATTTCCACATAGCGACAGCAGGCGAGCAGATAAGAGTTGCTGTCGATCGGGCTTGATTTGAAACGCCCCTCCCACAAGCTTCCACTGCGCCAGATTGTCGAGATAGTAGAGGTCACCGGCAAAAACGGTCTGACGGTTATGGCCACGCTGGATGACGTGGTGGGGATAGTTGGGAATGACGGTGCGTGCGGATCGGGGCATGCAGGCTTTTACCATCGGTGAATAAAAGAGGGCAGGAAAATAAATCTGTCCCCTTTTTCTATAATGACCCGGTTGTTTCCCATAGCCACAATGGTTGCAACTAACAACAGCGTACCTCCGCAGTTGAAAGGCCACGTTTCACCCGCCGCATCAGATAACGATCAAAAATAGATGCAGGTAATACCTTGATCAGACGAGCCAGCAGGAAAACGACAAGCAATGAAAACAGCAGGCGTCCCCATAAAATCCCTGAAATATGAGCTCCCAGGACCATCAACAGCAGAGTATCTTCAAAAATACTATGGCAGAGCCCCATTAGAGCGACTGAAGAAAAAATATCGCGTTGGTTGAGATGTCCTGATTGTGCTTCCCGGATAATCAGTCCACCACCATAACTCAGCCCGAGGGTCATTCCGATAATTGTAATCGGAGCGGCTTCACGCCCCATCCCAAGGGCTGTGAGCACCGGCTCTAACAGGCGTGTCATCAGGTCACTGATCCCCAGTTTTTTCAAAATCCGCAGAAACGCCATGAGCCCCAGAATGATGATAAAAATCATGATCATGGTTCGCAGCTCAGCAACAGCCCAGGCACTCCAGTTCGGGGCCACGGTCTCAGGATTCCAGAGAGCATGATTCGCCTGCTGCAAAGTCCCACTCAACTGATAAGTCATGTGCAGGATCCAACCCAGTAACAGAGCACCACCAATGCGGATCAAAGCCATGGCCCGAAACCGGGTTCCTGCTTTCTGAGCAATCCGCAATTCAACCGGCAAGCCATGAGCCACCAGAATCATACTACCCAGAACAGTGACTTGGGCAACGGACAGTTCCAACCCGGGAGCAACGGAAGCAAAAACCACCATACCACCATAAATACTTGTCACCATTCCTGTTGCCCAGACCAGTCCCAGCTGTCCCGGCAGTCCGACCAGTTCCATGACCGGTCCCAGCAATACACCCAACTGATCAACAATCCCCCATTGCTGCAGAAATCGGGTGGCAATGCTGATAGGAACAATAATTTTGAACAACTCCATACTTGCATGGAGAGCTTCAAGAATAAGGTCAATAACAGCTTGTTTCAGTCGTGGATAAAAACCGGGAGAAGACATTATGCCTCAATCCTTGATTGTTTCACCGTCATTGTATTGATCTCAAGCTTGAAAACCGCCGTTGCCTGAATCATTTTATCGGGATAACTGAAGTTATCACTGCTGTATTGGGCCATAAACAGATCCAACGCTTGCCGCTTCTCCTCTGGAGCTTCAATCAGAATGACCGAACCATGACCAACCACCGATTGAAACCGGACACTCCAGTCACAGGCTTTTTCACCGGTGATCAAGCCTCGGTCAAGGGCCACGGTAAATGCAGCCTGACCATGCTTCCTGATCAAATCAATTTTACGCCCTACCCGAGCCGAATGAAAGTACAGAGCACCATCATGATAGCCATAATTCAGGGTTACAAGATAAGGAACCGGTTCCTCTGAAAATGCCAGTTGACAAATTGTTCCCGTGTGTAGAATTTTTTCTATTGCCCCCTGCTCAGTCACTGCCTTGTCACTACGACGCATAAATAAATCTCCATTTATTCCGGATAGATAATAGTTACAACCTGAAAAATCCTGAAAACTTGAATCTACCTAAAAGTGCATACAAAAGACATGAAAAAGCCCACCCGGCCTTCAACATGGACGACTGAGGCCATCTCTTCTGCAAGTTTTTGCTGAGCAGATTGCGGCTTTCGGCGGAGTGTTTGCAAGTGAAATCGGGGAAACATTGGCGTTGTATTTTTCATCCGCCATTATGCCATTTTTACCCGATATTTTAAGGTGCTTTTATCATGCAAATTAGCTTACCCTGGCGCCATTCGTATGATGTCCCCGGAATTACCCCTGGTCCCTTTGCCCTGCTTCGGATGGCTTTGACTCCGAGCGGCGGATAATTTTTCAGCTTGACGGTTTCTTGATGCAGTCCGGCATGTTAATCTGTCGAAGCGAATTTTTCTGTTGATGATTTCGTACCGATTATCCGTTCCCGTCATCCGCAACCTGATGCAGGGGTAAAAGCGCGAGGCGGATGTTCCATTACCGGGGCCGCATGAACCCATCCCCGGGGCTTGACTGTCGCCATCCGGGCGACAGACACCCTGACAATGGCACATCCGCCTCGCTCCTCGCTCCAGAGTGTGGAGTGGGCTGGATAACCGGATAATTTGCGGTTAACCTGTAGCGCGAAACGATGGACACATATGGCCAAGGACAGCCCCCAAACAATTTATCTGAAGGATTACACCACCCCGGCCTTTCTGGTCGACCAGGTCGAACTTAACTTCGATCTGGGGCCGATCACCCAGGTGACCTCCCGCTTGCAGTTGCGCCTGAACCCGGACCGCAACGGCCGGGTCGAACCGCTGGTTCTGGCCGGTGAGCAGATGGAACTGCTGGAGCTCAAGCTGGATGGCGAGGTTCTGGGTTCCGGCGCTTATGTCGTCGATGAAGAGAGCCTGACGCTGCCGCTGGCGCCGGAGGCATTCGAGCTTGAGGTCGTGACCCGTATCGATCCGGCCCACAATACGACGATGGAAGGGCTTTATCTGTCCAACGGCAACTTCTGCACCCAGTGCGAGGCCGAGGGCTTTCGCAGGATCACCTATTATCCGGATCGTCCCGATGTGTTGGCGAAATTCCGGGTGCGGATCGAAACGGATAAAACCTGCCCGGTCTTGTTGAGTAACGGCAATCTGCTGGAACAAGGGGATTTGCCGAACAACCGCCATTACGCCCTGTGGGAAGATCCGTTCCGCAAACCGAGTTATTTGTTCGCCCTGGTCGCGGGCAACCTGGTGTGCCTGGAAGATCATTTCAGCACCATGTCCGGGCGGGACGTACTGCTGCAGATCTACGTTGAAGAGCGCAATTCGGACTACTGCGATCACGCCATGCGGTCGCTGAAAAAAGCGATGCAATGGGACGAGGAGGTTTTCGGTCTGGAGTACGACCTGGACCGTTACATGATTGTCGCGGTGGATGATTTCAACATGGGGGCGATGGAAAACAAGGGTCTGAACATTTTCAATTCCAAGTATGTGCTGGCCCATCCCGAGACGGCCACGGACAGTGACTATCTGGGTGTGGAGTCGGTTATCGCCCATGAATATTTTCATAATTGGACCGGCAACCGGGTGACCTGCCGCGACTGGTTTCAGCTCAGCCTCAAAGAAGGGCTGACCGTCTTCCGCGATCAGGAGTTTTCCTCCGCGATGAACTCGGCGGCGGCGAAACGGATCGACGATGTTCGCGTATTGCGCCAGTTTCAGTTTCCCGAGGATGCCGGACCCATGGCCCATCCGGTGCGGCCCGAATCCTATGTCGAGATCAATAATTTCTATACGACTACGGTGTACAACAAGGGCGCCGAAGTCATCCGCATGCTGCAAACCCTGTTGGGGCGGGAGAAATTCATTGCCGGAGTGCGGCTCTACCTGCAGCGGCATGACGGCGAAGCCGCGACCTGCGACGATTTCGTCGCGGCCATGGAGGAGGCGGGGCAAATCGATCTGAGTCGTTTCAAGCGCTGGTACGGGCAGTCGGGAACGCCGCGGCTGAAAATCAGCCGGGATTACGCTGCCGAAAAGCGGGAACTGGTTCTCAACGTGACCCAGAGCTGCCCGGCGACGCCGGGGCAGGCGGAAAAGAAACCGTTCCATCTTCCGCTGGCCATCGGCCTGCTCGATTCCCAGGGCGTCGATCTGCCGTTGCGCTTGGCCGGCGAGTCCGAGGCCGGCGCAACAACCCGGGTGCTCGAGGTTACGGAACAACGGCAACAGTTCACTTTTACCGGGGTCGGGGCAAAGCCGGTGATCTCGCCGCTGCGCGGATTTTCCGCGCCGGTCAAGCTGGAGGACGATTTCAGCGATGAGGAGCTGGCTTTTCGCATGGCCCGCGACAGCGATCCGTTCAACCGCTGGGAAGCGGGACAGATGCTGGCGACCAAAGAGCTGCTGCGGCTTTATCGGGACGCTTTGGCCGGAGGCGAGAGTCAGCTGCAGCAGGTGTTTGTCGAGGCTTGGCGGACCGCGTTGGCCGACGACCGGGCCGACCCCGGTTTGCTGGTGCAACTGTTGACCTTGCCGAGTGAACAGTATCTGGCCGAGCAGTTGGATCAGGTTGATCCGCAAGTTATCCGCCGGGTGCGCATGGCGGCTTCGAAGTCGCTGGCTGACGGCAGCCGCGATCTGCTCTGCAAGTCCTATGAGGAAAATAGCGGCGACAATGGAATCTACGAATTGACCCCGGCCGCGATCGGCCGGCGCGGGCTGAAAAACTTCTGCCTGACGCTGCTGCTGCGCCTGGGTGACGGCAAGGCCGAAAAACTGAGCCTGCGGCAATACCGTCAGGCGGGGAACATGACCGACCGGCTGGCCGCTTTCAGTGCGATCATCGACAGCGATATATCCGCGCGGAGCGAGATTGTCACCGATTTCCACCAGCGCTGGCGCAGGCATCCGCTGCTGCTCGACAAATGGTTCGCCGCACAGGCTTTGGTGCCGCGCGAAGAAACTTTTGCCGAGGTGGAAAAACTGCTGTCGCACCCGGATTTCACCCTGAGTAATCCGAACCGCGCCCGTTCGCTGCTGGGGGCCTTTACTCAGAACCTTGCGGTTTTCCACCGGGACGACGGCAGCGGTTATCGTCTGCTGGTTGAACAGATTCACCAAATCGATCAGCGCAACCCGCAACTGGCCGCGCGCATGGCCTCGCCGTTGACCCGCTGGCGGCGTCTCGAGCCGGAGCGGCGGCGACTCCTGCGGCGGGAACTTGAGCAGCTGCAAGGAAGCGATCTGTCGCGGGATCTGTACGAAATTGTCAGTAAAAGTCTGGATTGATACGATACGCTAAGCGTTTCGGTAGGATGGATATGGTCCATCCATGCTGAGGTCGGCCGTGGTGAAGGAGTGAACGAGGACAACCGCTGTCTTCAGCAGCCCGTCCTTTCACCCATCGGCGCAGCCCTGGGCGGATACCACAGGGGGGAGGCAGGTTTTCGACGTCGTAACGTCAATGGCTGACAGTAACGTCGCGGCTGCGACCCCGCGGTTTGGGTGTTGACTTTGGCTCTGAATGCAGCCGGTTTGAGAACAACAAAACCAAAACCGTCGGGTCTCGGCCCGACAGCCGACGCCCTTTTCTTTGGGCGCAAAGAAAAGGGCGGAAAAGAAACTTTTTTTGATGACTGCCGCCAGGGCCGGCTCTCTCGTAGCACCGTTGAATGGAGGGAAAAGATTTGCTCTTCGTGGCCCGGGTTGCCGAAGTGGCCTGAACAGCGGAAGCCGTTACTGTTGACGAAGAGTGCTTTGTAGTGGTATCGCCCCAACAAAAAGCTAGACTTTTTGTATGGGGCAACGACCGGGGTACCGGTTGAAGCTGGATTTCGCTGAGGTCGGCCGTGGTGAAGGAGTGAACGAGGACAACCTCTGTCTTCAGCAGCCCGTCCTTTCACCCATCGGCGCAGCCTTGGGCGGATACCACGATTGTTCAGGCTTTCGACGCCTTAGCTCCAATGGCTGACAGCAACGTCAACAACCGCTGCAACGCAGACGAACTGTTGTGCATTAACCCGCGGTTCACAGGCGCATCGAACCCTCGCGACAGACATGAAAAGCCGTTTTTTGCTTCCTTTTTGAGGGCTGGGTCAAAAAGGAAGGCGGCGAGCGGGGCCGCGACCCCGCGGTTTGGATTTTGACTTTGACTGGGAGTTCAGCGGGTTTGGTCACGTGCAAAGACAAGGAAAGGCAAACCCGTCGGGTCTCGGCCCGACAGCCGACACCCTTTTCGCTGAGCGCAAAGAAAAGGGTGGAAAAGAAACTTTTTTGATGACTGCTGCCAAGGGCGGCTCTTTCGTAGCACCGTTGGATGGAAAGAGAAGATTTCGTCTTCGTGGCCCGGGTTGCTGAAGTGACCTGAACAGCAGGGAACGTTGCTGTTGAGAAGGAGTGTCTTGTCGTGGTATCGCCCCGACAAAAAAGCTAGACTTTTGTTGGGGCAACGACCGGGGGAGGCTGGTTGAAGGCGAGATCCTCTGTCGTTGGCTGTGGTGTGGCCCAAAACAAAACCGGGATAATGAAACAGGACTGTAAAAGATGAATCAATATACCATTATCGGCTGCGGCGATATCGGCTTCCGAGTCGCGCGGAAACTGATCGGGCAAGGGCATCAGGTTCAGGGCACGGCTCATTTTGCCGAGAGCGCCCCGGTGCTCGAAAGCGCCGGGATTCAACCGGTCGTCGCCAATTTCGATTACCGGGAGGAGATTCCGGAATTCTCCGTCCACGGACACAAACTGTTCTATCTCATGTCGCCCCAGGGGGGTGGCTCAAGCGATTACCGGATGCTGAATTTTTGTCGCCGGCTGACTGCGGAAAATTGTCCGGAAAAGATCGTTTATATCAGTACCAGTGGTGTTTACGGCGATTGCGGCGAAGATCCGGTCACCGAGGAAACGCCGCCCAACCCGCAGACCAGCCGGGCGAAACGACGCCTGAGTGCGGAAAACCAACTGCGCGAGCAGGCCGGGGTATTGGGCTTTGAGCTGGTGATTCTGCGCGTCACCGGTATCTATGGTCCCGGTCGTTTGCCTTTGTCCCAACTGAAAAAAGGCCATGAGGTGTTGCGCCCTGAAGATGCGCCGCGGACCAACCGGATTCACAGCCTCGATCTGGTGGATGTTTGCCTGGCTGCCATGGACAAAGGCGAAGATGGCGATATCTTTAATGTCTGCGACGGGCAGGAAAGCAGTATGAGTGAATATTTTATGGCCGTTGCCGACCTGTACAAGCTGCCGCAACCGCGGCAATTGACACGTGCGGAAGCCGAAAAAGTGATGAATCCGCTGACCTTTTCTTTTCTCAAGGAATCGCGGCGGATGTCGAACCGGAAAATGCTGGATAAACTCGGCATCGAGTTGCGTTATCCGACCTTGCAGGAGGGCTTGCGGGCCTGCGCCGGGAGGGCGGTATGAGCACAATCGTCGACTCCGCCGTCGCGCAGCCGGTGTCCGGTTTTATCCGCGGTTTCAGCTATCCCCTGCGGGCGGCCGGCTTTTTCACCCGCCACCCCGTGCTGTTGAAATACCTGGCGCTGCCGTTTTTGATCAACCTGACGGTGTTTTCGGTAACCGTCTATTTCGGTTTGGGGCTGTTTCAGGGAATGCTGGAGACTTACGCTCCGGGGACCGATGTCTGGTACGGGGTCCTGCTGTATTATCTGGCGTGGACGGTGGCCTTGCTGCTGACTACGGTCATCGTGTTTTTTTCCTTTACCGTGATCGGCAACCTGATCGCTTCGCCGTTCAATGAACTGCTGTCGGAGCGCACCGAAATCATTCGCAGCGGTCCGCTTGCCGATGAGCGCTTTACCCTGGGCCGTTTCTGGCAGGAAGCCAAGTACGCCGTCGTTGTTGAGTGCAAAAAAATCCTGGTGTTTTCAGCCTGCATGCTGCTGCTGTTCGGAATCAATTTCGTCCCCGGAATCGGGCCGTTGATTTATGCCGTGCTGGCCCCGGCGCTCACTTTGTTCTTTCTTGTGGTTGAATATATGGCCTTCGTGCTGATGCGCAAGAAGATGAATTTCAAGGAGCAAAGGCGTTATATTTTTCAACGGCCGCTATTAATGCTCGGATTCTCCTGCGGCGTTTTCTGCCTGCTGGCAGTCCCCTTCGTCCAGTTTTTCTGCATTCCGCTGGCGGTGGTCGCGGCGACTCTGCTCTGGTGCGATTCGCCGGCCGCAGTGTGATGCGGATTGTTGTCCGCGGAGGGTTTTGTTTTGTTAGATTAGTGTAAGTTCATGGTTGCTGTCGGCTTCAATCTGAGCTAGACTGTGAGCGATTTCAAGCTGGTCCGTTATTTAAAATTGGGTAGGTTGGATTGACTTCACAGGAGAATACAATCACATGGCTGAACCGGGAAAAACCAAATTTCAGATCGATCTGCGCCGCCACTTGCGCGAAAACTATGTCAATGAAAGCCTGACACATCTCATTTGTGAAATCGCCGAGGCCTCGAAGTACATCATCAACTCGATTCGAACCGGTGATCTGGGGGTGGCCGGGACATCGAACCTTTACGGCGAAGAGCAATTGGCCCTGGATGTTCTGGCCGACCGGATTCTGCGCAAGCGTCTTGATCATTCCCGTGTGGTCGCCAACATGATGTCGGAAGAGATGGATGAGATCATTCCGATTTCGCCCGATTGCAACGGTAAGTACTCGGTCGCTTTTGACCCGTTGGACGGGTCGTCTCTGGTCGACGTCAATCTGGCGGTCGGGACCATCGTTTCGATTTTCGAAGGTTGCGATCTGTTGCAGCCGGGCCGCAACCAGGTGGCCGCCATGTATATCCTCTACGGACCCAGGACGACTCTGGTTTACAGTGTCGGCAAGGGGGTGCACGAGTTCGGCATGAATACCCTGATGGAATACACGCTGCTACAGGAGAACATCACCCTGGAGACGCAGGGCAATCTTTATTCGCCGGGCGGTCAGCGCAATCTTTACACGCCGGGGGTCGAAGCCTACGTCAATACACTTGAGGAACGCGGGGTCAAATTGCGTTACAGCGGCGGGTTCGTGCCCGACATCAACCAGGTTCTGCTGAAAGGCAAGGGGATCTTCTTCTACCCGCACCTGAAAAACCAGCCCAAGGGAAAATTGCGCCTGTTGTTCGAATTGAGCCCGATGGCTTTTTTGATCGAACAGGCCGGCGGTGCCGCTTCAAACGGCCGTCAACGGATTCTCGACCTGACCCCGGAACAGATTCACGATCGTTCTCCGGTTTTCATCGGCTGCAAAGAAGACGTGGCCCTGGCGGAAGAGTTCATTCGCAAGTTCGACGCCCCGCAGCCGCCGGGAAAAAACGCTAAAACGCGCACCAAGCAAGTAGCGCAACCGGCCTGACCGGTTATTGTTGCGCTGGTCGAACGCTGTTAAGGCTGCCGGGGAGGGGGGAGGATGCAGCTGGTTCCGTGGATATTCCTGGGCACGGTTGCAGGGTTATTGCTCGCCCCGTTCAGTAGTTTCCCCCAGACTGCCGGCTGGATCCTTACCGCCACTGGCATCGCGGGTGCAGCGATGTTTCGCAACCGGCGCAGGGCTTTCTGTTTCTGCCTCATGGCTGCGGCTTTCTGCAGCGCCAATCTGCGCTACTCCCTTGCTCTGGTCCCCAATGAAACGGTTCAGAGTCTTGACCGGTTATCAGGTAAGGTGAAAATTGTCGGGACGGTTTTTGACGTCCGGCAATTGACCGCAGGGCGGACGTATCTTGAACTGAACGCTCAGCGCCTGTTTTTTCAGGACCGATCGCTCTCCGGTGAGCGGGAACTACCGCTGCGGATTTACGTCGAGTCCGGCGGCGCGGTTTTCCTGCCTGGAGACGTCGTCGAATTTTATTCCCGTTTAAGACCACCGCGACTGTTCGGTACGCCGGGGGAATTCCACTGGCCCCGCTATTTGTCGAGTCGTTCGATCGCCATGACGGGGTGGGTGAAAAACGGCGATCAGATCCGTTTGCTGGCGGCCACGCGAGCGTATCCGCGCCGGGCTCTGGTTGGTCGACAACGGGCGGTGGCCGCCGTTATCGACAGTACCCAGCCGGCTGTCCGGGCACAGTTGACCAGGGCTCTGGTGCTGGGTGAGGGGCGGGTGATCGAGCCTGAAGTACGCAACCTTCTGGCCCGGAGCGGCATCAGCCACCTGTTCGCCATTTCCGGGCTTCATCTCGGTCTGATCGCACTGTTCGGCTACCGCCTGCTGAGTTATTTATATTGCCGATCGTCACGGCTGCTGACCTGGCAGCCGCCGCAACGGCTGGTTCCACTGTTGCTTTTGCCGGGTCTTTTTGTCTATCTGTTGCTGACCGGGGACGCGGTTGCAACCCGCCGCGCGTTCGCTCTTTTCGCCCTGGGTGCCGTTTTCCTGTTCTGGCGCTATTACGTCAACCCGTTGAGGTTGTTGCTTTCCCTGGCCCTGTTGTCTTTACTCGTTAATCCGCTTTTGCTGTGGCAGGCCGGGTGGCAATTGTCCTTTGCGGGTGCTGCGGGTATTCTTTTGTGGCAACCCTGGTGGGGGCATGAACGGCTCAGGATGTTGCCGGTTCGGCGGCGTTATCCGGCGCAACTCATGCTCGCCACTATGGCCGCAACCCTGGCGACCACGCCGCTGGTCCTGTTGAATTTTCATCTTCTGGTTCCTCTGGGCTGGCTGGCCAATTTTATTTGCGTTCCGCTGGTATCGTTTGTCGCCCTGCCGGTCGGGCTGGCGGGGTTGATCCTGTTCCCTTGCAGTTCCCTCGTCGCCGCCAAGCTGTTTACATTGACGGGATCTGTTTTGGGCTTCCTGGTGGCGCTTGTTTCCCGTTTGAATGAAATTCCGCTTTGGGGAGGGGAGCCTCTCTTTCTCTCACGCTGGCAATATTTGGCGGTCGCCTGTCTGATTGTGCCGATGGTCTGCCTGCCGCGGTTGGCGTCGGCCTGGACCGGCGGCCGTCTCGTTCTTATCGGGGTTGTGACCGGCTGCTGTTTGTGGTGGCTGCCGGCGTTGGATGAATCGCCGCTGGCTCTGACCATGTTCAGTGTCGGGCAAGGGGAGTCGATGTTATTGCAGAATCGGGCGGGACAGGCGGTCCTGATCGATGGAGGCGGGTTGTACAGCGACCGGTTCGATGTGGGCGAGCGTTTGCTGGCTCCGGCGCTGGGGGAAATGAATGTACGGGAACTGGAAGCGGTAGTCCTGACTCATGATCATCCGGATCATCGCAAAGGATTGATTTATATCCTCGATCATTTCCCGGTGAAGCGATTTTTGACCGGACACCGCCTGGAAGAGTTGGACAAAAGCCTGCAGCAGGCACTGCTGCGCAATCATATTCCATGCCACCGGGTTATGGAGAGCGGTTGGCGGCGTCTCGGTTTTTGGCATTCGGGCGAGCTGTTGATTTACAATGGAGACAAACCCGGTTACAGCGAGAACAACGCCTCATTGGTCATGTATCTGGCCGCCGGCGTTGATCAGGGCCTGCTGTTGACCGGTGACATCGAACGGGAGGCCGTCAGGGCGCTGCTGGATGCGGGACTGCCCGGACCGGTCAGTTTGTTGAAGCTGCCGCATCACGGCAGCAGATATTCATTGACCGACAGCTTGACGGCTGTGCTTGCACCGCGTCATTGTCTGGTTTCGGTCGGCTATCGGAATCGTTACCAGCTGCCGTCCAGGCAGGTCGTCGAGGATTTGGAGGGAAGACGGATCCCTTTGTATCGTACCGATCTCATGGGCACACTACGGGCTGAGTTGAAGGATAACGACTGGAATATCCGGCACTGGAAGAGGGGCTTTTTCGTTGACATCCGGCGCTGAAAGCTGTTAAAAAATCCTATTATTATAGGAGATTTATGATTTCTGTCCAATCTTGTATTCTGGTTGTCGACGATGAGCTGTTTTTCCGCAAGCTCTATCGTGATCTGTTGCTGGAAGAAGGCTATCGGGTCGAAGTTTGCGGCAACGGCGATGATGCGATCGAGTTAATGCAGCGGCAAGCGTTCGACCTGGTGGTGACGGATATGGTCATGCCCGGTCGCAACGGCCTTGAAGTCCTGCGTGCCGCCAGGGCCATGACCGACCCGCCGGATGTCATCCTGGTCACCGGGCACGCCAGTCTCGAATCGGCGATTGAAGCACTGAAAAACGGGGCGCGGGATTACCTGATCAAGCCGTTTAACCCGGATGAGTTGAAACATGTTGTGCGCGCCAGTCTGGATCAGCGTAAACTGCTGACGGAGAATGATCACCTGCGGCGCCAGATTCAATTGTTTCAGACCGGACAGTCGCTTTCGTCCCTGATCGACCTCGAGCGCCTTATCCCTCAGTCTCTCGATATCCTGCTGCGCGAAACAGGCGCCTCCTCGGGTTGTGCTTTCACCTTGAAGGACGGTGCGACTCCGACGGTTGTCGCGACCAGGAAGCTGCATGCCGATACGGCCGGCAAGCTGATTGAAATCCTGTTGCCGGAACTTGACGGGATTCAGGGCCTGAGCCAGCCGGGTCCGCAGATGGCCAAGTCGCTTGGCGGATTGCAACTGTCGCGTGATCGCAGTTGGATGACTCCCCTTTATGATGGCGACGTTTTCAAAGGCGGTATCATTATCTGCGACGCCGTTGCGGCTCCGGGTGAACACACTTCCCTGGGCGATCTGCGTTATCTTTGCGATCAGATTGAACTGGGATTCGAAAATGCCTGCCGTTATCAGGATGCCCAGGAGCTGATGTACACGGACGACCTGACCGGTTTGTATAATCATCGTTATATGCAGGTGGCGTTAAACCAGGAAATCCGTCGCTCCCACCGCTATGGCCTGAAGTTTTCCCTGCTCTTCCTCGATCTTGACCGGTTCAAGGAAATCAACGATCAACATGGTCACCTGGCCGGCAGCTCGGCTTTGCGCGAAGTCGGTCATTTGTTGCGCGGTTGCGTGCGCGATGTCGATACCCTGTTTCGTTTCGGCGGTGATGAATTCGCCGCCATGCTGGTCGAAACCGATGGCCGGACTGCGCGGATCGTGGCCGAAAGAATTCGCAAGATGATCGAGGGGCACACTTTCCTCAGCGATCAGGGGACACCATCTCATGTGACGGTGACTGCAGGGGTGGCGACTTTCCCGACGGATGCAACCGAACGGGACCGGCTGCTCGACCTGGCCGATCGTGCGATGTATGCGGGTAAAAAGGCAAGAAATGTGATTTGCGGGGTCGAGGACCTTACCACGACTGAATGAATTCGGGTGTTCGTCGCCCAGCTTCCAAGGCGCACTTCCCGGTTAACCCAGGTGCCGTTCGCCCTGTCCATAGAATATCCAAACTCGTCTATTGACCTTTTAACGGAAATAAAATCTTAAATATTGTGACCTTCCTCTTTCGGATATCGGAAAAATGAGGTATCTTTTTCTGCTTGTGTCGCGGGGAATCGTTTGCGACGCACGGGATTCGGTTTGATAACAACAGCGGACAAAGAGGGACAGCGTTTTGAGTATCGCGGCGATAAAAGGCATGAACGACATCCTGCCGGGCGAAGTTGAGACCTGGCAGTTTCTGGAGCAGACGGCGCGTGAGGTTTTCGGCGCTTACGGTTTTGCGGAAATCAGGACGCCGACCGCGGAAAAAACCGAACTGTTCTGTCGTTCCATCGGCGAAACGACGGATATCGTCGAAAAAGAGATGTATACATTCAACGATAAGAGCGGGAATTCCCTGACCCTGCGACCGGAGGGGACCGCGCCGGTCATGCGCTCTTTTATCCAGAATCGGCTGTATAATCTCGACCCGGTTTCCAAACTCTATTATCTCGGGCCGATGTTTCGTTACGAACGCCCGCAAAAAGGACGCTATCGTCAGTTCCACCAGATCGGTGTCGAAGTGATCGGCATCGAGGACGCCAAGATCGACGCCCAGGTGCTGGCCATGCTGCGTCAATATTTTATCCGTATCGGCATCGAGGCGGTTTCCCTGGAGATCAATTCCCTCGGCTGTCCGGCATGTCGCCCGGCTTACCGTGAGCAACTGATCGTTTATCTGGAGCAACGCCTGGATCGGCTTTGTCCCGAGTGCCGCAGGCGTTACCTGAATAACCCGTTGCGGGTGTTGGACTGCAAGGTGGAAGAATGCCGTGCGGCAACAGCGGACGCTCCGGCGATGATCGACAGCCTGTGCCCGGAATGCGACAGCCATTTTACCCGGGTCAAAGATTATCTGCAGGCATTGGGTATTCCTTTCAATGTCAATGCGCGCATGGTTCGCGGTCTTGATTATTACGTACGGACGACATTTGAACTGGTCACCGATCAGCTCGGATCGCAGAACGCCGTCGCCGCCGGTGGTCGTTATGACGGACTGGTGGAAAGTCTCGACGGCCCGGCTTTGCCGGGTATCGGCTTTGCCATCGGACTGGAAAGGCTCGTGCTGCTGAAGGGGGACCGGAAAATCGCGCCCGAAAATCCGCGTCTGTTTATCGCGGCTCTGGGAGAAGAAGCGGCGCAGCAGGCTTTCGTGCTGATGTCCCGGATGCAGGAGCGCGGCATCAGGGCCGAAATGGATTATCAGGGCCGGAGCCTCAAGGCGCAGATGCGCCGGGCAAACAAGTTGAATGCCGCCTACACGTTGATTTTAGGGGAAGAAGAGTTGACAACCGGGCGGGCGCAATTGAAAAATATGCTCACAAGCTCGCAAACGGAAGTGGATCTCTCTTCTCTGGTGGATGAATTCCGGCATATACTCTCGCAGGCAGGGATGACTTCCGCTTGACCCCGGTGGATCGAGGTTCATATAATCAGCCGTTTGACATAATAAACTCAGGAAGAAAAAACCATAGTTAGGAAACGAGTCTGGAGGCACGGTTTTGAGCGATAAACTTGGAGATTGGAAGCGCACCCACCGCTGCGGCGAATTAACGGCGGCACAGATCGGCCGGCAGGTTTGCGTCATGGGCTGGGTGCAACGGCGACGTGACCACGGCGGATTGATTTTTATCGATTTGCGCGATCGGGAAGGCATTGTGCAACTGGCGCTGGATCCCGACCGGGATCTCGCATCCCACAAAAAAGCCGAACAGGTACGTAACGAGTATGTCGTCGCCGCGCAGGGCAAGGTCTCGCCGCGGCCTGCGGGGACCGTCAATCCGAAAATGAAAACCGGCGAAGTGGAAATCGAAATTTCGGAATTGAAGATTCTCAACCGCGCGGAAACGCCGCCTTTCATGCTCGACGAGTATACCGAAGTAGCGGAAAATATCCGGCTTAAATATCGTTATCTCGACCTGCGTCGCCCGGCTTTGCAGGGCCACCTGCTGATGCGCCATCTGGTCGCCAAAACCGTGCGCAACTATCTGGACTCGCAGGGCTTTATCGAAGTTGAAACGCCGGTTCTGACCAAGAGCACCCCGGAGGGCGCCAGGGATTATCTGGTCCCCAGCCGGGTGAATACCGGATGTTTTTACGCCCTGCCGCAATCTCCGCAACTGTTCAAGCAGTTGTTGATGGTCTCCGGGTTTGATCGTTATTTTCAAATCGTCAAATGTTTTCGCGACGAAGACCTGCGTGCGGACCGTCAACCCGAATTCACCCAGATTGATTGCGAACTGAGTTTTGTCGACCGGAATGACGTCATGGACGTTATGGAAGGCCTTATTGCGGCCATCTTCAAGGCGGCGTTGGATGTTGAACTCAGCCTGCCCATGCCGAGGCTGTCCTATGCCGAGGCGATGGATCGCTACGGGGTCGATAACCCGGATCTGCGCTTTGACCTGGAACTGGTTGATATCACTGAACAGGTCCGCGGTTCGCAATTCAAAGTGTTTGCCGATGTCGCCGCCAAAGACGGTTTGGTCAAGGCGTTCAACGCCAAAGGTTGTGCAACCTTTTCACGCAAAGAACTGGACGACCTGGGCGATTTCGTTAAAATTTACGGCGCCAAGGGGCTGGCCTGGGTTAAAGTAACGGCAGAGGGCTGGCAGTCTCCGATCGCGAAATTTTTTACTGCGGATGAACTGGCCGCGCTCAATGCAACGCTGGATGCCGAAGTCGGTGATCTGCTGCTGTTCATGGCGGACGTCCCCAGTATCGCAAATGAGGCTCTCGGACGGCTGCGCGGCCATCTGGGCCAGAAGCTGGGTCTGACGCAAAAAGATGATTACAAATTCGTCTGGGTGACCGATTTCCCGTTGCTTGAATGGGATGCCGAGGAAAAACGTCATGTAGCTGTCCATCACCCCTTTACCGCCCCGCTGGAAGAAGATATTCCGTTGCTTGACAGCGCCCCCGGAGAAGCTCGCGCCCAGGCCTACGATCTGGTCTTGAACGGTTCGGAAATCGGCGGCGGAAGCATCCGTATCCATGACCAGGCGGTACAGTCGCGCATGTTTCAGCTGCTCGGTATCGATGCCGAGGAAGCACGGGAAAAGTTCGGTTTTCTGCTGGATGCGTTGCAGTACGGAGCACCGCCGCATGGCGGGATCGCTTTCGGACTCGACCGAATTATGATGATTCTGACAGGGGCGGATTCGATCCGTGACGTCATCGCTTTTCCGAAAACCCAGAAAGCGACCTGTCTGTTGTCCGATGCTCCCAACGAGGTGGCGGACAAGCAGCTTCAGGAGTTGGGGATTCGCCTGCGGACGCGGAAGGCGTAACCACCACGGAATAGCCGGTATCGGTAGATTATGAAAAGAAAACAGATGGTTGCACGTCTGTTCCTGATTGTTCTCCTGTTGTCGTTTCCGGCGGGATGTGCGCGGCCGCCGGTAGCGAAACTGGACAATGCACGCAATGTGGTTGACCACGCTTACGCCTCCGGAGCGGCACGTTATGCCCCCGGGGAATATCAACTGGCCAGCAGTGCCTTGCTCGCCGCGGAGCAACAGGTCAGAAACGGCGATTACCGCAAGGCCGAGCGCACGCTGGAACTGGTGCGCCGTTATGCCTCCGAAGCGTTGGATATTACGCTTCAATACAAGAAGCAACTGGCACGGGAGCAACAGCGTCAGGCGGAAGAAAAACGTTCGGAGGAGTTGCGTAAAGAACGTGAACGAGAGCTGGAGCTGGAGTTGCAGCGTCAGGCTGAGTTGAAAAAGCTTGAAGAGGAAAAGCAGGCACAGGCCAAGTCCGCAGCCGTAAAACCGGCGGTGAAACCGGCAACGGCCAAGAAACCGCCGGACAAACCGGTCAAGCCCAAACCGGTTAATGAAGTCGAGGTCCGGGCGGGAGAAAACCTGGCGCAAATAGCGGCCCGGCCCGAAGTTTATGCGGATGCCCTGTTGTGGCCGCTGATTTATAAGGCGAACCGGGACCAGATAAAAGACCCGCAAGAGATTTTCGCCGGGCAGGTCTTTGTCGTGCCGCGAGACAAAAGCAGGGACGATATCGAGCAGGCGCGCGAGGAGGCGCGGACTCTGAACCTTTTCTGATCGGGCGTCTCCGCCGAATTGCCGGTAACAACGGATTATCCTTTCCGGCCTTTATTCCTTCTCTTGCGTTTATTTTTGTTGTTTGCCGCCGGCGGAAACTGTGCGGTTATAATTTTGTTTTTTTTTAGCCGCCGGAGATGCCTGCGGCGGATTTGATATCGTTATGATTTGCGGAGCTGGAACGATTCAGAGAAACGGTTGTTGTAATGCGGCGAAGGAGACCGGAAAAGCAACGTAGAATCAAAAGGTTATCCGTTTTATTTTAGCGATTGAGATAATTTTACTCTAAAGCGCAAATGGCCTTGACACTCAATTTTTCTTTGTATACTGTATACAGCGCAAAGGAGAGTGTTTTGTCGGTTTATAACGCGGTTATAGACTGCTTTAATGTTGCTGACTGTACTGCATACAAGGAGAGAGTAATGGCAAAGATTATCTGGTCCGAGATTGATGAAGCTCCGGCGTTGGCGACCTATGCATTTCTGCCGATCGTCCAAGCGTATACCAAGGGAACCGGTGTTGAAGTTGAGACCAGGGATATTTCCCTGTCCGGTCGTATTCTGGCAAATTTCCCGGAGAAATTGACCGAGGAGCAGAAGGTCGCCGACAACCTGGCCTGGCTGGGCGAACTGGTTCAGAAAGCGGAAGCCAACATCATCAAGCTGCCGAACATCAGCGCTTCGATCCCGCAGTTGCAGGCCGCCATCAGGGAACTGCAGGAAAAAGGCTACGATGTCCCAACCTATCCGGAAGAGGCCGTCACCGATGAAGAAAAAGAGCTGCAGGCCCGTTACGCCAAGTGCCTCGGTTCGGCAGTCAACCCGGTGCTGCGTGAAGGGAATTCCGATCGGCGCGCCGCTCTGTCGGTCAAGAAATTTGCGCAGAAAAACCCGCATAAGATGATGAAGCCCTGGCCGGCTCCGGGAACTTCCAAGTGCCGGGTCGCCCACATGGACGGCGGGGATTTCTACGAAACCGAAAAATCGGTGACCATGGACCAGGCCGACACCGTCAGGATTCAGTTTGTCGACGAAGCCGGTAACGTTGAGGTTAAAAAAGAAGTCGCCCTGCTGGACGGTGAAGTGTTCGACAGTTCGGTCATGAAAGTTGCCGAGTTACGTGAGTTTTACGCCGCGACTGCCGCCGAAGCTAAAGAGAAAGGGGTGTTGCTGTCCCTGCATCTTAAGGCGACGATGATGAAAATTTCCGACCCGATCATGTTCGGTCACGCCGTTTCGGTTTACTTCAAGGATGCCCTCGACAAACATGCCGACACCCTGAAGTCGATCGGCGCCAACCCGAACTACGGTATGGCCGATATCCTTGCCCGTCTCGACAAACTGCCTGCGGACAAGAAAGCTGAAATCGAAGCCGATATCAACGCCTGCTATCAGACCGGTCCGGCACTGGCCATGGTTGATTCGCGGAAAAACATTACCAACCTGCACGTGCCCAACGACATCATCGTTGACGCGTCGATGCCGAATGTTGTCCGCGACGGTGGTTGCATGTGGAACCTGCAGGACGAACTGCAGGACACCATCGCCATGGTTCCCGATCGCAGCTACGCCACCTTCTATCGCGAGATCGTCGAAGACGCGAACAGGAACGGCCAGTTCGATCCCGCCACCATGGGCAGCGTCTCCAACGTTGGTCTGATGGCGCAAAAGGCCGAAGAGTACGGTTCTCATGACAAGACCTTCGAAGCGGCCGCTGACGGCAAGTTCCAGGTCGTCAACTCCGCCGGTGAAGTGCTGATGGAACAGCCGGTCAACAAAGGCGACATCTACCGTTCCTGTCAAGCTAAAGACATCCCGATCAAGGACTGGGTCAAGCTCGCCGTCAACCGCGGCAAGGCTTCCGGTGAACCGGTTGTTTTCTGGCTGGATGAGAACCGCGGCCACGATGCCGAGATCATCAAGAAGGTCAACAGGTACCTGCCCGAGTTCGACACTGCCGGTCTCGATATCCGGATTATGGCTCCGGTTGAGGCCATGAAGTACTCCCTCGTTCGCGTCCGTAACGGTGAGAACGCCATCGCCGCGACCGGTAACGTCCTGCGGGATTACCTGACCGACCTGTTCCCGATTCTTGAACTGGGCACCTCGGCCCGGATGCTGTCCATCGTTCCGCTGCTGGCCGGCGGTGGTCTGTTTGAAACCGGCGCCGGCGGATCCGCGCCGAAACACGTGCAACAGTTTCTCAAGGAAGGTCATATCCGCTGGGATTCCCTCGGCGAGTACTGCGCTTTGGTGCCGTCTCTTGAACAGGCAGCCAAGGCCGACAATAACCCCAAAGCCCAGGTGCTGGCCGAATGCCTCGATGAGGGTATCGGTAAATATCTGGAAAATCAAAAGTTGCCTTCCCGGAAAGTCAATGAGATCGACAACCGCGGCAGTTCTTTCTGGTTGTCGCTGTACTGGGCCCAGGCGCTGGCCGCTCAAGGCAAGGACGCCGAGTTGCAGGCCCGCTTCGCACCGGTTGCCAAGCAGTTGGCGGACAATGCCGAGAAGATCGACAAGGAACTCATCGATTGCCAGGGCTCACCGGTTGATATCGGCGGTTACTTCAAGCCCGATCCGGTCAAGGCGGCGGCAGCGATGCGGCCAAGTGCGGTTTTGAACGCAATTATTGACGCGATGTAATACAGGCAGGCCCGGATCCTGTCTGGATTCCGGGGCCTATTCCAAATTTTCCGACATAAGGAGAGAGAAAATGGCGAGACCAAAAATTGCTCTTATCGGTGGTGGACAGATTGGTGGTGTCTTGGCTCAACTTTGCGCGCTGCGCGAACTGGGCGATGTTGTCCTGTTCGACATCGTCGAGAACATGCCCCAAGGCAAAACCCTGGATATCGCGGAAGCTGCTCCGGTTGACGGTTTCGATGTCAGCGTTACCGGTACCAACGATTACAAGGATATCGCCGGTGCCGATGTTGTTATCGTGACCGCCGGTCTGCCGCGCAAGCCCGGGATGAGCCGCGACGACCTGATCGGGGTCAACTCCAAAATCATGACCCAGGTTGCCGAAGGTATCCGCGATAACGCTCCCGATGCTTTCGTCATCATTATTTCCAACCCGCTCGACGCCATGGTCACCCTGTGCCAGAAAATCACCGGCTTCCCGGCGGAGCGTGTTTGCGGTCAGGCCGGGGTTCTCGATTCGGCGCGGTTTGCCGCGTTCATCGCCTGGGAACTGGGCGTTTCGGTCAAGGACGTGTCCGCCATCACTTTGGGTGGTCACGGGGACACCATGGTGCCGCTGGTGCGTTACGCTTCCGTTTCCGGTATCCCGGTTATGGAACTGCTCGAGCAGAAGTACGGTAATGCCGCCAAGGCTCAGGAAGTCATGACTGCCATGGTCGATCGCACCAAGGGTGCGGGCGGCGAAGTGGTCAAGCTGCTGGGCAACGGCAGCGCATTCTACAGCCCGGCTTCTTCCGCGGTTGCCATGGCCGAGTCCTATCTGAAGGACCAGAGGCGTGTTCTGCCGACCTGCGCTCTGCTGAACGGTGAATACGGTGTTGACGGTTACTATGTCGGCGTGCATTGTGTTCTCGGTGCCGGCGGTGTTGAGAAGATTCTGGAACTGAAGCTGGATGAAACAGAGCAGGCGTTGATGGACAATTCTGTGGCTGCGGTCAAGGAACTGGTCGACAGCATGAATCTGTAAAATCGGTTCGTTTGTGTTTATTACCATGAAAGGGCAGCCTTTCGGCTGCCCTTCTTTTTAAAATTTACATTGATAAATCTGTATGAAGCAATCTTGGATTGCTTGTTGATGTGCTTGAACGGCGCGTTTTTGCTGGCGCGTAATCGCCGCATATGTTAGGATTCCGCCGCCTTCAGGCTGTTGTTTGCAGCAATCACATGTAAAGGAGAAAGACGCTCATGAGCGCGAAAGCGGAAATCGAAATCATCGAGGAATATTGCAAGGGCTGCAGTATCTGTGTTGAATTCTGCCCCACCAAGGTTCTGGAGATGGATGCCTTTGTTGTCAAGGTCGCTAATGCTGATGCCTGTATCGCATGTAATCAGTGTGAACTGCGTTGCCCTGACTTCGCCATCAAAGTTCACAAGCTGTAATTCGCTAGAGGAGGTCGGTTCGTGGCTAAAAAAGTTGCATTATTACAGGGGAATCAGGCGTGCGCCCAGGGCGCCATCTATGCCGGATGTAAATTTTTTGGAGGATACCCCATCACTCCCTCCACTGAAGTTGCGGAAGCCCTGTCGGAAGCGCTTCCCAAAGTCGGTGGTAAATTTATCCAGATGGAAGATGAAATCGGTGCCATTGCATCCGTTATCGGTGCGTCATTGACCGGTTCCAAGGCGATGACGGCGACTTCAGGTCCGGGGGTTTCGCTGAAGCAGGAATTGATCGGTTACGCCTGTATTGCGGAAGTTCCCTGCGTCATCATCAATGTTATGCGCGGCGGTCCTTCAACCGGGATGCCGACCGGACCCGGTCAGTCCGACGTGATGCAGGCCCGTTGGGGAACTCACGGTGACCATGCTGCCATCGCAGTCTGCCCGGAATCCTGTCAGGAAATTTTTTCCGAAACGGTCAGGGCTTTCAACCTGGCGGAAAAGTATCGTATGCCGGTGCAGGTGTTGTTCGACGAGATCGTCGGTCATATGCGGGAACGGATCGAATTCCCCGAGCCGGGAGACCTCGAGGTGATCAACCGCGCCAAGCCGACGGTGCCGCCGGAAGAATACAAGCCCTATGACGCCAAGTCTGATACCGATGTTCCGCCTTTGGCCGATTTCGGGTCCGATTATCGCTACCATGTGACCGGTTTGAACAAAGCCGCCGACGGTTTCCCGACGACGAAAGCTGAATTGGTCGATTTTGAAGAGCGTCGTCAGATTGCCAAAGTTGAAAATCCGGAAGCCCGGGCTGATATAGAGTACAATGAAGAATATCTGCTTGATGATGCCGAAGTCGTGGTTCTGGCCTACGGTTCCTCGGCCCGTTCTGCCCGTTATGCGGTCAATCAACTGCGTGAAGAGGGGATCAAGGCCGGTCTGTTCCGGCCGATCACGATCTGGCCGTTTCCGGAGAACCGGGTTGCCGAACTCGGGAAACAGGCTGCCGCTATTGTGGTGCCGGAAATGAATCTTGGGCAGATGATTTTTGAAGTAGAGCGTATTGTTAAGGATAATTGCAAGCTTGCCGGGGTCAACCGGGTAGATGGCGATCCGTTGACGCCGATGCAGATTATCGATCAGGTCAAGGAGGTGCTCTAAAATGGCTTACGATTATAAAAAATCAATTCGTCCCGGTAAATTGCCGCACATCTGGTGCCCGGGGTGTGGCCACGGCATCGTCATGAAGGGCCTGATCCGGGCGATGGATACCTGCGGTTTGGAGAAGAACAACACCGCAATCGTTTCCGGGATCGGTTGCGCCAGCCGCTTGCCCGGTTATTTGGATTTCAATACGTTGCATACCGCTCACGGTCGCGCTGCCGCTTTTGCCACGGGCATCAAGATGGCTAAACCGGAAATGACGGTCATCTGTTGCGGTGGTGACGGCGACGGTACGGCGATCGGCGGCAATCACTTTATTCATGCCTGCCGGCGTAATATCGACATGACCTACATCATCATGAACAACTACATCTACGGGATGACCGGCGGTCAGTTTTCGCCGACGACGCCGACCGGAAACAAGGCTTCGACAACGCCGTACGGCAACCCGGACCCGACGTTTGATATCAGCAAACTGGCAATCGGTGCCGGCGCCACTTTTGTCGCCCGGACAACGGCTTTTCACGCCACCCAGATCGACAAGCTGATTGCCGAAGGGATTCAGCATAAAGGCATGGCCGTGATCGAGGTCCTGGACGACTGTCCGACCACCTACGGGCGACGCAATAAGTTCCGTAGCGTTGTTGATATGATGAAGCGCCTCAAGGAAATCGCCGTTCCGGTTGCCGCCGCTGCGAAGATGACGGACGAGCAGTTGGAAGGCAAGGTGTTGACGGGTGTTCTTTACAAGGATGAAAGACCGGAATACACCGATCAGTACGCCAAGCTGATCGCTCGTGCCCAGGGCGCTTGATCTCACAGCAGAAGGAGAATTGTATCATGGCTGAAAGATATGAAATTCGTTTTTCCGGTGCTGGTGGTCAAGGTCTGATCACGGCCGGAATTATTCTTGCCGAAGCCGCTTCGATCATTGAAGGCCGGCACGCCGTTCAATCGCAAAGCTACGGTCCCGAAGCTCGTGGTGGTGCATCCAAGTCCGAGGTTATCATCGGTGAAAAGCCGATCGACTATCCGAAAGCGACGATTGTCGACGCCTGCCTGGCAATGACCCAGGAAGCTGCGGATAAGTATGCCGTCGGCATCAAAAAGGGCGGCCTGCTATTGGTTGATACCGACTTCGTACCCAATCCGCCGCAAGGCGATTACACCGTTTACGATCTGCCGATTATGCGGACGGCAAAGGTTGAAGTCGGTCGCGAAATCGTCGCTAACGTGATTGCTCTGGGAGCAATGATCGCACTGACCGATGTCGTCAAGCGGGAATCGGGTGAAGAAGCCGTTCTGCGGCGTGTCCCGGAGGCGTTTATCGATCTGAATAAGAAAGCCTACAACCTCGGCTTCGAAAAAGTTAAGGAATTGTTGGCTGGTTAATCGAAACGTTTTGTGTTAGATAAAAAGAAGGCTCGATGTGGTTGCATCGAGCCTTCTTTTTATGCGCATGGATTTTACCGACACGGAGTTGACTATGAAAAAAACGTTTATTTTATTGCTGGTCCTGTTGCTTGTTCCCGTCTTTGCCGGAGCCGAAGATCAATTGAAAACCGAGCAGGAAAAACTGGGTTATGCCATCGGCATGAACATCGGCATGAATATGAAGCAGCAACAGGTGGATGTCGACCCCGCCCAGGTCGCTGCCGGCCTGCAGGATGCACTAAAGGGCGGGGAAACGGTTTTAACACCGGAAGAGATGGGACAGATATTGATGGCCTTTCAGCAAAAGAAACAGATGGAAGAAATGGCCAAGATGGCGGCTGAAGCGGCGCAGAATGAAAAACTGGCACAGGAATACCTGGCAAATAATGCCCAGCAGGAAGGGGTTGTGACGCTGGACAGCGGTCTGCAGTACAAGGTTTTGGCCCAGGGTGACGGAGCAACGCCGAAAGCCGATTCCACGGTCGAGGTGCACTACCGCGGTACCTTGGTTGATGGAACCGAATTCGACAGTTCTTACAAGCGTGGAGAACCGGCCGTTTTCCCGGTCAACGGCGTCATCCCCGGCTGGACCGAAGCGTTGCAGCTGATGCAGGAAGGCGACAAATGGCAATTAGCCATCCCGCCGCAATTGGCTTATGGGGAACGCGGTGCCGCTCCGGTCATTCCGCCTAATGCGGCTTTGGTTTTTGAAGTCGAACTTTTGAAAGTTCAATAGACAATATAGCGGCTTTCTGCCCTGAAATCATATGCCCCCCAGCCGTTTTGTCGCCGGGTAGGGGCCTGACCGGCATGGCCGGAACCGAAGCCCTGCGCGATTTATATGCGCAGGGCTTTTGTTTCATGCCGTCGGGGCGAAATGGCTGAGGGCAATGATTGCGATCGCGGATAATAGCAGCAGTTCAAACATGTCGGCCTCGAATCTGGGTCTCTGTTGTCGATAGCGCGAGGATACCTTGTTTGTGTGTCATAAAAAGACACATATGTGGAGTGTTGAGGAAGGCCAGGGCGATGCGAGTTCGGCGCTCAACGCTATCTGTTGATTGACAGAAAAGCGAAAAGATCGTATACAGTATGCAATATTTTGTTTCGGTTTCAGGGCCTCGTCAGGCGCTGAAACAAGGTGAAAAGCTGTTAGATGCAGCCGGTGCTGTCAAACTGATAATTGGAGGAGAGAGATGATCGAAGCTTATTTAGCACATCAACAGGAGCGTAATGCGCAGGGTATCCCCGCTCTGCCGCTGAACCCGGAACAAACGGCCGCACTGTGCGAGCTGTTACAAGCCCCTCCGGCGGGACAGGAAGATTTTTTGATGAACCTGTTGACGGAGAGGGTTTCCCCCGGTGTCGATCCCGCCGCCGAAGTAAAGGCCGCGTTTCTCGCCGAGATCGTTGCCGGAAGCAAATCGTCTCCGTTGATCGACAAAGTCAAAGCGGTTGGAATCCTTGGAACCATGATCGGCGGTTATAATGTGCAGCCGCTTATTGATGCTTTGAAAGACACGGCCCTGGCCGCTGACGCTGCCAACGCTTTGTCCGCCATGACCTACGTTTATGATGCGGCGGATCAGGTCATTGAACTGGCAAAAAACAACGCCGCCGCCAAGCAGGTGGTTGAAAGCTGGGCCAACGCCGAATGGTTTACCAACAAACCCCGGTTGGCTGAAACGATTACGGTTAAAGTGTTTAAAGTTGAAGGTGAGATCAACACCGACGACTTCTCACCGGCCGGTGACGCCTGGAGCCGTCCGGATATCCCTCTGCATGCACTGGCCATGGGCAAGACCCGTTTCCCCGGAGGAATCAACGAAATCGCCAAATGGCGCGAAGCAGGGCATCAGGTCGCTTTCGTCGGTGACGTGGTCGGTACCGGGTCTTCGCGCAAGTCGGCCTGTAACAGCGTCCTCTGGTGTATCGGCGACGATATCCCGGCGGTGCCGAACAAGCGCCGAGGCGGGGTGATCATCGGCGGCGTCATTGCCCCGATTTTCTTCAATACGGCCCAGGACTCCGGCGCATTGCCTTTGCGCATGGATGTGACCAAGATGAATATGGGCGATATCATCACCATCAATACCGCCAAAGGTGAAGTCACCAACGAGGCCGGTGAGGTGATTTCGACATTCGCCATCAAACCGGACACGGTGCCCGATGAATACCGCGCCGGCGGCCGGATTCCGCTGATCATCGGTCGTTCCTTGACGGCTCAGGCCCGCGAAGCTCTCGGCCTGGGCGAAACCGAGGTGTTCACGCCGGCGGATAACCCGACGCCGAAAGCCGGTCAAGGCTACAGCCAGGCGCAAAAAATTGTCGGCCGTGCCTGTGGCGTTGACGGTGTCCTGCCGGGTACCGCGTGCGAACCGCTGATGACGACTGTCGGTTCCCAGGATACAACCGGTCCGATGACCGCTGATGAGATCAAAGAACTGGCCTGCCTGAAATTCAAGTCGCCGATGGTCATGCAGTCTTTCTGCCACACCGCCGCCTATCCGAAACCGGCCGACGTTAAAATGCACAACACCCTGCCGCAGTTTATCTCCGAGCGTGCCGGTGTGCCGTTGCGTCCCGGGGACGGGGTCATTCACAGCTGGTTGAATCGTCTGCTGGTTCCCGATACAGTGGGTACCGGGGGGGATTCCCACACCCGTTTCCCCATCGGTATCAGCTTTCCGGCCGGTTCCGGACTGATCGCTTTTGCCGGTGCTCTGGGCTTCATGCCTCTGGATATGCCGGAGTCGGTGCTGGTGCGTTTCAAGGGGGAATTGAACGAAGGTATCACCTTGCGTGACGCCGTCAACGCCATCCCTTATTATGCCATCAAGCAGGGGCTGTTGACCGTGCCGAAGAAAAACAAGGTCAATATCTTCAATGGCCGTATCCTGGAGATGGAAGGCCTGCCGAACCTCTCGGTTGAGCAGGCTTTCGAACTGACCGATGCCGCCGCCGAACGGTCCGCCGCCGCCGGTTGCATCCAGCTTTCCGAAGAAAGCGTCTGCACCTATTTGCGCTCCAATATCGCCCTGATGGAGAAAATGATAGCGGACGGTTATCAGGATGCCCAGACGTTGCGGAACCGGATTGAGGCGGTTGAAGAGTGGCTGAAAGAGCCTCAATTGCTCAAAGCCGATGCCGATGCGGAGTATGCTGCGGTCATCGAAATTGATCTGGCCGAAATTACCGAACCGATTCTGGCCTGCCCGAACGATCCGGACGATGTCAAGCTGCTCTCAGAGGTCCAGGGCACTGAAATTCAGGATATTTTCCTTGGTTCCTGCATGACCAATATCGGCCATTTCCGCGCTGCGGCCAAAATTTGGGAAGGCAACAAATTCAATCCCAACGACCGGATCTGGATCTGCCCGCCGACCCGGATGGACCAGTCCAAACTCAAAAGCGAATCCTATTTCGCCACCTTCAATCAGGTCGGAGCCCGCATTGAAACTCCCGGTTGCTCCCTGTGCATGGGCAACCAGGCGCGGGTGCCGGACGGGGTGAATGTTTTCTCCACTTCGACGCGTAATTTCGATGATCGTATGGGCAACGGCGCGCAGGTTTATCTCGGCAGTGCCGAGTTGGGTGCCGTGACCGCCCTGCAGGGGAAATTGCCGACACCGGCCGAGTACCTGGCGGTTTATAAGGAAAAAGTCGCCCCCTATAAAGATGAAGTCTACAGCTATCTGCAATTTGACGAATTAGGGGATTTTGACGCGGTTTATAAGCAGTGTGACATTTAAGCTCACGGTGGGACCTGGTTTGTCGAAGCTTGCTTCGATACCATTAATCCTTTGACGCTTCATCCTGCTGCCTGTTGTGGATTTATCTTTTTTGCTGCAATGATGCTATGTCGGGCCGCCCTGATCAGGGCGGCCTTTGTTTTGATTGCCGCTTTAACGGGATAATGAAAGAAATGCTGTTGCGATTGGTCACGGTCTTTTTGGTGATGGTTGTTTTATCGGCTGGTGCGGCCTCGGCCTTTGCTGAGGTTGTGATAGCCGCAGCCAGGGCGGATTTGAGCGCCGGGTATCGTTCGGACTATCTCAAGTGGAATATCGCCGGTGATGTGGCGGGCTTGAATACCAATATTTTGTCCGAACTGACCTGGGAGGATCTGGAAACGTTTCAGCTTCAGTCCCGTGGGCGGATAGAGTTCGACCAATTGCCCTATCTGCAGAGAAAAACCCTCTTGTCGACGCATTTGGCATTCGGCAGGATCCTGGACGGCGATGTGCAGGATTCCGACTATGCCGGAAACGACCGGACAAAGGAATGGTCCCGCTCGGTGAATAAAGCCGACCGCGGCTATGTCATCGATATCAGCGGCGCCTGGGGGCCGGTACTCAAATTGGCACGTTTCGGCAATATATCTTTGATTCCACAGGTCGGTTACGCTTTTAACATGCAGGCGGTCTCGATGACTGCGGGGCGGCAAGTCCTGAGCAAGCCGGGCAATGTTCCCTCCATCTTTCATCTGCCTCCGGAAGAAGGCCCGATAGATGGTCTTGACAGCACCTACACGGCATATTGGCACGGTCCCTGGTTCGGTTTGCAACTGGATGCGCAGATCAATGAGAAGATCAGCGTTGAAACCGCGCTGGAATACCATCTGGTCAATTACTTCGCTCAGGCCGACTGGAACTTGCGCTCCGAGTTCGCTCACCCGGTCAGTTTCGAGCACGAAGCCGAAGGGACCGGGCTGGTCTGGAATTTCAACAGCTATTACCGGTTAAAGGAAAACTGCTCTTTGCTTTTCAGTGCCGATGTAAAAGCCTATAAAGCCGATAACGGCACGGACCGGATTTTTTTCGCCGACGGAAGTGTCGGCCGTTCAAGGTTGAACGAGGTGGAGTGGGAAGCCTATTCTATCGGTTTCGGGGTCCGTTATTACTTTTAAACGCTTTTCTGATCCGGTGATGAAGAATCGTCGCCGCCAAAGCGACAAAAACCAACAAGGCAAAACGCGAACTTAAATTTTGCGCCCGATGCCAGCTTTGTCCGCCGAGATAGCCTAAAGTCGGATAGCTTAATCCCCAGAGAATCCCACTGACCAGGGCATAGAATAAAAACGGTCTCCCCGCCATCCCGGAAAGGCCGGCGATAAAAGGGGTAATGCCGCGGATCGGCCCGATGAAACGGGCAAAGAAGATGCTTTTTCCACCGTGATCGATAAAGAATTCCTGAGCGCGTTTCAGCCATTGTCGATGTTTCTGAAAGCCTCTCAAATGAAGAAGTTTCCCGCCGTAACGTAGCCCCAGCCAAAAACTCAACACGTCTCCAAGCACTGCTCCGCAGCAATGGGTTGCGATTAAAGAAAACAACGTGCCCTTACCGTGGATGACCAGATAACCGGCAAAAACAGCCAGCGTACTGCCCGGTACGGCCAGACCGAAAAGCGGCAGGGCTTCGGCAAACGCGATGAGAAACAGGATCAGCAGATAAAGAGCCCCCGATGGCAGAAGTTCGATGAAATTTTGAAACCAGAGTTCCATCTTGCGGGTTTCACCTCGACATCGTGATGCTTGTGCGGAACAGGGGATGTTTGGGCAGGCTTCAATCGGAGCGCCCGTCAACCAGTTCCGGTTCGAATTGCAGCAGCCATTGGTCAAATATGACTATTTTACTTTTACCGTATTTTTTGAGTTTTTTGCGCACTTTGTCGGGTTTTTTTTCGCTGTTGCGGTTTTTTTTGTTCTTTGAATAAAACAGGTCCGCGTAAGAGATGATCTGCTCTTCGAGGGTTTGGGGCTGCATGTCTCGTGGCGGCAGGGGCAGTTTCTGCCGTTTGATTTCACTCGCCGTCAAGCCCACGCCAATGTGGCGTTCGCACACCAGGGCATGGCGCGGCAGGCCTTCCGCTTCCAGCATCTGTCTGCCCAGAATGCCGTGCTGCAGATAAGGAACATCGCCAAAACAGCCGAGCTCCGGGGTGTCGGTTTTGATGATGCCGATATCATGGAGCATGGCGGCCTGAGCGACAAAATCCAGATCGACGGCGAGTCCTTTTTGCTGTAAATCGCGGGCGATTTTCACCGCCCTGCACGTCACTTTACGGCTGTGCTGAAGCAATATTTCCCAGGCCTCCGGGGCGTGGTCATAATAGCGGCGAATGATGTCGGCGGGATGGATAACTGTCATTGCGGTTGAGCGTCCGGCTGAGTCCCGGCCGGCGATATTTCGCTGAAACTATCGACAACAGCTTGAAAAACAGGGAGCAGTTCCGCGAAGTTTTGCTCCGGGAAATGCAAGGCAATGATGTAATCGTGCCGGTTTCCCCGGAGCACGGTGGTCAGACGCCCGTTATCGAGGTCACGCCCCAGCAGCTGAATGGCCGGACCGATTTTATGATCAAGCTTTTCGGTGCGGCTCGATACCAACTCCGGCCGCTCGGTCAGGAACCGGTTGAGTTGTCGAGTCAGTGGCCCGGCGGCTGCGGGCAGGCTGCGGATAAGCATTTGCCCTTGAAGCCCGTCCTCACCCTGCTGGAGCGGATTGTCGATTTGCCAGCGGACCGTATCTTTGCGAAAATCAGGTTGTGAAACCGGGGTTCTCTCCTGTTTCCAACTCAGCGGATGGTTGACGGTGAAGTTCAACTCGGCGTTGATATAAAGCTGTTCCTGATATTCCGCCGCCGGCAGTTTTTGCATCAGGGCTGATCCGCAGCCGCCGATCAGCAGCGCAATCAGGCAAAGCAGTGCGAACTTGTGCCGACGACCGGTCACGCGCTTTCAATCCTCCCAGGTAATACAGGCCACGGGGCAATTATCCATGGCTTCCTCAATTTTTGCTTCCGTATCTCCCGTCGGATTATGGATTCCCGCTTTATGTTCGGAAACCATGTGGAATACGTTCGGGCAGATCCGGGTGCAGGTTTCGCAGCCGATACAGACGTCCTGATCAAGGTAGGGGATTCGTGGCATGATTACAGTCCTTTCGGAATCGAGATCGTGAAAATTTTATCGCCACAGGAATTATCTTATATTTTTGTCTCTTTTGACAAACCTCTTGTTCTTTTTTTTGCCACGATGTGATAATTAGTAAAAGTAAATAATATGGATAGGGCAGTTTATGGCGGAGGTATCTCCCGGAAAATCAATCGGTTTGAAAACAGAAATCCTGATGACGTTGACTCTTCTGTTCGGGGCCGCTTTTGTGCTGGGAGGATTCATGGTGCTGCAACTGACGGAGAAAAGCCTGTTGCAGGAGAGGGTTCGACAACTGCGCTCCGTTTCACAGATCCTGGGCGGGGCGGTTGTTCAGCAGGCGTCTGCCGGAAACCGATCTGAGTTGAATCCGGTTGTGCTCCGACAATTGCCGGAACAGCTTGATTGCCTCGGTTGGCGCATGCTCGACGGAGACGGCACCCCGGTTGCTGCAACGGAAGGCCATGGGCAATTAAGCCTATTCTCGTCTTCTCAATTGTCTTTGGCGAGGTTCTCGGGCGAGGTTCAACAGAATATATATTATACAACCTTGCCCAACTGGTTTGGGGATTCTGAAAACCTGGTCGCTTTTCTGATTCCACTGGCCGCCAACGGGCGCTCTGCCTGGCTTTTGGAGTTGTCCTTTTCCCTGGACGGCATTCGGGAACAATTGGCGCGTCACCAGAAGATTGTAATTCTTTATACGATCCTTTACGGCGTTGTTTTGATCGCGGCAGGTTATTTTCTGCTGCATAAGAATGTCATCCGACCGGCGAAAAATTTATTGGCCGCTACCGATGCGGTCAGCCGGGGGGCGCTGGACAGCCGGCTGCCGACCGCCGGACCGGCGGAGATCGGTCAACTGGCGAGCGCTTTCAACCGGATGGTCAAAGCATTGAGATCAAGCCGGGAAGAGACACAAAAACATATCGCTCAGGTTGAAAGAACCAATCGGCAGCTACAAGAGGCGCGTGATGAGGTGGTGCGGAGTGAAAAGCTGGCCTCGGTGGGGCAATTGGCGGCGGGGTTGGCACACGAACTCGGCAACCCTTTGGCCGCGTTGATCGGGTATCTGGAATTGTTGAAACAGAATACCACCAATTCAAGCGCCCGGGATATGATCGAACGCTCTTTATCGGAAACCCAGCGGATAGATTTTTTAGTGCGCGAGTTGCTTGACTTTTCCCGGCCCGATGCCGGTTGCGTGCAGGAATCTGTCGACCCTGTATCGGAGCTCCGTGCGACCGTCGAACTGATTTCAAATCAGGGTGGGTTGGGACACGTTCAGCTTGTCGATCAATTACCGGAGCGGATAAATAATATAAAAATTAATCGGCAGAAATTACAGCAGGTGTTTATTAACCTGTTGCTCAACGCGGTTCAGGCCTGTGAAGAGCCCGGACGGATCACTTTGACCGGTGGCGAGCGCGGCGGGCAGGTGTGGATTGCCGTAGAGGATGACGGTTGCGGGATCAGCCCGGAACATCAAGCGCGACTTTTCGATCCTTTCTTCACGACCAAAGCTCCGGGAGAAGGAACCGGGCTCGGCCTGGCGATTTGCCAGCGGATCGTTGCGGAAGCGGAAGGGAAGATCAAGGTTGAATCCCGAGTGGGAGAGGGAAGCGTCTTTCTCCTTCAATTTGACTTAGACTATGCATAGTTTGCATGCTTTTTTGCGCATTGTTTGCAACCGCTCCTGTTAAAGTTGTTAACCTGGCCGGGTTTTAGTGTAATTTAAGGTGGAACGAAATATGCAAAAGGACCCTGACATGAATAAAGACACAAGACCTATACATACTCTCAACAGCCGGGGATTTACCCTGCTTGAGGTCCTCATTGTCATCGCCCTGTTCTCTATTATGGCTGCGATTGCGATCCCTTCAATTCTTGTTTGGGCACCGGATTTAAAATTGAAAAGCGCAGCCAGGGATGTTTTTTCTACATTGCAAAGAGCGAGGATTTTGGCCGTTAAAGCCAAAAGAAATACAGCTGTTATTTTTGATCCAACCAATAATGAATATCAGCTGTGCGACGATTGGGATACGACTGGCTCCACGTGCGCGGGAAATTTGCAGACGATTAATTTGAGCAGTTTGGGCTATGGCATAGGGTATGGGCATGGGAATGCAACTCAGGATGTGCCGGGAGGAGCCTTTCCTGCGGATAATGTGAGTTACGGATCGCCCGTAAACACTGCAGTTTTGAATTCACGTGGCTTGGGTAATGCCGGATATGTTTATCTTGACCACCAGGAGAATTCAACAACGTATGCAATTGGAAACTTAACCAGCGGATCGATACGCATACTTAAGTGGAACGGGAGCGTTTGGAAATGATCGGCACTCGCAGATTGACAAATGATGGTTTTACTCTCGTTGAAGTACTTATTACCTTGGCGATTGCGAGTGTGATTATGACAGGCGTGTATGCAGCCTTTAAAGCCCAGCAAAACAGTTACATCGTCCAGGAACAAGTTGCCGAGGTTCAGCAGAATATTCGGGCGGGCTTGGATATCATTGTGAGCGAAATCCGCATGGCGGGATTTGATCCAGAGCGAACGGCCGGTGCAGGCATAACAACGGTGGCTGCGGGACAAATAAGTTTCACGCAAGATCTTAACGGCGATGGTGACACTCTGGATACGAATGAAATAGTTGATTACGGTTTTACGCCTGCGACCAGCAATCCCAATTATGATGTGGCCAGAGATGGAGTGCCCGATGTCGATATTGATGGCGACGGAGTTCCCGATGCCATGGCTTTGGGCCGACAATCCGGCGGGGCAGGCGGCTATCAGTCTGTGGTGGAGAATATACAGGCGATTGAGTTCCGGTATCTGGATGCCGACGGGAATGTGACGGCAACGCCGGCGGATGTCGCTTCTGTGCAGTTTTCTATCCTGGCGCGTGCAAGAAGACCGGATCCCGGTTATCAGAATACTATAACATACACGACGCCGTCCGGAGCGAGCTGGGGCCCGTTCAATGATAATTTCCGCCGGCGTTTTGAGACCATGACGGTGAAATGCAGAAACTTGGGACTATAGAAATCATGAGGAAAACTTTTTTGCACGACAGTACCGGGTTCACCCTGCTTGAAGTCTTGATCGGCTTGGTTGTTTTCGCCGTTGGTATTCTGGGCATAAATGCCATGCAGGTGTCTTCCATCAAGGGCAACAGCAAGGGACGTCAGGTGAGCGAGGCCACTAATGTTGCCGCCCGGCAGGTGGAGACGATTTTGTCCTGGGAGTATGACTCTGCTCCGCTGGTGGATGATGATGACGGCAAGGATGACACGGACGCGGATGGGGATATAGACAGTGGCGACGGCACGGATCAGGACCTTGATAATGATGGTGTTGACGATGACGGTGGAGACTTCGGTTTGAACGACAAAACCAACCCGGATGGGATGATCACTGATGGTGTTTACACTATTTATTGGAATGTTGCGGTCGATCATCCTCTTCCGAACACCAAGACGATCCGGGTCATTGTCGATTCTCAACGGGACATCAGTGATATCGCAATGACTTTTGTCAGATATCGTTTATCGAATTGAGGTGAAGGCTGACATGTTGACAAACCCTCTGCGCAACGAAAATGGCTTTGTCCTGATCACCGCGTTGATGATGCTGGTGGTTTTGATGGTGATCGGCATTGCGGCCACCAATACCACAACCGTTGAATTGCAGATTTCTGGGAACGACAAAGCTGCCAAGCAAACTTTTTATCAGGCGGACGGCGGCACGGAGATCGGCATAACGATTCTGGAAGAAAGTATGATGACAGCCGGTTTCGACAGCGCCGGCGGTTATTATGGCGTTGATATCAACACGCTCAACCCTGATATGAACGCAACCTCCACCGGCGTGGACGCTTCCATGACTCAGAACGGAGAGACGACGGAGTTCCGCTTCTGGTCTCTTTCCAGCCAATGGACTCCCGGCGGCAGCCAGCAAATGGCGGCCGGTTATGAAGGCGGCGGAAAGAGTGCGGCTGGTGGAGGGAGTTTCAAACTCTACAATGTCCAGTCGCGACATCTCGGGCCGAACAACAGCGAGGCGGCGATTCGGGTGCAGTGGCGTCATGTGTTGTAAGAAAATCAATGAAATAAATATGTGAAAAGGATTATCCATGATGATTGACCGGGTTAAGATCGGTTGTTGGTTCACTGGTTTTTTTATGCTGATGTGCCTGCTTGCTTCTTTTCCATCCATCAGCCGGGCTGATGAGGTGCGGCGGGATGCCTCTGTTGCTCAGCAATCGTTTCAACAGCTCCAAACAGATGTGATCCTGCAGGAAACGATTGAAAACCTGTTGATCGTGAGCGGTGACAAGTACGTTTACAATAAAAACACTGTGGTTGAATCGACAGACCCGGAGTCCCCCTTCAAAAGCGTTGCCGCTCTCCCTTACCCTTGCCGGGTGAACCTTTTGTACCGGACCTATACTCAAAATACGGAAGCGATACCTTATCCTCCGGGGACTAAAATTGTCGAACGTATCACTTTTATTGAAGAGTTCGAAACGAATAACCCGGATGCGCCAATCAAGGTGTATGAATAGGGTGGAGGACAGATATGTTTGTTTGGGTTAAGTGGATGATTCGTGCCGGTCTGTCGGGTTGGTTTCTTTTCTGCTGTTCGCAGGTTGCGTTTGCGGCCGGTTGCCCGGGGCAAATGGCTGACTATGTGGCATACCCTCCTTTTCTGACCAGCAAGGTTAAGCCGAATGTATTGCTTATTCTGGATAATTCGGGAAGCATGAACGAATTTGCTTACCATGAAGCGTCCGGGGAGCGCTGTGGCGGCGACAGCGCCTGGACCGGTTATGAGCCCGGAACCGAATATTACGGACTCTTCAACCCGAACAAAATGTACAGCTATGACAATGCCCATCATTATTTTTACGAAGATGGCGATACGCTTGATGACCCTTCAACGACCGCTATCTATGAGCGTTCGACCGGCAGTGACCCCAACGTAAAAAAGTTTTCCGGAAACTGGCTTAACTGGTGGACAATGCGGCGCATCGATGTCGCAAAAAAGGTTTTGACGGGAGGCCGCATTGCCCCCGATCAGGTGGATACCGTCCTCGAAGGGACCGAAACCGACAGGGATAATCGCCGTCTTTTCAATGATTACACCACCGCAACCGACCCCCACGGCGTGTTGACCGGAAGTCTGGCGAAAAACGTCTATTACACGCCCTTCCATCGGGGCATTTACTCTTATTTTGATACTGTTGATCGTGGCGCCCATCTGGGCGGGAACAGTGGCGATATGGCGGTTATGTTTAATGCCGTTGCCGCGGATTTCGATTCAGCGGGCGACGTCACCGGCAGTTCTTGCGTCAGCACCACTTTCACCGATCCGGTTGACGGCAGTTGGAAAAACTATACACAGTTGGCTGATGACGCCGGCGAGGCCGGCACCAACCTGGGAGATAGCGGATACTCTTACCCCGGTTATGTCGTCGCGGTGAAGGTTGAAGCGTCTGATCTGCCGGTTCAGGGACTGGTCCAGAAAATGGCCGGAAGGGTCCGCTTCGGCTACATGCATTTCAATTATGAGCAGGGCGGCAGGGTCAGAAATTATGTCGGGGACAACAGCACCCGGATCAACCCCCATGGCGACACCGTTTCCGCTCTCAGCTACAATATCAACCAGCAACTGGGGGAAACCTGGACGCCTTTGGCGGAAACCCTCTGGGAAGCTTCACGCTACTTTCGGCAAATAACGCCGCAGTATTTTTCCACCGATTTTTCCATCAGTAATACTTGGGACCCATATTACTTTAACGATCTCGGCATATTTGTCCCGTGCGCCAAATCTTACATCATTCTTCTTTCCGACGGCGCGGCAACGCGGGACACTCCGCCAAGCAATTCCTGGCCCTACGGTGCAGCTACCAGTGGGTTGACCGGTGACGGCGCGAACTACCTGGATGACCTGGCGTTTAACATCCATACCCGAGATCTCAGAGACGATACCGCCATGGGAGAAGCCGCCAATCTGATTGATCAGACGATCAGCCTTTATCCCGTCTACTGTTTCGATGATTCCGATGCCGCCCGGGTTGAGATGATGAAGGCGGCGCGGGCCGGAGGGTTCATCGATCTGAACGAAGACGGTGATACCTGCGGCAGCGTCAGCGACAGCGACCCCAGCGCTTTTGTCGGTTGTGCCGAGTGGGATGAGAATAACGATAACATCCCCGATACCTATTTCGAGGCCCAGGACGGCGCCCAGATGGAAAGCCAGCTTATGCGGGCGATCGCGGATATATTGAGCCGTACGGCCTCGGGTACTGCCGCCTCGGTTATCTCCAATTCACAGAGCGGTGAAGGTGCTGTCTACCAGGCGGTCTTTTTCACTGAATCCGAGGCGGAGCCCCTGACGGCGGATACCGTCAAATGGTACGGGAATGTGCATGCGATGATGATCGATTCAAAAGGCTATATGCGTGAGGACACCAACCGGAACGCGACCCTGGATATGTACAGCGACAGAATCGTTTTTTTCGATTCGGAAACCGGGAAGGCCGAGCTGTATGATCCGCCTTACGATCCCGCTACCTCAACGCCTGCAGAGCAGAATGTGGAGATTGAAGATATCAATTTTCTTTGGGATGCGCATTCTCAACTCAACAGCCCGAGCCTCAACACAACCACGCAAAGGACGTATGCCAGTAGCCCAACCCCCTTCCAGCGTTATCTTTTCACTGATTCCATCAATACCGGCAGCAGTGTTTCCCTGAGTAATGTCGACAGTAGCAATGAGATGGCTTTTACCCCGGCGTTTGTCAATGACAGCGCCAATGACAATTATTTTTTTCTGAACCCCAAGGAAACGGGTTTCAGTGAAGCGGACATGATTACCGAGGCACAGAACATTATCAGATTCGTCCGCGGGGAAGAAGGACTCACCCAGCCGATGACCGGGCAAGCCTATCGTGACCGCACACTGGATACGGATGGTGACGGTACGGACGACACCGTTTATCGCCTTGGAGACATCGTCAATTCAACCCCGACCGTTGTTGCGCAACCGAGCGAAGACTATGATCTGCTTTACGGGGACTATTCCTACCGGAGTTTCAGAAAGCGTTACCAGGATCGGCGAACGGTTGTCTATGCGGGAGCGAACGACGGCATGCTTCATGCTTTTAACGGCGGTTTTTACGATCGTTCGCGAAAGATCACCTTGACCCGCCCGGAAGTCTGGGATTCCACGGCCTATGCCGGAGCCGGCGGTTTTGTCGCCGATCCAAACGTGACCGTGACTGAATTCGCCCTGGGTGCGGAACTCTGGGGTTATGTCCCGAATGCTGTTCTGCCCCACCTGAAATGGTTAAAGGAAGCCCTCAACGAGCAACGGCACGTTTATCAGGTTGATCTCAAACCACGCGTTTTTGATGCGCAAATCTTTACCGAGGAAAATGTCTGCTCTTCCTCCGGCCGGTTGGACGAGGATTGTGTGCACCCTTATGGCTGGGGGACGGTCCTGGTCGGCGGCTTGCGGCTGGGAGGCGGGCCGATCGGCGTCGACACCGACAATGACGGGGCCTGTGACATGGAGTTCGGGTCGGCCTATTTCGCAATTGATATCACCAACCCGGAGGCGCCTCCCGAGCTGTTGTGGTCGTTTGCGGACAGCAGCTTGGGCTTCAGCACCAGCTATCCCACGGCCATGCGAGTCGGCGAGAAATGGTTCGTGGTGTTGGGGTCCGGCCCGCAAAATTATGAAGCAATTCGTGAGGTTGTCCCCAGTGTTGTCTATGGCGGGAGTGACCAGACCTCCAATCTGTATGTCCTGGATGCCGAGGATGGAAGTCTGGCTCATACCTTCTCTATGGACGGTCATTCATTTGCCGCTTCCCCTATCGCCGTTGATCTGGATTTGGCGGCGACAGGGGGGGCTTATGACCGGGAGTGGTCGGGAGAGGCTATCTATGTTGCCACCGACGGAAGTGACAGCGGCCTTGAAGGGCAGATTTATCGCTTCAAGACGACCCAATCGGACGGCAGCCCGGAAGAGAATCCCGCCAACTGGACGAAAGGATTGTTTTTTGATCCCAATAGCGTTGCGGGTGACAGCCAGCATATCTCTACGGCACTGTCTGTGTCCCGGGATGAAAACGGAGAGGTCTGGATCTATTTTGGAACCGGGCGTTTCTGGAGCATTCTTGACCGGCAGTCGCCTTATTTTTCCTATCAGAATGCGTTTTACGGCATCAAGGAGCCGACCGATTCTACGGGGAACCTGACCTACACGACGGTGGGTGCAAAAGAAACCAGCCTGTTGAACGTCAGCTCTACGGAAATAACGGATCAGGATTCGGCCGCTTTCAATAGCGTTATGACGGACATCGAACAAAACTATGCCGGATGGTATCGCGAATTTCCATCAGCCGGGGAGCGGAATTTGGGACAGGCCGCCGTATTGGGCGATATAGTGACATTTTCCACTTTTATCCCGGACAACAACCTGTGTGCTTCCGAAGGCGAGAGCTATCTATACGCATTGCATTATAAAACCGGCACGGCTTATTACGAGGGCGTATTGTCTCTGCCGGATGGAGCTGATGCAGATGATCTTGATGCCGATGGGGTTGATGATACAACCAACAGGGTTATTTACCGGGTCAGTATCGGGAAGGGTTTTTCAACCACCCCGAATATTCATACCGGAGAGGAAGACGGCTCCCGGGCGTTTTTGCAGACCAGTACCGGAGCAATAATTCCTGCTCAGCAAAGTAATCCCGGGCTGACCAAAAGCGGCAAAACCTCATGGCGCCAGGAAGATTAGTTTTTGTCGGAAAGAGATTGTTTTTGCCTTTCTTCAGGGATGATTAGTACTTGTTTTTCACTGGGCAGACCCGTTAGTATTCAGTGACATCGTGTCTTGCTGGATTTCGGGTCTGCTCATCTTATGAAAATTATTCAATCCCTGGAACAATTTCCTGCCTCGTCCGGCCCCAGTGTGGCAACTCTGGGGAATTTCGACGGAGTTCATCTGGGTCATCGGGAGTTGTTCCGCCGGCTGGTCAAGGCAGCAAGAAAGCTGAATTGCCCTTCTGTGGTCTGTACCTTCGATCCGCATCCGTTGAAATTTCTGGCCCCGGATAAAGCACCTCCTTTGCTGAATACCCCGCCGGAAAAGCGGCGCCTGATAGCGGCCTCCCATGTCGATTATCTCATCGAAATTCCTTTTACCCATGCCTTCGCGGCCATGCCGCCGGAGCAATTTATCGACGAGATTCTGATTGAACGATTAAATGTGCAACATTTGTTCGTCGGTTACGATTACGCTTTCGGCAAAGGCCGCCGGGGAACGGCGGGGTTCCTCCGGGACTACGGGAAGACCAGGAATATCGATGTGCATGTTCTGCAGCCGGTGGGAGCGGACGGCCGCCCGTACAGTTCGACCCGGATCAGAAATATGGTTGCGGCGGGTGATGTCTCCGGAGTCGTCGCGCTGTTGGGCCGGCAGTATAACCTGGAAGGCCAGGTTGTCCCCGGGGAACAACGGGGGCGGAAGATGGGCTTTCCGACCGCCAATTTGCTGACCGAAAAGGAGCTGGTGCCTGCTCCAGGGGTTTATGTGGTCAAAGTCCGCCATGGCCTGCAGGAATACGGCGGGGTGGTTAATCTGGGGTTGCGCCCGACATTCGACGGCAAACATGCAACCATTGAAGTGCATCTGCTTGATTATACCGGCGATCTTTACGGTGAAAATGTCCGTATCTATTTTATTGAACGCCTGCGTGACGAACTGAAATTTCCAACTCCCGAAGCTCTGTCCGATGCTATTGCGGCCGATGTCCTGAATGCCCGTCAGGTTCTGCAGGATGCGCGGGTGATCCAGTACCAGGAATACCTGTCCTTGAAGTGAAAACGATGGCTTTGACCGGAAAAAGCGAAGTGTATGCCCTGATTGGCGATCCCGTGGCCCATTCCTTGTCGCCGATTATGCAGAATAACGCTTTTACGTGCTCGCGGATTGACGCCGTTTATGTCCCGTTCCGTGTCAGTGCGGAGAACTTGCCCGCTGCAATAGGCGGTTTGCGTGCTTTAAACGTGGCGGGTTTCAATGTGACCGTACCGCATAAGGAAACGATTATTCCTTTGCTGGACCAAATTGATCCCACCGCCGCATTGATCGGCGCGGTGAACACCGTCATTCATCGGGACGGCCGGTTGATCGGCTGCAATACCGATGCCGCGGGGTTATTGCACGCGCTTGAAAACGATCTTTGCTTTGTCCCCGCGAACCGGCAGGTGTTGTTGCTTGGGGCCGGGGGGGCATGCCGGGCTGCGGCGGTTGCGCTGGCGCAAGCGCAGGTCGCTTCGATTATGGTGGCAAATCGCACCCGGCAGAGAGCCGAACAGCTTGTTTCGGATCTGCACGAGAAATTCCCCCAGGTCAGGATGGCATCTTCCGACTACCGTCAGGCTGCCTTCCGTCGCTATCTTGCCCAGGCGGATTTGATTATCAATTCAACCTCCGTCGGCTTGCATGGAGAAAGCTTAAATTTTCTGCCATTAGATAATATTAAAGGTAGCGCATTAATTTATGATATGGTATATTCCGTTTCTGAAACTCCTCTTATTAAGAAGGCAAGATTATCAGGTCGACAGGCGGAAGATGGGCTCGGCATGCTGACGGCTCAGGGAGAAAAGGCTTTTTCCCTCTGGACGGGGGTCAGGCTGGAACCGGGATTTATGAAACGTTTTTTATTGAACTTTATCCACAATGCTGAATCTTCGGAAGGGGATTGATTCATGAGTGTCAGCCGCCTGGGAGAGCTGCTGGTCCGAAATCAATTGATTTCGGACGACCAACTGGCCAAAGCCATTGCCGAGCAGAAGAAGGAAGGCATTCGCCTGGGCGCGGCTTTGGTTAAGCTGGGTTACGTGCAGGAGCACGATCTTGCTTCTTTCCTCTCAAAGCATTATGGCGTTCCCTCGATCGATTTGGCTGAATTCGATATCGATCCCGCAGTGATCTCTCTGATTCCCGAGGAAGTCGCGCAAAAATATCAACTGGTGCCCATCAACAGGGCCGGCGCGACCTTGATCGTGGCGATGTCCGATCCCTCCAATATTTTCGCCATCGACGATATCAAATTCATGACCGGCTTCAATGTCGAAGTCGTGGTTGCCGCTGAAGCGGCGATTAAAGATGCCATCGACAAGTACTACGATCAAACGTCGTCCATGGCCGACACCCTCAGCGGGCTTGAAGATTTCGATGACCTGGAACTGGTCGATGATATCGATTTTGAAGATGTTAACGAACTTGAACGCGCCAGCGAAGATGCACCGGTCGTCAAGCTGGTCAATCTGATCCTGACCGACGCGATCAAAAAAAAGGCCTCGGATATCCATATCGAACCGTACGAGCATATGTTCCGGGTACGTTACCGCATCGACGGCGTCCTGTATGAAGTCATGAAGCCGCCGCGAAAACTGAAAAATGCAATCACTTCCCGGCTGAAGATTATGGCCTCGCTCGATATCGCCGAACGCCGCTTGCCGCAGGACGGGCGGATTAAAATCAAGATGGGGCGTAACCAGGAGATGGATTATCGGGTGAACTGCCTGCCGACCCTGTTCGGGGAAAAGGTGGTCCTGCGGTTGCTGGATAAAAGCAGCCTGCAGTTGGATATGACCAAACTCGGCTATGAAGAGCAGGCGCTGGAATGGTTCAAGAAGGAGATTCACAAGCCCTTCGGGATGGTTCTGGTGACCGGTCCGACCGGGAGCGGTAAGACGGTTTCTTTGTATTCGGCCTTGTCGGAACTGAATAAAACGACGGAAAATATCTCGACTGCGGAAGACCCGGTCGAATTCAACTTCGCCGGTATCAACCAGGTTCAAATGCACGAGGAGATCGGTCTCAACTTTGCCGCGGCGTTGCGGGCGTTTCTGCGCCAGGATCCGGATATCATCATGATCGGGGAGATCCGGGATTTCGAAACCGCGGAAATCGGCGTGAAAGCCGCCCTGACCGGCCATCTGGTTTTATCCACTCTCCATACCAACGATGCGCCCAGTACGGTCAATCGCTTGCTCAATATGGGCATAGAGCCGTTCCTGGTGGCTTCCGCCGTCAATCTGATTTCAGCCCAGCGGCTTGGGCGACGCGTCTGCCCGGAATGCAAGGAGCCGGAAAAGCATTCCCCGGAAGCTTTGCTTTCCGCGGGAGTGCCTGAGGATGAAATCGGCAAGTTCACCGCCTATAAAGGGCGCGGTTGTACGGCCTGCAACGATACGGGTTACAAGGGCCGGGTCGGTTTTTATCAGGTCATGCCGATGTTTGACGATATCAGGGAGATGGTTCTGTCCGGTGCGAATACCGCTGAGATCAAGCAGGAATCGGTTCGTCTCGGGGTGAAGACGATGCGTCAGGCCGCGTTGACCAAAATGATGGAAGGTGTGACGACCCTGGAAGAAGTGCTGCGGACGACAATCGGGGATGACTAAATAAAAAAGTTCGAAGTTCGATGTTGTAAGTTCGGCGTTGCCTTTTGACAGGCAACCCATGAAGTCTTTGTTTTTTGATGTTAAACATCGGACCGGCAACACGGAACGGCGAACATAAATCCTGAAAGGATTTTATTTATGGCAAACATGCATCAACTGCTCAAGGCGATGATTGAGCAGGGTGCCTCGGATCTGCATATTTCGACCGGCACGGCTCCGCAAATACGGATCGACGGAAAGATGACGACTCTACCCGGTCCGCACCTGTCGTCGGCCGAAACCAAGCAAATCTGCTACAGTGTTCTGACCGATGCGCAAAAGCGCCGTTTTGAGGAAGAAAACGAACTGGATCTGTCTTTCGGGGTCAAGGGGCTTTCGCGTTTTCGCGGCAATATCTTTGTGCAACGCGGTGCCGTCGCCGGAGCCTTTCGAGCGATTCCGTTTGAAATCAGGAGTTTTGAAGACCTCGGCCTGCCGCCGGTGGTGCGCAGCTTGTCAAAAAAACCGCGGGGGTTGGTTCTGGTGACCGGTCCCACCGGCAGCGGCAAGTCGACAACTTTGGCCGCGATCATCGACGCCATCAACTGCGAACGCAGCGAACATATCATCACCATCGAAGATCCGATCGAGTATCTGCACCCGCATAAGAAATGCCTGGTCAATCAGCGCGAAGTCGGAGCGGACACTCATTCGTTCAAGAAAGCGCTCAAGTATATCCTGCGGCAGGACCCGGATGTCGTATTGCTGGGGGAGTTGCGGGACATCGAAACCATTGAAGCTGCCCTGACGATTGCCGAGACGGGCCATCTCTGTTTCGCGACTTTGCATACCAATTCATGTGTCCAGACCATGAACCGGATCATCGATGTTTTCCCGACGACGCAACAGTCTCAAGTGCGGACGCAATTATCTTTCGTTTTGGAAGGGGTGCTGTCGCAAACCCTGATGCCGCGCTCCAACGACAAGGGCCGTTGCATGGCGTTGGAAGTGATGGTCCCCAATCCGGCGATTCGTAACCTGATCCGCGAGGATAAAATTCATCAGATCTATTCCCAGATGCAGATCGGGCAGGAAAAATTCGGGATGCAGACTTTGAATCAGTCGTTGTTCATGCTGGCGCATTCGCGGCAGATATCTCAGGAAGACGCAATCACCCGTTCGCATGACACCGATGAATTGAGGCAGATGTTCGCCAATCCCCAGGCGGTGTTGAGCCGGATGAAATCCGCCGGTTCCAGGCGGGGACTGTAGGCGATAAGCAACAAATGTAAATTCAAGAAAGGGGAAGCCCATGCCGACATTCGCTTGGACGGGTCGTTCACGGGACGGGAAAAGCAGCAAGGGGACGATGGAAGCGGCCAACGAAGCCGCGGTGACGGCCCAGTTGCGCCGTCAGGGGATACAGGCCAACCGCGTCAAGGCCGCCGGCAAGGGATTAAGCGCCGAACTCAATATCGGTTTTCTCAAGCCTAAAATCACGACGAAAGATATCGTTGTTTTTACCCGCCAGTTCGCCACCATGATCGATGCCGGCCTGCCTTTGGTCCAGTGCCTGGACATCCTTTCTTCGCAGCAGGACAATAAAACCTTTAAAGAGGTTTTGATCAAGGTCAAGGAGGATGTCGAGTCCGGATCGACCTTTGCCGATGCGCTGAAAAAACATCCGAAAGCGTTCAACGAACTGTATGTCAACCTGGTTGCGGCCGGTGAAGTCGGCGGCATTCTCGATACCATTCTCAATCGACTGGCCGCTTATATTGAAAAAGCGTTGAAGTTGAAGAAACAGGTCAAAAGCGCCATGACCTATCCGACGACAATTGTCGGCATCGCCCTGGTGGTCATTGCGGTTATCCTGGTGTTCGTCATTCCGGCCTTTGAAAAGATGTTCTCCGATTTCGGCGGGGCTCTGCCGGCGCCGACCCAGATTGTCATCAACCTGAGCAATTTCGTTCAGGATTATATTTTATTGATTATCGGGATGATCGTTTTCCTTATTTTCGCCTGCAAGAAAATTTATGCTACCGAGAAAGGCCGTGACAAGATCGACAACTGGGCGCTGAAATTACCGGTTTTCGGTATCCTGATCCGTAAAGTCGCGGTGGCCAAGTTTTCACGCACCATGTCCACCATGATCTCCAGCGGTGTGCCCATTCTCGACGGGCTGGACATCGTTCGTAAAACCGCCGGCAACAAAACCGTTGAAAAAGCCATCGTCAGGGTCCGGCAAAGCATCAGCGAAGGGAAAACCATTGCCGAACCGCTGAAGGAATCCGGCGTGTTCCCGCCCATGGTCTGTCAGATGATCGAAGTCGGCGAACAGGCCGGCGCCCTGGATACGATGTTGGCTAAAATCGCCGACTTTTATGACGATGAAGTCGATGACGCTGTGAACAATCTGACCGCCATGATGGAACCGCTGCTGATGCTGTTTCTCGGGACTACGGTCGGCGGCCTGGTCATCGCCATGTATCTGCCGATTTTCAAGCTGGCCGGAACCGTCGGCGGGTAGCGGCTCCATTGGAAAAGTTTCAATAATTGATGAGTACGGATAATCGCAGCCTGACCTGGTATTTGATCTGTCGGACTGCGGTCATTACCTTGCTGCTGGGCGGTGCGGCGGTATTTTTTCTTGAAGGCAGCCTGCAGCGGGCGCTTATTTACCCTCTTTTCATTCTGATTGCGGTTTCTTTTGCCGAAGCCCTGGTTTCGGCTTTCCTGCTCAAGAAGATTTCCAACATCGATTTTTTCGCCCAGCTGCAAATCGCCTGGGATCTGTTGTTTGTTTCCGCCCTGATCCTGCTGACGGGTGGGGTTGAGAGCGTTTTTTCTTTTGCTTATCTGCTGGTTATCGTCGCCGCCAGCTTTTTGTTATCCCGGCGGTTGACGATTCTGGCGGCCGCCGGAGCGATTGTGCTGTTCGGCGGCATCCTCGATCTGCAATACTTCGGCTATCTGCACTCTTTTGGTTTGAGCCGATCGGTTCCCGACGGGACCTTCTTTTCCACCCTGTTCGTGCATGCAGTCGCTTTTTTTCTCGGTGCCATTCTCAGCGGCACCCTGGCCGAGCGTTGGCGTAGAAGCGAAGCTCAGCTACAGCGGAAATCGATCGATTACGCAGAGCTGGAAAAAATGAACCGGACCATCCTGGCCCACATTAACAGCGGTCTGATGCTGGTCAATCAGGAGGGGCGCATCCGCTCATTCAATCGTGCGGCGACGGAAATTACCGGTTTGTCGCTGCAGGAGGTCTATAACCAACCGTTGCCGGACGTTTTTACCGAACTCGTGATTGATTACTCGCAGGACGCGCGTCCGACCAACCGTGCCGAAGTCATGTTCAGCACGCGGGACGGAGGTAAGATCATTCTGGGTTACGCCACGACTCCGGCAAAAGATCGTCAAGGTGTATTTTTGGGGACGCTGATCACATTTCAGGATCTGACCCAGCTGAAAAAAATCGAGGATGAACTGAAACGTGCCGATCGCCTGGCGGCTGTCGGTCGCCTGGCGGCGGCAATGGCGCATGAAATTCGCAACCCCCTCGCTTCGATCAGCGGTTCGGTACAAATCCTGCGCGAAAACACCGAAGCTGAAAATGAAGAGCGCCAGCTGATGGATATTGTCGTCAGCGAAGCGGACCGGCTCAGCGGACTGTTGACCAGTTTTTTACAGTTTGCCCGGCCTAAAATGCCGGATAAGGGCCCAGTCGATATGAGCCAATTTCTTGCTGAACTGGTCCTGTTGTTCAGCTCCGATAATCGCTTCGCGAATATCGATGTCGAAATCGATTGTCCCCCAAAAACGTTTTTTTGTCTCGATCAGGAACAGTTGCGCCAGGTGTTTTGGGACCTGGCGATTAACGCGGTTGACGCCATGGAGGGAAGTGGCCGTTTGGGATTTCGGATTGACCCGGGAAAGCCCGCTATCATTAGAATTGAAGACAGCGGTCCCGGCATCCCCGAGGAGAGCAGAACGAGAATCTTTGAACCGTTTTTTTCAACCAAGGGAACGGGCAGCGGACTCGGGTTGGCGTCGGTCTATGCGGTCATGGAAGCTCATGGCGGGGATATAAAAATTGAGCGGGGGCAATGGGGCGGGGCGTGTTTTTCATTACATTTTCCTGACAATGGACGGAATTGATGGATAAGAAAAAAATTCTGGTCATCGACGATGAGCGCCATTTGCGTGAAATGCTGACCATTTTATTGCGGCGTGAAGGCTATCAGGTGGAGCAGGCCGACGACGGTGAACGGGGACTGGAACTGGCACGGCAGGGAGGGGTCGATCTGATCATCAGCGACATCCGGATGCCGAAAATGACCGGCATTGAACTGTTGCGGTCGCTGCGCAAAGAAGACAACGATATCGGCGTGATCATGATTACGGCATTCTCTTCAACAGAGGAAGCGGTCGAGGCCATGAAGCTTGGTGCTTACGATTACATCACCAAGCCGTTCAAAAATGATGAGATCCGCCTGGTGATCAAAAATGCCCTGGAACGCAAGCAGCTGAAGCAGGAGAATCGATATCTCAGGCAACAGCTGGGCGAGCATACCGGTTTCAAGCGGCTGATCGGCAACAGCCCGCCAATGCAGAAACTGATAGCGCTGCTGGAACGCATCGCACCCAGCCAGGTCAATGTTCTGATCACCGGCGAGAGCGGAACCGGAAAAGAATTGGTGGCCAGGGCGCTGCATCTGAACAGCGAGCGCAAGGCCTATCAGTTTGTTCCGATCAACTGCGGTGCAATCCCCGAAAATCTGCTCGAAAGTGAATTGTTCGGTCATGAAAAAGGGGCTTTCACCGGCGCCGACAGGCGCAAAGAGGGATTGTTCGAAACCGCCGATAACGGCACCCTGTTTCTTGATGAGATCGGTGAGTTGCCGATGAGCATGCAAGTGAAACTGTTGCGTGTTTTGCAGGAACGCGAGTTCCGTCGGGTCGGGGGAACGGAAAATCTGCCGTTGAATATTCGCCTGATTGCAGCCACCAACCAGGACCTGGAACAAATGGTGGAAGACGGGGCTTTTCGCGAAGACCTGTTTTATCGTTTGAATGTTGTCTCCGTTGAATTGCCGCCGCTGAGGACCCGTACCGAGGATATTCCGCAATTGGTCGAGACGTTCTATCGGCAACACACCGGACGTTCGGATTATCGCATTCATTCCACCGCCCTTAAACTCCTGCTGAATTACCACTGGCCCGGCAACGTCCGCGAACTGGAAAACCTGGTCGAGCGCTGCATCGTTCTGGGCGACGGCGATGAATTGGTCGTGGATTGCCTGCCGCCTGCCATTCGGCAAAAAAACGCGACGACCTGCTCGGTTTTGCCGGATGAATTTCCACAAGACTTTGCGCTGGAACCGTGGCTGGAGGACATTGAACGGGCGGTGCTGCTTAAAGCATTGGACAGGTCCGGCGGTGTGCGCAAGAGGGCCGCGGAGTTGTTGGGTATCAGCTTTCGTTCGATTCGTTACCGCCTGGACAAATTGGGAATCGGGGATTAACGTTGACGCTCGTCACCGGAAGAGCCGGACAGGCAGAGAAAGCCTCACACACGACCGTCCTCAAAAAACTCAACTTGGCAAATGGGCATTTAGGGTTTTCCCAATGCTCTCTGTGCTTGAGTAAGCGAGAGTGGAGGACTGCTGGAAATACCGCTCGTCGAAGAAGGTGACGAAAAGTGTCACTTCGGACTGCCCAAAATTGACAGTAGATCATTAGAATCTACGTATAATTTTTTTTTTGTCCCACCCTGTTGAAAAATATTTATCTTTCCAGGTTCTTTTCTTTTTTCCTCCGGTCAACAAGGTCGTAGAAAATACCAGGATAAACAGAGATTTAGAGGGCTTTAATTTGTATGTGGAGATGGCGTCGCAAAAAATTATGCATATTTTTTCACTTGCTTCTTGTTTGCCGTGAATATTGGCGTGGGGATTGCTATATGGGTAATGTGTTTACATGAAACCAGACGAAACGGCCGGTTTTTTTATGGCCGAACAATCCATTCCAACAAAAGGAGAACAGAGTATGTTGAAAAAGTTCCGTAAAAACGAAAAGGGTTTTACCCTGATTGAGCTGCTGATCGTTGTTGCGATCATCGGTATTCTGGCAGCGATTGCCATCCCGCAGTTTGCTTCCTACAGGGCAAAGGCTTTTGATTCATCATCGCAGAGCGACCTGAAGACGATGAAGACAAGTCTTGAATCTTATTACACGGATCATTACTACTATCCTTATTGATCTAATTTGAAAAAATTAACTAATATTATGGAGTTTGTCATGAAAAAAACTATATGTTTTCTCTCTGTTTTGATGTTTGCCTTCTCTTTTCCTGCTTTTGCGGCACTTGACGTAATGAGTACGGATAATAGTAATACAGAAGCGCAATTTACTTTAACAGATACTGGCAGTGATACTCAGGATTTAGAATTCGGTCTGTCTCCAAAGGTTGTTGCCCGCTATATTAATCCTGGGACATCGGATGCGACCGGACAGTGGTATTCCATCGGCACCGTTCACTCCGGCGGAACAAAAGCTTTTGGAACAACTCAGGATTTGAACAATATGTATATTAAAGAATATGAAACCGGCACAGCGATTGATGATGCTATCTTAGATATCCCGGGAAACTCTGTTTCTGCTGATGCCTGGAATGATGGCTGGGAAATTTAAATAAAAAATAAAACTTTGTATTTCAAAAAAGGTCCCTTGACTTGAGGGACCTTTTTTGTAGGCTCAATATTATAATGGGTTTTTTTTCAAGAAATAAATTTTATTTAAATGACGTTTTTTTAGTTAATTTGTCTGTAATTATTATATTTATATTACAGTTCGTAATATTACCTTTTCTTGGTGACAGCTATAATGCCGGGAAAATTTATTTTTTTGCTTTTTTTGTTTTAATATCTTTGTTTTTTCTTCTTTATAAAAAAACATTTATAAATATTTCTCCTTTATATTTTTTATTTTTTTTGTTTTTTATTGTTTTAGAGATTTCCGCATATCAAGCTCAAAATCAGTTTGAAGCTTTTTTATCTTTATCTATATTGTTGTTATATTGTCTCTTTTTATTTGTTTTTTATCATTTTTCTATTGAGCAACCCCTTCTTCAGAGAAGAATAATCGATGCATTGCTTGTTTTTGGATTGTTGAGTGCCCTTTTGGGAATATATGAATACGTCCATTTTCTAACGGTGGGGCCTTCAGTTCATCCGCTTATTCCGAACCTGCTGCCGCCGGATCGTTCAGTTAGGATCGGTGGCCCCTATGGACAGCCCAATCTCTTTGCTGTTTTTCTTACGGTCACTTTACTGGCCTTCTTTTATAAGCACTTACATTTTTTTCTAACCGATCGTTCCGTGAAATTGCCGTGGTTGCGCTTTCTTGCTCCGTTCACCGTAGCGGTCGTTTTTTTTCAAACCGGCTCACGGGCAGGTTTTTTATCTTTTATTCTTGTGTTTTCCAGCTTGGCCTGGCTGGTTGCAAGCCATCGTTTCCTGGGTGGAAATGCTGAGGCAAAAAGGGAATTTGTTCGGCTGCTGGTTTGCCTGCTCTGTGCTTTTGCGGTTCAACGTTATATAGCTTGGGTTGCAGGCGATCTAAGCGCAATTCGTTCTTTGGTGGACACTGGAATAAGCGCCGATGCGAGATTCGTTTTTTGGGCGAGCGCGTTCCTGATTTTTTTGGACAATCCCTGGTTCGGCATCGGCCTGGAAAATTACGGCTTTGTCCAGGATGCTTATGGACCGGCGGCGCATAGCGTATTGGGCTTTGTTCCTTATGAAGCAATGGGCAATACTGATTGGGCACATAATGAGCTTTTGCAAATTTTGTCCGAAGGGGGAATTATTGCTTTTGTCTTGGTTGTGTCTTTGCTGGGGATATTTGTTTGGAGCATATGGCGGAAGCTCATAAAAAATCAGGAACCGTTAGGTTCGTTGCCGCTATTCGGGCACCTTTTTCTGCTCCCCTTTATTATTCAATCGATGTTCTCATGGCCTTTGCGCTCTCCATCTTTGTTGATTTTGTTTTTCTCCTTGCTGGGAATACTGCTGGCGCAGTACCCGTCAAAAAGATATGCCTTCTCCAAACTGGGGAAGATTTTATTTTGCTTTTTGATTTCAACCGCCCTTTTTATCGGCATCGGAATGTTCGCCAAAGAGGTTAAAATCGGTTCTTTTAAGGCAAGCTTGGCGGCAACCCCTCCTGCGGCCGAGAGTTTGGAAAAAATGCGGGCCCTTGTGGAAAGCCCTTACGGATCCTACCGAGTTTTGTCAAAGGCTTTGCCCGGGTTTACTAGGCGTGCGCTAGCCCAAAAGGATGAAGGTTTGGCAGCACGGCTGATTTCTTTTTATGAAAAATTGGTTGCTATGGAAGGTGCTCGCTGGCAATGGTATGCTTTGGCACGCCTTTATCACAAAGTTGGACAAAAGGATAACGCCAGATTGGCCATTCAGAAGGCCATCGATTTAATGCCGTCCGACGAAGTAACATGGGCTTTTTTACATTATTTGAATATGCTGAAGGCTTCCCACGAGACCGGGAAAGGTATTGAGAATTTTTGGCCGTTGGGGCAGGAAGTCGATATTTCCGCATTGGAGCTGATACGTGAGTGAGATAGCGATACGAAACGTGTCGAAAATTTATAACCCCGGCTTGTTTAAAAAGAAAGTCCGGGCTGTAAACGATCTGTCTTTGGGGGTCGATCGGGGTGAAGTTTTTGGTTTAATCGGTCCGAACGGTGCCGGCAAAAGTACCACTATCAGAATGTTGTTGGGTCTTATTCGCCCCGACTCGGGAACTATTACTTATCGGAACCAGCCTTTAGATCTGTCTTCTTTGCAGAGAGAGATCGGCTATCTGCCGGAAAACCCTTATCTTTATGATCATTTGACCCTTCTTGAACTGCTGAATTTTTGTGGTCAAACATCTGGCTTGGATAGTCCGCAAATCATAGAACGCGGTCAGGAGTTGATGGCAAAATTGAATCTTCTCGAAGCGCAAAAGCGCCCTTTGCGAACGTTTTCCAAGGGGATGCTGCAACGTGCCGGGATCTGTTTTGCCTTGTTGCATGATCCTTCGATTGTCATCCTGGACGAACCGATGTCGGGTCTTGATCCCATCGGGCGTAAAATGGTTTTCGACCTGGTGATGGAATTGAAAGACCAGGGTAAAACGATTTTCTTCTGCTCCCATATCCTCAACGATGTGGAACGGCTTTGCGACCGGATCGGCCTGATGAATAAGGGAACCCTGGTTAAAGAGTTCAAGCGGGAAGATTTTTTGCAGAATTTCGGCGAGGCAGTATTTATGCATACCGCGGAGCTGGCGCACAATCAGCTGGAGCAATTGCGGATATTGGGAGCTGTTGACCGCAAAGAAACCGAAGGTCATCTGCTGGCCATTCCGAATGAAAAATACCATGCCGTCAATAACTATCTGGAGGAGGCGCGTATTCAAATCCTGGGCTGCCGTGCCGAGTGGATGTCGCTTGAGGATTTATTCATGCAGGCGGTTAAGGAGCAGGCACAATGAAAAGCGTCTGTGCTCTGGCTGTCATCACCTTTAAAGAAGGTATTCGCAACCGTTCCCTGTTTGGTATCGCCCTGCTGGCATTGTTGCTGTTCGGACTCAATATCAGCGTAGCCGGGTTTTTTATGCGTGATGTCGGTAAGGTAACGGTTGATATGAACCTGACGGCTCTGACCTTTGCCGGGTTGCTGTTGGTCTTTTTCGTCGGGGTCAATCTGATGGCCAAGGATATCGACCGTAAAACGATACATCTGGTGCTGTCGAAACCGATTTCCCGCGCTCAGTATATCGGGGGGAAATATCTGGGTCTGCTGTTTTTTGTCGGGGCCTCTTTATTGCTGCTGCTGCTGTTTTCCAGTCTGACGGTCCTGTTGCTGTTGACGATGTATCCCGGTTATTTTGTCGGGTTCTCATGGACGATTTTCTTTATTGCCTGTTTTTTTGTTTTCATCAAATTCTCCGTGCTGTCGGCGATTGTCGTTTTTTTCAGCGCCATTACCAGCAGTTCCCTGATTACGCTGATTTTTTCTCTGAGCAGTTATGTCGCGGGAGTGACGATCGAAGAGGTTGTTTTTTACCTGCGGAGCGAGCTTGCCGGACAAGAAAAAATCATTTCGGAAACACTGAAAAACTTTATCGAGGCCGTTTCTTACGTGCTGCCGAATTTCGCTGTTTTTGACTTCACTTTGGAAGCTGCGCACGGTTTGACGATTGCGGGGGCTCGGCTGGCGTTTTCGCTGGGATACGGGGTGTTGTACTCGCTTATCCTGTTGCTGTCGGCAGCCTTTATTTTTAAGCGGCGGGAATTCAATTGATGCGTTTTGGCGTCCCGGCTCTTGTTCTGTTGGCCGCTTTGTCCGGCTATGGCTGGTTGATGCCGAATCTTTGGCACAGCCGGGAGCAGACACGCATGGAAATGCCGGCCGGGTATGTTATCCCTTCGAAATTCAGCCGGATCCTGGCATTGGGGGAGCAGGGGCTGTTGTCCGATTTTCTGTTTTTGAAAACGGCAACCTTTATCGGTGGCCGCAGTGTCGCCGGTCAGGAAATGCAAGAGCCCGACTGGGATTTTGTCAAGCAAAGTCTTGACGTGGTCACGGATCTTGATCCCTACTTTGTTGATCCCTATATGCTGGCCGAAGGCTTGCTGGCCTGGGACGCACAACAGCCTGAAGCGGCGAACCTCTTGCTTGAAAAGGGTGTGGAGTCCCGTGACTGGGATTGGCGTCTGCCGTTTTTTATCGGCTTCAATAATTTTTATTTTTTGAAAGACTACGCCGCGGCGTCCGGATATATCATGCGGGCGGCCGAGCTGCCCGGAAGCCCTGCTTATTTGAAAAATCTGGGTGCGCGCCTGGCCTATTACGGCGGAAAGTCGCAAACCGCCCTGCTTTTTCTCAAACAGATGCTGGCCGAAACTGAAGATCCCCTGTTGAAAAAGCGGTTGAATACCCGTCTGACCGCGTTGGAAAGAGCCGTTGTTATCGAAAATGCACTGACGCAGTTCAGGCGGAAAGAAGGACGACTGCCCAGCCAATTGTCTGAGTTGGTGGTCCAGGGTTATCTCCTGATGCTGCCCGAAGATCCCTATGGCGGCCAATGGGGAATATTGAAGAACGGGCGGGTATTCAGTACCAGTAAATTCGCCCGTGCTCCGGTCAGCAAAAAAACGGAAAAATCCTCAGAGTCTGAATAATCAAGGAGGCGCGGTTGCCGGCCCAGTTCTATCTCGTTCTTGTTTTTGCCTTTATTTTGGGGGCGATCATCGGTTCTTTCCTCAATGTCTGCATCTATCGCATCCCCGCGGGAAAATCGATCGTGTCGCCGCCGTCTTCCTGCCCGCATTGCGGACATCGCATCCGCTGGTATCAGAATGTCCCGATTCTGAGCTACGTTTTGCTGGGCGCGAAATGTGCTTCGTGCCGTGCGCGAATTTCGTTGCGCTATCCGGCAATCGAAGCATTGACCGGGTTGTTATTCGTTTTGACTCTTTATTACTTCGGTTTCAGCGTGGCGACGCCGATTTACTGGCTGTTCGTATCCGCTTTGACCGTGATTGCCTTTATCGACCTGGATCATAAAATCATCCCTGATGTCATCAGCCTGCCGGGTATTGTCATTGGCTTTATCTGCTCTTTTCCGATTCCATGGGTCTCATGGGTGGATTCTCTTCTGGGCATCCTGCTCGGCGGGGGAATTCTGCTGGCCATTGCCTGGCTTTACGAACTGCTGACCAAGCGGGAAGGTATGGGCGGCGGGGATATCAAACTGCTTGGAATGCTGGGTGCTTTTTTGGGCTGGAAAGCCATCCTGCCGGTTGTTTTTATGTCTTCCCTCGCCGGCACGCTGATAGGAGTGCCGTTGATGTTGCTGCAGCGCGGGAATACGAGGCTGGCTATTCCTTTCGGCCCTTTTCTGGCGTTTGCCGGGATCGTCTATTTGTTTTGGGGCCCGTTCCTGCTGCATTGGTATCTGACCTTGCTGGGATGAGTCGGCCGGGATTAATTTTTTGTTCATAACCTTCATGAAATACTTATTGTTTTCCTGAGCCCCAGGGGCGGGCGGAATGGCCTCGGGTTTTTTGGTTTTTATTTATTGGATCTCTTTAAAATTTCTTGACAATAATGTATATTGACCTATAATTATGCACAATTTGAATATTGTTCTGTAATGAGGTCTAATCTGATGCAACCCAACCACGTTAAGGCAATCCGGGAAGCTTTGTTGATGAGTAAAGCGGAGCTTGCACGCAAGGCCGATGTGTCTCCTTTGACGATCACCCGAATCGAGCGTGGTTACCCATGCCGCATGGAAACCATGCGGAAAATAATTCTGGCCCTGGGCTATAAATTGACCGATAAGGTAAAAGTATTCCCGGAACAATGATATATTGTTCCGTAACTGTTTACGTGGTTGTGAAATAACGTCCTATTCTGACTGGGAAAGACATGTTCGCATCGAAAAAAGATATTGTCGGTATTGATGTCGGTTCAAGCTCCGTCAAAATTGTCAAGTTGCGAGAGGCGCGCGGTTCCTACCATTTGGAGAATCTGGGAATCATGCCGTTGGATTCCGAGGTGATTGTCGACAACACGATTATGGATTCTCCGGCCATTATCGACGCCATCACAAACCTGCTCGAGTCGATGAAAATCAAAACCAAACGGGTTGCGACGTCGGTTTCCGGGCATTCGGTGATTATTCGCAAGATCAATCTGCCGGTTATGACCGAGGCGGAGCTGGAGTCTTCGATCCAGTGGGAAGCTGAGCAGTATATTCCTTTCGATATTTCGGAGGTCAATATCGATTTTCAAATTCTCGGCCCGGATGCAAAGGACCCGGCGCAGATGAATGTCATGCTGGTGGCGGCAAAAAAAGATTTTGTCGATGATTACACGGCGGTTTTTGCCGAAGCGGGCCTGGAGCCCGTCGTTATGGATATCGACTGCTTCGCTGTCGAGAATATGTTCGATTACAATTACGGCTTTGTCGAAGGGGAAGTCGTGGCGCTGATTGATCTCGGGGCCAGCGCGACCAGTGTTAATGTGCTCAAGGGAGAAGCATCAATTTTCACTCGTGATATCCAGGCCGGAGGAAACCTGCTCAACGAAGAACTGCAGAAACGTCTCGGCATCAGCGGTGAAGATGCAGAGCGGGCTAAGCTCGGGGATCGTGAACTTGCCGATGTCGATGCCGATTCCGTTGACGAGATCCTGTCCGATGCCGTAGAAAATCTGGTCCAGGAAGTTCAGCGTTCGCTGGATTTTTTCAGTGCGACCTCCAGTGATGACCGGGTGACGAAAGTGTATTTGACCGGCGGGGTGTCCGGATCGGAAAAGGTCAGGGCGGTGTTGGAGGAGCGTTTGGGGATCGCTGCCGAAAGGGCCAATCCTTTCCGTAATATTGCGATTAACGAAAAACAGTTCGATCAGGAATACCTTGATGCCGTCGGCCCGATGTTCTCGGTTGCGACAGGTCTGGCCATGAGGAAGGTGGGAGATAAATGATACGGATTAACCTGCTGCCCGTCAGGGCTGCGCAGAGAAAAGAGAAAATTCGTTCTCAGCTGTCGATCTTTTTTCTCTGTATTATTTTGGTCCTTATCGGCTGCGGGGCTCTTTACGCCCAGAAAATGACGGCTATCAACGGTACCAAAGAGCAGATTGCGGAGATCGATAAACAGAATCGGGCGTTACAAAAGAAAATCGGCCAGGTTAAGGATTTCGAAAAGAAAAAAGCTGATCTTGAACAGAAGCTCAATGTCCTTGACTCGCTGAAGGAAAACAAGTCGGGGCCGGTTCACCTGCTGGACGAACTGAGCAGGGCTTTGCCGGACAAGCTCTGGCTGACTAAATTTACCGAAAAAGACGGCAGCATCACTTTATCGGGTATCGCGGATAATGAAAATACCGTCGCCGATTTCATGAGGACCCTGGATGCCTCGTCGTACTATCAAAATGTGGAACTCACAGTGACGGAACAGACCAAGGTCGCTGACAATAAGATGCAGAAGTTCACTCTCAGCTGTAACGTTCAAATGCCCTCATCTTCTAAATAAACGGGATGTTAAGCAATGAATTCACGCCTTGAAAGAATTTTGAATTTACCGGCCTACCAGAGATTTCTGATTCTCATGGTTGTTATGGCCCTGTTGATCGCCGGGTTCTATTTTTTGTTTTATAAAACTCAGGTGGAGCAACATGCTGGCCTGCTTGAAAAGCGTGATGCGGCAGAGGTGAAGTTAAGAAAAAATCAGAAGATCGCCAACAACTTAGCGGTCTATAAAGCCGAATATGAAAAAATGCAAGCCCAATTGGATGAAGCGCTCAATGAACTTCCCCTGGAAAAAGAGATTCCCAACCTGTTGACCGGCGTCGGCGATCTGGCCCAGGAAAAAGGTCTGGATATCCTCCGGTTTAAACCGGCTCAGGAGGTTCCCCGGGGTTTTTATGCCGAAGTGCCGGTAGAGCTTAAATTGACGGGTTCATATCATCAGGCCGGGGCTTTTTTCGATGCGGTCAGCAAAATGGAGCGCATCGTCAATATTCAGGGCCTTTCGCTTGGCGGGGCTAAAGAGGTCGAAGGCCGCACCGCCTTAAGTATCGACTGCCGGGCGATTACCTTCCGTTTTGTTGAAAACCCTCCGGCACCGGCCGGGAACAAGAAAGGCGGGAAAAGGAAATGATGTCCAACCGTTTGAAAAGACATTTATTCTTGCCGCTGATTGTTCTTTTCGCCGTAAGTTGCATCGATGTGTCACTTGCTCAGCAGTCTGAAAATGGCACCGGTGCCGAGGCTGTGCAGAACATCGCAACGGCCGCTGAGAATGTCTTTACTTACAGCCCGCAAGGGCGTAGAGATCCGTTTAAGCCGCTCATCGAAAAACAAGAAAAAATTGTCGAAAAGGTGAAATCCCGCCCCGAAAAAATCAAAGGCCCTCTGGAAAAGTTTGAATTAAGCCAGTTTCGCCTGTTGGCGATTATGGTGGTCAAGGGGGTGCCGCGCGCTATGGTCAAAGCGCCGGATGGAAAAAGCTATACCGTCAAGATGAACGATTATATCGGCATGAATGACGGTTTGGTCAAAAAGATCGAAACCAAGGCAACGGTTATTGATGAAAACGGGATGCGGATTGAAAAAAATCCTGATCGCATAGTTGTTGAGGAAACCGGTATCGACAGCCTGACCGGTCAGGAAACCACAGAGAACCGTTATATCGTAATGTGAAGCAGTTACTGGAATATTTAAGCGTCGTTGTACTCGAATGATTTTTAGGGGAATAGATATGAGAAGAAGCGTTTTGCTCCTCAGTGCCTTATCCATGATTCTCACGCTTGCTCTGGCGACACCGGTGTTGGCGGCGGACTCTTCTGCCGTAGTCTCGGTCGCGAATAAAAGAGTGGAACTATCGGCATCCATGGGATTCGATCAAGTCCGCTATTTTACTTTGGATTCCCCTAAACGTCTGGTCGTTGATTTGTACGGAGTGCAACCGGGGCATCATGATGCCGGCTATCCTTTGACGGACGGCTTCAAGCTGTTACGCGTCGGGCCGTTGGAGGACAAGACACGCTTTGTCTTCGATGTGGCGGGGGCGGTCTTTCCAACCTTTAATGTGGATACCGGCGAAGACAAGGTCGTCATAACCTGGACGCATTCGCAGGACAGTATTGAACAGGCCCTGGCCGAGCCGTCGACAGTGGGCAGCGCCAAGATTACCGCGATCGATTTTGCCGCGGAAAATGATCAATCGAAACTTTACCTGTACCTTGACGGGCAAGCGGAAGCGACCTCGCCCGTGCTGGATGGAAACAAAGTGCAGTTTGCCCTGAAAAACACCACGCTACCACGGTCGCTGAGAAGAGAGTTCGATACGCTGGCATTCCCGAGCGCCATTTATTCCGCGACCCCATATCTGGTGAACAGCGGCGGAAAACCGGAAGTGCGACTGGTCATTCTGCTGAAAGGGGAGGTGCCTTACCGCTTACAGAAGAATGCGACCGGTTATGTTTTCAGTGTTAACGACGGTGCGTACGGCAATGCTTCTGCTGCGACCGTAGGAACGACGGCATTGCCCGCTGAAGGGCTGGTCGCCGTGCCGCCGACCATGACCTCAACCGCCGGGGAGACGCAGCTTGCTGTGCCGTCGGCTGCAGAGCGGCAGCCCGCTCCTCTTATTGACCAGGTTGCCGCCGGTCCGGACAAAAAATACACCGGCGAAAAAACGTCGCTGGTGTTCGACAATGCCGATGTCCGGGATATCCTGCGTCTGATAGCGGAAATCAGTGAACTCAATATTATCGCTTCGGATGCGGTCAAGGGTGACATTACTTTGCGCCTGATCGATGTCCCCTGGGATCAGGCCCTGGATCTTATTCTTGACGTGACCGGTTTGGGGATGATTCGGGAAGGAAATGTTGTCCGCGTGCTGCCGAAAGATCAGATCAGGACGATGAAAGAGGCCGAATTGACCGCGGCCCGGTCGCAGGAGAAATTGGAGCCGCTGACAACGGAAGTCGTCACCATCAGCTACGCTGACCTGGGCAGCGTATCGGGGCCGGCCAAAGACCTGCTCAGCGATCGCGGGAGTATTACCGAAGACAGCAGGAACAAGCTTTTGATCGTTACCGATGTCCCGGTGCGGATCGAAAAAGTCAAAGCCCTGATTCAGATCCTGGATACCCCTGAGCGCCAGGTTATGATCGAAGCGCGTATCGTCGAAGTTAATACGAATTTCAGTCGCGACCTCGGGGTTAATTGGGGCCTGGATTTCGATAACCCGGGGCATAAATTCGGCAGCGCCGGCCTCGGCATCGGCGGTAACTTCCTGGTCGGGCTTCCTTCCGGCGGGGGGACTGTCGGAACGGAAGCCGGCCTGGGCGCCGGATTTACTTTCGGGCGGATCGGTATCGACAAAACGGTTTTGGATTTGCGCATTTCCGCCTTGGAAACCGATGGGGCGTTAAAGATTATTTCGATGCCCAAAGTGACGACCTTGAATGGCGAACAGGCCACAATCAGCCAAGGGACCACAATCCCTTATCAAACTTCCGGTTCCGATGGCCCCAAAACCGAGTTCGTAAGTGCGGAGTTGAAACTGGAAGTGACGCCGGTGATAAATCCTGACGATTCCATTATCATGGAGTTGTTGGCGACGAATGATTCCCCCTCTTTGACCGCCGGCGCCGATGCTCCCAGTATCGATACGAAAAAAGCCGAAACCAAGGTTTTGGTTCAGGATGGAGAAACCACGGTTATCGGCGGGATTTTCGTTGAAAACACTTCCGAGTCGGATTCCGGCGTGCCTTGGGTTAAAGATGTGCCGATTGTCGGCCAGCTGTTTAAATCCAAGAAGAATAGCAATACCCGGTCGGAATTGCTCATCTTCATAACTCCCCGGATACTGCAGGATAATTGAACCTGAATTCAATATGACTCAAGGGCAGGGAGACCTGCCCTTTTTTTTTCCGACAGGGCGAAGCTTTGGAAAGAATAACGGTTCCTCTCGCGGGCAGAAGTTATCCGATTATTATCGATCATGGAAATTTGGCCGGTATCGGCCGGGAGCTTTCGGCTTTGGCTTTCCCCAACCGGGTTGCGGTAATTTCCAATCCGACGGTTTCGGGTCTTTACGGCCGTATTGTTCGTGACTCTCTCGTCGCTTGCGGCTTTTCCCCCTTTGAATATAATGTGCCGGACGGCGAGGAATATAAAAACATAACGCAGCTCACGGCCATTTATGACGCGTTGATCCGGGAGGGTTTCGACCGCGGTTGCGGTTTGCTGGCCTTGGGCGGCGGAGTCATCGGGGATATGGCGGGCTTTGCGGCAGCGACATTTCTGCGAGGTATTCCTTATATCCAGATTCCCACAACGCTGCTGGCGCAGGTGGACAGTTCGGTCGGCGGTAAAACCGCCGTTAATCACCCGCTGGGGAAAAATCTGATCGGCGCCTTTTATCAGCCCGGTGCGGTGTTGGTCGATATCGCCACGTTGGGCACCTTGGAGCCGCGGGAGGTGTCCGCCGGTTTGGCGGAGGTGGTCAAGTACGGGGTTATCCGTGATTATGATTTTTTCTGCTGGCTGGAGGAAAATGCCGACAGCTTGCGGCGCAGGGATCCCGCAGCGCTGATTTATGCGGTAAAAAAATCCTGTGAAATAAAAGCCGATATTGTCGGCCGGGACGAGCGGGAAGGGTCCATTCGTGCTTATTTGAACTATGGACATACCTTCGGCCATGCCATAGAAACCCTATCGGGTTATGGGCAGTGGAAACATGGCGAGGCGGTTGCGGTGGGGATGGTTGTCGCTGCAAGAATTTCACAACAATTCGGACTTTGCGAACCGGATGCCGTGGAGCGGCTGATGACCCTGTTGGCGAAACTGGAACTGCCGGTCACGCCGCCCGATTACCCTCTCGCGGCCTATGCTGAAACAATGCGGCGCGATAAAAAAGTCAAAAAGGGAACCCTTTCCCTGGTGTTGAATCGCGGTCTGGGCGATGTCGTGATGAGACAGGTGGATGATATCAAAGCCGTGTTTTCCGCCGTGATAGCGATGTGAGGTGATAATGAACGATCAAAATCAACAAAGCAATCTGCTGGGGAAGATCGCAGCCTATACCGAGATCCTTATCAAAGATCCCAATTCGACCATTTTTGTTTCTCTGGCGGAAACCTATCGTAAATTGGGTATGTACGAAGATGCCAGACGGATTATTCAAAAAGGCCTGAGTCTGCACCCCGAGTTCAGCCCGGCGCATATTGTTTTGGGACGGATATTCTGTCAGGTTGAGGAATTCGACCTTTCGGAGCAGGAATTCAAGCGCGCACTGGAACTGGATACGGAAAGCCTGGCCGCGCTGGTCGGTTATGCCCGGGTGAAGATTCTGTTGGGACAGGAAAGTGCCGCCCGGGAATTGCTTTTGCGGGCCCGGGGGTTGAGTCCAGCCGATCCGGTGATCAACAAATTGTTGCTGTCGCTGCCGCAGGCATCGGCGCTGGTCGACGACGAAGATATTGCGGATGAGGCGGAACAGGGCTCGCCATTGGTCAGTTCGACTTTGGCGGAATTGTACCTCAAGCAGGGGCTTGAAGATAAGGCCTTGGATGTTTATCGTCAGTTGTCCGCCGCTTCTCCGGATGATTTGACTTTACGCAGGAAAGTCAGGGAACTGGAAAGCGCTCTGCCGGGAGCGGATTTTTTACCGCCGCAAACGGACGATGCTGCCGTCTCAACCGAAGAGGGTGCGGACAGCGGAGAAACGATCGTCCGACAACCTGAGCAGGCAACGGCAGCCCCCTGTCCGGCCGAGGGCGAGGTGGAGGCAGAGGAGGGCACCGCTCCGGCAAGTGGCAATGACATTATTCTGAAAACATTAAATCACTGGCTGGAGAACATTCAGCAAAGGAGAGAGCATGTTTAATCAAACCCTGGAAAAAATCGTCAGCAATTGCGCCGGCGGCGTCGGTGCGGTTTTAATGGGCTATGACGGTATCGGGATTGAACAGTTTACGGCTGACGAGTCCTCTCTTGATTTGAATCTGGTGGGGATCGAATATTCCAATGTCACCAAGGAAATTCGCAATGCCGTCGAGGTGTTGAAGCTTGGCGATCTGCAGGAAATGACCGTTAAGACCGAGCACTATTACGTCATCATTCGCTCGTTAACGGAGGATTATTTCGTTGCGTTGGTACTGAGACGATCCGGTAATTTTGGCCAGGGACGTTATCTGCTCATGCGCGAAGAAGGCGAACTGCGTCGGTTGTTGGCATAAGATGATGAAAATAATGGTGTTAAACGGACCGAATTTGAACCTGCTCGGTTTTCGCGAGCCGGAAATATACGGTTTTGAAACGCTTGAGCAGATCATGAACGATTTGCGGGAGGAAGCGGAGCAACTGGGCTGTGAGCTTGAACATTACCAGTCGAATCATGAGGGTGAACTGATCGATTATATTCATCGGGCAAAATTTCAGGGGTATCACGGAATCCTCATCAATCCGGGGGCCTATACCCATACCAGTATCGCGCTGCGCGATGCCGTTGCCGGGGTGGACATTCCGACGGTTGAAGTGCATTTGTCCAATATTCACGCCCGGGAAGAGTTTCGCCGCCAATCGCATATTGCGCCGGTTGCCCAGGGGCAGGTCTGCGGATTCGGCGCATTGGGCTACAGTCTGGGGTTAAAAGCTCTTATGGCGACAGTTGCATCCGAGGCAGGCGAGTGAACGAGCGCGGGATACTTTTTCTCGATGATTTGCTGAAGACGGAACAGCTGGATGGCCTGTTGTTTTTCAGCTTGCCGAATATCCGCTACCTGAGCGGTTTTACCGGCACGGACGGCGTTTTTTTCTATCGTTCGAATGAAACCTGTTTTCTGACCGATTCGCGTTATATCGAGCAGGCCAAAGTTCAAGTCAAAGCCGATCGTATTCTTTGTTATCGAGACAAACTTCAGGCCATTAGTGAACTTCTCGCTGAAACGGCGCTCGGAAAAGTTGGCTTTGAAGCCGAAATTGTGACGGTCGCCCTGTATGAAAGGCTACGAAAATTATCGGCCGCTATCGACTGGCGACCTTTAAGTCGCCAGTTGAAATCGTTACGTGCGGTCAAATCCGCTGAAGAATTGCGCCTGCTTAGGCGGGCGGCAGAGCTGAACCGACAGGCTTTTGAGGCGGTGTTGCCATTGATCAAAGTCGGTATCAGTGAACATGACGTCGCTCTGGAACTTGAATTTACGCTGAAACGTCTGGGCGGGGAGGCGAATGCTTTCGACTTTATCGTCGCATCCGGTGCACGCGGTGCGCTCCCCCATGGGGTCGCCAGCGATAAGCGGCTTGCCGGCGGGGAATTACTGACCGTGGATTTCGGAACCCGTGTCGAAGGCTACCATTCCGACGAAACGGTCACTCTGGCAATCGGTCAAATTGACGGAAATCTTCGACAAATTTTTGATATTGTGTTAGAAGCTCATGACTTGGCGATAAAAGTCTTGCAGCCGGGAATGGCGTTGGCGGAACTGGATGCCGTGGCCCGGGATTTTATCAACCGCAAAGGTTTCGGTTCCAACTTCGGTCACGGGTTGGGGCATGGCGTGGGGCTGGAAATTCACGAGTACCCCGGTGTTTCCCCGCAAGCCGTGGATACCCTGGTCGAGGGGATGGTGGTTACCGTTGAACCGGGTGTTTATCTACCGGGTCGGGGTGGTGTGAGAATCGAGGATACCGTGGTGGTTACCGCGACCGGCTGCGAACTTTTGACATCCATTCCCAAGACCTTTCGCCAAATCTGAAAGCTAAGCTCATAAAACGCAGGCAGGAACAGGGTTCAATCTCTGCTTGAAAAATTGCTCAGGAGGAAACTGATGGAAATCAAAGAGCTGAGAAGTTTGATCAAACTTATTACCGATACCGATATTACTGAGTTTAATATGGAAAACCAGGCCGAGAAAATTCATATCAAGCGCGGCCCGGAAAAAGAAATAGTCCAGATCTCCACCCCGGCCGCCGCCTCCAGTGTCGTTTCCGCCGCCCCGGTTCCGGCTGCCGCCGTACAACCGGTTGCAGCCACTGACGACGGGGATTCCTCCGCTGTTGATGAAAACTATGACGCGGTTCCGTCTCCAATTGTCGGGACATTTTATCGTAAGCCCTCGCCCGATGCCGAGCCTTTCGTGGAAGTCGGTGATATTGTTGAAGCCGGTCAGGTGTTATGTCTGGTTGAAGCGATGAAGCTGTTCAATGAAATCGAAGCGGAATACAAATGTAAAATCGTCAAGATCGTCAAAGACGATGCCGCTCCCGTTGAATACGGCGAAACGCTTTTTCTGGTTGAACGGATTTAGTCGATCCTCCGTTCAGATGTTTCGTTGCGGCTTTGTCGTATCGCAGTCTGGGCGTATGCAGGGAGTTAACGAGTATGTTCCATAGAATTTTGATCGCTAACCGTGGTGAGATTGCGCTGCGGATTATCCGCGCCTGCAGGGAGATGGGTATCAAGACCGTTGCGGTTCATTCCGAGGCTGACGGTGAGGCGTTGCATGTCAGCCTGGCGGACGAAAGCATCTGTATCGGTCCGACGGCCAGTGCGGGCAGCTATCTCAATATGAAAGCAATTATCAGCGCAGCGGAAATTGCCGATGCGGATGCCATCCATCCCGGTTATGGATTTCTGTCGGAAAATGCCGAATTTGCCGAAATTTGCGAACAGTGCGGCATCTCTTTCATTGGCCCGACGGCTGAAAATATGCGCCTGATGGGCGATAAGATTACGGCCCGGCAAACGGTAACGGCTGCCGGGGTCCCCATCCTGCCCGGTACGAATGACAGCATTCAAACCACCGAAGAAGCCCAAAGAATTGCTGATGATATCGGTTATCCGGTCATCATCAAGGCTTCTGCCGGCGGCGGCGGACGAGGGATGAAAATTGTTCACTCGCCGGCTTCGCTGGCCAATGCGCTGGCCACGGCGAGAGCGGAAGCCCAAGCCGGTTTCGGGCGGGCGGATGTCTATATCGAAAAATTCTGCGAACGGCCGCGCCATGTTGAAATCCAGATTCTGGGCGATAAGCACGGGAACGTCATCCACCTCGGAGAACGGGATTGTTCCATCCAGCGACGCCATCAGAAACTGATCGAGGAGTCTCCCTGTCCGGTATTGTCCCCTGCGTTGCGCGAGGAAATGGGCGCCTGTGCGGTTGCCGCGGCAAAAGCCGTGAGTTATGCCAGTGCCGGGACGGTTGAGTACCTGCTCGATAGCGACGGCAGTTTCTACTTTATGGAAATGAATACCAGGGTTCAGGTAGAGCACCCGGTAACCGAAATGGTCACCGGTGTTGATATCATCAAAGAGCAGATTCGTTCGGCAGCCGGACTGCCGCTGCGCTATAAGCAGGAAGATATCAAGATTAACGGCCACGCCATAGAGTGCCGGATCAATGCTGAAGATCCGGAAAAATTCACGCCCTTCCCGGGGAAAATCACCGGCTACCATACCCCCGGAGGTATGGGGGTGCGGGTTGAAAGCGCCATGTATGATCAATACACGGTTCTGCCGCATTACGATTCGATGATCGGCAAACTGATTGTCCATGCCGATACCCGCGAGGAAGCGATCAGGCGTATGGCCTGTGCCCTGGACGAATATATCATCGAAGGAATCAAGACCACGATTCCGTTTCACCAGAAAATGATGATCAACAAGGATTTCGCCGACGGAAATTTCGATACGAATTTTTTGGAACGCGTTAAAGTCTGAGATTATCCCCCGAAAAACATGTCATTACCGCGGACAGGCGGGTTCGTTGCCGCCTGTCCGTTTGGGATAAGTACACTTTATGAAACCCGCAACTGAACTGACATTAGGTTATATACACTACCTGAACTGTATTCCTTTTTTTTTCCATCTGAAAAAAAACGGATTTCAGGGTGACTTTGTTACCGGCGTACCCTCGGAACTCAATCGTATGCTGCAGGACGGCCAATTGGATGCAAGTCCGTCTTCGTCCTTTGAATATGCCCGAAACTGGCGTGATTACCTGCTCTTGCCGGGTCATTCCATCGCTTCTTCCGGTAAGGTAGGGAGCGTCCTGTTTTTTTCATCAATTCCTCCGGAAAAATTGGCTGGACAGCAAATTTATATTACCGGTGAGTCGGCCACTTCGATCAATCTGCTGCGGATTATTTTCCGTGAATTCTATGCGGTGCACGATGTTGCCGATGTGGTTCCTGATCAGGATATTGAGGCTCTGATCGTCCGGCGCAAGCCGGCGCTTTTGATCGGCGACAGAGCCCTGAAAATGGCCGGCTGCTGTCCGCCCGGGATTGATATCTATGATCTGGGGGAAATCTGGTATCAGCACACAGGCTTGCCTTTCGTTTTTGCCTTGTGGATGATTCGTCGTGGCGTACCGCAGGCTTGTCCTGAGCATCTGGCGCGCTTGGGAGATCAATTGCTGCGATCCAGAGAGCAGGTTCTGCACGAACCGCGACCGGTGGCCGATGCGATAGCCGATACGGTTGGGCTTGATCCGGAGAAGATTGTCGATTACTGGCGGACCATCGATTTACGGCTGGAAGACGAACACGTGAGAGGACTGCAGTTGTTTTTCCAGCTGTGTAAAAAGTATGATCTGCTCAGTGAAGAACCGGAATTAAACTTCTATCAAAGCTGAAAAACTTGCCTTACAGGTTTTAAAACGAAATTGTTTTGCGGTTGACAGTCGTACTAGAATCACTAAGATAAGGTTTCCGCCCGGGTGGTGGAATTGGTAGACACAAGGGACTTAAAATCCCTCGGGAGCAATCCTGTACCGGTTCAAGTCCGGTCCCGGGTACCATTTAAAAACGGATGGTTGGTTTTTTCCGACTATCCGTTTTTTTGTTCAGGGAAACAAGGCTACGGTGAATAGGAAATGCATGAAGATTAGCAATTTAATCTGTTCTATTGGATGATGCAATCCCGGATTTTGCGCTGGAAAGCAGATCCGAATAAAAGATTTGGGAAGCTTTCAAACCGTTTGTTTTCTCTTTTCATTTTAAAAAATTTATGACATTATTATAATGTTTAATTTGTTGCAGTATATTATGCAGAATTAATTAAGCTATCGAATTATTAGGGTCAGTTTGTCAATGCTTGAATATGCGGTTGAGCTGATAAATAACCAACGAAGGGAGTATGATTGTGGCAAAGCTTTTTAAATTTTTAACAATCATTTTGGTGATTCTGTTATTCGGATGCGGAACACAGGATGGGGCTTCGACGGATGATCCGGCGGATGACGTGACAGACGATCCGGTTGTGACTAACGTAGCCGCAGTTCAGATTTCTGCAGACCCGCGGGCAATCGGCTTTGGTGAAAGCTCCACAATCAGCGTGAATTTATACAATGAGGGGGGGCAGCTCATTACCGAAACAACTACGGTCGAATTCAGCCTGGACAACCGCAATCTGGCATCCATGATTCCGATTGCCTCAACTTCGACAGGAAGGCTGTCGCAAACACTTACGGCTGCAGACACCGATGGTGTTGTTACCGTTACTGCAACTGCCGGTAGCGAATCCGACAGTATTACTGTCCAGATTGTCGGGGACGAAGTTGCTGTTGCGGATATCACTGCATCGGCGAACCCGACCAGCGTTACGGTTGGCGGTACTGCCATTGTCAGAGCGGAAGTGCTTGACTCCGTCGGCGACCCGATACCTGACGGCACCCTGGTCAATTTTTCGGTTAATAACGCAGCACTGGGATCGATTGTCTCCTCGGCGACAACGACAAACGGCATTGCCCAGGCAACCTTTTCCGCAAGTGATAGCACTACTGGTACAGCTATTATTACCGCAGAATCCGGCGTGTTTAGCGATACCGCCAGTATTACAGTGATGCCTGCTGATGCCGGGAGCATAGAATTCGTTTCCGCGGACCCGCAGGTTGTCGTGCTTCGTGGGGCCGGCGGGCAGGAAACTTCGGTGGTCAGCTTTATCGTCAAGGATTCGGGTGGCAACCCCGTTGCCGGCAGCCAGGAAGTGCGTTTGACTTTATCTGGTCCCAACGGCGGAGAATATATCGGCCCGACTCCGGGCGTAACCAGCCTGGAGGTCGGTACCGTAAGCGGTATTGCCACCACGATCCTGCACAGCGGAACCATTCCCGGGCCGGCAACCATCACAGCGATCGTTGTCGACGACCCTTCGCTGTCGACGTCAAGTGGCGTCATCGCCATTGGTGGCGGCGTTCCTTCCGCGGGGCATTTTGATGTTTCAATCAGTGTTTTCAATCTTGAAGGTCTTTATATGTCGGGGGTTGAGTCGGAATTTCAAGTTCGGCTTGCCGATCGTTACGGCAATTACAATATTCTGGAGGGGACTTCAGTCTCTTTTTATTCCGAATGCGGGGCAATCGACCGTTCGGTTAGCCTAAATTCTGTTGGTGAGGGGGCTGTGACCTTCAGGACTCAAACTCCTGAACCGGAAGATGTTGAGATTCGCTCAGGGGCTGAGGCTGACAGTTGTGATATCTGTGATGTCGTCAACAATAGGATATCCAATTTTGAAACACTCATCGGACCGATGACCGGCGGTAACCCTCGAGATGGCCGGTGTACGGTCATTGCCGTGGTCGATGGTGAAGAAGAGTTTACTGACGCAGATGCCAGCGGACTCTATGAAGAGGGAGAGTCATTCGAAGATACTTATGATGATATTCATCTTGAGAAAGATGATGACAGCTTTAATATTCAACCGAGCGACCCTGCCGATACGAGTTCATATGCGGCAGGGGTACCTTTTGATTCGGATTTCGAGGATCTGGTTGTGGACCGGAATGAAAATGGTCTGTTTGATGGCCTGAACGGCGAATGGGATTCCAATAAACGGATTGCCGCGCAGAGACATCTTTTGATCACCGGAGAGCCGGGTCTCAGTTTATCTGCCGCTTCAATTACTGTTGCGGATAGTGGGAGTCAGACAGTCTACTATTCCGTGCATGACCAAAACTATAATTTGCCGGTCGCCGGTACGACGGTTGATGTCAGTGCGGATGTCGGCAGCCTCAGCGGGACTACGTCTACTGATTTTCTTGATACCAACATTCCCGGCCCACGAGTCTATTCCGTTACTATCACTGATGACAATCCAGGCGATGCTGACCCGGCTGATGTGGGAACGCTGGAGATCACCATCGACTGGTTAGGAAACGAGTATATCTATTCCATCCCGGTTACGGTCAATTAATCCTTTTAGGCAGTGTTGATTAGAAAGCCCCGCAATCACAGATGCGGGGCTTTTGTTTTTGTGCCGGTTCGGGAAATTATCAGGATTTTTTTGCTCAACGGAGAGTTAATTTTTTGTATCGGCAAGCTGAATAAGATCATCCACCAGCTGTTCCGGTGTCCGTCCGCCGGTATTGAGTTGAGGGAACTGTCCATAAACCGGCTGACGTTCCTGCAGCAGTTGGATGACTTTGTTTTTGGGCTCGACTTCCTGCAGCAAAGGACGAATATCACCCTGCTTGCTGACCCGCGCGAGAATTTCATCGGGAGAGGCGGTCAGGCAGATGATGGTGCCGGTCTGTTGCAATGCCGCGACATTTCCGGGATTCATTACCAGCCCTCCGCCGGTGGCGATCACCAGTCCTTGTCGGCGGGACAGTTCCTTCGCCAGTTCCGCTTCCAGGCGGCGGAATACGGCCTCGCCCCGGTCGCGAAACAGCTCCGAGATTGTTTTCCCGGCGCGTTTTTCAATTGCGGCATCGGTATCGACAAATTGATACCCGATCCGTTTCGCCAGCAGGCGTCCGAGGGTGCTCTTGCCGGTCCCCATGAAACCGGTCAGAATAATATTAGGTTGAGGCATGGCCATCCTGTGTCAAACTGCAGGTCTTGAATTTTGCGGATGATGAACATAGTTAAATGCCGCTCCGGAGTCAAGATATGCGAGTTTGTTTTTGTTAGTCCCCTCTCAAGTTCGGATGCTCGGCTAGGCAATCGCGTAATATCTCTATGAATTTTTGGGTGATACGCGACTGCGGCTGCGCCGCGGGGTAAATGATTCCGAACTCGTAACGGATCTCGGGCAGGAACGGTTTGATGACAATTGCGCCCTGATGTTTGCTTGCCGCTGTAAACGGATTGATGATTGAGACGCCCAAGCCACGTTCGACCAGCGCGCAGGCGGTTCCGGCTGTTGCTGTTTCGATCAGGGTCTTTCGGCTGATTTTCGCTTTTTCGAAAATTTCGTCGATATGGAAACGGGACAAATGGCGGCGTCCTATAGAGATGAAAGGTTGATCGCGGAGATCTTCCGGATGAATGACCGCCTTTTCGCACAGCGGATGACCGGGAGGGATAATGCAAACGGCTTTGGGGTAGGCGAAAAGCTCAATCGTTATACGGGGGTGTTCCGGTGGCAGTGTGACCACCCCTAAATCGTATTGTCCCGAAGCAACCCATTCAACCACGATATCCGTCGTTCTGGTTTCAAAATAAATTTCCAGGTCCGGGTACTGTTTTGAAAAACGGGCCAGAACATCCGGTAAAAATGCAGTTGATAAGCTGGGAACGCTCATAACCCGTAATTTTCCGCCGGCGAAATTTTTGATATTGAGCGTATGTTTTTTCAGGCGATCAAAGTCGGCGAATGTTTTATCAACTTCCGCAAAAAAGTTTTCTGCTTCCGGTGTCGGGATGAGCCTCCCTTTGGCCCGATGAAACAGGAAGAAGCCTATCTCTTTCTCCAACTGCCCCAGCAGACGGCTGACGGCTGACTGAGACACCTCAAGGATTTTTGCCGCTTGAGTTGTCGTGCCGGCGCTCATGATGGCCCTGAACGCTTCCAGTTGTTTGAGATTCATACTCCCCCTTTTCCTTGATCTTTTTTTGTCAAATCCCGGGTCCCGGCGGAAACAGCTATGCGTTTTTTGCATAGAGTCATGCAGATACGTATATGTTGACTGAAATATTAGATCATATTACATCCAGCCTGAACAGTGGTTTCTGTGTCGGCAATGAGATGTTTTCCGTTCTTTTTTTGTCTGTTTCATTCAAAATCCAAGGAGGTTTGCCAATGGTCGGTAGAATTCTAAAAATCGGAATCTGGACGCTGACTCTGGGGATGTTGTTTTTCGGCTCGGCAACGGCAACTGAACTGAAAATCGGTTTGGCCAGTGAACCGACGTCGATAGACCCGAACTATCATAACCTGGGGCCGAACAGCGCCATGGCCTATCATGTTTTCGACCGGCTGGTTCATCAGGACAGGACGCAGCGGCTTGTTCCCGGGCTGGCGGAATCCTGGCGAGCTCTGGATGACGTGACCTGGGAGTTCAAATTGCGTAACAACGTCAGATTTCATGACGGCACGCCGTTTACCGCGGAGGATGTCAAATACACGATCGAACGCATCCCCAAAATCCCGAACAGTCCGTCGTCTTACGCCAGTTTTGTGAAGCCGATCATGGTGGTGGAGATCATCGATCCGCATACCATTCATCTGAAGACGGCAGAAGCGTTTCCGTTGTTGGATACGTTCCTGAGTACGTTCAGTATCGTCTGTAAGAAAACGGCGGAACGGTTTCTGGCTAAGAACCCGGGGATAAGTGAAGATATCCATTCGATCAAGAGCAGTTATTACAATTCCGGAGAACTCGCGAACGGGACCGGGCCTTACCGTTTTGTAGAGTGGGTCCATGGCGATCGCATCGTGCTGGCGGCCAATCCCTCATACTGGGGCGGGAAGGCCCGGTGGGACCACGTGACGATGAAGCCGATTGCCAACGGCTCCAGCCGGGTTGCTGCGCTGCTTGCGGGAGATGTGGATATGATCGAAAAGGTCCCGCCGACGGATGTCGAAAAACTGAAAGACGAACCGACGCTGGCTCTTTCGACCGGGACCTCCAATCGGGTCATATATATCCACCTGGACAGTGACCGGGATCAGTCTCCATTTATCACGGATTCGGACGGCAAACCGATGGCAACGAACCCGCTGAAGGATGTCCGGGTGCGCAAGGCCATCTCCATGGCGATCAATCGCGAGGCCATCGTGGACCGGCTGATGGCCGGTCTCGGAACCCCGGCCGGCCAGTTTTTGCCCGCCGGCTTTTACGGCGTGTCTCCTAATATGCCGGCCATCAAGTACGACCCCGACGGCGCGAGAAAACTCCTGGCGGAGGCCGGATGGGAAAAAGGCTTCGGGATGACGATCCATGCAACCAACGACCGCGACCCCAACGACGCCCGTAATGCCCAGGCCGTCGGTCAGTTTCTGGCACAAATCGGCATCAGGACAAAGGTTGAAACCCTGACCAAAAGCATCTTTTTCCCGAGCGCTTCAAAGTTGACCTACAGTTTCATGATGATGGGTTGGGGGTCGAGTACGGGCGAGCCGGGTTCTTCCCTCGGCAAACTGCTGCACACCTATGACAAACCCCGCAGTTGGGGAACCGCCAATAGAGGGCGTTTTTCCGATCCCAAATTCGATGAGATGATCGAAACCGCAATGGCGACCGTGGATTCCAAACAGCGTGAAAAGCTGTTGCAGCAGGCGACGGAATATGTCATCGGCGAACGGGTTGGGCTGATCCCGGTGTTTTATCTGGTGAATACCTGGGCCACCCGCTCCGAACTTGCCTACGATGTACGTACGGACGGCTACACCTTGGCGATCGGCGTCAGGTAGATCAGGACCACGGATGTCCGGAGTGCGAAAAAGCGGCTCCGGACATCCCTGCCCCGAACCTTTTCCGGATGGGTCATAGAACGTGACGGCATTTCTTGTCAGGCGGATAACTCAGAGCGGCGTGGTCTTACTGGTCATGTCCCTGTTGGTTTTTGTCGGGGTTTATGCAATCGGGAACCCCATCGATATTCTCATCGCCCCCGATGCGGATCAGTATGAGATCGACAAGGCGATCCGGGCTCTGGGTCTTGACCGGCCGATGTGGGAACAGTACCTGACTTTTCTGGGAAATGCGTTGCGCGGGGATCTGGGAAATTCGTTTGTTTTCAACGAACCCGCGTTGAAACTTATTCTCGGCCGGATGCCGGCAACCCTGGAACTGGCCTTCGGAGCGATGTTTATTGCCGTGCTGTTGGGGGTGCCGTTGGGGATGTACGCCGGCCTCAAGCCGGACAGCTGGGGCGGACGGCTGACCATGAGCGGTTCGATTCTGGGTTTCAGCCTGCCGACCTTCTGGGTCGGGCTGATGATGATCCTGGCTTTTGCCGTCCTGTTGGGCTGGTTCCCGGCCGGGGGGCGGGGCGAGACCCTGAACGTCATGGGCATGGACCTCAGTTTTCTGACGCTGGACGGTTTGTCCCATCTGGTCCTGCCCGCATTCAACCTGGCGATTTTCAAATTGTCACTGACGATCCGCCTGGCGCGAGCGGGCACCTGCGAAAACATGCACATGGACTATGTCCGCTTTGCGCGTGCCAAAGGCCTGTCCAATGCCCGTATCATCCTGGTTCACGTTTTTAAAAACATCATGATTCCGGTGGTCACGGTGCTCGGGCTCGAACTGGGGAACGTCATTGCCTTCGCCGTAGTGACCGAATCAATTTTTTCCTGGCCGGGCATGGGGAAACTGATTATCGATTCGATCGGCATGCTGGACCGGCCGATTATCGTCGCTTACCTGATGATCACGGTGACGATGTTCATCGTGATTAATCTTGTTGTCGACATTCTTTATTCGGTGCTCGATCCGCGGGTCAGACTGGGAGACCTGAAGTCATGAATGCTCCGCAAGGCCTGTTCCGGCGCTTTATCAGTGATTACATGGAAAGCAAAATCGCGGTTTTCGGTTTCCTGATGCTTGTCCTGATTCTGCTTGCAGCGCTGTTCGCTCCGGTAATTTCACCGCAGAATCCCTACGATCTGAACCAGCTCAATATTCTCGACGGGCAGTTGACGCCCGGTTCGAAAAGCATGGCCGGCCGGACTTACTGGCTGGGAACCGACGACCAGGGCCGTGACCTGTTGAGCGGGATTTTCTACGGCCTGCGCACCAGTTTGGGCGTCGGCGCCATGAGCGCCGTGATCGCCCTGCTGGTCGGCGGCAGCATGGGCCTGACCGCGGCCTACTTCAGCGGCCGGATCGATATGATGATCATGAGGGTTGTCGATATCCAACTGAGCTTTCCGGCGATTCTGGTCGCCCTGATTCTGCTGGCGATTCTGGGGCAGGGGGTCGACAAAATCATTTTGGCCCTGGTGGCGTCCCAATGGGCCTACTATGCCCGCACCATCCGCGGGACGGCCCTGGTCGAGCGCAGAAAAGAATATATCGAGGCGGCGACCTGTCTTGCACTGTCCCATCGGCGGATTATCTTTGGTCACCTTCTCCCGAACTGTATTCCGCCGCTGATTGTTGTCGCCACGGTTCAGGTCGCTCACGCCATTGCCCTGGAAGCGACCCTCTCGTTTCTCGGTCTCGGTCTGCCGATTACCGAGCCTTCCCTGGGATTGCTGATTTCCAGCGGTTTTGAATATATGCTCAGCGGCAAATACTGGATCAGTTTTTTCCCGGGGATCGCGCTGTTGCTCACGATTGTCAGCATTAATCTGGTGGGCGACCAGTTGCGCGATGTCCTGAACCCGAGGATGCAGAAATGAGCACTGGGCAATCCGTTCTAAGGGTCGAAAACCTGCACACGCATTTTTTTACCAAAGCCGGAATCGTCCGTGCGGTCGACGGGGTCAGCTTTTCCGTCGCCGGGGGGGAGGTGCTGGGATTGGTCGGAGAGTCGGGCTCCGGGAAGTCGGTTACCGGATTTTCCCTGATGAGGCTTGTCGATCCGCCGGGCCGGATCGTTGACGGGCAAATCATGTTCGCCGGGGAGGATCTGGCCCGGGCGGAAGAAACCCGCATGCGCCAACTGCGCGGGGCAAGAATCGCGATGATTTTTCAGGATCCGATGATGACCCTGAATCCGGTCCTGCGGATCGATACCCAGATGGTCGAGGCCGTTTTGGCGCATCAGAAGATCGACCGTAAATCCGCCTGGGAAAGGGCGCGTGATGTTTTGGGGCAGGCCGGTATCCCGTCTCCGGAAGAACGGATGAAAGCCTATCCTCATCAGTTTTCCGGAGGCATGCGGCAACGGGTCGCGATTGCCATCGCGCTGCTCAATAAACCCGATCTGATTATCGCGGATGAACCGACGACGGCGCTGGATGTCACCATCCAGGCCCAGATCCTGTATGAAACGCAACGTTTGTGCCGGGAAAGCGGAACGGCGATGATCTGGATCACCCATGACCTGGCTGTTGTCGCCGGACTGGCGAGTCGATTGTGCGTGATGTATGCGGGCCGGATCGTTGAAGCCGGAAGCACCGACCAGGTTCTTGATGCGCCGTTGCATCCCTATACTCGGGGGCTGATCGGCTCCATTCCCAGCCACAACCGGCGGGGAGAGCCCCTGACGCAGATTCCGGGGATGACGCCCTCGTTTCTCAACCTGCCGTCGGGATGCGCGTTCAGGGAACGTTGCGAACGCGCAAGTGCCGTTTGCAGCCGGGTCCCGCCGCTGAATGAGCCGGAACCGGGGCATTTCGTTCGCTGCTTCAGCCCATATGCAGCGGGAACGGGCGGGTTGTCATGAAAAATCCAACACCGATTATCGAGATAGCGGCCGTTTCGAAACGGTTTGTTAAAAAACTTGATTTCGCCGGAAAGCTGGCCCGCAAGCTGGGTTCGAATATTTCGGAAGAAGTGGTGCATGCCGTTGATGATGTCGGTTTGCAGGTTTATGAAGGCGAAGTCGTCGGCCTGGTCGGCGAGTCCGGCTGCGGAAAATCAACCCTGGGACGGATGGTCGCCGGTATCCTTAAACCCAGTGCCGGGACAATCCGGTTCCGCGGCCATGACATCAGCGCCGCCGACAATACCGCCGCCGGCAAGCATGCCCTGAAGGTGCAGATGATATTTCAGGACCCGTTCGCCTCCCTTAACCCCCGCAAGCGGGTCCGGGACATTATCGGTGAAGCCGCTCTTGTTCACGGTCTGGTCGATCGCGGCGGATTCGAGGCTTATGTGCATGAAATCATGCTGCGCTGCGGACTGGACCCGGAATATTGCGGGCGTTATCCTCATCAGTTCTCGGGCGGGCAGCGGCAAAGAATCGGCATCGCCCGGGCTCTGGCGGTCAAGCCCGATTTTATCGTCTGCGATGAGTCGGTCGCGGCTCTGGATGTGTCCATTCAGGCGCAGATTCTGAACCTGTTTGTCTCGTTACGCAAAGAACTGTCGTTAAGTTATCTGTTCATCAGCCACGATTTAGGGGTGGTTGAGCATATTTGCGATCGAATTGTCGTCATGTATCTGGGCCGGATCGTGGAATCCGCATCGACCGCGGACCTGTTCTCCGGCCCTCGACACCCCTATACGCAGGCCCTGTTGCGCGAGGTTCCCCGGCTGGATCTGCGCGGGCAGGCGTACCGGCCGATCGCCGGAGAGATTCCCTCGCCGCTTTCGCCGCCGCCGGGGTGTCATTTTCATCCGCGCTGTCCTCATGCCGTGCCGAAATGCAAAGAAGAGGTCCCGCCGCTGCAGGAAATCGCCCCGGGCTGGTCCTGCGCCTGCCATCTGTCGGCGCAATAATCGATGCACAGCGCTCTACCGCCGCCACCAGGAAGGAAACAAGACCGATGATTGAAAATACTTATCCGATTGAACTGAAGCCGTTGGATATCTCCGCTTACCGCCGGGGGAATACCGGGGTCGATTATTTCACGACTTTTGACAGCGGTCGTCCCGGACCGCATGTCATGATCAATGCCCTGACCCACGGAAACGAGCTCTGCGGCGTCCATGCGCTTGATTTTTTGTTCCGCAAAGAGGTGCGACCGGCACTGGGTAAATTGACTTTGGGCTTTTCCAATGTCGAAGCTTATACTCGTTTCGAGGCTCGGGACCCCAATGCTTCGCGCTATGTCGACGAGGATTTCAACCGGATTTGGGATCTTGACAAACTTGAAGGAGATTCCGATTCAAAGGAAAAACGTCGGGCCCGGGAAATGCGCCCCCTGGTGGATGGGGTCGACTACCTGCTGGATATCCACTCTATGCTGCATGATACGCCCGCCCTGCTGTTGCCCGGCCGGCTGGAGAAAGGAAAAGCTTTGGCGCGAGGGATCGGCACGCCCGCCTATGTCGTTATTGATCAGGGTCATGCTTCCGGGCGCCGGCTGCGCGACTATGGGGCGTTTGCCGATCCCGCTCGCCGGCAGAACGCCCTGCTGGTCGAGTGCGGTCAGCACTGGAGCCGCCGGTCGGCGCAGGTGGCTATCGAAACCGCGGTGGAGTTCCTCTTTTTCTTCAAGCTGCTCGATGCCGATGCCCGGGCCGGGTTGTTGCCGGAGGTTCACTATCCGGAGCAAAAGTTCATCGAAATCACCGATGCCGTGACCATCACCACCAATGAATTCAGCTTTGTGGAAGCATACCGGGGGATGGAGGTCATACCTACAGCGGGGACGGTCATCGCCAGGGACGGCGAGCTTCGTATCACGACTCCTTATGACGACTGTATTCTGATTATGCCGTCCAAACGGCTGCAACCCGGCTTGACGGCGGTTCGTCTGGGGCGCAGCTGTTGACCCGTTGACAAGCAAAATCGCCACGACAGACACCCTCCTCAAGAGAAATCATTCTTTTCCCGGGTTTCCCGCTGTCGTGGCTTTTTTACTCCGGCCTTGCCTTTCTTCCTTGCGCTCATCGTTTTTTTGCTGTTTTCTTTCAGTCTGATTCCGTTTTTAATCCCTTGGCATGCTACAATCTTTCTGGCATAATCCCGATCCCTTGCGTCACTCGGTATTTATAAAAGGTTAATTTTATGGCTGAAAATATAAGAAACATAGCTATCATAGCGCACGTTGATCACGGGAAAACGACTCTGGTCGACGCCATGTTGATTCAATCGGGCGTTTTCCGCGAGAACCAGGCGATCACCGAGCGGGTGATGGACAGCAACGATCTGGAAAAAGAACGCGGCATTACCATTCTGTCGAAAAACTTGTCGGTAGAACACAACGGTCTGAAAATCAATATCGTCGACACTCCCGGACATGCCGATTTCGGCGGCGAGGTCGAACGCATTCTGAAAATGGTCGATTCGGTTCTGCTGCTGGTCGATGCTTTTGACGGGCCGATGCCGCAAACCCGTTTCGTGCTCAAGAAATCTCTCGATCTGGGGCTGAAACCGATCGTGGTCATCAATAAGATCGATCGCCCCGGTGCGCGGCCGGAAACGGTGGTCGATATGGTTTTCGATCTGTTCTGCGAACTGAACGCCAACGAAGAGCAGCTTGATTTTCCCATCGTCTATGCCAGCGCCAAAAACGGGTATGCCAAATTTGAGCTGGAAGATCCGTCGGACAATCTGGAGCCGTTGTTCCAAATGATCCGTGACAAGGTCGAGCCGCCGCAGGTCGATGTCAAGGCGCCGTTTCAACTGCTGGTCACCAATATCGCCTACAACAAGTTCATCGGCCGGATCGCGACGGGCAAGATTTTCAACGGCCGGGTCAAGGCCGGGGAAACGGTGGCGCACATCGACCGCGACGGCAAGGTCAAAACCGGGCGGATCAGCAAATTGCTCGGTTACCAGGGCTTGCAGCAGATCGAACTGGAAGAGGCATGCGCCGGAGATATCGTCACGGTTGCCGGATTCGAGGAGTTGAGCATCGGTGAAACCCTGGCCTGTGCCGAACAGCCGATCGCCTTGCCCTACGTGGCGATCGACGAGCCGACTCTGGCCATGAACTTCATGGTCAGCAACTCCCCCTTTGCCGGGCGGGAAGGGAAGTACGTCACGTCGCGCAACATCCGCGACCGGTTGATGAAGGAATTGCGGACCAACGTTTCTTTGCGGGTCGAAGAAACCGACAATACCGATACCTTCAAAGTTTCCGGCCGGGGTGAGTTGCATCTGTCGATCCTGATCGAAAACATGCGCCGCGAAGGTTTCGAGATGTCGGTGTCCAAACCGGAAGTGATTTTCCGGGATGTCGACGGCCGGCGTTGCGAACCGATGGAATATCTGACCATCGACGTGCCGGAGGAATATCAGGGCACGGTGATCGAAAGGCTGGGCACACGCAAAGCCGAAATGGTCTCGATGACGCCGATGGACGGCAGCAACCGGATTGAGTTCATCATCCCGGCCCGCGGCCTGATCGGTTTCCGCACCGAGTTCCTCACCGAGACCCGCGGCACCGGGGTGATGAACCACACTTTCCACGAGTACGCGCCCTACAAGGGGGCGATCCCCGGGCGCAAAAACGGCGTACTGATATCCATGGACGCCGGCGAGTCGATCGCCTATTCGCTCTTCAACCTGCAGGACCGCGGTCTTCTGTTCATCGGCCCCGGCGTCGAAGTTTACGAGGGCATGATCATCGGTCAGCACGCCAAGGAGAACGATCTGGTGGTTAATTGCTGCAAGGGCAAGAAACTGACCAACGTGCGCGCCTCCGGCAGCGACGAGGCCATCCGCCTGACACCGGCGACCGTGCTTTCCCTGGAACAGGCGCTGGAGTACATTGACGATGACGAACTGGTTGAGGTGACGCCCAAATCGATCCGTCTGCGCAAAAGATACCTGGATGCCAACGAACGCAAGAAGATGGAGAAAAAGGCGCAATCGTAGCCGTTGTCAGGCTTCGATGCCGAGGCGTTTGATTTTTTCCACCAAAGTGGTGCGGTTGATATGCAATAGTTCGGCGGCCCGCGCCTTGACTCCCTGTCCCAGAGACAGGGCTTGCATGATCATGGCTTTTTCCATTTCCGCAACGGTGCGGTTCATATCGATCCCGTCGCCGGTCACCAGCGGGGCGCTGAAGACCGCTGCCGATCCCGGTTTGCCGATATCCTGAGGCAGATCGTCGCAGTTGATCAGCGTGCTGTCGGTCAGGGCCACGGTCCGTTCGATAACGTTCTCCATTTCCCGCACATTCCCCGGCCAGTCGTAGGCCTCCATCGCCCGCATGGCGTCATCGCCGATATGGATGAGCGGGCGTTTCATCTCGCGGCAGATTTTTTCCATAAAATAGCGGGCCAGTTGCGGAATGTCTCCGCGCCGTTCCTTGAGGGGCGGCAGACGAATGGGAATGACGTTCAGGCGATAGTAGAGGTCATTCCGAAAGTATCCGCTTTTGACCTGTTCCTGGAGATCGACGTTGGTGGCGGAAATGAGGCGGATATCGATATTGATTTTTTGGTGTGAGCCGACCCGCTCGAATTCATGCTCCTGCAAAACACGCAGTAACTTCATCTGTAACTGCAGCGGCATGTCGCCGATTTCATCGAGGAAAATCGTACCGCCGTTGGCGGTTTCGAATTTGCCCGGCTGGTCGGCGACGGCGCCGGTAAAAGCGCCTTTGATGTGGCCGAAAAGTTCCGACTCGAGCAGTTCGGCGGGGATGGCCCCGCAGTTGATGGCGACGAACGGCTTGTCCTTGCGGGGACCGTTGTAGTGAATGGCCTTGGCAACCAGTTCCTTGCCCGTGCCGGAAGCGCCTAAAATCAGAATGGTCGAATCGGTAGCCGTCACTTTTTCCATGCGCGTAAAGACCTGCTGCATGGCCTGGCTGGTGCCGATAATATTGTCGAAACGATAACGACCGTGGAGCTGCTGGCGCAGGTAGCGGTTTTCCATCACCAGGCGATTTTTTTCCAGGGCTTTATTGACCTGGATTTTCAGGCGTTCGAAATTGAAAGGTTTGGTGATGTAATCGAGGGCGCCTTCTTTCATGGCCTCTACGGCGGTTTCGGCCGATGCGTTGCCGGTAATCAGAATGACGCTGGTTGCCGGCGAGTCCTCCTTGATCTGTTTCAGGATGTCTATGCCGCTGACTCCCGGCAACAGCAGATCGCTGATGACCAGTTCAAAGTTCTGCTGTTGCAACAGTTCCAGCGCTTCTTCTCCCGACTGACAGCAGCGCACCCGGTATCCGGCCTGGGACAGAAGAACCGAGAGTGCTTTGCAACTGTCGACTTCATCGTCGATGAGTAAAATCTGAGATCTCTGCGGCATGGAGTCCTCCTTGGAGCGTCATTTGATTGACGCAAAGATAGCATAATGCGGCTCAAGAGCCAATTTAAACAGAGCAACCGGCTCCTCTTATTGCTCCGGTGAATAAACCGTGAAACAAGTGGCCCGGAGCGTCATCCCCGCGCAGGCGGGAAGCCAGTCGACACGATTCCTGTCAAGAACACTGAAGGACGTCATCCCCGCGCAGGCGGGAAGCCAGAACCCCGTCGCTCCACACAAAATAATTTATGGGCGTCATCCCCGCGCAGGCGGGAAGGCATAGCTGGTTTAATCTGTTCAAGCATGGATCCCCGCCCCCGATAGAGTCGTGTGAGGGTGGCGTCGCGGATGCGGGGATGACGTAACATTTATCCACCGGAGCAATAAAATCGTATTTGATTTTATCCGCTCTGAACTTCCATGATTTGATCCCTTGCCCGGCTTGATTTTACAACATCCCGACTTTGTTGGGATATTCATTTCCTCTTTCGAATAAGCTTGCTCTCTTCGGTTTTCTTCAATTTTAAAACGTGATTATAGCTTGACAAACATGCCGGGAATTTGTTTTAGTTCCCATTGTTACATTCTAAGTACTTGAAATAAAAAGAGAAATTTATTCAAAATAAAAAAATTTAGTTATCTCAAAAAATCGCATATTTGATAGATGTGTTTTCCTGTGGAAAGGTGGGCGAATGGCTATAACGAAGTTCAAGAAAATCATGGCGGCAAATCGCGGCGAAATCGCAATCAGGATTTTCCGCGCCTGTACCGAGCTGGGTATTTCGACGGTCGCGATTTATTCGGAGCAGGATCGTTTGTCGCTGCACCGCTACAAGGCCGACGAAGCTTATCTGGTCGGGCAGGGCAAAGGGCCGATAGAAGCCTATCTGAGTATTGAGGAAATCATCGACCTCGCGCGTAAAAAAGACGTCGACGCCATCCATCCGGGCTATGGCTTTCTGTCGGAAAACGCTGATTTTGCCGAAGCCTGCGAGCGGGCCGGGATTGCTTTCATCGGCCCGACCCCGGATATTCAGCGACGGCTCGGAAACAAAGTTTCCGGGCGCCGGGTGGCGATTGAGGCCGGGGTGCCGATTGTTCCGGGGACCGAAAATCCGGTAAGAACCGAAGAAGAAGCGTTGATTTTCGCCAAGGAAGCCGGTTATCCGATCATCGTCAAAGCCAGTGCCGGGGGCGGCGGTCGCGGTATGCGGGTCGCCTATCAGCAGAAGGAACTGTTGGAAGGGCTGAAAAGCGCCGCTTCCGAGGCCCAGGCCGCGTTTGGCGACGCCAGTGTTTTCCTGGAGAAATACATTGAGAATCCGAAACATGTCGAAGTGCAGATTCTGGGTGATCAGTACGGAAATATCGTTCATTTCTACGAACGCGACTGCTCGATTCAACGCCGTCATCAAAAGGTCATAGAGATCGCGCCATCCCTGTACCTGTCCAAGAAAAAGCGTGACGAACTGTGCCGTTATGCGCTGCAGATGGCGCAGGCCGTCGGCTATGTCAACGCCGGGACCATAGAATTTTTGCTGGATAAGGAGCAGCACTTCTACTTCATCGAGGTCAACCCGCGCATTCAGGTCGAGCATACGGTCACTGAACTGGTCACCATGAGAAATCTGGTTCAGGCCCAGATTCGGATTGCCGAAGGTTACCGGTTGTCCGACCCGGAAATCGGGATCAAGAACCAGAAAGAGATCGAACTGCGCGGTTACGCTATCCAGTCGCGGGTGACCACGGAAGATCCGAACAATAACTTCGCACCGGATTTCGGGACGATCAAAGCTTACCGGACAGCGGCCGGTTTCGGAGTCCGGCTGGATGCCGCGGCCGGTTACGCCGGTGCTCACATCACGCCGCATTACGATTCGCTGCTGGTCAAAATTTCCACCTGGGGACTGACGTTCGAGGATGCCGCCCGGACCATGCATCGCTCGCTGCAGGAGTTCCGCATCCGGGGGGTGAAAACGAACATCGGCTTCCTGGAAAAAGTCATCACCCATCCGGTGTTTATCGCCGGAAAGTGCGATACCTCATTTCTGGATACCCATCCGGAGGTGTTCGACCTGCGGGTCAAAAAAGATCGGGCCAACAAGCTGTTGAATTATATCGGCCATATCTCGGTCAACGGCTATCCCGGAATCGCTCGTGAAAAAGCCTTGAACTTCGCGGACCTGCGCGAGCCCGAACTGCCTGAAATTCCGTATGGACAGCAGCATCCGCGGGGCACCAGAGACATTCTGCGGGAAAAAGGGCCCGAGGGGCTGGCGCAGTGGGCGCGCCGGAACAAGCGTTTGCTGATTACCGACACGACAATGCGGGATGCTCACCAGTCGCTGGTGGCGACCCGCTTCCGTACGTTCGATCTGGACCGGATCGCCGCAGCTACGGCACACCTGGGCGGCGGCCTGTTCTCGCTGGAGATGTGGGGCGGAGCGACATATGACGTCGCCATGCGTTTTTTGCACGAAGACCCCTGGGAGCGCCTTGATCGCCTGCGGGCGAAGATCCCCAATATCCTGTTTCAGATGTTGCTGCGCGGCGCCAATGCCGTAGGCTATACCAACTATCCCGACAACGTGATCGAGGAATTTGTCGCCAGGGCCGCTGAAAGCGGGATTGATGTGTTCAGAGTCTTTGACTCGCTGAACTGGACCAAGGGGATGCAGGTGGCTATGGAGGCGGTGCGTAAAAACGGGGCGATCTGCGAGGCGGCCATCTGTTACACCGGAGATATCCTCGATCCGAAACGAGACAAGTATCCGCTTGAATATTATGTGAACATGGCCAAAGAACTGGAACGGATGGGCGCCCATATTCTGGCGATCAAGGATATGGCCGGTTTGATCAAACCGTTTGCCGGGGAAAAACTGGTCAAAGCGCTGAAAAACGAAATCGGCCTGCCGATTCATCTCCATACCCATGATACCTCCGGCAATGGCGGCGCGATGTATCTCCAGGCGACCCAGGCCGGGTGCGATATCGTCGATGTCGCCGTGTCGTCGGTTTCCGGTTTGACCGCGCAGCCGAACATGAACGCTCTTCTGGCGGCTCTGCAGGGAACCATCTGGGATCCGCAACTCGATTTGGCCGGCTTGCAGAAGCTGGCCAATTACTGGGAGACCTGCCGGACCTATTATGCCCCTTTCGAGTCCGAACTGCGCAGCGGGACGGCCCAGGTTTACTATCATGAGATTCCGGGCGGTCAGTATTCCAATTACAAACCGCAGGTCGAAGGCCTGGGCCTGGGCCATCGCTGGGAGGAATGCAAGGAGATGTATCGCAAAGTCAACGACATGTTCGGCGATCTGGTCAAAGTTACGCCGTCGTCGAAGATTGTCGGCGATATGGCCATGTTCATGATCCAGAATCATCTTGAACCGGAGGATGTTTTCAACCGCGGCGATGAGCTGACTTTTCCCCAGGGGGTGATCGATTTTTTCAAGGGAATGATCGGGCAGCCTTACGGCGGTTTTCCGGAAAAATTACAGAAAATCATTTTAAAAGGCGAAGTTCCCCTGACTTGCCGGCCCGGAGAACTGCTGGAACCGGTTGACTTCGGATTGCGGAAAGATGAGCTGGAGAACAAATTGCAACACCAGGTTGCCGATCGCGACGTGCTTTCCGCGGTGCTCTATCCCGGCGTGTTCGAAGAGTTCGATCGCTTTCGCCAGGAATACAGCGACACCTCCGTTTTGCCGACGCCGGTTTTCTTTTATGGCCTGGATGTCGGCGACGAGGTGACGATCGACATCGAGGCCGGGAAAACCCTGATCGTCAAGCTGAACGCAATCGGCCGGGTACGTGAGGACGGGACGCGTCATATCTATTTTGAATTGAACGGCGAACCGCGCAGTGCAACGGTCAAGGATCTGTCCGTGGAAACCGATGAGCAGAGTCATGTCAAGGCCGATCCGGCCAACGGTCATGAAATCGGCGCGCCGATGCCGGGGAAAATTTTCAAACTGATGGTCAATGTCGGTGACGAAGTGGCCGCAGGAGATGTCCTGATGGTGACGGAAGCGATGAAGATGGAAACCAATGTCAAAACCGCTAAAAAAGGCGTTGTCAAAGAAGTGATGTTCGCGGAGGGAGATCAGATCGAACAGGGGGATCTGCTGGTCGTGCTGGACTGATGGCAGCGCAAGCCGCGCGGGTATTCGTATTGATATCCGTACATCCGTGAGCGCAGCGGACACCGCATAAAAAGAGCCGGGTCGTCAAGATCCGGCTCTTTTTATGTCAGAGATCCGGCGGCGGCAACTGTTTAAGAGCTTGTTCCAGGCGGGCGCGAATAGTTGTGCTTTCCCCTTCGGTGAGCAGTTCCTCGACGAGTTTTTGCGCCGCCTCGGTGTCGATCTGCCGGATGAAGCGTTTAAGCTGCGGGAGGCAGGGCGCGGAGAGTGAAAATTCGTGGACATTCAGACCGATCAGAGCAAACAGACAAGCCGGATCCGAAGCCATTTCGCCGCACAGGCAAAGCTCAATGCCGTTTTCCTGCGCCGTTTTGGACAGGCTGTCGAGGGACAACAGGACGGCGGGGTGGAGCGGATCGTAGTAGCCCTGCACCCGCGGGTTGGAGCGGTCGGCGGCGAGCAGATACTGGATCAGGTCGTTGGTGCCGAGGGCGAAGAAGTCCACTTCCCGAGCCAGATGAGGGGCCAGGCGCACGGCCGCGGGAACCTCGATCATGGCGCCGATCGGAAGGTCGGGGGCAAAAGGCGTTCCTTCCTTTTTCAACTGGGCGATCGCAGCGGCAACGATCTGTTTGCAGGCCCTGATTTCGCCGAGGTTGGAAATCATCGGGAACAACAGCCGGACCGGACCATGGATCGCGGCCATCAGGATGGCTTCAATCTGGGTCCGGAAGATTTCCGGGTTGTCCAGGCTGACGCGCACGGAACGCCAGCCCATGAAAGGGTTGTCTTCGCGCGGCGGAGTGAAGTAGGGGAGGGCTTTGTCGCCGCCGATATCGAGAGTTCGAATGGTGACGATTGAACCGTCAAACTCCTCAACCACCCGTTTGTAAAGCTGATATTGCTCTTCCCGGTCGGGAAAAGCACTGCGGGCCATGTAAGGGAACTCGGTACGATACAGACCTACCCCCTCGGCGCCGTGGCTCTTGGCGATACTGACGTCGCTGAGCAGGCCGATATTGGCGCGCAGATAAATACGTTGTCCGTTGCGCGTCAGGGCGGGAATATCGCGCAGTGCGCTGAGTTGTTCCCGCTCCTGCAAGCGGTCCTGTTCGAGGCGGCGATATTCCTCAAAAACCGTCGTGCCGGGATTGATGTAAACCCGGCCGGCGTTGGCGTCGAGAATGATTTGGTCTTCCGGCTGAATTGAAGCCAGTGCGCCCCTGACCCCGATAAGCGCAGGGATGCCGAGGGCTTTCGCCATAATCACGGAATGGGCGTTGGCTTCGTTCGATTCGAGAATCATGCCCTTGATCATGTCATGATCGAGGATCGCCATGTCGGACGGCAGCAGCTTTTCGGCGATGAGAATGCCGGGGTGGTGCAAGTGCAGGCCTTCGGTGTTCTTGCCGACCAGGTTGGCCAGCAGGCGTCGGCCGATATCTTCCATGTCGGCGGCGCGTTCGCGCAGATAGGGGTCCTCCACCTGGGCGAAAGCTTCAAGATAACCGGCAATCACTTTTTTCAAGGCATAGGGCGCACTGTGTCGTTGCCCGATCAATTCATGCAGGCGTTCGATGAAACCGCGGTCTTCAAGAATCATCAGGTGAGTATGGAAGATGGCGGCGTCTTCCTGGGTCAGGCGATCCGCAACCCGTTTTTTCCAGGTAGAGGGTCTGAATGCGGGTTTTTCTCAGGGCTTCGTCGAGACGTTGCAATTCGCTCTCGATATCGATGTTGCATTCGTCGAAAATGTCGGCAAAACCGAATTGCTGATCGATAATGTTGACGTCGCCGTAGGCGACGCCCGGGTAGGCGATCGTCCCGCCGAGGGCGTATTCGTTTTCTCTCGGTTGACGTTTTTTATGCTTTTTTTCCGGCGCCGCAGGGGGCGCGGCTTCCCGGCGCTGAAATCTGTCGATGGTGTTGAGCAACCGCGCGTTAACGACGATGGAGGCAACCTGAAAAGCGATAGTGGTTAAGGTCGCCTGCTCTTCGGTACTGAACTTGCGCGGCTTACGGGTTTGAATGACCAGAACGCCGATCGCCTGGTTGCGGTCGAACAGCGGAATGCCGACAAAGGTGTGAAACTGCTCTTCGCCGGTTTCGGCAAAGTACCGGTATTGCGGATGGTTTTGCGGTTCTTCGATGGCCAGGAGCCGTTTTTCCTGTGCAACTTTACCGGTCAATCCTTCGCCGATACGCAGCTGAACGAGGCCGATGGAACCGGGTTCCAGCCCTTTGGTCGCCCTTAAGGTCAGGGTCTGCCGGTCGTCTTCCAGAAGATACAGGGAACAGACGTCCGATTGCGCCCGCTGGGCAACGATATCAACGATATTGTCGATGGTTTCATGCAGATCATGCGACTGGAGAATGAGGGCGCTGATATCCTGCAGGGTGCTGAGCCCCAGGCGCATATCGGTTTTTTTTGCGCTTTTCGGTGCCATGTTATGTCATGAAGGGTGATTTCATTGAATATCTACAGTGTAACTTATCTTGCCGATTTTTTCGATGATAATTAGTTTCTGTCCGGAAATCGCCCTGTTCCGCAATCTCGGCGTCAATCTGCGCATTTGTTTGTGCGGCGTAAAGGACTACGCCTCCGCTCAACAGCTTGATTTCCTTGGCCTTGCAAAAAAATCTGGTTTCCAAATCAGAAACGGTCACCATCCCCATCCGGAGTTTCGGGATGAAAACCAATTGGATAAAGTGCCTCGGCAAGGGCAGGAAAGGAGAAAGAGATGGTCAGGCTTAGGCCTTGCGGAGCGAAAATTTTCCGACCTGATCCTGATGATGGCAGGCCGTCATATGCCCCTCGCCGATTTCCGTCAACTCAGGGGCGTTGCGTCGGCACTGCTCGGTGGCATAGGGACAGCGGGGGTGGAAAGCGCATCCGTCGGGGGGGTGAACCGGGGAGGGTATTTCGCCGCTCAGCGCCTTCGGGCGCGGACTTTGCGGGTCCGGGATCGGTACCGCGTTCATCAGGGCTTCGGTATAAGGATGCCGCGGCCGGCGGTACAGCTCTTCAGCCCCGGCTGATTCGACGATCCGGCCCAGATACATGACGGCGATACGGTCGCTGACATGCTCGATGACCGCGAGATCGTGGGCGATAAACAGATAGCTGAGACCCTGTTCCTGTTGCAGCTCTTTCAGCAGGTTGACGATCTGGGCCTGAACCGAAAGATCGAGGGCGGACACCGGTTCGTCGGCAATGATCAGGTCCGGTTCGACCGCCAGGGCACGGGCGATTCCGACCCGCTGTCGTTGCCCGCCGGAAAACTCATGAGGGTAGCGCTGTGCGTGTTCGGCTTTCAGTCCGACTTTTTCCAACAGTTCAATAACCCGGTTTCCCATTGTCCGGGGCGTAGCCAGCTTATGAATCGTCAATGCTTCGCTGAGAATCGCTCCCACGGTCATTCTGGGTTCAGCGACGAAAAAGGATCCTGAAAGATCATTTGGATTTTTTTACGCCGCGGGCGCAGTTGCCGCGCCGAAAGCGTTGTCCATTCCTCCCCGGCGAAAATGATTTGTCCCGCGTCGGCGCGCAATAACTGCATGATCAGCTTGCCGGTGGTCGATTTGCCGCAGCCCGATTCCCCGACCAGGCCGAGAGTCTCGCCGGAACCCAGAGAAAAAGAGATATTATCGACGGCGACGAGTTGATTTTGCGGCCGGCCGAGAGCGTCGTCGACACGAAAGCTTTTGCGCAGATTTTTCACTTCAAGCAGAGGCACTGTGCGTTCTCCAGCAACGGACCCAGTGTCCGGGTTCGATTTCGGCGATTTGCGGCAGCCGATTGCCGCAGGGCGGGCAGGGACAGGGGCAACGGTCGATAAACAGGCAGCCGTCGGGCCTTTTTATGAGATCCGGGAGTTGCCCGGAAATCGTCGGCAGTTTGCGCTTCTGCCCGAGGCGCGGAATGCAGCTCAACAGCCCCCGGGTATAAGGATGAAGAGGATTGGCGAAGACCCGGTCGACAGGCCCGTTTTCGACAATCTGCCCGGCATACATGATGGCGAGATGATCGGCATTGCCGGCAACGACTCCCAGGTCGTGACTGATCAGCAGGGTGGTCATATTGCGCTGCTGTTTTATTTCGAGCAGCAGGTCCATGATTTGCGCCTGGATGGTGACGTCCAGCGCCGTTGTCGGTTCGTCGGCAATCAATATTTTCGGCTCGCAGGCCAGGGCCATGGCGATCATGACCCGTTGGCGTTGCCCGCCCGACAGTTGATGCGGGTAATCGCGCAGCCGCCGGTGCGCATCAGGAATGCCGACCTGCTCAAGCAATTCGGCCGCCTCCGCCAGCGCCCGGCGGGGAGCCGCACCGCGATGCAGCCGCAAGGCTTCGGCAATCTGCTCGCCGATCCGCAGAACCGGGTTGAGCGAAGTCATCGGTTCCTGAAAAATCATTGAAATATCGTTGCCGCGAATGCGCCGCATTTCGATGTCCGGCAGGTGCAGCAAGTCGTGTCCGTCCACATGAATTTCGCCGCCGACGATGCGGCCCGGCTCAGGCAACAGGCGCAGTAACGAGAGCGCGGTCATCGATTTGCCGCAGCCCGATTCCCCCACCAGCGCCAGGGTCTGGCCGGCGTTGATGGAGAAGGACACATCATCGACGGCCTTGACCAGTCCCCGCCGGGTGAAGAAGTAGCTTTTCAGATTGTGAACGGACAATCTCGGAGGCATAATCCCTCACTTTCGTGCTCAATGTGTACACGCAGAATGCCGGCTCGTCAAGCGTTCTCCCGCGCGTATGCACCGCCTTCAACCTGAATAGTGTGAATGGCCCGACGAATAACGGCAGAGGAGGTTGCCGCCGCCGGGCCGGTGAAAAAGTGACGCCGGATTTATGGCCGGTGGTCCGTATTTTTCGCGAAGTTTGGCCGCGGCAAGCACTTGCGCCTCTTTTTTACCGCTCGTCCGCCGCTTCGGGCTGGAATCCCGGACAACCTGAAAATCTCATAAAGCCCTTGGCCTGGCGGCGGGTAAAGCGGATAATGGAAGCATGAATCTTAATTATGTCGATCTGCATGTTCATTCCACCTGCTCCGACGGCTATTATACCCCGGAAGAGGTCGTGCGGCTGGCGCGGGAAGCGGGTCTGGTCGCGCTCGCACTGGCCGACCACGACAACATCGACGGTATCGAACGGGCGCAGCGGGCCGGCGCCGAAATGGGGGTTGAAGTGATTGCGGCGGTGGAATTGTCGACCCAGTGGTGCGAATACAGCGATATGCATCTGCTCGGCTACGGCTTCGATTACCGGAATCCGCATTTGCTTCGCGCCCTCGATGATTTTCAGGTTTTCCGCCGGACGCGCAATTTACGGATTGTGGAAAAGGTGAACCGGAAGCTGCGGACGGAACAGCGCCAACCGCTTGACCCCGACGCCGTGCAACTGTTGGCGCACGGGACGATCGGCCGGCCGCATATCGCCCAGGGCCTTGCGCCGGGCGGGCTATGTCAAAAACAACGATGAAGCGTTTGAGCGCTATCTGGTGCCCTGTAACGTACCGAAACGCTATTTTCCGGTTGCCGAAGCCATTCAGTTGATTCACGCCAGCGGCGGCATCACGGTGCTGGCGCATCCGCCTTACGTGACCCGGGATCGTTCCGAATTGAAACGGATTGTCGCGGAATTGGTCGACCTGGGATTGGACGGTCTGGAAGCTTACAACAACGGGTCCGGCCTGGAGGATACGGCCTGGTTGACGGAACTGGCCGCCGGCCACAATCTGATCGTGACCGGAGGTTCCGATTTTCACGGCGATCCCGCTTCCGCGGTTGAGATCGGCCGCGGTATCAGGGGGATTCGCGTTCCCTATGACAGCGTCGTGGAGATCAAAGCGGCACTGGAAAAACGGCAGCGATCAGGCGAAACCGCCTGAACGTCTGAATAAGGGGTCAGCAGTCCCGCCAGACGGGGTCGCGTTTTTCCAGAAATGCCCGCATCCCCTCTTTCTGGTCGTGACCGGTGAAGCAGAGGGCGAACAGGTCGGCTTCATAGGCGAAAGCCTTGTTGATTTCCATTTCCAAACCGTTATCGACGGCCTCTTTGATCAACCGCACCGCCAACTGGGATTTCGCGGCGATCTGTTGCGCCGTCTTTTTCGTCACGGGCAGAAGCTCCTCTTTTTTCGTCACTCTGTTGACCAGCCCGATGCGTTCCGCTTCACGGGCGTCGATCATGCTGCCGGTCAGCATCATTTCCTTGGCTTTGCCCTTGCCGACCAGACGGGGCAGACGTTGGGTCCCGCCCCAACCCGGCAGGATACCCAGATTGACCTCCGGCTGGCCGAGCCTGGCCTCTTCAGCGGCAATGCGCAGATCGCAGGCCATGGCCAGTTCGCAGCCCGCTCCCAGCGCATAGCCGTTGATGGCGGCCAGATAGATTTTGCGATTGTTCTCGATGGCGTTGAACAGCTGTTGAGCTTTCCGGGCGACGGTCCTGGCCTCCAGCGCGTTCAATGTCTGCATGAAGGCAAGATCACCGCCGGCGACGAAGGCTTTTTCTCCGGCTCCGGTTATGATCACGACCTTGACTGCATCGTCCTGCTCCAGTGCGGTTACGGCGGCAGTCAGTTCATCGAGAGTGTCCGGTCCGAGCGGATTGAGTTTTTCCGGTTGATTGATGGTCAACAGGGCGATGTCGGCTTCGATTTCCAGCATCAGGCGGTGATAATTCATTGACTGTCCTTTGGAATGTTCGGGTGCGCTGCCAAGGGCTATCAGTTTCGATATATAACGAAAAAGTTTGAAAACGTATAGTCATTTCACCTGCGTTTATTTCTGTTCCAATAAATTTTCATAAGTTGTACGGTGGCGACAACATTATTTGCAGGAGGTGGACGATGAGCCGGAAGACAATGCCGTTTTCGGTCAGGAACTTGAGACGTTGCAAAAGATGATTGATCTGGTCATGGAATTTCTCATTCGCTACAGTTTTCAGATTGTCGGTGCCCTGATCATTCTGATCGTCGGGCTGAAACTGTCCGGCTGGCTGTCCCGACTGGTCTTGCGGTTCTGTGAAAAGCGCAGTATCGATGTCACCTTGTCGCGTTTTTTCGCCAGTTCGACCAAATTAATGGTGATGGTTTTCGTCGTCATTGTCGCTATCGGCAAGTTCGGCATTTCCATCGCCCCTTTCATCGCCGCTCTCGGTGCCCTGGCGTTCGGCAGCAGTTTCGCGATCCAGGGTCCGTTGTCGAATTACGGCGCCGGTCTGACCCTGATTCTGACGCGCCCCTTTGTCGTCGGAAACACGATTGCCGTTCAGGGGGTCAGCGGCGTGGTCGAGGAAATCCGCCTGGCCGTGACGATTCTGACCACGGAAGACGGCGAGGAACTGACCATTCCGAACAAGCATATCGTCGGAGAAATCCTGCATAACTCTTTTGCCTATAAAATCATTGAAGCGAGTGTGGGAATTTCTTATCAGGACGACCCGGAAAAGGCGATCCGGGTTTTGCAGGACGTGTTGTCCGGATTCGATGAGATTGCACGCGAACCCGCGCCGCAGGTCGGCATAGAGGCTTTTGCCGATTCAACCATCAATATCGGCCTGCGTTATTGGGTGCCGACCAAAAAATATTTCAACCTGCTGTACCAGGTCAATCTGGCCATTCACAAGGCGCTGGCTGAAGCGCGGATTACCATTCCCTATCCGCAGCAGGATATCCATTTATATCAGCAGCCTGAATCGTTCAACGGCTGAAGGCGCGAACAGGCCGGGCCTGCGGCAGCACGCCTTGACAGCAGCAAAAATGACCGGAGTTAATCCACACAACTCGCCAAACGGGACACTAGAATTGCTGAAATCTTGCCACTGCCGCAGGAATATCGGCCACCTCGAGGTTGCCGAAAGCCAGCCGCAGGTAAGGTTCGAGACCGGGGCCGAAGGCCTCGCCCGGCAGGCAGATCAGGTTGGCTTCGTCGGCCAGGCGACGAGCGGCCCGACGGCCGTTGAGTTCCTTCCAGGGGTGTTTGACCCAGGCAAAAAAGGTGCCGCTGGCGCTCAGTTCGAAGCCGTTGTCGAGATGTTCGAACGCGTCCCGAAAGCGGTCATGGCGCCGACGCATCATGGCGCAATTGCCGGCAACCCAGTCATCCAGCCGACGACAACCGTATTGCAGCGCTAATTGCGCCGGCCGGGGCTGGCACACCACCATGCTGTCATGCACTTTCAGGGTCTGGGCAATAAATTCCTCGGCCGCGATCAGGGCGCCGCAACGCAAGCCGGTGAGGGCGAAGGTTTTGCCGAAAGAGGCGAGATGGATGAAGTGACGCGGCCAATCGGTGCGGCTGAACAACGCATGGGGCGGCGCGCCGATGAAGGCGTTATAGGTTTCGTCCAGCACCAGGGCGAGATCATGCCTTTGAGCCAGCTCGAACAAGTGCATGACCTTGGCCGGGGAAATGACCGCTCCGGTCGGATTGCTGGGGGAAACCAGCAGAATCGCCCTGGTTCTGGCGGTAATGAGACGGCTGATCAGATCAAGGTCGGGCTGACCGCCGGTATCGGCGTCGTAGGGAGCGAAAACCGCTGTAATCCCCAGGGACTGCAGCCCCATGAGATGGTCGAAATAAGCCGGCAACTGGACAATGACTTCATCCCCGGGCCGGCACAGCCCGGTCAGCGCCAGCCAGAATGCCTGACTGGCGCCGATGGTCAGACAGATCTGTCCCGCCTCGGGTGTGGCCTGATAATAGCGCTGGTACCAAGCACAAACCTCCTGCCGCACTGCGGCCAGACCTTCATCCGGAGAATATTTGAAAATGTCGGGGTCCTGGAGCGCCTGCTGCAGGTACTCCACCAATTCGTCCGGCGGCGGGTAGCCGGGCACCGCCTGGCACAGATCGACCAGGGGTTTTTCCGCGGGAAAGCTGCGGCCCCGGATCCAGCTTTTGACTTCAGTGATGGGCGGCGGCTGGACCTCATTGACCCGGGGGTTGATTTTCATCGGCTCAAGCCCTTTGAACGATTTCGACCAGCAGGCTGCTCGTGGCAACCAGATCTTCCACCTCCACATATTCATTGATTGTATGCACGTTGGCCATCCCGGTGGCGATAATCACCATGTCGATGCCGTGACTGTTGAAAATATTGGCGTCGGAGCCCCCGCCGGCGGCGCGAATGGACTGCGGGCGCTGCAGGGCTTCCCCCGCGGCGCGGACAAGCCGGATGATCGGCGCTTCGTCGGCGACCCGCATCGGGGGATAGTCTTCTCTCAATTCCAGCGCCATGGAAGCCCGTTTGATTGTTCCCTCCAGGCTGATGCCGGCGTTGTCGACCTCTTCCTCAACCGCGGAAACAATCAGTTCGGTCTGTTTCCTCAGTTTGTCAAGGTCGTGACTGCGAACTTCACCACGCAGACGGATGCTCGCGGGGATTATATTGGAGGCTTGTCCCCCGTGAATCGTGCCGATATTGGCCGTTGTTTCCTCGTCAATACGTCCCAAAGGCATCCTGGCGATGGCGCGGGCGGCAATCTGGATGGCTGAAATGCCCCGTTCGGGACACATACCGGCGTGGGATTCAAGGCCGGTAATATCGATGTCGAAGCGGTTGGCCGCCGGAGCCCGGTTGATGACGATATCGCGCCCCGAAGCGTCGAGAGCGAGGCCACGGGTGGCGTTCAGCACGGAAAAATCCAGATGCTTGGCGCCCATCAGTCCCTGTTCCTCGCAGACGGTGATGACGATTTCCAGGGGAACATGGGGAATCCCCCGTTCCTTAACCACCTCCAGCATCTCGATAATCGCGACGATGCCGGATTTGTCGTCGCCGCCCAGAATCGTATCCCCGGCACTGGTGAAAATGCCGTCTTTGAGAACGGGGCGGACATTGTCCGCCGGCGTCACCGTATCCATGTGTGCGCACAGCAACAGCGGTTCACCGTCTTTGGTTCCGGGAACACGGGCAATCAGATTGCCGCTGGCGGCACCGATTTTGTCGCCCGCAGCATCGATTTCGACCACTCCCCCGAGTTGCCTGAATCTTTCGGATAAATAAACTGCTATGTCCGCTTCATGAAAGGACGGGCTGGGAATTTCCGTCTGGCGGATGAATTCAGCGCAGATTCTTTGTTCATTTACCATGTGTTATCCTTGTCGTTGATTGTTTAAGGGCGCATGTTAACCGGATGAATGGCCGCTGGCAATAGGGAAACAAAAGCTTTTCTAGACAGAGAAAAGATTTAAATGTTATATTTCTTAAATTAAATATTGAAAAGTAAAAAGTCTAGTTTTTCATGGATGATCAGCATGTCCCTGAACAGAGATTTTCAGCCCCCTTTAAATGCGGGAAGCCGCCGTCGACGGAAAACCGGCGGCATGAAGTTCATGATGGTCGGCGTGGCGATTTTTGTCGGCGGGGTGTTTTTGTTTCTGCTGGGGTCGGAACCCAGTGCGGAACTCGACGCGCGGGAAACTCCGCTGGAGATTGCCGCTCCCGTCTTGCCGCCCCGGCCGCCGCAACCGGCGCGTGAAGAAATCGCCGATGTCGTCCCTGCCGGATCTTCGATCACCGCTTTGCTGGGCGATTATTTCACCCCGCAGGAAATTTTCCAACTGAGCCGACAAAGCCGGCAAGTTTTTCCGTTTACCAAAATATGCGCCGGGCAGCCCTATAAAATTGTTACCCTGGATGGCTGCTTCGACTCTTTTATTTATGAAATCGACGCCGAAGAACAACTGGTGATCAGTCGTCGGGACGCTGAGTTGACGATTGAAAAACAACCGATTGTCTACGATGTTGTCGTGGCCGGAATCCGGGGGACGATTGACACCAGCCTGTTCGACGCCATTCAGGAGATCGGTGAAACGCCGGAACTGGCCTACATCCTGGCGGATATTTTCGGCTGGGACATCAACTTTATTCTCGACATCAGAGCCGGCGATACTTTTCAGGCCCTGGTGCAGAAACGTTATCGCGACGGGGAGCCTGCCGGTTACGGTCGGGTCCTGGCCGCCGAATTCGTCAATCAGGGACAATCTTTCAAAGCCTTTCGCTTTCAGGAAGGAGAGGGGAAGGTTTCCTTTTACAATGAAAAAGGCGAAAACCTGCGCAAGGCTTTCCTGAAAGCGCCGTTGTCGTTTACCCGCATTTCCTCGGGCTATACAATGCGCCGCCTGCACCCGATCACCAAAGTGTGGAAAGCGCATCCGGCGATCGACTATGCGGCGCCGATCGGCACCCCGGTCAAGACCGTCGGCGACGGGACGATAACGCGCAAAGGTTACGGCAACGGCAACGGCAATTTTATCGAGGTCACCCACAGTAACGGCTACAAGACCATGTACCTGCATTTAAGAGGGTTTGCCCGCGGTATGGCCCGCGGTAAGCGCGTCACCCAGGGCCAGGTCATCGGCTATGTCGGCAGCAGCGGGCTGTCGACGGGACCGCACCTGGATTTCCGGATGAAGCGATACGGCAAACCGGTCAATCCGCTTAAATTGAAAGCTCCGGCGGCAAAAGCCGTCGCTCAGGAACATCTGGAGGAATTCCGGGCAGCGATCGCGCCGTTGCTGGCCCGGCTGGGCGAAAACCGCAGCGGGACGCAACTCGCCCACACAGCTGCCGGTGCTGCGCCGGAGCGGAAAGAAGCGCTTTGATATGTTGTCGGAACTGCGTGAACAGGTCGTCGCTTATGGGTTGAAGCTGATTCGTTCCGGTTTGACGACGGGAAGCGGCGGGAATCTCAGCCTTCTCTCCCGGCACGAGGATCTGATCGCCATCGGGCCGAGCGGGGTCGATTATGAGAGCGTCGGCATCGATGACGTGGTGGTCGTGGATCGCCGGGGGCAAATCGTCGCAGGGCAGCGCAAGCCTTCCAGCGAACTCGGTTTTCACTTGGCGCTTTATGATGCCCGCCCCGACATTGCCGCAGTTGTTCATACCCATTCGGTTTATGCGACGACCATCGCCTGTTTGCGCTGGGAGATCCCGGCCGTGCACTATCTGGTGGCGTTTTCCGGGGACAAAGTGCCTCTGGCCGATTACGCCACCTTCGGGACCGCTGAACTGGCGCGTAATGTCGTGCGCGGTATCGGCGGCTACAATGCCGTACTGCTGGCGAATCACGGGCTGGTCGCGGTCGGTCCGGATATGAACAGCGCTTTTAATGTCGCCGAAGAAATCGAACTGGTCGCGCGCATTTTTTATCAGGCCAAATCGATCGGCGAGCCGGTTCTGGTTGCGGCGGATGAGATGCGGCGCGTGGCCGAAAAGTTTACCGTTTACGGTCAGCAATAGACGTGCCGCAATCGGGTTGTTCCGTTGATATCTGATCGGCGGACGTAACCTTTTTTACCTGCCGATGGTGAAATGAAAAGTCAGGAGTTGCCGTGGATTCACCGACACAGAAATCTTCCCGGAACGACAGCCGGATGCAGCATTCGGTTATCGACCTGTCCAAACGGGCGCGACAGAAATTGCGCTCGCGTCAATACGAGGAAGCGAAAGATCTGTTTCGCGCCGGCCTGGAAATCGAAGCCGAAAATCCCTATCTGCTGTCCGGAATGGGTGATGTCTGTCGGGAGACCGGTGACTTCCCCGAAGCGGAGCGCTGTTACAAAGAATTGTTGCAGGTCGATGGCGACAACCTGTTCGCGTTACGCGGTCTGGGGGATGTGTTTAAAAAACTCAACCGCCATCAGGAGGCGATCCAACTGTGGGAGCAGTATCTTGCCCTGAGGCCGGAGGACAAGCATGTCATGACGCGTATTGCCGACAGCTACAAAATGCTGCAGCAATACGAGCAGGCCGAAAGAAATTATCGCCATATTCTCGGAAGCGCTCCGCGTGATCGTTTTGCCCTGACCGGCCTGGCAGACCTGTACCATCGCCAGGGTCGCGATGAGGAGGCGATTCAAACCTACGAACAAGTGCTCAGATTCGATGAAAATGAGCTGCATATCCTTACCATTATCGGCAAATTATGCTGGCGGGTTTCCGATTTTGAAAAAGCGGAACGCTATTTCCGCCGTGCGCTCGCGGTTGACCCGCGCAATCCATATGCGCTTTACGGCTTGGGCAACTGTTTCCGCTGGTCGCGCGAATATGAGAAGGCGCTGCAGGTATGGCGGCAGATTCTGACTTTTTCGGAAGGGACGCAGGCGCTGCATACGCGCATGGGGGACGCCTATTACAATCTGGGGCAAATGGATGCGGCGGAGGCCTCATACCAACGGGCACTGACTTTCGGGGAGGACGTGTTCAGTCTGATAGCCCTGGTCTGTCTTGCGGCGGAACGGGGCGACTGGGAAGAAGCGGCGCGCTTTTTCCGCCAAGTGATCACGGATGAGAGCGAAGCCGCTAACCGAATCGAGTTGCTGAGCAAGCGCTTCAACCGCTGCGAGCTGACGAAACCGATGCTTGACTTGTATCGGTATCTGATCGATTCAGGACGGGAAAGCACCGCAATTACAAGCATACTGGAAGATAATATTAAATAGCTGGTTGAAGTTTTTCGGTAAAGTTGACTGTTGAATTATCTGGCTCACCTGTTTTTTTCCGATCCTGCGCCGTTGGCCTGGGCCGGGTCGCTGATGGGCGATTTTTTCAAAGGCTCCGATTTTTCCGCATTGCCCGCGGAATTGACGCGGCATCTGAAACTGCACCGCCACATCGACGCGCTGACCCGCAGCAGTCCGGCCTTTCAACGCAGCCGCCGTCGACTGGACCCGCGTTTCCGTCATGGTCGCAGTGTTCTGGTGGATGTGTTCTACGATCATTTCATCGCCTGCCGCTGGGACCAGTACCATCATCAACCGCTGGAGGTATTCGCCCGGGAAGTGTATACCGGCCTGCAATCCTGCCGGGCCGTGCTCAGCCCCGGTTTGCAGCGCCAGTTGCCGCGCATGATCGCCATGGACTGGTTGACCTCGTATCGCGAGACGGAAGTTGTAAAGCGGGTTCTGATACGGCTGGAGGAAAGGCTGACGCATAAGTTGCCATTGGCTCAGGGTTTCGCCGAGTTGGGTCTCCGGCGCGGCGCTCTGGGAGGGGATTTCTCCCGCTTTATGGAAGAAACGCAACCTTTGGTTGAGACATGGAAAAATGACAACTGAATTACTTTGTAGTGCCGATGAAAAGGAGGGGAAATGGGTCGCGAAGGCTGGGTCCGAATAGTTCCTTTTGCGGTTTTCATGGCGTTTGTCGGTGTCGAGCAGGGGCTGCACCGGCTGCTTGATCAGGGCAGCACGGCACTGAACGGACAACATCTGCTTTATCTCTATCCCGCCAAGGCCGTGCTGGTGGCCGTGCTGTTGCTGTTTTTCCGGCAAGCCTACAGCGAACTGAAGCTTTCCGACTTCAAAAAATTATCGCATACGTGCGGCAGCGTTCTTTTGGGTCTGGTCGTTTTCCTGCTCTGGATCAACATGGATTGGGAGGTCGTCACCTTCGGCGACAATAAGGGCTTCAATCCTTTTCTGAATGAGAATGCCGCCACCCGGAACCTGCTGATCGCTTTCCGGCTTTTCGGCGCCGTGCTGGTGGTGCCGGTGATGGAAGAGTTGTTCTGGCGTTCGTTTTTGCTGCGTTATATCATCAACTCCGACTTTGCCGGCGTGCGCGTCGGCAGCTACACGTTTTCTTCATTCCTGGTCGGATCGGTGCTGTTCGGGCTTGAACATCATCTGGTGCTGGCCGGTGTCATGGCGGGCATGGCCTACAGCTTGCTCCTTTACCGGACAAAAAGCATCAATCAGTGCATTCTCGCCCACGGCGTCACCAATCTGGCTCTCGGTGTCTACGTGTTGCAGACCGGCTACTGGCAATTCTGGTAATCCCGACCCGGGTGAATGATCGGGCCGAGGAGGAGAAAATATGGGGCGGGGAAACCGCAGCGGCCTCAGCAAGTCGCTGATTCTCAAGGGATTGCAGTGTCCCCGGGCATTGTGGCTGACCCGGAATCCCCCGGATTGCGAATTGCCCCCGCGCCCGGAACTGGAGGACCGGTTTCGGGCCGGAACCGAGGTCGGGCTGCTGGCCCGGCAGCTGTTCCCCGGCGGTGTCGAGGTCCCTTATGAAGGGCTCTCGATTCCCGCGCAATTGGCCCGCACCAGGGAGCTGCTTGCCGCCGGTGCAGCGGTTATTTACGAGGCCTCATTTTCGTTTTCCGCAATTTTCGTCAAGGTCGATATCCTGGTGCGTGACGGCCGGGGAGAAAACGCTCCCTGGCGGATTTACGAAGTGAAAATGGGCACCGCGGTCAAAGGGGTGAATCTGGATGACGTGGCGGTGCAGCATTATGTCTTGAACGGTTGCGGGCTGAAGGTCTCCGGCTCCTTTCTGGTGCATATCGATAACCGCTACGTCCGCCGCGCAGCGCTGGAAGTGAATAAACTGTTTCACTGCGAGGATGTCGGCGCCAGGGTGGCCGCGCGTCAGCAGAGCATGCCCGAGATCGTTTCGGCATTGCGCGAAGCCCTGAAGCAGCCCAACGAACCGGAGATCGATATCGGCCCCTGGTGTCGCGATCCCTACGAATGCGATTTTATCCCCTGGTGCTGGCGGCATGTGCCCGAGAACTCGATCTTCGATTTGCGCGGCAGCGGGGTGGATAAATTCGACCTTTACCGCCGCGGTATTCTGCGTTTGGCCGATATCCCGCTCGCCGAACTGAACGCCGGACAACGGCAACAGGTAGAGGCGACGCTGCAGCGGCGGGAGCTGTTCAATCCGGCCGGGGTGCGGGAGTTTCTCGCCACTCTCCGGTATCCGCTCTATCACCTCGACTTCGAAACCTTTACCGCCCCGATTCCCAAATTCGACGGTACCCGGCCTTATCAACAGGTGCCGTTTCAGTATTCCATCCACCTGCAAACCGCGCCGGGCAGCGAACCGCAGCACTTTGAATATCTGGCTCAACCGGAGGCGGACCCGCGCCGCGATCTGGCCGCACAACTGCTCGCCGTCATCCCGGCGGAAGCCTGCGTACTCGTCTACAACCAGGCCTTCGAAAAGAGTGTGCTGCGCGATTTAGCCGCGCAATTTCCCGACCTGGCAGCAGAGATCAATCGCAGGATCGACAACCTCCGCGATCTGATGCTGCCGTTCCGGCGGCGAGACGTTTACCATTGGCGGATGCGCGGTTCCTATTCGATCAAAGAGGTATTGCCGGCGATGGTGCCCGGACTGTCTTATGCCGGCATGGAGATCGCCGACGGCACGGCCGCGATGCAGGCCTACCATGATATGTGCGAACTGCCGCCGGGGAAGGAGCGGGAACGTTTGCGCGCAGCAATGCTGCAGTACTGTCGGCTGGATACCCTGGCGATGGTCCGGGTGTTGGAGGCATTGACGAAATTGGCAGCCGAGGCGGTCGAATGACCGTGGGACAGCCCTCCCGGGTGGTTGACCCGTAGGCCTGTCCCTGCACTTGTCCCGGTTGGGTGTCGTTGCGTGGTTGCGTCTTGCCGCGCCGGACGCCGGGAACTAGTCCGGCGGGCCGTTTATTGACAGGAGGATCGTTTGAAAATTCTTTTCGCCGCGCAAGAGAACGCCTGGGGAGGCGTTCTTCATTTGGTCAGGGCACAGCTCCCGCAACACGAATACGTCGTGAACGGATCTTTTGAGATAGCCTCTCTCAACGGGTATGACGTCCTCATCCCGACGATGAGCCGGGTCACGGCCGGACTCATCGACTCGGCCGATCGCCTGAAGCTGATCCAACAGTGCGGCTCCGGTTTGGAAGCCGTCGATGTTGTGGCGGCCACAGCCAAAGGCATCCAGGTGGCAAACGTTCCGAGCGCTTTGTCCGGGAATGCGGACTCGGTGGCGGAGCTGGGTATTTACCTGATGATCGGATTGTCACGCAATGCGGCGGGGATGGCAAACAGCCTGCAACAGCGGCGGATGGGGGAGCCGAAAGGTTTGGCCCTCAGCGGTAAAACCGTGGGCATCGTCGGCCTCGGCGGGATCGGGAAGGCCCTGGCCCGGCGGCTGAAGCCGTTCGGGGTCAGGTTGATCGGGTTGAAGCGGAATCGTCCCGAAGCCGCCAGAGAAGAACTCGGCATGGACTGGGTCGGGACCGCGGATCAACTGCCCGAGCTGCTTATGCAATCCGATTACGTCATTCTTGCCCTGCCTGTCCATGGCGGTACGGCGCAAATGTTCAACGATGAAACCTTTGCGCTGATGAAGCCCACCGCCTTCATCATCAACCTCGCTCGCGGGGGATTGATTGATCGTCGGTCATTGGAACAGGCGTTGAAAAGCGGTCGGATCGCCGGCGCCGGGCTGGATGTTTTCTGGCGGGAGCCGCCCGATCCGGACGATCCGGTTTTTCAATACAATGTGCTGGCAACGCCCCACTCGGCAGGATGTACGGACATCTCGTTACAGGGAATTGCCGACGGCGTGTGTGAAAATATTCGGCGGGTTGAACAGGGTTCAGCGCCGCTGAACGAAGTGACGGCTCACAGCGTTGCCGGGAGCGGCCAGTCGGTTGCGTATCCCGGCGGGTAAAAATTTTCTTTGGTACGGTTGAAGTAACCGTACTGAATCCGGGGAACCTCTTTCTTCAATCGATCGAGCATGTGTTTGATCCCGATGCCCGCCCCTTCTGTTCCCATCGCCTGCCAGTAGAGCAGGGGATCGATACTCAGGTTGCGCAGCTGGATTAAGTCGATACCGATCTCTTCGATGAGTTCCGTCAGCCTTTCGATTTCATCCTCGCGGTCGGTAATGCCGGGAAAAACCAGGTAGTTGAGCATGGTGAAGAGGCCGTTCCTCTTGGCCCGCCGGGCCGATTCGAGAACATCGGCGAAGCGATAGTTCAGGGGCCGGTAATAGGCGTTGTAAAAGCGTTCCTGAACCGAATTGAGGGAAATCCGGATCGAATCGATCCCGGCAGCGGCAAGTTTGTCGATGGCGGCCGGAATGGAGGCGTTGGAATTGAAATTGATCGTGCCTCGCCGGGTTCGGCGCCTCATTTCCGTCACCGCCTCGGCAATCCGGTCGGCCTGAAGAATGGGGTCGCCTTCGCAACCCTGGCCGAAGGAGACAATAGCGTTTTCCGCGCTCTGCAGGTGGGGAACCGCGACTTCGCAGAGCTCTGTGACCGTCGGCACGAAGGTCAGGCGGTCCTGGCTGGCCTGGCAGCGCTGCGGTTCATCCTGCAGCGAAATACAGCCGATGCACTGGGCGTTACAGGCCGGAGAACAGGGAAGCGGGGCTTCCCAGCGGCCGAAAAACAGGTTTTTCGCGGCAAAACAATGGTAATCCAGCGCGCACCGCGACAGCTGTTCCAGCAGCCGGTTATCCGGTTGTTCGGCAACCCGTTTGCGGACCAGCGGTTCCAGTTTGCGATCATCAAAATGCCGCGGTTCCCATTGCCGGTTGCGGTCGACGCGTACGGCCGCGACATAAAAGCGCTCCTCCTCGAGGCACCAGCCCACGGCGGTATAGGACCAGAGGGTCAATTCAACGTTCTTGCGACCGTAATCGGCGGCCGGCAACAGGGTGCGGGTGAAGGCCGGAGTGACGAACGCCGAGACCGCCTGCGCTTTGCCGCCGCCCCAGCTTAGAGGCAGATCGGCGACGGTTTTCCGCCGGCCGGAACGCCGATCAAAACCGATCGGCGGCGTTCCCGGAATGGTGAACAGGCGGCTGCCCTCGGGCAGGGGAATCAGCTCTTCGGCGTCCGGGCGGCGGAGAACCATGCCGTTCATGCCGGCCATCAACAGGTCCGGGTGTTCGAACACCTCGCCGTCTTCAGCGGCGACGACGGCCAGAAAGGTTTTTTTTCTGCTCATGCGGTTTGTCCTTTTCTCTGGCGGCGGAGAATAACATAAAATCAGTCTTCGATGGGCAACCTTCGACATTAAAAATCTTCGTCACTCGTTCATCGAACTTCGCATCTTTTTTTGCTATGCTGCTTCCATGCGTACCCTATTGACGACTTTGCACAGCAAATATATCCATGCCAGCCTGGCCTTGCCTTATCTTGCCGCCTACTGCCGTGAGGGCTGCGGCGAGATTCTGATCGAAGAATACACTCTGAACGAGCCCAAGGAATCGCTGCTGGGGCGCATCTTCGCCCAGGGGGCGGATGTGATCTGTTTTTCGGTCTATTTGTGGAACCGGACGCTGACGCTGGAACTGGTCGAGAGTTTGAAACGGATCGACCCGGAGCTTAAAATCATTCTGGGCGGACCGGAAACCTCATTTGAACCCGATGATTTTTTTCTGCGTTATCCGGTCGACGCAGTGGTTTGCGGTGAAGGGGAAATCCCCCTCCGTCATTTGTTGCAGGCCTGGCGCTCGGGGCGGGAGCCGGATCCGATCCCCGGGTTGAAAACCCCGGTTTGCCCCACGGATCGGGGCTGGTCGCTGCTTGAAGATCTGGATGATATCCCGTCGCCCTTCGCTTTGGATTTAGTCGATTTGAGCCGGGGACTGGTCTATTTCGAGACCAGCCGCGGCTGTCCCTACCGGTGCAGTTTTTGTATGAGCGCGCTGGATGAAAGGGTGCGTTCCTTTTCGCCGGCACGAATCCGGTCGGACCTGCAGCTGCTCATGGATCAAGGCGTGCCGCTGATCAAATTCGTTGATCGGACGTTCAACTACAATGCCCGGCGGGCCTGCGGGATTTTCAGTTATATTCTCGAGCATAACCGTTTCAGTCGCTTCCATTTTGAAATCGGCGCTCACCTGCTCGATCGGGCAACGCTGGAATTGCTCGAAGCGGTACCGGCGGAAACTTTCCAGTTCGAGATCGGGGTTCAGTCGATCCTGCCGCAGGCCCTGGCCAATGTCGGCCGGAGGGCTTCTTTCGAGCGCCTGGCGGAAAACGTGCGCTGTCTGGTAGAAAAAACCGCCATCCATCTCCACCTTGACCTGATCGCCGGGCTGCCCGGCGAATCCTACGCACACTTCCTGGCTTCCATTGATCAGGTCTGGAATCTGGGCGCGGATCATTTGCAGATCGAAGCGGTCAAATTGCTGCCCGGTTCGCCGTTGCGCCGGGAAGCCGAAGGCTGGGGCATCCGTTTCGATCCGAATCCGCCGTACGGCATTCTCGGATCAGCCGATCTCACTTTTGCCCAGCTGGACCGTTTGCGCGGTATCAGTCGCCTGTTCGATCTGTTGGTCAACAGCGGCCGGTTTGCCTTTCTGTTGTCCGGACTGGCCGGGCATTTTGAGCGGCTGGCCCCGGCGCTGGAAGATCTGGACCGTTACTGGCGTGAAACCGGGCGGTATCATCGAACCCATGCGCTACGCAGCCTGTATGCGATTCTGGATGCTTATTTACAGGAGCGTTTCACCGGCACCAAGCGCCGGATGCTGCGCGAGTTGCTGGCCCGTGATTATGCCCATCACGAGCGGGTAGTGGGCGGCTCGGAACCGGTTTTTTTCGATACCCGGTTGTCCGCACAGGAAACGGCTGCGGTGAAAAAACGCGTCAAACGGGAACTGGACGGTCTGGAGCGGAGCGGCAAGGTGCAGTATTTCGCCGCGGTTTTTCATCTCCTTCCCGATTGCAGCGGCCGTACCCTGTTGCTGTTCCTGTATCAGCGCAAAAACTCCGCCGGCCAGAGGGTGCGGGAAATCAAACTGACGGAATAAAAAAGGCCGGGCTATGATCCAGCCCGGCCTGTGCATTCAGTTTTGCGGCGGTTGTTACTGTGCGCCGCAGGCGACCTCGACCCGGCGATTCTGGGCACGCCCAGCAGCCGTCTGGTTGTCGGCGACCGGTTTTTCCTCGCCGAAACCGCGAGCGGTCAGGCGGTTTTCCTGAATATCGAATTTTTCAATCAAACGATTGACCACCGCCTGAGCGCGTTGCACGGAAAGTTGCCGGTTGTATGCGGCGGCGCCGGTGCTGTCGGTGTGACCGTCGATAAAGACGGTGTTGCCGGGGTAGTTGTTGATGCACTGGGCCGCTTTGGCGATTTCGGCGTCATATTCCGGCGTGACGCTGCTGCTGTCGTGACCGAAGTTGATATGCAGGGTCAGAACCGTCGGGCAACCCCGGTCGTCAACGGATACGCCGGCAGGGGTATCGGGGCACTTGTCGAGGTAGTCGAAGACCCCGTCGCCGTCGCTGTCGAGCGGGCAGCCCTGGGCGTCCACCGGAGCGCCGGCCGGGGTATCGGGGCACTTGTCGAGATAGTCGAAGACCCCGTCGCCGTCGCTGTCGAGCGGGCAGCCCTGGGCGTCAACGGATACGCCGGCAGGGGTATCGGGGCACTTGTCGAGATAGTCGAAGACCCCGTCGCCGTCACTGTCGAGCGGGCAGCCCTGGGCGTCCACCGCAACCCCGGCCGGAGTATTCGGACATTGATCGAGTTGATCGGCAACACCGTCATTGTCGCTGTCCAAAGGCGGTGCTGCAGGGGCCGGAGCGGGGATTGTCCGCTCGGCTGCAACGGGTTCCGGCGCCGGTGCCGGTTTGCCGAACTGGAACACCAGCCCGGCCGAATATTGCAGGTTATGGTCGGGCTCGGGAAAGTCGAGCAGGTGGCGAACGTCGGCGCGCAGCGCAATCAGTTGATCGAGGATGAAGTATTTAACGCCGACGCCGTAGTTGAACAGAAAATGATCCCGCTCGGCACCGGTATCCGGGTCTGAATAAATCCCGCCCAGCCCGGCCGCCAGGTAAGGGACCAATTTTTCAGTGGGGCGGAAATGGTACAGGGCGTCGACACGAATGGTTTCGACTTTGGTGTCGGTGGTCGAGCTGTCGTCCGCATCGGCATCGGTTTTGGTATACACGCCTTCAAGGGCCCAGCGCTCCGTCAGATTGTAGCCCAGGCCGAAACCCCAGAAACCGGATGAGTCCAGAGATTGATCGCCGTCAAAAATGTGCCCACCGATCAAGGGAGACAAGGTAAAAGCCCCCGGCTGGATTTCGGCCCCGGCCGGAAGGGCAAGGCAACATACTGCAATGACGGATAAAATGATTTTTCTTAACATGAAAACCTCCAGAATGAGTAGATAAACAATAGTTTACATTTTCATTAGAGTAGCAGAGGCGAAAGAAGATTTAAACGTTAAAATAACAATTTTTGTCAGCTATTCAGATGCCTGCATGATGAAAGCGGGAGCGAAGTTTTCCTCGGGTTCCGCCGTCAGGCCCCGCATCCCGTCCAGCCACAGGTCGAGGCAGAATTCGGCAAAAAAAGTGCAGTGCGGTGCGCGCCGGTTGATGACGTCATGCACCTGCCGGCGGAAAGACGGCGAGGGTTGCCGGCCGTCCATGGTCAGCGCCGGCAGTTCACGCAGTTGTCCGGAGGGCAACGGCTGCGGTTGAAAGCGTCCGTTTAGCAGCTGATTGGCGAGGGCGGTGATGAAAAGTTGCGCCAGGGTCGGGAGAGCGTCCGGGTCGGCCAGCCCGTCTCTGTCGGGCAGAGGAAAGTCATAGGTGAAATAACGGCTTAACGTTTCTACCTGATCGAGTCTCGAAGCGATGAGATTCAAGTCCTTCAGCGTTCTGATCTGCTGAAGATGGCCGGGCGTATCTTCATTTCCCGTACGGTAGAAACAGGCCGGTTTCTCCAGCAGGGAATCGACGAAAAGCATTTCCGGATAATCAAAAAACGGATAGGCGCGGCCGGCGGTCAGTCTTTTTGCCCGATCCACATGTCGTTTCAGCAAACTGTGGCCGAGTTGAAACAGGCGGATGAGGTAGGTGGTGCTGAAAACCGTTTCAGCTTCGGCACCGTCTTTGCCGGCAAGAAATTCCAGGGCCAGATTCAAAGTGTCGTACGTCGACTGGATCGCCTGTCCGACCTGCTGAGGATCGGACAAATCCGTTCCGTCGGCGCTGATCTTACGATTGATCAGCAGCAGCAGTTCGCAGGCCGCGTCATGTGTTAATCCGGTTGCAAGAATGTCGGCCAGCAGGTTGTACGGCTCCGCCTGAGCCAGCAACGCGCCGGGGTGCTGCAGGTGTTCCGCTTCCAGGTGAAAATCGGTTTTGCCTCCCGGAACGAACTTGTCCGGCTCGCAATAACCGTAAAGGGCTTGCGCTTCGTTCGCCGGAATAAGCCCCAGATCCAGCAGGCGGTTGTTGCGCGCCTGAAAAACGTCCTCTTCCAGGGTGGACAACTGCTCGCTGCGGATCATTTCCATAATCAGCAGGTAGCTTTCCTGGTCTTGTTCCAGCCAGACTTTCAGCACGGCACCGATAATCTTGGCGGCATTCTCACTGCCGTATTCGATGTCGTAAAGGGATTCGATCCTTTTGGCCGTCTCGATATCGTCATCGTCGAAGACCTCGATCCCGCGACGGATATGCAAGTGTTTTTTCAGAAACAGGGCGAACAGCTCCGGCTCGAGCCGACGGACGAGTTCCACCAGTTTGTCCTCGCTGCCGCGCAATAACAGTTCCAGCCAGTGCAGCGACAGCACCGGGCTGAGAGTGTCGCCGTCCCAGCAGTCGAGATCGAGGAGCAGGTTGATCTGTTCCGGGCTGCTGAGTTCAAGCAGTTCCACCGTGTCTTCCGCTCCGATCCGGTTGATGGTCAGATAGATTTCCTGCGGATGCAGCTGGGGAACAAGCCGGGCGGCGTTCTCGCTGTTGAGGATAAGGTCGGCCTTGTCTTTACCGTGCCGGGCGCGAATGATCTCCAGTTTATCGGCGTCGGGCAGGGCATTATATTCAGCCGGCGTCAGTTCGCGCTGCCGGCGCAGCAGTTTGAGGTGGCCGACACGACGTTCGGCGGGAAGAGTGATTTTCGTCATGATGTCAATTCTCCTGATCCTGAAGGGTTGCTACTCTAATGCAGGCGCGGAAAATGTGCAATCCCGTTCAGCCGTGCCGGAGCGTGAATTTCCACGGCCGTTGCCGCAACCTGTGAGGTCGTGCGGTTTTGGCCGGTGGTCGCCGAAATGTGGCGGGATCGGGCGTCATTGGCTTGTCAGCGGCAAGATTTGCTTCATTTTGACGGCTAAACTTGTTAGCCTGTTTGTAGTTCAAACGCTTCAGTCAGTGCCCTTTTTCGCGGTAAACCGCATTGATGTCGGAATAAACAAACCGTGCGCCGTTTTTTTCATCACCTGTCGATCCAGTCGAAACTGCTGGTGATCATCATTTCGACCAGTACGATACTGCTGTTGATTGTCGCTTCGTCCCTGCTGGTTGCCGAGTACTATTCGAACCGCGCGTTTTTGACCCATCAGGTCAAGACCCTGGCTTCATCCCTGGCGGCGAACAGCGCACAGGCGCTGGTCCTGGACCGTTATGCCGGGGTTGAAGAAATGCTGGCCGGGCTTGATCGGCAAAACAATATCCATGCGGCGTATATGTTCGATCAACAGGGCGTGCCGGTCGCGAAATACATCAAAGCGCAGGATCCCGGATTCGTTTTGCAGTCCATCCGCACGGACTTCAGGAATTTTACCACGGAAAGCGTGTTGATAACGGCTGAGCAAAGAATCATGTCGTGGGATCATTTCAGCTTTTTCTGGCCGGTGTCCTATCGCGGAGAAGCCGTCGGTTCGCTCTACCTGTTAAGCGACCTGGGGATGTTTTATGCCCGCCTGCGAGCCGTTTTTTTCGGGGTCGCCCTGTCTTTCCTGCTGCTGTTGCTGTGCGCCTTTTATCTCGCCCGACGGTTGCAGCGTCCGATCTCCGTGCCGTTGCAGCAACTGGCGAAAATTATGGCGCGGGTCTCCGTGAGCCGCGATTATTCTCTTCGTGCGGCGAGCGGCTCGCAGGACGAAATCGGCCTGCTGATCAACGGCTTCAACCAGATGCTGGAACGGATTGAGCAACAGCGGGATGAGTTGGCCGGGCATCAACGGCAGCTTGAGAAACGGGTGGCCGAGCAAACCGCTGAACTGCGTTTGCTGGTGGCCGAACTCGAGCAGGCCAGGGAACGGGCGGACAGCGCAAACGAGGCCAAGTCCGACTTTCTCTCCAAAATGACCCATGAACTCAGAACTCCTTTAATCGGCGTTCTCGGGATGAATGAGTTGCTGCAGCGGACGAGCCTGGATGAACGGCAACTGCTGCTGACCGAGACGATCCAGAAATCGGGAGAGGACCTACTTGCCCTGATCAGCGATATTCTGGACTTTTCCCGCATAGAAGCGGGAAAGTTGCTGCTTGAGCCGAAGCCGGTTGAAATTCATCGCATCATAGATGAGTGCGTTCATCTGCTTTTTCCGCAAGCCCGGCAGAAAGGTTTGTCCCTGACGGTTGATGTGCCCGCGGCGGCGTTGTGGACGGTGCGGACCGATGAAACGCGGATCAGGCAAATCCTGATGAACCTGGTGGGCAACGCCATCAAGTTCACCGCTTCCGGGAGCGTGTCAATCAGCCTGGAATACGAACAACAAACGGAAACAACAGGCCTGTTCAGCTTTTCCGTGGCCGATACCGGACCCGGTCTGACGGCCGGGATTCAGGGCCGGATTTTTGACGCTTTTTATCAGGCCGACAACAGTTCCACCCGGGAACAGAGCGGCACCGGTCTGGGGTTGGCGATCGTCAGGCAGTTGGTCGACCTGTTGGGCGGGGAATTGAGCTTGACGACATTGCCCGGCAAAGGCAGCTGTTTCCGTGTTTCCATCCCGTTGTCGCTGGTTGAAAAAACCGCCCTCGGCCTGCCCGGCCGGTTGCGGGAGCAACCCGTCCTGGTCTGCCTTGAGGACGAATCCCTCGCCGCCCGATTGCAGAAAAGGCTTGACGAATTGTCGCTTGACGTTGATCGCGTTGGTGACGGCGCCTCAGCCCTGTACCGGATTCGCGCCCGGCAACGTTCCCGGCGGCCCTATGCCTTCCTGTTTCTTGACCGGCAGGTCAAAACCATGGGGCAGGATACCCTGTGCCGGGAGATAGGAGCCGATGCCCGCTTCGATGCGTCGCAACTGGTCCTGGTGGGTGATGCTCAGGATGATGGTATGAGCCGCCGGGCAGATGTCAATTGTCTTGCGCTGCCCTTGACCTGGACCCATTTGCGGGAGGTTTTTCCCGCGCAACAGAACCTGTATGTTTTGCCCCGGCCGACGGAAAGCGGCCGGACCGCTCCTGTTTTGGCCCTGCTCGGGCAAAAAGTGGCCAGTCGCGAACTGGTGCGGATTCTGCTGGAGAAACAGGGCGTCGATGTCGTTGTCGCTGAAAGCCTGAAGGCCTTGGGCAACCTCCCGGAAGCGGGCCGGATTGCCGCCATCCTCATCGATTGCCCCTATTCCCCGTGGCAGGACCTGCAGCGGTTTCTGCAACAGACGTCGGCAGACCGGCCTCCCGTGCTGCTGATTGCGGATCGCAACGACGGGGACATCTGCGGGCCGTTTTCCGCTCAGCGGATTTTACATCGGCCTTTAAACCAGCAGCGACTCGGGGATGCGATACGCCCCTTCCTCCAGATCCCGGAACACAGTCGGAAAATCGAGGAGTTATGAACAGAGCCATTGTCGGGTTGCTGCTGATCATTTTTTTCGGCACGGCGGCCATTGCGCTGTATCATCCGCTCAACAGCCTGTTGCCCGCAGTCTTGACGGTTGAGCCTTTCCTCGTCCATCCGAGTGAGACCGGACGCCTGCCGGTGAGCGGGAAGGTCTTTACCGATGTTTACGGTCGGGGCCTGGATCGCGATCTGACCTTCAATCTTGCTGTCGACGTTGCGCAAAACCGGCGGCTTCTCAATGTCTTTCCCATCGAAGGGGTGTTCAACGATGCGCTGATCCATAATCGGGTCCTCTACCTGGGCGGTAACCTTGTCGGGCTTAAAGTCATCGGTCTCAGCCGGCCGACGAAACCGAGATTGCTGGGGGAATACCTGCCGGGGCGATCCGTGGCGCACATCCATCGTCAGGGCGATCTTCTGTTTCTGGCCTGCGGCCGTTCCGGCGTCGCCGTGATGCGCATTGTTGCCGACGGCCGCTTGATCCCGCTCGGCGAGATCAGGACGAAAACGGCGGTATTGGCGACCCGGGTTGTCGACGATCTTCTCGTGGCTGCGGCCAACAATGGCGGCTTGTTGACGTTTGACTGTCGCCGGCCGTCGGCGTGCGTATTGTCGGAAAGGATTGAAACCGACGGTGCGGCGATCGATATCGACCGCTATGGAAACTATATATTTGTCGTTTCCGGGGCAACCGCAGTCAATATCTATCGTTTGAATGGAGCGGGGCGGCTGGCCGCAGCGGGAAAACTCAGGTCTGCGTCGCAGATCAAAGACATCAGGATTGTCGGGCGCAGGCTGTTCGTGGCGAACACGACCGGGCTGGCGAGCTACGCCCTGGATGAGCCGGAGAGACCGCGGCGATTGGAAAGTTACGAACATATGGGCTCGGCAGAAAAGATCTACAGCGACGGGGGCCGTCTTTATGTCAGCGACGGCTTTTCCCGTCTGCAGATGATTGATGCGAGTTTGACTTCCGCGGCCCGGTCCCTTTCCCTGCCTTCGGATGTTCGTGTCGTCGCCGCAATGGACGATTTTTTATATATCGCCGGTAGAGACAAAGGACTGCATGTTATCGATCCGCATCAGTTTGACAACGCGGGGATGTTGAGCCTCTACAATACTCCGGGAGCAACGCATGATGTCTTTGTCGCCGCAAGTTGGTTGTACGTCGCCGACACCGTCGGCGGGGTGCTGTTGAAAGATCTGCGGTTTGAGAGCTTGCCCTTCAGGCAGCTCAGTGCCGGGCGGGCGGAAGCCTTTTATCCGGAAGGGAACAGACTGTTCGTCACCTACGGGGAAGCCGGGGGGGTGGAGGTGTTCGATATCGCTGTCCCGGGCGAACCGAAACCTCTGGCGCAGTGGCCTTTTTTGCCGGCCCGGAGAGTTGCCGCCGCCGGCCATTGGCTGTTCCTCAGCAAGGGGAGTTCAGGAGTCAAGGTTTACGATATCTCCGACCTGGAACATCCGGTGCTGAAAGATACCCTGGAGGATCTGCAGGTTCTGGACCTGGCCTATGATAAAAAGCATCTCTACGTGGCAACCAGCTCTCAAGGGTTGCTGATCTACAGTGTCGGGCCGCAGGGTCTCCTGACCTATAGCGGCGAATTATCGCTGCCGTTTCCCATGAACCGTTTTGCCAACTCGGTGGCCTTGAAAGTGAAAGAGGGGATTGCTTATATTGCCAGCGGACATTCCGGCCTGCTGATCGTCGATATCGCCCGGCCGACGGAGCCCGAAATCATCAGTCTGGTCGGGATACCGGGGTTTGCCAAGGGATTGAGCCTGGGACCGGACAGGGTTTTCGTCAGCGGCCAGGACAGTGGCGTCAACATCATCAATACCAAAGATCTCCGTAGCCCGTTCAGAGAAGCATACCTGCCGATTCAGGGATTGGCCCGGGGGATTACGGCTGTTGATGGCCGCATCTATGTCGCCTGCCATAAACTGGGAATAGCGATCGTTCCTGAACCGCTACGCCTGGAAAACATTGAGGTGAAATCGAGTCATCACGTCAGGGTCGGCATCCCGGCCGTCGCTGCGGTCGGCTGTTATGACCTGCAAACCAGTGATCCTTCGAAGTTTGTGTGGCAAACCACTCTGTTGAGCTTCGACAAAGTCAGAAACTGAATTCGAGACCGGCCCAGATCTGCCGGCCGAGCTCATAGACGTAGTCCGAGGCATCGGCGTGATAGCCGATCTTGGATCGCTTATCGAAAACGTTGAGGATGTCCAGCGACAGGGTGGCGTTGCTTTTCGTCCGGCTTGGGAGGCGCCGGCTGAAATGCCAGTCAAAGGTCACCGAATCATGGCTCTTGACTTTTTCATAGACATAGACTTCGCCCTGTTCCGGCTGAATAACGCTTTGACGCCGGACGATCAGGCCGTTTTCATCGCGGGCAATCTGTAAGCCCCAATAGGCGCCGCGGAATTTTGTCGTGTTGGTAAAACGGATGCCGTACGGCAGTTCGCAGCTGTAAATAAGGTTGACGATATAGGGACGATTGAAGTCTTTGCGCGGGATTTCATAAGGATAAAGTTCTTCGCCCTTATACCAGACGGTTTCGAACATGTCTTCCGCCGCGTAAATGGAATCGTAGTCACTGTTGGAAGTGGTCGTCCGTTGCCAGGTTCCGTTGATTTCTATGGCGTGTTTTTTCCAGGAGCGGTGCCAACTGACCAGGGCGCTTTCGTGTTGCGAGCGGCCGTTGTTGTTGAGGTGATAGAGGTCGGGTTCGGGAGCGGGATTATTGATTCTGCTGCGGGCAAACTCGTCGCGGCCTTCCTTATGGATATATTGCAGCTTGAGTTCGCCGCCGAACAGGTTCTGGATGATTCCGACCGTCTGCTCATCAACATAGGGCGTTTTCAGGTCGCCGGGGTGGTAGAGATAGGTTGCGCTTCCCGTCCATTCCGAGTCGGCTGCGGGGCGATACTGGTTCTGCGTCACGATCGAACTGTAGAGGGCGTGGGTCAGCAGTGTGCCGCTGTAATAGCGGTTAAGTCCGGCAAACAGAATGGTTGACCGGTTGCCGAAAATATCCACTGAAGTGGAAAATCTGGGCGCGATATCGAGGTTGTCCGAAAAGTCGTTGTAGGAAAGGCGCACGCCGGGAAACAATTCGAGGCGTTTCCAGACGATGGAATCCTGGAGAAACAGGGCGTAGTCCTCCAGTTCTACGCTGCTGTCGGCGGCCTGATAGACAGTGCGCCGGGACAGAAACTGCTCTCCCGCAATGCAGGCGCTGTCGCCGGCGAGGCAGACAAGCGCAGGGTCGACGACGGCACTGTAATAATAATAGGTGGTCAGCGGCCGATGATAGCTCTGTCGTGAGCGATTGTATTCCAGCCCGAATTTGACCCGGTGGCCGGTTTGCCCTGCTTGCAGGGCGAAAAAAGAATAGTCGGCCTTGACGCTGATTTTGTCGCTGTCGGTCTTCAGCGGACCGAGGCCGCCCTCCATCCCGGCCGTCCAGTCGATGGAAGCCGTTGCAGGATCCCAGCGGTATCTATCGTTCTCATCCGAGCGCCGGCTTGTTTCCTGGTCGGTATAGCCGAAGCTGAAATTCAGCATGCCGCTGTTAAAGTCTTTTTCCCATTTAGCCAAGAGCGAATAATCGTTGTCTTCGAGTTCGTAATGACTGTCTTTAAAACTGCTGAGAAATTGTGCCGCCCTGGTCGGTGAATAAAGGCCCGTCAGCAGCAGTCGGCTGGCATCGGGCAGATGATGTTCCAGCTTGACCAGCAGGTTTTCGTGCCGGCGCGTCTGAACTGTCTTGCCCTCCAGGTAGTGCAGTGGAATTCTTGAATAAAGCTGTTGATACGAGGCGATGACGGCAGTATCCGCTGACAGCGGCATATTGAAGGTCAAGCCGAAATCATATTTATCAAAATGCGGCTGGCGGTCGACACTGTCGGAGGTGTGGAAATCTTCCCGCTCGGCGGGGCGGATATGAAAACGGGTCCAATTGTCGGACGTCGTTCTGAAGCTGATCCGGCCGCCGGGATCATGGTGGGGGCTGATGGTTTCGACATCCACCTGGCCACCGGTAAAGCCGCCGAATTCCGCCGGGATGTTGCTTGAATAAACCGTTATCTGATTGATCAGGCGGGGATTCAAGAAATGGGTCTGAGGATAACCGGGAAGTTTGTTGACATCCGCCAGTCCATCACCGGCGGGGTCAAGCGGGTTGTTGTTGCCGATCCCGTCGATGGTGTAATTGTTGTCGTAAAAACGGCTGCCGGAAATGGAGACGTTCGGCGGAGTGATTTCCCCGGCGGTGAAAGAATCCGCAACGCTTTCGCCATACTGGACGCCCGGAACCGTACCAATCAGTTCATTGACGCTGCCGTTACGGCTCGGCAGGTTTTCGATCATTTCCCTGTCTAAGATCGTTGTTCCGGTTGTCGGCGTTATTCTCTCCGCTTCAACCAGGACCGGGGACAGAACCGGAATCGGGGCGGGTGATGCGAGGGTTTCGTCATGTGCGGTTTCTGCGGCAAAGGTCGCCGCGACCCAAAGCAGGCACATCAAGGCCGACAGAGTGAGTTGGTGCGGAGGCCGGAGCGGAGAAATAAATCGTGGCATGGGAAATAAAACTCTTGAAATCTGGTTTTCACCGGCTGACAATGACAGATTGTAACAATTTTTAATCTATAGCATGCTCAATACAAGAAGTCGAGACGCTAACGGATGACAACATCTTTTCCCGTCGATACAAAAAGCGCCGATTTAATGCGTATTTTGCTGTTTATTCTGCTGTCCGTCGCGGCGCATGTTCTCTGCCTGGTGTTTGACCCGCAGTTGCAAACGCAGCCTGTGCGGTCCGGCCGCGTTGCTGTGGGGTATGTCGCCAGTTCCGCCGGGCTGTTTTATCCCGAGAACAATAGCATCGATCCGCAGGAAAGGAGCTCTGCCCCCCCAGTGCCGGCGCGGCCCGAATCGCAGACTTCGCCTTTGCGGCAAACTGCGAAAACAACAAATGAAGTCGAGGGCCGGAAAGCAAACGTTGCGCCGGAACTGCAACAAAGCGGTGACGAAGAGCAAGCGAGCCAAGCGACTGCTGCCGCCAAAGCCCCGGCTGATGCTGTGGAGAGCAAAGTCGAAGCGGCGTTGACAAGTGCTGAGCCGGCGGTTTCCCGCGCCGTTCCCGTCCCCGAGCCGGCGGCTTTGCCCGGCGTGCCGGAAGTCGTGCAATGGCCGGAACCGGCCGCTGACGCTATTTTAGCGCAGCCTCAAGTCGCCAGCGGGCGTTCGGAGCCCGCCGCAGTGCAACAGGCTGTGGTTGCCGTTGTCCCCGCCGGTGAGTCGACAGATGGAGTTGGCACGGACTTGCCCCCGCCGGCGCCCAGCGCCGCCTTGCCGCGTTATGACGTCAACCCGCGTCCCGAATACCCCCGTGTCGCCAAACTGCGCGGCTGGGAAGGGGAGGTCTGGCTTGATGTCCTGGTACTGGAAAACGGCCGTGTCGGGGCTCTCGATATTCTCAAGCCGTCGGGTTACCGCAGCCTGGACACTGCGGCCCGCAGGGCCGTTAAACGTTGGCGGTTCAAGCCGGCGACAATTTTAGGTCTGCCGACGGAGAGCCGGGTTACGGTGCCGATCATATTTTCCTTGAAAACATCTGAATGAAGATCAAGCGACTTTTGTGCTATCTTTTATATGGCGAATAAAAAGTCCTGCCGGCGGAGATGATGTTATGAGCAACAGCCAAGAGTCCATGCAGCGGTTGAAAACAACGAGTCGTGAGTTCATCGCTGCGTTGAGAGCCCTGATCAAGTCGAACGGCCGGGAATCTTTGGCCGTTGCCGACGCCGGTGCCGCGGAATTTCTCGCTTGGGCGGAAACCCTGGAAGCGGATTCCTGTGCCGCAATCATTGATTGCCTGCAGGAGTTGTTCAAAAGACATGCGGACGCTGATGAACCGTGCGGGCCGTTGGAACTGGAGACCTTGGAACTGGCGGCCGACTGGCTGGAGCAGCTGACCGTTTTACATATCGAGAATCTGCCCGCACCGCAGGCGTTGATCAAGGAACTGCTCTACACATTCGACCTGGTGAAACGTTCGCAGGGAGCGACGTCGTTGCATGAACTGCTGGCCAATGATCCTTTTGCCGATGACCCCGGTCTGGCCACCGATACCTATGTGCGGCCCGAAAAACCGGACCCTTTTGCCGAAGACCCCGGCTTCGGAATGGAGTTCGATCTGTTGCAGAGGGCGTTGAATCGTGATCCGCGTCCGTCGGCGCAACCTGATGATCCCTTTACCGGGGACGACGAGATCCGCAAACCCGGAGAGGGAGAAGCGAGTCCTGCGGGAGCGTATGGGGAACGACTGCCGTATGACGTATTTGCCGGGGACCCTCCGGTTGGCGAGGATTAGCTGACGAGTGCAAAACGGCCCGTTTCGGTTGCGGTATTTCACGCCCGGCTGCAGAGTGTCGGGAGGTTTCGGGAAAGCATTTTTTATTTGCCAATCGGCTATAACGCGTGCTAGAAACGCAGCCTGCTGAAGAGCGGGGGAAATCGGCACGGCAAACCATAAGCGCCAGTAGCTCAGTTGGATAGAGCAACGGACTTTAAACAAATGGAGTGCTCTGAGGGAAACCTCAGAAGTAGAACTGCTCAAATTCGGGGAACCCTCTGCTGAATAAGCGTGGCAATCCCGAGCCAAGCCTCCGGGGAGGAAGGTGTAGAGACTAGACGGGCAGCACCTAAGGATCGGTTGATCTATGGTGAAGGGATAGTCCAGACCACAAACGCCGATTGCGGCAGTGAAAACTGTAGTGGTAAGCTAATCCGTAGGCCGGGGGTTCGAATCCTCCCTGGCGCGCCATTTTTGGTTTGACAATACCGGGGCGTTTCCTTAACATGTCCGGGTTTTTTCTGGTGGGTGTAGCTCAGTTGGTAGAGCGCTGGATTGTGGCTCCAGTTGTCGAGGGTTCAAATCCCTTCACTCACCCCATTAAATGTACTATGCTCACCTTCCACATCCAGTTAGCCCGTAAGACCGGGTGGGTATGGGGGGTGAGCATTGTTGCTTGTGACATATACTTATACTTAAGATAGGCGAGAGTGGCGGAATTGGTAGACGCGCTGGTCTTAGGAACCAGTATCCATTGGTGTGGGGGTTCGAGTCCCCCCTCTCGCACCAGTCCGATCAGAACCACTGAATCCAGGTCAATAACGCCGCGGCATTAATTAAGTTTTAAGGAAGGATTGAAAATGAACGTCAGGGTTGAAGAAGTAAGTCCCATTAAAAAGAAGCTTTTTATTGAGGTCGGCGCCGAAGCGGTCACCAGCGAACTGGATTCGGCTTACCGGAAGATTGCCAAAACGGCTGTGATCAAAGGCTTTCGCAAGGGCAAGGTGCCGAGGACTATATTGCGTCAACAGTACGGCGCGCGCGCGCAGTATGATGCCGTGGGGCCGCTGATCAACAACAGCCTGTACAAGGCCCTGGTGGATCATAAGATCGAAGCGGTGTCCCAGCCTGAAGTGGTGCAGTCGGGCGATGTCGAGGAGGGGCAGCCGTTCAGCTATGAAGCTGAAGTTGAAGTCCGGCCTGAAATTGTCGCCAAAGACTACACCGGGCTGAACCTGGAAAAAGAGAAGTACGTTTTCGATGAAAGCGCGGTTGAAAAACAACTGCAGCAAATGGCGGAGTCGCGGGTTCAACTGGAGGTGACCAGCCGGAAAAAAGCCCGGGAAGGGGATACCGTTATTATCGATTTTGAAGGCTTTGTCGATGGCACCGCTTTTGAAAACGGGGCCGCCAAAGATTATCAACTGGAGTTGGGTTCCAACAGCTTCATCCCGGGGTTCGAAGAACAGTTGGCCGGGATGAAACGGGAGCAGGAAAAAGAAATCGATGTGACCTTTCCCGAAGGCTACGGGGCCAAGGAACTTGCGGGGAAACCGGCGGTTTTCAAAGTCCTGCTCAAGGAAATCAAGGAAAAAATCGTGCCGCAAATAGATGACGATTTTGCCAAAGAGCTTGATGCCGAGAATCTGGCGGAATTGAAAGAGCGCATCAGGGAGAATACCGCCACCCAGGAAAAACAACGCATTGAAAATCAATTGCAGGAAAACCTGATGGCGGCCCTGATTGAAAAAAATTCTTTTGCCGTCCCCGAAGGGATGATTCAAAATCAGCTGCATTACCTTAAAGACAGCTTTTCGCAACGGCTGAAGGCCCAGGGCATGAGCCTGGAAATGCTCGGCATGAACGATGAATCTTTCAATAAAGCCTATCGCGAGATGGCGGTACAGCAGGTAAAAGGGGAACTGCTCCTTGATGCGGTCGCGCAGCAGGAGAATATCACTGTCGAGGATGAGGAGATGAAAGCCAAAATGCAGTCTTTCGCCGCCGACAGCAATACTCCCATGGAGCAAGTTGAAAAATATTTCGCTGCCGAACAGGCCAAAGCGGGCCTGAAAGCCCAGGTGCTGCAGGAAAAGGTCTCCAAGTTCCTGTTGGAGCAGGCTGTGGTGACCGAAGTGGAGCCCTCTGCCCCTGAAAACGCCGAAAAGCCGCTTGATGAAACTGAGGAAGAGGAGGCCTGATATGAGCCTGGTACCGATGGTGGTTGAGGACAGCGGCCGTGGAGAACGGGCTTATGATATTTATTCCCGGCTGCTGAAGGACCGCATTATTTTCCTCGGCGGAACAATCGAGGATCATATGGCCAACCTGATTATCGCCCAGTTGTTGTTTCTGGAATCGGAAGATCCGGATCGCGATATCCATCTGTATATCAATTCGCCGGGCGGCGTGGTGACGGCCGGCATGGCTATTTACGATACCATGCAGTATTTGAAGGCTCCGGTGTCCACCATCTGCGTCGGCCAGGCAGCGAGCATGGGGGCCGTACTGCTGGCTGCCGGAGCCGCGGGGAAGCGTTTTGCCTTGCCCCATGCCCGGGTGATGATTCATCAGCCGTTGGGCGGATTCCAGGGGCAGGCGACCGATATCGGCATCCATGCGCAGGAGATTTTACGCATGCGCGAAACCCTGAACGGTATCCTGGCCAAACATACCGGCCAGAAATTGGACAAAGTCGCCGCAGATACCGAACGAGATTTTTTCATGGATAGCGAAACAGCCCGTAATTATGGTATTATCGACTCAATTGTCCAAAGAAAAACTTAATTGAACGCCTGCGGAGGTATGATACGTGAGTCATAAGGATGATAACAGTCAGTTGACGTGCTCTTTTTGCGGCAAATCACAGGATGAAGTCAAAAAGCTGATTGCCGGGCCAACGGTGTATATCTGCGACGAGTGTATTGAACTTTGCAACGATATTATCGATGAAGAGAGCAAGCTCGACCAGGCTTCCGATGGGCAGGCGAGAAAATTGCCCAAACCGGTGGAAATCAAGGATATCCTCGATGAGTATGTCGTCGGGCAGGAACGGGCCAAGAAAATTCTTTCCGTGGCCGTGTACAATCATTACAAGCGTGTCGATTTTGCCGAAAAGAACGACGATATAGAAATTCAGAAAAGCAATATTCTGCTGTTGGGGCCGACCGGCAGCGGCAAGACCCTGCTCGCCCAGACCCTGGCCAAAGTGCTTGATGTTCCTTTTACCATTGCCGATGCGACCAACCTGACCGAAGCCGGTTATGTCGGTGAAGACGTCGAAAATATTATTCTCAGCCTGTTGCAGGCGGCTGATTACGATCTTGAAAAAGCGCAAAAGGGGATCATCTACATCGATGAGGTGGATAAAATTGCGCGTAAATCCGAATCTCCTTCGATTACCCGCGACGTTTCGGGCGAAGGGGTGCAGCAGGCCCTGCTGAAGATTATCGAAGGAACCACCGCCAGCGTCCCCCCGAAGGGCGGCAGAAAACATCCGCAACAGGAGTTTCTCAAGGTTGATACCACGAATATCCTGTTTATTTGCGGTGGCGCTTTTTCCGGCCTGGAAAAGATCATCAACAAACGTATCGGTTCGAAGGCCATGGGCTTCGGGGCCGAGGTCCGTTCGATCAAGGAAGAGGACCTCGGAGAACTGCTCAGCAAAATCCAACCGACGGATCTGTTGAAATACGGTCTGATTCCGGAGTTTGTCGGGCGCATACCGGTTGTCGCCACCTTGAATGAGCTGGACGAAGATGCCCTTATCCAGATTCTGCGCGAACCGAAGAATGCGCTGGTCAAGCAGTATCAGCGATTGTTTGATATGGAGAAGGTGCATTTGAAATTTACCGATGGCGCACTGGTTGCGATCGCTAAAGAAGCACTGAATCGTAAAACCGGCGCGCGCGGTTTACGCGCCATTTTAGAGAACGCCATGCTCGACGTCATGTACGATATCCCGTCACAGGACCGGGTCAAGGAGGTCGTTCTCAATGAAGATGTGATCACCAAGGGAGTGAAGCCGATCATCCTCTACGATGTCGCGGAAAGTGCCTGATTTCATTCCCTTGGAAACAAATAATCTCCGGGAGCGTAACCGTCATTTGACGATACGCTCCTTTCTCTTTACGGACCGGTATTATGTCTGACCTTACAGCTCAAGGGGGGGAGTCTGCCGAAACGCGCTTATATCCCCTGTTGCCTTTAAGAGATATCGTTGTTTTCCCCTATATGGTTGCGCCGCTGTTTGTCGGGCGCAAGCAGTCGATAGGCGCTTTGGAGCTTGCTGCCGAGGAAGATAAACTCATCTTTTTGACCAGTCAGAAAGATCCCAAGGTCGACAGCCCGGAAGAGGAAGATCTCTACCCGGTCGGTACGGTAAGCAAGGTCGTCCAGCTGCTTAAACTGCCGGACGGAACGGTCAAGGTTCTGGTCGAGGGGGCCTGGCGCGCGCGGATGGTCGAGTTCTTCTCCGCTGAGCAGTTGCTGCAGGTGCGCATTGTCCCGCTGGAGGAAACGGTTTCGAACGAGGCCGAGACCGAAGCCGTTATGCGTGCGGTTAATTCGACCTTTGAAACCTATGTCGGCCTGAGCAAAAAAATTCCGGTGGAGGTGAGCACTACGATTGCCGGTATTGAAGACCCGTCACGGCTGGCCGACACGGTCTCCGGGCATGTGCAGGTCCCGATTGCCGACAAGCAGGAGACCCTCGAGATCCTCGACCCGGTCCAGCGCTTGGAGCACCTTTTGGTGCTGTTGGAGCAGGAAATAGAAATCCTCCAGGTCGAAGGGCGTATCCGCAGCCGCGTCAAAAGCCAGATGGAGCGCAGCCAGAAAGAGTATTATCTTAACGAGCAGATGCGGGCGATCCAGAAAGAACTCGGGGAGCAGGACGAATTCAAACAGGAAATACTGCATTTCGAAGAACAGATCGAGAAAAAAAAGATGTCCAGGGAGGCTACGGAAAAAACCCGGGCCGAATTGCGCAAACTTAAGATGATGTCGCCGATGTCGGCCGAAGCCACCGTTGTGCGTAACTATATCGAATGGCTGTTGTCCCTGCCGTGGCAGAAGGGGACCCGCGACCGGCATGATCTGGTCGCCGCGGAAGAGATTCTGGAAGCTGACCACTACGGTTTGAAAAAGGTCAAGGAGCGGGTTCTCGAATACCTCGCCGTGCAGGCGTTGGTCAAACAGATCAAGGGGCCGATTCTTTGCCTTGTCGGTCCGCCCGGGGTGGGGAAAACTTCACTCGGCAGGTCCATCGCCAAGGCTCTGCAGCGCAAGTTCGTGCGCGTTTCCCTGGGTGGTGTCCGCGACGAGGCCGAAATCCGCGGCCACCGGCGAACCTATATCGGCGCGATGCCGGGTAAAATTATTCAGGGCCTGCGGAAAGCCGGGGTGAAAAACCCGGTCTTCATGCTCGATGAAATCGACAAGATGAGTACCGATTTTCGCGGTGATCCTTCTTCCGCGTTATTGGAAGTGCTCGATCCCGAACAGAACAACAGTTTCGTGGATCATTTTCTCGATGTCGATTACGATCTGTCGCAAGTCCTGTTCGTGGCTACGGCCAACAATCTGCATGCCATTCCCCGGCCTTTGCATGACCGGCTTGAAATCATTCATATCGAAGGTTATTCGGAGGAGGAAAAGCTGCATATCGCCCGCCGTTATCTGTTGAAGAAACAGGTCAAGGCCCACGGTCTGAATGACGACGCGGTCCGTTTCAGCGATCGCGCCCTGTACGAAATCATTCGTCGCTATACCCGGGAGTCCGGTGTTCGCGGCCTTGATCGCAGTATTGCCGCGGTAATGCGCAAATTGGCGAAACGGGCGCTGCTGGAAGGCCGGGACAAGATGCTGCAGGTCGGCGAAGCGCAGATCAGAAAATATCTTGGCGTGCCGAAATATCAGTACGGTATGCGCGAGAAGGAAGACCAGGTCGGCGTTGCCACCGGTCTGGCCTGGACCGAAACCGGTGGTGAACTGCTCTCTATCGAAGTGACGATTCTGCCCGGGAAGGGGAAACTGACGATTACCGGGCAGTTGGGCGACGTCATGCAGGAATCCGCCCAGGCGGCGATGAGTTATGTCCGTTCACGCTGGCGGGAATTCGGCCTCGAAGAAGATTTCTATTCCAAGCTGGATGTTCATCTGCATGTGCCCGAAGGGGCGGTGCCGAAGGATGGGCCCTCTGCCGGAATTACCATCGCCACGGCCCTGGCTTCGGCACTGACCGGCCGCAAGGTGGCGAAGGATCTGGCCATGACCGGGGAGGTCACCCTGCGCGGCCGGGTGCTGCCGATCGGGGGGCTCAAGGAAAAACTTCTGGCTGCGCGACGGGGCGGAATCGGCAAGATCCTGATTCCCGCTGAAAACCGGAAAAATCTGGCCGAGATTTCCACCCAGATTCTCAAGTCGCTGGAAATCATCGCTGTCGAACATATGGATGAGGTGATCGAACATGCACTGCTGAATGAGAACGGATAGACACCTTCCGGAGTTATATTCAGCGCGTCAAAATATCGCAGAAAAGCCCTTGAAATGGGGAAAAACATCTTGACAGTTTTTTTGAAAACCTGATATACGTATCGCGTTTTTATGTGTCGAGAAATCACTTAAACCGAAATAGGAGGTATGCTGTGACTAAAGCTGATCTGGTCAATGCAATGGCGGAAAAGGCGGGGCTGAGTAAATCTGATGCGGAAGGTGCATTGAAGGCTTTTACTGAGGCTGTGACTGAAGCTTTGAAGGCGGGGGAGAAAGTTGCTCTGGTAGGATTCGGCACTTTCAGCGTGGGTGAGCGTGCCGCCCGTACCGGCCAGAACCCCCAGACCGGAGAAAAAATTCAGATCGCCGCGGCCAAAGTACCGAAATTCAAGGCCGGCAAGGCACTGAAAGACAGCGTCAACTAAGTTTTCAGCATATATAAGAAGTACATCGTACGAAGTAGGAAGTATTAAATTGTCCATCTACACATCCTACCGGACATGTTGATACTTCCTATTTCTATCTGCGGGGCTGTAGTAGAGTCGGTTACAACGCCGGCCTGTCACGCCGGAGGTCGCGGGTTCGAGTCCCGTCAGCCCCGCCATTTTATTCATTCAGGGTCAGGGCGAATAGCTCAGCTGGGAGAGCGCCTGCCTTACAAGCAGGATGTCGGGGGTTCGAGCCCCTCTTCGCCCACCACATTATGGGGCTGTAGTAGAGTCGGTTACAACGCCGGCCTGTCACGCCGGAGGTCGCGGGTTCGAGTCCCGTCAGCCCCGCCATTTAAAAAAAGTCTCTGTTGCGGCAGAGACTTTTTTTTGTGCCTGAACGAGGATTTCCGGCAGGGGGATCAGGCGGCGATGATTGTCAGGAATCTTTTGCAGACTGCGGCCGGGGACGCTGCCGCCATAAAAGCGGAGATGGCTGCAACGCCGTACGCCCCGGCGGCCTTGAGCTCAGCAACCCTTTCCTCCTTGATCCCGCCGAGGGCGTAAATCGGTATCGGGCTGCGAGCGCAGGCATGGCGTAAGGACTCTATTCCGAGAGGGGCGCCGTAGCGGGCTTTGGAGGCGGTGTAATAAACCGGACCGAAGGTCACGAAATCGGCCCCCTGATCGTGAGCCTGTTCAATTTCGGCGATGGAATGGGTGGACACCCCGATCAGCGCCTGCGGACCGAGAATTCTTCTGGCAACGTTCGCCGGAACGGACTGCCGGCCGAGGTGAACCCCGTCGGCCTGAACCGCCAGGGCGATATCTATTCTGTCGTTGAGCAGCAAAAGACAGTCATGGCGCCGGGTCAATTCGCGGAGTTGTCCGGCCAGATGATGGAGTTCGACGGCGGGCAGATCCTTTTCCCGCAATTGCAGCAGAGTGATTCCGGCGGCCAGCAAGGCTTCCTCGATGACGGCGAAATATTCGTTCATCGACGGGCACTGTTTGACGGTCGGTAATAAGATAGACAGGCGGACAGGTCGCGTTTTCATGGCGCTCCTTTAATTATCCGCACAGCCCGGTTGAGAAAGGCTTCGGATCCCAGTCTTTCCAGACCGCTTCATATCCCTTTGCAACTTCAGCATGGCGGCTATTTCCGTCGGTGATCGCCGGTCATCGTTGATTTCAAACTGTTCGGCATCGGGCAACCCCTCGTCGCATATCCGCCGGGAGCGGTGCAGGATCCGGCACTCATCTGGGTGATCCCCAGCGGCAGTAGATTGTCGCGTCAACTGACGGCACTTTCCCGGGTCGATAAAACCAGGCCCGCATCCGGCAGATCAGTAGCCGCAGGGCACAGATTAACTGGGTGAGTTGACGATCGCTCGATGATACAGTTAAGGGTTGAAATCGCACCTTCCGCGGGTCGCAGTCGCGGGAAAGGAGATACTGACCTGGGTGCTTCCAGTAATTTGCGTGCCAGGTAAAGCGCGTGCAGGCCGGCAGTAGAAGGCTTCGGCTGAGACTGTCGCCAAGGCCGAGTAAGGGCGCCTATGCCGATTTTTCTGAAGCCGGCAACTCCGGCTCTTTCCGGGGTGCGCCGAGACGATATTCGATAATCGCTTTTGGGGCCGTAGGGATGCAGTTCCCGATAAAGCTGCCGGTCGTAGGTTTCCTGGTATAGATCGTGAGTCCGTCGACCCCTGCGGCAACCATGCGCCGATATCCATCGGTCTCCATCGGGAAGACTTCAATTGAGACCGAACTGCAGTAAGGCTTGCAGATCTGCCGCACTGCAGTCTTCGAGGTAGTCAATCCCAGCTGATTTCCGGGCGCTTCGCCGGTCAGAAGCAGGAGGTGACGAAAACCCTGGTCATGCAGCAGAATGGTTGCCTCTCTGATCGATTTCCTGCGCCGCGGTGAGGGTTTTGCGCTGTGCAGGTGGTTGTCCGGCACTGAACCCGCAATACTTGCAGCCATTGTGACATTCGTTGGAAAGATAGATGCGGGGCGTAAAGCAGCATGGTCCGGCCGAAGCGCTGGCGAGTGATTTTATGAGCCCGTGCCGCCAGCACGTTCAAGCTGTTCGTTGCTCCGAGACCGCTCGGCGACAAGCAGGCACGGCAAAATCTTCCAGATGCTCAGGCGCGTGGTTTACCGATTGCGCTTGATCGATCCGCTCCGGCAGTTGCGTCCGAGGATCCTGCTTGCGACGGATGTCCTCTCGCGGATAACGTGTCAAGTTGCTGTCAGGAAGCTCATCAGGGTGTCTCTCAAAAAACCGGTTAACGGGCTGGACGCCTGCTGCCTGTTGACGTTGCGGACCAAGGCCGGCGAGGAAGGGCTTCGCGGCCGGCTGCAACTGCCTTTGCGAAACGCTCCGCGCCATGGCATTGCCGGATCTGCCCGTGTCGGCCAGGGCCGTGTTGACCAGGACGGCATCGGCTCCCATTTCCATGGCTTCGGCAGCATGCGATGGGGCTCCCGAGACCGGCATCGACCACCACCGGGACATCTGCGCCTGTTCGATGATGATGGCGATCAGTTCCCGGGTTCTGCACCCCGCGATTGGTTCCGATTGGCGCGCCCAGCGGCATGACCGTGGCTGTACCGGCTTCCTCGAGATGCGTTTGGCCAGAACCGGATCCGCCGGCATGTAAGGCAGCACGACAAAGCCCTCCTTGACCAGGATGCTCCGCGGCTTTCAGGGTTTCAATCGGGTCCGGCAATAGATAGTAGGGGTCCGGGGTCACTTCCAGTTTAACCCAGGGCTCGCAGCCCGCGGCCCGGGCCAGATGCGCCAGCCGCACCGCTTCATCGGCATTTCTGGCGCCGCTGGTGTTGGGCAGCAGCAGGTAACGTCGACGATCGATGTGAGACAGCAGCGAATCCTGCGGGTTATCGATGTCGACCCGGCGCAGGGCGACGGTGACGATTTCACCGGCTGAGTGTTGCAATGCTTCAACCATTGCCTGATGGGAAGCGAATTTTCCGGTGCCGACCATCAGGCGGGAGTTAAAAGCGCGGCCGGCAATGCATAAAGAATCCATGAAAGAACCTCGATGAATGAAATGAACGTTGAACGATGTGTGAATAATAGCGGGCAGTTAACCGCCACCGACGAATTGTATCAATTCCAGGCGGTCCCCTTCGGTCACCGGCGTTGCCGTGAACTCTTCCGGCATGATAATGCGCTGATTGAGCTCAACGACGAGATGTTCGGGATTCAGGCTCAAGTGCTCAAGCAGGGCGGCGACGGTCGCCTGCTCAACTACGGTTTTTGGTTGTCCGTTGACGGTGATATTCATACGTCGGATTTCTTACTCCGCTGCTTCATCCAGCAGTACGCGCACCACGGCGTTGGCCTGATGATGGGCCGCAATCCCCACGCGCGGAGCCATCAGCCCGCAGCCCGGCTGCGCTGCGGTTGTTCCATCTCCGCAAAGGATGAGATTTTTACTGATCCGGGCCGTTTTGATGCTGTTTGAAGCTTCATGGCCGGCGACCCCGGAGGCCGCGATAATAATCTTTTCCGGAAAGACATTGAGAAAGTTGCGGATCAGCATGCTTTTTTCCGCAGCCGCGTCAAACGCCTCCACCAGGATGTCGATATCGGCAAAAAGCGTCCGGACCGTATCCTCTGTCACTTTTTCTTGCGTACAGCGCACCCTGACCGCCGGATTGGTTCTTTCCAGCGTTGCCTTGAGCGCCTCGACTTTGGGCCGGCCGAGCTGATCGATAAAGTACAGTTGCCGGTTCAGATTCGAGGGCTCGACAACGTCGTAATCAACCAGATGCAGATAGCCGATACCCACCCGCGCCAGAGCGGAGGCGACATGAGAGCCGAGACCGCCGAGACCGGCGATGCCGATGCGTCCCCGTTTGAGCTTTTCGTGCACACCGGGCGTATGCCGGGCCATCATCAGGGTTTCAAG
>CAXXGL010000006.1:0-132928 GCA_963676555.2 Geopsychrobacteraceae bacterium
TGGGGCGACAGGCCGGACAGGTCGCGGATCGATTTGCCCTTGGCCCATTCGGTCATGGACTTGGCGCGGCCCTGATAGGTGACCTCGAAGGCATCGCTCATGTGCTTCTGTAGCCACTGGACCAGCTTCTTCAGGAAACCGTTGGCCTTCGATTCATAGGTGGCCTTGCGTGGCCCGAGGAGGTGGCGGCAAGATCCAGGGCTGCCGCGTAACTCTTCAGCGCGGTCTGGAATTCCTCGTCGGTGCCTTTCAGGCGGAAAAAGACCTCGTCGTTGACCTTGTCGTCCTTGAAGCGCGGCGGATCGTTGGGCTGGATGAAGTAGAGATAAAAGTCCCGCTGCGGCACGGCGGTGGAGCGCTCGTTAGGAGCGCCGAAAAAGAGGTAACCGGTGCGGGCGGCCTTGTGCTCCTGCCAGACCAGTTCGTGCTGCCAGATCTTGTAGCCGGTCACGTAGGTTGCGTCCTGGCACTCCATGACCCGCTTGAGCGCCTCGTAATAGAAGCGGTCGAGCTGAGCCTGGCCCAGGCTTTCGGCCCGCTTATCGATCAGGGCGTCGAAGTCATCGGTCTTCTTCAGGTCGAGATAGAACTGGCGGTTGTCGGCATTGAAGGAGATGAACTGGCCGCTGACCGTTTTGTGAATCTCGCGCAGGACCGTTTCCACATGGGTCTGCAGGTCCTTGTCGGGCTCGTCACTGCCCAGCTCGGCGATCAGCGGATCGAACAGGCAGAGGCGGTCGCGCAGCTCTTCGGCTGATGCGCCCATGGGGGCATAGATGTCGCCGGTGGTGAGCCGGTGGACAGACAACGCATGGATCAGGCGCAGCGCCATCGGCTTGTATTGCTTGCGGGTGATGGCGTTCTCGATGCGGGATTCCAGCACCTGGCTGCAATCGATGACCGCCCGAATCTCCGGAATGGCACGGAATGAGGCGTTCTGCTTGAGCGTGTTCCAGTAGCTGTCGAAGGCGATCAGGCCGGGCTCGTCCTGCGGCACGTCCTTGCCGAGAATGCCTTTCATACCCATGGACAGGGTCTTGAGCACCTCGCGCTTTTCCACCACGGTGACGCGCTCGAAGGTGTCGATGTAATCGGGATGCACCGGGAAGAGCCGGACGAACTCGTCCATGCGCTCATTGAGCCCGCCGTAGTATTTGGCAAAGGGCATCAGGTAGTCGCGGATCTTGGCCTGCTGCTCGGTGGTCTTCTTGAGCAGACGCTCGGCCACAACGAATTTGACGTCGCTGCGGGCAATGAGGATCTGCTCGAAGCGATCCTTCACCCGGCGGATGCTGTCGGCGACAAAGGCGAAGCGCGGGCTGTCGAAAATGGCTTCCTGGACACCGGCCATGAAGCGGAAGCGCAGGTCTTTGCAGACCTCGCCGACCTCGCGGAGGAAGTTGAGGTCGAGGATCAGCTCCTGATCCTTGCGGGTGCGGAGGTAGTCGAGAAGCTCGTCGACCACCAGCAGCAGGCCGTGTTCGGGGAAGACCTCGCCGAACTTGGCCATCATGTCCTCGAAGGCCCGTTTGTGGCTGGTAATGGTCCCGGCTTCGGGGAACACATACTCCACGCCGAGTTTTTCGAGATGCTCTTCCAGTTCGGCCACCAGGATGTCGCGCAGGGACATGGTGGTGGCTCCGATCTCGGTACGGATGACCTTGAACCGACCGGCGATCTGAGAGGCTGCATCGCGGACACCGGCGTGGTTCAGCCCTTCCAACAGGGAGGCGTCTGCGGCAAGGCTGGAGACCACCGACATCAAGTGCGACTTACCGGTGCCGTAGTTACCGACGACCAGCAGGCCCTTGTTGTCGACAGGCTGGTCGAACTGCATCTGAGGTATGACAAGCTGGGTGAGCCGTTCGGCCATTTCTTCCGAAATAACGTAGGTACTCACTAGGTGATGCGCGGCGCTCGATTTGTCCGCGTCACGTAACTGAACGACCGACTCAATCGGGTCGAATTGGATAAGGTCTCCGTATTTCATGCTCGTCCTGCCTCTCTATTATTTTTTTGCCGAATCGACCGTGGCCGTGCCATCCATGCCCACAATCAGCGCATCGACCGAGTCATAGCTGCGGTACTCGGGATGGCCGGTTTCGGCGTACAAAAGCCTCCCGGAATTCATGATTCCGTTCCACGAAGCCACCACGGCCCGGTTTCTTGAAATGGACTGCAGCAGGCGCAAGGGGTCCTGTTGGAGATCCTTGTCGAAGAGGATCTCGAGATTATCCAGCACCACCGGTGACTGAGCCTGGTCCGCGATCTGGTCGAGGATGCCCGGTAACCGAAGCGACCGCTGCTTGGCTGTCAGCTCAAGCAGTTCGCCTGAAAGCGCCAGATTGACGTTGACGACGGACGAGCCAAACTCCTCGGCAACGTCCCGAAGAACGCCGGTCTTGCCGGAACCGGTCTCACCCACCAGCAATACCAGGCGGTGATACAGCCCTTCGGCTGCCTGGAGGGAGCGTTTTATCTTGTCGTGAATCGGTTCGGCCATGGTCGCTCCTTACTGCTCGGTGTCCGGCTTATCGGTTTTGTCAGCCGCACCGCCGGAGCGGACCCATTCGTCCACTTCGTCTTGTTTGAACATCCAGCGACGGCCGACGCGATGACCGGGCATAGCCCGTTGTTCGATCCACTTGTAGACCGTCTCGTTGCTTACATTCAGATATTTGCAAATGTCATCGACCGTCAGCCATCTCTCATCCATAGCCTTCGTCCTTCGTTCATCATGTTTTCGGTAAAAGCCCGAAGGTCTCCGGGAAACCCAAAATCCGGACACAGTGCCGCAAATTAACCCCCACAAATTACATTGGCGGATTGCCAAAATCAAGCGTTTTGTGCCGATTAGTGCCGACTTTTCCAAAAAACGGCTTGATTGTCGTTGGTGACCCGGTGACCGTTCTGAGGCGCATACATGGTGTAAGTCCATACCGCACAGGCGATTGAGCCCCTGGCTGCTGCCACCATCACCCGCTGGTACATGCTGTGCCCGCCGGGCCGAAAGCCTTCCAGCCGGTCGATGGGCGGCAGATCCCGCTGCGGGTCGGTGAAGGTCACCAATTCACCATGGATCAGATCCCAGTCTCCGGTCGGGCGGCCGAAGCGCGGCGTGCCGATCTTCTGCTGCCTGCGGGCGTCGGCCAGAGGATCGGCGGTGCCCCGGCCCAGGATCAGTCCTTCCGGCACCTCGAGCGCCGGGAACCCGGCGTGGAGATGGTAGAGCCTGCCCCAAACCACGGCCGGTTCGATGCTGCGGGCATGGGCGCAGAAGCGTTGATGGTTCCAGTAGCCCCGTTTCAGGGTGCCGTAGACGAAGAGCCGAAGGATTGTCTCGGGACTGTCTTCCGGGTTTGTGTTCAGCTTCGCGGTGTCTCCAATGTTCATGCATTCACTCCTTCGGGCAGTGTCCCTTTGCGCTCCTGGGGTATGAAGCGGAATTCGCAGTTTTCGATGGCCCGCACATCCGCGTGGCGGATGGTGAGCATGGTCATGGGCGGCACCTCCAGCTCGCGCCAGCCCGGATCAAAGTCCACGGCAAAGTCGATGAAGGCGGCCTCCGAGGCGTAGAGCACCACCCGGTGCTGGCGGTGGATGCGCAGGCAGAGCGGCTTGTTGCCCTTCAGCACGGTGATGGTGCCGGGGTCGAGCCGCGAGGCCAGCACGGCGCTCATCTGGCCGCGACAGAGGGCGAGCGCCTTCTTCAGACCCTCCTGGTCGATGTGGCCTTCGGGCGCGAAGCGGTCGGCCAGCCTGAAAAGCAGCTCACTGTCCACTTCGGCATAGCGCGGTAGGCCAAGTCTGCGGAACAGATAATCAGCATTGTAGATGGTGCCGTTATGGGTGCCGATGATGATGCCGGAGCGGATCGGATGGTTATTACGGCTGTTGATTTCGTTGCCCCGGGTGCGCCAGCGGGTGTGGCCCATGAGAACGGTGGTCTGGTTGTCTACCTCTGCCATCAGCTCATAAAAAGTCGATTCCCTGACCAGCCGGTGTGCCCGGATGGGTCGTTTGAAAAGGCGGAAGTCACCGTCGGTCCTCAGCCATGCCATGCCGCTGGCGTGGGGGCCGCGCTCCTCACTGCAGAGCAGCATGCGGATAAAGACCTCGTTCAGGTATTCCCGCTCGGCAATGCGCCGTCGCTTTTGACCGAAGATGATGCCTACTTGTCCGCACATAGGTCATCCTCCTTGTCAAAGGTGTCCTCCGGCGGCAGGTCGATGAAAGCGTCATCCGGCAGAAATTCCACCAGCCCATGCTTCCCCAGCAGGGTCAGGAATTCAGCTGCAGCCGCTTCGGGATCTTCGGGCAGCTTGAGTTCCCGGTCCGGCTCGATGCGGCAGAGCACACCGAGCATGTAATCCCGGGCCGTCGCTTCAATGGTGAATGGCGTCTGGCCCTTCATGATCTCCACCAGCTCCGCGCAGGTTTTTCCTTCCAGAGCAATGCCGTCAGTCTCCAGCGGTTCGCCGTCCAGTGTCGTAGAGTGGATCAGGATCTTCATGATTCACCTCCTAAAACAGAAAGGCCGGGATTAGACCCGGCCTCTGTGGTTTGAATGGTGGTTTCGGTTTCATCCGGTTTGGGACGACCGTTCTTGAAGGCCGCGTCACCGGGCATGTTTTTCATCAGGTGCAATCGGGCGGTCTTGAACTCGTCCCCGATTAGGCCGAGGTGGAGCAGGAAGACTCGGAAGTCATACTTGGCGCTTTGGGGATCGAAGTCCCGCTTGCGGCTGGAGGCGGCCCGGCCATTGAGCGCCTTGGCAGCGACGGCGAGGCAGAACTGCAGGTAGGCCTTGATCCGCCCCGCGTGGAGGGTTGCCTCGAACCAGCGGAACTCCACCGTGCCCCGGTACCAGACGTTGTGCAGGTTGACCCCGTGGTAGCGGCTGTTGTCGTAGTGTTGGGGCTGGCGGTTGTGGTAGCCGTACCAGATGCGATTGAGCTGGTCTTTGGTGCGGGGCGATGCTGTTCGATGCGCTGGATCAGCTCGTCGCTGACCGGCCGCGTGTAGAGATTGAGCCGGTCACGGCTGATGTAGCTTTCCGGACGAGCTTCGGACTTGGTCCGGAGAAAACAGAGGATGAAAGGCGGGAGGATGGGGAGAATCGATGGTGCGGAGAGGTGCTTTGGAAAGATGTGAAACGGGCGCAAACCCTTTAGAAGCAAGGGGAAAAAGAAAACCCGTCACCCCGGAGAATGACCCCAGAGAGACGGGTTTGTCTTTTCTAAATGGTGGAGGTGGCGGGAATCGAACCCGCGTCCGAAAGCTTTCCACGTAAGGCTTCTACATGCTTAGTCTGCATTTTAATTTAACCGGCTGAAGCTCCCACAGACAGGATATCCAGTCAGCGAGTCTGCTTGAATTTCGCCCCAACGCCACAGACACTCGCTGAAACTATCCCACTGCTTGTACGTTTCATGCCCGACATGGGCGATCAGTCATGAAACGTGGTCGCTTAATTAAGCGGCCAGTGCGTAACTAACGTCAGAGTCTGCGTTTAGTTAAGTTGGGCTTGTTACGGAGCCAGCCCACTCCGGCATGCAACCTTCGTTTCCGTCCCCCGTCGAAACCTTGACACCCCCATTCGTAAAAAGAGTTATTTGTTAGTGAGTTATAAGCTCAATCTTGAGTCATTATCTCATATCCGGAAGCGCATTCCAAGAGCCAAAAAGCCTTTTCCGCAGGGCGAACCGGGCGTTCGCCCTGCCCTTGCCGTCATCTGTAAGCGCTCTTCATCGCCTTGGCCATTTCCCGGTCCGCTTCCTTGCGTTTCAGGGTTTCACGCTTGTCGTGCAGCTTCTTGCCGCGCCCGACGCCGAGTTCCAGCTTGATGTAATTCTTGCTGAAATAGATCCTGGTCGGAATCAAGGCCAGTCCTTTTTGCTCGGTCAGGCGGATCAGCTTGTCGATCTCGGCATGGTGCAGCAGCAGCTTGCGCATGCGGGTCGGGTCGTGGTTTTCCCGATTGCCGAAGGTATACTCGGCGATATGCATGTTGTTGATGAACACTTCGCCGTTTTTGATGCGGCAGAACGATTCCTTCAGATTGACCTTTCCGGCCCGGACCGATTTGACTTCGGTCCCGGTCAGGACGATACCGGCCTCGAACGTCTCTTCGATATAATAGTCGTGATAGGCTTTTTTATTGTTCGCGATAACCTTTATGCCCATGCTCAGACCGCCTTGTCTTGCGCAGCGGCCGGAAAATCGACCGCCACGATCGTCGGCATGAATTTCTCCCGTTGCAACCGTCGGGTGAACAGGCGCAACAGCAGAAAAGAACCGACCAGAAACAGGCTGCCGGTTAAGGCGGAGACCAGCGAGGGATTAACGCCGGCGGCGTAATATCCGCCGACCTCCTGCCCCAGCACGGCGCCGATCAGCAGTCCGATGATCGGCACGATGTAAAGGAGGAAAGACGACTGCAGAAACTTCCCGGTCGTGGTCACGACCTTGACCCGGTCATGCAGGCGTCCGCCCGCGAGGTTGAAAGCCTCGACCCGCATCGAGTCCCGCTCCTCGCCCAGCTGGCAGGCCCCGGAGGAGGGACAATGCCGGCAGGCGCTGTGCTTGATGCATTGCACCACCGCAATGCCATCGCTTTTCAGTTCAATAATGGTCCCGAATTCCTCAATCATCGCTTCAACCCGGAAAGTCGCGCTTGTCCGTCATGAAAAACCTGGACGATATCCCGTCCGCAGGCTGGAGAGACAAAATAGTCGAAAATATCCGCCGATGCAAGTTGCGTCTGCGGCTGCAACACCTGAAACCCGGCTTTTTTCCCCACTTCCAGCGTGCCGAGCCGGCCGTCGACACCCAGGGCCCGCGCTCCGCCCAGGGTGGCCAGTTGAAAAAGCGTCGGCGCGTCCAGTTCACCGCCGAACCAGTCGGCGGCAAAAGCCATTTCGTCCCAGATTGAAAGGCTGTCGCTGCTGGCCATGCTGTCGGTCCCCAGGGCCAGCTGCACTCCGGCTCGATACAACTCTCCCGCCGGTGCCTTTCCAACCTTCAGTTTGGCGTTGGAGCGCGGGCAGAGCGCCAAATGCATCCGTTTTTCACCCAGCCGGGCGATCTCGGCGGCAGTCAGCTGGACGCCATGGACCAGCAGATTGCCCGGGAACAGGCCGCCGACCTGATCGAGATAAGCGATCGGACGCAACCCCGTGGCCTGCGGCACGAAATTCTCCCAGCCGACATAGGGATAAAAAGTGCTCGCCAGTTCGCCCCGTCCCTGCTGAATCAATTCGACTTCGGCCGCCGCCTCTGCAACGTGGGTGCTGCACGCCAGCCCCTGTTTGCGACAGTGCCCGTACAAACGCCGCAGGTAGTCGCTTTTGACCGTATAGGGCGCGTGCGGTGAAACACCGATCTGAAGGTCGGCGACACCGCCGTCCTGCAGCGCTTGATGCAGTTCGTTTTCCACTCTGCGAATCAGCGCCGGGTCCCGGCCCAGGGTCTCGAGATAAAGGTTGCCGTCCAGGGAACAGCCCTGATAGGCCCGGCGCAATGAATGATGGGCCAGGATATCGCCGATGGCCCCGCTGCCGGCGGCAATCGAACGGGCAATGCCGTTGCCCAGCGCGGTTTCATAGTCCTTTGGCCGCAGTCTTTTCTTGACCTCGATCAGTTGCATGATCCAGCCGACAAAGGATTGCGGTTCGCCGCCACGATCGGCATCACCGGCCCAGGAAGGAAAATCGGTCAGTTCCAGATGGGTATGCGCATTGATCAGCAGCGGCACCAGGAGCGCATCGGCAAACTCGGTGACTTCGACCGCGGGATGCCGCTGCCGCAATTCCCGTTGTGTGCCCCGGGCATGAATCCTTCCGCCGGCAACGAGCAACGCCCCGCCTTCGACAGGCGGGGCGTCACCGGACACCAGATACCTGGCAGTGTAAATCGTGGCCACAAGTCAAATCCCGACGGCAATAGAATCCGGGTTCAATCCTCTGCTTTCAATACGGCCTTGATCCGATCGAGCAGGTGCTGAACTTCAGTATCCCTGACAATAGCACACTGCTCGGTCAAAACCTCGGCTAAAATCTCTTCCGTGGTCAGCGGATTCGCCAGTACCGAACGGAACACGGTGAGTTCTTCGTCCTGGCGATATTTCGGCGCCCGCAACCGGGTACGGGAAACAAAGGTCTTGCCCGCCTCGCGCTGACGCTTCTGCACTTCCTGTACGATAAGGTCGAGCAACTGATTGACCTGCCGTTGCCGCTTTGGGTCGAGACGCGGCAGCAGTTCCTGCAGCCAGTCGGGATTGAACCGGTAGGTCAGGATATTCAGTTGCGGCGCAGTCATCAGTTCGAAATTCGGATGCTCTTCGATCAGCGCGGCGAACTGCCGGGCGCGTTCGATCCCCATGTCGATCAACAGTTCATAGCCCTGCCGCCCGATGATCGACAACCCGGCATGCACCAGCAGCGCTTTGCCCGGGCGCGAGCCTTCGAGAGTGTGGCTGCCCAGGTCTTTGGAACCATGACGCAGGATGTAGTTGGCATGATGTTCGATCGCGGACAGCGTGTCCGGGTCCTTGAACAGCACCATGCCCGCGCCCATGGGCACGTAGAGTTGTTTGTGGGCGTCAATGGTCACCGAGTCGGCGCGCTCGATCCCGGCAAGCAGCTGCCGGTGGGTTGAGGAAAACAGCGTCGGTCCGCCCCAGGCGGCATCGACATGGAAGTGACAACCGGTCTCGGCGGCGAAATCCGCCATTTTTTCCAGTGGATCGACATGTCCGGTTTCCGTGGTCCCGGCGATGCCGACCAGCGCCAGCGGACGGATATTCCGCTTGCGCAGGTTGCGATAGCCCTCCTTCAGGCAATCGATATCCATGCGGTTGTCACGATCCGTGTCGATCAGGATCAGGTTTTCCCGGCCGATCCCCAGCAGATCGGCCGCCTTGCGGAAGGAATAGTGCGCCCGGCGCGACACCAGTACGGCCACACCTTCGCAGCCGAGATGACGGTACGCGCGGAACAGGCCTTCCGCCGCAATACCGCGGAAATCGCCCTCCGGTCTGAACAACCGGTTGCGGGCCGCCCACAAAGCCGTGGTGTTGGCGATCGTACCGCCGGAACAAAAAGCTCCGAGGGCGTAGCGGCTGTCATGAATCAGGCGCTGATAAAAAGCGTCGTCCCGATCATAGACGAGCCGGTGCAGCATCGCCAGCACCTGACGCTCCAGCGGCGTAAAGGCTTTGGAGGTCTCGACTTTGACCAGATTCTGGTTGAGCGCGGTCATGATGCGCGACAGCGGCAGCATAAAATAAGGCAGGGCCGAGGTCATGTGCCCGACAAAGCCCGGAGCCGCGGTATGGACCGAATGAGCGACCAGCTTGTCCTTGACGAAGTCGGTGTACTCGGACACGAATGTCGGATGCTCGGGAATGCGCGAGGCGGAGAAATCCTGTTCGATCTCCTCCAGACTGTGCTCGACGGCAACGATGTGTTTCTGCAGAAACGCGGCGACGTTTTCGCTGATCGCCTGATCGATGCGCCCCAGAGTCGAATCCGGAGCTTCGGGCACGGTGAAAATCCGGTACAGATTGCGCAGGTTGGCGAGGGCGGTTTCGGTCATTGCCGGTCCATCAAAAAACTGTTGTCGATCAACCGCGTGGCGCCGAAATAAGCGGCCAGCAGCAGAACCGAATCCCGGTCGACCTGCGTTTGCTCCGCCAGTGTCGCCTGATGGCGGATCTGCACGTAGTCGATCCGGGCATCCGCCTGGCGGCCGATCATTTCGCGCACTTGCGCAATAATCGCGGCGCAATCCTGTTCGCCGCCGGAGACCAGCGCGCGCGCGGCCGTGAGAGACTGCGACAGGGCCAGGGCCTGTTGCCGCTGGGCGGCGGAAAGGTAAACATTGCGCGAACTCATGGCCAGACCGTCGGGCTCGCGAAAGATCGGCATGCCGACCACCTCGATCGCCAGGTTCAGATCCCGGGTCATGCGCTTGATCACCGCAAGCTGTTGAAAATCCTTGGCTCCGAAAATGGCCACATCGGGTTGCACGATGTTGAACAGTTTGGTCACCACCGTGGTCACGCCGCGAAAATGACCGGGACGACTCGCTCCGCACAGGGTCTCGGTGATACCTTCAACCGTCACATAACTGGCATAGCCGCGCGGATACATGGCATTGCCGTCCGGGGCGAAGATCAGGTCGACTCCGGTCTCCTGCGCCAAGCGGCTGTCGCGTTCGAGATCGCGGGGATAGTCCTCGAAATCCTCTCCCTGCCCGAACTGGGTCGGATTGACGAAAATCGACAGCACCAGCAGGTCGCCGCGCTGCCGGCCCGCTTCAAGCAGGGACAGATGGCCCTGGTGCAGATACCCCATGGTGGGGACGAAAGCGATACGGCGCCCGGCCCGACGCGCGGCGGCGGCACGTTGCTGCATTTGTTCGACTGAGCGGATGATGTCCATGAGCGTTCGACTTATTTGAATGAATGTTCGCGGGCGGGAAAAGCGCCGCTCTTCACGTCCTGGATGTAAGACTCGATTCCGGTGGCGATGGTGGTGCTGATATCGGCGTAACGCTTGACGAATTTGGGCGAATATTTATCGCACAGGCCGAGGATATCGTGAATGACCAGCACCTGGCCGTCGCAGGCGGCTCCGGCCCCGATGCCGATGGTCGGGATCGACACCGCCTCGGTCACCTGCCGGGCCAGGTCGCGCGGGATCGCTTCCAGAACCAGAGCAAAAGCGCCGGCGGCCTCAACCGCCTTGGCGTCGGCAAGAATTTTCCGCGCCTGCTGTTCTTCGCGGCCCTGGACCCGAAACCCGCCCATGCGGTGGATCGACTGCGGCGTCAGGCCGATGTGGCCGACTACCGGGATATCGATTTCGACGATGGCGCGAATGGTTTCGGCCATGGGTTCCCCGCCTTCCAGTTTGACCGCCTGGGCCCCGGCCTCCTTGATGAGGCGACCGGCGTTGCGGCGGGCCTCGCAAATATCGACCTGATAGCTCATGAACGGCATGTCGGTCACGATCAGGGCCTGACCGGCACCCCGGACAACCGCACGGGTATGATAGATCATTTCATCCAGCGTCACCGGCAGGGTATTGTCGTAACCGGAAAACACCGAACCGACCGAATCCCCGACCAGGATCATATCGACCCCCGCTTGATCCATCAGTTTGGCGAAAGGATAATCGTATGCAGTCAGGACGCTGATTTTCTCCTGCTGCTCCTTCATGTTCATGATCTGTAAAATCGTCTTGCGCTGGTTCACGGTCAATCCTTTGGGCAAATAAAAAAAGCCTTTCATCGAAACGAAAGGCGCAGACACGGATATCCCCCGGATACCCTTGAGTACTTCTCAGATGACCTTCCGTCCCGGTCATTAAGATCCAGGCGGTATGTCGGTGCGGATCACGCCACCCTTGCGGCTCCGGTACCTGTCCCGGGCCGATGGCCGTCGATCCGCAAATCGTCTTGCTCGAATTATTCATATATGCCGTTCATATCAATAATCCGAATTTGGAATTTCGATATAACACAGGCGGTCACGAACTGTCCAGTGCGATTTACCGCCGCCGGACGAGAGCCGGAACGCAAAAAAACGGGGCGATATTCATCGCCCCGTTCTCATAAACAACATCGCCTTCCGCTACGCTGTCAACAACGCTTCCAGATTGCGCAGCAGCACGGTAAACGGATGGAAATTGCTCGGCGTCTTATTCGTCAGCGTTTGCAGCAGTCCGTTATAATTACGCACTTTCCGGCGCCTTGTTGCGAAGAATTGCGGCGGATTGGCGCTGCACTCCAAGGCCACCTGCTGGACCAGGCGGACATTGACCGCATGCAGCGAACTGACCAGGGCCTCGCGCGCGCGGCGGTCCCAACTGTCGTGAATGACCACCTGGTCAAGCAGTGCATAGATGGAACGGCTCTTGGTCTGTTCCTCGACCAGCTCCTTGATCCGCGCCAACTGGGCAAGGTTCTGACCCGAAGTTTCCACCATGCAGATCAGCGGTAAAAAGTCGACCAGACTGTCGAGGATGGCGAATTTGAAGGCGATTTCGTGCTCCAGCCCTTCAGCCTTCAGTTGCCCGGTGCTTTCTTTGATCCGCTCCCAGGATGCCGCCGGCAAGGTGTCGGGCAGGAGCTTGGCGTAATCCAGCAGCTGCTGGTTGATACGCTCCAGTTCGGCTTCGGACGACGGAATCGTCATGCCGTTTCCAAGCGCATAGGAGCAGAAGGAACCGAGCAGATCTTCGAGTTTCATCAACAGCTCATATTGGCGTGCGGCCGGCATTTTGTTGTCCAGCGCGAACACCGCCTGGCGCAAATCATGCCCGGTCAGCAGACTGTCGAAAATCAGATAAGCGTTCGCGACTTCAGGCTGCGGACGTCCGGTCAAACGACTTGTGGTCTGCAAAAAAGCGCTGCCGGCGTGATCGATCACGCGGTTGGTCAGCATGGTGGCGGTGATTTCCTTGGCCAGCGGATGTCTCGGCAATGACGCGGAGTAACGGTCGATGACCTGCTGGGGGAAATAATCGAACAGCAGGCGCGTGATCACCTTGTTGTCGGGCAGATCGGTATCGAGCAGCGCCTTGAACAGGAACATCTTGCTGTAAGCCAGCAGCACGGCCAGTTCCGGCCGCATCAGACGGTTCGACTGCCGCGCGGAAACCTCTTTCCGGCTGGGCAGAAATTCGTCGCGCCGGTCGAGCAGCCCGGAACTGCCGAGGCGATCCATCAGCTCCAGATAGGGTTCGACATCGTTCTCGCCGCGCAGTTCATCCAGCGACAGGGACAGAGTCTGCCCGTAATTGTTTGCCAGGACATTCTGGCACACCGACTCTTCCATTTCTTCGAGCAGCGCGTAGCCCTCTTCCAGATCTTTGACCAGACCCTCATGGCGGAGTTGACGCAGCAGAATTTTCAGGTTGACCTCATGGTCGGAGCTGTCGACCCCGGCCGAGTTGTCAATGGCGTCGGTGTTGACCCGGCCGCCGAGCAACGCATACTCGATGCGCCCGAGCTGGGTCAGGCCGAGGTTGCCGCCCTCGCCCACGATTTTAGCCCGCAATTCGCAGCCATCGACCCGTACCGCGTCATTGGCCCGGTCGCCGACATCGTCATTACTCTCCGTCGAGGCCTTGACATAGGTGCCGATGCCGCCGTTCCACAGCAGATCGACGGGAGCCTGCAACAACAGTTTAATCAGCCCCGGCACATCGATACTGCCCGGACGCACTCCCAGACATGCCGCCACTTCCGGCGACAAGGGAATTTCCTTCAACTGCCGGGAGAACACCCCGCCGCCTTTGGAAATCAGCTCCTGATTGTAGTCCTCCCAGCTCGAACGCGGCAGTTTGAACAGGCGTTCCCGCTCAAGATACGAGGTTTCCGGATCGGGATTCGGATCGAGGAAAATATGACGATGGTCAAAAGCTCCCAACAGCTTGATTTGTCGCGACAAAAGCATACCGTTACCGAATACGTCCCCGCTCATATCGCCGACACCGACAACGGTAAAGGGTTCGGACTGGATGTCGTGACCCCGTTCCCGGAACAGACGCTTGACGCTTTCCCAGGCGCCGCGGGCCGTGATTCCCAGTTCTTTGTGATCATAACCGTGAGAACCGCCGCTGGCGAAGGCGTCACCCAGCCAGAAGCCGTAGTCGTTGCTGACCGCGTTCGCCGTGTCCGACAGATGAGCGGTGCCCTTGTCGGCGGCCACCACCAGATAGGGATCCTGCTCGTCGTAGGCAATGATGCCTTCGGGGCGGACCACGTCATCGGCGGTGCGATTATCGGTCACATCGAGTAAACCGCGCATCAGGGTCTGGTAGGCGTGCTTGACGATCGCACCCATTTTTTCCCGGTCGGGGCTGTATTCCTTGGTGATGAAACCGCCCTTCGACCCTTCGGGGACGATCACCGCGTTTTTGGTCATCTGCGCCTTGACCAGGCCCAGCACCTCGGTACGGAAGTCGTCCGGCCGATCCGACCAGCGGATACCGCCGCGGGCAACTTTGCCGCCCCGCAGATGAAGGCCTTCCATCCAGGCCGCATGGACATAGACTTCGTACAACGGCCGGGGGGACGGCATATCGATAACACCGAGCGAACTGACCTTGAAGGAGAAGAAATAATCCTCGCTCTGATAACGCAGGAAAAAGTTGGTTCTGATGGTCGAATCGATCAGATTGAACAGAGTCCTTAAAATTTTGTCCTCGTTCGGATCGCTGACCTCCTCCAGGGCCTGCACCAGATCCTGACGGATCGGCGAGAGAACCTCGAGCTCACGGGTCATCGGATCGGCCCAGTCCGCCGAAGGCTTGAAACGGCCTTCGAAGTAGCGATAAAGCAGGTGCGCAGCCCGGGCATTGTTGATCAGGGCGTCGGCGACCCGTTTTTTGGTAAACGGACTGCCGAGCTGGAAATAATAGTTGCGGTAGCCGCGGAACACGTCGATCTGGCGCCAGTTCAAGCCGGTCAAAGGCAACAGTTTGTGGAGGTAGTCGTTTTCGACTTCGTCGCGGCGCATGGCCAGCAGGGTTTCCAGAACAAGCGGCTTGATCTGCTTGAACGGCAAGCTGTCGGCGCTATTGACCCGGATGGCGAAACTTTTGATGTACACCTGCTCGTCGCCGACCAGCAGATCGGAGTCGACCTCATGGAGAACACAGAGATCGAGGTTCTGCAGAAACGGCATCAGATCGTTCAGGTTGCTGCGCTGCAGGCTGTAATACTGCAGGCGGTAGTAATCGTCCTGTTCGTGAAACGGCCCCCAGAGATCGAAGGCATCGAGGCGGCTGCTCAACAGTTGCTCGATGTTCTCCACGTCGCGCACGGCAAAACGCGGATGGGTGCGGGTCCGGTAATCCTGGTTGAACGCTATGATGTAGCGCCCCCAGAGCGAAAAACTGTTTTCGGCGAAATGTTTTTCCAGCAACTCGCGGAATTTCAGTTTCCACGGCATGGCCAGACGGGTCAGGCCCTCTTCCAGCTTGGCCAGATCGATCTCGATCTCCTGCTGCCGTAACTGGATGTTGGCATGCAGGCTGAGATAATCCGAAGCCAGATGGATCAGGCGGGTCTCCACGGCCGGAGCCTTGAAGTAGCGCCGCAGATAAACCTCCATGCGGTCGATATGTTCCGGCAGGTAATAATCTTTGGGCATGATCAGCAGCAACGTCAAACCGGTCTCCGAAGCACTCGGCGCCAGAATGACCTTAACTCCGGCCTGACGGTGCATCTGGGTAAACGAACGGATCATGCGCAGCAGATCGTTTTCACTCATCAGAAACAGTTCGACCTTGGGAAAGCTGTTGATGATCTGAACGGTTTTCCGATAATTATGACTGTCGTGGGGAATCTGCAGGCGCGCCTGGGCCTGCTCGATCTTTTTCCGCAGCGCCGTGATGCTGAAACTGTTGTCGTCGATGCTTTTCTGGGTGTAGAAACCGAAAAAGCAGTGTTCGCGATAGCGCCCGTCATTCAACTCTTCACGGAACCCGAGATAGGTCAGCCGTTCAAATCGATGCAGCGGGCAACGCCATGAGGTCTTTTCCAGATCGACGTTCTTGCCGTGACCCAGCAGCGGGTAAACCAGTTCCGGGGTCAAGGAAAAAGAATGATCGGCTTTGTGAAACACCTGGTCATAAAATTCCGTCAACCCGAGTGCTTCGCCGGTCTCTTCCTCAAACCCACTGACGTCGGCACCTGGCGTGTAAACATAGCTGCGCGCGGCGACCGGAATATAATTTTCATCCTGCAACCAGGCGAACAGATCGGCATACTCCTGCAAACCTTCCAGTTCTCCGAGAGCGGCGATTTTCTTCAGCATCTGCGGGCGATCCCGGTAAATCCCGACTGCGGCCCCGATGATCGTTTTGACCGCCGCCGCCAAAGATTCCGGCATCTCTGCAGGGAGGCGCTCCAGTTCCATCCAGATGAACGATTCGGCCGGTCCGCCCGCACCGGTTCCATCCAACTTCCGCACCGCGCCGTCGCTGCGGGAAATGGAAAGGATGGGGTGGCAGATGACCCGGAAATGCAGCGCCCGCCGATGCAGATACTCCTGCAGGGAAAAGAAAATGTGGTTGGCATCCGGGGAATTGGCGAACAGATAATAGTGTCCGGATTCCGGCAACGGGAGGAGTTCCACATTGATCTCAGCGCTGCTGCGGCGCAGAAAGTCGCCGGCTCGACGCAGGTTCTCGACCACCTCGGACAACTCGAGAGGGAACAGAATATTGGCCGGGATTTCCAGCCGCAGAACTTCCGCCAATTGCAGATAGAGTTCAAGTTCGCTTTCCTGTCCCTGCCGAATCAGTTCCTGCTCAATCAGCTGCGGTTGAAATAAAATGTCCCGATCTTTTGTGGTTCGTCCTCGTCGGACTAATGAGACTTTCATAAAAAGCACTCCCGTTTCCTAAAAATTAATTTCCGTTCGATGGAGTCAAAACCCTGCAAGCACGCGAAATCATAGTGCACGAATTGCAGGATAGCAAGCGGTTAACGTCTAAAGCTTACGATTGTTTTGCTGCATTTCCACGCAGGAAAAACAAGCCGGTTTCAAGCTCACTATTTGAACATCTGTTTAAATAATGACACACAGGCGAATTATAACAATGCTATTAAAAGAGTCAATCGGAATCGCATGAAAAATCTTCGGGCCGGATGAAAGGTCTCGAAACGGAAGGCGACAACAACGTGAATTGAGCGATAAAACAAACTGTTAAACAGGTTTTCAGCGGTTTTCGAGCTTGATCAGTTCCCGGCTTAAAGCGGAAAAATTCTGCAAAGTTAAAGTTTCGCCCCGGCAGCCGGGCGAAATTTCCGCTGCGGCCAGCGCACCATCAACCGTGGCCGGCGGAAACCCCGAAGCCAGCAGACTGTTGCGCAAGGTTTTACGCCGCTGGGTAAATGCGGCTTTCACGACCCGCCGGAAAAAAATCTCATTTTCAACCGCCACCCGCGGCTGCGCCAACGGCACAAAACGCAGCACCATGGAATCGACTTTCGGGGGCGGGGTGAAAGCGCCCGGTTTGACCAGGGCAACCCGGTCGATGTCGTACCAGAGCCGGCATAAAACCGACAGGATACCGTAATCCTTCGTTCCGGGACGGGCGAGCAGGCGCTCCCCCACTTCACGCTGGAACATCAGGATCAGCCGCTGAAACAGGTCGCGGTGCTCGAGCAGGCGAAAGACGATCTGCGATGAGATATTATAGGGCAGGTTGGCAACCAGTGTATAAGGCGGTTCCGGCAGGCGTTCCCGCCACGATAAAGACAGCACGTCGCCCGCATGGACTCTTAAACCCGGCTCCGGGCGTTGTTCCAGCCGGGCGATCAGGTCGCGGTCGATCTCGAACACATCAACGGCGGCAGCGCGCGGCAGCAGTTCGTCGGTCAGCACTCCCAGCCCGGGACCGATTTCGACGGCCCGCTGGTGCGACTCAAGCTGCGCCGCGGCGATAATCTTATCGATGACCCTGTGATCATGCAGGAAGTGCTGGCCGAATCGTTTCTTGGTTTTATACTTCACGATCTTTATCTTTTTTCAGAAAGGGTCGGCGCGGCCAGCGTGCAATCTTCATCCGGCGCAGGCTGGGAACGAAACGGACGGTCAGGGAATAGCCGATGATCGCTACCGGGATACCCAGAATCAGACTGCCGATGAGCAGCGGGGCTCCGACCTGCATCCCGATCGACCAGCTCAACTCATAGTCCAGCTGCCTGGCGGCCACGGGCGTCAGCCCCAGAAACAGACTGCCGATCTGGTATTCGATTCCGTAGATCAGAGGAGCGGTCACGGGGTTGGTAATCCACACCCCGACGAACGTGGCGATTTTGTTCTGACGCAGCAAAAAGGCGAACAGAAGTGCCAGCAGCATCTGGAAACCGAAGGTCGGCGTCAACCCGATAAACAGTCCCAGGGCCACACCGCGTCCGATATCGTCCGGCTCGGAGGGCAGCCGCGCGAGCCGGATGAAATTCAGTTTAAATTGTCGAAAAAAACCCCAGCGCCGCCACATAATTTCCCGGGTTACGAAAGTCCGACCTGTTCCAGGGGCCAGCTGGAAACGGCATTCAGGTCAAGCGTTGAACGAATCCCCCGCGACAGGTAGTGATCGCCGGCCACCGCCAGCATCGCCGCATTGTCGGCGCAGAGAACCGGAGCGGGGAAAAAAACCTGCCGGCCGGATGTTTGACTCAGCTCGGCGAACCTTTGTCGCAAGCCCGAATTACAGGCCACTCCGCCGGCCACCACGATCCGGTCCAAATTCTCCCGTTCGGCCGCCCGCATCACCTTGCGCGTCAACACATCGACGACGGCGGTCTGGAAAGCGCCGGCGATCTGCCGGACGGCAGCCGCATCCGGTTTGGTGTCCAGACTGTGCAGATGATTGAGCACCGCGGTTTTGACCCCGGAAAAACTGAAATTATGGTTGTCCTTTTTCAGCAGCGGGCGCGGGAAGACCAGCCCTCCGTCATCCCCGGCGGCCGCCAGCTTGTCGATAACCGGTCCTCCGGGGTAGCCGAGGCCCAGCATCTTGGCGACTTTATCGAAGGCCTCGCCGGCGGCATCATCCACGGTCCGGCCGAGCAGGCGATAACTCCCGATCGCATCGACGCGGTAGATGTGCGTATGCCCGCCCGACACCGCAATGGCAAGAAACGGATAGTCGACCCGGCGCTCCAGCTGCACGGCCAGGATATGCCCTTCGATATGGTGCACGCCGAGCAGCGGAATCCGCAAGGCATAGGCCAGAGCCTTGGCATACGACAACCCGACCAGCAGGGCGCCGATCAGCCCCGGTCCCCGGGTCACGACAACCGCTTCCAGCTCAGACCGGGCGACTCCGGCCCGTTGCAGGGCCTCCTCCACCAGCGGGCTGATCGTTTCGAGGTGGCGGCGCGAGGCCAGTTCCGGAACCACCCCGCCGTAAACGGCATGCAAATCGATTTGCGACGCGATCAGGTTGGCAAGCACCTGCCTGCCGTCCCGGACAACCGCCGCCGCGGTTTCGTCGCATGAGCTTTCGAGAGCGAGAACCAACATGAAAAACACACCACTCCGTTACAACAGGTTTGCCGCCAGTTCGGCCAGGGACGAACGTTCCCCTTTGCTGAGCGTCGTGTGCCCGGCGATATCCTGCCCCTTGAGGCGTTCGACCGAATAGGACAGCCCGTTGCTGGCCGAATCGACGTAGGGGTTGTCGATCTGATAGGGGTCTCCGGTCAGGATGATTTTCGTCCCCTCCCCGGCCCGGGTGATGATTGTCTTGATCTCGTGGGGCGTCAGGTTCTGGGCCTCGTCGACAATCATGTACTGACGCGGAATGGAGCGGCCGCGGATATAGGTCAGCGGTTCGATTTCCATCAGCCCGAGATCGATCAGTTCCCGGTAACCGCGTTTGCGTTTGCCGCTTTCGTCGTAGGAGGACAGCAGCAATTCGACATTATCGAAAATCGGTTGCATCCAGGGGCTGAGCTTCTCTTCGATGTCGCCCGGCAGAAACCCCAGGTCGCGGCCCATCGGAAAGACCGGGCGCGATACCAGCAGGCGATTGTAGGCGCTTTCATCCGCGGTCTTCAATAACCCCGCGGCGATTGCGAGCAAGGTTTTCCCGGTGCCGGCCTTCCCCACCAGCGAGACCAGTTGAATATCGTCGTTCAGCAGCAGATCGAAAGCGAACTGCTGTTCGCGATTCCGCGGATAGATCCCCCATATTCCCTCTTTGGGAAATTTGACCAACGCGACGGCTTCGCCCCTGACGCTGTCGTAACGGCCGAGGGCCGTATGCGAAGGGTTGGTTTCGTCGATCAGAGTCAACCCCTGATTGGCAAAAAAGTCACCCTCGACGTGCAAATTGCCCTGTTCGAAAAATCGATCGACATCATCTTTGGGAAGGTAAACCTTGGCGGTTCCGGTGTAGAGTTCTTCAACCGGGATCTTATCGTTCTGATAATCTTCCGCGCGCATGCCGATCGTATCGGCTTTGATGCGCAGATTGATATCCTTGGTGACGAAAAAGACCGTCCCTTCTTCCGCATTCTGCTGCAGGTCTCTGGCCACCGCCAGGATCCGGTTGTCGCCGCGGTCGCCGCGCAGTTCCGGCGGCAGCTTCTGCAGAAATTCTTCCTTGTAAATAGCGACTTTCAACGTCCCGCCGTTTTCCAGCGGCACCCCATCGACCAGTTTGTGCCGCAACCGGAACGCATCGATCATGCGCGAGATCTGCCGGGCGTTGCGCCCGGTTTCGCTCTGATCCTTTTTGAAGCGATCGATCTCCTCGATCACCGTCAACGGCAGGATGACGTTATTATCGGAAAAACGCAGGATAGCCTGAGGATCATGCAGCAGAACATTGGTGTCCAGCACGTAGTTTTTCATCATTTGCAGAAGCCTTATGCAAAAGGTGACCGCTTGCTGCGGTTCAGTTTTGTTGGATCTTTGCTATGCAATCGAGAAAACTTTCGATCTCTTGCCCGGTGGTAAAACAGCCGGGGCTGACCCGTACGGTGCCGGTCGGATAAGTCCCGATGGTACGATGCGCATCAGGCGCGCAATGCAGCCCGACCCGCACTGAAATGCGGTGTTCGCGGTCGAGGATAAACGCGATTTCCGCCGGATCGTGCCCGGTCATGGTGAAAGAGACCGCCCCGCAACGCCGGGCCGGGTCCTGCGGCCCGTAGACCCTGACTCCTGCGATCGCCGACAAGCCGGTCAGCAATCGCTTCACCAACGCCAGTTCATGTTCGCGGATGGCCGCAATCCCGCGCTGCCGCAGAAAGTCCAGGCCGGCATGCAAACCGGCCACCCCGGGCAGATTCATGGTCCCGGACTCGTAACGTTCGGGACAGCTTTCCGGTTGCCGGTCGCTGCCCGAATTCGTTCCGGTTCCGCCGTAAATCAGCGGCGTCAGTTCAAGGCCCTCGCGGATATACAGAAATCCGGTTCCCTGAGGCCCCAGCAGACCCTTATGCCCGGGAGCGACGAACAGGTCGATGGCCGCGGCCGCCAAATCAACCGGCAGCGAACCGGCGCTCTGCGAGCCGTCGACCATGAACAAAACGCCCTGCTCACGACACCAGGGCCCCAGCTCTTCCACCGGCTGAATACAGCCGATCACATTGGAACAGTGATTGACGATCAGCATCCGCGGAGCATGCCGCCGGCAGGCCGCTGTCAGCGCATCCGGATCGACAATCCCCGTATCCGCATCCGCCTGGACTTTGACGACCTCGACGCCGCGCTGTTCCAGCGCCGACAGAGGGCGCATCACGGCATTATGTTCGACACTGGTCGTCACCACCCGGTCACCGGCCCGCAAGACGCCGAACAGGGCCTGGTTGATCCCCATGGTGGAGTTCGCGGTCAGAATAAAGCGCTCTGAAGCCGGGGCATGGAAGAGTTCGGCCAGCAACTCCCGGGTGGAGTAGATCAGCCGGTCCGCGGACAGCGTTTGTTGATAATTGCCGCGGCCGGGACTGCCGCCGCCGCGCAGGGTGTCATTGACGGCCCGATAGACGGTTTCGGGCTTGGGGTGGCTGGTCGCCGCATTATCCAGGTAAATCGGGTCCATAATGTATAACTTCAATAACCGGTACTTTTAAAAACAGATCGGAAAGAATACTCAAAAACCGCCGCGACGACAAGCAAAACATAGGTTCCGTGCTCTTGTACGCAAGAATGAGAATAGCATAAAAATTCCTCCCCGGGGCATGCCGGCCGGGTCGCTGGCGGAAAACATGAATTTTAAAATTTTCAAACTTGACAGACACTAAATATAGTGGTCATTATTCGAGTCCCGCACAAAATATAGCAATTCATCATCTTACTACTATTTTAATTTTACCGACTCGATTTCAATGGAGGATTGATCCATGGCTCGAACAAAACGACCGGCCGCGCTCAAGTTGTCGAAAAATGCCGTGACCGTGCTGAACAAACGCTATCTGAAACGTGATGCCGAAGGGGCTCCGGCCGAGCGGCCCGAGGACATGTTTCGCCGCGTCGCGCATACCATCGACGCCGCCGAACAGAAAACCGGCGAACCACGGCTTTGTTTTGAAGAAGACTATTATCGCATGATGACACAGCTCGATTTTCTGCCCAATTCCCCGACCCTGATGAATGCCGGACGCGAACTGGGCCAACTGTCGGCCTGTTTCGTTTTGCCGGTCGGCGATTCGATGGAAAGCATTTTCGAGGCGATCAAAAATACCGCCCTGATTCACAAGAGCGGCGGCGGAACCGGCTTTTCCTTTTCCCGCGTCAGGCCGGCCAAAGACTCGGTCAACTCGACCAGCGGCGTCTCTTCCGGGCCGATTTCCTTCATGCGGGTGTTCGACGCCGCCACCGAGACCATCAAGCAGGGAGGAACCCGGCGCGGCGCGAACATGGGGATTCTGCGCGTCGACCATCCCGACATCATGGATTTCATCATGGCGAAACGGGATCAGACCATCCTGACCAATTTCAACCTTTCCGTCGGACTCACCGAAGCTTTCATGCAGGCGGTCGAAAAGGGAGAAGATTACGACATCATCAATCCGCGCAACGGCGCGGCGGTCAAACGACTCAATGCCGCCAAGGTGTTCAACCAGGTCGTCGATATGGCCTGGAGCAACGGGGAACCCGGCATCGTTTTTCTCGACCGCCTCAATCACGACAATCCGACCCCGCAGGTCGGTGAAATCGAAAGCACCAACCCCTGCGGCGAACAGCCCCTGTTGCCTTATGAATCCTGTAATCTCGGTTCGATCAACTTGGCCAATATGGTCGTTGACGGGGCCATCGACTGGGACAAACTGGAAACCACCGTCAGGTTGTCCACGCGTTTTCTCGACAACGTCATCGAAGCCAACAAATATCCCCTGCCGGAGATCGATGAAATGACCCGGGCCAACCGGAAGATCGGTCTCGGCGTCATGGGCTGGGCGGATATGCTGATTCTGTCCGGCCTGCCGTACAACAGCCCGGAAGCCATCGAACTCGGCGAAAAGGTGATGAAATTCATCAATGACAAGGCCCATGAGCAGTCCCTGCTGCTGGCCGAAGAGCGCGGCGTTTTTCCCAACTTCAAAGGCAGTATTTACGACGGCGAGAACGCGCGGCCGCGGCGCAACGCCACCTGCACCACGATCGCCCCGACCGGCACCATTTCGATTATCGCCAACTGCTCCAGCGGGGTCGAACCTTTGTTTGCCGTCTCCTACGTGCGGCAGGTCCTCGACAACGACAGGTTGATCGAAGTACACCCCATTTTTGAGCGGCTGGCCAAAGAGCGCGGTTTTTACTCGGCCGAACTGATGCAGGAAATCGCCGAAAAAGGGACGGTACAGGGTATCGCCGCCATCCCCGAGGATATCCGCAGGGTATTTGTCACCTCCCACGACATCACTCCGCGGGATCATGTCTTGATGCAGGCCGCATTTCAGCGTCATACCGACAATGCCGTTTCCAAAACCGTCAACTTCCGCCATGATGCGACCCGCGACGATGTCGCCACGGTCTACCGGCTGGCCTACGCAGAGGGCTGCAAAGGCGTCACCATTTACCGCGACGGTTCGCGTGACATGCAGGTCCTTTCCGTCGCCGGCCAGAGTGAAGAGGACAAAAAGGTCGACGCCGTGATTCCGATGGAGAGCAAAAAAGCTTCGCGCAAGCGGGATCGTCCACGCGCCTTGAAAGGCTCGACCTATCAGATGGAAACCGGCTGCGGCCCTCTCTACATCACCATCAACGAAGACGAAAACGGTCTGTTCGAGCTGTTTACCACGATGGGTAAAGCGGGCGGCTGCGCCGCCTCGCAATGCGAGGCGATCGGGCGGCTGGTTTCGCTGTCCTGGCGCAGCGGCGGCCAGGCGCGGCAGACGGTTAAACAGCTGATCGGCATCACCTGCCACAAGCCCGCCGGGTTCGGCGCCAATCGGATCACCTCCTGCGCCGATGCCGTGGCCAAGGCGATCGAACTGCACATGCTCAATGACGATGAGAGCCCGGTTCAGTTCGTCAATAACGGCGGCGCCTGCCCCGACTGCGGCGGCCCGATTGAACACGAAGGGGGCTGCTGCGTCTGTCATGCCTGCGGCTATTCCGAGTGCGCATGATCCCATGACGCCCGCTGAATGGGAAGCGCTCTGCCGGCGGTGCGGAGCCTGCTGCTTCGAAAAGAAAATAACCGCCCGGGGCGAAGTGTTGACGACGGCCGTACCCTGCCGCTTTCTCGATGTTCATGAGCGCACCTGCCGCGTCTATGCAACCCGGTTCCGGATAGAAAAGGATTGCATTAAACTGACCCCGGAAAACATCGGCCGCCTGACCTGGTTACCGCGGGAGTGCGCCTATCGTGCCTGGTTGGCCGACAGCCTCAAGGACCCGGCTTCTTCATGACGTCATGGCGGCCAGTGCCGTAGCGCAGCCGGTCCGATGCGTTCGTTTCGACACCACCTGACGGACCCGTCAGCAATGCCGGTTACCGGGCCGGGGCGCTTCCGGCAGTTGCCTTTCCGGTTTCCGGCAAAGCGGCCCGGACAGACCGGCTTGATCTGTTTTAAAAAATTTATTTAATAAAAACAATAAGCTATAATATTTAGATTAACATTCTGGACAAAATCGTTTTCTTCGGATATCAATCTCTTTTTTGCTATTGGCCTCGAGCTTCCCCCCCCTCCAAAGCTCGGGGTCTTTTTTATCCCTGCAGCGGCATGGGCTTCCGCTATACTCAAACAGACAATGGGCGGCGCAGAAAAAAGACCGGCGCCCGGCAGGAACATAGGATAGCCGGTCAATCTGGATTGCGCCCACGCGGGACGACGTTATTTTTTGACCGCCCGGCCGCCGTCCAGGGTTAATTAATTCAAATCAGCACCCCTTCAGGGATGTCATGCACTGCAGCCGGCGACAAATTTTGTTTTCCTGGTGCCTGTACGATTGGGCCAATTCCGCCTTTGCCACGGTTATCCTGGCGGCGGTGCTGCCGGTTTATTTCGTTTCGCTCGTCCCGGCCGGGGGTGCCGTTCTCCCCTGGACCGGGCGCTCGTATTCCGCCGCAACCCTGTGGGGATACACGGTTTCGCTGTCGATGCTGGGGCTGGCTTTGTGCGCGCCGGTGCTCGGCGCCTGGGCGGATAAAAAAGCCCGCCACAAAAGCCTGATGACCTGGTTCTGCCTGGCGGGCGGCAGTGCGACCGCCGGTCTGGCATTGACCGGACAGGGAGACTATCTCGCCGCCGCACTGTTGTTTGCCGTCGGCAACATCGGCTTTGCCGGGGCCAATATTTTCTACAACGCCTACCTGCCCTTGCTCGCCGATCCGGGGGAAACGGACCGCCTATCGGCTCGCGGTTATGCTTTCGGTTATGTCGGTGGCGGCCTGTTGCTGGCACTGGCCTTTCTCCTGATTATCAACCACTCGGCCTGCGGCTTTGCCGATCGTGCCGCGGCGACTCGTTTCGCGTTTCTTCTGACCTCCTGCTGGTGGCTGTTTTTCGCTCTTCCCGCATTTATCTGTCTGCCGCGCACGGCGGACAGCCGGACGCAGGGTTTGCGGCTGGATCTGAAAAGCTACCTGGGACAATTCCGTCAGCTCGGCCGCTATCGCGACCTGAGCCTCTTTCTGTTGGCTTTTCTCTGCTATAACGACGGCATTCAGACGATCATCAGCGTTTCCGCCGTGTATGCGCGGGAAGAGTTGCAACTCAGCCAGGGGACGATCATCGGTTGTTTCCTGATGATCCAGTTTGCCGCCATGCCCGGCGCGCTTCTGTTTTCCCGCATCGCTGACAAACTGGGCACCGCAAGAGCGATTCAACTCAGTCTGGCGGTCTTTACGGCGGTCTGTTTCTTTGCCTACCGCCTTCAGGGGGAAGGGGATTGCTGGGCTCTGGGCGCAGTGATAGCGCTGGTTCTGGGCGGCAGCCAGGCGCTCAGCCGTTCGCTGTATGCCAGCCTGGTGCCCAAGCACAAGAGTGCGGAATTTTTCGGCTTTTTTTTCCATCAGCTCGCGCTTTGCCGCGATTTTCGGCCCCCTGCTCTTTGCCCTGATCGCGGATTTCAGCGGCAGTTCGCGTCACTCGATCCTGGCCATTGCGCTGTTTTTTTATCCTCGGTGGCGGTTTGTTACTGACGGTTGATGTTCAACGCGGGCGGGAACTGGCGGCGCGGGAAACCGAAAGCTGAACCGCCTCGCCGCGCAGGCCCGCCGTGCCGGTGCCGGTGATCAGTATGCTCAACAACTCCCCACGGCTGCCGCTGTCGGTCGGCACCAGAACCGGCAGATAATTTTGCGACAATCCTTTGCCGCAACCATCCCGCTCCTGTCCTTCGAGGACGATTTCCAGACGGCGACCGACAAAGCGCTGCATGAAGTTACGTTTTTTTTCTGCGCCGATCCGGCGCAACAGCTCAGCCCGCTGCTTGATGAGCGGCAGCGGGAACCTGTTTCGTCATCGCCGCCGCCGGTGTGCCGGGTCTGCGGCTGAAGGGGAACACATGGAGATGACTGAACGGTAAATCTTCGAGCAGTTGACGGGTCGCGGAGAAATGCCGTTCGGACTCGCCGGGGAACCCGACGATGATATCGAGACCGATCGCCGCATCCGGCTGACCGGCCCGGATAGCGTTCAGCAAATTTCGATAATGAGCGATCGAATAGTGACGGTTCATGCTCCGGAGAATGTCGTCGGTCCCGGCCTGCAGCGGGATATGAAAATGCGGACAGATCCAGGGATTGGCGGCGATATAGGCAAGCAGTTCCTCCGGCAGTTCGGTCGGCTCGATGGAGCCGAGGCGCAGCCGGCCGCTGAAACGCGAGGATTCGATACGCCGCAGCAGTTCGAGCAAATCGGTTCGCGGCTGCAGGTCGTGGCCGTAACGGCCGATATGGATGCCGGTCAGCACCACCTCCGGATAACCGGCGGCCGACAGTTTCTCGACCTGACCGATGACGGCGGCGGTCGCCACCGAGCGGCTGCGCCCGCGGGCGTAGGGAATAATGCAGTAGGAACAGAAGGCATCGCAGCCGTTCTGAATCTGGACAAAGGCCCGGCTGCGGCGGTCGAATCGGCTCAGCGAAAGCGGTTTTATCGTCGTACTGGCGCGGATATCGTCGACTCTGATTTCGCCCTCCCGGCGGGAAGATTCCAGATGCGCGGCCAGGGAGTTTTTCTCCTCGTTGCCGAGCACCAGGGAAACACCGGGAAGTTGCCGGACGCTGTGCGGGTCGACCTGAGCGTAGCAGCCGGTGACCACGACCCGGGCCTTCGGGTTCAGACGTTGCGCCCGCCGGATCAGATTGCGCGATTGCGCATCGGTCGCCGCGGTCACGGTGCAGGTATTGACGACAACCAGGTCGGCTCCGCTCTCGAACTCGACCCGACGATAGCCGGCCCGCTGCAGCTGTTCCGCCACGGCGGCGGATTCGAATTGGTTGGTTTTACAACCCAGAGTGACGATCGAGAAGGTCGTTTTCATTCAATCCAACCTCCGCCGATCACCCGGTCCTGTTGATAAAACACCGCCGCCTGGCCCGGCGTCACGCCCTGCTGCGGGTCGGCAAAAGTCACTTCCGCCCGATCGGAACCGAGCGGCTCAACCATCACCGGCACTTCCGTGTGGCGATAACGAATACGGCAGTTGCAGGCAAACGCCTGCATCGGCGTCGGGATATTCCAGCTGCAGCCGGCGACGGTTAAATCCCGGCGATCGAGCCATTGCCGCTCGCCGACAATAACCTGCCGCTTCGGCGCGTCGATGGCGACCACATAAAGCGGCTCGGTCCAGCCGATCCCCAAGCCTTTCCGCTGCCCGACAGTGTAATGGTAAGCCCCGGGGTGACGCCCCAGAACCCTGCCGGAAACGTGGACGATATCGCCGCCCGCTGCGTCGATCCGGCACTGCGTCTGCAAAAAACCGGCATAATCGCCGTCGGGGATAAAACAGATATCCTGGCTTTCGCTTTTTTCGGCAACGACAAGATTCTGTTTCGCCGCGATGGCGCGGACGGCTTGCTTGGTCAGCCGCCCCAGGGGAAACAGGCATTTTTCCAGCTGCTGCTGATTCAAGGCAAAGAGAAAATAACTTTGGTCCTTGTTGCGGTCGACCGCTTTTTGCACCTGCCAATAAGCCCCGCTGCGGGTGATCGCGGCATAATGGCCCGTCGCCAGGTAGTCGGCCCCCAAACGTCCGGCAAGTTCCAGCAAGCGCCCGAACTTCAAATATTTATTGCAGACGACACAGGGATTGGGCGTGCGCCCGGCAAGATATTCGCGGCAGAACGGATCGACGACCCGGTGCCGGAAATCCTCCCGCAGTTCGAAGGCATGAAAAGGGATGTTCAACTGCGCGGCGACATGCCCCGCCTGGGCGACGACATCAGGATTCGAAGAAGCGGCGCCGCTGCAGCCCGACCACAACCGCATGGTCACGCCGATGACATGATAACCCTGTTCAAGCAACAGCGCGGCGGCAACCGAGGAATCGACACCGCCGCTCATGGCTATGGCAACCGTTTTTCCCACAAGCCCCTCTACGGACAAAAAGGGCCTCACAGGATGAGGCCCTCTGTTTGACGCCAAAGACCGAATGCGGACTCTGGTATGTAAGTTTCGCAATGCCGCGATTTCCCGTTCCCGGCGACGCCGGGGTTCAAAAGCGCCCTGCCCGTCCAAAGCGCGGCAACACCATTGGTCAAGTTTCCGCGGGCATCACGGAATAAGGCCCGCCCACAACGGCTGGTCGGCCTTTAGGCCGGATGTTTCTCGCGATAATCCTTAATGGCTTCGTGCAGGGCATCCGCGGCCAGATTCGAACAGTGCATCTTGGCCGGCGGCAGACCGTCCAGAGCTTCGGCGACCGCCTGATTGGTCAACACCAAAGCCTCATCGATGGTTTTGCCGATCGCCATCTCCGTGACCATGGACGACGTCGCGATCGCCGCTCCGCAGCCGAAGGTCTTGAACTTGATGTCGCGGATGATATCGTTTTCGACCTTGAGATAGATTTTCATAATGTCGCCGCAGGAGGCGTTGCCGACCTCGCCGACGCCGTTGGCATTTTCTATCTCGCCGACATTGCGCGGATTGGCGAAGTGATCCATAACTTTTTCCGTATACATACAGTTTTCTCCCTGATTCCGTATTTAATTCAGGCCCGATGGACCATGCGACACTCATCGCAAACGAGAGGTGTCGGTTCTTCCCGGTTATATAATGGGCTCATCTCCCGCAGCCGCTGCACAATCGGCGGCAGTTCGCGCAGGACGTAATCGATCTCCTCTTCCGTATTCTCGGGTCCCAGGCTGAAACGGGTGCTGGAATGGGCGAGCACGATGTTCACGCCCATGGCTCCCATCACATGGGACGGTTCGAGCGAACCCGAGGTACAGGCCGAACCGGACGATGCGGCAATGCCCTTCATATCGAAGAACAGCAACAGCGACTCGCCTTCGATATAGTTGAAACTGACATTCAGGGTATTCGGCAACCGCAGGTCGGCATTGGGGTGGCCGTTGAGTTTGACCTCCGGAATGGAGTCCATGATGCCTTTTTCCAGCTTGTCGCGCAAACGGCGCATATAGGCATAATTTTCATCCAGCTGCTGCAACGCCAGTTCGCTCGCAACACCGAGGCCGACGATGCCGGGGACATTGTGGGTTCCGGCCCGCCGGTTACGCTCCTGGTGACCGCCGTGCATAAACCGTTCGATCCGCGTTCCGCGGCGCAGGTACATGGCTCCCACCCCTTTGGGCGCACCGATTTTATGCCCCGATATGACCGCCATGTCGACATTGGCGGCGCGCACATCCAGCGGAATTTTTCCCGCGGCCTGCACCGCGTCAGTGTGAAAACGCACCTTATGCCGGCCGGCGATCCTGCCGATTTCACTGATCGGGAAAAGATTGCCGGTCTCGTTATTGGCCCACATCACCGAAATCAGGATGGTCTGATCGGTGATCGCGGCTTCCAGTTCGCGCAGATCGAGTTCGCCGTCGGCATCGACCCCGAGATAAGTCACTCTGAAGCCGTCTTTCTCCAGCGCCTCGCAGGTTTCCAATACGGCCGGGTGCTCCACTGCCGTCGTAATGATATGATTGCCTTTATGTTTCAGGGCGGCAGCCGTGCCCTTAATGGCGTAGTTGTCGCCTTCGCTGCCGCAAGACAGGAAAATGACCTCCGCCGGTGAACAGTTAAACAGGGCAGCGACCTGTTCGCGCGCTTTTTCAACCGCGCCGCTCACCATCCGTCCGGCCCAGTGAACACTTGAAGGGTTGCCGAACTGCTCACAAAAGTATGGCAACATCGCGTCCAGAACTTCCGGTTTCACTGCTGTCGTCGCGTTGTTGTCCAGGTAAATCTTTTCCACACCAACCTCCGGTACAGGTTAATAAATCAACTGTTCGACGCTTCAGATGTCATCTGCCGTCGAGCCTGACAAGTTAAATCTTCCAAAGTCATGGAAGCCAGAAAATTGCGTATCTGGTGCCCCAGACCCTGCCATACGGCCTGGGTTGCACATTTGGTGTCGCAGCCGCAACTACCGTCATCATTCATGCAGGACAGCGGCATGATCGCCTCTTCCACACTGTCGATAATCTGATCGATACGGATCTCCGCAGCCCGACGCGCCACCACATAACCGCCGCCGGGGCCGCGGATGCTCCTGACGATATCACCCCGCCGCAACTTGACGAAAAGCTGCTCCAGGTAGTTCAGCGAAATATGCTCCCGCTCGGCGATCTCTTTGATCGGAACCGGGGCGCCGTTGCTGGTGAGATTCAAACTGACAAGCGCGCGAACCGCATATTGCGCTTTGGTCGACATTCTCATAAAACCGCTTCCCCAGCCGTTTCCAGTTTGTCGTAACGCGCCAATTCTTCTTTCAGGCGCCGTTGCTCCTGTTGCAGCTCTTCGACCTGGTCCTCAAGTCTCTGGATCTGATCGAAAACGCAACTGACCGCTTTGGCGACCGGGTCCGGCAGTTTGTCGTGCTGCAGATCGACCCCGACCCGTTTTTCGCCCGAAATGACCACGCGGCCGGGAATACCGACCACCGTGGCATTGGCCGGGACCTCTTTGACCACGACCGAATTCGACCCCACCTTGCTGTTGTCCCCGAGAGTGAAAGGACCCAGTATTTTCGCCCCGGAGCCGACAATGACATTATTCCCCAGGGTCGGGTGGCGTTTTTCCTTGGCCCATGAAGTCCCCCCCAAGGTGACCCCGTGATACAGAGTGCAGTTATCGCCGATCTCGGCCGTTTCGCCGATCACCACCCCCATACCGTGGTCGATGAAAAAACCGCTGCCGATTTTCGCGCCGGGGTGGATTTCGATGCCGGTGAAAAAACGGCCGAGATGCGAAACAAAGCGGCCGAGAAATTTCATCTGATGAAGCCACAGCCAGTGCGAAAAACGATAAAAAAGCATGGCATGAAAACCGGGATAACAGAAAAAGATTTCAAACACACCTCTGACGGCAGGGTCTCGATCGAATACGGCTTTTAAATCTTCCTTGAGATGTGCAAACATCCTCTGGCCTCCCTATATCTGTGTTGATTCTCTCACAGGCGGATACTAAATTAAAAGAGTAAACATATAAACACGATATAATATTTTTTATCATGCGCTGCCGTAAATCTAGCAACTTACTAGCATACCCGACTATTTCTGTCAATTTTTTTCAAGCACTTTAGTCAGGTATTATCAAAAGGGCCACGCCTGCCGGAATGCTTGCAGACATGATCCGGCCGACCCCTGCGATCGCCCCGCCTGCCGGATTGCTTATTGGTCGACAACCGGGCAGAATTAACCTATAATGCAGAGGTTTTGTGCTGGGCCATTCGACCCGGAATTTCTATCCCAATACATAAGGAGTGAGACGATGCCAGATTTCAAGTATCAGGATCCAATGCCCTTAGGTGCTGAATCAACAAAGTATTACAAAATTGAAGGCTCCGAAAAATATGTGGACATGGTTAACTTCGACGGCCGGGAAGTGCTTAAGGTCGACCCCGAAGCGCTGACCGTTCTGACCAACACCGCCATGCGCGATGTTGCCTTTATGTTGCGTCCCGAGCACAACGAGCAAGTGGCTCAGATCCTCAGCGATCCCGAGGCGTCCGAAAACGACAAGACCGTTGCCATGGCCTTTTTGCGCAACGCGGAAATTTCAGCCAACTTCGAGCTCCCCTTCTGCCAGGATACCGGCACGGCAACGGTGATCGGCAAAAAAGGGCAGCAGGTCTGGACCGGCGCCAACGACGCCGAGCGGATCTCCGCAGGGGTTTTCAAAACCTACACCGAAGAAAACCTGCGTTACAGCCAGACCGTGGCGCTCGATATGTACACCGAAAAAAATACCGGCACCAACCTGCCGGCGCAGATCGATCTCTATGCGACCGAAGGCGACCAGTACAAGTTCCTGTTCATCGCCAAAGGCGGCGGTTCCGCCAACAAAACCATGCTGTTCCAGGAAACCAAGGCCCTGCTGAACCCCGAGAAGCTGGAGAGTTTCCTGATCGAAAAAATGAAAACCATCGGTACTGCCGCCTGTCCGCCCTACCACCTGGCTTTCGTCATCGGCGGCACCTCGGCCGACGCCTGCATGAAAACCGTCAAACTGGCCACCGCCCGCTACCTTGACGAGCTGCCGACCGCTGGCAATGAACACGGTCAGGCGTTCCGCGACCTCGAACTCGAAGAAAAAATTCTTCAGGCCGCCCGGGATATCGGGCTCGGCGCCCAGTTCGGCGGCAAGCACTTCGCTCATGACGTGCGCATCATCCGCCTGCCCCGTCACGGCGCGTCCTGTCCCGTCGGCATGGCGGTTTCCTGCTCCGCCGACCGCAACGTGAAGGCGAAAATCACCCGCGAGGGGCTTTTCGTCGAACAACTGGACCGCAATCCGGGCCGCTTGATCCCGGACGCAATGCGCGGCAAGGAAAGCGCGGCCACGGTCATCGACCTGAATCGTCCCATGAGCGAGGTCCTGGCCGATCTGAGCAAACTCGAAGTCGGCGCGCCGTTGCGTCTGAACGGCACCATTGTCGTCGGCCGCGATATCGCCCACGCGAAATTCAAGGAAATCCTCGACGGCGGCAAACCGTTGCCGGAATACCTGAAAAATCACCCGATCTACTACGCGGGACCGGCAAAAACACCGGCCGGCAAGCCCTCCGGTTCCTTCGGCCCGACAACGGCGGGACGCATGGACAGCTATGTCGATCTGCTGCAGAGCAACGGCGGTTCGATGATCATGATCGCCAAGGGCAACCGCAGTCAACAGGTCACCGACGCCTGCGCCAAGCACGGCGGATTCTACCTCGGCTCCATCGGCGGCCCGGCCGCGGTGCTGGCGGAAGAAAACATCAAAAAAGTCGAATGTATCGACTTCCCCGAACTCGGAATGGAAGCGGTATGGAAGATTGAAGTGGAAAACTTCCCGGCTTTCGTCCTGGTCGACGACAAGGGCAACGATTTCTTCAAGAAACTCGGCCTGTAAAATCGTTTTGGCTGCAGCATTCGAAAAAGCCCCGTTTTACGGGGCTTTTTCTTTTCATTTAAACATTGTTCCCTTCAACCTTGCTTATCGTTATAGTAATAAAAACAGCTCAACCTCGACCAAAGAAAGACAAACGAATCAGCATACCGAAGGGCATCAGGCAACGTCATGAAGGATAAAATCCTAACGGCCTACGAACGGACCGTTCTCAGACACCCGTTGGCGTCACTCGTCATCATGCTGTTGCTGGTGGCCGCGGTCGGCAGCTTCGCCTCCCGTTTCCGGCTCGACGCCTCCGCCGATTCCCTGTTGCTGGAAAACGATCGGGATCTGAAATATTTCCGCGAAATCAACGCCCGCTACGGCAATACCGATTTCGTCGTCATCAGCTACACCCCGCGACAGGATCTGTTCGCGCCGGAAACGCTCGCCGACATCGGCCGCTTACGGGATCAGCTGCTGCAACTGGAACGGATCGAATCCGTCCTCTGCATTCTCGATGTCCCTCTGATCGACAGCCCGCGCATGACCCTGGGAGACCTGAGCCAGGGGGTGCGGACCCTGGAAACGCCGGATGTGGATCGGGAACTGGCGCGTAAAGAGTTCCAGACCAGTCCGCTGTACCACACGCTGCTGGTCAGCGACGACGGCAAAACAACTGCGCTGCAGGCGATTTTCAAACGCGACGAAACCTATTTCAAACTGCTCAACGAAAGAAGCCGGTTGCGGGCCCTGCAGTACTCTTCATCCCTGACGGCTGAGCAACAGCAGTTACTGGCGCAGGTGAGCGCCGAATTCGACGCCTACAGCCTGAAGGTGGCCGAAGAAGAAGAACGCGATGTCGACGCCATCCGCGCCATCATGAATGCACACCGCCAAAACGCCCAGCTGTTTCTCGGCGGTGTGCCGATGATCGTCGCCGACATGATCGATTTCATCCGCAGCGACCTGACGACTTTCGGCCTTGGGGTTCTGGTGTTTCTGGTTTCCATGCTGATCCTGATTTTTCGGCGCATCCAGTGGATTGTTCTGCCCCTGCTCTGCTGTTTCGCCGCGGTCTGGTTCATGTTCGGCTTTCTCGGTGTGATCGGCTGGCGCGTGACCGTGGTTTCGTCGAATTTCACCTCTCTGCTGCTGATCATCACCCTGTCCCTGTGTGTCCATCTGATCGTCCGTTTCAACGAACTGCATGCGGAGTTGCCCGGAGCGGACCGATTGACCATGGTGCGGGAAATGATCCGCAGCAAGGCGATCCCCAGTGTCTACACCGCGCTGACGACCATTGTCGCTTTCATCTCCTTGCTGACCAGCGACATCCGTCCGGTCATCGATTTCGGCTGGATGATGGCCATCGGCATCAGCTTCGCCCTGCTGCTCTCATTCGTGCTGTTTCCGGCCGGCCTGATGTTGTTCAAGACGCCGCGTTGTTTCGTGCCTCGTTTCGACCTCACCGGCCTCATAACCCGCAACTGCGCATCCTGGGTCGAACACCGCGCCGTCCCGACACTGGCGATTTTCATCCTCATCACCCTGGGCAGCATTTACGGCATCAGTCGCTTGACGGTCGAAAATCGTTTTATCGACTATTTCAAGCCGACCACCGAAATCTACCGCGGCATGGAACAGATCGATCGCAAACTCGGCGGAACCACGCCGCTCGATATCATCCTTGACGCCGACCCCGAATTTCTGGCCGCGCAAAAGCAAGACCAGGACTTGCCGGAACAGGACGATCCTTTCGGCGATGATTTTTTCGGTGAAGAGGACGCCGGGGCGGGACTGTCGGGCAGCAGTTACTGGTACAACAGCTATCGGATTGAAGAGCTGAAAAAAATCCATCAATATGTCGATGAGCTGCCCGAGACCGGCAAAGTGTTGTCCATGGCCACCACTTTTACCCTCATGGAACAACTCAATGAAGACAAGCCGCTTGACAACATTTCCCTGGCGGTCATTCACAAAAAGCTGCCGCCGGTGATCGAAAATGCCTTATTCAAACCGTATATGTCGGAAGACGGCAACCAGGTCCGGATCTCCCTGCGGGTCATCGATTCCTATCCGCAGCTGCGACGGGACGCCCTGCTGAAAAAGATCAGGCGGGATTTGATCGCCGATTTCGATCTCAAACCCGAGCAGGTCCACCTGACCGGAATGTTCGTGCTCTACAACAACGTCCTGCAAAGCCTGTTCGGTTCGCAGATCAAGACCATCGGCGTGGTTTTCCTGGTGATCATGGGAATGTTCCTGATCCAGTTCCGCTCCCTGCGCCTGGCGATCATCTCGATCATTCCCAACCTCATTTCCGCCGGCGTCGTGCTCGGCCTGATGGGGCTGCTGAAAATCCCCCTGGATATCATGACCATCACCATCGCCGCCATCACCATCGGCATCGCCGTCGACGACACCATCCATTACGTCCACCGTTTCAATGCGGAACTGGCCGTCGACAACGATCCGCTGGCCGCCATGAAGCGCAGTCACGACAGCGTCGGGCGGGCCATGTATTATACTTCGGTCACCATTATCGTCGGCTTTTCCATCCTGACCCTGTCCAACTTCAACCCGACCATCTATTTCGGTCTGTTTACCGGCCTGGCCATGCTGGTGGCGATGTTCGCCAACCTGACGCTGTTGGCCCTGCTGTTGATCATGTGGAAAGCAAAAACGCAGCCGGCATCAGCACCGGAAAAATAAGCTTCTATTTCCCGAACAGCACAGAAAAGACTGGCATTTCATTGGAAAAAGGTCTATGGTTCGCGTCTTTTACCGAGCCTGAGGCGGTGAACCATTGGTTTCATTCAGCGCTTCAGGTTTATTTTTAACGACTGGAAACATATGTCCGACACACCGGAAAAGTTCTCCGATCTCCATCTTGCCCCGGCAATATACCGGGTCATCGACGAGGTCGGTTACGAAGCCCCGACCCCGATCCAGGCACAGAGCATACCTCCCCTGCTTGCCGGTCGCGACCTGCTCGGCCAGGCCCAGACCGGAACCGGGAAAACGGCTGCCTTTGCCCTGCCGTTGCTCAGCCGTCTCAAACCGGGGTTAAAAGCCCCGGGGATTCTGGTTCTGACCCCGACCCGCGAACTGGCGCTGCAGGTCGCCGAGGCGATGCAGACCTATTCAAGACACCTGAAGAATTTTCATGTCCTGCCGGTCTACGGCGGGCAGAACATGGGCCAGCAGCTACGGCAACTGCAGCGTGGGGTTCAGGTTGTCGTCGGCACCCCGGGGCGGGTTACGGATCACCTCAGGCGTCAGACCCTGAAGCTGGACCATCTGCAGGCCGTCGTCATCGACGAAGCGGATGAGATGTTGAAAATGGGCTTTATCGACGAAGTCGAGGAGATCCTGAGTTTGACGCCGGAGGGCCGTCAGACCGCGCTCTTTTCCGCGACCATCCCGCGTGAAATCCTTGCCGTCGCCCGCAGGCACCTGAACGACCCGGTGGAAATCAGAATCAGGAACCGGACATCGACCGTGGAAAAAATTTCCCAGCGTTTCTGGCAGGTCAAAGGACTGCATAAACTCGATGCCCTGACGCGCATTCTGGAGGCGGAGGAGATCGAAGGCATGATCATCTTCGTCCGCACCAGAGTCGCAACCGTTGAACTGTCGGAAAAACTGGAAGCGCGCGGTTTTTCCAGTGCGCCCCTCAACGGCGACATGAGTCAGATGCACCGGGAAAAAACCATCGAACGCCTGAAAGACGGATCTCTCGATATTGTCGTCGCGACCGATGTCGCCGCCCGGGGGCTGGACGTGAAACGGATCAGCCATGTCGTTAACTACGATATCCCTCACGATGTCGAAGCCTACATCCATCGCATCGGGCGCACGGGCCGGGCCGGCCGCGACGGAAAAGCGATCCTGTTTGTCGCGCCGCGCGAAAAAAGGATGCTGGCCGCCATCGAAAAAACCACCCGCCAGCCGATCAGGGCGATGGCCCTTCCCAGCCGCAAGGATATTACCGACCGCCGGATTCAACAATTCAAGGATCGTATCGCCACGGTCATGGAAGCGGAAGAACTTGAATTTTTCGAAGCGATGATCGACGACTGCCAGTCTGAATACGATATCGGGCATCGTAAAATTGCCGCGGCGCTGGCTTTTCTGTTGCAGCAGGATCGACCGCTGCAACTGGAGGAACGGTTTGCCGGGGAGGAACGGGTTGAAACGGACAATCGACGACCGGCATCATCCGGGAAAGAGCAGCTTTCCGCGACCCGGCTGCGACCATACCGCGTCGAAGTCGGCCGTGTTCATGGAGTCGAGCCGGGCAACCTGGTCGGCGCGATCAGCAACGAAGGAAAAATCGCGAGCCGGGATATCGGCAGGATCAGAATATTCGACCGCTTCAGTCTGGTGGACCTGCCCCCGGATCTCGATGCTGAAACACTGCGCAGGCTGAAAGCGGCCCAGGTTTGCGGTGCGCAGCTGCAGCTCAGTCCCGACAAGGGGGCGGCAAAGAGGATGCGGAACAAACCGGCGCACAAACGTTTCGGCGGCGGCAAAAAATTCAGTCGCCCGGGTTCGCCGAAAACGCGCAGGACCGGTTCCGGACCACGCCGAAGCTAGACCTTTTTCCGGCCGGCGCTCGACAATACGGCAAAGTTTGTTGTTCCGGATCGTGCCGAGGCATTTTGGTTGCGGGCAAGAAAGCCGGGAATAATGGCTGGGATTATTGCTCCGGTGAATAAACAGTGAAACAAGTTGCCCGGGGCGTCATTCCCGCGAAGGCGGGAATCCATAGAGATTTTAATCTGTTCAAGCATGGATCTCCGCCCCCGACAGAGTCATGCGAGGGTAACGTGGCGCATGCGGGGATGACGAAATATCCACCGGAGCAATAACCAAACGGGTCGCTAGCGCGGAAAGTCATAAGCGTCGGGCAGTCCCCGTTTCGACAGCACGATCTGCCACAACTGATTCGACCGGGCGCGAAAGGCCCCGGCACAGGACAGCAGATAATAGTTCCACATACGACGGAAACGCTCGTCGTAATTCCGCTTGAGTTCCGGCCAGGCGGCGATGAAATTTTGGTGCCACGCCATCAGGGTTTTATCGTAGTCCGGTCCGAAATTGTGCCAGTCTTCAAGGACGAAACAGCCCTCGAAACTACTGCTGATCTGCCGGGCGGACGGGATCACGCCGTTGGGAAAGATATATTTGTCGATCCAGGGATCGGTCCGCTCGGTCGGAACGTTGCCGCCGATGGTATGCAGCAGAAAGAGGCCGTCGTCCTTGAGCAGCCCGGCGACCTTGTGAAAATAGGTGCGATAGTTCTTGTGTCCGACATGCTCGAACATGCCGATGGAAACGATCCGGTCGAAACGCCCTTCAATGTCGCGATAATCCTGAACCCGAATTTCGATCGGCAGCCCTTGACAGTTTTCCCGCGCCAGTTCCGCCTGAGCCGTTGAAACGGTGATTCCCAGCACTTCGACACCGAAGTTTTGCGCCATGTAACGCGCCGTGCCGCCCCAGCCGCAACCGATATCGAGAACTTTCTGGCCGGGTTCGAGATGCAGTTTGCGACAGCTCAGGTCCAGTTTGTCCCGTTGCGCATCGTCCAGGTTTCGGGCTTTTCTCCAGTAACCGCAGCTGTAGATCATGTGCGAACCGAGCATATGCCGATACAGGTCGTTACCGATGTCGTAATGTCTTTCGCCGACCTGAAAAGCCCGTCGGCTCGACTGGCAGTTCAACAATTTGGCTTTCAACGCGGCCATGAGGACGACAAAAGACCTGAAGCGCTGATCGAGGCGGGCTCTAAGCACCCGGAAGATCAATTGATCCAGGGATTCCGTGTCCCACCAGCCGTCCATGTAGGCTTCGCCGAACCCCAGGCTCCCCTGGGCGAGAACACGCCGGTACAAGCGGTTGTTGTTGACCCGGATATCCCAGGGGCGACTGCCGTTGATAACGACATCCGCATGCTGCAGCAGGACTTCTATGCGTTTGCGCAAACCGGAATCCGCCATGCCTTCCTCCCCAACAACAGGCGTTTTTCTGCCGAACCAGGAGAAAAGAAGAGCGGACGGATTCCCCTGTGAGTACAGAAGAGAGATGAAAAAGCCGAAATCGATAAAAAATAACGCAATATTTCAATTAGTTACGATATTTTTAAGCAATTGTCAAGTCGTCCGGCAGGAAACGATTGCCCGAAAAAAGCATTTTTTTACGGTCAGTGGGGAAAAATCTTTACCCGGGGATAAAAGACGAGTCTTTATCGATGCGCAAAACAACTGCGGTCAGCAGCCTGATGGCGTCTTCGAGGTCGGATAACGACAGGGTTTCCACCGGCGTGTGCATGTAACGCAACGGGATACCCAGCAATGCCGTGGCCACGCCGCCGCGGGACAGTTGCATGACATTGGCATCGGTGCCGGTCGCGCGGGGCACGCCGATGATCTGGACGGGGATATTCTCCTTGCTCGCGGTCGCGGTGAACAGCTCGAACAGCACCGGATTGATATTGGCGCCCCGGGCGATGACCGGTCCCTGACCCAATTCAACCCGGCCGATCGCCGATTCTTCAACCTCGGGATAGTCGGTGGCGTGGGTCACCTCGACCACAATGCCGACTGCGGGGTCAACGCCGTAACAGCTGGTCGCTCCGCCGCGCAGGCCGATTTCCTCCTGCACCGTGGACACGGCGAAAAGATCGCAAGCGCAACCGCCCTGCTCTTTGACCCGCCGCAAAACCTCGGCGACGATAAAGGCCCCGATTTTGTCGTCAAAAGCACGGGAGGTTGCCCGATCGCCCTGAAGTTTCTGCACCCCGACGGCAAAAGTGATCGGGTCGCCGATCTGGACCAGCTTCTCAACTTCTTCCCGGCCGGAACAGCCGATATCGATGAACTGCTGTTTCAGTTTGATCACCGTATCGCGATCCTTCGGTTCGATCAGGTGAATCGCTTTTTTACCGATCACCCCGGGGATGTCCCCGTTCCCGGTATGAATCGCAACGCGCTGCCCCGGCGACAGATGAGGATCGACGCCGCCGATGGCGCCGAAATAGATAAAGCCGCGCTCATCGATAAACTGCACCATGAAGCCGATCTCGTCGCAATGCCCCGCCAGCATCACCCGCGGACCGGCGGTGTCGGCCAGGCGTGCAATCAGGTTCCCCATGACGTCCGTCTCCAGGGTATCGGCGACCTCGGTCAAATGGCGGCGGATAACCCGTTGCGCCGGCTGTTCATACCCCGAAGGGCTGGGCGTTTCGACCAGTTCCTGCAAAAAAGCGAAATCTTCCTGCCGCATCAGTTCCCCTTGACCCTCTCCACCAGCTCCGCCGAATTTTTTCGGGTTTGTAGATACTGTTCTTCGCTCAGCCCGGCGCCCAATGCTATTTTGCGCTGCAACTCGGCGGACACCAGATCGCCGGGCGCGTGCGCATCGTTGTTGATGACCAGTTTGGCCCCGTATTCCAATGCCAGCTTGGCGACGTGACCGTTGGTGAGCGAATGCCCCTTGCGCGTGGTTATTTCGAGGCAGACCCCCTTTTCCGCGGCCAGTCTGACTTCTTCCGGGGTAATCAGTCCCGGATGGGCGAGGATGTCGACCCCGGCTTGAATTGCCGCCAGATTGGTCCCCGCCATAACCGGCTCGACAACGGTCTCGCCGTGCACCACCACCAGTTCGGCGCCGTTCTCCCGGGCCAGTTCGGCCGCGGCGGCGATCGCCTGCGGCGGCACATGGGTCAGTTCGACTCCGGCCAGCACGCGCATGTTGTTGGTCGCGCCGAGTTCGTCGACGACATTGACGATATTCGACAGCAGCCAGGCGGTGTTGCTCTTGTCGGCATGGTCGGTTATGGCCAGCGCCCGGTAACCGGCCACCGCGGCCCGGCGGACCAGTTCCGCCGGAACCAGTTCACCGTCGCTGAAAAAAGTATGAGTGTGCAGATCGATCATATCGCTTTGTCCTTCCCTTCAATTGCCGAATCCAGCGGCTCGCCGAGGTTGGAGTTACGCAAAACCCGGGTGATTTTAACCGCAACCGTCTCTCCAATCAATTCTTCAGGCCCATTGAAATTGACGATCCGGTTCCAGGTGGTGCGCCCGAACAGCTGTCCCTGACCCTGCTTGCTGAACCCTTCCACCAAAACCGGCAATGTCCGTCCTTCATCCGTCGCCCAGATGTTTGCGCTGATGTCCTGTTGCAGGTCGACCAGGCGCTGAAACCGCCGCTGTTTTTCCAACCCGGATTGGTTGTCCGTGATCTTGGCGGCAGCCGTTTCCACCCGGGGCGAATAGAGGAAAGTATAGGCGTCGGCATATTCGACCTGCCGGACGACGTCGAGCGTCGCCTGAAAATCCTCTTCCGTTTCCCCCGGAAAGCCGACGATGATATCGGTGGTCAGGCGGATTTCGGGGCAGGCCCGCTTCAATCGCTCGACCTTGTCCAGGTAATCTCCGGCGCTGTAACCGCGATTCATCAACTTGAGAATCCGATCCGAGCCGCTCTGCAGCGGCAGATGGATATGCTTGCAGAGCTTGTCCAAACCGGCGAAACAGTCGATCAGTTCAGCGGTCAGATCCTTCGGATGCGAAGTCATGAAGCGGACGCGCCGCAAACCCTCGATCGCGTCGACGCGCTGCAGCAGTTGCGCAAAAGACAATTCGCCGGCATCCTTGAGGCCGTAGGAGTTGACGTTCTGGCCCAGCAGGGTCACTTCCCGCGCGCCCTGCCCAACCAGTTGCTCGACTTCGGCAATGACTTCGGCGCTGGAACGACTGATTTCACGGCCGCGCACATGCGGGACAATACAATATGAGCAGAAATTGTCGCAGCCCTGCATAACCGTGACGAAACGCACGACGTCATTGCGTCGGGCGCGCTGCGGAAACAGATCCAGACGCGTTTCCTGATCGAGGAATTCGGTTTCCACCGTCCGCCGCCGCTGCTCCGCCGCCGCCACCAGTTCCGGCAGGCGATGGATGTTATGAGTGCCGAACACCAGATCCAGATAAGGAATCTTTTCCAGCATGCGCGCCCCTTCCTGCTGGGCGACGCAGCCGCCGACGCCGATGATCAGGCCCGGACGCCGGTCCTTGATCGGCTTGAAACGGCCGAGGTGGCCGTAAACCTTGCGCTCGGCCTTATCCCTTACGGAGCAGGTGTTCAACAGCACCAGATCGGCCTGATTCGGCGTCGTCACCTGGCGATATCCGCTGCGTTGCAGCAGTTCGACGATTTGCTCCGAGTCGACAACGTTCATCTGGCAACCGAACGTTTCCAGGTAGAAGGTTTTATCCATCGTTCCGCATTTCCATAGCCTGCAAAATTATGCCAAAGCCGGGTATCATAGCGGCGCACAGAGCGTCAAGTCAATCAATTCTCCTGTCCTTCGACGCCTTCCCTCCGGGGCAGATGCCGCAGGACCAGAGCCGGATATTCCAGGCATTCCAGCAGCACCGGCGGTCGATTGCGAAAAAACATTTTCAGGCTGGCGAGATTTTCCCCGTATTTTCTGGTTTTGCAGCGGCGGTAATGTTCCAGCCTGTAATCCGACACCGCACGGCTGAAAAGACGTTGCCGGACCAGCAGGCGCCGGTCGGTCAGGGCGTAGAAGATTCCGCCCCAGCGCCAACGGGCGAGCAGAATCCGGCCCGGCCCGACGCAGAAGGAACCGAGCACCAGCAGAATCGGCAGCGGCAACAACCAGAGGGACAGATTCTGGGTTTTGATCAGCTGCATACCGACCATCAACCAGAAACTGCTGGCCAGGAACAGAACCGAGCCGATGAGCGCCTGCAGCCAGTGACGGAACGTATAGCAACGCGGGGCCGGACGGCCCTGCCAAAGGAGGGTTTCTCCATCCTCCAGGCGCCATTCGAGTGAATTTTCCATTGCAATCTCCTGTTATCAATAAGCAACAACCCGCAGGTTTTACCGCAGCGCCGGCGGCAGCGGCTATAACCGGCGTAAGCGCTCCGCGGCCGCCTGTCCCAGATGACCGGTCCGGTCCGTTTGCGCAACGGCCCGGTACAGTTGCCGGGCCCGCGTCAGATTGCCGGACAAAGTTTCCGCTGCGGCAAGAAGATAGACCCCTTCAACCGTGGGCAGCAGCTTGACCGCAGCCTCAAGGTGTTCAACCGCCGCAGCCGCCTCCCGGTCCTGCAGATAAAGATACCCCAGGCCCAGACGCGACTGAAAATAGCCGGGATCGACCCGTACCGCCCGCAGCAGATAACGCTTTGCCGGAACCGGGTCTTCCTTGCGCAGGTAGGCCATTCCCAAAGCGGTCAGCAGCAGCCCATGGTCCGGAGCCTGCTGCATGGCCTGGTGATAAAGTTCGATGGCCCGATCGGACTGCTGCCGGTTCTCCGCTTCCCGGGCCTGATCATAAAGCCGATAGGCGGCGCGCGTCGCGTTCAGGCGCTCTGCCTGGCGCGCATAAGCCGCCGGTTCCAGCCCGCGGTCGCTACGGTAGTGCGCATAAGTCCCGTTGATATACCGTTGCACCGCCGGCAAACGGTCGGGCGCAAACGGGTGGGTGCGGAACATGTTGCCGAGCCAGTCCCGGCGGCTGGCGCCGGCAGATTTTTCACTGAAGGTCCGCTGTAACTGAACCGCGCCCTGAAGCGAATAACCGGCGCGAGCCAGACAATCGACCGCGAGGCGGTCGGCCTCATACTCCTGTTCGCGACTGTAGCTCCGGTTCAACAGCTCGGCCGTCAGAGCACCGGTCCGGGCAAGCAGTTCCGCATAGCCGGTTTTCCCGTCGTCCGCGGCGTCCGTCGGGCTGCGCTGCAGTTCCCGGGTGTTGTGAGCCGCCGCCAGGTGCCCGATTTCATGGCCCAGCAGCGCGGCCAGTTGCGCCTCGTTCTCCACACTGCCGAGCAGCCCGCGCGTGATGACGACAGCCCCTTCGGGCAGGGCAAAGGCATTTGGTGCGGAAGCATTGACCACGGCAAAGCGGTACCCCGGTTCGGGGCGCCGACTGCCGCGGGCCAGGCGCTGTCCGATCCGATCGACATAGGCCGCCAGTTCAGGGTCCGGATAAACCCCGCCCAGCTTCTGCAGCGCCTGGTCATAGGAGTTGCCGCCCACGACGATTTCCCGTTCGAGGGAGACCTCCGGCAGCGCCGCTTCATCGGGACCGGCCGCGGGATTGACGGCACAGCCCGCCAGCCAACCGACCAGCATCAACCCGCAGAACAACAATCGACTCAAAATACTCTCCCCGGAATCATCGCGCTGAACGAACCGGCCGCGCAAAAAGGTTGCAAGTGAAGGCACATCAAACTATAAATGATACGGCATCACCCTGACAACACAACATCATCTTTTAGTGGAACCGATTCATGCTATCCGAAACCGAGTCAACAACCTTGCTGCAGATCGCCCGCGAAGCGATCCGCCGACACCTGAATCAAGAAGAATACACCCCCGCCCCCAGGGAGGAAAAGGCGCTGAACGAAAAATCGGGCTGTTTCGTCACCCTCAAACGGAACGGCAGGCTGCGCGGCTGCATCGGGAATTTTCAGTCAACCCAGCCGCTGTTTCGCGAGGTGGCGGCAATGGCTGTCGCCTCGGCCGTTCAGGACCCCCGTTTTCAGCCGTTGCAGGCCGGAGAATTGGCGGCGATAACGCTGGAAATCACTATTTTATCAGCGTTGAGAAAAGTTGATGACAGCCGGGAGATCGAAATCGGTACCCATGGTATCTACATCGAAAAAGGACTTAATCGCGGCGTCCTGCTGCCCCAGGTTGCCGTCGAACATGGCTGGGACCGGGAAACCTTCCTGCAACAAACCTGCTTGAAGGCCGGACTTCCCGCTGCCGCCTGGCAATCGCCCGACGCTGAAATCTATCTTTTCAGCGGCCGGATCATCCAAGAAAAACCTTAAAGACAATTTTCAGCTATTGATGAATAAATGACTGAAATATCAATTGAACTGGTCGCAAGAGACAAGGAATCATTACGCCGGGAACTTGCTCTCGTCCGGCAAATATTCCCCCAGATCCAGCGTATCAACATACCCGATATCCTCCGTTTCGAACTGCACAGTTGGGACGGCTGCCGCATCGCCGGAGAATATTTCCCCAAAACCATTCCCATCTGCGCGCCATTGATTTCGATCCGAACGCCGAACTGAAGGTACTCGACGCCATCACCGGCAAGGGCATCGAAGCGGTTCTGGTGATTGCCGGAGACCCGCCCCAGGACATGCGCCATAAAACCTACCGCACCAACAGTCTGGAGATGATCCGGCGGCTGAAAAGGGAATGCCCGCAGTTGCGGGTTTTCGCCGGAATGGACCCCTACCGCAGCAGCATAAAAGAGGAGATAGATTATCTCTTCGCCAAACGCGACGCCGGCGCCGAAGCCTTTTTCACCCAGCCTTTTTTCGATCTACGGCTGATGGAAATCTACCAGGGCTTCCTGCAGGATCTGACCATGTTCTGGGGCGTGTCTCCGGTTTTGACCGAAAACAGCCGCAATTACTGGGAAAACAAGAACAATGCCGTGTTTCCGCCGGACTTTGAACCGACCCTCGAATGGAACCGCAATTTCGCCCGTCAGGCGCTGCAGTTCGCACGGCGGACAGACGGCAGTATCTACTTTATGCCGATTCGCACAAACATCGCCGACTATCTGAGCGGGATTCTTTGACCCGCGCCCGGCCAGCTCAATCGATCAGGCCCGAATTCACTCCGCCCAAAGTCGCCAGACTGACCGCAATCCACAAGATCACCCCGTGCAGCAGCGGCCGTGCGCCGATATTCCGCAGCAGCGTCCGGTTCAAGCCGCAGCCCACCAGGAACAGGGTCAACACCAGAGCCTGTTTGGCGACCAGCGCCAACAGTTGCCAGAGCCCGGCGCATTGCGGCACCAGGCTGTGCAGCAGCGCAGCCGCAATAAACCCGAGGATAAACAGCGGGAATTTCGCCTTCTGTTCCGAGCGCAACAACAGACCGGCCACCAGTGCGATGGGGGCGATCCAGGCGGCACGGGTCAGTTTCACCGTTGTTCCCGTCTGTAACGCTGCGGCTCCGTAGCTCGCCGCCGCGCCGACGACGCTGCTGGTATCATGGATGGCGAGGCCGGCCCAGACGCCGAACTGGTGCTGATTCATATCGATCAGGTGCCCGACGCAGGGAAACAGGATCAGGGCAACGGCATTGAGGGTAAAAACCGTGGCCAGCGCAACGGCGGTTTCGTCGTCCTTCGAATTCAGGACCGGCGCGATCGCGGCAATGGCGCTGCCGCCGCAGATCGCCGTACCGCAGGAGATCAACGCCGCGGTATTGCCTTTCAATCGCATCAGCCGCCCGAGCAGCAGTCCGGCGGTAATGGTCAGAACAATACCGACAATCGTATACCCGGCGGAATGCCGCCCGACGGTCCATACGTCCCCGATACTCAGGCCGAAGCCCAGTCCGATCACGGACAATTTCAATAATTTTTGCTCGCAAAGACTAGATTGCCGCGGCCAGGGGTTGCCTGCCGCAAGGCTGAACAGGACTCCGCCGCTCAGGGCCATCGGTGTTGATACTCCGGGAATCAGGCAGATACCGCACAGAAGCAGAAAAACCGTTTTTCGCATAAAGCTCACGTCCGTAATCATCGGGTTCGGGGTTTGAATGAAATGTTGCTTGGCACCTTAGCTTCTTTCATATATAAATAAAAATAGATAATATTTATATTTCACATCAATTTTGTTGATTATTATGACAATCAGCCTGCGCAAACTTGAAATATTCGTCAACGTTGCAACCTTGGGCAGCGTCACCGGAACCGCGGACAAGCTGTTGCTCAGCCAATCCGCGGTCAGCATGGCCCTGGCCGACCTGGAAAGCCGTTACGCCGGTCCCCTGTTTCACCGCCGGGGCCGCAAGCTCATCGTCAATGATCGTGGCAGGTTGCTTCTGCCGCTCGCACGGGAAAGCCTCAGGCAGGCCGCCGAGTTCGAACGGCTACTGACGCTGTCGGGCAACGAACCGGCCGGCAGATTGCTGATCGGCGCCAGCACCACGATCGGCAATTACCTGCTCCCGTTGCTGATGGCGGATTTCCCGCATCGCTACCCCCAGGCGCAGGTTGCCATGCAGGTCGGCAACAGCGAAATCATCGCCACCGCACTCGACGACGGCGAGCTCGATCTGGCCCTGATCGAAGGGCCCTGTCACATTGGTCAGCTGGAACGCACTGATTGGCGGGTTGACGAATTGGTGGTGATTTGCGGCAAGGATCACTCTTGGGCTGCGGGCAAACCCGTGGCGAAATCGGAATTGCTGGAGGCCGACTGGATCATCAGGGAAAGAGGGTCCGGAACCAGGGAAGTCTTTGAGCAGGCGCTTGAATTGCCCTTGTCAAGACTGGCGTCGGTGGTCGAATTGGGGCATACGGAAGCCATCAAAAAGGCGGTTGAAGCGGGACTGGGGGTGAGCTGTCTGTCGCGCCTGGCGGTCCGGCGGGAACTTGATCAGGGCTGGCTGGTTGCGGTCAACACCCCGCTGAAGCTGTTTCGGACCTTGTCCCTGCTGCTGCCCGGCAAGTGCGAACCCAGCCCGCTGGTCCAGGCGTGTCTGGATCTTTTATCCCCCAAAAGTGGATAATGTCCGTCTGCGGCCGGTCAGCCGCCGATAAAAAAACTCCCCGGCGGCAATCGCGCACAGGGGAGTCATGGTCAAAACAGTCTGCGCCAAAGAACGCCCTACCCGGCCTCGCGCTCCATCCCTTTACGGATCGTGTAGAGATAATCGACCAGTTTCCCCTTATCCTCGGCCGACAGGCTTTCCATGCCGTATTTGTCATGCATGACATTCAGGATCAAAAACCAGGTATCGCGGGTGAATCCCGATTTTTCCGGATCGGCGATGGAATCGTGGCAGGAAAGACAATGTTGATTATGCAACGCATAGCCTTGAGCGACATCTTTCGCCTCCATAGCGGATACGCCGGCAACAAAAAATGCAAATAGAGCGATGAGCATAACGAGTATTTTTCTCATTGGTTCCTCCAAAAAAGTTAATGCCGACAACTACAGGCTCCTGTCATCGAACAGACGGCTTTCATATGAGCTGCATGTTTCCAGGCGACAAATCTCTCTTCCGCGGAGATATCTTCCAGTTGCGCCCGCCGCAAGCGAAATTCGGCCATGAACCGCGCCAACATCGAAGCCGAATAACTGATCAGCATGGTCGGGACATTTTCCTGGCGCATTGCAAAGATATGCTGTTGATGCCGTTTGAAGAAAAAATTGCAGGCCGTCACCAGCAGCGACAGAAATTGACGGGCCGGGTGCCCGGCGTCAACCGCAGAGCTGAAAAGCAACAAACCCAGCTGATTATCCGGGTCGATGACAAATCCGATTTCAGCCGCGACGAACAGGGAAACGAACTGTTCGTAAGCCTCGAATCTCGGCGTATTCGTGCCGCGATCAAAAGCCGCGTCATCGCTGAGCAGCCACTTTTCTCCGGCACTGAGCTGTTGATACAGGTCTTCACCGGGCGCCGGGAAATAGTGCAGGGTCAAACTGACATACTGGTTGTCGGCCAAAGACTCTTCCGCATGGAGTCGCAGCAGAAAAGCCCCGTCGACCCGGTTCAGCCAGAAATACCAGGCCGGCTCCTCTTTCCAGACCTGACTGATCCCTTTAAAGCCGCTTTGCAGGCAGACATCTTCATACCAGGTCAGATGGCTGAACGCACTCTCGACCAGATTTCTTGTTGCCTGGTAAGCGTCAAGGGCATTCATATCACACCTCGCTTGTGCAATTCATCCGCCAGCCTGATCGTCTCGACCCCCTCGTACGAGAGTCCCTGTTCCCTGGCCATCTGTTCGAAAAATTCCCGCGGATAGGCCAGGGTCAGGGAATAACTCATTTCATAAGAGGCGAAGAAATCACCTGTTCCCGGGGTATCGCCCTCCAGCGCCTCCTGCACCGAGCCGTTGACCGCGGTGAAGGTTTCATGCAGGCTTAAAAAACCCTTTTGCGCCGCACGAATCGACTCATCGAGCGCTTCCCGGAAAAACTCGCGCCGTTTCATCGCGGCCTGCGCAGCGGGAACGCATTGAAAAAGCGGTCGTAAACCAGGATCACGGCCATCGACATGATCGTCCAGCACAGCGAAGTGTCGTCGAGGTTGCCGACGCCGGGGACCCGGTCGACGAACTTCGGCCCCAGAGTTTCCGAATAGTAAAAGAAATAGATCAGCATGCCGACCGCGCTGACCGCAACCAGCCGCACAATAGCCGCCGTCCACTTGCCGGCGGGCTGGAAAACGTTGTTGAAAAATACTTTCACGATCATCAGGGCGAGCATGAAAAAGGCGGCGATTTCCGCGGTATGGACATGCCGGAAACGCGGATCATCGGTGTAATTGCCGCCGGTGAAGGGTTCATACCAGTAATAGTTCATGATCGCCTCGGCAATGTACATAAGGATATAACCGCCGACAACGGCGATCACCAGGGCGACCACGGCTCCGATCCAGGAACCGGTCTTTTCTGCGCCGCGAAACAGGACAAAGGGAAAACCATCCACGCAGTCCGCCAGGAACATCAGGATGAACAGCCCGGCGAACATCCAGCCGAGATGATAAAACGAGCTGGAGGTCATCGCCACCCCTTCCCACCAGGGCAGGACCCCGGCAAAGATCTGCTTCGGCAGGAACAGCGCGGTAATGTTGGGGTGAAAAAAGATGGCGTAGATCACGCTGCCGATAAAAGCGGTGGCGAAAAACTTGCTGAACCCGATCACCGATTTTTTCATGCCGTCCCAGGGGGAATTGCCGAATCCGGCATTCCAGATCATGGTGACCCAGATTAATGCCGTGACGACGAAGAGGATCGCCAGAGAGGAATTCTCCCGGGCGTTCCAGATCTCCAGCCCGGTTCCGCCGGTGGCGATCTGCGCCTGGGGGCTGAAATAGGTGATCCCGTAGGTACCGAGAACATTCCAGAAAAAAACATAATACAGGACATAAAACACCACGATGGAAACGATCAGGGGAAATACCCCCTTGGCGACATTCCCGGTTTCGTTTTTCCAGCCGAAAACATCGGCCACCAGCAGCACCGAATAAAAGTAGAATGCCGCCAGCGACAATCCGTACATCGGGGTGAACAGTTTGAAGACCCCGTTCGAAGGAGCGAAAAACAAACGCCACAGGGCAAAATTGACCACGATCATGACGACAAACGCAATCAGGCCGAAGAGGTAGTTATTTTTTGCTGTAGTCATTTCGTAACCTCTCATGAACATATTAAAGCAGGGCGCGACAGCCGAAGAGGTCGCGCCCTGAAAGATCAGAAGACCACCGTATCCCCGTTGGTCAGGAACACGTTATTATCCTTGGCGACCGCGGACTGACGCGGATAGGTCTTGAAGGTATCGGTCCCTTTAACGATGGGCAGACCGGCTTCCGCGGCTTTTTCCGCCCAGATCCAGCCGGTACAGTGGTTGCAGCCCATCTTCTTCGGGTTGAACGCCTTGGCCCCCTTGATGATATCGTCCATTTTGGGGTCCCAGTTTTCAAACAGCGAAATGTGCAGGCCGCCGTAGCAACCGTAGATATTTTCGCCGCCCTTAATCTGGCGTCTGGCGGTGGAATAGAGCGTCAGCAGACCGGGGTGGCAGCAACCGGTTACAGTGACGATCCCCTTGCCTTTGACATTGACGTAAATAACGTTTTCGCCCCGTACCCGCAGCAGAATCGGCACATCGAATTCCTTGACGGCGACGCCGGGATAGAGTTTGTACCATTCCTTCGGATTGGTTTTGACCAGTTCGCCTTTATAAGGCACGTCGTTTTTATTGATCACCAGACCCTTGGCCTCATTCTTGCCGCCGTAGAGCAGTCGCTCATCCTCCGGGAACATGGTTTCCGGGCCGTAAATTTTGATTTTGTCGTTATGTTTGAGGGTCGACTCGATCCCCCAGAAATGGTCGAGGTGCCAGTGACTGATGACCATGGTATCGATTTCCTTGCCGGCGATCATCTTGTCGACGCCATGGCGTTCGAAAACATAGTCCATCCACTCGTTGCTCCAACCGGTATCGAGCAACAGTTTGTTCACCGTTCCATCGAGCTGTTCAATTTCCAGCAAGGTTGCGTAACCGCCGGCATTATCCGGATCCCAGGGAATGTCGTACTGATTGGTGCTGGCTCCGCCGTAGTCGACGATATCCTTTTTGAACTGATCGTTATTGAACCAGCTGGTTTCGGACAATACGGTGATCTTCAGGCTTTTGCATTCACCGATATCCTCCTTGCCGCGGGCAAAAGCTTTGCCCGGAGCACCGATCGTCGCGGCCGCGCCGACACCGGCGGCAGTCGCACCCATGGCTTTGAGAAAACTGCGCCTTTCCATTCCATCCTCCTTGGTTAGGGTTGAAATCACGATCCATCCTTCCGCCGCCACCTCTCAAAATGACGACACATGTCATTTGAATACGGCATGCGCATATTTATTGAACAAGTCCGACAGCATGCCGCAGATCCGGGCGGATATCTGCCCGGCAAGCTGATGATCCTGCTTTTTAATCGCCTGAAACAGGTTGACATGCTCGGAAAAATAAGCGTTTTTTTCATCCCCCTCGGTCTCCTGCAGCATCAGCACAACGTAATGTGACGGAATCCTGACTTCATGCAACATGCGGATGAATTCGGCATTGCCGCATTGTTCGAAGATGATGTTGACAAAGCGGTTATGCAGCGGCTCCATGGACTGAACATCCGAATTGATAACCGCTTTGCCCAGATCGACGAGCGTATTCTCCAACTCCGGTAAAACCTGTTCGCTCATCCGCGCCGAGCCGAGTTCGGTGACCCGTACCGTAACCAGGCTCCGGGCCTCGAAAACCTGTTGTATCCGTTCCGGTGTCCACCGGCTGTCCTGTCCGTCGAGAGCCTGTCTGAAGGCAAAGTCCGAAGCCAGAAAATAACCGCTGCCCTGCCTGACGCTTAAAATTCTTTTTGACTGCAACTCCTTCAAAGCATTCCTGACGCTTGAACGACTGATATCACAACGTTCTGCCAAACAACGTTCTGAAGGTAACCGGTCGCCAACGCTCAACTCGAGTTCTCCAATTTTAAGCATGACAATATCGACAACTGACATTAATATCTCCGAACAAAACATGATTATAAATTGTATAAACCAATATAATCATAAATACAACTTTAAAATATTGTTTTAAAAAATACACACAAATTCTCAAAAAATAACATCATTGATAACAATGCGGCGACAATTGGTATAACCATTAATAACCAATTCAATCTTATATTCAAAATTGCGGATCTCTGCAGAACGCTATTTTCCCGGATCCGGTCGGTGAGAGGATTTCACGGTTTCGAGGCGGCAAAAAAGACGGGAAAGCCCTGTCCAGGCCCGGCCAATGAGCGTTTGAAGCTATTTCAGCGCTGCAGACGCAACGCAGACGGCTTTTCAACACCCGGCACCGGGGCGCGGCTCTCTTTCGAGCTTATTTCTTGGCGGATCTTCTGATCTTTTTGAGTTGTTGATGAAATGCGGTCGCGATCGTCGTCACGTCCTCGATCTGGCTTTCGCTGAAAGCCCCCTTCTTGCGCGAACAGAGAATCAATACGGTCCGCATGGCTCCGCGAACATGAAGCGCCTTGGCGACATATGAATACAAGCCCTTGGGGACGAACAGCATCCAATCGATGGCCTTGATACTGCTTTGCGTATCGTCAACAATGAGATATTCCAGGTTTTCCTTTTCGATGTTTTCCGCGATCGTTCCGGTATAGGGGAATTGGCTCCCCTGCTCCAGAGGTTCATCCATCTCCCCGACAGCGTAAACGACAACCTTGTTCTTGCGCGCAAAAATATCTGAAAACATGACGACATCCATGGCCGGGAACAGTTCCTTCGCCCGATAGATCCGCTCCAGCATGGCGGCAATGGAAAAACACTCGGTCAGGTCGGCGCACAGCTGCGTCACGGCCTTGTTCGCTACCGGCTTGGCGGTTTCTTTGCCCGGCTGCGCCCGGTATTCATCCGGTTGATCGATGACCGCCATCCGAATATAGCCCTCGCCGCGGTGGGAAAAAGATTCCAGCTGACAAAAAACCCTGGTCAGGGGGTGGCCTTTTTCCCCGAGCAGCAACTCAAGGGCGATACGCCGGTCGAGCAGAAGGTTTTCCAACATCTGGGGAAGCTTGATATCGCCGAAAATCAGATCGTCCAGGTGGTAGCGCTGCTCTCCTGCAGCCACAATTCCCGTCAATTCCCGGAATGGCCGGTTGGCCTTGATCAACTCGTGTCCGCGCTCACTGAACAGAGCCACCGGATAAGATTCCAGATCGGCGTTCAGCAGACGCTGATCGTGCTGATCGAAAATGTTTTTCAACCAGCCGACATGTTCGGTCACTTCCTCCACCGCACCTTCGTAATAGCGATAGTCCTGGGTCGGCCACCCGGTCAGCTTGAACCAATGGATGGTGTTTTCGGTCCGGGTCCGGAAAACGATGCGCACCGGGGCACGGTCCTTAAAACTGTTCATGGCCCGTTCGAGCAAAACCCGGTCGTCGGGAAACAGGAGTTTTTCGCGATAGTCCTTATCCTTGAAAAACCGATAGTTTTCCCGCCCCAGCACGCCGACACCGCACTCGTTCAGGTTGACGAACGAACGTTTCAGCAGATCGAGCCGCCAGAACAGCATCTTCATATTATCGAGCAGCGCAGGGATAGACTGTGTTTCGACAGCGGTCATAGACTTTAATCCCGGATCATCAGTCGAGCGGATCGAACTGATCCTTTTCAGCATAACAGAGCGGGCAGACCCAACCGTCCGGCAGATCTTCAAAGGCGACCCCCGGTGGAATATTGTTCATCGGGTCGCCTTTTGCCGGATCGTAAACGTAACCGCAACAGGTACAGATATAACGCATAACCGCAAAGTCCTTTCCAGGGGCAAAGGTCCGTTAAACGGCAAAATATTTCGCCTGCGGGTGGTGAGCGACTATGGCCGAAGTCGTCATTTCCGGCACCATCTCACAGGATTCGGTCAGGCTGACCCCGATTTCTTCCGGCTGCAGCAATTCGAACACCGGGACATGGGCCTCCAGGTCCGGGCAGGCCGGATAACCGAAACCGTAACGCGACCCCTGATAGCCCTGGGCGACATAAGCAGCCATGGTTCCGTCATCCTGCTGGATACCCATCTCCAGGCGCATCCGCTCATGCCAGTATTCGGCCAGCGCATCGGTCAATTCGACCCCCAGCCCGTGCAGCATCAGGTAATCGTGATAGCTGTCCGCGGCATAGAGCTCGCGGGTTTTCTGCGCCAGCCGGTCACCGATCGTGACGACAAAAAAGCCGACTTTATCGCCCCCTTCCGCCAGGCTGCGGAAGTAGTCGGATATGCACAGGCCCGGCGCGGATTCCTGGCGCGGAAAACGGAACAGTTTTTCGCCGCCGTCACTCTGCACCAGCAGTTCGTCGTCCCGGCTGTAACAGTCGAAATAGCCGTAAACAACCTGCGGTTGCAACCAGCCTTCGTCAAGACATTGCTCCTTCAGCCGCCGAAACAGGGGAGCAACCGTTTTCCGGTTCAGCTCGGCGTATTCCTCTTTGCTCATTTTCCCCCGCCGGTAGCCCCAACGCCCGCGGAACAGGGCCGCTTCGTTGAGGTAGGAAAACAGCGTTCCGGCGTCGATGTCGCGGACGCATTCTCGACCGACGAAGGGCACCTCCGGAACCGGATGAATCCGTTCCAGCACCTCCTGTCGCGGACCGGGGCGACTGGCGCTGACGGCGCCCTCCTCCCAGCGGGTCGAAGACAATTTCCCCGCTTCGAAATCACGGATCGCTTTGAGTCCGGCAAACGCATCGGTACAGTAAACGACTTCATGCCGGTAATTGGGCACGCAATCCTGAGCGACGAATTTCCTGGTCAGCGCCGCTCCGCCCAGCAGAACCGGCTGGGTCAGGCGCGCCGTCTGAAACTGCGCCAGGTTGTCTTTCATCAGCAAAGCGGATTTCACCAGCAGCCCCGAAAGTCCGACCACATCCACCTGCAATTCTCTGGCCTTGGCGATAATCTCTTCGGCCGGAACCTTGATGCCGATATTGTGCACTTTGTAACCGTTGTTGCTGAGAATGATATCGACCAGGTTTTTCCCGATGTCGTGGACATCCCCGGCGACCGTAGCCAGCAGGATCGAGGTTTTGCCCTCGTCCTCGCTCCTTTCCATGTAGGGTTCCAGCAACGCCACGCTCTGCTTCATCACTTCCGCCGACTGCAGCACAAAAGGCAGCAGCAGTTCGCCGCGACCGAACAGCTCCCCGACCTCACGCATGGCCGGCACCAGCAGGGTGTTGATGATATCCAGCGGCAGGCGGCGGCCGCGCAGGCCGCTGAGCAGGTCTTCCAGCCCCTCCTTGTCGCCTTTCAACACCTTCTGCCGCAACTGCTCCTCGGCCAGAAGCTCTTCTTCTTCAACTTCGGCGTCGCTGTCGACGGCCTGCTCGAAATGTTCGATGAACAGCATCAGCGCATCAGGACCGCGGTTGTAAAGCAGGTCGAGACAGATATTGCGATCGCTTTCGCTGATGGAGGCATAGGGCAGGACTTTGGCGGCATCGACGATCGCCGTATTCAGGCCGGCGGCAACCGCTTCATGCAGAAAAACCGAATTCAGTACTTTGCGGGCGGCGGGCCGCAGGCCGAAGCTGATGTTGCTGATCCCCAGAGTGAAACCGACACCGGGCAATTCCTCTTTCACCCGCCTGATCGCGTCGAGTGTTTCAATCGCGGCATCGCGCATGCTTTCGTCGCCCGAACCGACGGTAAAAGTGAGCAGGTCGAAAAGCAGATCCTGCGGTCTCAAGCCGTATTTTTCCACCGCCAGGGTATAGATCTCCCCGGCGACGGCAACTTTTTTCGCGCAGGTCAACGCCATGCCCTCAAGATTGATGGTCAGGGCCACCACCGCGGCGCCGTATTTTTTCGCCAGCCGGCAGATCCGTTCGAGATTGGCGCCACCGTCTTCCAGGTTGATGGAATTGATGATCGCCCGCCCCGGGTAAAGCGGCAACACCCGCTCCAGCGTGTCGGGACTGGTCGAATCGAACATCAGCGGCGCCTTGCAGGAGCCGGCGAACAACCCGGCCAGGCGCAGCATGTCAGCGGCCTCGTCCCGACCGGCATAAGCCACGCACAGATCAAGAACCTGAGCGCCGCGGGCTTCCTGGTCGAGAGCGACCTTGAGACAGGCATCCCAATCCTCGGCCAACAACGCTTCGCGAAAGACCTTGGAGCCGTTGGGATTGCAACGCTCCCCGATCAACAGCGGCGGAATATCCTGATGCAGCTCAACCGCCTGATAGAGGCTGGCGACGGAAGCCTTCATGCCGACACCTCCCGCGTTGCGGGAACGACCCCGGCCAGGCGCCCGGCCAAAGCGCGGATATGGGCCGGGCTGCTGCCGCAGCAGCCGCCGACGATACTGACGCCCTGATGAACGACGAAATCGTACATCTGCTCGGCATAATCTTCGGGGCTCAACGGATAATGGGTTTTGCCGTCAACCACTTGCGGCAGGCCCTGATTGGGAATGACCGAAATGCGCCGCGGCCAGTGCCGGCTCAAATACTGAACGTGGGACATCATGTCCTGCGGCCCGGTCGCGCAGTTCAGTCCCAGGGAAAACAGCGGATAGGGTTCGAAGGTAGAGACCACGGCGGCAATATCCGTTCCGACCAGCATGGTCCCCTGTTGTTCGATCGTGACCGAGACCAGGACCGGAACCTCCATCTTCAGCGTCTCCAGAACTTCATAGGCGGCGACCACTGCGGTTTTGGTCTGCAACAGATCCTGACAGGTTTCGATGATCAGGCAATCGACCCCGGCTTCCAGCAGGGCATCGATCTGCTCGCGGGTGGCGGCGGCCAGTTCTGCGACACCGATGTGGCCCAGCGAAGGCAGTTTGGTTCCCGGCCCCACCGAGCCGGCAATATATTTACCCGTTCGACCATCGATCGCGCGGCGCGCGTTGGCCACCGCTCCGGCGTTGATTTCCCGCACCTTGTTTTCCAGCCCGTATTCGGCCAGCACCACCCGCGAGGCCCCAAAGGTATCGGTTTCCACAACCATCGCCCCGGCATCCAGCATGCTCCGGTGGAGCTGGATGATATGCTCCGGCGCGCTCAGATTGAGGACCTCATTGCAACCTTCACAGCCCGCCCAGTCAGCAGCGCTGATTGCCGCTTGCTGCAGGTTGGTCCCGCAGGCGCCGTCAAAAACAAGCAGGGGTTCTTCTGCAAACGTCATATCCATTACACCTGTCCGAGTCGTCAAAGTCCCTTACTCTACATACTGGAAAAACGCCTGTCCAGCAACTTGACAATAAACATTTATTCAATCAGGCGAATTTATTTGTTAGAATTATTTTTTATGGAGGGATACATGAATCTTCCCGAACAGAAAAACAGCCGCAACTCCAACCCGCGCCGCCTGGGGGAATGTCTGTTGGCGGAAGGCCTGATCAATACCACCCAGTTGGATGAGGCGATTGAATATCAGTGTATCTATGGGGGGAAACTCGGCACCAGTCTGATTGAGCTGGGACTGGTCGACGAAGAACAGATGGCAAGAGTCCTCAGCCGGCAACTCCACCTTCATTACATCAAACCCGATCGACTCATGAACGTGCCGCCGGCCATCCTCGATCTGATTCCCGACCGTATCGCCCTGAGGCATCAGGTGGTTCCCTACCATGAGGAAGGCAGGAAACTGTATGTCGCGCTCAACGACAGCGGCAACCTGAAACTGATCGATGAACTCTCCTTCCAACTGAATCACATCATCATTCCATTGGCAATCCCTGAAATCAGGCTGTTGCTGGCACTGAAAAAACACTACGGCATGCTGCTGACGCCGCGCTACGAAACCTTGGCCGTCCAGATGCAGCGCAGAAAACTGGCGGCCCGGAAACAACGCCCGCAATCGCAACAACAAGCGGCGCAACAACACCCGCAAGCCGGGCCGGTTAAAACCGCGCTGCGGGAACTGCCGGCCGAAGACGACTGGCCCCTGCTCGGCGATGCGGATCTCGGCGACGAAGATCAGATCGCCGAGCCGTACAGCACCGCGACCGCCGCTGCACCGGCGGAGGAAAGCACCGACATTCTGCACCGGCTGGCCGAAGCGCGCGAGCGGGATGACATCGGCAGAGCCGTGATCGAGCATGTGCGGAGCCGGTTCCCCGAATGCACCCTGTTTGTCGTGCGCGATAAGACGGCAACGGGCTGGATCGGTTCACGGCAGGACGCCGATGCGAATTTCGAACTGTTAACCTTCGATCTTCAGGAGCAGTCCATTCTCAGCCCGGTCATGTCCAATCGCAGCCATTATCTCGGCGCGGTGATCGATACGGCACAGAATCGACAGCTGATCGACTATTTCCGCTGCTCTCTTCCCCAGTACGCGCTGGTCGTTCCCCTGACGGTCCAGGAGCGCCTGGTGAGTATCCTTTATGTCCAGGGCCCGCTGGAAAAGCTTGAATCGCATTTTGCCGATCTGCTCTATGTGACCGGCAAAGCCGAAATGGCGTTTAAGATGCTGATCCTCAAAAATAAAATTCTCAGGGCTTAAAAGCAGGGCATGTCCGAATCGACCTCACATCGGGAAGCGCAGCAGCTCAAAAAAACGCAACACGGCCTGTGCGCCGGTCCGGAAGAACTGTTTCAATTGCTTCTCGACCCCGACTCGCGGTTTCTCGCCGTTCTGCTTAAAAACAAAGCCCTGACGGAGGATCATCTCCTGACGTTGCTGAAACGCCGGGATCTGAGCGAAGAGTTGCTGCGTCAGATTTATAAACGCCACAAAGAAACGCCGAGCCATCGTTTACGCCTGGCCCTGGTCAGAAACCCGGCAACGCCGGGCGCATTGATACAGACTCTGCTTCCGCACCTGCGCCTGTTTGAACTGCTCGACCTCTGTCTGCTGCCCGGCGCCACGCCCGATCAGCGCCTCGCGGCCGAACGCGCGCTGCTGCAAAGGCTTCCCACCGCCGCGTTGGGCAATAAAATAACTTTGGCCCGACGCGGACCGGCAACCATCGTCGGCGAACTGCTCAAGGAGGGGCAGACGCAAATCTGCGCCGTCTGTCTCGACAGCCCGCGGCTGAAGGAAGCCGCGGTTTTTCAGTTTTTATGCGGTGCAAGCGCCAATGCCGAAACCATATCGATGATCGCCCGGCATCAGCGCTGGAGAGAGCGGCCCAACCTGAAACCGGCCATTCTCAAGAACAAGCGCACTCCCGCCATCTGGTACCGGCTGTGGCTGCCGACAGTGAATCTCAACCTGCTCAAGCAATTGCAACGGCATTTCAAAGCCGTGCCGGATAAAAAACGTCTGATCGATGAGGAGCTCAAAAACCGAAGCGGCAGTTAAACCCGGACGGCCGCTGCCGGGAATTTTGACTGCCGCAACCCGATAACTCACCCGTGACCGGCAAGCGGCAGCAGTTCAGACGCTTTTACCCACCCTGCGATCACAACCAGCCGCTGCCGTTGACAGGTTTTAGCGTAACAACTTCCTTATATTAATATTCTTAAATTTTTATGTTTTCTTTGCCGCAAAAATACTCTATTATTAATTATTAAATTTTATTGTTCTTATTCCATCCGTTTCAGGGTTTGCAAAATGGTCGACGCCAACCTTCAACAACTCATAGAGCAGGGAGTCAACCTCCCTTCCCCTCCGGCGATAGCCGCCCGGCTCCTCAATACGGTGCAGTCCGAAGAAACCAGTTTCAACGAGCTGAGCCGGATCATTGCGACGGACCCCGCGCTGACCGCCAAAATGCTGCGGGTCGCCAACTCGGGCCTCTACGCCCTGCCGACCGAGATCACCAGCATCAATCGCGCACTTTCCGTTCTCGGCACCAATGCCACCAAAAACATCGCCTTGTCCTTCGTTATTGCCGCGAGCCTGCGCAACGGCAACAGCAGCGCTTTCAATGTCGACGATTACTGGCGCCGATCCGTCACCGCAGCGGTCGCCGCCGAACTGTTGAGCCGGGAACTCGGGCAACAGAACGATGACATCTTCGTTACCGCTCTGCTGCACAACATCGGCATGCTGATTATTTATCTGCACAAGAAAAACAACAGCGACGGCACCGCAGACGTTGAAAAAAAACGCCGGGACCCCGGCTACGATCACCAGCAGGTCGGCTCCGTACTGGTCGCCAAATGGGGACTGCCCGAGCGCATCGCCGCGCCCATCGCCTGTCATCACAATCCGGAAACCGCACCGGACGATTATAAAGCGACCGCTTACCTGCTGCATTTTGCCGATCGTCTGTCGGCCGTCTACAATGAAAAAGGCTATGCCGAGCAGGCCCGGCTGCTGCAGACCGAGCTTGAACGCCATTACCGGCTTGACCGGGAAACCGTCAAAGCCCTGCTCGACCGGATTGCCGAACGCAGCATCGGCATCCTGAAAACCTTCGAAATCGATCCGGGTCAGATGAAACCCTATTCCCAGATGCTTCAGGAAGCGAACGAAGAGTTGGGACGGTTGAATCTGTCCTACGAACAGCTGGTCATCGAACTGAAAGAGGCAAAAGAAAAATCGGAACGTCTGGCAAAGGAACTGAGCGACGCCAACCTGCGCCTGCAGGGACTGGTGTATACCGACGGCCTGACCGGCTTGTTCAATCACCGTTATTTTCAGGACACCCTGAGAACCGAACTGGCGCGTTCGCAACGCTATCACTCCTATTTATCCCTGATCCTGTTCGACATCGACCTGTTCAAGAACGTCAACGACACCTACGGACACATGGCCGGAGACCAGGTGCTGATCAACCTCTCCCAGGCGATCAAAAAAACCATCCGCCCCAGTGATGTGTTGGCCCGCTACGGCGGCGAGGAGTTCGCCGTCATCCTGCCGGAAACGGACATCACCGGAGTGAAGGTTTTTGCCGCGCGCTTACGGCGGACCATCGAAAACCTGACGACGGAGACGGAAGGACAACGGATCAAAGTGACGATCAGCGCCGGCGGCACCACTTTCTGTCCGGAACAACCCGAGGTCAGCAAAGACATGCTCATCAAGACGGCAGATCGCGGACTCTATTTATCAAAGGAAAACGGTCGCAACCAGATCACCATCCTGGCCACGGAAAACGCACCTTAATCTTTCCCAAAAGCGAATGGCGAAACCATGCAGACAAATGAAAATCATCGCAAAATTATGACCCTGATCAACCAGGATCTCGGGCTGCCGTCGCCGCCGGCAATCGCGGTCAATATCCTGAGCATCATGCGCAAGGACGATTTTTCCATGCATGACCTGGCCGAGGTCATCGCCGTGGACCCGTCTTTGAGCGCAAAAATGCTCAAGGTTGCAAATTCGGGGATTTTCGCCTGCAACGGGACAATCAGTTCGATCAATCGGGCCATTGCCGTACTCGGCACCAATATCATCAAGAATATCGCCCTGTCTTTCGTGATTGCCGGCGAACTCAACAGCAACGGGGAATCCGGGTTCGATTTCGAAGCTTTCTGGCGCAATTCGGTGACCGCGGCCGTCTCCGCGGAGTTGCTGCTCAAACGGCTCGATCTCAAAAACGAAGACCTGTTCGTCACCGCCCTGCTGCAAAACATCGGCATGCTGGTCATCGCCATGACCAAGGGGCAGGAATACGGCGCTCTGATCAAAGAGGCCGATAACGATGCCTTGGAATTGTTGCAGCTGGAATCCGATCGTTACGGCTACACCCATCAGCAGGTCGGCTACGCACTGTTGCAGCACTGGGAGCTGCCCAGTGCGATCTTTGATCCGATTCTTTACCACCATCAACCGGAAAAGGCCCCGGCGGACTGCGTTGAAGCCGCCACGCTGCTGTGTTTCGCCGACCGGATCGCAACCATTCATACGACTCGGGGAGTCGGCGAAAAAGCCCGCCTGCTGCAGCAGCAACTGCAGGAAAACTACCACCTGAGCAAACAACAGAGCCTGCAGCTCCTTGACGCCACGGCGGAAAGCAGCCGTGAAATGCTGGCCGCCTTCGAACTGGACCCGCAGCAACTGAGACCTTATTCGGAGTTATTGCAGGAGGCCAATGCCGAACTCGGGCAATTACACCTGGACAACGAGCAGGTCCTGCTGGAGATGAAGGAAGCAAAAGACAGGGCCGAAAAATTAACCCATGAACTGCGGGACGCCAACAGCCGCCTGAAAGAGCTGGTCTATCGCGACGGGCTGACCGGCCTCTACAATCATCGCTATTTTCAGGAGTCTTTGAGCAATGAACTGGCCAGATCGATCCGTTATCATTCTTCGCTGTCGCTGATATTATTCGACATCGACCATTTCAAACAGGTCAACGACACCTACGGCCACCAGGCCGGGGACCTGGTGCTGATGAACCTGTCCCGCGCCGTGAGCAGCGCGGTCCGGCCCTGCGATATCATCTCCCGCTACGGCGGGGAAGAGTTTGCCGTCATTTTACCGGAAACCAATCTTGCCGGGGCCAAGGTTTTCGCCGCCCGCTTGAGACGCTGCGTCGAAGGAGTCGCAACCCTGTTCGACGGGCAATTGATCTATGTCACCATCAGCGCCGGAGTCACCACCTTTTCAACGCAGACCGCCGGAATCAGCAAAGACAAGTTCATTGAAACTGCCGACCGGGGCCTGTACACTTCAAAACAGAGCGGCCGCAACCAGGTCACGGTTCTTGAACTCGCAACCTCGGGCTAGATGAACAACCGGGGAAAAGGCGCCGGCCTTTCGTCGTAACCTGCAAAAACTGGATTCATCAGGATTCGCATGTTATTTTTTAACTGCAGTTACGACCGAAAGGGGTTTTTTCGCACGTGTCGAACATCGCTTCAAAACAATACCTGCTCGTTGCCGAAGACGGCCGTCTCAGCCTCCGGCTCACAGGCAACTGGCTGTTTCAGAACGCAACCATCCCCGATGCCGACAACCTGTTCCGGGAAATTCGCGCTTACAATCCGACACAATTGAGCTTCGACTGCAATCACCTCGACAATTGGGACAGCAGCCTGATGATTTGCCTGGTCAATCTGATTAAAAGCTGCCGTGAAAACCAAATCGATGTCGCCGAAGACAGCCTGCCCGAGGGCATCCGCAAGCTCTTGAAATTATCCTTCGCCCTGCCGGAGCGCCGGGGGCAACGGCGCGCGGTCCTGGGGCATCCGATGCTGACGAAGATCGGCACCGTCACCATCGAAATGCACCGCAACTGGAACGACATGCTGACGTTTATCGGCGAGGTGGTTGCCGGTGCCCTGAATTTTTTACGCGGCCGCCCGCGCTTCCGGACCTCGGACCTGTTTTTCCAGATTGAAGCGGCCGGCCCGTCCGCGCTCTTCATCGTCACCCTGATCAGCGTACTGGTCGGCATGATTCTGGCTTTTGTCGGGGCCGTTCAATTGCGCCTGTTCGGGGCCGAGATTTTCATCGCCAATCTGGTCGGTCTGGGTATGGCCCGCGAAATGGGGGCGATGATGACCGCAATCATCATGGCCGGCCGTACCGGCGCCGCCTACGCCGCCCTGATCGGTACCATGCAGGTCAACGAAGAAATCGACGCGCTCAAAACCGTCGCCATTTCACCGGTTGAATTCCTGGTTCTGCCGCGCCTGATCGCCCTTTCCCTGACCATGCCGCTGCTTTGCATTTATGCTGATTTTATGGGCATCATCGGCGGCGCGATCGTCAGCGCCACCATGTTCGACATTTCCTTCTTTCAATACTTTCAGCAGATTCAAGGCTTTGTCGGGCTGACTCATTTCGCCATCGGGGTTGTCAAAGCCTTTATCTTCGGTATCCTGATCGCCCTGGCCGGATGTTTCCGCGGCCTGCAATGCGGCCGCAGCGCTTCCGCCGTCGGCTTTGCCGCAACCAGCGCCGTGGTCACGTCCATCGTGCTGATCATCGTTGCCGATGCGATTCTGACCGTGCTGTGTCAGATCCTGGGGATTTGATCGTGGGCTCCGGTTCTCAACTCGAAGTCCGCGACCTGACCATGGCCTACGGCGACTCCGTTATTCAGAAAAATCTGAATTTTTCTGTCGGAAAAGGTGAAATTTTCGTCATTATGGGCGGCAGCGGCTGCGGCAAGAGCACCCTGCTGCGCCACCTGATCGGGCTCATTCAACCCGCCCGGGGAACCATCCTGTTCGAGGGTGTCGACCTGTGGAAAACCGGCGAGCAGGAGCGCAACCGCATCATCAGTCGTTGCGGCGTGCTGTTCCAGGGGGGAGCGCTGTGGAGTTCCATGACGCTGGGAGAGAACATCGAATTACTGCTGAAAAAGCATACCCATTTGAGCCGGCGCCAGATCCGCCAGGTCGTCGATTACAAACTGTCTCTGGTCGGCCTGTCCCGTTACGCCGACTATTACCCTTCCGAGATCAGCGGCGGCATGAGAAAACGCGCCGGGCTGGCCAGAGCGATGGCCCTGGATCCGGATATTATGTTTTTCGACGAACCCTCGGCCGGGCTGGATCCGGTCAGTTCACGGCACCTGGACGATCTGATTCTCGAACTGCGCGCCAGCCTGGGCGCCACCATCGTCATTGTCAGCCATGAACTGGCCAGCATTTTTACCGTCGGAGACAACTCCATTTTCCTCGACCCGACGGAAAAAACGATTATCGCCCACGGCAACCCGAAGCGGCTGCTGGAAACTTCGACCGATTCGCGGGTGATCAATTTTTTAACCAGAGCAAACTGAGGCCGCAGATGCTTACCGCCGGCCAAACGTGTTCAGCAGGAGAGTTTCATGCATAGACGCAAACGCATCGATCCCCGGGTCATCGGCAGCTTTGTCGTCGGCGCTGTCATTCTCAGCGTTGCCGGGCTGCTGTTTTTCGGCCCCGGCGGCTTGCTGTCGGAAACCCGGACCTATGTCATCTATTTCGAAAGTTCGGTCAAAGGCCTCAACGTCGGTTCCCCGGTCCGTTTCCGCGGGGTGAAAATCGGCCAGGTTCGCGACATCAACGTGCGCATTCGCCCCAGTGACTTTGAATTCAGCATTCCCGTGGTTATCGAAATCGAACCTGCGCGAATCAAGGCCGAGGGAACCAAGCAAGGGCTGCTGGAGGCCCTGAAAACCTCGGTCCAGGGGGAAGACCCGGTGCTCTCCCTGGTCGACAAAGGCTTGCGCGCGCAACTGCAGTTGGACAGTCTGGTGACCGGACAACTGTACGTCAACGTCGACATGTTCCCGAACACGCCGGTCGTTTTGAGCGACAATATCAGCGATTATCCGGAACTGCCTTCGATCAGCTCCAGCCTGGAAGAATTGACCAAAACCTTCGAGGATCTGCCGTTGAAGGAACTGGCGCGAAAACTGATCCGCTCGGCCGAAGGCTTCGAAAAGATCATCACGTCTCCCAGTCTGCACAACGCCCTGGAAAAAATGGACGGCACCGCAGATCACTTCGACAAATTGCTGCGGGGCATCAATCAGGAACTGCCGGAGCTGCTGTCCAGTTTTCGTGGAACTCTCGCTCAGACCCAGCAAATTCTGACCAGGATAGACGAACAGATCACCCCGCTGGGGGGGCAGATGGGGCAGTTGCTTGCCGAAACCCGGTCGACTCTGGAACATATTGACGCCAAGGTCGATCCGTTAACCAGGCAACTGGACAGCACGCTTGAAACCTTCGCCGCTGCCGCGACCAACGCCGATGCCGCCATGGAACAGTTGAGAACGCTGTCGGGCGCCGATTCGCAGCTGGTCGACCAACTCAGCGTCACTTTGCGTCAGGTGAATGAAGCGGCGCGCACGGTACGGATACTGACCGATGAACTGGAACGCGATCCGCAGATGCTGCTGCGGGGAAGAGCCGATGGAGAAGAATGATGCTGAAAAAAACCCTGCTGCTGCTGCCTTTCCTCTGCTCCGCCTGCATACAACTCGGCGGCGAAGCGCCGCCGAGCGCTTATTACGTTCTTCAACCACGGCTGACCGCAGCGGCCCCGACTTCGCAACAAGCTTTAAGTATTGAGATTAAACTGGTTGATTTTCCGGGCTATCTGGAACGTAAAAACATTGTCACCAAGATCTCCGGAAACAGGGTCAGCGTGGCCCCTGACGCCTTCTGGGCGGAAGCCCCGGCGGACAACCTGTTGCATACCCTGCGCCGCAATGTTTCGGCCCTGCTGCCCCGGGCCCGGATCACCCTCAGTCCGTGGGAAAAGAACCCGTCTCCCGATGTGAAAATCCTGCTTTTTGTCAACCGGTTCGGCGGGGAGTTGGGCAACGCCGCGGAACTGGAGATCAACTGGCTGGTCGTCCGCGATCAGGCCGCCGGCGCCATGGAGCGGTTCAGCCACCGGCAGTCCATCGGACCGGCCTATACCGACCTGGTCGACGGGCTTAGTCATGGGCTGGATAAATTCAGCCTGCTCCTGGCGCAAAACCTGAGCGGGGCAAAGCACGAATAAAGCGGCTAAGCCCCCTCCGCCGCCGACTGAACGCGCTATTGCAGGATGAACGCCCGCCCCAACTCGATCAGTTCGGCCAGTCGTTGCGGCGATTTAGCTTCGGCGTACAACCTCACCACCGGTTCCGTCCCCGATTTGCGGAACAGCATCCATGAGCCGTCATCGAACAGGTATTTCTGTCCGTCGATCTGAATCAGCTTGACGATTTTCCGCCCCCCGAGCTGTTCCGGCGGGTGCGCGAACTTATCCGGCAAGGCCGACTCCACCTGCGGGGAAAGGCGGATATTGATGCGCCTGGTGTGGATTTCCCCCACGCGCCCGTACAGATCTTGCAGCAATTCGCCCAAAGTCCGCTTTTCCACCGCCACCATTTCCGCGACCATCAAACAGGCCAGGATGCCGTCTTTTTCCGGCACATGGCCCTGAATACTCAGGCCGGCGCTCTCTTCCCCGCCGATGAGGATTTTGTTTTCACTGATGTATTCGCCGATAAACTTGAAGCCGACCGGGGTTTCCAGCACCTCGACCCCGTGCATAGCGGCCACGGCGTCAACCAACTGCGAAGTGGCCACGCTCCGCGCCGCATTGCCTTTCAACCCTTTGCGCCGGATCATGTAATCGAACAGCAGCGCCAGGATGTAGTTCGGTTCGATATAGCTGCCGTCCGCATCGACGATCCCGAAGCGGTCGGCATCGCCGTCGGTGGCCAGCCCCAGGACGATATCGGCGTCGCCTTTGACAAGATCGATAAAATCGCCGATGTGGGCCTCGGCCGGCTCCGGCGGCTCCCCGCCGAAATAGGGGTCCAGATGATCGTTCAGGGTGACGACCTCGACGCCGGCCTCGCGCAGCAGCAGATCAAGATAACCGCGGCCCGAACCGTAGAGGGGATTCACCGCAATTTTTATCCCGGACCCGACAATGGTGGAAAAGTCGATCAGCCGCCGCAACGTCTCGAAATAATGCGGCCGCGGGTCGATCTCTTCAAACAGCCCCTGCTGGGTCGCAACATCGAGCGGCATCGCCTTGGAGACGATCTCGCCCAGCATCGCGTTGGCGCGCTTTTCGATGTCCGCCGTTGTTTCCGGCAAGGCCGGGCCGCCCCAGGCCGGGGAGAACTTAATGCCGTTGTAATCGTAAGGATTGTGACTGGCGGTGAAATTGATCGCACCCGCGGCCCGGCGTCGAATCAGTTCGTGGGAGATGACCGGGGTCGGCGTATCCCGCTCGCAGAGCAAAGCCTTAATTCCCGCGCCGGCCAGCACACGGGCCGTTTCGCGGGCGAAATCCCGGCCCATGAAACGCGCGTCATAGCCAATCACCACCCCTTTCTCCGCCAGGTCCTGGCCGTGCAGATAATCGGCGATGGCCTGGGTGACAACCCGCACGTTCGCCAAAGTGAAATCGTCGCAGAAAATCCCGCGCCAGCCCGAAGTTCCGAATTTGATCTGAGTCATAATCCCTCCCGTTCCCGGAGTTATGAAGATGTCGTTAATGCAATAATAACACAGAGTTCAACAGTTTCCGGCCGAAAAAGTCAATTATCCCCGTTCGCCCGCATCCCTCCCCTTCGCCAAGTGCCGGTTGACGTATTCAACATAAGGGCAATCGGCAGGAAGAATCCCGGCGCGCACCAGTTCCGGAGTCAAGCGGACGCAGTCGGGGTGGCGCAGGGAGCGCTGATGATAAACACGACAAAGCCTGGTTGTGGTGTCCAGATGATTGCAGGGTGTTTTCGAATAGAAAACCCTGCCCCGGTATTCGTACTTTTCGTAACAGCAACGGCCGCAACGTTCGCAGACCGCTTCCCAATCGTCAGGAAAAACCGCTTCTTTGTTGTGCGTTTTTTTCATCTTCACCCGGTTTCAAAAATCGAGCGGGCTGCGCACGCCCAGCCCCGGTTTGTTCAATACGTGCGTATAAATCATGGTCGTCGAAACATCGGCGTGCCCCAACAATTTCTGGATCGTGCGGATATCGTAACCGGCTTCCAGCAGATGGGTGGCGAAGGAATGACGTAATGCGTGGCTGTTCACCCGCTTGACGATCCCGGCCTGGGCGGCGCAGCGTTTGATCGTCTTCTGCAGACCGTTTTCATGAAGATGATGCCGCCGGCGCTCGTTCGTGCGCGGATCGACGGACAAACGCGAACTGGGAAACGCATACTGCCATCCCCATTCGGCCGCGGCCCGGGGATATTTACGCGCCGGCGCCGCCGGCAGGTAAACACGCCCGAACCCGGCCCGCAGGTCTTCCTCATGCAGGGTTTTAACCTGCTTCAAGTGCGTCCGCAAGTCCGGCACAACCGACTCGGGCAGCGGCACGATCCGGTCCTTGTCGCCCTTACCGTGGCGCACGACAATTTGGCCGTAGTCGTAATCGATATCCTGGACCCGCAGCCTGACCACTTCCATCAAACGCATTCCCGTTCCGTACATCAGTCGCGCCATCAGCCCGAATGTCCCCGTCATGGCGGCCAGCAGACGACGGACCTCGTCACGCGACAGCACCACCGGCAGGCGCTTCGATCGCTTGGCCCGCGCGAACGGCCCCAAATCCCCCAAAGGCCGCTTGAGCACCTTATCGAACAAAAACACCAGCGCGTTCAACGCCTGGTTCTGGGTACTGCCGGAAACCTTGCGCCCCAAAGCCAGATATTCGAGGAAGGAAAACACCTCGCCCGCCCCTAATCGGCGCGGGTCTCGACCTTTGCAGTAAACCAGAAAGCGTTCGGTCCAGGCAACATAGCTTTGCTCGGTGCGATAAGAATAGTTTCCCAGACGCAATTCGCGGGTCAGAGCGTCCGTCAGCTCACTGTTTTGCGCCGGGATCGACTCAAGGTTGGTTTGATCACTTTCATCTTCGCCTTCGACAGCGTTTCCGATTTTTATCGGCTTGTTATCGCCCCCGACCGTTGCATGGTCGGGCGGCAACTGCCGCGACCCCTCTTTCCAATGCTCCCAGTCCACAGCGGACGCCCATTCCGTCTGCAGCAGGTCGCAAAATAAAATCTGTATAGCATGAACAGCCTGTTGAAACTGCCAGTCATTCAATTCATTTTTTCTGCCTAACATGGAAAGCCAGCTTTCCACGTCCTGCAAGCCATGATTTTGCAACCGCTTGTTATCATGGGCCCTGATGTATTCTTCCGCGCGAATGACATACCAGCGGTCAAACGGCTCTTTTATCCCCCTTCTGCGCACAAGGGCAATAAAACGATCCCAAAATCGCTCGATCTGCTTTGCCTTGGCAGGTGTTTTTTTCGCTTGTTCCATAGTGATACAGGGGATATAGTGTTGAGAAACGCCATGGAGGGGAACGCCGTTCTAAAAGCACTCAGAAAGCACCCTCCCTCCTCGACCAGGCTCCAAGCTTCTTAATATTATCGGCATCTTGGCCGGAATATGATAAAAGGCTCATAAATTCAGGGCCATGCATGGAAGAATAATCTACTAGACGGAATCTGTCAATATTGGAATAGGCGGAAATGAACAAAAGTTTTCTGCCTAATACACTGTTAGGCTTCAGAGAAAAATATGAACTCAGAATCATTGTCATTAGCAATAGGTGCAATCGGAGCAATAGCGACCATTGGCTGTCTTTTCTTTGCATGGAGAAACGATCAGCTGTTCAGGCTCATCCCAAAAGACAAAGAGGTCGCTGCGGTTTTCGAAGAGAATGTCAACAAAGAAGGCTTTATCCAAAAAGTCCATGCGGTACTACAGAGAAAAGTAACAGACAGAAAAAAACTGCGATCAGCTTTGGCAATTGCCAAGCAAATGCATTTCGCCAAACCAATGGACGAGGCTTTAATAGAAATCAACAATAGAGCACTCGAACTGGGTGACATCAAATTTGCGTATCATGTCGCGACAAATGCATATTTTGCAGTATCTCTCGATCAAATGTTAATGAACGTAGTTGATGCAGCGCTGGGACAAGACAACCCCAAATTTGCGAACAGAGCAGCCAGCCGAATGCATTTTGCAATTAATCTCGACGAAGCCAAAAAAAAAATTATGGCCAGTTACGGGGTCAAACCCAATGAAGCCTAACAAACTAATGTCTTTAGACAAATCAAGTGATCTTTGACAATAGAAGACATAATTCTCCCTTTTTGCTGAGCTATAGGTGCTTAAAACTGGCGATAATGTCTCTTGGGCTCTTCAAGCTGAGAGCAGGTCTACCTTATTGGCCATGTTGTAAGCAGTCTCCGCATCGAGTGGCGGGAACGATCAACCGGATCATCTGCGTTTGCAGTGACAATTAGTTTGCGGCCATCTCGATGCGAAGGATGTACCTTCAATTCCTGATTGTCGTTGTCATGTTCAAGCCGCTTTTAGATATTGGCTTTCACAGGCAAAGACACGATTTCGGTCAAAGTGGCCTCCTGATTTGTACCAGCCGTAGAATAACTTCAGAAATTTTCTCATCACGGCCGTCATCGCCTTGGTTCCAGACATGCCGTGAGCCTTTTTGTTGTGATAATAAGCGCCGTAAAGACCTTGCCTTTTGACCAGGGGAAGAACAATTAAGCTGAGAACCTTGCGCAACAGGCTTCGCCCTTTTTTACTCAGTTTGTTCTTGCCTCGATAAGTTCCGCTCTGTTTTTCACGAATGTTCAAACCGGCGTAACGCATGAATTTACGCAGGGTTTCGAAATCGCTGACCGGGCCGGTTTCGGCAACGATGCGGGCCAGATGGAAGGTCGAGATGACACCTGACTGTTGCTGTGGCAAAAGGGGATCGAACTGACAGAGACCTTCATAGAGAGTTTCCATCTGCTGCCTGGCTTCCTCTTTACGCGCTTGATGGCGCTGGTAATCGTCCCACAATTGACGGAAATGCCATTGCTGGATCTCAGCCAACCGCGGACTGTTTTGATTTGTCATCGAACTCTGGGCTTGACGATAAAGCCTCTCCAAGGTCTGACGACGCATACGCGGCACCGCTTGTTTCATCCGCTGGCTAAAGCGCTCTTTGCTCTCGGCAACGATATGCAAAGGGTTCATGCCATACAGATCGACCAGCGCTGCCCCTGAGCGGGTGTAGAGAAAGTCTTTCTGAAAATCATAATCGGGGAACAGCACCTTCAGCTGGCTGGCAAGAAGACATTTCGTCCGTACCGTTTCGACATCAGCTTGCTCATAGAATGCATGCCATTGTCTCAGCAAAGCATGGGGTTCGTCATAATGACGACAAATGAGAGTTTTGCCCAGGCTCGCCAGGGTATGGATGACATGGGGATCTTTGAGATCTGTTTTGCCGGAATCGTTCGTTTCGATGGTTCGCATCTTAAAGACCGCTTCGCCGGACACCCAGGCCGTCTGCAAACCGAGCCGATGGGCTGTTGCCAGCAGGGTCATATGATAACAGCCCGTTGGCTCACACACGACAAGCACCTGGGAATACCCGGCCATTTTGGCCCGCTGTTTCCAGACTGTGAGCTGCTTTTCAATCTCTGGTGTCGAATTCAGAAACATGTGATCGGTCAGTTGGCCACTGATACCGGTTGTCATGTTTAAGGACTTTTTGCTGACATCAAAAGCCAAAATAGCAACAGATTGATTGGTTTGAGCTGATGATATGATAGTCTTCATTGAGGCTCCTCCTTGATCATGCAAAAAGTTGGCGGATCTGTCCGGATCACGCTCGTAGGTGCACTGGGCAGATTCAAATTGCAAGTGCACCACCCATAACTTGACTGAAGACTTCATGGGGTGTCCGGTAGCTCAGGCATTGACGTGGCCTGTGATTGAGACGATGCACTGCTGTTTGAACTTGCTCCCTAGTTATTGTGCGGAAGTTGCACCCTTTCGGGAAATACTGCCGCAGTAAGCCGTTACAGTTTTCGTTGCCGCCGCGCTGCCAGGCAGCATAAGGATCGGCAAAATAGATGTTCAGGCCGGTGGCTTTTTCGAGTTTCTTAAACCCTGCCATCTCTTTGCCGTTGTCCACGGTCAGGGTTTGGCGGAGTCCTGATGGAACCACGGCTAATGATCTTTTTATGGCGACATTAAATGAAGCAGCTGTTTTGTCCGGAACGATATCCGCGACCAAGTAACGGCTCTTACGTTCCAGACAGGTGGCTAAGGCTCCTTTGCCCATGCCGCCAAGCATCAAATCGGCTTCCCAGTCACCGTAACGGCTGCGGGAGGCCACCACAGCCGGTCGCTCTGTAATGCTGACGCGATCCGTGATGAAGCGTCGACCGGCTCCATAACGTTTCCGAATCCTGCGCCGACGATGATGGCGCCGCAGGTGGCGGTAAATCTGACCGCCTTGCTGGGCGTCAATATAGGCCCAGTGATAAATTGTTTCCGGGCTGATGCGCATGCGTTCATCCGAGGGGAAATCCTTGGGCAAACGATGGGCAATCTGTTCCGGTGACCAGTCCAAAGCCAGCTTGTTTTCGACATATTCAACCAGGGGTTGATGGGTTTGGCGTTGATGATGACGTGGACGCCTACGCCTGATGGAGGCTTTCTTCTCGGCCACCAGGCTGCAGTACAAATCACCACGATGATTGCGCCAGACTTCCCGGCTGATTGTCGTATGGGCGCGGCCTAACTCATGACCGATTGCCCTGAAACTCAGCCCCATGAGGAGCAGAATTTCGATGAAAAAACGTTCCTTTGTTGTAAGCTGTTGGTAGGACATGGTGAGCTCCTTCTGCAGAGTTGGTTGGTGGTACTTCCAACACTACCAGAACCCTCATCATGTCCTCTTTTTTTAATCCACCTCAGAAGGTGGTGCACTTTGAACTAGAATCTACCCTGTCCGAATAACAGTGATTATGACAGGGAGGAGTCCTCTTTGTTGATGTGATTAGAATAATAGTAGATCAACCGGACGGAAAATACGTCTGTGCAAATTTGAAAAGCAAAATCTAAAATTGCGGTGGTTGGCAAGCAGTTCGTGGCCGCCGGTTATCATGAACCGTTAGGCATCAAAATCAATAAAGAGGAGCGCATCAACATGACATTTGAACAAGCATTGTCATTGGCTGGCATCTTCAAAGAGTTACTGTCAATATTGATTTGGCCAGCCCTAATACTTACTGTACTCCTCAAATTTAGCAGGGAGATAGGTGGCTTTTTTGAAGGAATGAGCGAATTAACTTTCAAGGCTGGTGGTGTTGAGGCAACAGCAAAAAAGAAACAAATTGAGGCAGCGGCTGCACTTGGAGCGGCATATGGGAAATCTCCCAATGTTGACCACTCAATGAAACCTATCAATAAAATTTCAAGCAAAATAGCAGACATTGTCGAAAGCAGAATAACTTCTCGGAATGTTAAGAACATAGCAAATGCATCAATTCTATGGGTTGACGATAGGCCTGAAAACAATATCTACGAAAGAAAGGCAATGGAAACCCTCGGTGTTAAATTTTATGTAAGCAAATCAACTGAAGATGCGCTTCAGAAACTTCAGAAGAGAAGCTTCAGTCTCATAATTTCAGACATGGGTCGTCCACAAGACGACAGAGCAGGCTATACATTACTAGAGGAAGTGCGCAATTCAGGAAATGACACGCCATTTCTTCTCTATACTGGGTCTAATGCACCAAAGCATAAAGCAGAAGCCATCAATCGGGGTGCACAAGGAAGCACTAACGATCCGAATGAACTTTTCGAACTTGTATTGACCCATATAGCATAAATAAATACCTAACACTTATCAGGCCCCCGGCGGTCAAGAGTAACGAATAGCGTTAACGCAAAAGAATCATCCTTTTGTTCTTTGACAAGCGACTGATCAACAAGACTGACCGATTCTGTCTTGGGCTTCTTAACTGGCTGCAGTTACGAACTCTGCTCCAAACACTTATCGAGGCTCTTGATGCAGGGGCCGGTCTTTAGCGACCGGGTCCTCCCTGCCACCTGGAAACACGCGCGTACCCTTATACCGTCCCATTCAAGATAACGTGGTCGACCAGCTTTCGGTGACCGCAGTTCGTGCCGGGCTTGGGGAAGGAGCAGAATCCGGCGCTGATCACGTTGCAAAGATCGGCCGGCCAGTACCAAGTGAACATGCACCCGCAGCCGACCACCAGGCGGTCACGATAAGGTTTGATCAGACGCAAGAAGGATTTCGGCTTGGTGGGGATGTTCCTGTGAACGACGATCTCACCACAGGAATCGAGAACACAGACACGCATGGCATCGGCATGCAGATCGATACCGCAATAAAACTGATGCTGTTTGGTGTAGAATTTCATGGTGCAGGCTCCTTTCTTTGAGAGTTTGTATGGTTCTCAAAGAATACCGGACGGTCCGGTATTTCGGAGGGGGCCTGCACTAGTATCAACTTAATCAACCGGACGGAAAATACATCTGTGCAAATTTGAAAGAAACCAAAATATATTGCGGTGGTCGGCAAGCAGTTCGTCGCCGCCGGTTATCACGAACCGTTATGTCCCAAAAACTAGGATGGTGCTCTATGCCGAGGAAGAAAAATGACAGGCAATAATAATTTTGATGCCACTCAACACTTTGGCGACAGACATGCCAGCATTTACGATGAAAAAATCAGAAAAGTCATTCGTGGTTACAATGAGATGCACGATCTATCATATTACCTTCTCAAAGACAACTTGCCGGAAAATGCAAAAATTCTTGTGTCGGGTATAGGCACAGGCCATGAAGCTATAACATATGCTGAAAATCAAAAGGGTTGGAGTATTGTTGGTGTTGACCCAACACCAGAAATGGTAACAAGCTCAAAAAACAAAATTTCTCAGCTAGGATTAGACTCCAAAATCACCGTTGTAAAGGGAAGAGTCGAAAATATCAAAGAAAACAATTTTGATGCAGCTACCTCAATTCTGGGGATTCAGTTCCTAAAAGACAATGGTGATAAAGAAAATTACCTTAAAAGTATTTCAAAAAAATTAAAAAAAGGCGGCAAACTCATTGTCATCGACCTTGAAGGCCAAAAGCATTCAGAAAAATTTAATATGCTATTATCTGCATGGAAAATCCATCAATACGATACCCGTGAAGACAAAGATCAAATCGATAAAGATTTCTCTCATGTAGATACAGATTTACAATTTATACCGGAAGAAAGAATTATTGAACTGTTGAAATCAAGCGGTTTCATAAAAAATTATAAATTTTACCAGTCATACCTATTTGGTGGCTACATCGCTGAAAAGGCATAACAAGGCTAATTCAGCCGGCGCAAAAAGCCGCGCGGCTGATTAGCAGCGTTAGGTGAAAAAATGAAAAAATTCATTTCAAGCAAAAATCCAAATGGCGGATTTGTAGCACCAATTCAATCAAATGGCCAATGGGCTCTAATTGAAATAAAATCAAATAAGCAAATATCAGAAGCATTGGTTGTATATACCGGCAAAGATATTTTGGCAAATGATGTATTTAAAAGAATTATTGATGCAGGTATTAAGATCGAATCTGTAGACTCTCTTCTAGGAAAAATTGAAGAGCTGTTAATTTATTTAAAATCTGTAAAAATTGGCAAATCAATTGGCATTACAAATAACGAGTTTTACGAAATTTGAAACAACACCTAACCCTTATCAGGCCCCCGTTGGTCAAGGGCAAAAACGTCCCTGACACGCAAACATAGAATTTCCGCTCTTTGACAAGCGACTGATCAACCAAGAATCATCCAGACCCTGTCTTGGGCTTCTAAACTGGCTGCGGTAACGAATTCAGCGCCAAACACTTATCGAGGCTCTTGATGCAGAGGCCGGCCTTTTCGACCCGGCTCTCCCTGCCGCCTGGAAACACTCGCGGACCCTTATACCGCCCCACTCAAGATAACGCGGTCCGCATCTTCCGTGATGGCCGCAGTTCGTGCCGGGCTCGGGGAAGGGGCGGAATCCGGCGCTGGTCCCTGTGACCATCGCACGAAATAATGTGGGAGCGAGACGGACCTCCAATCAACACAAACCGGCTGGCGTAAGGTAGCTGCTCATTCGGCTGAGTTTTCAGAATCATCGTTCCAGAAGCTGCGCTTCACTTCAGCCGACAAACGAGCTGCCGTTCAGGAGGCCTTCCAGTTAGACGGCCGGGCTGGTCCGCCTCCTCCCTTCTCAGGTGCGCAGAAACAATTTCTGGTTAAAGGGCGCCTGACTCTTGAGCATGGTGTAAACGGCCCGCCCCAGCCGATGCGAAAGAATCGCCAGAGCTTTGCCCTTGCCGTATTTGCTCGTCAGTTTCTGTACCACGGCCGGCGTTAGGCATGAGAAGAGAAATGAAAGACACCTGCCATCTTTACACGGACTTGGCGTGGCTGTGGCCGATGTGGGGTGATGCCGCCACTGAGTACACGCATACTGCCAACAGGTTACGGAACTGATTCGCCGGTACGCCAACCGCCCAGCAACCACATTGCTGGGCATTGGGTGCGGCGGTGGAAAAAACGTCCTGAACCTTAAGCGGACGTTCAAAATTACCGGCCCGGATCTGAGTCCCGCCATGCTCGCACAAGCGAAGGAACTGAACCCAGACTGCACGTTTGTCCAAGGTGATGTGCGGTCGTGCAGGCTCGGACGGAATTTCGACGCCGTTCTAATGGACGATGCGATTTCACACATGAACTGCCGGACGGACTTCGTGGCCGCGTTCCGCACCGCGTATGCCCACTTGAACCCAGGTGGCGTCCTGGTCGCCACACCGGATGTGACGATTGAGACGTTTCAGCAGAACAAAACCACGACCATCACGGCCTACGCGGGACGGATTGCACGTTGGCTTTGAGGTGCATGAAGGGCGCGATACAATTCGGGCGGTGATGAGTACACGGTGTTCGCCTGCGTGAAAACGAGATGAATGCCGGACCATGTTCACCTGATTGCCGTACCGCAAAGGGAAGCAAGCTCGGCGCGCGCCATCGGCGAAGCCCACCGACGCTAGACGCGAAGAATCAATTTTCGCGAAAATCGGCGGGGTCATCTGTGGCAGGAATATTTTGCTTCATTCCCCACGGATGAGCAACATCTTCTTGCCGCGGCACGCTATGTCGAGGTGAATCCGGTTGCCGCAGGCCTGGTCGAACATCCCGGGGAATATCGTTGGAGCAGTGCTCGCGCCCATCTGGCGGGACAGGATGATGAACCGGTCAAAGTCACCCCTCTGTTCGATCGGGTTCCGGACCGGCAGGGGTTTCTGCAATTGTCAGCGCCAGAGGAGGTTGACCTGTTTCACCGGCACGAACGCACCGGCCGCCCGTTGGGAGGGGTGGTTTTGTCGAACATCTGGAGCAGGCTTTACCGCGGACATTGCAACCCCGAAAACCGAGACCGAAGAAAAAGAAGCGATACCGGCCCCGGAATTCCCTCGTTTGACATATGGCCTGCAGGTGCCGGTACAATTATTTATTGACATATATATCGATTGTCGATATAAACTCACTTCGAATTAAATAGGCCATATATTGAGACTAAAATGCCAGCGGACAAAATAACAGACATCCAAGTGGAAAGATTCAACCGGGCCTTCCACACGCTTTGGTTTAAAATCATGATCAGCAGGCCGGAAACAAAGTCCGATAAACTAAAAGGCCTCACCTTTTCGGATCTGCATGTGATTAGTATGGCCTATGAAGAGCCGGAGATCATTCTAAAGGATATCCGGGAAAGACTTCGCCTTCCCCAGACAACCCTAAGCAGTATTGTGGCCAAGCTTGAGAAAAAAGGGTTTGTTCAAAGGGTCATCAATCCCAGGGATTACCGGTCTTTTTCACTCAAGATCACCAATAGCGGCAAAGAAATGATGGCCGCCCATATGGAGATGGATGAAAAGCAGAACCGCCACATGCTAGAGACCCTTGAACCAGACGAAAGGCAGGAGTTTATCAGGCTGTTTGCAAAGGTGGCGGACAGATTTAATTTCTGATCAAGTGCCCCGGGTATAAAGCACAGTGTGAAGCCGATTGGCGGATTTTTTTAACTTTTTACAACGAAATTAGTATAAAACTATTTTTAAATTATAACGACAATAGATGCTTTATTAAAGTTATAGCGAACGTAAAGGAGTTCAATATGAGTGATTCGTCCCCAGCCGGCCAGTTGACCGGAAAAATCCGTACCTATTGCGCCCAGTGTTTCAACAATTGTCCGGCCGTGGCACATGTAGAGAACGGCAGATTCACCAAAGTGACACCGGACAGGGCCCATCGGTTTTACCGGCCTCTTTGCCCTAAAGGACTGGCCGGCCCCGAGATGGTTTATAACAGCGCAAGGCTTGAATACCCCATCAAGCGTACCTCCCCCAAAGGCGCGGATGATCCTGGATGGAAACGGATTACATGGGAGGAGGCATTGGATACGGTGGCCGGTAAGATGCGGCAAATAAAGGACCGTTATGGGGCTCAGGCTTTGGTCTTTTCCCAGACCAATGTTTCGTCACCCATGTGGGAGGTCACTTCGTTCATAAGGCGGCTTGCCAACATCTACGGAACCCCCAACCACATGACAACAACCCATATCTGCAACTGGCACAGGGACAATGGATCTGCATTGACCTTTGGCAAACCCGGTGACGAATTTGCAGCGGGATGGCCGGATTTCAAAAACAGCGGATCCATTCTTATCTGGGGTCATAATCCCAAGACCACGATGAATGCCTATTACCGGCAAATCAAAGCCGCCCGTAAAAATGGGGCCAACATCATTGTCATCGATCCCCGGTTAACCGACGCTGCATCCAGGGCAGATGTCTGGCTGCAGGTCAAACCGGGAACTGACGGCGCCCTGGCCTTAGGCATGATTCATCTGATGCTTAAGCACAAGCTTTATGATGACGGCTTTGTACGGAACTGGACCAACGCTCCCCTATTGGTGAGAAATGATACCCAAGACCTGGCCCGGACATTGTGCGGAAACTCTTCCGGAAAGGCGATAGAGACGTTCTGGATGGTGGATGAGGGCGACAACTCACCTTTCCGGTTCACTCCGGGATCAAAATTGGATTGTCGTCCCTGCCTTGAATGGAATGCAAAGATGAAACTTGCCGATCAGGCACCTGCCGGCTATAAAACCGTTTTTTCTCTGCTCAAAGAATCCGTGTCCATGTATACCCCCGAGTTTGTTGAGGCCCATACATCGGTTCCCGGCGCGCTTGTGGAAAAAGCGGTCCGTATGATGGCTGAAAACGGTCCGTTATCCTGGTTCTCGTTTAACGGTGTGGAGCAAAACCTGAACGCCACCCAGACCAACCGGGCCATATGCACCTTTTACGCACTTACCGGAGACTGGGATAAAAAAGGAGGCAACATCCTTCGCTCTCCTGTTCCGCCCCTCGACTATCCGTTTGGATTTGAATTTATCACCCCGGAAATGTTTGAAAAGAATATGGACCTGTCTGCGCATCCATTAGGGCCTGCCGGTTCCATCATGTCGGTTCCTCCCTACCAGGTGTGCAAAGCCATTGAACAGGCAGATCCCTATCCTGTAAAAGGACTGATCGTCTTTGGGGCCAACACGGTCTCGGCAAATCCAGACAGCAGGATGACGGCAAGCGCATTAAAAAAACTCGATTTCCACGTTCATATTGATCTGACCATCAATCCGACTGCGGAATTTGCAGATATCGTTCTCCCTGCGGCAAGCTTCTGGGAAACGGGCAGGATTGGTTATCCCCTGGATTTTCAGGAAGACCACATATTGCAGTGGCGTGAACTTGTTGTCCCTCCAAGGGGTGAAAGCAAAGACGAACTGTGGATCATTTTCCAACTTGCCAAACGTCTGGGGTTTTCTGAAAATTTTTGGGGTGGAAAAATTGATGCTGCCTTTGAAAGCATGCTGGCCCCCCTGAATATGACGCTTGCGGATTTAAAAAAGGCAAAGGGTGGAATTTTTGTCCAAGGCCCCCGAGAGTATCAAAAATACAAAAAAAGCGGCATTAAAAATATGTCCGGCCGTGTAGAACTCTTTTCCCAGCACTTAAAGGACATCGGGCAGGCCCCTGTTCCGGAATGGACAAATCCCTATGATATTTTCCAGGCCGCCGGAATCCGGGAATCCGACTATCCGTTTATCCTTATCAATTCAAAACTGCGGGAGTATTGCCAGTCCCAGCACCGGTCCATTCCATCTTTAAGAAAACTCAATCCGCATCCCTTTTTAGAGATAAATAAGGAAACTGCAAAAAAGATGGAGATCGCCGAAGGGGACCCCGTAACTCTGGAAACCGTATACGGCAAGATCATACTGCGAGCCAACCTGACCCGCGGCATTGCCCCGGAGGTTGTCTGCACTCAGCACGGATGGTGGCAGGCATGCCCGGAACTGGATCTTCCCGGCAGTGATGTTTTTTCATCCTCAGGTGCCAATTTGAATCTTTTATATCAAAATGATTTTACAGACCCGATCAGCGGCTCCGTTCATATGCGTGGATTTCCATGCAGGATTGAAAAAGGTTAACAGTCAGGGTATTGGCTTTAAAAAGCCCTTTTTGAGTTCTACTTTTGCTATTTAGCCCCTAGCCGAAAATCCCTGGCGATAGTGGAAAACCCTATGGCCAAGGCTCGAAACCTGGAGAAACGATTGCAATAGTAACTATCCCCCGGCAAAGCCGGGGGGGGTTCCTTTTGTACTAATCAACCGGATGGAAAATACGTTTGTCTGTGCTAAATTGAAAAGCAAAAGCTGATATGTGGGGCGGGTCGCTTATTATCTACGGACAGACATAATGTCTAAAATTTCGGTGATGGCCAAAACTTCACGTCGCCGCCGGTTATCATGAACCTTGATAAAAGCAGAGAACGTGGAGAATGCCATGCCGAATTTGACCTGTGAAAAAATTGAACAGGGTATCAAGGATCGAAAGAAGTTACATTTCCAATTTCTCGATAATGTTAAAACATATAAGCCTTTTCTTGAATTAGAAGAAAAAGCTTTCGCTGATGGTTCATTAAGCAAAAAAAACAAAGAACTAATGGCATTATCCATATCCATTGTTACAAAGTGCGAACCATGTATGGAATGGCATCTTAATCAAGCTTTACAAGCCGGCGCTACCGATGAAGACATTTATGAAACTATAGATGTGGCAATTGAAATGGGCGGGGGTCAAGCCGGGGCATACGCAAGATTTGTCTTAAATGCGTTGCAATACTTTAAGGATAAAAAGAAATAAACTTTATGCCCCTGCCATGCATTTGACCGCCAGGACCGAGCAAATTTGGAAAGTCAGTTCCAAATTGTTCGTCATCAATTACTTGATAGTTCAGAGAAAGCCCTGGCCGCAACTGAGGGCCACGTTGGCCCCAAAATCAACAAACGGGTAGCAAAAGTGGAAACCTTCGCTCCATTGAAAGAATTTTCGAAAAATCCGAATTATCATGTGCAAAAGCAAAAAATTATCAGCAATTTGAATGATGACATGATTGACAAGCCAATCATTGACCTCATCAACGGATATAACAAATTGCCATATTGTTTCACGCTGCAAAGTTGTTATGGCCATTTTGTCTACAATGGTCAAAAAGATGCCCACAACCTTGAAAAATTACCTGATAAAATAATCTTGGGCAAAATTGTGTACAGAATTGCCTACATTGCATTTTGCATTGAGAATAGTACCGCGGGAAGAAGGTTATTTGACAAATTAAAGGAAGTTACTTCTATTGACTCTGAAAACATCCAGTTCTGTTGTGCAGAATGGTTTTGGAATCAGCAGGTCAATTCTTATGCATTGCAAGTGGAGCCTGATAGGTTCAAGCATCGAGATGTGACAACAATTGAGTTTAAAGAAGCTTTGCATATTGAAAAAGTAAGAGACACATTTTTCAATAGCTTGTACGAACTTCTCAAAGACATAAAAGGACCATAAAAACGGCCGACAATTTGTTTCATACTCGACCGGGAACCCGGGGTGGCATTTTTACATAGGGCTTTCAGCTTTTAACGTTTTTCAAAAGAAAGCGCACATTGTGTTCCCGGCGATTGAACATGGAGTTAGGGCTCAAAATTGGTCGTAGTGTCCACCTTTTGCGAAAATGTAAATGTAGTTGTCGTCGAATTTGTAAATGACGCGGTCTTTTTGACTCCGCCTGCGTGACCGGAATCCGGAAAGGTTGTGACGAAGCGCTTCGGGCTTGCCCGTACCTGTGGTCGGCTCCCCCCGAAGCATTTAAAAGCAAAAACCGAAATGCCGCGGTGGCCGAATCTTCGCGTCGCCATCGGTCATCACAACCCGTTATAAATCCTTCAGTTTTTAAAGGAATTTTTCAACATGCTCTTTGTCGTTCGCTTTACCGACAAACCCGGGACCGGCTTGATTCGTGAACAAAACCTTCAAGCTCATATCAATTGGTTAGATGAAAGACGAAATTCAATTCTCGTTGCCGGCTCATTAAGAGAAAAACCGGATTCAAATCCTGTTGGAGCGTTTTGGGTTGTAGAAGCCGAGGATAAGAAAACAGTTCACGAAATTTACCAAGCTGATCCATTCTGGACCAGTGGAATGCGGGAGAAAGTAGAAGTTTATCATTGGGCAAAAGCGTTTGACGAAAAGGTATCGGTCTGATTAATTGGCCTTGCAACCCGTTGTTGCAACAGATTTCTGGCAGCAGCTTTCGGCCTTAAATCCCAGTCCCCTCCGCAGCGCTCCGGTAGCCCCTGAATTCCACCGCTGTCCAGGCATAAAGATATGATAATCCGGGAAATGACGATCAATGACGACGATGATATCATTCAGATGTTCAGCAAACACCCGGGACGACTGTCAGAGAAGCGGATTCCCGCAGCGCCGCAGAGATATACTTAAATCGAAATCCCGGTTTCAGTTTTGTGGCAACTATCAATTCCAAAGTAATCGGCTGTGTCATGTGTGGTCATGACGGCCGGCGCGGATACCGGCAACATCTCGTGGTCATGCCTGAAAACAGGGAACAAGGAATCGATGAAAAATTGTCTAGCGCGTGCCTTTCTGTGTTAAAAAAACAGGCATAGATAAAACGCATATTTTCGTTTTCATAACCAATGAGTCAGCCAATGAGTTCCGGCTGAGAAAGGGCTGGAAGCTGCGCGAAGAAATCAATATGTAGTCTTATAACAACTCAGCAAACGAAAATGCATGACCCTTATCAGGCCCCGGCGGTCAAGGCCAAAAACAGCCCCTGACATAAGAAAATTGAGTTTCCCCCTTCTTTGGCAAGCGACTGATCAAAAAAACCTCCGCTGAACGAACAGACCTTACCGGCAACCACGGCTGAACTTTCCGGCGGTGTCAAGCCGGTATCGACAGCAGTCAAAAAGTTTACATCAGTTTGGAGCCGGTTCGATTGTTCCCCTGCTTTGGAATGATTTCAGGGCAACGAAAAAACTTGGAGAGGTTTTTGCTGTAGTTAAATCCTGCGGAAAAATGAGTGTCAGAATGAAAACTTTTCCGGTTCCAGGCACGGACCGGAAGCGAACTGTACAACCGATTGTAAGAACAGAGGAAAATGAGTTTCAACATGCCCAGCTTTGAATTTACCATGCCCATGGAGATCCGCTTTCCGGATCTGGACGCCTACCGGCACGTCAACAATGCGATGATTTTTGTTTATATTGAGACTGCCTGGGCCAAAATGTACCGGCACTATTTCGGCCCGCTGCTGGCGGATGACGCGATCTACGTTATTGTCCACGCGGAATGTAATCTGCTGCGACCGATCAACCTGGACGATAACCTGTTCGTCACCATCACCTGCCCGAAAGTCGGCAACAGCAGCATGGACTTTTTTTACCGGATGCATGACGGGCAAGGCGGCACCTACGCCAAAGCGAGCAATGTCATGGTCCGCCTGAACCCGCGGGGTAACGTTCCGGTTCCCGTCCCGGACGAGTTGCGCGCCCTGTTGACCGGACAGTGGGAACAGAAAAGCGCTTCCCGCTGAAGGTTGGGATTCGTTCCCGGCGGTAGGAGAAAACACTTGTCGCGGCTCTTTTGCACAGGGGCCGGGCCTTCGTTTCTCTTGCTTGCATTCTCTTGTGCATAAAAATCCACCGGCATGAGGATCGACGCCAGGATAAAAAGATCCGGTTTAGTGTAGAATTTGATGGCACAAGTCCCTTTTTTTGGGTCATTATCCGTTTAACGGACAGGACGGGGTCGCCCCATGATCAACTACGCGCCTTTGCTGCCGAACGCGCTGACCCATGCCGGGTATCGAGGCGTTATGCAGACAAAGAAAAACCGGAAGAAAGGACCGATCCTATGATCGATTCAGGCCTTGCGGGAAAAACCGCGATCGTTACCGGCGCCAATCACGGCATCGGCGCCGCTGTCGCAATTGCCTTTGCCGGGCAAGGGGCCAGGGTGTTGATTGCATATCTGCGCCAAGCACCGGAACTGTACGGTGAAACTCAAGCGGATATTGCACCGGCAACCGTTCCGGGGCGCGCTTATTATTGCCGCGAGATTGGTCGATCCGCAGAGCATGTCAGCAATGAGATAACGGCTTTGAACGGCGAATGCATGGCATGGGAAGCCGATTTGTCGAACCCCGACACAATCCCGCTACTATTCGACAAGGCGGAAGAAAGATGGGGGACGGTTGATGTTATCGTGAATAATGCAGCCTTCGACACACCCGACACCTTTCTCCCTCAGTCGATCCTGGATAAAGATCCCGTTTTTGCCGAAGAGTATTTTCTCAAACCGCTGACCGCCCACACTCACGATGAACATTTTAACGTGAACAGCCGGGCCGTCGCTCTGATGACGGCGGAATTCGGCAAGCGCCATATTGCCCGTCGGGCCCAGTGGGGCCGAATCATCAACATAACGACGGACGGCGCGCGGTGTCACGCAGCCAACGTTTCTTACGGCGCCAGTAAGTTTGCAATTGAAAGCTATACCCGTTCAGCCGCACAAGAGCTTGGCCCTTATGGGATTACCGTTAATGCTGTTTCGCCGGGAGCGGTCCAAACCGGCTGGATGCCGACGGAATTGGCGGAAGAAATTGCCGCGACATACCCGCTCCGCAGGATCGGCGAACCGGAAGACATAGCAAAAGCAGTTATCTTTTTTGCGTCGGATCAGGCCGAGTGGATCACCGGGCAGGTACTGCAGGTCGGCGGTGGGAATCGCATGTAATAAACATTGGAAGTGTAGCGATTGAAATGAAAGGCTTAACAACCAAGCGCAAAAAAGTTCGCGCCCGCTGAAAAGCGGCGTCAGCGCAACCGGAAGAAGCCGCGCTCCCGGCGACAGATGAGTTGCCGCTATCGACGTGTTGGGAGGCGGAAAAAAACATTCTTGCAGTGCTCACCATCATGACGCTCGGATGCGCGTTTAAGACCGCACAATGCCGACGTAGCGATTAACCAGCCGAACATCACACCGGCGGCGGCCCGAACCGTCGTACCGCCGACAGTCGGGAACCCAACGCGTGCATAAAAATCCGACAGAACGCACGCCGCTTTGTTTATCGTTGGATGTCCATACCAAAGAGTTGTTTAAATCATAATCATGGCGATTCAATTAACCAGATATGCCACTTTGGAACACACCCGAAACCATGTGCATGTGGCCTTCAATACTCCCCACCGGGTGGCCAGTTCAGCAGTCCTGAACGGCGGCATGGTGCAAGCGGACCATCTGGTCAACATGAAAGTCCCCAAAACATCCAGCTGCACCGAAGCTGCGCATCTGACGCTTGCAAATTATTGCAAAGATTTCGGCTGGAGCGGAACCGTTGTCGGCATGATGACGGCGGCCTCTATGGATTCTTTGCGAATCGTGAAACAGACGGAACAAGGCATTGACCTGGCGGTGTTGGTGACCAGCGGCCTGTCGAATCCCAGACGGGCGGGCGATTATGCCGAATACAGGCGGATGATTTCTCCCGGCAACGCAGTCGGCACCATCAACATCATGGTGATGACTTCTGCCCAGCTGACCGGGGCCGCACTCATCGAAGCCCTGATGACAGCGACAGAGGCGAAATCCGCGGCGTTGCAGGAAGCCGGGATCATAAGTGCGGTTTCCAACCGGACGGCGACCGGAACGGGGACGGATTCGGTAGCCGTTGCCTGCGGCCACGGACCGGGGGTTGTTCAATATTGCGGCAAGCATGTTTTATTCGGGGAATTGCTCGGCAACTCGGTCATTGATGCCGTGTCTTCTTCAATCCAGTGGGAGAGAGACAACAAAACCGATCGATGACAGGCCGTATCACGTTCGCCGACAAGTGCAGTCAGGCGACTGCCTGTGCCGAAACGTAAAAAATCTAAAAGATAAAAAAGGTTGATCCCGTAAAGGAATCAACCTTGGATATCTGGTGGGCGCAGCTGGGATTGAACCAGCGACCCCTGCCGTGTGAAGGCAGTGCTCTCCCGCTGAGCTATGCGCCCCAAAGGGGTCTTGTATAACAATCTATCTGCGGCCTGTCAACGCCGTTATGACGCCCCCGCCAATAGGCCCGTGGAAATTATGCCGATGTGAACCGACTCGGCTTCGCGCGTGTCCCCCACTCACAGAACCCTCCGCCGCTTTCCGGTTTGCTTATATCAAGATCATCGAAGTCTGTCAATTGATCCGTGCGGCGAATTTTTTCACCCCGTCCCCTGCCCGCGAACGCCTTGCTGCCGAAGTTGCAAAAATGACCGGATCATCTTCCGCCGGAACGAAAAACCGACCGGCATGGCGTGTTTTCAAACATCAACGCACCGGCCATGCGGTGCCCCGGCTCGGTCAGAAAGGTTTTGTTCAGATATGCCTTCAACTGATCTTTATCCTCGATCTCAATGGCCGCCAGATTGATCAGGTTGCGGGCGTCGAGCAGGATACGAAACTCCGGCAGATCGTGCGCGTGAGGATGCATGATATCGCCCAGCAACAGGCAGATCCGATCCCGGTCAAGCCGCTTTGCATGCAAAGAACGCAGCAGCATATCGGCGGCTTTGCGGTTTTCCTGTCCGAGAACGCGTTCATAAAGGCGGCCATGGGATTTTTCAGCGGCAGGACAGCCGATTTCGCACAGGTGAGCGGCGGTCAGGGTCAACAGGACATCGGCGTCGATATATTGCAACAGATCGGCGGCATACAGGGCGGCCCGGTCGGAACGCTGTACCAACTGAGAGCGTTGCCTGAAAAAACGTCCGACAGCGTCCCGCAGTCGCTGCAGAAAAGCCGCATCCTCTGCGCCGACCGCGGTCAGGCCGAGATCACCATGATAATTCACGAAACCGTCACGAGTCCGTTGCCTTAAGAATGAACATTTTGGCTTCCGCCTCGGCATGCAGGGAGCCGTCAATCTTGATCTGCGACCGGGCCAGCCAGACTTTGCGATTGCAGTCGATCAGTTGGCCGAAGAGTTCAAGTTCCTGGTCAACCGGTACCGGCTTGCGGTAACGTACTTTGATTTCCGCAGTCACGCACTGATCCGCCCGGGTCAGGCAGGCATAGGCGCAGGCTTCATCCAGCAGGGTCGCCAGAATGCCGCCGTGAACGACATCCTCCCAACCCTGGAACTGCTCCCCGAGTTTCAACCGGGTATAGCTGGTATGAGCGTCCGTATCGGTCTCAAACTTGGCCTTGATGCCGATCGGGTTCTCCGGGCCGCACACGAAACAGGCGGCGTCATTGACAACCTTGGTCAGGGCGGGCTCACTCACGGGGTGATCCGCCCGACGCCGTAATATTCGAACCCTTCCTCGCGAATGTAATCGGGCTCGTACTGATTGCGGCCGTCGAAAATGATGGCCTGCCGCATAGAGCGCCGCATGGCCGCGAGATCGGGGTTGCGGAACGGTTTCCATTCGGTCACCAGCAGCAGGGCATCCACCTGCTCAAGCGCCTCATACTGATTGTTCACCAGTTGCAACCGGCCCGAGGCAAACCACTCGTCCGGCAGTTCCCGTTGCGCCGCTTCCATGGCCACCGGGTCATAGGCCAGGACCCTGGCGCCGGCAGCCATCAGGTCCGCCAGCAGGGTTTTGGCCGGAGCCTCGCGCATATCGTCCGTACCGGGCTTGAACGCCAGGCCCCATACCCCAAAGCTCAACCCGCTCAGGTCGGCGCCGAAACGCGTTTCCAGCCGCCGTGAAAACCAGCGTTTTTGCAGGCGGTTGCGGTTTTCCACCGAGTGCAGCAATTGCGGCTCGAAACCCTGGTCCTCGGCCATGCGAATCAGGGCCTGAACATCCTTGGGAAAACAGGAGCCGCCATAACCGCAGCCCGGATAAATAAAAGAAAAGCCGATCCGCCCGTCCGACCCGATTCCCCGCCGCACATTCTCCACATCGACGTTCATCAGTTCGCACAGGCTGGAAATTTCATTGATAAACGAAATTTTCGTCGCCAGCATCGAGTTGGCCGCATACTTGGTCATCTCCGCATCGCGGACCCCCATGAACATAGTCCGTTCGTGGCTGCGGTTGAAGGGAGCATAAAGCTGCCGCATCAAGTCCTGGGCCTTATCGCTGTCGCTGCCGATGACGATGCGATCAGGTTTCATAAAATCGTCGATGGCCGCCCCTTCCTTGAGGAATTCGGGGTTACTGACCACGTCGAACTCGATTGCCTGCCCGCGCGCATCGAGCTCCTGCCGGATCGCCTCCCGGACCCGGTCGGCCGTCCCCACCGGCACCGTCGACTTGTCGACAACCACGGCATAGCCGGGCAGCAACCGGCCGATTTCGCGCGCCACGGCAAGCACATACTGCAGATCGGCGGAACCGTCCTCTCCGGGCGGCGTCCCCACGGCAATGAAAAAAATCTTCGAATCCGCCATGACCGTCGCCAGATCGGTCGTGAATCGCAGCCGTCCTTCGGCAAAGTTGCGACTGACGATCGCTTCCAGTCCGGGTTCGTAAATCGGCAGGCGGCCCTGTTTCAATCCGGAAATTTTTTTCTCATCGACATCGACGCAGGTTACGCGGTTGCCCATTTCGGCGAAACAGGCGCCACTGACCAAACCGACGTACCCGGTCCCGATAACTGTTAAATCCAATGGTTTCTCCTTTTATTGTTCCCCCGCCACACAACTTTGCTTTATCCGCAATGGCGGCCCCGTCGGGATTCGCCCACTTCGGTTCAAACCTCCTGTTTGAACCTGCGTCGGCTCCCCTCCGTTCGCTGACGCGGCCTTCCATGGCCGCTGATCTGACATTAGGTCAGCGCTCACTCCGCTTCGAATCCCTCTGTCGTTTTTATTTTATCCGAAATGGCGGCCCCGTCGGGATTCGCCCACTTCGGTCCAAACCTCCTGTTTGAACCTGCGTCGGCTCCCCTTCGTTCGCTGACGCGGCCTTCCATGGCCGCTGATCTGACATTAGGTCAGCGCTCACTCCGCTTCGAATCCCCCTGTCGTTTTTATTTTATTCGAAATGGCGGCCCCGTCGGGATTCGAACCCAAGACCTACCGCTTAGGAGGCGGTTGCTCTATCCAGCTGAGCTACGGGGCCTGAAAAAGGGTAAAACTTAAAAAACAAAAAAAGTGAACTATCACAATTAAACTAAAACTTCAACAAACTGTACACTTTCCCTTCCGGTAATTTGCGTCGTCCTTGCAGAAATTCCAATTCCGCCATGAAAGCACATTCGTAGAGCTCGGCGCCATTGCGCTCGACCAGGGCGACAACTGCAGACATGGTGCCGCCGGTGGCCAGCAGGTCATCGGCAATGATCACCCGGTCGCCCGGGCTGAAAGCATCCTCATGGATTTCCAGGGTATCCTCCCCGTATTCCAGTTCATAACTGATACTGCTGGTTTTATAAGGCAACTTGCCCGGTTTTCTGACCAGGGTGATTCCCGTTCCCAGCTTGTAGGCCAAAGCGGCGCCGAGGATAAAACCGCGCGCTTCGATACCGACAATCTGGTCGATCTTTTCTCCCAGGTACCGATGAGCCAGCAGATCCACCATGCGGTGAAAGCTTTTCGCATCCGCCAGCAGGGTGGTTATATCCTTGAATACGATTCCCTTTTTAGGAAAATCGGGGATATCGCGAATGATCTGTTTCAGATTTTCCATCTTGCAACTCCTGATCACAGCTCCCGGTCATGATCATCCACCAGGCGTTCCTGTAGTATTTTTCTCAGTTTAGCCAGACTCTTGGCTTCTATCTGACGAATTCTCTCCCGGGTGACTCCGAATTTCCGCCCGATGGTGTCCAGGGTCTGCGGCTCGCGATCATTCAGGCCGAAACGCATGGCGATGATCTCCCGCTCATTCTCATTGAGTTCTTCCATCCAGGCCATCACGTGGGCGAATCGGTCCAGGTCTTCGATGATAGTGCCCGGGTCCGCCATATTTGTATCTTCGATGGTGTCGATCAGGCTGTAATCCTCGTTTTCGCCCATCGGGTGTTCGATGGAGTAGGTTTTCTTGACCAGCACCATCATCCGCTGCACGTACGCCGGCTCGGCCCCCATTGCTTCGGCGATCTCCTCGTCGCTGGGATCACGCTTCAACTGCTGGATAAGCTCGCGGTTGACCTTGACCAGTTTGTTGATGTCGTCCGCGACATGAACCGGCAGTCGAATTGTACGGCTTTGATTGACCAGGGCCCGCTCGATCGATTGCCGGATCCACCAGGTCGCATAGGTTGAAAAACGGCAGCCCTTGCTGACCTTGAATTTCTCCACGGCCTTGATCAGCCCCATATTACCTTCTTCGATCAAATCGAGAAAAGGCAACCCCCGGTTCATATATCGTTTGGCAATCTTGACGACAAGCCGCAGGTTTGATTCGATCATTCGCTCCCTGGCGGCATCATCTCCACGGGCGATCAGGCCGGCCAGTTCACGCTCATCTTCGGCACTGAGCAAGCGGCTCTTTTGAATATCTTTCAGATAGATCTTAATGGCATCGGCGGTCGTCTGTTCGTCTTCATCGACTCCGGGTTTATCGTTTTGGGTCGCAAGTTTTTTTTCCGTTCCCAGATCAACCTCGGAAAATCCGTGTAATTCACCGTCTTTTTCTGTGGCTGCCGATTCATCGTAATCTGCATCAAACCCGTTCATACATTCCTCCGCAACCCGTCATTGCATCACCAAGGCAGTCTAAGGATGCCATCCGGTCAAGGCAAGAACAAAATCGGATCGACGGCCTGTTTCCCTTTGCGCACTTCAAAGTGCAGACGTGCCGGGCCGCCGGCCGGTGGAATACCGGACAGAGCAATCCTCTCCCCCTGACTGACAAAGTCCCCCTGTTTGACGATATTTTCCCGGTTGAAACCGTACACTGTAAATAAGTCATTTTCGTGTTGCAGAATGATCAGAAAACCGTAACCGTTGACACCGTCGCCGCTGTATATCACCTTGCCCGCTGCTGCGGCAGCGACATCACTGCCTGACCTGACCGCGATCTCAATCCCCTTGCCGCCGCCGGCTCTTGCCGTGTTACTGAAAGAACGGACAATTTTCCCGCGCAACGGCCAACGCAGCTTTTTTACCCCCGTTTCTTTGCGCTCTTTCACCGCTACCAGGGGCGGCGGGGTTTTCTTTTTGGGCGGCGTCACGTTGGGTGCCGATTGCGGGCTTTGTTTGACCACCGGGCGCGCCGGAGCGGCCTTGACCACGGGAACACTCAGAGCGCGTTCGGCTCCGGGGATGAACAGGCGGGTGCCGCTTTTGAGGTGCGACGGGTCTGAAATCCGGTTGAGACGCGCCAGATAGGCCTCATCGACGGCATAGGTGCGACTGATGCGGTAGAGGGTCTGGCCGGGCTGCACCGTATGATAGATCCCGGTTTCGCAGGCGCACAGGATGCCGGTCAAAAACAGCAGCACGACAAGGCGCACAGCCCTGCATCTTATTGCGTCGCCACTCCCGCCGATCCACTCAATCATGCCGGTCACCTGCAAAAAAACGAATCAGGACAATATCTTAAACACCAGAACAATGCTGATAATAACAATGAGCAGAACAAATGAAAACAGGTTAAAGTATTTTTCGATCAGCAGCCGTGCGGGGCGACCGAAATAGTAAAAAAGGGCGGCAACCAGAAAAAAACGCAAACTGCGACCAATCAGCGACGCGAACACGAAAATCGGGAAGTTGAGATGGAAAGCCCCGGCGGCAAGGGTGAAAATCTTGTAAGGGATAGGAGTGAAGCCGGCGGCAAAAATAGTCCAGAAATCATAACGCGCGAACAACTCTCCAACCCGATTGAAGCCGGCCTCCGTCACACCGGGGACATAGAGGTAAAAATAAGGCTCGACAATTCCCCAGGCCCCCCAGCCGATAGCATAACCCAACATCCCCCCGGTCACGGAACCGGCTGCTGCCGCCAGCGCATAGCGATAGGCGCGCCAGGGGCAGGCCAGGGCCAGGGCCATCAGCAGAACATCGGGCGGAACGGGGAAAAAACTGGACTCGGCAAAGGCCACAAGGAAAAGAGCCGGGAGGCCATAAGGCGTTTCGGCCCAGGACAGAACCCAATCGTAGATACGCCGTAACCGCGTCATGACTCTGTTTCGCTGCGCCAGCCCTGCTCGCCGATCAAAGGGACGAAACGGCAGCCCATCAACTGCTGCCGTTCATAAGAATCGTCGCTGTGGCGAATGACGCGCATGAGGGTCTGCTGCTCGCGATCGCCGACGGGCAAAACCAGTTTACCGCCGATCTCAAGCTGTTCGAGATAGGCCTGAGGCACGGCGGGCGAACCCGCCGCGACCAGAATACCGTCGAACAGGGCCTGTTCCTTCCAGCCGAGCGTGCCGTCGGCAATCCTGATATTGACATTACTGAGGCTGAGCTGGTCGAGAACCCTACGCGCCCTCCCCGCAAGCAAAGCGATCCTCTCGACCGAATAAACGCGTTTGGCCAACAGCGCCAACAGCGCCGTCTGATAACCGGAACCGGTGCCGATTTCAAGAATCCGCTCCGTGCCCCGGAGCTCCAGGGCAGCCGTCATCGAGGCGACCATATAAGGCTGGGAAATGGTCTGTTTTTCGCCGATCGGCAGCGAAGAGTCGCTGTAGGCGTGACTACGCAGCCCGGGTTCGACAAACAAATGGCGCGGCAGTTTCTTCAACGCCTCGATCAGCCGGCTATCGGTGATGCCCCGGGCAACGATCTGCTTCTCAACCATGCGTCTTCTGGCAACGACAAAGTCCATCAGGCAGCCTCAATCGTCCCAGGACCAGTCGTGTAAAAAAGCACGAGCAGCGTCATGGTTCATATCGGTTTTCAACGGCGTCACCGAAATCATTCCCGCGGCCAGGGCATTGCAGTCGCTACCGGGCAGGTTTTCATGACCGTTGTGCGCACCGCCGATCCAGTAATAATTTCGCCCCCGCGGATCCTGATTGCGCACAACCGTTTCTCCGTAGAGCCGCTTTCCCTGTCTCGTCACCTGCACCCCATGCTCGGCCCGGGCCGGGATATTGACATTCAAAAAGGTCTCTGCGGGCAAGCCCTGCAAAAGGATTTTCCGCGCCAGCCTTGTGGCGAAGGCCGCCGCCCTGCGCAGCGCCTGCGGATCGAAATCAAGCAGGTCCAGGGAAACGGCAAAAGCCGGCAATCCCATCAGCGCGGCCTCCAGCGCGGCGCTGACCGTTCCCGAATAAGTAATATCGTCACCAACATTGCTGCCACGATTTATCCCCGACACAACCAGGCCGGGCCGTTGCTGAATCAACCCATGGATCCCCAGATAAACGCAGTCGGTCGGGGTCCCGTCAACAGCGAAAACAGCGGGTTTGATTTCTTCCGCCCGCAAAGGCTGATCAAGCGTCAGGGCATGACCGACGGCGCTGCGGTTACGGTCGGGCGCAACCACGACCACCTGCCCCAACTCCGCCATGGCCGCTGCCAAAGCACGCAATCCCGGTGACTGCACGCCATCGTCATTGGTAACCAGAATCAACACGGAAATTCTTTCACGGATTATAGTTTGTTTTCAATCAGGCTTTTGCGGATACGCTGCAGATCACGTTTGAGTTCTCGGACAAGGTCCGAGGCCGTCGGTGTCTTGAGCAGCGCCATTTGGCCCTGCATATCCTTTTTGAGCTGTTGTCTGGCACCGGCAATAGTAAAGCCCTGCCGATAAAGGAGATCCTTGATCAACAGGGCTGTTTCTACGTCTTCGCGCCGGTAAAGTCGCTGATTCGCACGGCTTTTAACCGGCTGAAGTTGCGCAAACTCCGTTTCCCAGTAACGCAGCACATGGGTCTTGAGTTCCAGCATGGCTGCAACTTCGCCGATTTTGAAATAAAGCTTATCAGGTATTTCAGGCACCGATTACGCCCAGAACCGACTACATTTTTTCGTTAATGGACGCTTTCAGAACCTGACTTGGCTTGAACGTAAGAATTTTGCGGGCGGAAATTTCTATTTCGCTCCCGGTCTGCGGGTTGCGCCCCCGGCGTGACGCCTTTTCCTTGACGACAAAATTACCGAAACCGGCAATTTTGATCTTTTCCCCCTGTTCCAGGGTTGATTTCATTAAATCAAAAACCGTCTCTACGATCGCTGCGGATTCCTTTTTTGAGAAACCGGTTGTCAGGTAAACACTTTCAATCAAATCTGCTTTTGTCATATTCCCTCCTGCCGAGCCATGCAGGCACTGTGGATGAATTAAGTATCTATATGAATTTTAAGGACTTATACCATATCATATAGGCATCTGCAAGAGCTATCAGCGAATTTCCGCTCCCAGTTGCCGACAAAGGGACTTTATCAGCTTCGCGTGGAACCTGCTGACATCCTCTTCCGTTAAAGTTCTGTCCATATCGCGATAGCGCACCCGGATCGCCAAACTCTTCTTGCCCGCCGGAATCCCCTGGCCGGTATAGAGATCGAACAGGGTGACATCCTCAACCGATTTCATTCCCGCCCCCCTGATCACCGTCAGGACTTGGTCGGCCTGGACGGCATCATCAAGCAGTAAAGCCGAATCGCGAATCACGTCAGGATAACGGGACAAGGGTTTGAATTTCCGTTCCTGACCGGCGTAGTTCACCAGTTGTTCCGCATCGATCTCAAGCAGATAAACCGGCTGATCGACCGAGAACCGCCGCAGGACCTGCGGATGGAGCTCACCGAGGTAACCGATAACCTGATCGTTCAGCAGCACGGCGCAGGATTTCCCCGGATGAAAATAGTTCTGCGTCCGGGCGGCGGAGAAAACCACCGGTCCCAGATCCAGCGCGGCGATGAGTTCTTCGGCAGCGCCTTTCAAATCGAAGAAATCGACAGCGGCCGATGACTGTGACCAGCCCTCCGGCTCCCGTCGTCCGGACATAACCGCCGCCAGGGTCAGGCGTTCCCGACAGGCACCGGGATCGCCGTTGCTGAGAAAAACCGGACGCAATTCAAACAGACGCAGATCATAGCTGCGATAATTCAAGTTACGCGCCACGGTTTCGAGCAGGCTGGGAACCAGGCTGGTCCGCATAACCGCCTGGTCTTCCGACAACGGATTCATGATCGGCACATGAGTGAGGCGTTCATCGGAGGCGTCAAGACCAAGCTTGCTCAGCGTGTCGGCGGCAATGAAAGAATAATTCATCACCTCGGAAAAACCGTTGTTCGCCATCAGTCGCCGCAGTTTTTTCCGCAGCAATTGCCGTGCGGGCGGCAGTTTCGCGTCAACGCCGCCGATCGGCATGGTCACCGGAATACGCTCGTAGCCGTAAAGGCGGGCCACTTCTTCAATCAGGTCGACCGGGCGTTCGATGTCGGGCCGGAACTTCGGCACCGACACCGCCAGGCTGTCGGGCTTGGTCCCGGGGCGGGTGGACAAACCGATCGACTCAAGCAAAGTCTGGATCGTGGCAATGTCAACCGGAATATCGAGCAACGCCCGGACCTTCTGCTCCTCCAGCTCGAGGGTGACGGGATCGAGCCGGCGCGGATAATTATCGATCATCCCGTCCAGCACCCGACCGCCGCTCAGTTCGGCAATCAGTTGCGCGGCGCGATCCAGAGCCACGGGAATCATATCGATATCGGCGCCGCGCTCAAAGCGGTGCGACGATTCAGTATGCAGCCCGTGACGTTTTCCGGTTCTACGGATCATCGTCGGCTTGAAATAGGCGGCTTCGAGCAACACCGTGTTGGTATCGTCCTGGACTTCGGAATTCAGGCCGCCCATGACCCCGGCCAGGGCGACAGCGCGGCGGCCGTCGCAAATCATCAGATCGGCGCCCGAGAGCCGGTGGTTCTGATCATCGAGCGTGGTGAAGCTTTCGCCTTCCGCGGCCCGCTTGACGACGATGCGGCCGTCTTCCAGAAAACGGAAATCGAAAGCATGCAGAGGATGGCCGAGCTCCAGCATGACATAGTTGGTCACGTCCACGACATTGTTGATCGAACGCATCCCCACCGCTTCAAGTCGCCGCACCATCCAGTCCGGAGAGGGGCCGATCTTGACTTCTTCGATCATGCGCGCGGCGTACCGGGGGCAGCCTTCGGCATCATCGATCGTCACCGAAGTGCGCTGTTCAATTTTTTCCGTCCCTTCCGCAATGCGCGGCCGTGGAATCTTCAATGTCCGCCCGCACAACGCGGCAACCTCGCGTGCGACTCCGACGACGCTGAGGCAGTCGGGGCGATTGGGCGTGAGGCCCAGTTCGATGTGATAATCTTTCAGTCCAAGCGCCGTGAATACCGGCGTTCCCAACGGCAGGCCGGGCGTCAGAATCATGATCCCGGCCGCTTCCTCGGACAAGCCCAGTTCCTTTTCCGAACACAGCATCCCATGCGATACCTGTCCGCGGATTTTCGATTTCTTGATTTTAAAGTCGCCGGGCAGGACCGAGCCGGGTTGTGCAAACGCCACCAGATCGCCGGTTCTGTGATTGGTCGCTCCGCAGACGACCTGAACCGTTTCGCTGCCGTTATCGACCTGACAGACAGTCAGGCGATCGGCGTCGGGATGCGGGTCCACCGACTCCAGTCTGGCCACGACAACCGAATCCAGCGAACCGCCGATCTCCTCCAGGGCATCGACCTCGAGACCGACCATGGTCAGCCGATCGCATAGCTCCTCTGCCGAATAATCGAAGTCGACAAACTCTTTAAGCCAGTTATAGGTAACGATCATATCATGCAATCCTTAGCGGGAAGATCAGAATTGTTTGAGAAAACGCAGGTCGTTTTCGAAGAACAGGCGCAGATCCCCGACACCGTACTTGAGCATCGCCATACGTTCGAGGCCGACGCCGAAGGCAAAGCCGCTCACCTCGTGCGGATCATAGTCGACGGACTTGAAAACTTCCGGATCGATCATGCCGCTGCCGAGAATCTCCAGCCACCCGGTTCCCTTGCAGACCCGGCAGCCGTGTCCGGCGCAGATAACGCAGGAGATATCAACTTCGGCGCTCGGTTCGGTGAAAGGAAAGAAGGACGGACGGAAACGCACCTGCAGTTTCTCATCGAAAAATTCGGTTAAAAAATGGGTCAGCACCCCTTTGAGATCGCCGAACGTGACTTTCTTGTCGACCAGAAAGCCTTCAATCTGATGGAACATCGGACTGTGGGTCAGGTCGGAATCGCGCCGGTAAACGGTTCCCGGGGCAATCACGCGAAGCGGCGGCCGTCGTTTACGCATCGCCCGGATCTGCACCGGCGAAGTATGCGTGCGCAGGACCAGATCGTCACTGATGTAAAAGGTATCCTGCATGTCCCGCGCCGGATGATCCTTGGGCATGTTCAGGGCCTCGAAATTATAAAAGTCCTGTTCGATCTCCGGTCCCTCTTCAACACTGAAACCCAGATGCGAAAAGATCGCGACAATCTCATCCGTCACCAGGGTCACCGGATGCAGGCTGCCGCTTGCACGCTTTCTGCCCGGCAGGGTTACGTCGATTTTCTCACCGGCTAACCGCCGTGCGATGTCCTGCTGCTGCAACTCCTCCTGCCGTTGACTGAACACCTCTTCAAAACGGTCTTTCAACTTATTGGCCAGAGCACCGATCTGCGGACGTTCACCCGCAGGCAAGTCTCTCATGCCTTTCATGATCTCCGTCAAAGCGCCTTTTTTACCCAGCACTTTTACCCGCAGGTTCTGAAGAGTCTGAAGGTTGTCGGCGGCATGAAGCGCGTCCAAGGCTTCCTGTTGCAAACTGCTGATACGTTGTTTCATAGATTCAATCCATGAGGGATGCATCCACACCTGCGTTGTTGTCACGGTGTAGGGAAATGATTCAAAGTCAGCCGGACCAAAAGAAAAAAGGAGATGAAGCCGAGGCCTCATCTCCTGAAAACGGTCAAGCGTCGTTTACTGTAATTTACCCTTGGCGGTCTCAACCACGACGGCAAAACCGGCCGGATCGTTGACCGCCAGATCGGCCATGATTTTCCGGTCCAATGCGACGTCGGCGAGTTTCAGACCATAAATCAAGCGGCTGTAGGAAAGTCCATTTTCACGGGCGGCGGCGTTGATACGGGCAATCCACAGAGCACGGAAGTCCCGTTTCTTGACCCGCCGGTCACGATAGGCATAATTCAGCGCCCGGTCAACCGCTTCTGTCGCCGAGCGGAACAGCTTGCTTCTGGCGCCACGGTAGCCCTTGGCGAGTTTAAGTACCCGGTTGCGACGGCGTCTTGCCTTAAATCCTCTTTTAACTCTCGGCATCTCACTTCCTCCTTCTCATCGTTGTTTCGGCTTGCGCCGCGGCCGGATCTGCAGGGGGAGATGGTCCCCGCAGTTCTCAACCCTGCAGCGTTTCCGCTGCAGATCTGTTGACTGTTACAGGTACGGAATCAATTGAGCCACGTTGCGCTCATCCGCCTTGGTGACGATAATCGACTGGCGCAGGTCACGCTTACGCTTGGTCGTTTTTTTGGTCAGAATATGGCTGGTATAAGCTTTATTCCGCCGGATTTTCCCGGTGCCCGTTTTACGAAAGCGCTTTGCGGCACCGCGGTTGGTTTTGATCTTGGGCATCTGTTTCTCCTGTTTGTTCCGCTATGTTTTGTTTATGTTTGAATTCCGGTTCATTTCTTCAGCGGGCCGACCATCATGGTCATGAAACGTCCCATCTTGCTCGGCTGGGACTCGACCTGACCGATGTCCCGCAACGCCTCAACCGCTTTCTCCAACTGCATCATCCCCTGTTCCGGGTGGGCGTTCTCACGGCCGCGGAACATGATGGTCAACTTGACTTTATTTCCCTCTTCCAAGAAGCGACGGGCATGCTTGATCTTGAATTGGAAATCATGCTCCTCCGTTTTCGGCCGCATCTTGACTTCCTTGATTTCAACTTTCGCCTGTTTCTTTTTGGCTTCCGAAGCCCGCTTGGCCTGCTGGTACTTGTACTTGCCGTAATCCATCACCCGGCATACCGGCGGTTCCGCCTGCGGCGACACCTCAACCAAATCCAGACCGCGTTCTTCGGCCAATTCCAGCGCCCGCTCAATTTCCAAAATACCGAGTTGCGCGCCTTCTTCATCAATAACCCGAACCTGACGCGCAGTGATGGCGTCGTTAATATTCGCTTCTTTAGCTATGACCCGTCTCCTTTATCTTAATCGTGACAACACACAAAACGGTCCGAACGGACCGACAAAATCTACTTATAAACCGCAGTTTCCTGGTTGACGAATTCCGCGAACTCGGCAACACTTACCGGAGCGAGGTTTTTACCGTCGCGAAAACGCGGTGCAACCGTCCGCTCCTCCATCTCCCGATCACCGATCACCAGCATATAGGGGATCTTGGCCATCTGGGCTTCCCGGATTTTAAACCCGAGTTTCTCATTGCGCAAATCGGCTTCAACCCGCACCCCGGCTGAGCGCAACTGCTCGAAAACCGCTTGTGCGTATTCTGCCTGATTGTCGGTCACATTCAGCACAATCGCCTGAACCGGCGAGAGCCAGAGCGGGAAACTGCCTGCATAATGCTCAATCAATACCCCGATGAAACGTTCAATCGAACCGACGATCACCCGGTGCAGCATAACCGGTCGATGTTTTTCGCCGTCCGTACCGACATAGTTCAGGTCAAAACGCTCCGGCAGGGTAAAATCGCACTGGATTGTAGCACACTGCCACTCTCTGTCAAGCGCGTCCTTGAGCTTGACATCGATCTTCGGGCCGTAAAAGGCGCCGTCTCCTTCATTGATTTCGTAAGGATGTCCACTGTCCTCCAAAGCACTGCGCAAAGCCTTCGTCGCCTGTTCCCAGTCGGCATCGCTGCCGATTGATTTGTCCGGGCGGGTCGACAGCTCCATGGTATAGTCAAACCCGAAAATCCCGGCCACATCCTGAACGAAGCGCATGATCCCCTTTACCTCGGCATCGATCTGATCCGGACGGCAAATGATATGGGCATCGTCCTGAGTGAACCCGCGCACCCGCAACAGGCCATGCAGCACGCCCGATTTTTCATGCCGATGAACCGTTCCCAATTCGAAATAGCGGACCGGCAGATTACGGTAAGAGCGCGGTTTCGATTTATAAATCAGCATATGGGCCAGGCAGTTCATCGGCTTGATGCCGTAACCCTGCTCATCAACCTCGGTGAAATACATGTTTTCGCGGTAATTCTCGTAATGACCGGACATTTTCCACAGCTCGGTCTTGAGAATCTGCGGGCCGACGACGATCTCATAGCCACGCTTGAGATGTTCTTTGCGTTCGAAATCCTCGATGATCGTTCTCAGCATCGCCCCTTTCGGATGCCAGAGCACCAGACCGCCGCCCGCTTCCTCGCTGAAAGAGAACAGGTCCAGTTCCCGGCCCAGCTTGCGATGGTCGCGCTTGCGGGCTTCCTCCAGGCGCGCCAGGTGCGTTTTCAACTCCTTCTTATTGAGGAATGCGGTGGCGTAAATCCGCTGCAGCATGGCATTCTTTTCATCACCGCGCCAATACGCCCCGGCCAGGCTGGTCAGCTTGAAGGCCTTGTGAAAACCGGTGCGCGGCACATGCGGCCCGCGGCACAGGTCGACGAAATTGCCCTGACGATAAAGCGAAACGCTGTCCTGATCGAGATCTTCGATCAGCTCCACCTTATAGGTTTCACCCATGTCGCGGAACATGCGGATCGCATCGTCCCGCACCATGACCTCACGCGTTACCGGCTCGTCCGCTTTGGCCAACTCCGCCATCTTGGCTTCGATAACGGGAAAATCTTCCGGCGCAAATTTTTTCGTCTCGCTGTAGAAGTCGTAATAAAAGCCGTCTTTTATTGCCGGCCCGATGGTCACCTGAACTTCGTTGCCATAAAGTTCCTTGACCGCTTCAGCCATCAGATGGGCACAGGAATGGCGGATAATTTCAAGCGCTTCGGGCGAGTTTTGCGTAATCAGTTCCAGCTTGCCCGGCGTTTCCAGGGCGCTGGTCACATCAATCAACCGGTCATTAAAACGGGCGGCCACGGACTGCCTGGCCAAGCCCTCGCCAATGGACAGGGCGATATCGTAAGGAGTTGTTCCGGCCTGAACCTGTTTTTGCGAACCATCCGGCAATTCAATTTGTATCTCGGCCATGATGTTTCTCCCGTAACAAAAAAGGGCATCTTAAAGATGCCCGTCGTCAGTAAAGCTCGTTGCCTCACTCTGGATATGGTAGGCACGGGCGGGATTGAACCGCCGACCCCTACCGTGTCAAGGTAGTGCTCTCCCACTGAGCTACGTGCCTGTATCCAATTGCGGCGTCCTTTTAGCAGATCGCCGCCTTGACTGTCAAGCTATTTTATCAATTTCACTCTGTTTGTTTCAGCCGTCAAGCAGTTGAGCGGAATGTCATATTTCAAGCTTGCCTGATTTTATGGACATGGCTAAAGTAAACCACTCTTTTCGCTTAAAAGCAACGGCGGATGCCGCTGCTGCAGAAACAAGGAGTTCAACGTGCAAACGATCGATCAACTGATTCAGGCCAGTTGCAGGCAACATCAGGCCCAAACCGCCATGCGCTTCAAGTATAAAAACGCCTGGAAGCCGTTCACCTATCAGAGGCTCTGGGAGAACGTGGAAAAACTGGCGGCGGGATTGACCGAACTGGGCATCCGGCCTAAAAACCATATCGCCCTGCTCGCCCCCTCCTCCCCGCGCTGGGTGACGGCCTATCTCTCGATTCTGCGTTGCGGTTGCGTCGCCATTCCGGTGGATAAAGAACTGAAGGCCACGGAACTCAGACATATCCTCAACGACTCGGATGCCGAGGCGATTTTCGTTGCGCAACCGCAATTCGAAACCCTGCTTGACGTCATTGAAGACCTCCCGCAATTGAAACATATCATCCTGATTGACACGTCGCTGGCCGAACTTGTCGATCAGAGCCCGCAGGCCGGGGTGCTGGACACATTGTCGAGCCTGTGGAAACAGCTGATCAAGGACCTCAACATTCCCCCAGATCGCAGCCAGCCCATAGAACAGGCCGCTATTGAGGCTCACGCTTTTTTTACCGGGCAGAGTCAGGAACCCGGCAAGAAGAAAAAAAAGACGAACTTCCTCTCCGACGTCGAACGGACGCGGCATCGCCTGATCAAGGAAAAACGCCTGTTCGCCTACAAGGAAATCTTTCAGGACCGGACGCTGGCCGCATCGACAAACCAGCCCGAGGACGTGGCCGTAATTCTCTACACCTCAGGCACCACCGGACGATCGAAAGGGGCGATGCTCAGTCATAAAAATATCGTTTCCAACATCGATGCCGCGATCGAATGCTTTCAATTGAAAGAGGCCATCGAAACCCTGTCTTTTTTACCCATCAACCATGTTTTTGAACAGGTTTGCGGCATTCTGCTGCCTTTGTCGCTGGGAGGACGGATCAACTTTGCCGAGTCGATCAAAAAACTCGGAGACAACCTCAACGAAATCAAACCGACCTTTTTACTCGGCGTCCCTGCGGTTTACCGGCTGCTGCTTGATCGCATCATGAAAAACATCGAATCGAAGTCGAGTTCGCGCGTCCTTTACAAACTCCCCCTGACGCGCAGGCTCGTCGCCCGCAAGGTCCAGCTGGCCGTTGGCCTTGACACCACCTTCGTCAGCGGCGGAGCCGCCCTGGACCCTGCCGTTGCCCGCGGCTTTCAGGACCTCGGCCTGAAGTTGCTGCAGGGTTACGGCATCACCGAGACCTCGCCGGTTATTTCCGCGGAAAGCCCGATGAAAAGCAAGCCCGGCACCGTCGGCCGGGTCCTCAACGGCGTGCAGCTGAAAATAGCCGGCCCGAACCGTGACGGCGAAGGCGAAATCCTGGTGAAAGGCCCGAACGTCATGCTCGGTTATTATAAAAACGAGAAAGCGACAAAAGAGGTGCTGCGGGACGGCTGGTATCATACCGGCGATCTCGGTCGCCTGGACGAAGAACAAATGCTGTCCATCTGCGGCCGGGTCAAGAACCTGATCGTCACTCCCAACGGCAAGAACGTCTATCCCGAGGAAGTGGAAAACCAACTGCTCAAGAGTCCTTACATCGCGGAAATCATGGTTTACGGCCACAAAATCAGCGCTACGGCGGAAGAAGTTTACGCCGTCATCTTCCCGAACGAAGAAGCCCTCTTTAACCTGATCAAGGACCGCGAAGACGGGGAATCCCTGTCCGCAAAAGAGATTGAGGAACTGATCCGCAAGGAAGTGCTCACCTACGGCAAAGACCTGGCCGATTACAAACGGGTGAAAAAGTTCACCCTGCGGGAAGACGAATTCCCCAAAACAACGACCCGTAAAATCAAACGCTACGCCGTTGAAGCCGAGATTTCAACCTGATCCAGCTGCGGCACGAACACCAAAAAACGCAAAAAGCCGCCTTAATGACAGGCGGCTTTTTGCGTCTTGTATTCAACCGCTGCGGGGATCAGCCCAAATCCTTTTCCACCCGGATCAGGCAGGCCGGTTGCGTAATAACGTCCAGTTTCTCGATCTCTTTCAGCGCCAGCATGACATCTTTTTCCAAAGCTTCATGCGTCATCAGCACAATCGGCACGGAATCGCGTTCATGTCTTCTTCCCGGCTGGATCATCGACTGGATGCTGATATTATGGTCGCCCAGTCGTCCGGCGATCTGGGCCAGCACCCCCGGGCTGTCAATCGTACTGAAACGCAGATAGTAGCGGCTGACGATTTCACTCATCGGTTTGATCGGCAAGTCGGCAATCCCGTCGGCACAGTATCCCATGACCGGGATACGGCTCCGCGCGCCGGAGGTCAGATCCCTGGCGACCGCCGCGACGTCGCCCATGACGGCGCTCGCGGTCGCTTCCATACCGGCGCCGCTGCCGTACAGCAACGTCGGACCGACAAAATCGCCGATCATGCGTACGGCATTGAACACCCCGCCGACCTCCGCCAACTGGTAATCCTCCGGGATCATGGTCGGGTGAACGCGGGCTTCGATTTGATCGCCGTGATTTTTACCGATAGCCAGAAGCTTGATCTTGTAACCCATCTGGGCGGCGAAACTGATGTCGATGGCGGCGACTTTGCTGATTCCCTCGATGTAAACCTGTTCAAAATCGACCCTGGTTCCGAAACAGAGCGCCGACAGCAACGCAATTTTATGCGCGGCGTCGATCCCTTCGACATCGAAGGTCGGATCCGCTTCGGCATAGCCCAGATCCTGGGCTTCTTTCAGGACCGGTTCAAAATCGCTCCCCTCTTCCGTCATCTTGGTAAGGATATAGTTGCAGGTTCCGTTCAGAATCCCCAAAACGGACCGGAACCGGTTGGCGCAAAGATTTTCCTTGATCGCGGTAATGACGGGAATGCCGCCGGCAACCGCAGCTTCAAACATGACGGCAACGCCGTGTCGTTCAGCGGCGGCAAAAATTTCTTCGCCGTGCACGGCCATCAGCGCCTTATTCGCGGTAACCACATGCTTACCCTGCGCTATCGCCTTGAGGATAAAACTTCTGGCCGGCTCGTAGCCGCCGATCAGTTCGATGACGATATCGATGTCCGGATTGCTGATCACCTCCTCGACATCCGTCGTCAGTATGCCGTCCGCAAGTTGAACCCCGCGGTCTTCCGTGATATCGCGGTCGACAACTTTGACCAGCTCAAGAGCACAGCACAGACGCTGCCGCAGGATGTCCATATTCTGCTGAAACACCTTAACCACTCCGGTCCCGATGGTTCCGAAGCCGAGCAAACCAACTTTAATTGTCTTCATAACATCCCCATATACATGTATTTAATTGCCAACGGACTCTATACGGCCTTGCTTTTGCCCTCTCGGGCGATCTTGTCCAGCAGACCGTTGATAAAGGCCGGAGAATCTTTGGTCCCGTAGCGTTTGGCGATCTCAATCGCCTCGTTGATGGAAACCTGGACCGGTATGTCGGGGCGATAGAGCAACTCAAAAGCACCGATCCTGAGAATGGAAAGATCAACGGGCGACATTCTCTCAATGGACCAATTCTTAGCCACAGCGGCAATCTGCCGGTCAATCGCCGCACGATATTCCGACACCCCTTTAACCAGGCTCTCGGCAAACAATCTGGTCGCCGTCGACAACGGGACCGCCGCCGTTTCCAGCGGTTCACCGAGGGCATCGTCGGCAAACCGGAATTGTGTCCAGAAATTCTCCAACAGAGCGCAGGGGTCATTCTGTCGCTCATCCAGCTTGCAGGCAAACAGCATCTTCAACGCACATTCGCGACCAATGCGTCGATTGTTCGCCATGAGCTAAACCGTTCCCATGAGGTTGACCATCTCTATCGCACTCATGGCCGCTTCAACACCTTTATTGCCGGCCTTGGTACCGGCACGCTCAATCGCCTGCTCGACTGAATCCGTGGTCAGGACACCGAAAGCGACCGGCAGAGTCGTCTCCAGAGACACCAGCGCAATCCCCTTGGTGACTTCGGCGCTGACATATTCAAAATGCGGCGTTCCGCCGCGAATAACCGCGCCAAGGCAGATGACGGCATCATAGTTGCCGCTCAGAGCCATTTTCTTCGCCATCAACGGAATTTCGAAAGCGCCGGGAACCTTGACCACCGGAATGGTTTCGACAGCGGCGCCATGGCGCGCCAGGGTATCGAGCGCCCCTTCCAGCAATCGATCCGAGATAAAGCTATTGAACCGGCTGACGATAATTCCGAAACGAAAGCCTTTGGCATTCAGTTGTCCTTCGATAAATTCCGGCATGGCAATCTCCTCTCCGCCCGAATCGGTGAATCAAAGTTTTTCCAGGATATGACCCATTTTTTCACGTTTGGTCTTCAGGTACTGCAGGTTGCTCTTATGCGGCGGCATCTCGATCGCCACGCGCTCAACAATTTCCAAGCCGTAACCTTCCAAACCGACGATTTTTTTCGGATTATTGGTCATCAGCCGCAGCTTGCGGATGCCCAGTTCGCTGAGGATCTGCGCCCCGAGGCCGTAATCGCGCAAATCCGCATCGAAGCCCAGGGCATGATTGGCCTCGACCGTGTCGAAACCTTCGTCCTGCAACGCATACGCCCTGATCTTATTGGTCAGACCGATGCCCCGTCCTTCCTGGCGCATGTAAAGAATGACGCCCCGCCCTTCCTTTTCGATCTGCGCCATGGCCGCATGCAACTGCTCCCCGCAATCACACCGTTCCGAGCCGAACACATCCCCGGTCAAGCATTCCGAATGCACCCGCACCAGCTGCGGCTCACTCGGATCGATGTCGCCTTTGACCAGCGCCACATGCTGGGCGTTATCAACATCGTTTTCGTAAACGATCGCCCTGAAAACGCCCCCATATGGAGTCGGGATGTTGGTTTCCGCGGCACGGCGCACCAGCAGCTCCTTGCGCATGCGATAAGCGACGATATCGGCAATGGAAATAATTTTCAGCCCATGTTGTTCGGCAAAGATTTCCAACTGCGGCATCCGCGCCATGGTGCCGTCTTCATTCATGATTTCACAAATAACCCCGGCCGGCTTAAGCCCGGCCAGACGGGCCAGATCGACAGAGCCTTCGGTCTGTCCGGCACGGACCATCACCCCGCCCTTTTTTGCCCGCAACGGAAAAACGTGTCCGGGACGGGCCAGATCGCGGGCCGTCGTCTCGTCGGCAACCGCAACCTGAATCGTGTGCGCACGATCGGCGGCGGAGATCCCCGTGGTGACCCCCTGGCGCGCTTCGATGGAGATGGTGAAAGCGGTGCCGAAAGAGGAACTGTTTTCCGTCACCATCAGCGGCAGATCCAGTTGGTCGGCCCGTTCTTCCGTCAACGAAAGGCAGATCAGCCCACGGCCTTCCCGAGCCATGAAATTGATGTTTTCAGGGGTCGCCAGTTCCGCAGCGACAACCAGGTCGCCTTCGTTTTCACGATCTTCATCATCAACCAGAATAACCATTTTGCCCTGGCGAATATCCTCCAGGGCAGCTTCGATCCGTGCAATCGGCATATTTAAATATCCTTTAAAAAACCAAGCAGGCGTTTTATCTCACAGAAAACCATTTTTGGCAAGAAAGTCACGGTCGATGCCGGCACCGCTACCGGGCGACACCTGACCGTCGACGGACAGAAACCGCTCTACATATTTCCCGAGCAGATCCGTTTCTATATTGACTGCCGCCCCCTCGCGACAGGTTTTGAGCGTGGTCATTTCAAGCGAATGCGGGATCACGGCGACCGAGAACATATCGGCAGCGACGGTGTTGACCGTCAAACTGATGCCATCAACGGCAACGGACCCTTTTTCAACGAGATGACGCATCATCGGCGCGGGCAGGGAGAATTCCATCCTTACCGCATTCTGATCCTGCCAGCGACGGTGCAGGCGCCCGACACAGTCGACGTGACCGCTGACCAGATGCCCACCCAAACGATCGGACAGACGCAAGGCGCGCTCCAGGTTGACCGGCTGCCGCGGCGGCAGAGACCCCAGGGTTGTTCGCTGCAGGGTTTCGGGAGAGACGTCGACAATGAACTGTTCGTGATCCCATGAGGTTACCGTCAGGCAAGCGCCGTTGACGGCGATGCTCTCGCCCAGTTGCAGTTCCTCATGGACCAGCGGGCTGGCAATCAGCAGTTGTCCTCCTGTTCCCCGGCGACGCAGTTCGCGTACCGTGCCGAGCGCTCCGATCAATCCGGTGAACATTTGTGCAAATCTCCCGTTACGAGCAGATCTCCCCCCACCGGTGCAACCTGAAAATTATCCAGACGGGTCGAGGCATTGATGGTGTTTGTTCCGCTCCCTTGAAACAAGCCGTGAATGCTCGCCCCGCCGAGTATTTTCGGGGCGATGAAAACCATCAGCCGGTCGATCAGGGTCTCTTTCAGGGCCTGTCCGGCAAGCGTCGCTCCGCCTTCCAGCAACATTGACTGGATCTGCCGCCGCCCCAGCTCACGCCACAAATCGGCTAAGGGTACCACACCTGAATCCGCCGGGAAAAGCAGGACCTCCGCACCGGCCCGTTCCAATGCATCGATCTTTTCCCGATCCGCACAGATGGTTGCCACCAGCGTCGGGGCCGGCGACTGCTGACTGAGCATACGACTGGCCACAGGCATGCGCAACCGGCTGTCGACAACGACACGCACCGGGTCCCGCCCTTCCCCCTGTGCCAGCCGGGTAGTCAATTGCGGGTCGTCACGGCGAACCGTACCGCCGCCGACCATAATCGCATCAACCCGGTTGCGCAATTGATGGACCAGTTCCCGGCTTTGCACACCGGAGATCCAGCGCGAGTCACCGCTTTGCGTTGCCGTCGCCCCGTCCAGGGTCATCGCCGCCTTGTAGATCGTAAAGGGCATACCGCTGCGGATATATTTGCTGAACGCGACAATCAGTTCGCGACATTCCCGGTCCAGGATTCCGATCCGCACTTCGATACCGGCGGCGCGCAGTCGTTCAACGCCGCAACCGGCCACTTTGGGATTGGGGTCGATCACCCCGACGAATACCCGCTTCAGCCCGGCGGCAATGATGGCATCGGCACAGGGCGGGGTTTTTCCGTGGTGGGAGCAGGGTTCCAGAGTGACGTAAAGGTCGGCATCGCGGGCCAGCGTTCCCGCCTCGCGCAAAGCAAAGACCTCGGCGTGCGGCTGTCCCGCCTGCGGGTGAAAACCGCGGCCGACAACTTTGCCGGCGCGTACGATCATCGCTCCTACCGGGGGGTTCGGGGAAGTACGCCCCTCAGCGCGCCGGGCCAGGGCTATCGCCTCGGCCATATAGCCGTCATGCGGTTCTTTCGACATCGAAATCATGCCTTATCATCCAACCGGAATCAGCGAACGGGGTGCCGAATCGATGACTTACACTGGCAACCGACATTCCGTCCAGGGCTTCCGGCCCGGCTCAAAACCCGGGATATCGTGCCCGACAACCCGGCCGGACACAATGAAGAAACAACCTATTTCGACTGTTTCAACAGATCGTTCAGTTCGGTCATAAACTCATTGATATCCTTGAACTGACGATACACGGAGGCAAAACGCACGTAAGCCACCTGATCGACTTCATGCAATGCATCCATCACGGCTTCGCCAATCAGGCTGGCCGAAATTTCCTTGTCCCCCGACTCCTGAAACCGGCGCTCGAGCTGATCGACCAAAGCTTCGATCTGTTCAATCGACACCGGGCGTTTCTCACAGGCGCGTTGCATGCCGGCGATAATCTTGGCCCGCTCGAAAGGCTGACGCCGGCCGTCTTTTTTTACCACCAGAGGCAGAAATTCCTCCACCCGCTCATAGGTGGTGAAACGGCGTTCGCAAGCCGGGCACTCACGCCGACGGCGGACGTTGTTACCCTCTTTTCCGAGTCGGGAGTCTACGACACGGGTATCTTCGTAACCGCAAAAAGGGCAATTCATTCCCCAACCTTCCCGCTGAAAAGATGATATCCGATTCCGGATTCCGCCAGCATTTCCAATGACAGCTGATCAGGGTAACCGCGGCCGTAAATGATCTCAACCACCCCGGCATTGATCAGCATCTTACTGCAGATGATGCAGGGAGAATCGGTACAGTACAGGGTGGCGCCGGAAATATTCACCCCATGACCGGCAGCCTGGATAATGGCATTTTGTTCGGCGTGCAATCCGCGACAGAGCTCATGCCGCTCTCCGGAGGGGACCTTGAGCTGTTCCCGCAGACAGCCGGTCACATCACAATGGGAAATACCTCTCGGAACTCCGTTATAGCCCGTCGCCAGAATGTTTTTATCCTTCACCAGCAAGGCGCCGACCTGACGTCGCAGGCAGGTTGACCGGCTGGCCACCAGTGCGGTGATTTGCATAAAATATTCATCCCAGCTGGGGCGATTCATCCTTCAGTCCCGAGACAGGCGATGCGCATACAGGGGAAAACGCAGGCACAGTTCTTTGATCTCCGCCCGGATCGACCGTAATTCCGCTTCTTGATCGACATTTTTCAGCGCCCGGTCGATCCACGCCGCCACCTGTCTCATTTCCGCCTCTTTCAGGCCCCGGGTTGTCGTCGCCGGGGTGCCGATCCGGATGCCGCTGGTGACAAAAGGCGAACGGGTATCGAAAGGAACGGCATTTTTATTGACCGTTATGCCGGCATCTTCAAGCGCCTTTTCCGCCACTTTCCCGGTCATTTCCGTGCCGGTGAAATCAACCAGCATGAGATGGTTGTCGGTTCCGCCCGAAACCAGTTTATACCCTTTGTCCGTCAGACCCGCCGCCAGGGCCTGGGCGTTCCTGACCACCTGTTCGGCATAGGCTTTGAAGTCCGGGGTCAAAGCTTCCTTCAGCGCCACGGCCTTGGCGGCGATGACATGCATCAACGGCCCCCCCTGAATCCCCGGGAAAATATTGCTGTTGATCTTTTTCGCCCATTCCTCGCGGCACAGAATCATGCCGCCGCGCGGGCCGCGCAGGGTCTTGTGGGTTGTTGTCGTGACGAATTCGGCATAGGGTACCGGGTTCGAGTGAACTCCGGCGGCGACCAGCCCGGCGATATGGGCCATATCGACCATCACCACGGCGCCAACCTGATCGGCGATTTTCCTGAACGCCGGGAAATCGATTTCGCGCGGATACGCACTGGCCCCGACAACAATCAGCTTGGGCTTGTGTGCAACCGCCAGACGCTCCACTTCGGCATAGTCGATCCGGCCGCTTTCGGCATCCAGCCCATAGGGAACGATATTATAGAGTTTACCGGAAAAATTGACCGGCGAACCGTGGGTCAGGTGGCCGCCGTGCGCAAGATTCATCCCCAGCACGGTATCGCCCGGTTGACAGACGGCCATGTAAACAGCCATGTTGGCTTGCGATCCGGAGTGCGGTTGAACGTTGGCGTGTTCGGCACCAAACAGCTCTTTGGCGCGCTCGATGGCAAGTTGCTCGGCGACATCGACATATTCGCAGCCGCCGTAATAACGCTTGGCCGGATAGCCCTCGGCATACTTATTGGTCAGCACCGACCCTTGCGCCTCAAGCACCGCCTCGCTGACGAAGTTCTCCGAGGCAATGAATTCCAGACTGTATTCCTGGCGCTCGGTCTCCTTGACCAGTACCTGCGCAATGTCCGGATCAAATGTCGTCAGTGTCCGCTCAGCAACCATCGAATTTCTCCCTTCCCAAACCTGGAACTTTCTTTGTGTTCATGAAAAAACGGGGCCGGACAGCCCCGCAAGTTTACTCTTTTATCAACTGCCGCTCAATGGCGGAAATCTTATCCAGCCGGTTTTGGTGGCGACCGCCTTCATACTTGCCGTCGAGCCAGATTTCCACCAGTCGTCGTCCGGTAGCCGCGGACAGCAGCCGTCCGCCCATCACCAGGATATTGGCGTCGTTATGTTCGCGTGCCATGCGGGCGGTAAATTCATCGTGAACCAACGCAGCCCGGATCCGCGGAAACTTGTTCGCCGAAATCGACATACCGATACCGGTTCCGCAGATGAGAATCCCGGAATCGGCTTCTCCCCGGCTGACCGCGCCCGCGACCAGGGCGGCATAATCCGGATAATCGACGGAAGCCGAACCCTGCGTCCCGACATCCCGATGTTCTATGCCCCGCTCCTCCAGCAGACCGACAACCGCTGTTTTCAGTTCAACCCCGCCATGGTCACTGCCTATCACCAGCATACCGCGCCTCACATCCCTCTAAACGCCAGTGTGGCGTTGGTTCCGCCGAAACCGAGAGAGTTCGACAAAACGACCCGACAATCCGCCTGGCGCGCAACGTTGGGAATATAGTCAAGATCGCATTCCGGATCCGGTTCCTCATAATTGATTGTCGGTGGAACAACACCGTGCTTGATCGTCAAAGCGCAATAAACGGCTTCAAAACCTCCCGCCGCTCCCAAACCGTGACCGGTCATGCTTTTGGTGGAACTGACCATGAGCTCTTCGGCGCGGTGGCCGAAGACAGCTTTAATGGCATTGGTCTCATTCAGATCGTTAAAATAAGTTGAAGTTCCGTGGGCGTTGATATAATCCACCTGATCGGGATTCAATCCGGCATTGTGCAGAGCCATCTTCATGCTGCGCGCCGCGCCTTCTCCACCGGGTGCGGGCTGGGTCAGATGATAGGCGTCACTGGTCAGACCATAACCGACAATCTCACAATAAATGTCGGCACCGCGTTTTTTGGCGCTTTCATACTCCTCAAGGATGAGAATTCCGGCACCCTCGGCCATGATGAAGCCATCCCGGTTCTTCTCGAACGGCCGGCTGGCTTTCTGCGGTTCGTCGTTACGCGTCGACAACGCTTTCATGACGTTGAAGCCACCGATTCCCAACGGGGTGATGGTCGACTCGGTGCCGCCGGCGAACATGGCGTCGGCATCCCCGCGGGCGATCATATGGTAGGCGTCGCCGATCGAATGAGTGCCTGTCGCACAGGCCGACACCGATGAAAGGTTCGGGCCTTTGGCGCCGAAGCGAATGGAAATCTGCCCCGGAGCAAGATTAATGATCAGCATCGGGATAAAAAAGGGCGTTATCTTCCGGTAGCCGCGTTCCATCATGACACGATGATAATGCTCGATGGCCGGCAACCCGCCCAGTCCGGAGCCGACCAGCACCCCGACGCGTTCGGCGTTTTCATCGTTGATCTCGAGGCCGGAATCCTTTAACGCCATGTCTGCGGCCGCCAACCCGTATTGAATAAAGAGATCCATCTTTTTGATCTCTTTTTTCTCGATATAATCCTCGGCCTTGAAATCCTTGACCTCGCCGGCAATCTGCGTTGCCAGCCCCGAGGCGTCAAAACGCGTTACCGGTCCTATGCCGCATTGCCCGCCGGTGATTGCCGTCCAGTTCTTCTCAACGCCCGTCCCCAGGGGCGAAACGATACCGAGGCCGGTGACCACTACTCTACGCATAGATTTTCTCACTTATCATATCGGTTAAATTGAATCGGTCATACATGCTGAACGAGGAGGGTGAAGGGGCGATGCCGTTCCGGCCTCGCCCCTGAACAGATCAGGATGCCTTGCTGATGTAATCGATCGCATCCTTGACGGTCTGAATTTTCTCAGCGTCTTCATCGGAAATTTCGATGTCGAATTCTTCTTCCAGAGCCATAACCAGTTCCACCGTGTCAAGGGAATCGGCGCCGAGGTCGTCCATGAAAGCAGCGTCATCGGTGACCTGATCTTCATCCACGCCCAGTTGCTCGGCAACAATCTGTTTTACTCTTTCATCAATAGAAGCCATGTTGTTTCCTCCTCTTTCGTGTTATGCAGGCTACAAAAGCCTTTTTGTTTACATGTACATACCGCCGTTGACGCCGATCACCTGTCCGGTCACGTAACCCGACTGGTCGGACGCCAGGAAAAGAACAGCATTCGCGATATCATCCGGTGATCCCAATCGCTCCAGCGGAATTTGCGCCGCCAGTTCCTGGCGCACCTGTTCCGGCAGAGCATCGGTCATATCCGTGGCGATAAACCCGGGAGCCACGGCATTGACCGTAATGTTCCTTTTGGCCAGTTCGCGGGCATTGGACCGGGTCAGACCCATCAAGCCGGCTTTACTGGCGCAATAGTTCGCCTGCCCGGCATTGCCCATCTGACCGACGATGGAAGCGATATTGACGATCCGGCCGCTACGCTGCTTGCTCATCAGTTTCGCGACCGCACGAGTGCATAAAAACGCGCCTTTAAGGTTGACATCCAGGACCGCGTCCCAGTCCTCGTCTTTCATTCTCAGCAACAGACCGTCCCGGGTGATCCCGGCGTTGTTGACCAGGATATCCACGCGGCCGAAAGCATCCTTCGCCGCTTTGACCATCCGCTCAACGTCGTCGGCGAGGGTCACATTGCCCTGCACCGCCAGCGCTTCCGTCCCGGCGGCTTTGAGTTCGGCGACGAAACCCTCCGTAGCCTGCAGATCGATGTCGACGGCGACGATCTTCGCCCCCCGGGCCGCCAGGGCCAGAGAGATACTGCGACCGATACCGCGCGAAGCGCCCGTGACCAAAGCAACTCTATCCTGAACCATTTATGCTCTCCTTTGCGTCAATCCGATAAAAATCTATTTATAGCACACTGCAATTAAAGTTTGCGCAAACTTTGTACATCGCCCACATTCCGTATCTGCGCCGTACGGTCGATGCGCTTGATCAGTCCGGACAACACTTTTCCGGGGCCGACTTCGAGATAACGCGTCACGGCAAGCTGTTTGAGGGAAAGGATCGACTCTTCCCAGCGCACCGGTGCGCAGACCTGATCGTAAAGCAGTTCCTTCACCCGTGCCGGGTCGTCGTAAGGCACCGCCTCGACGTTACTGACCACGGGAAAGGCAAAAGCACCGAGCGGCAACGGCTCCAGGACCGCCCCCAGCCGGTCCGCCGCCGCCGCCATCAGGGCCGAATGGAAAGGAGCGCTGACCGGTAACGGCAGCGCACGTTTTGCGCCGTGCTCTTTTGCCAGTTGCAGCGCACGTTCGACGGCCGGCGCATGTCCGGCTATCACGACCTGGCCCGGGCTGTTGTAATTGGCCGGGGCAACGACCTCCCCCTGAGCGGCCTGGAGGCATAGCTGTTCAAGGTCAGCCGCCGCGACACCCATCACCGCCGCCATGGCGCCGACCCCGACCGGAACGGCTTCCTGCATGAAAAGCCCCCGTTGCCGCACGGTCCTGACCGCATCGGCAAGGCTCAAAACCCCGGCAGCCACCAGCGCCGAATATTCCCCCAAGGAATGTCCCGCCGCATATGCCGGAGTAAGCTCAACCTCCGTTTCCAGCACGCGCAAGGCGGCGATACTGGTTGCCAGGATCGCCGGCTGGGTATTGGCGGTCAGTTTCAGTTGCTCTTCCGAACCGGAAAAGCACAATCCGGCCAGATCGAACCCCAGGGCGTCGCCGGCTTCTTCAAAGACCTCTCCGGCAACGGCAAAATTATCGGCCAGGTCCTTGCCCATGCCCGAATACTGCGAACCCTGTCCCGGGAACACATAAGCTAACACTGTTTTCACCTTTTATTTAATTTAATTACATACTCGGATTTCACCAGCGGATCAAGGTCGATCCCCAAGTGAAGCCGCCGCCGAAAGCGGCCGACAGAATCAGATCCCCCTCTTGCAGCAGGCCCTGATGATAAGCCTCGTCAATCGCCACCGGAATGGTCGCCCCCGAGGTATTGCCGTATTTATCGACATTGATGAAGCTCTGCTCTTCGGTCAGTTTGAGCCGCTTGGTGGTCGCTTCCAGAATTCTCAGGTTGGCCTGATGGGGAATGAACTGGGCGACATCCGCACTGGTCACGTTGTTGGCGTCCAGCGCTTCCCTGGAAACTTCCGTCAGGGATCTGACGGCAACCTTAAAAACCTCATTCCCCTGCATCTTCAAATAGGGAAGTTTTGCCTCAATGCCGGCGACGGAAGGGGGATTTTTTGCGCCGAAACCGGGTTGATAGAGCAGTTCGAGGTAGTTGCCGTCGGAATGAAGATGACAGGACAACACCCCGGAATCGCCCTCCCGGGCCTCGAGCAAAACCGCTCCGGCGCCGTCGCCGAACAGAACGCAGGTATTGCGATCGTTCCAGTCGATGATGCTGCTCAGGGTTTCGGCACCGATGACCAGAGCTTTTTTGCCGCGTCCGGCCACAAGATAATCATTGGCGCTGGACAGGGCATACAAAAAACCGCTGCAGGCAGCGGAAACATCATAAGCATAGGCGTTTTTCGCCCCGAGATTCGCCTGCACGATGCAAGCCGTCGCAGGCCACGGATAGTCGCCGGTGATGGTGCCCAACACGATCAGATCGACTTCTTCGGCCTTGACCCCGGCCATTGCCAGAGCCCGTTGCGCGGCCCGGGTGGCCATATCCGAAGTCGTCTCATTCTCGGCGGCGATGCGGCGCTCGAGAATTCCGGTGCGGGTAACGATCCACTCATCGCTCGTATCGACCATTTTTTCCAGGTCATGATTGGTCAGCACCCGTTCCGGCAGGTAAGATCCGGTCCCGATTATTTTTGCTTTCATGTTGTCTGTCTCCTGAATTGATACCGTTCAAAATCCATCACAACAACACACCCAGACGCTCTTCAAAACCGATTTTCGCATATTCGCCCGCCTGACGAATGGCGATACTGATCGCGACCGGATCAGAACTGCCGTGGCACACGATTCCCGTACCGGCGACACCAAGCAGCGGGGCGCCGCCATATTCGGCCGGATTGATTTTTTTCTTGAAGGCATTAAATGCCGAGCGACTGAGGAAATAGCCCATTTTAGCCAACAAACGACCTTCGATCTCCCGTTTGAGCATGGTGCCGATCGCGACAGCAAGGCCTTCGGACACTTTCAACAGCACATTACCGACAAAACCGTCACAGACAACGACATCGACTCGACCGTTGTAGACGTCCCCGCCTTCGACATAGCCGATATAGTTAAGTTGCGACGCCTTTAATAACTGGTGGGTTTCTCGGGTCAAATCATTGCCCTTCTTTTCTTCTTCCCCGTTTGACAGCAATCCGACTCGAGGTGTCGTTTTCCCCAGAACAAGCTCGACATACAGACTTCCCATGACCGCGAACTGGTACAGATGAGACGGTTTGCAATCGACATTGGCCCCCATATCGAGGACCATGGTCTGATCTTCAAGATTGGGCAGAGACGTGCCGATAGCCGGACGTTCCACCCCCTTGACCCGCCCGAAGACATACATACCCGACGCCATAATCGCACCGGAATTTCCGGCACTGACCACAGCCTGGGCGCGTCCCTGGTGCGCCAGTTCAAAAGCGACGCGGATGGAAGAATCTTTCTTTTTGCGCACTGCGTCGGAGGCCGAATCCTGCATCCCGACCACCTGACTGGCATGCTGGATTTCGATCTGCAGCCCCTGAGTCGAGTGCCGACTCAATTCGGCTTCAATCCGCGGGGTATCGCCGACCAGGATCACCCGGCATCCCCATTCGCGACAGGCGGAGACGGCACCGGCAACCTCAACGGCCGGTGAATTGTCGCCCCCCATGGCGTCAACGGCAATAATCATTGACATTGATCGGGAAAAACTAGCTTTCGTCGCTATTGATCACTTCTTTGCCCTTGTAGGTTCCGCAATTGGAACAGGCACGATGAGGGAGCTTCGGCTCCTGGCACTGGGGACACAGGGACAGCCCGGGAGCGCTGAGGGCATCGTGGGCACGGCGCATGTTCTTTTTCGATTTGGACGTTTTGCCTTTTGGTACCGCCATATCTACAATCTCCTTTTTGGATCGAACGATCCGTTTGTTCTATATCTTTGTCTGCCGCATGAAGCGCAATCGACTAACGCAGCCCGCGTCGACACTCAATATAAAAGTTATCCGCAAACACAGACCCGCTTTTATTCAGGATCGATTTTCAGCGTCGACAACAGGTCAAACTTGTTATTGAACACTTTTTTCGAACAGCCGCATGATCCGGCATTCAAATTGCCGCCGCATTCGGGACAGAGTCCGCGACAGCTCCGGCTGCACAGCGGCGCAATCGGAAGCGCAACGATCAATTGTTCCTGCAACGGCTCACGCAGGTCCAGAACATCATCCTGATAAACGATCAAACCCAGTTCGTCGGCTTCCAGTTCCAGATCTTCCGCCGGATCCTCATCGTTCGTCGCCGGCGTGAACGTCAGCGCAAAAGGTTCCGACAACTCATATTTAAAGGGTTGCAGGCAACGGCTGCATTCCAGCTGCACCCGAGCCTTAAACCGACCGTCCGCTTCGACAATCCGGCCGCTGCGCTGGAAGCGGACATTGAATCTGATCGGTTCCTCGAATCTCGGCCCCTGCTCCTGCGCCAGTCTTTCCAATTCCGGAAAAGCGCATAACGCAAGAGAGTAATCTTGCTCAAGACCGGCAGCCTTGATATCTTTCAGTTCAAGTCGCATGACTCTGTCAAAAAAGCAAAAAAGAACAGTACAGGCTGCAGCGAAACCATGTCAAGCCAAAAGCCGTATAAGCAGGACGCTTGGAATGGCGCACTTTCTAGCCCATTCATCTGCGATTTGCAAGTTTTTTTTAATCCTGCTCTGTCGATATCACACTGAGGGGATTTTTTACTCTTGCCATGGCTGAACCTTGCCGTTCCCATGACTACGGAAGGATATATATTCCCGTATGAACCCCGAGCGTGAACGCCTGTCGCAGGCAATCATAAAACTGGTCGACATCATGACGGACCTGCGTGCCCCCGACGGCTGTCCATGGGACCGACAGCAGACCGCCGCCAGCCTCAAGCCCTATATCCTCGAAGAAACTTATGAACTGCTGGAAGCGCTTGACGACGACGACCCGGAAGATATCCGCGACGAACTGGGAGATCTGCTTTTACAGGTGGTGTTTCAGGCCCAGATACACCGGGAACGTGAACTTTTTGATCTCGCCGATATAGCCGCAACCATCAGCGCCAAGTTGATCCGTCGCCATCCCCATGTTTTCGCTGACGCCGACCGTGCCGATCATGCCCGGCGCTGGGAAGAGATCAAACAGCAGGAGCGACAGAAGAGAGGGAAGAAAAGCAGTCTCAGCGAGCGCATTCCCAAAACCCTGCCCGCGTTGCAGAGAGCGGCGAAAGTCGTCAAAAAAACCGGCATCCCGGACGTCGCCGAAAGCCTGGATACGGCGCTGCAGCAACTGGAAAGACTGAAAGGGCAGGATTCGGCGTGCTGTCGAAATCCTGAAGAACTCGAAAACGCCATCGCCGATATGCTTTATCTGCTGGTCCAATTTTGCGTGGCCCGGCAACTCAACCCCGAGGACCTGCTCCGGAAAAAAACCACACAAGTGATCAGGTCAATCGACGCGGAAAAGCACTCCGATCAAGTAAAGAATAGTAAACTTGATGAAAAATAATCACTTTTGCGGTTCATCCACATTTTTTGTGGATAAGCTGTTTAATAACCTGTTGACACCGGAAAAAGAAAAGCGGAAGTTGCCCCTTTCAGCAGGTTGCCTATTTTTTAGTCAACATGAATTTCATGTATTTTCAACAGGTTACATCTTGCAGAAGCTATCTCTCGTTATATACCATATAATAGCTAAAAAAAGGTTTGTGCTTTTTTATGAAAGGCTCGATTAATGTTTATAAAACTTCTTTTTCTTTTCACTCTGGTGCCGGTGCTTGAGCTCTATGTTCTGCTTGAAGCGGGGCGCCAGATCGGGGTGGGGACAACGATTGCGTTGATTTTCCTGACCGGCATCGCCGGAGCCGCGCTGGCGCGGAGCCAGGGGTTTCAACTGCTGAACCGAATCCAGGCCGAACTGAACCAGGGCCATCTCCCTGCAGACGACCTGTTCAACGGGGCAATGATACTCGCCGGCGGTCTGCTGCTGCTGACACCGGGGTTTTGTACCGACTTGTTGGGTTTCTGCTTTTTGACGCCGCTCACCCGTACAGTGATTAAAAGGTGGTTGAAAAAATGGCTTGATGGGAAAATCAGTCGCGGCGAAATAAATTTTTATCGCTTCTAAACCGGACCATGCCCGTTACCTCCGCACCTGGCCAACTCCCGCGGGAACACTGCGGCATGCCGGGCGAACGGCAAAACACGCTGCCGCCTGGTCCGCTTGAGCCGATATCCGCCCGCTTGCGGGAATAAGCCACCGGACGGACTACTGATTGCCGCCGCTCAGCCCTCGAAACAAACGGCGCAGCGTATCATCATCGAGCTTTGACGCCAGTCGTGCTTCATACTCTTTTTCAGCTTCGACCAATTCACCCAGCGGGATCGGAGGCAAATTTTTTTTTGCCGGCAGAAGAATCTGCCGCAGCTTTTCCAAATGCAATATCAGCCCGGTCTCCCGGCGTTTATCCAACCAGCGATCGCAAGCGTCGTGGGACCCGGCAAAGACAAAACAGAGTCCGAATTCTTTTTTAACCGCAACCAGCCGGTAACCGCTGCCGAGATCATATTTAGAGCAATTTTGCAGCCGCAACTCGCCGTTTTTCGTCAACTTGTTGCTCAACTCCCAGGCTCCGGCCCGGCTCCGGATCAACATTGCAAAAATACTGTCCGCCCGCTCTGCCGCAGCCGCGGCTTTCCCGTCGCCGCGGCGCAACGCCCGTAATTGGCGATCACAAACAGCGGTGCTGTAGACCCGTGGAATTGTATTGCTCATGGAATCGCGAAACCAAAGTCGGAAAATTGATTTTCAACCTATAATTCAGCACCGCAACAAGTCAAACGGATAATCCTTATTCATCCGATAGGCACCATTGATTTTATCTATAAAAAACAGGTGCCCGCATTATCGCCATCCTGAAACAGTTTGTTTGCGAGCAGTTAAATTTGAAAAGAACGACGAAAAATGAGAATATGACCCCGAAAAGCACATTGCCCCTTTCGGGTTCGAATCTACAGGGTAAATTTTGCCTCATGCAGATAACAATCAGTTTGCACGGCGTCTTTCGAATCAATCGATTCAAACTGAAAACCCTGAGCTATCCTGCCGGAACGACAGTAGAGAAGGTTATTGATGATTTGCACATTCCTGCACAACTGCTCGGGATCATTCTCATCAATGAACGTCACAGCACCGCCGGAGAGCTCCTGCAGGACGGAGACAAACTGATGCTGCTGCCGCTTCTCGAAGGCGGCTGATCGTTAAAAACACCATTCCCTTGACGGCAGGGACCAAACCGTCCACCGCCGCAATTGAGTTGCTTCGTAAGCGGCGATATTGTCTTCAGCGGCCCGTTTGCGTGCTTCGAGTGCGCGAAGGAGAAATTTCATGAGATTTGAAACGGCGGATCCGGCAACTTATCCGGAACGGGTTTTCTACCGGCGCTGCACCATTGATTTAAAAACCGGGCGGCAACGCCTGGAAGACGTTCCCTGTCGCAATCTCGAAGATGTTCTGGGTGGTTTTGGCCGCTCCTTTCAGCTGTTGGCCGAACGCCACATCAACAGTGCTTATTGCGACGAGAACCCGGTGATCGTCAATACCGGGTTGTTGACCGGCAGCAGCGCCATGACCGGACTGCGCACCTTTTTTTCCAGTTACAGCCCGATCAAAGGCTCCCTGGCCGGGCAACCCGCAGCCATGTGGTCGACGGGCAGCGGTAAATTCGGCGCGAAATTCAAATGGACCGGGCTGGATGAACTGATCTTCGAAAATCGCTCGGCCGCACCGGTCTACGTCCTGATCAGGGAGACCCCCGAGGGGCCCGCGCTGGAATTGAAAACCGCCTGGCATCTGCTCGGGCTCAGCACCCATGAAAAGATCATGACCCTGCACAAAGAGTACCCCGACGCCCACTTCGCTGCGATCGGCCCGGCCGGCGAAAACTGGGACAACAATTATATGGGCTCGGTCGGCCTTTCCACCGAAAACCAACTCCGATCGGGGGAAGATAAAATGCGTTTCGCCGGCCGCGGCGGGATGGGCAGTGTCCTGGGATACAAAAACATCGTCGCCTTCGTCGCCCAGAGCCGCGATAAGAACAAGCCTCTGAGCGCAGCGGTCAAAAAAGTCAATATCAATGTCGTCAAAGGCGGCGGGTCCGCGCGCCTGCAACCGATCAAGCGCGGCGGCGGCGGCGGAACCTGGGCCGCTTATGATGTCATGCAGCCGTTTCATGCGGTGCCGTTCGAAAATTACCGCCCGCAGGGAAATGACCTGCCGGAACGGCTCTTCCGGGAGAATGTGGAAAAAAACTACCATATCGAATCGGCCGCCTGCTATCGTTGCGGAATCACCTGCCACAACTATATTTCCGAGCAGAAAGAAAACGGCCGCAAAGGCGAATTCATTGCCAAATTCGATTACGAACCACTCAACCTGCTGGGCACCAATCTCGGCATTCACGAAGCCGGTCAGGCCGGACGGCTGATTCAATTGTGCGACAATTACGGCATGGACGCCATTTCGCTCGGCGTTACCGTTGCCTATGTCCTCTCCTACAATCGGCGCCACCCGGAACAGCCGCTGCTGAACCGTGCCTCCTTCGGCGATTATGAAAAAATCCGCGAGCTGATCATCGGCGCCGGCGAGGGCCGTTATCCCGAGATCGGCAAAGGCTCGATGCGCCTGTCGCGGACGACCGGGGAAACCGCCTACGCCTATCATGTCAAAGGACTCGAACTGCCCGCCTACCAGCCGGAGACCAACCCCGGCTACTGTTGGGCGATTGCCGGCGGCCACATGTCCATGGGAACATACGGCATGCTGATTCGGGAAGGTAAGGCGGATGTCGATTCCTGGGTTAAAGCGATCACCGAAGACAAATTGCACATCGTCGGTTTCGATCTGATCGGCCTGTGTAAATTCTTCGACATCACGCAGGGAATCGGCACCAAGATGGTCGCCGAATGCCTCAAAAGCGAGTTCGACCTCGATGTCGCCCCCGAAAAGATCAAAGCGGCCGTACGTCGTTCTTTCCTGCGCGCCATGGCGCTGGAATTCCGTCAGGGCTACACCAAGGCCGAATTCAGCCTGCCCGCAGAGGTCGCCCGCGATCCGAACCCCCATATCAAAGTGCCGAATGTCTCCAGCCCCGAGTTCATGAAGGAACTCAGCGATAAAGTCTGGGCGGTCTTCGACCGGGAATTGGAGGGTCTGTTGCCGGAGTAAAAAATACCCCGTTCCGGAGGAGGCGGGAACGGGGCTAAAGTCCAAATGATGAGTTGGACAAAAGAATCTTTGCTTAACCGGAAGCATAAGCAAGCAAAGGCAATGCCAAGGCCCCGGCAAGTATCCCGAGGCAGCCCGGGCGTCGCTTTTCGCGGGCTGCGACCTTGCTCACTTGCGCCGTCCGCCGCGGCGTGAAACGGGCACCGTTTTCACGATCGTCAAAAACCGCCCAAAGCGGCGAAAAAAAGCCGTCGTGATAAAACCCGCGGCAAAACGAAACTCAGCACAAAAATGAACCATGCATGGTCTTACTGGCCTTCCTGGGTCAGTTGGTATTTGTCCAATTTATAGCGCAAGGTCCCCCGCGGCACGTTGAGAATCCGGGCCGTTTTGGCCACGTTCCCACCGGTGATTTTATAGGCTTTTTCAACCAGATCTTTCTCCACCTGCCCGACCACATCATCCAGGATGATGCCTTCCGGCGGGATCTCATAGTTGAAGGGCATCTCGCTCTGCGGTGTTTCGCCCCAGATCTCCCGCGGCAGGTGCGCCGGTTGAATCTGCTCGACGTTATGCATGATGCAGATACGTTCAACCACATTCCGCAGTTCCCGAACATTGCCCGGCCAGTGATAGCGCATCATCAGGTCCAGGGCCTCCCGTGAAAAACCCTTCATGGGCCGGTTGAACTCTTTACTGAAACGCTGCAAAAAATGTTCGAGCAGAATCGGGATGTCCTCGCGCCGTTCGCGCAACGGCGGAATATGGATGGGGAAGACATTCAAACGGTAATACAGATCTTCGCGAAACCCCTTGTTTTCAATAGTGGTTTTGAGATCAGCGTTGGTTGCCGCAACGATACGTACATTGATGTCGATGTTGCGATTCCCGCCCAGCCGGCGGATTTTCCGGTCTTCCAGCACACGCAGCAACTTGACCTGCAGGCTCAGGTCCATCTCGCCGATTTCATCGAGAAAAATCGTGCCGTGATCGGCTTCTTCAAAGAGGCCGATTTTACGCGTTTTCGCATCGGTATAAGCCCCGCGTTCGTGACCGAAAAGTTCCGATTCCAATAAATTGAAAGGCAGCGATCCGCAGTTGATCTCGACAAACGGTTGTTCGCTGCGCGGTGAAAGATTGTGAATGGCCTGCGCGACCAGTTCCTTCCCGGTCCCGCTTTCGCCGGTAATCAGCACGGTCGCCGTTTCATGTTTGGCGACTTCGCGGATCTGGCGAAAAATCTGCAGCAGGGCGGAGCTGTTGCCGACCATGTTGATCCCGTCGTCATCCCTCGACAGCCGCCGCACTTTGCGCCGCAGGTTCTGGGTCTCCAGCGCCAGCTTGACGATCAAATGGATGGCATCGGCCTTGAACGGCTTTTTGATGTAGTCGTAGGCCCCGATTTTTAGTGCTTCCACGGCGCTTTCAACCGTCCCGTACCCGGTAATGATGATCACCAGGATATCGGGATCGACGTCACGCATGGCGCGCAGGACGTCAAGGCCGCTGCTGTTGCCCAGATTGAGGTCGAGCAGAACCAGGCTGATCTCCTCTTCCGCAACAATCCCGATGGCATCTTCCGGCGACTCCGTCGATATGGGCCGGTAACCGTCCTCGGCCAGAATCCGTTCCAGATTTTCGCGGATAAAAGCCTCATCATCAACGATCAGAATTTTCTCCATAGACCCTTTCCCATGGTTGAAATACCGGACAAATATAGTCACAGCAAAGGCAGGAAACAAGAAAAATGGTGATTTTCAGCCACTTTTATCTTTATATGGGGAATGTACGACAGGAAAAATCAGTCGTTTGGCTTTTTTTCGCCGTCCATTTGCAACGGCAGGCGAACCAGAACCCGCGTTCCCGCCCCTTGCTCACTGTCGATCTGTATATCGCCGCCATGATCGGAAATAATATTGTAACAGATCGCCAGACCGAGGCCCGTCCCCTGCCCTTTGCTGGTGACGAAGGGTTCGAATACCAGGGGCAGTCGGGCGGCCGCGATCCCGATGCCGGAATCGCGGATCTCGATAAAGAGGCTGTTTTTGCCGTCGCTATAAGCCCTGATGGTCAGATCGCCGCCATCGGGCATGGCTTCCAGAGCATTATTCAGCAGGTTCAGCAGGACCTGCTTGATACGGTCGGCATCCATCAGAATTTCCGGCAGATCGGCGGCGACCTCTTCGATCAACCTGACCTGCTGCCGTTGACACTGTTTACGCAACAAAAACAGCGAGTTCTGCAATACGTCAGCGATTTGTCCCACCCTGAACCGTGGTTCCGGCACGGACGAAAAATGCAACATTTCATTCACCAACGCTTCAAGCCGTTCTATCTCACCCAGGGCACGGCGGATCAACTGCTGATCCGCTTCCTGACCGAGCAGCCGATCATGCAGTTCGTCGAGCAACAGACTGACGCCGGTCAACGGGTTCCGCACCTCGTGGGCGATGCCGGCGGACATCCGTCCCAAAGAAGCCAAACGGTCCATACGCGCCATTTGCTGACGCATATTGACCCGCTCGGTCAAATCCTCGATGGTCAGCAACCAGCCCGCTTGTTGCCGGAAACTCAACGGAAACAAAGCCATGCGATAGGTCAGTTTCCGGCCCCGGCGTTCCAGCGGGACGTAAACGCGGAATTCGCGCTCTTCGCCCGCCTCGCCGGCGGCGAACCAATCGCCGAGAACTTCGCCGAGCTCCGGCCAATCCGTCAGCAATGTTCGCCAATGGCAGTCTTTGCCGGGCCGTTTGATCTTCAGTATCTCACAGGCCGGGCCATTGGCCGAGGTCACCTTCCAGTCGCCGTCGAAGGTCAGGACTCCGGTTTCGATATTTTCAAAAACCGTATCCTTGAAGTTCCGTTCGCGAATGATTTCCTTACGTGACTGGCGAAGAGCCTGAAGGGTCTGCAGCAAACGTGTACGACGCCGGTTGAGTTCTTCGACCATCTTGTTGAAAGAGTCGGCCAGCGCACCGACTTCGTCATTGGTATGGACCTTGACCTGGGCCGCCAAATGCCCGTGAATCATGCGCCGGGTCCCCTCCTGCAGAGACAACAGCGGGCGCACGATACTGTTGGAAAGAACATAAGCGGCGCCGATAACGATCAGGATGGTAAAGGAGATAACCAGCCAGGACTGCATCAGGTAGTCATTGATTTTTTCCTCGATCAGGCGACCGGCGGACACGGCCGGCTGATGAAACTTGTCCACTTCGGCGCCGATTGTAACCCCGCCGAAAATCCCGTATTCGCCATAATCTCCGCGGGAATAACGAATCGGGGCAAAGGCCATGATCTTATCCGACCCGCCGACATTGGTCGTATCCAGAACGCCTGATTCTCCCCGGCGCACAGCCTCTGCAGCATTCGGATAATTCGGATGGATGAAACCGGCGGTCAGCAGGTTGAAAGGGATGCGCCCGGCCTGAATGTCCTCGACCCGGGTGTTTTTGGCATAAGCGGGCACCAGGCGGCCACTCTGATCGTAACCACGGATATCCCAATACTTGGGGTGCACGATCATCCAGCCCTGATCATCAAACATGAAAGCGTAATTAGCGCTGGCATAAGAAGGGAAGACCACGTCTTTATCGCCGATCGGTGCGATATGCTGCGTAAACTCCATCAAATGACGATGATCTAGAGAGAGGACGATAGCGCCCTGGAATATCTCATCCGCATACACCGGGGTGACAAAACGGATCACCCCGCGATAGGGCGTTCCCTGAACCGCTTCCAGCGGAGTTTCGGCACCGCGCAACTGTTCCTCGCGGCTGACATACCAACCGTTCAGATGGGAAACCCAGACTTCCCCGTCCTGCAACCGTCGGGCCGCGGCAAAGTAGGTTTCGGACTTGTAGGTTGTCTGCGCCGGATCCGCAACATTGCGATAGCGCATTGACGGCCGGCCGTCAACGATACGCAATTCCTCCATGCCATCGGCATTGATGTAGGCAAGTTCGTTGTAAAGCAGGATTTTTTCCCGCACCTCGACGGGATCGGTATTGGTTCCGCGGCGGTACCAAAGATCGCGTTGATGACTCCAGGCAAAAGCCAGGTAGGCATCCTCGGTTTTCGACAACAAACTCAGATCGCGCAAATCCCCTTCGACTTCGTTGAGAAAAGCGGCGACCTGATCGGCGACCATCTGGGCCCGTTTGACCAGGGCCTGAGCCGCCTGGGAATCAAGGGCTTCAGTGGTTCGTTGCTGGAGAATGTCCTCGACCAGACGCAAGCTGTGCTGGGAGGTAAACAGAAGAAAGCCTAAGGGAATCAGCGATAGGAAAAGGAAAGCGCCGAGAACTTTGCGATGCAGGTTCAAACGCAACATGGCAGACAGTATAATTCACTGAGAGCGGCAAGCCCAGTGCTTTTCACGTTTATTTATTCCGTGCCACGACAAAATCCGCCACCTTGAACAACGCCTGCCGGGCTTCGTTATCCGGGAAAATCTGCAGATGCAATTTGGCTTTGTCGATCCGTTCCTGCGCCTTGCTGCGGGTATAGGCGATACCGCCGGTGCGTTCGATCAGCGAGCAGATATAATCCAGATCCCGGCCCGTCAGTTCTTCGGCCTCGATAATGCGGGCGATTTCACCGCGTTCGCCGGTTGACGCCTGGGCATAGGCCTGGATCAAGGGCAGGGTCATTTTTCCCTCGTACAGATCATGCCCACGCTCCTTGCCGAAATCCTCCTGGTCGGCGACATAGTCAAGCGCATCGTCCATCAACTGAAACGCCGTGCCGATTTCCAGTCCGAACTCGCGCAGGGCCTGTTCACGCTCCCCCGTCATGCCGGACAGAACGCCGCCGACCTGGCAGGCGGCGGCGATCAGAATCGCGGTCTTGTCACGGACCACCTGCAGGTAGCGCGACTCATCGACGTCCAGATCGCAGGTGTTGATCAACTGCAGGATTTCTCCCTCCGCCAGCTGAGTGGTGGTATCGGAGAGGATTTTCAGGATTTTCAGGCTTTCGCTCCCGACCATGACGGAAAAGGATTTGGCGAACAGGAAATCGCCGACCAGCACCGACGCCTGATTGCCCCAAACGGAATTGGCCGACCGGTTGCCCCGGCGCAAACTCGCACTGTCGACAACATCATCATGCAGCAGGGTCGCCGTATGAATGAATTCGACAACGCCGGCCAGCTCAACATGCTTGTCGCCCCGATAATCGCCCAGACGTGAACACAGCAGGAGCAACATCGGGCGGATGCGCTTGCCGCCGCTGGACAGAACATACTGACCGACCTGGCTGATCAGTTGAACATTGGATGCCAGATTCTTCTCGAACTGCCGTTCGACAGCCTGCATCTCATCTTTTAGCAGTGCGATAACCGATTCCATATCTCTCAGTCTGTCCTTCAAGCGTTGTTATCAGGGATAAATTTCAGCGCGGGTTCGCGGCGCGGCGTTATTCTAAAAACCACGTCAAGCAATGTCAAAACATTTAAGCGGCTATTGATCTGACGGGGACAGCGGCACAAATTGCCGTTGTTCCTCCGACCAGCGGTAATGTTCCGCTTCCCAAAGCGATTCGATCAAATCCCATTGCAGATCCAGAGCAGCGACTTTTTCGGCAAGATCCGAAACCTCGAGGATTTCCAGATCGTCAATAACCGAGTTGCCGTTACTGTCAGCCCAATGCAGAGGACCGATCTGCATCTGTTCCGGCGACGTCAAGGCGACGCTGGAACGGCGACCGTCGGGATTGGCGATGATTTCACCTGAGATAAGGGGCGGCGTTGCATCCGCGGCACCCTCTGCAACCAGCAGCAGATAATACAGATTGACGGTCGGTGCCGGGTTTCTGAAGATCCACCGAGCCCCCGCCGCATCGACGTCGACGCTTGAAGCGACCGGCACCGAATCGAGCAGACGCCAGCCGGGAGGGAATTTTTCTTTGAGGATCATCCCTTTCAGCGGCTGCGTCCGGTTAATCCGGACCTGCACCAGAACCGCACTTCTGGGAGCGGCAAAGTGCGGGACAATGCGCACCGCCTGCACACTCGGTACGGCAGACCGGGTATATTGCCGCCACAGCAGGGCAACCGCCGCAATCAGGACAATCGCCAGGATCGCAACCAGCGCATAAAATCCGGTCCCGAACTTTTTTCCCCTGCGGATGCCCGGTTCCAAAACCGCCGCTTCCGGCCGCTCCCGCTTGAGCAGCGCATCCAGCTCGACCTCCAGCGCCTCGGCCAGCTTAAGCGCATTATCGCGCCGGATCGTCGGATAACGATTATTCTCCCAGCGGGACACGGTATCCGTGGTCACACCGACCACTTTGGCCACATAGAGTTGGGTCAACCGTTTTTCTTCTCTTATCCGGCGGACGCTGAGACCGTCAATCGCAACGGACTGGGAGGAAAGCGAATCCATATCAAAATCCCGAGCAAATGATTCCTGTGAGTCTAACAGAGTGATTTAGCGGCTGCAATCAATGAATTTGCACCTTGCTGCAGCATTCTGACGGCTTTTCGATCTGCTTTTCAACTACCTGAAAAAACTTATTTTCCTATCGACATCTGGCGACATTTCCCTCGATGTCTGATGTCTGTAAAGCATTTTTTTGCCATGCTTTTCACCAACGGAACCGCATTGCTTTCACCAGGAGGTTAAACCATGAGAAAAACACGCAATTTACTGTTGAGCATGGGCTTGATCGTCGTACTCGTCACATTTGCCGCTGCGGCTCCCAACGGTCCCGCGGAAATAAAATACAGCGTCAAGATGGGCACCGTAACCTTCAATCATACGGCTCATCAGCAGGTTGGTGACTGTGCCACCTGCCATCACACCGGGGACTACAGCCAGTGTAAAAGCTGTCATGGCGTGGATGATAATGCCCCGAAAGCCAAGGACGCCTACCACAATCTGTGTAAAAACTGTCATAAGGAACGTAATCAAGGGCCGACAAAATGTAAGGAATGCCACATCAAATAGCCCCGCCATAACTGCCGATTCACAGCGCGGTTCCTATCTGAGGCGGGTTGAAGACAACCCGCCTTAAAATCATAAAAATTTATTTTTTTAAATTATCTTGTTGACATTAATTTAAAATAATCTATAATTCTTTTTAAAGGTAAGAAAACTCTCTCTCAAGAAAGATTTCTGCCCCGTGTTTTCCCTCCTGACGCGGGGCTATTTTTTTACCTTCCGCCCTTGTTTCGGTACCCTGCTCCGGCTGATAATAAACGGATCGTCAAACAGCCCGAGAGGACAACTGATGCATCATGCACACTCCGGAAAAAACCGTCTGGCAGCCGAAAAAAGCCCCTACCTGTTGCAACATGCGGGGAATCCCGTCGACTGGTATCCCTGGGGCGACACGGCAACGCAAAAGGCGCGGCAGGAAAACAAACCCATTTTTGTCTCCATCGGCTATTCCACCTGCCACTGGTGCCATGTCATGGCCCATGAATCCTTTGCCGACGAAGCGGTCGCCGACAGGCTGAACCGCAACTTTGTCGCCATTAAGGTCGATCGCGAGGAAAGGCCGGATATCGACGCCGCATTCATGCACGCCTGCCATTTGCTCAACGGCCATGGCGGCTGGCCGCTGAACCTGTTTCTGACCCCTATGGGACAACCCTTTTACGCCTTCACCTATCTCCCCAAAGAGCCTCGCGGGCAACATCCGGGGCTGATCGATCTCATCGACAAAATAACCGAACTCTGGGCCACCCGGACGGCTGATTTGATCGATGCGGGCAAGCAGCTCGCACGCGCGATAAAAGAACAGGAAAGCAGCCTTCGGGAAAATGACATTTCAGCGGACATTCTTGAACGGGCGGCAAAACGGTTGCGCCGGCTTTTCGATCCCCGCCACGCCGGTTTCGGCGGCGCCCCTAAATTTCCGCAACCGCACACCCCGGCCTTGCTGCTGCGACTGGCTCAGCGCTTTGACGACCCGGAGCTGCAGGACATGGCGCTGGAAACACTCAATCGCATCGACCAGGGCGGCATTACCGACCAACTCGGCGGCGGCATCCATCGCTATTCAACCGATGAACATTGGCTGGTGCCGCATTTTGAAAAAATGCTTTACGATCAGGCCTTGATCAGCGATGCCTACCTCGATGCCTGGCAGGTCACGGCCCACCCCCGCTATCGACAGGCGGCCGAGGATACCCTTGATTATGTCCTGCGCACCCTGCAGCATCCTGAAGGGGGGTTCTACTGTGGCGAAGACGCCGATTCCGAAGGGGCTGAAGGGACTTATTACCTGTGGTCGTCGGAGGAGCTGGAAACAAACCTCACGAAGGAAGAAAAAGACCTATTTACAGCACTATACAACCCGACACTTGAAGGTAATTTTGAAGGCAGGAACATCCTTTACCGGCAGTCGTCCCTGACTCAACTGGCGGCGGATCTGGAATGGAATGAAGATGATTTTCGCTCCCGTCTGGCGGCGCTGAAAAACAAATTGCGCCTCGTGCGCGAACAACGCCCGCATCCGCATCTGGATGATAAAATCCTGACCGGCTGGAACGGCTTGATGATTGCGGCCCTGGCCCGGGCCGGGAGTCTGTTGCAGCGCGCCGATTACATTGTCGGCGCAGAAAAAGCCATGGCCTTCATCACCACCCGCCTGGAGCCGGAAAGCGGCTTGAAACGCCGCTACCGCGAAGGTGAAGCCGCGGTCGACGCCTTTCATGAAGACTACGCCTATCTGATCCGCGCCTTGATCGAGTTGTTTCTGGCCACCGCCGACAGTCGCTACCTGCAACGGGCCTTGCAATACTGGCATAACTGCGCTGAATTATTTACCGATGGTCAGGGCGGCTTGTTCGATGCGGCGGCAAGTTTCGCCGACGGAGTGGGCCGCGGGCGCAGCAGGCAGGACGGCGCAACCCCGGCGGCGGCTTCGGTTACGGCCCATAACCTGATCCGTCTCGCCAGACTGACGGGAGACGGCGCTAAAGAGGATCAGGCCCGCAGATTACTGGCCTTACATCTGGCGCAGGCCGATGAACACCCGACCGCTTTCGCGTTTCTTCTGCAGGCGCTGGACCTGATTTTGGCCGAGCCGCTCAGTCTGGCGATCGTGCATGCGGGACCACAACCGGAGCCCCGGTGGCGACGGACGACCGGTCGCTTCAGACCGCATATTCTGACCTTGAATGTGCCTCAGGGGCTCAGCCCGAGCCCCGTATTGCCCTGGCTGAGTGAAAAGCATCTGATCGGCGGTCGAACCACGGCCTGGCTCTGCACTGCG
>CAXXGL010000007.1:0-65009 GCA_963676555.2 Geopsychrobacteraceae bacterium
GGCGTGGGGCGGCAACGAATGAAACAGTTCGCTGCTGGTTTCGATCCGGCTGATGATGAAATCGATGGTGGAGCGCACCCGCACCAGTTGGCGCGAGTCCGGATTGACCTGCAGCCAGAAGTTACGCTCGCAGTGCCACTGCGGCAGAACCGGAACCAGCGTGGCTTGTGCATGGGCCATGAAATAGGGGATGACGCCGATGCCCGAGCCCGCTACGATCGCGTTCATCTGGGCGTAGACGGTCGAACTTCTGAATTTTGTCCGTAACTGGGGGTTGAATTCATCCAGAAATCTCAGGTTCTCGTCATATAACAGATCATCGATGTAGCCGACAAAGCTGTGATCCGCCAGGTCCTCTTCCCGGGTTATGGGAGGATAAGCGGCCAGATAGTCCTGCGCGGCGAACATGCCGAGCCGGTAATCGGTAATCTTGCGGGCGATGACATTGCCGGCCGTCGGCCGTTTGATGGTTATCAGAATATCGACTTCGCGTTTCGCCAGGCTGTAATACATCGGCACGGCGATCAACTCGATTTCCAGCGCCGGGTGCATTTTCTGGAAATTACTCAGGTAGTTGGCGAGAAAGCAGTTTCCCAGGCCGTCCGGGGTGCCGATCCGGACGGTCCCGGACAGGCGGTTGTCTTTGCCCGCGACCTGTTCCGCCAGATTCAGGGTCGTGGTTTCCATTTTTTCGGCATAAGGCAGCAGTTTTTCGCCCGCCGGAGTCAGGCGGCAGCCCTTTTCGGTCCGCAGGAAAAGCTGTGTCTGCAACGCCGCCTCCAGGGCGGAAATACGCCGGGAAACGGTGCTGTGCGTGACCCTTAAATGATGGGCGGCGGCAACGAATGTTTGCGCTCGGCTGAGCGCGAGAAAATAGCGGAGATCATCCCAATTTTGAGGCATCTGTCACCCTCTGTCCGGCCGGTGTTGTGAAATAATGCGCGTTGTGCATATTTGCACAGTTTCTTATCTTTTTTCAATATTTACGAGAAGAGAAGGAGGGCCTAATTTATACCCGTATGCAACAGCCGATGACGACATCGAATGACGTATCGGCCCAACGGCTAAGGAGGTTGCCGGATGAGCGGAACTCTACGCTGCGTACAACGGGAACAGACGGCCTGCGCGGATTTGGATGCGCTGTTCAGCGCGGTGAAAAATTGCATTCCCTGGCCGTTTATGATGCATGTGTAGCGACGGTTAACAGCCTGCTTCGGGCGGGCCGAAGGTTTTTTCCGACCCGTGAAACTGATCGTCGTAGAGTAAAGGACATGCATCAACGAATGTCTCATTAAACAGGTTGCCTGAAACAGCTCGGGGTTTTTCCCCGGAGTTGATCGCCGACAGCAGGGCTCAACCCCGGGTAGGAGCGAAGTATTGGTGAGTGTGTAAATCTTTCTCCTCTGGTGATGATGCGCGAACCGGGCTGTTTCAGGCCACATTTTCATATCTTCAGAACAACCTTGCAGTCTTCTCCCTACCCCGGAAATTCAATCGACTCCGCCGAATTTTTCCAAGAAAGTGTAGTTATTGCTCCGGTGAATAAACAGTTGAAAAAGTTGCCCGGGGCGTCATTCCCGCGAAGGCGGAAAACCATAGATATTTTAACCTGTTAAAGCATGAATCCCCGACAGAGTCATACGGGGATGACGAAATATTTATCCCCTGGAGCAAAATGAAAAAAAGTGGACACTTTATAGACACTAAAGCATAAAAAAGGGGGTAGCTGATATCAGCTAACCCCTTGTTTTTTTATTGGTGGAGCTAAGGAGGATCGAACTCCTGACCTCTTGAATGCCATTCAAGCGCTCTCCCAGCTGAGCTATAGCCCCGTATAGGTGGGCGAGTTATAGCAAAACTGTATTTCGGGTGTCAATACTAAAAAAAACGCACGGACCCTATCCGGTTGAAAGCATAGCTATTCGGCGGATGACATGTTATATTCGCGGGCGCAAAATTACGGCATCTGCCAAATCGAACGAACGAGGATGTCCATGAGCGGACAACAGGATTTACTGAGAAATCTCCCCCGCAGTCGATCGCGTGCTGCGTGAGGATGCCCTGCAGGATTTTACCGATCAGCTCCCGCAGGAGGCTGTTTCCGCGGCGGTTCAGGATGTGATCACCGCGTTGCGCCGGGAAATCCTGAGTGAAGGCCGAATCGATCCGCAGGGTCGATTGTCGGCGGCAAGCGTTGCCGCTGCGGCGGCTGAAAAGTGCCGGGCGTTGCTGCAACCGTCGCTACGCAAGGTCATCAACGCCACCGGAACGCTGCTCCACACCAACCTGGGTCGGGCTCCTTTGGCGGACAAGGCTCTGCAGGCCATTCAGACGGTTTCCGAGGGCTATTCCAATCTGGAATTCGATCTGGACAACGGTTGTCGCGGCTATCGTTACAGCCATGTCGAGGCGGTGCTGACGCGCTTGACCGGGGCCGAGGCCGCCCTGGTGGTCAACAACAATTCCGGGGCGGTGCTGTTGGCCCTGACCGCGTTGGGCAAGGGCCGGGAGGCGATCGTTTCGCGCGGGGAGTTGGTGGAGATCGGCGGCGCTTTCCGGATCCCCGATGTGATGGAAGCCGGGGGCTTGCAACTGCGGGAAGTGGGGACGTCCAATCGGACGCATCTGCGCGACTATCAGCAGGCGATAAACGAGAACACGGCTCTGCTTCTCAAGGTTCACACCAGCAATTACCGGATTGTCGGCTTCACCAAAGAAGTTCCGGCCCGTGACCTGCTGCCCCTGGCGCGGGAGCACGATCTGGTCCTGATGGAGGATCTCGGCAGCGGCCTGCTGCTTGATCTCAGCGGTTACGGGCTGGAGCGGGAACCGACGGTCCAGGAAGTGGTGCAGGCCGGGGTGGATGTCATTACCTTCAGCGGCGATAAACTGTTGGGCGGGCCGCAGGCCGGTATCATCGTCGGGCGCGAAGAACTGATCGACAAAATGCGGAACCATCCGCTGGCGCGAGCGCTGCGCATCGATAAGCTGACCCTGGCGGCGTTGGAAGCGACCCTGAGACTTTATCTGAGGCCGGAGCAGGCGCTGACGGAGCTGCCGGTGCTGAAGATGTTCGCCGCCGATCCGGCCGAGCAGAAACAGCGCTGTGAAAAACTGTTCCAACGCTTGCAGGCAGCCGAGCTGCCGGTGGAAATTCGTTTTGTCGATGATACTTCCCGGGTCGGTGGCGGGGCCATGCCGTTGACGGAACTCGCCGATTGGGCGGTGGAGATCAATCCTCTGCGGATGCGAACCCAGGACTTGGCCAAAGCGTTGCGCAATTACATTCCCGCAGTGGTGACGCGGTTGCAGAACGACCGTCTGCTGGTGAATCTGCGCGCTGTTTTCCCGCAAGATGAGGACCTGTTGGCGCAGATTCTCATCACGGCCGTAACCGAGGCAAAATAACCGTGAAGCAGCAGCATTATATCATTGGTACCGCCGGGCATGTGGATCACGGCAAATCGGCGTTGATCAAGGCCTTGACCGGGACGGAAACCGACCGGCTCGGCGAAGAGAAGGCGCGCGGCATTTCCATTGAGCTGGGCTTTGCCCGCCTGGATCTCGACGGCGGACAGGTCGCGGGCGTGGTCGATGTGCCCGGGCACGAGAAATTCATCCCCCAGATGCTCGGCGGCATTGCCGGGATCGACCTGGTGCTGCTGGTTGTGGATGCCAACGAAGGGGTCATGCCCCAAACCCGCGAACACCTGCAGATCATGCAACTGCTGCAGGTCCGGAACGGAATTCTGGTGCTTTCCAAATGCGATCTGGTGGAGCCCGACTGGCTCGATATCGTCGAAGAGGAGATCCGTGAGCAGGTGGCCGGAACTTTTCTGGAACAGGCGCCGTGTTGCCGGGTCTCGGCCGTGACCGGCGCGGGCCTGCCCGAATTGCTGCAGCTGATCGGCGAGCAGTTGGATAAAGTCGTCCCGCGGGATGCCGGCGGTGCGGTACGCCTGCCGGTCGACCGTTGTTTCACCATCAGCGGTTTCGGAACGGTCATCACCGGAACCCTCAACAGCGGACGGATCGAAGCGGGCGATACGGTTGAAATTCTGCCGTCCGGGATCAGCGCCCGGGTCCGCGAACTCCAGGTTCACGATCACCAGGTGAATGAGGCTTTTGCCGGACAGCGGGTGGCGATCAACCTCTCCGGCGTCACCCGCGAACAGGTGCCGCGCGGTTCGGTTATCGGCACGCCGGGGCTGTTCAAAACGACGCAGCGGATCGATGTGCGGCTGCGGTTGCTGGCCGAGGCGCCGCGGCGGCTCAAATTCAGGGACCCGGTGCATTTCCACCTGGGAACGGGGCGGGCCGTGGCGCGGGCGGTATTGCTCGATCGGGACGAATTGTCGCCCGGCGAGGAAGCTCTGGTGCAGTTGACGTTTGAGCAACCGTTGCCGGCCCATCGTGGCGACCGCTTCATCATCCGTTCCTACTCGCCCATGGTGACCATCGGCGGGGGCATCATCATTGATGCCGAACCGCATAAACACAAACGCTTTCGTGCCGAGGTGCTGCAGCGCCTGGAGGATCTGGCCTCCGGCGATCTGGGCTTCTGGCTGCAGAAACTCGAGGAACTTCAGGTCGCGCGACTGAAGGAGCTGGAAAAACAAACCGGCACCGGGCGCGAACAGTTGCTGGCCGGATTGGAAAAACTGCGCGAGTCCGGGGCGGTGGAGCAGTTGGCGGAACAGTGGGTGACGGCCGACCTGGTGCGCAGCTGGAAGCAGCGGTTGCCTGAAATCGTTGCCGATTTTCACCTCAGGCATCACCTGCGGCACGGTATTCCGCGGGCCACCCTGCAGACGCAGTTGGCGGAAAAGCTGGCGCCGAAAGGGTTCGACCTGTTGCTGAAAGGGGCGTTGGAGCAGCAGCTGGTGGTTCAGCGCGGGGATCTGATCGCCATGCCGGACTGGCGGCCGCAGCCGACTGCGGAAGAAAATGCGATGCTCAAGGACATTGCGGATTATTTCCGCCGCGAAGGCCTGGCCGTCAAGAACAACAAGGAGGTTTTTCTCCAACTCGGCTTCGTTCAACTCGACCAGGACACCTACCTTTCCTATCTGGCCCTGGAGGGGGTTCTGGTGCGCCTGAACCAGGAAAGTTCGTTGCACCGGGACAGCTGTCGCAAGGCCGAAAGGTTGTTATGTGATATCCTGGAGCAACAAGCGGAATTCAGTCTGGCCGAATTTCGCGACCGTCTCGGTGCGGGGCGAAAATTAACCCAGGCCCTGCTGGAATATTTCGACGCGTGCAAGTATACTCGCCGGACAGGAGAGAAGCGGGTCGCCTGGCAGTTGCCGCCGACGGCCTGAGGCGTTTTTTGAATTATCAGTCACCAGGAATGGATTAAAGATGAGTGTGCGTCTGACGTCATTGTCACGCAGTTCCGGTTGAGCGGCCAAAATCGGTCCCGAGACCCTGACTCAGGTTCTGAGTCAGCTGCCGCAAACCAAACATCCCGACCTGCTGTCGCAGGAGATTCCTTTTGCCGATGCGGCCATTTATCGGCTCAGCGATACGCAGGCGCTGGTTCAGTCGGTCGACTTTTTTACCCCGGTCGTGGACGATCCGTACATCTACGGTCAGATTGCCGCGGCCAATGCCCTGTCCGACCTGTTTGCCGTCGGGGCGCGCCCGCTGACGGCTTTGAATCTGGTCTCTTTCCCGATCAATTGTCTTGAACCCGAGGTCCTGGTGCAGATCCTCCGCGGTGGAACGGAACGTGTTCATGCCGCCGGAGCGGTGATGGCCGGGGGACATTCGATTGAAGATGACGAACCGAAATACGGCCTCAGCGTCACCGGTCTGGTCGATCCCCGGCACATGTTCACCACCTGTGGGTGCCGACCGGGCGATCAGCTGTATCTGACCAAGCCTCTCGGGACCGGTTTGTTGTCCACGGCACTGAAAGGTGAAATGGTCGCTGCGGATGAAATGGCGGCGGCGATTGCCGGAATGGTCAGCCTGAACCGGGACGCTGCGGCCGCCATGCGCGCGGCGGGAGCGTCGGCCTGTACCGATATCACCGGGTTCGGCCTGGCCGGGCATGCTTCCGAAATGGCCGACGCCAGTCATGTGGGGCTGCGGATCAGGCCCGACGCTTTGCCGGTTTATCCCGGTGCGCTGGAGATGGCCGAGATGGGGTTGGTGCCGATCGGCTCCCATCGCAACAAGGATTTCTATTTTTCCCGGCTGCAAAATGCCGCTGCCGTCGATCCGCTCAAACTTGATCTGCTCAGCGATCCCCAGACCTCCGGGGGACTGCTGATCGCGATTGCGGCCGCCGATGCGGAACAGCTGGAGCTGGAACTCGAGCGCCGGGCTGTCCCGGTCTGTCGGATCGGGGACGTGATCGACGGTCCGGTGGGCGGAATTGTGCTGGCTTCCGCATGATACTGGGCCTGGGCCTCTGGGAACTGTTGCTGCTCGGATTTCTGGTGGTGGCACTGTTCGGTTTGCAAGGCCTGCCGCGCGCCGCCCGTGACGCCGGCCGGCTTTACGGCTTCATGCAGCGCCTCAAACGGGACTTTCCCTGGCTTGGCAAACTTCCCTGGATCAGCCGCTTTTTCCGTTAATCTGTTTGTTCTCTCCTGAATGAGTTGTCCCGTCGAGAGGGGCAGCCGGGGCATCGGCTCAATAGGCGACTCTGGCGAAAGGCGATTCCGCCGAAGCGGCTAGGGCGTCGGCAAGAGTGTAGATTTCCTGAGCTTCGAGCAGCGGGATCAGTTTGATCAGGACCTCGCCGGTGACGATGGCGTCGCCCAGGGCGGTATGGCGGCCGACAATGGTGACGTTGAGGCGTTCGGCCAGGCCTTCCAGGGAGTGGGAGTCCTGATTGGGGTGGACGATGGAAGACAGGAGCAGGGTATCGAGAACCGGGTTATTGAAAGATATCCCGGTTTTTTCTTCCTGCAACTCGAGGAAACGCATGTCAAAGGCGGCATTGTGCGCTACCAGAACCGAATTTTCGGCAAATTTATGGAAGTGGGGCAAGACTTTATCGATGGTCGGCTGCCCTTTGAGCAGGGTCGGTTCGATGCCGTGGATAGCGACCGATTCGGGCGGGACGAAACGTTTGGGGTCGACCAGTTGATCGATCACTTCATGATAGAGAAGTTGACCGTTGACGATGCGGATGGCGCCCAGTTGAATGATTTCATCTCCCTGCGAAGGGTTCAGTCCGGTCGTTTCCGTGTCGAAGACCACGTAGGTTAATTTGCTCAGCGGTGTTTGTCCCCATTCCTCCAGATCGCCGCGGTTGAACAGGTCGAATTCATAGGAAATGGGACGATGTTCAACCATATTCTGCATCGCCAGCCGGCGATCCTGATCGATCGGCGGGAAAACGATCAGGACCCCGGTGCAGCGGCTGTCCCGGTCGACCAAAGTGGAGATGCTGCCCGACAGGTTTTCAATCGTATCCCTGAAATTCAGCAGATTGCCTTTGCTGTCGGTAATCAGCGGCGTGGTTTGCCAGACTTCAAGCAGTTCCGGGTCGGCAAGGGCCTGCGGCCAGGCAATGGCGAACTCGGTTTCCTGTTCTTCATTGCCGGTCAGGGTCATCAACAGCTCGGTCGTCTCGGTCTGGGCCGCGAGCAACCCGGCCAGATGCGCGATGGCCTGCACCATGGAGTAACTGTCAAGTTGCAGCCAGATGCCGTGGGGCGCCAGGGCCGTGACTTTCAGCTCGAAACGTTCACGGATGTTTTTGCTGATCACGTCAAGCAGATTGTCGGCCATGACGTTTTCGGTTTTATTCAGCGCATGCAGGTGTACGGCGTAATTGGCCCGCGCCTCGTTGACCTTGTCCTCCAGAGAGTGGGACGCGCGGTCGATTTTTTTCCGGTACCGGTTCAGTTCTTCGGCCTCAAGTTGCGGGCGGGCGAGGATGCTGGTGATCGCTTCGCGAATATCCTCCAGGTCTTTTTGCTGATCGTCGATCAGCGCCTGGATCAGGGCGTCGCGGCGGCTGTCCGCTTCGATCTGCAGGGTCATGTCTTCAAGGGTCAGCACCACTCCGGAAATGATCTTCTTTTCCTCCTGTTCAATGAAGAAAGGAGCCATGTTGACCCGCAGACACAGGCCGGTATGGAGCGTCATCATGGAATGGTTGACCAGTTTGGAACGTCCCGACTCATGACATTTGTGCAGCATTTCCAGGCCATGAACGATGGGGTCGCGTTCGAGAATGCTGAAGATGGAACGGCCCAGGCCGAGCAAGCCCTGTCCCTGTTCGCCGGGCGGTTGCTTTCTGAACAGGTCCTGAGCCTGCTGGTTGTAGAGCAGAACCTGACCGTCGCTGTTGCAGACGATAACCCCGTGCGGCAGTTCCGACATCAGCGCGGCCAGACGGGTGCGTTCTTCGTTGAGAGTGGCCTGGGCGACGGCTATCTTCCCCGCCACGTCGCGTTGCAGTTCGGTAAAGGCGGCGGCGTTCTGGTTGATGATCTCCGCCAGATAACTGATTTCTTTCGACGCGCTTTTGAGCTGGGCCCGATGCTCCGGATTGGCCGTGGTGATGATGCGCGCGCTTTCCGCCAGCCGGAGGGTCGGGATGATATAGTCGTTGAACAGCAGGTTGACCAGGGCGCCGATGATGAAAAGGATGGTGATGGTGCCGAGCAGGGGAAAGGGGATCAGCTTGTTCAACATCTCCATGAGCGCCGTCTGCTGGGCGTCGTTGAGACTGGCATAAGAGCCGATCAGGCAGGCCACCATGATGCTGATCACGGCAAAATAGATGGCACCGAGGAAAATCCAGTATTTAAAACTCGGCTTCACGTGATTAAAACCCTGTATCGGAAGGCCGGCCGGTTGTCGATAAGAACCGTCTCTTCTCTGCAGTTTCAGACCGCAACCGTGATTTCAGTGCGTTAATGTTGTAAGTTCAGAGGGGGAAAATAACGCTTGATTACCTTTTTGTCATGCCGGAACAGAAAAAATATATGACAAAATAATCCATATGGCAAACGTTGTTGTATTTTTATTGAGAAAATCGGTCCGGATAAAATGGCACAGGCGCTGTTCGAAGAAACAGCGCCTGTGTGAAAACGACGGGTTTTGCGTTGGCCCGGCTCAGGCCGTCAGCAACTTCAGGGCCTCAAGATATTTTTCGCCGGTTTTGGCGACGATATCCTGCGGCAGTTTGGGCGGCGGAGCCTGTTTTCCCCAGTCGAGGGTTTCCAGGTAGTCGCGCAGGAACTGTTTGTCGAAGCTCGGTTGGGCGCTGCCGGGCCGATACAATTCCTTGGGCCAGAAGCGCGATGAGTCCGGGGTCAGGGCTTCGTCGATCCAGATCAGTCGGCCATCCAGCAGACCGAATTCGAATTTGGTATCGGCGATGATGATGCCTTTGCGGTCGGCAATATTGCGGGCGCGTTCGTAAATGGCGATACTCACGTCGCGCACCTGCTCGGCAATCTCCCGGCCGCAAAGCTCGACCGCCTCGGCAAAGGGGATGTTTTCATCATGCTTGCCCAACTCGGCCTTGGTCGAAGGGGTAAACAGGGTTTCGGGAAGTTTGTCGCTCTGTTGCAGCCCGGACGGCAGGGGAATGCTGCACAGCGATCCCAATTGCTGATATTCTTTCCAGCCGCTGCCAGACAGGTAGCCGCGGACAATGCATTCCACCGGCAACGGTTCGGCTTTTGTCGTCAACATGCTGCGTCCTTCCAGCTGTTGCCGGTATTGATGGGTCACTGCCGGAAAATCGTCCACCTCGGTCGCGATCAGGTGATTGGGGACCAGATCCTGCATTTGTTCGAACCAGAATTTTGATATTTGCGTCAGGACATAGCCTTTTTGCGGAATCCCTTCATCCATGATGACATCAAACGCCGAAATGCGGTCGCTGGCGACAATCAGCAGATGTTCGCCGAGATCATAAATATCCCTGACTTTACCGCGGCTCAGCAAGGTCAGTTCGGGGCAATCCGTTCGGGTGATCACGTTACTCATGATTCGTCAACTCCTTGGGGCCGCGGCCGCGGCCAGTTCAGGCACGAAGATTTCGACCTGGGCCTCTTCCGTCAGCTGTTTAAGTTTGTCATTGACCATTTGTTCCTTTTTCTCCGCCAGCAGTCTTTCTTGCAACTGTTTCTTTTCCTGCTCGTCCAGAGTGGTGAAGTCGGCAACTGTCGCCGTTTTCAGCGCGGCGACGAGAAAACGATCGCCAACGGTATACACCTTGTCGGCAAGCGGCGCGTCCGGCGTCAGTTTGAAAGCCTGGTCCGCCAGTTCCGGTTCGTTGCCGATGCGCGGGACAAACGAGCCGAAACTGCGGCTGAATGCTTCCGTTTCTTCCAGATTCAGCTTCAGCTCTTCGGCCGCAGCCGGCAGATCCTTCGATTTCAGCGCCAGAGCGTGCAGTTGCTCCGCCAGTTCGCCGGCCAGGTCATGCGCCTGTTCGGCCCGGTAGGCGCTTTCGACCGCCGGTTTGACGTCTTTGAGTTCCGGTACCCGGCTGGCCTGGCGCTCCTTCAGAGTAAAGAGGAATACACCCTGGGTTGTCTGGACGGGCCGCGCCAATTCGCCGGCTTTAAGTGCGAATGCCGCCTGGATGATTTCCGGAACTTTACCGATGCCGTCGACGGCTTCGGTGCGGGCGAAAAAGCCCGTTTCCTTGATCCCCAGATCGTTGGCTGCGGCCGCTGCTTCGAGATCACCGGTTTTCCGGTTGATATTGTAGGCATCGATCGCCTTCTCGTAGGCAAGTTGACGGCTTTTCTCGATCTTCAGCCCGGCTTTGACTTCGTCGATGGCGTCGACCAGCGGTTTGACGCCGGGTGCGGTATATTCTTCCACTTTGATGATGTGAAAACCGAACGGGGTTCTGACCACTTCGCTTAATTGTCCGGGGCGCAGGGCAAAAACGGCATCTTCGAATTCCTTGACCATGACCCCGCGACCGAAGGTGCCGAGTTCTCCGCCTGCGGCGGCGTTGCTTTGGTCATCGGAATGGGCTTTGGCCAACTGGGCGAAATCGGCACCGGCCTGCAGTTGCTTGAGCAGTTCTGCGGCTAAAGCGCGGCGTTTGTCAATGGTCGCCTGATCGGCGTCCTCGGGAACCCGCAGCAGGATATGTGCGGCCTTGACCTCTTCCTTGATGTCGAAAAGATCCAGGTTGCGACGATAGTAACGCTGCAGTTCCTCATCACTGAACGCCCCGATTTGATCCTCGTAGCGGGCCGGATCGAACTGGAGATAGCGCAGAGAGACTTTTTCCGGAATTCTGAATTGTTCGATGTTGGCGGCGAAGAAGTCCTCCAGCCCGGCATCGGTCACCTTGACCTTGTTTTCGACCAGGGCCGCGGTGAGCCAGACATAGTTGAGATTGACCTTGTCGTTTTCGGCGTGAAATGCCGACTCCAGGTCGCTTTCGCTGACGACGGCCCCTTGCTGCAGATGTTCGCGGACTCTTTGGGTCAACAGCTGACGGCGTTGCGCGGCTTCGAACTGCTCTGCGCTCATGCGCTGGTAATTGAGGACCTGAAGATAGCGATCGCGATTGAAGCGGGCCGTCGACTTTAAAAGGCGTCGTATTGGGCGATGCTGTCGACCAGTTCCTGCCGGCTGACTGCGAGATCGAGGCTGTCGGCCTGCTGCACCAGAAGTTGTTCCTGGATCAGTTGTTGCATCGCCTGCAGCGGCAGATTGAGTTGTTTTTCCAGGGCGGCGTTGAAATTGCCCTGGTAGATGCTCTGGTAAAGATTATACAGATTGCTGTAGGCTGTTTGAAACGCGGTATAGCTGATTTCGTCGCCGTTGACGCGTGCAGCAATATCGCCGGCCGGTCCGGAACCGTTTTCCTGGGGGGCGGTGAGCATGGTATAACCGATAACGAAACTTAAGATAATCAAGCCGAACGCGATCTTGATCAGGATCGATTTCTGCTTGGTTCTGACAAAGTCAAGCATGGTTGGGAAACTCCTCCAAAACGGTGAAAAATTAAGGGTAAAAACGACCCCGCATGTTAGACCAGTCATTCGTCCCTTGCAATCATTTTTTGCCGGCTTAAAGCTTGCTTAATAATGCTTCATTTGTTAGAGTAACCGCACTTTTCAGGAGACTGTTCGAAGTAATATTTTAAGCTGGTTACAGCGTTTAAGGATGATATATGTTCAATATTTTTAACGCTCTTTGGGGGATGTTTTCCAATGACCTGGCCATTGATCTGGGCACGGCCAACACTTTGGTTTACATGAAGGGGAAAGGGATCGTGGTCAGCGAGCCGTCGGTTGTCGCGGTCAAAACCGGCGCCGCCGGTCAACGCAAGGTTCTGGCGGTCGGCAGGGACGCCAAAGAGATGCTCGGGCGGACCCCGGGCAGTATTGTCGCCATCCGGCCGATGAAAGACGGCGTCATCGCCGATTTCGACTATACGGAAGAAATGCTGCGCTATTTTATCCGCAAGGTGCACAATCGCAAGAACCTGGTGCGGCCGCGGATCGTTATCTGTGTTCCCTCGGGGATCACCCAGGTGGAAAAACGGGCGGTGCGCGAATCGGCCGAATCGGCCGGGGCGCGGGAAGTTTACCTGATTGAAGAGCCGATGGCGGCGGCCATCGGCGCCGGGTTGCCGATCACGGAAGCATCGGGCAACATGATCGTCGATATCGGTGGCGGAACCACCGAGGTCGCGGTCATCTCGCTGGCCGGAATCGTCTATGCCCAGAGCGTCAGGGTGGGGGGCGACAAGCTCGATGAAGGCATCGTCCAGTACATGAAACGTAAATACAATCTCCTGATCGGCGAACGGACCGCCGAACAGGTTAAAATCGGGATCGGCAATGTCTATGCGATCGGCGAGGATCCGGTGACCATGGAAATCAAGGGCCGCGATCTGGTCAGCGGCATTCCCAAGACCATGGAAATCGCTTCGGATGAGATTCGGGATGCGATGTCGGAACCGGTCAATACCATTGTCGAAGCGGTGCGTATCTCGCTGGAGCGGACGCCGCCCGAACTGGCGGCGGATATCGTCGACAAAGGAATCGTGTTGGCCGGCGGCGGGGCTTATCTGAAAAACCTGGATGTCCTGCTCCGCGAAGAGACGGGACTGCCCGTGGTTGTGGCCGAAGATCCGCTCTCCTGCGTGGTTCTTGGTTCCGGCGCCGTGTTGGATCAACTGGATCTGCTCAAGCAGGTTGCCGTTTCTTCCTGAGGGTTCGGGCTTGAGGCGTGTTTTTATAGCAGGGAGGATCGTAAGATTCTCCCTTTTTACTTGGTCGCTGCAGTGAAGCCGATTTGCCGGTTTCCGGTTGGGGCTTGGTGATGTTTGAACTGTTCAAACGTTATCGATATCTATTTCTTGCGGTCCTTCTGCTGCTCGCAACCGTACTGCTTTATTCTTATAACCTGCGCCGGAAAACCACGACGACTTTTTTCGAACGTGCCGTTCTGACCTTTGCCGCCCCGTTTCAGAGTCGCCTCGATACGGCGGTCGATGGCGTGAAGAATTTGTGGGGTAACTATTTGTGGCTGGTCGACGCCCGTCAGCGCAGTATTGTTCTCGAACAGGAGAATCGCAAGCTGCGCAGCAAGCTCAGCCAGGTCAATGAAATTTCCATGGAAAACGCCCGTCTGCGGCGCTTGCTGGGTTTTGTCGACGACTTGGACCGGCCCGCGTTGCCGGCTCAGGTGATCGGTGAGGATGCCAGCAACTGGTCACGCACGATCATCATCAATAAAGGGGGAAAAGCCGGCCTGAAAAACGGTTTTCCCGTGGTTGCCGCGGATGGCGTCGTCGGGCGGATTATCAAGATTGCGCCCAACAGTTCCCGCGTGTTGCTGTTGACCGATGCCTCCTCGGCGGTTGCCGCCATTATTCAGCGCACCCGGACCCGTGGGGTGGCCCGCGGCCGCGGACATGATGTGTCTCTCGAATATGCCTTGCGCGACGGTGATATCAAGACCGGAGATCTGCTCGTCACCTCCGGCATGGGCGGGGTTTTTCCAAAAGGTCTGCCGCTGGCCCGGGTGGAAAGGGTTGAAAAGGATCCTTTCAGCCTGTTCCAGCAGGTTCGGGCGGAGACCACGGTCGATTTTTCGCATTTGGAAGAAGTCATGGTGATCGTCGGGGCGGATGAATGAAAAACGCTTTTGTTTATTTGCTGGTCGGGCTGCTGGCCGCCTTTCTGCAGAGCAGTGTCTTTCCCTTGTTCCTGGCGCCGAATCTGCGTCCGAATCTGTTGTTGCTGTTGGTGCTGCTGGCCGGATTGAAGGAGGATGTGCTGTCGTCGATTGTTGCCGCTTTGCTGCTCGGCGCGATCCACGACAGTTTTTCCGGCCACAGTCTGGGTTTGTACGTGACGGTTTTTCTCGGCATCGTTTTCGGGGTCCGGGCTTTGGCGCTGAAGTTCAACGTCGAAAGCATTCCGTTGCTGCTGCTTTTCGTTGCCGGCGGAACCCTGTTGCAGACTTTTCTGGTCGGCGGCCTGCTGCTGCTGGCCGACAGTGAGCCGGTGCTGCATATTCTTCTGCCGGCCATTCCGCAACAGTTGTCGGCCAATCTGCTGTGCGCTTTGCTGGGGCTGATCGCACTGTCCAGATATCGCCGGCTCCGCGGCAGGCATTACGGGCGGGGCAGCTTCATGTATTCGAGTCATTGACATGGGTATAGATGCCAAGTGGTCGGAATTGCCGGCTGTTCAGCGCCGATTTTTGCTCTTCTCGGTGGCTGCGGCGCTGGTTTTTTTGTTGCTGCTGTTACGTCTCTGGTTTCTTCAGGTTATCAGCTACGAAGAGTTGCAGCAGCGCTCGTTGCGCAATCGGACCCGGGTTCTGGCCCTGGATGCGCCGCGGGGGCCGATATACGACCGCCATGGAACGCTGTTGGTCGACAACCGGCCGGCGTTTCAGATTTCGGTGATGCGACAGGACGTCGAGGATCGCACCCTTCTGTTTCAGCGGCTGTCGCAACTGCTGCACGTCGAGGTGGCGGAACTGGAATCACGCTGGCAGGCGGGGCGCGGATTTCCGATTTATCGACCGGTTCCACTGGCTACCGATGTCGGTTGGGACACCATGGAGCGAATTCAGGAGCATAGCGTGGATTTGCCCGGGGTTCTGACCGAAGTCAAACCGGTCCGGGACTACCTGGACCATGGTTCCATGGCGCATCTGATCGGCTACCTCGGCGAAGTAACCGAGGAAGAACTGGCGCAGGAGCGGTACGCCCGTTACCGGGGCGGTGACTTTGTCGGCAAAACGGCGCTGGAAAAAACCTTTGAAAATTATTTGCGGGGTGAGAAGGGCAAACGGCTGGTCGAAGTGGACGTCCAGGGCAAGCTTCTGCGTCAACTGCAGATGGAGCCGCCGCGACCGGGCAATAAAATCTATCTGACCATCGACCGGGAGTTGCAGAACGCTCTTGACGAGGCTTTCGGGGAGGAGTCGGGCGCGGCCGTGGCCCTCGATGTCCACACCGGCGAGATTCTGGCCATGGCCAGTCGACCGACTTTCGACCCCGCGCTTTTTGCCGCCGGTATCGGCAGCGAGGAATGGCATGCCCTGGCCCGGGACGGGCGCCATCCGTTGCAGAACAAAGTCATTGCCGGGCAGTATCCTCCCGGCTCGACCTTCAAAATGATCGTGGCGTTGGCCGCCATGCGCGAGGGAATCGCCGGACCGGACCGAACCATTACCTGCCGAGGGGATTTTGAAGTTGGTGGCTCGCGCTATCGCTGCTGGAAAAAACGGGGGCACGGCCCCACGAATTTGAAAAAAGCCCTGCGGGAAAGTTGCGATGTCTGGTTCTATCAGGTCGGGCTGGAACTGGGGATCGACAAGCTTTCCGCGGCGGCGAAAGAGTTCGGTTTGGGCGCTGTGGTCGGTTATCCTTTTCCCGGTGAACGTCCGGGGGTGGTCCCGTCGCAGGAATGGAAACGAAAGCATTACAATAAGCCCTGGTATGCCGGAGAGACGGTCATCGCTTCCATCGGCCAGGGTTTTGTGCTGACCACGCCGCTGCAACTGGCGGTCATGACGGCGGCTCTGGCCAACGAAGGGGAGGTGTTGAAACCCCGGGTCATCGATAAAGTTGAAGATTGGCAAGGTCGTCTTCTGCTGCAGTCCGGAACCGAGCTCGTGCGCCGGATTGAATATTCGAAACAGGCCTGGCAAGCGGTCCGGGAGGGAATGGTGGCGGTGGTCAACGAGCCTCACGGGACGGGCCAGGCTGCGCGTCTGAAAGATGTGCTTGTCGCGGGTAAAACCGGAACCTCCCAGGTGGTGCGGCGCAAGTCGGACGAAGAAGAGGAAGAAGAACTGGACAGCAGCGTGCCCTACCGTTTTCGCCCCCATGCTCTGTTTGTCGCTTATGCTCCGGCGGAGAAACCCGAGATCGCCATTGCCGTGGTGGTTGAGCATGGCCAGTCCGGGGGGCGGGTGGCCGGGCCGATCGCCAAACGGGTTATCGAGCGTTATATGGAATTGCAAGCCGTTGCGGCGGCAAAGGTGGATTGAGCCGATGTTTGATCGACGTCTGGTTGTCAATTTTGATTGGGTACTGTTGCTGACGGTGCTGTTCTTGGCGGGCATCGGGATTGTCAACCTGTACAGTTCGACCGCATCCTGGCATGCGGCGACGCCCATTTATCTGAAACAATTATTATGGCTGGGCGGCGGAGTGATTATCGCCCTGACCATCTGTCTGTTCGATTATCGCCATCTGGAACATTTCGCCGTCCATTGCTATCTGGTCAGCGTGGCCCTGCTGATCTTCGTTCTGACGATGGGGAAAACGACAATGGGAGCAACCCGCTGGATCGATCTCGGCCTGTTCAACCTGCAGCCGAGCGAGGTTATCAAGCTCGCCGTGATTCTGATTTTCGCCCGGATCTTCACCCATAGCGCATCCCCCAGCGGCTATGGTTTCTTCGAACTGTGGAAACCGGCACTCTGGCTATTGCTTCCGGTGGTGTTGATTTTGAAACAGCCGGATCTGGGGACCGCGACCATGGTGATTTTCATCGCCGTCACCATGCTGCTGTTTGCCGGTTTGCACCGCGGCACTATGGTCGTCCTGACTTTGTTGGCTCTGCTGATTGCCGTGGCCGGCTGGTTCGGCCTGCACGACTATCAACGGGCGCGGATCAGGACGTTTCTCCATCCTGAAGCCGACCCGCTGGGCAGCGGCTATCATATCATTCAGTCCAAAATCGCCGTGGGCAGCGGGGGGTTCCTGGGAAAAGGGTTTTTGCAGGGAACGCAGTCGCAACTTTCTTTTCTGCCGGAACGCCACACCGATTTCGCTTTTTCCGTGTTTGCCGAAGAATGGGGGTTTGCCGGTTGTTGCCTGCTGTTGCTGTTGTATCTGTTTCTGATCGTCTGGGGCCTGTATGTCGCTCGTCGGGCCGCCGATCAGTTCGGCATGTTTCTGGCGCTTGGGGTGACGGCGATGATCTTCTGGCATATCGTCGTCAATCTCGGCATGGTGATCGGTCTGTTGCCGGTGGTCGGGGTGCCCTTGCCGTTGTTTTCCTACGGCGGCACCAGTATGGTGACGACCATGATCGGTGTCGGACTGCTGATGAACATCAGTATGCGGCGTTTCATGTTTTAGCCGAAGATTGCAAGCCCATGCTCCGGCGGTACGGGTCGCCTTGCAAGGGCCTGTTCGAGATCCGTAACTGTCCGGGTAGGTCGTGATGGTGAATACTGATTTCAGCGCCTGGCTGGCGGATGCCGCCAGGGAAGCGGGCGCCCATACGGCCGGGTGTCTGCGGCTGGATAACCGGCAACTGCGGAAAGCCGTTGCCGAAAACAACCTGCTGGTGCGCGATTGGCTGACCTCCGGCCGGCATGCGCAGATGGGTTACCTGGAACGCATGTACGCGGACAAGGCCGAACCCTGGCGAACGTTTTCCTTCGCCCGTTCGGTGATTGTGCTGACGTTCAGTAACCGCTGGGGCGATGGCGCCGCAACACACCCGTTTCCGCCTCCGGCCGTTGACGCCCCGGTCGGTTATGTTTCCGCCTATGCCAGGGAAGGCGATTACCACCTGCGCGGCCGGGACATCCTGGCGGCATTGAAAAAACAGCTGGGTGACGAAGTTCGCGCCGCAGCAACCGTCGACACCGGCGCGGTTTACGAGCGTCTGTTTGCGACCGTCACCGGACTCGGCATCATCGGCGCCAACGATCTGTTACGGACACCCGAGCTGGGAACGCGGGTTTTTATCGGCTGTCTGTTTGTCGACCGGGAACTGCCGGAAGTTCTTCATGAGCCGCGCCTGCCGTTCGCCTGCTCCTCCTGCCGGCACTGTCTCGCGAACTGCCCGACCGCGGCGATCGCCGCCGGACGACCGATCGTCGCGGGCAAATGTATCAGCTATCTGACCATCGAAAAGCCGGGGGTGTTGACGACCGCAGAGGCGGCAACCGTCGGCGACTGGCTATTCGGCTGCGATTGCTGTACCGGCGTCTGCCCCCCGGTCGCGGAGCACGATATGCGCATTCCGGTGGATCTTGACTGGTTGCTCAAATCTCCCGCCGCGGCCATCCGCCGCATCATCAGGGGCAATGCCGTCGCTTATGCCGGTGTGACCCGGTTGCGCCGCAATGCCGTCGCGGTGCTGAAGAACCTGAACACCTCAAGCGCGCGGGAGCTGCTCGACTGGACCGGAAAAAACAGCGGCAGCGAACTGGTCAGAAAACAGATCGACAGGTGAACGGTTTTCCGGTCCGTGCAATTCATCGCTTCATAAGCCCTGTATAGCTTCCAGAGAACGCTTTTTCATCTGCTTGCAGCATGGTCTGAAAAATAATCCCCCCGCATTAATCATCTGATCGCTTTTTGAAAGGTCTTGCATGTTTTATTCACTTATGATAATTATTTTCTTATAATAATTAATTATATATAATAAGTTATGTAAAAACTGATGTTGAAGTCGGTATCGCTTCAATACAAAGGTCGGGGAAGATAGCGACCATCAGTCAACGCGGTTCCGGAAGGATGTCCCGGTCTGCGGCAGCTGGATATGAAAGAGGGGAAAATGAAGAGAGAAGCGGGTTTTACGTTAATCGAACTGATTGTCGTGATTGTTATTCTGGGGATATTGGCAGCGGTGGCCGTGCCGAAGTTTGTCGATATGCGTTCAGCTGCGGAGAGGTCGGTTGTCGAAAGTTTTACCGGAGCTTTAAAGGAGGCGCAAACCCTAGCCCTTTCAAGGCTGATCCTCTGTGGGGAATACGACGGCAGCACCAGCCCGAGCTTGTGGACTTTCGTTCAATTCGACAATAACGAACCGGCTCCGGGTTCGACCTGCGGTACTTTTTTCAACACCGGCAGCGGCGGCGGAAACACGATCGGCCTGAACGGTATCAGGACAAGTATTTTTCAGGATCCGACGGCTCATGCCGAAGCGGGTAATAATATTCAATTTACCTCCAAAACGGGGCGCACAATTACCATTTCGCAATCCGGTTCGGGCGGAATTACCTGGACTGCTTCCCCGGCATATTAAGCTGCGGCGGCAATGACGGCAGCTTGCAGAAAAGAACGCTCCGAGGCTTCCGGCTATCGGCGGGGAGCTGCTTTTCTTTGGTCTGCGCCGGCTGCTGCCGGTCTTCTCTTCCTGATGATTGGAAGCCCGCATGCAGCCCTGAAGATTCATTTCCTGTTGGGAAAGCTGCTTTACAGTACGTCAAACGGCGCGATTTATTTTTTATTGTGCCTTTTTATATCAACTGCGCTGCCGGCTGGTTTTTGGTGCCGCAGAAACGAAAGGCCGGTACGGGAGTCCCGCCTGTGGCTGCTGCCGCTTGTTCTGCTGGTGGGGAATCTGGTCAATATCTGGAGTTTCCTGGTTTATCGGAAGCTGCTCGATTTGCCGCTAAGGACCCATTTTTATCACTGGTCCGACAACCTTAACTCCTTCTGCTATCTGCTGCACAATCATACCGCTAAAACCGCTCTGGCGTTACTGACCGGATTATTGGGGCTTGAGAAGAAGGTAACGGCCTTTGACACCGGTCAGGTGTTCTATGCCCATGTCCCGGAATTTATTCCCTGGACGCTGGCCGGGTTGCTGTTGTCGGCATTAGGATTGTTTCTTGCATTTCTGCCCCAGGTTCTCCATCGCCATCAATATGGTTTTGTTGCGTTTCTGCTCTACTTTTTCTCCTTTTCCGGTTGTTTGAAATCGATGGTTGATGGCGGACCGTTAAGCTATCGTTTTCTTCCGTCCTTCATTGTCCTGCTGAGTCTGCTGGCGGCAAGGGATACGGATGACCTGCTGCGACAATGCCGGCAGCGTTGGGGAATCCTGTTTGCGGTCGTTATGCTGCCGGTCATGATCCTGTGGCATTTTTTGCCGCCGGAACCGGGAACAACAGCTTTGGCCCCCTTTGTTTTCCTCTGCGTATTTTTTCTTCTGCTTCTGCTGCTGGTCAAGTCCCCCCGCAGTCGTTCGAATGGTTGGGGAGTCGTTTTAGCGGCAGGGTTTCTGCTGTTTGCAACCGCAGCCGAATATTTTGCTTTCGACGCGAGTTTATTTCGCACTATTGATGCGCACCATCAGGTTGTCAAGGTCGATTTTGCAGATTTTACTGCCACGGATGTCAGTGTCGACTGCCGGGGACTGAAGGTATACGAAACCTATCTTCGTTATGATAACGATCCCCTGAAACCGAAAAATCTGCTGATCTGGGACAACCGCGATCCCGGGCTGCGCTCGATGAATCTGATTGTCAAGCCGTTGGCATATGCCGGCGATAGCGGCGGTTTTCCGGCGCAGGGACTGCTGACTTTCCAGCGCGTCGACAAGGTGGACTCAATCGCGAACGCCCTGTATTTTTCGATCACCTCGGTGAGCGGCATACCCCCGATTTTCAGCAGTTCCCGTGCGTCATTGTTCAGCCGCAGCAACCATTATTGCTATCTGCATTTACTGGGAAACCTGTTTACCGCATCCGGTTTCAGAGAGTTTATCCTGATCCCTCCGGCAGGCGCTTATGCAAACTGAACGACAAAAAAACGTTACGTCGGCTCCGGCCATCGGGAACAATCTTTTTTTCTGGCTCGTGCCGTTTCTGCTTCTCAGTGCCGTGTTTCTTCTGCTGCTCGACCAGGCCTGTAATATCTGGCGGCAGGGGGAAGCGTCCCTGAATGCAGAATCATGGAATATTGCCGCAATATTTGCAGCGGCAATGGGGTTTGTCCTGTGCAAGGCTGCGGCTCTCTGCTTTGCCGCCCGTGCGGCGGGCGTAAATCTGGGCTTTTCGAATGCCGCAAAACTGTTATGCCAGTCGGTTTTTGTCGAGCTCACCCTGTTTCCGTCCAAAGTTGCAGGCGACGCATTTAAATATTTCCGTTTGCCGGCCGGTCAGCAGGCGGAAAAGGTGAAAACCCTCATGGTTTTCCGCGTCACCTCTTTTGCCCCTTGCATGATGGTTCTTTTTCTTTTCCCCAAGTCTGTTTTCAGCTGGTTGTTCAGCGCGCTTTTGCTGGCGGCTGCCATATGGTTCTGGTTGGGGAAAAACGGGGGCCGTATGGCGCTGACTCCTGTTATGCTATCTGTTTGCGGACATGTTCTGGCATTATTGCTCTGGGCTTGTCAGGGATACCTCCTCCTCGGACTGGTGGGCTCCGCAGCTCCCGGTTTTGCGCATTTCGTCGGAATCTTTCTGCTGGCGCAAATGACTGCGGCCGCCAGCAGCCTGCCATTCGGTCTCGGTGTCAAAGAGGTGATGTTCGGTGTTTCTCTCGGCAGCTTTCTCGGTGCGGACCAACTCCTGTTGTTTCTCGTGCTGCAGCGCCTCTCCGGAGAATTACTGACTGCCTTTGTCGGCTGGTTGATGCTGTTGCCGGAAGTCTTCAGCCGCCGGGAAAAACCCGGTGGCGGAGTCCTCCGTAGTATCCAGTGTTCTGACCGGGTAACCGCGTGCATTAACTCCGGCCTTCCGGCTCGCCGGGGTTGAGCCTTTTCGGCTCAGTTCATGTGTCGGGCGCGCCTTGGCGGCAGCCGGAATGCCGCAGAATTATCTGAACAGATTTTTTAATCAATCAGGACACTGGAACGTTGTCTGCGGCAGAGGGAAGGAGGGGGGGAGCTCCTTTGGCCTGTTATTTCCCCCGGGACGGCTGCTGTTCCGTTTGCGGCAGCCAGAAGGTATTGTCTTCCAGCGGATCATGGAAGCGGATATGCCCGTATTTGACGATCGGCCGCCGGCGTTCGACCGGATCTCCTTCGTGATAGAGACGGTCGACGAAAATGAAACCGCCGAGCAGCGGACCGTGTTGCCTGACGGCTTGCAGGGCGTAGGCGGAACAGGTGGGATACATGCTGCAGCGCGGTCCGTCGGCCGGAGAGATATGCTGCTGAAAAAAAACGGATCGTTGCCGTCAGGATGGATTCGTCCGGCGGCCGCACTTTTTCTTCCCGGGGCGGTTGCCATGGAACCCATTCTCCGGCCTGTCCGGGTCCGGCGGCCGCCAGCAAACCGAACAGCAGAAACAGGGTTGGAAACAGGTTTTTTTTTCATGCGTCTTTTTTATTTTTCAGTGCTTGCCGCAAATACTCCATCCGTTCTTTGATCGTCTTTTCGTAGCCGCGATCGACCGGGTGATAGAAGCGTCTGCCGCCGAGTTCCGCAGGAAGATGGCTTTGACCGGAAAAACCCGCCTCGAAATCGTGTGCGTACTGATAGCCTTTGCCGTAGTCCAGTTCCTTCATCAGTTTGGTCGGCGCATTGCGCAGATGTTTCGGCACCGCCAGTGCGCCGCTGTTGCGGACTTCCTGGCGGGCGTCTTCCAGCCCTCGATAGCTGGCGTTGCTTTTCGGCGCCGTCGCCAGATAGGTCACCCCCTGGGCGAGATTGATGCGTGCTTCCGGCAAACCGACGAAATGTACGGCCTGCTGAACGGCCAGGGCGATCTGCAGCGCCCGGGGATCGGCGTTGCCGATATCTTCCGAAGCGAAAACAACCATGCGCCGTACGATGAACAGCGGGTCCTCCCCCGCATCGAGCATCCGGGCCAACCAGTAAAGTGCGGCATCGGGATCGGAGCCGCGCAGGCTTTTGATGAACGCGGAGATGACATTGTAGTGTTCCTCGGCGCCTTTGTCGTAGCGTAACGCTTTTTTTCTGCAGCGCCGCCTGAACCGCTGGGAGCGCGATGACGGCATCGTCAGTGCCTGCCAGGACGGCGTCGAGGGTTCCCAGGGCGATCCTGGCATCGCCGTCGGCCTGTTCCGCAATGAACTCCAGCGCCTCCGGCGTCAGCTTCCGGCCGCTTTGACTCCCCTTGACCAGGTTGCTGTCGAAAGCGCGTTGCAGCAGTATTTTAAGATCGTCAACCGTCAGCGGTTCGAGCACGAAAACGCGGGAGCGGGAGAGCAGGGCGGAGTTGACTTCGAAACTCGGATTCTCGGTGGTCGCGCCGATAAGAATAATATCCCCCTGCTCGACCGAGGGCAGGAAAGCATCCTGCTGGGCTTTGTTGAACCGATGGATTTCATCGACGAACAAAAGTGTTTTGCGGCCGTGGAAAGCGCGCTGTTTTTTCGCTTCGGCGATAATTTCACGGACCTCTTTGATGCTTCCCAGGACAGCGGAAAAAAAAGACGAAGCGGCTTTGCGTGCAATTGGCGATGACCCGGCCGAGAGTGGTTTTTCCCGCTTCCCGGCGGACCCCATAGAATCAACGAGGACAGCTGGTCTTTTTCGATCAGCCGGCGCAGCAGTTTGCCTTCGCCCAGCAGCTGGCGCTGGCCGACGACCCGGTCGAGGGTTTGCGGGCGCATGCGTTCGGCCAACGGGGTCGCCGGGTCATTATTCAACGTTTTTTCAAACAGTTCCATGTCTTCTCCAAAGGGTTGTTTACGGCTTTCAACTTAGCATGGGCGACTCCTCTTCACAAGCTTCTAAACCGCTGAATGCGATAGACTTTTAAGTGCCTCTGTGCTAGTAATCAAAAGGTTTTCGGAGCATTTCGGTCGTGGTTTCGAAAGCGGTGAAATTTATTGTTCAATGCCGGTAATCAAGGTGGGCTGATGCTGAAAAAAGTCGGAGTTTACGCAAAAAAAGATCATCCCGATGCGGAACGCATCGCCATCGATATCTGCCGGCGTTTTCGGCGCGACGGCATCGAAGTCCTGCTGGAAGACAGTCTGGCTGAACAGATCGGCCAGATCAACGGTTACTCGGGCGAGGAAATCCCTCGGTTGGTGGATCTGATCATCGTCCTCGGCGGGGGACGGCACGCTGATTTCCGTCGCGCGGCGGGTCGAAGGGCGGAATATCCCGATTGTCGGCGTCAATCTCGGCCGCCTCGGGTTTCTCACCGAGATTACCCGTGATGAGTTGCCGCACATGCTGGACAGGCTGATCAGCGGCGATTACCATGTCTCCGATCGGATGATGCTGGACGCCTTTATCCGCAGGGGGGATGACATCGTCGGGAAATATACGGTTCTTAACGATGTCGTCATCAACAAAGGGGCTCTGGCGCGGATCATCGATTTGAAAACCTACGTCGACGGCCGCCATCTGAGCAGTTATAAAGCCGACGGCCTGATTGTCTCGACCGCAACCGGTTCGACGGGATACAACCTGGCCGCCGGCGGGCCGATCATTTATCCGGAGATCAACAGCCTGCTGATCTCTCCGATCTGTCCGCATATGCTGACCAACCGTCCGATTGTGGTCTGGAGCCGGTCGGTCATCGATATCGAAGTCAAGTTTGAGGATGATGTCGTCTTTTTTACCGCGGACGGCCAGGTCGGACGTAAACTGCAGCCCGGCGACCGCGTGGAAGTACGGCGGTCGGAAGCACGGACCCGTTTGGTGTCCAGTCCGAGCAAGGATTATTTTGAAATCCTCAGAACCAAGCTGAGCTGGGGGGAGCGCTGATTCCGGGCTCAACGTGCCTGTCGCGGCGAGCGGTTTAAATTTATGCTGAGCGATCTCATCATCAGAAACTTTGCCATCATAGAATCCCTGCATATTTCCTTTGCTCCCGGGTTCAATGTGCTGACCGGGGAAACCGGGGCGGGAAAGTCGATTATCATCGACGCCGTAAACCTGCTGCTGGGCGGACGCGCCCGCGGTGATGTGATCCGGGCCGGTGCTGAAGAGGCGACGGTTGAGGCGGTTTTCGATTTGCAGGGTGATCAGCCGCTGCTTGACCGGCTTGACGCCGCCGGATTGGCGGAGGGTTCGGAACTGCTGGTGCGCAGAATCGTGACCAGACACGGGAAAAACAGAATCTTCGTCAACGGTTCGCCGGTCCCATTGACGCAATTGAAAGATCTGGCCCGGGGATTGGTTAATATCTACGGTCAGCATGAACATCAGGTTTTGCAGTCTCCTGAAGCGCATCTGCACATGCTTGATCATTTTGCCGGTTTAACGGCCGAGGTTCATGCCTATCGGGATCTTTACGCGGCCCTGCAACGCATGAGAAAAAAACTTGAAAGTCTCGATCTGGCGGAGCGGGAGCGCCGTCAGCGCGTCGATATGCTCACTTTTCAGCAACAGGAAATCCGCAATGCCGACCTACAGTTGGGCGAGGATGACAGCCTGGAACGGGAGCGTTCGCTGTTATTGCATGCGGAAAAGCTGACCGCGGCAAGCGCGGGCGGTTATGCAACGCTTTATGCCGATGAGCAGGCTGCCTGCGCCCGTATTGCCGAAGCTGCCGCGACACTTGAAGCTCTGCAGCACATCGATGCCGACTTCGGCACGATGGCGGAAACCCTGCGCGAACATCAGTATGGGTTGGAAGATATCGCCGACACCTTGAGAAACTATGCCGACCGGCTCGATTTTGAACCGGAGCGGCAACAGCAGGTTGAGGATCGACTGGCCTTGCTGGCCGCTTTGAAACGCAAGTATGCCCCCGGCGTGAGTGAATTACTCGACTATCTTGCCCGCATCAGCGCGGAATTGAATGATCTGACCGATCTGGACAGCCATCGCGACGAGCTGCGGCAACAGCTGGAGAAAATAAAACTCGGATTAGTTGCGGCCGGCCGGGACCTGAGCGACAAACGTCAAGTCGCCGCGGATGCACTGGCGCAAATCGTGGAACGGGAACTGGGCGAGCTGGCCATGGGGAAAGCGCGCTTCATGGTGCATTTTGACCGCTTGGCGGAACCCGCGCCGGACGGGTTGGAAGATGCGGAATTTTATCTGGCCGCCAATCCGGGCGAGGCTCCGCAGCCGTTGGTGAAAATCGCCTCCGGCGGCGAACTGTCGCGCATCATGCTGGCTTTGAAGCGCAGCGTGCCCGAAGCCGACAGCGCCGGCACCCTGATTTTCGATGAAGTCGATGCCGGTATCGGCGGTGAGGCGGCGACTGCCGTCGGCGGCAAAATCAGTCGCCTGGGCACGCGTTTTCAGGTTCTGTGCGTGACTCATTTGCCCCAGGTTGCGGCGTTTGCGCAGCATCATTATCGGGTCAACAAATTCGAGCGGGACGGGCGTACGCTGACCACGGTGACGCAGTTGAGCGACGCTGACAGAACCCTGGAAATCGCGCGGATGCTGGGCGGTGCCCATGCCGGAGCGCAGGCCCGGGTCCACGCTCGTGAATTGATTGAAAAATCGCATTCGGTGACCTCTTCGGGGCAAGGTTCCCGGCTGCGATAAGCCGGTGCCGGTAATAAATAGGTATTGAAATGATTTTAGCGACATGTTATTAAATTGTTGTAATCTTTTGTGTGGATATTGACTGATGCCTGCGGAAAGACCGTTCAAAACATGTAAAATCTGTGCTGCCAGCTGGGCGACCCGGGATCAGTTCATTGCCGACCCGGAGATTGTCCTGGTCGGTTATCAAGCTAATTTTGTTGAGCTGGAAAAAGGCCTGTTTTTATTCAACCATGCGTGTCAAAGTACCCTGACCGTTGGGGTTGAAACATTCGCGGACATGTATTCCGGGCCGATTTACCAAGAGCGTCTAACCGGATCGGAGACCTGTGCCGGGTACTGCCTGCAGCGTGACGAGCTGCAAGCCTGCACGGCCAAGTGCGAATGCGCTTATGTCAGGGAAATCATGGTGCGGTTACAGGACCGGGCGATCGTCACCCAGCAGGTTGTGTGATAGCAGAGGCAAAGCCGTGGCAAAACGATATTCAGTCATCGTCATTCCTGAAGCGAACAAGAAGGTCAGGCGCTTTCATGTCAGAGGCGGAACTCTGGCCGGTTTATTTTCATTGTTCGCCCTGTTCGGCATTCTTCTGGTTTTTTTCGCCTGTAATTTTTATCAGATCCGGATCGACAAAGCCGAATTGCAACGCCTGCGCGCGGAGAACAGCCGGCAACGCCAGGAGTTGCAAGGCCTGGTCCTCGACTTAATGGATGTACGCCAGGAGATGAACTCCCTGGCCGAAACCGATGCCCACATCCGCCAGTTGGCCAATCTGGAAGGCTCCGCGGCCGGCCTGCCGATTGCGATCGGCGGTTTGCCTGAAGATGGCGGTGAAGAGCTTGACGAGATTCAACGGCAAATAAACCGCCTGCAGGTTGAAATCGAATTGCGGCGGCAGAGTCAGGAAGACGTCCGCAACCTGCTCAACGACCAGATCTCCATCAGTCGCGCGACACCTCAAGGCTGGCCGACGAAAGGCTGGATCACCTCATATTTCGGCATGCGCCAATCGCCTTTTACCGGGCGCCGGGTGATGCACGAAGGCCTCGATATCGCCGCCAATACCGGAACCCCGGTTTACGCCACGGCGGACGGGATTGTCGCCCGGGTCGGCTATTCGCCGGGCTACGGAAAAACAGTGGTCCTTGATCACGGTTACGGTTATCGCACGATCTTCGGGCATAATTCGAAAATTCTGGTCAAATCGGGACAACGGATCAAACGCGGTGACCGGGTTGCTTTAGTCGGCAATACCGGGCAATCGACCGGTCCCCACCTGCACTATGAATTACGTATGAACGGGGTGCCGATCGATCCGCGCAAAACGCTTTGACCCGTTTTTGACGACCTCTCTTTCCAAGCCTTTTAAGCGTCGTAGGGAATTCTTTGTTCCTCCTTGCAAATCCTGATTATTCCAGCGTTTTGCCGGCTCATTAATACTTGTGGATGCTTCTTTCGCTGTGTTACTATGCCGCCGTTGTTTACCCTGTGTTAATGAGGGTTTTTCTGAAACCTGCTCCAGTGAATAGCGCGACGGGAACAAGCAAGTCATTGCCGCGTCCAAGCTGTCGGGGAATGGCTGCCGAACCGGCGGATACGGCCCCCATTTTTTGACTTTCTTATCCACGACAAGCACTTGCGCTTCTTGTCCGCGTTCATGCACTGATCCAGGTTAACCAAGTTCAATTTTCATTTTCTCCATCCCTGTCTGTACAGACGGGATGGTGCGGAGTCATAAGACGATGTTTCGTGGTCTGGTGCAAAAAATTGTCGGCAATAGAAACGAGCGCGAGCTGAAAAAAATGCAACCTCTGGTTGCGCGGATCAATCTGCTGGAAAACGAATTCGAAGCTTTAACCGACGCACAGTTAAAAGACAAAACGGCGGAATTTCGTCAACGTCTGGATAAGGAAGAGACGTTGGAAAATTTGCTGCCTGAAGCTTTTGCCGTGGTCAGGGAAGCCAGCAAGCGGGTCCTGGGAATGCGTCATTTCGACGTGCAGTTGATCGGCGGTATGGTACTTAATGCCGGCCGGATTGCGGAAATGAAGACCGGCGAAGGGAAAACCCTGATGGCGACCCTGCCGATTTACCTCAATGCGTTGCCGGGAAAGGGTGTTCATGTCGTCACCGTCAACGATTATCTGGCCAAGCGCGACGCCGAATGGATGGGGCATATCTATCGTTTTCTCGGCCTCAGCGTCGACTGTATCGTCCATGGCCTGAACGACGAACAACGTAAGGCGGCCTATCAGGCGGATATAACTTACGGCACCAACAATGAGTTCGGCTTCGATTATCTGCGCGACAACATGAAATTCGACCTGGTGGATTATGTTCAGCGGGAACTGCATTACGCCATTGTCGATGAAGTCGACTCCATCCTCATCGACGAAGCCAGGACTCCGTTGATTATTTCCGGGCCGAGCGAATCTTCAAGCGATCTCTATTTTCGCGTCGACCGGGTTATCCCGCGCCTGAAAAAAGGTGAGATCATTGAGGAACGGGACGGTAAAATCGGTCAGGCGACGAAGACCCACACCGGGGATTTCACCGTTGATGAAAAAGCGAAGTCCGCGGCCCTGACCGAAGCGGGGGTGGCGAAGGTCGAAAAACTGCTCGGAGTGGAAAACCTCTATGAACCGCAGAATATCGAATTGCTTCACCATGTCAACCAGGCGCTCAAAGCGCATGCCCTGTTCAAGCGCGATGTCGACTATGTGGTCAAGGACAATGAAGTCCAGATCGTCGATGAGTTCACCGGTCGTCTGATGCCGGGGCGGCGCTGGAGCGATGGTCTGCATCAGGCGGTCGAGGCCAAGGAAGGGGTCAAGATCGCCAGTGAAAACCAGACCCTGGCGACGATCACTTTTCAGAACTATTTCCGCATGTATGACAAACTGGCCGGGATGACCGGGACCGCGGAAACGGAAGCGGCTGAATTCAGGGAGATTTACAACCTTGATGTGACCGTGATTCCGACCAATCGACCGATGATTCGTGAGGACATGTCGGATGTCATTTACAAAACCGAAAAAGAGAAGTTCCAGGCGGTTATCGAAGATATTGTCGAATGTCACAAACTGGGCCAGCCGGTTCTGGTCGGGACCATTACCATCGATAAATCCGAAGTCCTCTCCGCGCTGCTGAAGAAGAGGGGCGTGCCCCATAATGTGCTCAACGCCAAGCAGCACGAACGCGAGGCCTATATCGTTGCCCAGGCCGGGCGCAAGGGCGCGGTCACCATCGCGACGAATATGGCGGGCCGCGGCACCGATATCGTCCTGGGCGGCAATCCGGAGATGACGGCCCGTGCCGAGGCGGCCGGCGCCGATGAACCGGATGCGCGGTTTGCGGAACTTCTGCCGGTGTATAAAGCCCGTTGCGAAGAAGAGAAAAAATCCGTTCTCGAGGCCGGCGGGTTATACATTCTGGGCACGGAACGACATGAATCCCGGCGTATCGACAACCAGTTGCGCGGGCGTTCCGGGCGCCAGGGGGACCCGGGGAAAAGCCGCTTCTACCTGAGTCTGGAAGATGACCTGTTGCGTATTTTCGGTTCTCAGCGGGTGGCTTTCGTCATGGACAAGTTGAAGATTCCCGAAGGCGAGCCGATCGAACACGGCATTATCAGCAAGGCGATCGAAAACGCGCAGAAGAAAGTGGAAGCTCACAACTTCGATATCCGCAAGCATCTGCTTGAATACGACGACGTCATGAACCGGCAACGGGAAGTGATCTACGCGCAGCGGCGGGAGGTGCTGGCCGGCGAACAGTTGCTGGATACCTATCAGGGTATCATTGCCGAAACCGTTGAAGATATGGTGGCTTCTTTCTGCCCGGAGAAGACCCCGCCGAATGACTGGGACTGGAAACGTCTGGCCGATGATTTTCTGGGGCAATTCAATTTTCTGCCCGAATTCGGCGAACTCGATCAGAGTCAAATCAAACGCGAGGAACTGGAAGCGTGGCTCAAACAGCGGGCCGATGCACAGCTGCGGGCCAAAGAAGAGGACTTCACGCCGCCGCTCATGGAACAGTTGATGCGAATTTTATTGTTGCAGACGATCGATGGGCAGTGGAAGGATCATCTTCTTTCGGTCGATCACCTGAAAGAGGGTATCGGTCTGCGCGGCTACGGGCAGAAAAACCCGAAAGAGGAATATAAACGGGAAGCCTACAGTTTGTTCATGGAGATGATGGGGCGGGTCCGGGCGGAGGTCCTGCACAAGATTTTCCGGATTCAGCTGGCCCGGGAAGAGGATGTTGAACAGATGGAGGAGCAGCAGCGCCGGCAACAGCTGGCGATGAACAGAATGGGCGGAGAAGACCGGGCGAAGGTGCCGACGACCCGGGATCAGGAGAAAGTCGGCCGCAATGACCCCTGCCCCTGCGGCAGCGGGAAAAAGTATAAGAAATGTTGCGGCCAGTAATTCAAGCAGCCCTTGGGGTGAGCGGATGACGGATGGCCAAGAACAGAAACCGGCGATTCTTCTGATTGATGACGAATCGCTGATCCTCGATCTGCTGGAAGACCTCCTCGAAACACTCGATTATCCGGTTTTGCGTGCGGAGAGGGGGCTCGGCGTCACCCGGATTCTTGACCGGGAGAACGTTGCGCTGGTCTATTGCGATGTGGCGTTGCCGGACATCAACGGCGTCGATGTGTTGCGGATGATCAAGCAGCATACGCCCGAAATCCAGGTCGTGATGATCTCCGGGCAGGAAGATTTCGATGTTGCGCGCCAGGTCTTGCGTGAACGGGCGTTCGATTATCTGGTCAAGCCTTTTGCCCGGGATGAGGTCCTTAAAGTCACTCGGCAGGGGATCAGTTCTTATTATTACGCCTGTCACCAGAATGAGGTCAGAATCGAAGCGCAACGCCGTATGGCCGATCTGGTTTTGCTGAAGCAGGTCGGCGAGACCGCCAGTTCGGGGATGGATCTGCAGGAACTGTTCGACCGGATTCTCGACTCGATCGTCCGTTCGGCAGGGGTCGAAATGGCTTCGCTGATGCTGGTGAAAGATGATGGGCTGCTGCATATCGCCTCTGCTCAGGGGCTTTCAGAAAATATCGTCAATTCGGCGCGGGTTGCGCCGGGCGAGGGGATTTCCGGACATGTGCTGACCACCGGTGAAGCGATTTTGGTCGCGAACATCGAGCAGGACAGCCGGTTTACCGGTCTTGACGGAAGCAAACGTTATAAAACCCAATCGTTACTGTCCGTGCCCATCTTCATCCGCGATGAGTTGGTCGGGGTGATCAACGTCAACAACAAGGTGTCGGGCGAACCTTTCGATCTGGAGGATCAGAACCTGTTGACGGCCATTGCCAACCAGGTCTCGCTGGCCATGGAAAACTTCGAGCTGGTCAACAACCTGCGCCGCCAGACATTGGTGCTTGAGCGCACCAATGAAGACCTGGTGCGGATGAATCGGGCGCGGACCAGGCTGGTGTGCAATCTTTCTCACGAATTGAAAACCCCGCTGACTTCGATTATGGGTTATGTCGATTTGTCGCTGTCGTTTTTCGATAAATTGTCCGTAGATGAACTGAAAGAGAATCTGACCCAGGTTCGGGAAGAAGGCCGGCGGCTCGAACGTTTGATTACCGGCATGTTGAGGCTCTTTTCGATTGAATCGGAACGCGAAGTCTGGCGTTGGAAGTCGTTCGGGGTGGCTTGGCCGATCGCCGATGCGCTGCAGTATTTTGATCGCAAGATGAAAGAACGCAGTCTGGCGACGCAGCTTGAACTTGATGACGATCTGCCGGAGATTTACGGCGATCAGGAAAAGTTCGGAATGGCTCTGAATTCGCTCATCGACAATGCGATTAAATTCAACCGTGACGGCGGCTTGGTGCGGGTCAGGGCGGAAGTGCGGCGGTATGACGGTTTACAGTATATTTATTTGCAGGTCTTCAATCAGGGGCAAACGGTCCCGTTGGAGGCCCACGAGACGATTTTTAATTCCTACACCCAGCTGGGTGATATCGACACCGAAAAACCGCATGGTGTGGGGATCGGATTGGCATTGACGAAAGTGGTGGTCGACCGCATGAAAGGGGATATCTTCCTCGAGGAGACAGCGGAAAAAGGGACCTGTTTCGGACTGTTGCTGCCGACCGAAGAAACCTATAATCGACTGAAAGGCTGAACCAATGGCTGGGCAAAATATTCCGAAAGGATTCCGTTTCGCGGCTTTGGCCGGTGGAATAAAACAATCGGGCAAGCCCGATCTGGCACTGATCGTTTCGGATGCGCCGGCGTCCGGAGCCGGGGTTTTTACCCGCAATCAGGTCGTCGCTGCTCCAGTGCGACTGACCCGGAGCATGATGGCCCGGCAACAGTGTCAGGCGATTCTGATCAACAGCGGCAACGCCAATGCCTGTACCGGTGAGCAGGGGATGGCTGTCGCACGTGAAACCAGGCGACTGGCGGCCGCGCAATTGCAGTTGGAGGATCATTTGGTCGCTGTCGCTTCAACCGGAGTGATCGGCGTTCAATTGCCCCTCGAACCCTTTCAGAGCGGAATCCCCAAGCTTGTCGCCACCCTGCGGCCCGACGCCGCGGATGAGGTGGCCGAGGCAATCATAACCACCGATATTTTTACCAAAACCGCCTCGGTCTGCGTCCCCGGAGAGCAAGGTTACCGCATCCTCGGCATTGCCAAAGGGGCGGGTATGATTCATCCCAACATGGCGACCATGCTTGCCTTTGTGCTGACTGATGCCGAGGTTGAGGCGCAATTGCTTGATACGGTTTTGCGGAGCGCCGTGGCCAAGAGTTTCAATTCGATCAGCGTCGACGGCGACACGTCGACGAACGACATGGTTCTGCTGTTGGCCAACGGTTCGGCTCCCGGAGCGCAGATCCGGAGTGGTACCGCGGCCGCCGAAACCTTCAGTCGCCATTTGGAGCAGGTTCTGCTGGACCTGGCGAAAATGATTGTGCGCGACGGAGAAGGCGCGACCAAGCTCGTGCATATCAGGGTGGTCGGTGCCGAGAGCGAGGCGGACGCCTGTACGGTTGCCCGCTCGGTTGCGACCTCGCCATTGGTGAAAACCGCTTTTTTCGGCGAGGATGCCAACTGGGGCCGGATTATCGCCGCGGTCGGCTATTCCGGCGCCAACCTCGATCAGGATAAAATCGATATCGACTTTGATGCCGTGCCCATGGCGAGAAACGGGATGTCTGTCGGAACGGACCAGGAAGCCGCGGCAACGAAGGTCCTGCAGCAGGATGAGTTTGTCGTGACCATCAATCTCAATCTGGGAACGGCGGAAGCCGGCTATTATACTTCCGATCTTAGTTACGATTATGTCAAGACCAACGCGGATTATCGGACCTGATGGTTTTGCTCTCAGCGTCCCCCGCCGCCCTGATCGATCAGACCTTGCTCTCGCCCACTGCGACGCGCGGGCAGATAGAGCAACTTTGTGAGGAGGCGGTCGAAAACGGTTTCGCCAGCGTCTGTATCCCGCCCGTTTTTGTTCCCGTTGCCGCCCGGCAGCTGTACGGTTCCCCGGTGAAAGTCGGTAGTGTGGTCGGTTTTCCCTGCGGCTATTCGACCGGCAGAAGCAAAGTTCAGGAAACCGCAGAGCTGATCATGGCCGGCGCAGAGGAGATCGACATGGTCGTGCAGATCGGCGCTCTGCTCGAGGGGCGTTTCGACCCGGTTGAAGAAGAAATCGCCCAGGTCGTTATCGCGGCGGAGAAACACCCGGTCAAAGTCATCATCGAATGTTGTTATCTGAACGCTGAGCTTAAACGCCGGAGTGTGGAAACAATTGTTCGCGCCGGCGGCGCCTTCGTTAAAACGTCCACCGGGTTCGGCGCCGCCGGGGCACAACCCGAAGATGTGCAACTGCTTGCCCGCGCCGCTGCCGGCCGGATCGGCGTCAAGGCCGCCGGAGGGATTCGCACTTGGGCGGACTTTGAAAAGTTTGTCGCTGCGGGAGCGACACGTATCGGCAGCAGCGCCGGCGTGGCAATTGTGCATCAGTGGCAACGGGAATACGTGACGGGACCATGTTCCGCCGAGTGATTCTGATTGTCCTGGACGGGGTCGGCATCGGCGCGGCGCCCGACGCGACGCTGTACGGGGATCAGAACGCCGCGACTCTGCAGCATGTTGCCGCTGCGGTCGGCGGACTCGACCTGCCGCATCTGGAGCAGCTGGGCCTCGGCAACATTGCCCGGATTGAAGGTGTGGCTGAAGTCCGGCATCCCACCGCCTGGTGGGGCAAGATGCGCGAACAGAATCCGGGCAAGGACTCCGTGACCGGACATTGGGAATTGGCCGGCGTGTTTCTCGACCGTGCTTTCGCCACTTTTCCGGAAGGGTTCCCCGCAGACATTATCGCGCAGTTTCATCAGGCCACAGGATTGTTGCCCCTGGGAAATACCGTTGCCAGCGGCACGGCCATCCTCAGGGAACTGGGCGAACAGCACCTGCGCACGGGAAGGCCGATCCTGTACACCAGCAGTGATTCGGTTTTCCAGCTTGCCGCTCACGAAGACGTGATAGCACCTGAAAAACTCTATGCCATCTGCCGTCAGGCTGAAAAAATCGTCAGACCGTACAATGTTTGCCGCGTGATTGCCCGGCCCTTCAGGGGGACTGCGGCGGATAACTTCTACCGGACCGCCGGACGGCATGATTTTCCGGTGAGACCGCCGGTAAAAACACTTTTGGACCTCTTGCGGGAGCACTCCATACCAACTTGCGGCATCGGCAAAATACATGATCTTTATGCCGGACAGGGCTTGTCCGAGGCTCTTCCCAGCAGGAACAACAGCGAGGGTATGAGCCTTATAATCAGTGCTCTCGGGAAAATAAATTACGGCCTTGTCATGACCAATCTGGTGGATTTTGATATGCTGTATGGACACCGCCTGGACACTGCCGGTTTTGCCGGGGCATTGGCGCAATTCGATGCCTGGTTGCCGGAGTTGTTCAAGTGTATGCGCGCCGAGGACCTGCTTCTGATTACCGCCGACCATGGCTGCGATCCAACGACGCCGGGGACCGACCATACACGAGAATATGTTCCTCTGCTGGTGTACCGGAAACTCTGCTGTGGGCGCACGGGGAAAAGTCTGGGTATTCGGCGTTCTTTTGCCGATGTCGGCGCAACCGTGGCGGAAAACTTCACTCTGTCGTTACCGAGCGGCCAAAGCTTTCTTGCCGCTATCGTTTGATTTTGCGACTGACTGAGCTCGTGACCATGAATGAAACAAGGGGGTCGGGATGTTGAAAAAAATGGTGTTTTTTGTGCTCTTGCTGAGCTGTATGCCGCTGACTTGCATGGCTGAACTGCGCGTCGCGGATGAAGCGATCACCTCCGCTGTCGAGAATCAGATGCCGGTTGATCGTATCGAATCCTATCGTGCGGACTATGGTAAACTGTACTGTTTTACCCGTATTGTCGGTGCGCAGGAAAATACGGCGGTAACGCACGTCTGGTATTTCGAGGACGATGAGATGGCACGGGTGACCCTGCCGGTACGGTCTCCCGACTGGCGGACCTATTCTTCGAAAAGGTTTTTGCCGCAGTGGGCCGGCCAGTGGAGAGTTGTTGTCCTCGATGGTCAGCGAAATGAGATCGCAACCATCCCCTTCCGGTTGGAATAGGGCCGGGGGAGGCGGCCGTTGATCAACGGCCGCCTTTTTTATCGTTTGCGCAATACGGTGACTTTATTGCTTTTTGCGTGCCGCTCTGGCCTTTGCCAGATTGTCGGCCAGGCCTCGCTCAACCGCCATTTGGCGTCTGCTTTCCGAGTAGTTCTTAGCGGCGAGTGACTGGCTGCGGGGAATATCGAACTGCTTGCGATATTCGCTTGCGGTCATGTCGTGAGCGGTTTTCAGGTGACGTGAAAGGGTTTTAAAGCCTTTACCGCAGATCATGCAATAAATTTTGTCCTTGCCGAAAGCTTTCTTTCTGCTGACGGCGGGCACATCTTCCGCCTGTTCTGTAACAGTGTCCAGAGCCTCGCCTTTTTCCAGGGAGCTTAGCGCCGAATGAAGTTCGTTTAATTCGGTAATAAGTTCGTCTTTGGACATTGGAGTCGTTGATGCATGGGCCGCGACAATTTCTGCTGCCATTTCCATGATTGTTGCCATCGTGAAATTTCCTCCTGTTAGGTTGGATGGTTAATTTAATTATATTCCATCCCCCTCCCGAATAACTAGGGAACAGGCTTTTGTTAAATAAAAAATGGAATAAATGCAAGTATAAAATATATTTTCAGTAATTGAAATAGAGATAAAGTTTGTTGACAAGACAATTCGAAAGTTATTTGATGGATATTGTTCGTTTGAGGAGTAAGTTGTGAGTATCAGGCAATCACAAGAAAGTTTAGAGCATCAAATTCTGGCGCCATATGCCTGTTTTTCCGCACAGAGTCGCGGACGGGAAATCCCGGTTGAAAAATGTAGTATAAGAACGGTTTTTCAGCATGATCGTGATCGTATCCTCTATTGTAAGGCCTTCCGCCGACTCAAATATAAAACCCAAGTATTCCTTTCGCCTGAGGGCGATCACTATCGCACTCGTTTAAGTCATACTTTGGAGGTGTCCCAGGTTGCTCGAACAATCGCCCGGGCTTTGCGCCTCAATGAAGATTTAACCGAAGCTATAGCTTTGGGGCACGATCTCGGGCATACCCCATTCGGCCATGCCGGTGAAAGAGTCCTCAATGAATTGCTCCCGGAGGGGTTCCATCACGTTCGACAGAGCTTGCGTGTTGTTGATGTGCTGGAAAAAGACGGCCGGGGCCTGAATCTGACTTATGAGGTTCGTGACGGTATCCGCAAACATTCCAAGGGCCGGGGCGGGCTGCTTTCCCCCGCGGCCGGTTCCCGCGCCTGTACCCTGGAAGGACAGGTGGTTCGCCTCGCAGATATTATTGCCTATGTCAGCCATGATCTTGATGATGCGATCCGTGGCCGGGTCATCAGTGCAGACGATATCCCCGAAGAATTTTCAGCGGTACTGGGACGGCGCCATTCCTGTCGGATCGACCGCATGATTCGCGATCTCATTGCCGCATCAACGGCTGTGAATTGTGGCGAGATCCGCCTTTCCGCTGAAATGGATGAAACCATACGCGGATTGAGACGCTGGTTGTTCGACAATGTTTACCAGGCTGAAAGCGTGCAACGGCAGTTTGATAAGGCGGCTCGTTTGTTGCGCGATCTTTTTCTTTTTTTTCTGGAAAACGAAAACGTCTTCATCGGGTACAGCGGAGAGCGTACGACCGACGACAGCCTCGAAACGGCTGTTGCCGATTTTATCGCCGGGATGACGGACAGGTATGCTTTAGCGCTTTATCAGGAACTTTTTTTCCCGCAGTCGTGGAAAGTTACTTGATGTGTGATGGCTTATTGGAATTTTTTGATAAATGCTTGACAGGCCTCGGCACCTATGCTAGTTTTTCAGCCAGTTTCTTTGGAAAATCAGGGGGTTCTGTAATATTAAGGAGCTTTGTGGTTGTGACCGATCATAAAAAGCTGATTTTCCGTTTGAGCGGAATCGGTTTTTTTATCGACCTGGATCATATTGTCGAAGTGGTGGACCGGATCAGTGCTCAGCTTGATCCCAGTCGCAGCGATATGGCGCGCGGTATCGTGTCGGCGTTCAACTTCCGTCAAACCTGGATTCCGGCCGTTGACCCGACGCTGAAGCTGGGATTGATTTCCGCAGTCGGCCTGAATGATAAAATATCCATTGTTTTAAACGGCAAGGAGGGGAACTGGGCGGTTTTGGTCGATCAGGTGGAGGATTTGTCACCGGCGGAAATTATGCTGCCGTGCGCGATTCCTTTTCTATTACAGATATCGGCGGTGGACTGTTATTCCCAGTTGATGCTGTATAAAAAAGAGCCTTACGTCGGTTTTGAGCCGGAACGCTTTTATGGCGTCGCGAACTGAATCCTTATGGGACGTTTTGGCCTCTTTCAGCTCGGGGAACTGAATTATTCGCTGCCGTTGCCGCAGATTAAAAAAATCCGCCAGGGAGCGGCGCTTTTTGCGTTGCCGCGTTTGCCCGAGGGGGTTGTTGCGGTCCTTGTCGATGATGGTCAACTGATTCCGCTGTTGGATCTGAACATGTTGACGGAGGCTCCTGCCGGTCTTGCAGACGCCGGGTCCGGCTATCAGATTCTGGTCGACTCGGAATACGGGACGGTTGCCCTGCCGGCGCGATTGACGGGAAAGATCGTCACCGAGGGAAAAGGCGAACTGCTGGCGGCGAAAGAGTCGCAACCGGCGTGGATAGCAGGCGAGTTCGTTTATCAGGGCACAAAATACATGATTATTGATATTAATTTTCTGGCTGTCGAAATGACGCAAAATTTCTGGTACAAGCAACCGGATCCGCGTGGTGCGAGGAGACTTGGATGATGAAAAAACTGCTGTTGGCCGATGATAGCATTACCATTCAGAAAGTCGTCGGTATCATCTTCGCGACTGAAGATTATGAATTGACCATGACTGATGACGGAGACAGCGCTTTTGAAAAAGCCCTTGAAATAAAACCCGATCTGGTCATTGCTGATATTTCCATGCCCGGGAAAGACGGTTTTGAACTTTGCCGCGCGATCAAACAGGAACCCGGTCTGGGCGATACGTCGGTTTTGCTGCTGCCGGGGGCTTTCGACCATTTCGATGAAGCCAAGGCGCAGGATGTCTGTGCCGACGGCTGGTTGACCAAGCCGTTCGAGTCCCAGGCGCTGTTGGATAAGGTCGCGCAATTGCTGGAGGCGGAACCGGTGCATATGGCCGGGTGGGACAATGGCGCTGAATCTCCTCTTACGCCTGAGACTGAAGAGGAAATGCCCGCAGCGGTCACGGGCGATGTCGATGAGTCGGTTCTCGGCCTGGACGCTGTCGAAGCCCCGGCCGACGCCCCGAGCCCCGCAGTGGAAGAATCGCCCGATGATATCTGGGATGCCGTTTCTTTTGCTGAAGAAGACATGCAGGACGAGGCGCCCGGAGCGGACGATTTCGATGCTGAAGATGCGTTTGTCTCCGCTGCTTTTGATGGGCCTTCTGCCGCAGAAGAGATGGGTGACCCTGCCGCTGAGCTTGATCCGGTTTCCGGTGATGCTGGTGCCGGCGCGGGCGATACGGATGATTTCCGGGTTGAGGACATCGGAGATGAAGATGACCTGGAGGGCGTCTCCGCTGCGCCCGCGGAAGGCGAGTTTGTGACGGCGGCAGAAGAGCCGGCTTTTGCGTCGGCCGACCGGGAGCCTTTCGAGGCTGCGGCTGCGGAAGCGGCCGTCGATTTTTCGGAGTACAGTGAGGATAGCGGGGAAGCGCTTGATTTTACGCCGAATGAGCAAGCCGCGTTGCAGCAGGCTTCCCCGGACGGTGACGCGGGCCGGGACGATAGCGCAGTGCAGGATTTCGAAGCTGCGGCAGCGCCGGTGAGCGAATCCGGGGCGGCGGCAACTGAAAATATCGTTTTGGATGCGCCGGACGAAGAAGATTCCGGGTTCGGCGAAAACCGGCAAGAGGAGCCGGAAGAAGAATCCGGCGGCGGTGACGCCGAGGTGGATTCTCATGAAGAGGACGCTGTTGAAATAATCGCCGCAGGCGAAGAGACCCTCGCCGCAAGCGCGGATGACGCCGGGCGTGAAAATTCGGCCTTTGAAAGCGCGGCACTGCCGGATGATGTGGTTGAGCTCTCCGAGGATGAAGAAATCCTCGAGCTTTCCGAAGAAGAGATCATCGCCGCCGAGCCGCAGGAAGAAGACCTTGCGGCCACGGAGCCGGTTGGTTTTGCCGCGCCGGAAGAGCCGCTTGAAACCGGAGAGGCGGATGGCGATCCGGAAGTGAATGAGGCCGGGCCGGCCGCATTTGTTGCGGCAGCGGAGAAGGAATTCGAAACGGAAGCCGGTCTTGCGGACACCGGCGATGCCGATAGTGCGGCAACTGCGACTGCAGAGGCCGGTTTCGAGTTCGAAGATGAAGAAGATGCTGTTGAGGCTACCGAGGTTGCCGAGGAAGAACTTGCCGATACGGACAGTATCGAGTTGCAGCCTGAAGTTGCCGAGGACAATGACTTTTATTTTGACGCCGCGGAAGAAGAAAGCGGCATTCCGGCGGCGGCAGCTGTTCCGCCCGGTTTCGAGCCCGGCGTTGAAGACCCTTCCGTTGTTTCAACCACGCAGGTGGAGCGGCAATTGCGGGAACTTTCCGAAGATGAACTCAAGGATGTTGTCGCCAAAGTCGCCGGCCCGATGATTGAAAAAATGGCCGGGGAAATGCTTGAACGGATGGCCTGGGAAGTGGTTCCGGATTTGGCCGAGGCCATGATCACGGAGGAAATCAGAAAGATCAAGGAAGCTGTGGCGAAGTAACGCAATTGACCCATCGATAGACGTCTTCCGGGGGGAGACAGGGAAGTCTTGACTTCCTTGCCTCCCCCCTTTATTGTCCCCAGCACAGCCGATTTTATATCAACATCGACAGAATAGTTAAGCTTAAGACGAAGGACTGGCTTGCAATGAAGATTGAATTGCCTAAAGGATATGAGCCGACTCAAGTAGAACGGAAATGGTTTCAAATCTGGGAACAACGCGGCGATTTTCATGCCGACGAAAAATCCGCCAAACCCCATTATTCAATAGTTATTCCCCCACCTAACGTAACCGGTGTCCTGCATATGGGACACGCTCTGAACAATACTCTGCAAGATATCCTGTGCCGCTGGAAGCGCATGTGCGGTTATGAAGTGCTGTGGATGCCGGGAACCGACCATGCCGGCATCGCCACGCAGAACGTGGTTGAGAAACAGTTGGCCGGAAATGGCCAGGATCGTCACGACGTCGGGCGCGAGGCTTTTGTCGAGCGCGTCTGGCAATGGCGGGAGCAGTCCGGCGGACAGATTATCAACCAACTGAAACGGCTCGGTGCTTCCTGTGACTGGGAGCGCGAACGCTTTACCATGGATGCCGGGCTGTCCAAGGCCGTGCGCGAGGTTTTCGTCAAGCTCTACGAAGAGGGGCTGATCTATCGTGATAACCGCCTGATCAACTGGTGCCCGCGCTGTCACACCGCGTTGTCCGATCTTGAGGTCGAGCATGACGACAAGCAGGGCCACTTGTGGCATTTGCGCTATCCCGTTGTCGGGACGGACCGCTGTCTTATTGTTGCCACGACCCGGCCGGAGACCATGCTCGGTGACACTGCGGTTGCCGTACACCCCGAGGATGAACGCTACCGGGAACTGGTCGGCAAAAATGTCCTTTTGCCGCTGGTGAATCGGGAGATTCCGGTGATTGCCGATGACTATGTGGACATGGAGTTCGGCAGCGGGGCGGTGAAAATTACCCCGGCCCATGATTTCAACGATTTTGAAATCGGCAAACGTCACCAGCTCGAATTCATCAATGTGTTCGACGAGTCGGGCGTTATCAACGAAAACGGCGGGCTCTACGCCGGGATGGAACGCACGTCCGCGCGCGACCGGATCGTGGCCGATCTCAAAACGCAGGGTCTGTTGGAAAAAGTGGAAGAGTACGCCAATGCCGTGGGCGAATGTTACCGTTGTAAAACGGCCATCGAACCTTATATGAGCAAGCAGTGGTATGTCGCGGTCAAGCCGCTGGCGGCGGCAGCGATCAAGGCGGTGGAAGAGGGGGAGACCAAAATCCTGCCGCCGCAGTGGGAAAAGACCTACTACGAGTGGATGTACAACATCCAGGACTGGTGCATCAGTCGCCAGATCTGGTGGGGGCATCGGATTCCGGCCTGGTTCTGTGAGGATTGCGGGAAGATTACCGTTTCCCGCGAGGACGTGACGGTGTGCGAACATTGCGGAAGTCGAAATCTGCGGCAGGAAACCGATGTGCTTGACACCTGGTTTTCCTCGGCGTTGTGGCCGTTTTCAACCATGGGCTGGCCGGACAGTACGGAAACGTTGCGCAAGTTTTATCCGACCAGTTGTCTGGTAACCGGCTTCGATATCCTCTTTTTCTGGGTCGCCAGAATGATGATGATGGGCCTCAAATTCATGCAGGACGTGCCCTTCAGGGAAGTGTATATCCATGCGCTGGTGCGCGACGCCCAGGGGCAGAAAATGAGCAAGAGCAAAGGCAATGTCATCGATCCGTTGACGATCGTGGACGAATACGGTGCCGATGCTTTCCGCTTTACTCTTTGTGCTTTTGCCGCCATGGGACGCGACATCAAATTGTCGACGGAGCGTATCGGCGGCTACCGTAACTTCGTCAACAAACTCTGGAATGCCAGCCGTTTTGCCTTGCTCAACCTGGATGATTTCGATCCGGCGTCGGCAGATCCGGCCGATTTCAACCTGTCGCCGGCGGATCAATGGATTCTGAACCGCTATGCCGTCGCGGCTCGCGAGGTCAATCAGGCGCTTGGCGACTATAAGTTCAACGATGCGGCCGGGCTGCTCTATTCATTCACCTGGCATGCGTTTTGTGACTGGTATGTCGAACTGAGCAAGGATTGTCTCTACGGCGACGATTCTGTCGCCAGGAAACGCACGCAAACGGTTTTATATACCGTGCTTGAGGGCCTGTTGCGGCTGCTGCATCCGATTCTGCCTTTCGTCACCGAAGAGATCTGGCAGGCTCTGCCCGGCAAGCGGCCGGCGGCTTCGATCATGCAAACCGACTATCCGCAACAGGGTGTTGTAGAGACGAGTGCGGAAGTGGTCGCCGAGATGGATGTGGTGATGGACGTCATCCGGGCGATTCGTAATGTTCGCGGTGAACTGGAAGTGCCGCCGGGGAAAAAAATTCAGGTTGCTCTCGACTGCAAATCCGAATTCGCGGTGCGGGCGATTGAATCGGGACGGGCCTATATTCATGCCCTGGCCCGGGTTGCGAAACTGGATGCAGGAATCGGTATGGAGCGCCCGGGGCAGTCCTCTACCCAGGTGGCCGGCGAGGTCGAAGTTTTGATCCCGTTGGCCGGGTTGATTAATGTCGCCGAAGAGGAAGCACGCCTGTTGAAAGAGCTTGGCAAGGTGGCCAAGGACGTCGATTTTTTCACAAAAAAACTCGCCAATCAAAATTTTGTCGCCAACGCGCCACCGCCGGTGTTGGAGAAGGATCGCGGCAAGCTGAGCGCTGCGCGGGAAAAGCAGAAAATCCTGGAGCAGAGCCTGGAAAAGATTCAAGCTCTCAAATGAGAAAGGAAGGCCGGAGGGGATGACTTTTCCGGTCTTTTTTGTTGGTCGGAGCCCCGTTGCGACTGCGCTTCCGCAGTTGATTAGAATTTATCCAGATAGCGTTTTTTTGTTTAATTTTATAACAATGTTTAGTATACAGTATACGATTTGTAATTTTACTGGAGCGTATTTTTGTCGCTTTAGAATTGGCGCCGAAAGGATGTCGACAATGAACAGGAGGATTAGGAGGATTAAGTCCTGGCGCGGACCGCCAGGCCGATGTGATGTGGCCCGGTTTCAGGAGAAAAGACGGGCGGGGCCGGAATGATCCGGTTTTTTTGGTGATTGAATTTGGGTGCATCAAGCCCTGATTGACAATCAATTCACTTTTTCGAGGGATATCTAACTATGAATCTGTTAACGAGTACTGTAGGAAGAAAGATTCTGATGGCGGCGACCGGACTCTTGCTGGTCTGTTTCATCACTGTCCATCTTTTGGGAAACCTGTCGGTTTTCTGGGGCGCGGATGCCATTAACGCATATGCGAAACATTTGCATGACTTGGGTCCGTTGGTCTGGATCTTCCGCTTGGTGATGCTTTGCCTGTTCGCCGTTCATATCACGTTCGGCATTCAGCTGTACCTGGAAAACAAAGCGGCCAATCCGGAAAACTATGCCATTCAGAAGACCCTGGTGACGACCTTTTCAGCCAAAACCATGGTTTTTACCGGCCTGATTATCCTGGCTTTTTTAATTTATCACCTGCTGCACTTCACCGTTCAGGTCACAAACCCCGCTATCTCGGCGCAGAACCTGCCTCTGGTTGACGGGCACCTGGATGTGTTTTCCATGGTCGTCCTCAGCTTTCAGAAGGTTTTCATTGCCGTGATTTACATCATTGCCATGATTGCCCTGTTTTTACACCTGTCCCACGGGCTGCAGAGCTGGGTTCAGACCTTGGGTTGGAGCACCGGTCCGAGCCAGGACAAGGTAACGGCAATCGGCAAGATTCTGGCTATCGTTTATGGACTGGTTTATATCGCCATTCCGTTGTTTATTCTCGCTCGCATCGTGAAATAGGGGGCTTATTGTGATTTTAGACGGAAAAGCACCTACCGGACCAATTGAAACTTCATGGGATCGCCATCGCTTCGACATGAAGCTGGTCAACCCGTCCAATAAACGTAAATTCAAAATCCTCGTTGTCGGGACCGGCCTGGCCGGCGGCGCCGCTGCCGCATCGCTCGGTGAACTCGGCTATAACGTCGAAGCTTTCTGTTATCAGGACAGCCCCCGCCGTGCTCACAGTATCGGCGCCCAGGGCGGTATCAACGCGGCGAAGAACTATCCCAGTGACGGCGACAGCATCTATCGGCTGTTCTACGACACCGTCAAAGGCGGTGACTTCCGTTCCCGCGAGGCCGATGTCTGGCGCCTGGCCCAGGTGTCCAACAACATTATCGACCAGTGCGTAGCCCAGGGCGTTCCCTTCGCCCGTGATTATGCCGGTTACCTCGATAACCGTTCCTTCGGTGGGGCTCAGGTGTCCCGGACCTTCTACGCCCGGGGCCAGACCGGTCAGCAACTGCTGCTCGGCGCCTACTCGGCCCTGTCGCGGCAGATCAAGAACGGCTCGGTCAAAATGCATGCCCGCCGCGAAATGCTCGACCTGGTCGTGGTTGACGGCGTGGCCAAGGGGATTACCTGCCGTAACCTCCTGACCGGCGAAATCGAATCCTACTGGGGCGATGCCGTAATTCTTGCTTCCGGCGGTTACGTCAACGTTTTCTACCTGTCGACCAACGCCATGGGCAGTTCGGTCACCGCGATCTGGAAAGCGACCAGGAAGGGGGCCTACATGGCAAACCCCTGCTACACCCAGATCCACCCGACCTGTATCCCGGTGCATGGTACCCATCAGTCCAAACTGACCCTGATGTCCGAGTCGTTGCGCAACGACGGCCGTATCTGGGTGCCGAAGAACGCTGCGGACTGCGACAAGTATCCGAATGACATCCCGGATGACGCGCGTGATTACTACCTGGAACGTAAATATCCGTCCTTCGGTAACCTGGCTCCGCGTGATATCTCGTCCCGTTCGGCCAAGGAAGCCTGTGACGACGGTCGCGGTGTCGGTGACGGCAAACGCGGGGTGTACCTTGACTTTGCCGATGCCATCAACCGTGTCGGACAGAAAAAAATCGAAGAACGCTACGGCAACCTGTTCGAGATGTACGAAAAGATCACCGATGAAAACGGTTACGAGCGGCCGATGCGGATCTACCCGGCGCCGCACTACAATATGGGCGGTCTTTGGGTCGACTACCACTGCCAGAGCAACATTCCGGGCCTGTTCGTTCTCGGTGAAGCGAATTTCTCCGTGCACGGCGCCAACCGTCTCGGCGCTTCGGCGCTGATGCAGGGGCTGGCCGACGGCTATTTCGTCATTCCTTACACCATTGCCCCCTATCTGGCTTCGCTTAAGAACCCGGGAGAGATTCAGGAAGATCATCCCGAGTTCAAAAAGTCGGCTGAAGAAGTCGAAGCTCTGATGAACCGACTGCTGTCGATCAAGGGCAAGAAAACGGTTATGGATATTCACAGGGAACTCGGCACCGTCATGTGGGAAAACGTCGGTATGGCCAGAAGCAAGGAGAGTCTTGAAGAAGCTCTCAAGCGGATTCCCGAAATTCGCGATGAGTTCTGGAACAATGTCAACGTTCCCGGCGACTCCAAGAGCATCAACCAGCAGCTTGAAAACGCCTGGCGTCTTGCCGATTTCCTCGAGTTTGCGGAAATGCTGACTTATGATGCCTTGAACCGCGAAGAGTCCTGCGGTGGCCACTTCCGGGTCGAACATCAGACCGAAGAAGGCGAAGCACAGCGCGACGATGAAAACTTCAGTTACGTTGCCGCCTGGGAATTCAAGGGTGCCGGCAAAAAGCCTGAGCTGCATAAAGAGCCTTTGAAATTTGAAAACATCCAACTTGCCGTGAGGAGTTACAAATAAAATGAACCTTACATTGCATGTATGGCGCCAGAAGGGGCCACAGGATAAAGGAAAGCTGGTGACTTATCCGGCACCGAACGTTGACCCGGATATGTCGTTTCTGGAAATGCTGGACGAAATCAACGACGATTTGATCCGCAAAGGTGAAGATCCGATTGCTTTCGACCATGACTGCCGTGAGGGGATCTGCGGCATGTGTTCGCAGGTGGTGAACGGCCGCCCTCACGGGCACCAGGAAAGGACCACTGTCTGTCAGCTGCATATGCGCCAGTTCAATGACGGTGACGAGATCTTCGTCGAGCCGTGGCGGGCCAAGGCCTTCCCGATCCAGAAGGACCTGATTGTCGATCGTTCGTCGATGGACGTGATTATGCAGGCCGGCGGTTACGTCTCCTGCCATACCGGCGGAGTGCCGGACTCAAATGTTCATCCGATTCCGAAGACCACGGCCGATTATGCCATGGACGCCGCCGAGTGCATCGGTTGCGGCGCCTGCATCGCGGCCTGTCCGAACAGCTCGGCGATGCTGTTTACCAGCGCCAAGGTCGCCCAGTTGGCGGCATTGCCGCAGGGCAAGCCGGAAGCCCGCAAGCGCGTTCAGGCGATGACCAAGGCCCTGCTGGACGAGGGCTTCGGTAACTGCACCAACCATTATGAATGCGAAGCGGCCTGCCCGAAAGGGATCAGCGTCAAATTCATCGCCAAGTTGAACCGCGAATACTTGAAATCTCTGATCCCGAGTTCAACCGCGGAAAAAGTTTAAGCGTTTCAAGCTGCAAAAATGTAATCGGGGCGGATCCTGTGATCCGCCCTTTTTTTGTACACAATGGTTCATGGTTGAGGCATTATCAGACATAACTTCCCGGCCTTATGTCATGGTGGATTGAGTTGCATAAACACCGGATAACGAATTCCAGTGAAAGCGTTTTGGGTTCCGCCGGCCATTTGTCGGAGGCAGCAGTCGACCTGCTTCCCTTTATTCTGGAGCGGCGCAGCGGACTGCTGACACCGGCGGAACAGGGCGCTGTTGTTGCGGCCTTCAAACGCGGTATCGAGGTGCAACTGGAACTGTTGCGCCAGGCGCTTGATGCCACATCGGCGGTCCTGCTCTGGCAAGAGGATGAAAAGGCTCAGCTAGTGACCTACTGCTGGTCCAGTCGCCGGCAGCACCTCTCCGGTGGACCGTTCCTGCCGGGGGAAGGTGTCTTTGGCGGTCTGAACGGCAGGGAGGATTTTGCTCTTTTCCCCTATCGCGCCAGCGGCCCGCGGATCCCTTATTATCATGAATCTGTCCCGGTTGCGGGTGTTTATGCCCGGGCAATAAACGCTTCCGCGGATCAACACGGCACTCAGCGTATCGGCATGCTTTGCATCGACCGCGCCGTCGATGCGGAATGGGCGGCCCGGGAACGCGAGCTGATCGCGCGAACCGCTGAACAGGTCGGCGCTTTTTACCTGCTGTGTCGGGACCATCTTTACGCCGCCTATGAACGGCGGACTCTGCAGCAGTTGATCGACGGGCTGAGAACCTTGAACAGCGCCTTGGATTCCCGGTCGGTCTACGCGGCGGCGGGCAAGGCGATTGAGGCCGTTGTCGAATGCGATGTCATTGTTGCCGGTACGGTCGTCGGGCGGACTTTACGCGTGGATTTCACCACGCACGCTTTGCCGGAGAGCGGCCCCCAGACCTATCCATTGGCGGATTCCGTCGTTGCTCAGGTGATCAAATACCGGCGGATCCTGCCGGATTCCGCGACGCCTTCAAAAACGTCTCCCGTGATCCGGGGCCTTTCCTTTTTTCAGCAGTTTTCCTCCCTGCTGGTGGTGCCGTTGCGCCGGGATGAAAAATCGGTTTCCGGGGTCTTCATCGTAGCCTCCCGGCAGGCGAATAAATTTCACTACGGCAGCCGTGAACAATTGCAGATGATCGCTGATCTGTTGGCGGTTAAACTCGACCTGGCCGCGGCGCACGATCAGATCAATCGGATGACCCTCACGGACAGCCTGACCGGGATCGCCAACCGCCGCGCTTTTGAGCGCGCTTTGTCCGCCATGCATGAGCGGGCGAAAAGGCGTGAAAGCCGCTTCAGCCTGATTTTGTGCGATATCGATTTTTTTAAGCGGGTTAACGACAGCTACGGCCACCCGTTTGGTGATCAGGTGATTCAAAAAGTGGCTGAACAGTTGCAGCGGGTCGTCAGGGTCGGAGATTTGGCCGCCCGGATCGGGGGCGAGGAATTTGCCGTTCTGCTCGAAGACAGTGGCGGAGACGGCGCATATGATGTCGCGGAGAGGTTGCGATGCAATATTGAGACCATGCCGTTACAGTATCAGCAGCAGCGGGTTCAGGTTACGGTATCACTTGGAATTGCCGCGTTTCCCGAACATGCGCAGCGGTGCGAGCAAATTTTAACCTTTGCTGATCAGGCTTTATACCGGGCCAAAGAGTCCGGTCGCAACCGGGTGGTAAAATGGAACGGCTAGGAATTCCGCCCGGGATCATTCTTTGCACAGCAGCAGGGTACTGAACTCGTCCAGCAGCCGGGTTTCGATCAGCCGACAGCCCAGCTGCCGGTATTTCTTCTTCACGTCAAAATTATATTCCCACAGTATCCCGGACAACAGCAGAAAGGCTCCCGGTTTTGCCCTGGCCGTCAGTTCTGTAGCGATATCAAGCAGGATGTCGCCGTAAATGTTTGCCAGGATCAGGTCGAAATTTCCTTTTTCAAGTTGATCGAGGGTGCCGCAGATGTGTTTGACGCGGGAGTTGACGCCGTTGAGAAGACAATTGCGGCGGCAGCTGTCAACCGCCCTTTGATCGATATCGAGGCAGTAGGCGGAGCGGGTGGAATCAAGCAGCAGTGCCGCGATACTCAGGATCCCCGTGCCGCTGCCGAGGTCAAGAACCTGCTGATTGTCGCCTGCGGGCAGTGACTCCAGCAATTCGATACAGCTGCGGGTTGTTTCATGTTCTCCCGACCCGAAAGCTCCGCGTTCCATGATCAGCATCCGGCGGTTGCCGGGCGCGGCGGGCTGTTCCGGCGGCGCGATGATGAATTGTCCGCCGACCGTAAAGGCCTGGTAGTTTTCTCTCATGGGCTTTTATGACCTTATAATAATTGGTTTGTCTTGAACAGAATCAGCAGAAGCGTGTAGGTCAAGGCGGAAGCCAAAGTTGAGAGCATGACGATCGATCCCGCCAGTTCGGCGTCACCTTTGAGCTCATGCGCCATGATATAGGTGGCAGTGGCCGCGGGAGTGCCGGACATCAGAATTCCGATCCCCAGATCGCGCCCCGTGACGCCGAGGAAAGAAAGCACTAGGTAGGCGAAAAACGGCAGCAGCAGCAGTTTAACGGCACTGGCCAGCCCGGCCAGTTTGATATCGCCTTTGATCCGTTGCAGCGAAAAGGAGCCGCCGATCGCCAGCAGCGCAAGAGGCAGGGCGAGCCCGGTGGTTATGCTTAAGGAGCGATCGATAATAATCGGTAACGGTAATTTCCAGAAACTCCAGATAATTCCGAGGAAAGAGGCAATAATCAGCGGATTGAAGGCCAACTGCCCCAGCCAACCCGGCCTGTCCCCGGAGGCCGTTTTCGACTGCGGCAGAAGTAACGCCAGGATGGCGAACAAATTGAGGACCGGAACCAGAAAGCCCATCAAAATACCGGCACTGGTCAGCCCGTTCTCGCCGTAGGCGTTTAAACAGATGGCCAGGCCGACATAAGCCAGATTGCCGCGGAAAGCACCCTGCGAAAAGCTGCCGCGGATCGCGGCGGGATAGTGTCTCCAGCGGGCATAAAGGGAAGAGAGAGTAAAGCCGATGACAATGACCAGCGACGATCCGATAACCAGCGGCGCGTTGAAAAAACTGGAGAAATCGGCTTTGCCGATTTTGTGGAACAACAGCATCGGCAGGAACACCACATAGACCAGCTTGTTGGTCTGATGCAGGAAAACTTCGTCGAACAGGCGGAACCGTTTGAGCAGGGTTCCCAGGCCGATCACCAGGAAAACCGGAAGGACGATAATAATGGTTTCTATAAAAAGCTGCATGGCAGGGCTCCGAAGGTCTGGGCAGAATAACTTATGTGTTTGCCGCTGTCCATGCGAAGATAAAAACAGCCGCCCTGGGCCGGTGCCTTGTGCCCGTCGCACCGGAGTATAGGGAGAGCGTCAGGGCCTTGCTGGACAGCGGCAAACACATATTGTAATAATATACGGCATCTTGAATATACCGGTTCCTCAGTCGGTGTGACAGGGCCGGGCGGGATCTGTGCATAAAGGTTGCTGGATATGATGGGTTATCGATTGTTTTTGATTTTGTCGCTTCTTCTTGCTTCGGTTCAAGCGGGGATTGCCGCTGAACGGCAAACGCCGATTGTTGTTGCCGTGTCCAAGGCACGTGACGCCGTGGTCAATATCCGCACGGAGCAAATTAACCAGCGCCGGCCCGGTTCCTTTTTCGGTTTTGGCGATTCCATTTTCGATCAGTTTTTTCAGGATATGCTGCCGCCGCGTACCTATAAAACCCAGTCGCTCGGTTCGGGAGTCATCATCGCTCCCGCAGGGTATATTCTGACCAATGCCCATGTGGTCGATAAAGCCTCAAAAATTTATGTTGCTTTAACCGATCAGCAAAAAGAATTGGAAGCGCGCCTCGTCGGACAGGATGAGAGGATTGATCTGGCCGTGCTGCAAATCATCGAAAGCGGTGAGTACCCTTATCTGTCCCCGGCACGTTCGGACGACCTGCTGCTCGGCGAAGCGGTGATCGCTATCGGCAATCCCCTGGGGCTGGGGCACTCGATCACCACCGGAATCGTCAGTTCCCTGAAACGCAGAATCCGGATCAACGAACATCTGTCCTCCGTTTTCATTCAGACGGATGCCTTGATCAATCCCGGTAATTCCGGCGGCCCGCTGATCAATATCAACGGTGAACTGATCGGTATCAACACGGCCATTGCCCGCCAGGCCCAGGGGATCGGTTTTTCCATCCCGATCGATACGGCGAAAAGGGTATTGAAGGACCTGATCGCTTACGGGCGGGTCCGCCGTGGTTTTTTCGGCGCTGTCGTGGGAGCGGTCAGTGCGAATTTTGTTCGCTCCTTCGGTGCGGGTGGCGTGTTGATTGACGAAATCATCCCGGACTCTCCCGCCCGTCAGGCGGGGCTGCGGATTGCCGACGTGATTCTGAGCGTTGATCGGATTCCGGTCACGGAGCCGGCCGAATACCATTCGCTGTTGCGCACCTATACCCCCGGTGACGAATTGGAAATGGAGTTCCTGCGCGGTGATAAGGTCATGCAACGGAGAGTCACCCTGGCGGCCTTGCCCACGGACCATGAAATGGCCTATACTCGCCGGGTTTTCGGTTTTACCGTGGGCGAAGGCGGGAACGCTTTGATCGTCAAGGAGATTGTAAAAAATTCTCCCGCCGCCGCAGTGGGAATGCGCAAGGGAGACGTGATCGCCCGGGTCGGGGGAAACAACGTAACGGATTTGAACGATTTCAAACGCGTGATCGCGGATCGGTTGGGGCAGACGCCATTGTCTTTTACGGTCGTCAGGGATAACATCGGCTATCGGATTGAATTGCCGTGATTTTTCGGGACAGGAATGAAAATGAACAAAATAACCTCAAAACTGCTGCTTGCCGGCGCCGTTTTTCTGGCGCTGGTGTTGTTGAATGCCTGTAATGATCCCAGCGAAGAAGCGCAACCCGTTCAGCCGCGCGGTTTGGTGGGGCAAGCCGCTCCCGACTTCGCTTTACGGGATATGCAGGGCCGGGAAGTGAAACTGTCCCAGTTCAAGGGGCAGGTGGTGCTGTTGAATTTCTGGGCGTCATGGTGTCCTCCCTGCCGTGAGGAAATGCCGTCGATGGAGACGCTGTATCGCGATAAGCGCGAAAAAGGGCTGGTTATTCTGGCCGTGAATGTCGAAGAGAACGGCAGGCAGGCGGTGAGCGAATTTTTGCGGCGCACGCCTTACAGTTTCCCGATTCTGCTCGACGACCAAAACATCGCGCAGCGGAGTTACGGCGTATTCCGTTTTCCCGAAAGCTTCATTATTGATCGCAACGGGATGGTGGTGGAAAAAATCATCGGCGGCCGCGATTGGCTGTCCGGAGCGACTTTTAAACTGATCGATTTCCTTCTCAACGGTTAGCCTGCCGGTACGCCGTTGCGGCCGGGCGGACCGGCCGCAACGACCGTCGGACCCGGGCCGACATTTTTTATATATTTTACGCTTTTAGCTTGCTATTTCAGGAAACTTTTATTAGCTTTTGAAAGTTATTTTCAATTTCTTCCAGCGGGGAGATGCCGATGGATCGTACTGCTGTTTTCAATGCCTATCTGCGGCAAAAAGGACTGAAAAGTACCAGTCAAAGAATGTTGATCCTTGAAACTTTTCTCAAGTCCGGTTCCCATTATTCGACCGAAGAACTTTATCTGGAATTGCGCAAAGAACATCCGAAGATCGGTTATGCTACGGTTCACCGCACGCTGAAGTTGTTCGCCGAGTGCGGCATTGCCGTGGAACTGAACTTCGGCGACGGCCAGACGCGCTACGAGCCGCACCACGAAGATCTTCATCATGACCATCTGGTTTGCACCCGGTGCGGGGAAATTATCGAATTCAGCGAGCCGCGCATCGAAAAACTTCAGGAAGAAGTTGCCAGGTCCTATGATTTTGTTATTGAAAGCCACCGCCATGAGCTTTACGGCCTCTGTTCCAGGTGCGTTGCCAAGGCTCAATGATTGAATAGCCACACTGTCTTGTCCGGAAAGCCTCACCCCTATGTCTGAACCAACCCAGTCCCCCAAGGTCGTTCTGGTCGGGAACCCGAACGTCGGCAAAAGCGTTCTGTTCAACGTCCTGACCGGGGCTTATACGACGGTTTCGAATTATCCCGGCACCTCTGTCGAAGTTTCGCGCGGGCACTGTACGATCAACGAACGGCGCTTTGAAATCCTGGATACTCCCGGCATGTATTCCATGATGCCGATTACTGATGAAGAACGGGTCGCCAGGCAGATTCTGCTCAACGAAGACCCGCATGCGGTTGTGCATGTTATCGATGCGCGCAATATCGAGCGCATGCTGCCGCTGACCCTGCAACTGATTGAAGCCGGACTGCCCGTTATTCTGGTGGTCAATATTCTTGACGAAGCCAGGCGTCTGGGGATGCAGCTCGATCTTGAGGCGCTGGAAGAAAACCTCGGTATTCCGGTCATCGGCGCGATCATGAAGCGGAAAGTCGGCCTGGAAGATTTGCGCCGGGCCATCTTTGCCTATGCCATGGTCCCGCACAAGCCTTTTTCCTACTCCACCGACCTGGAGGAGGATATCAACGGACTGGTGCGGCTGATTCACGGCGACTATCGACTCAGCCGACGCGCAACCAGCATCCTGTTGTTGCAACGCGATGACGATATCGAAAAACTGGTCGCGGAAAAAGAGGCGGGCAACGGCTATCAGTTGCTGGCAAACTCGATTCGCGAAATAACTTTCAAACGCCGCGCCAATCTCCATTTACAGATCAGCCTTGAACGCCGCAAGGTTTGCAAACGCATGCTCGACGGCGTGGTGACCCAGGTGATTGAAGAAAAAGAGTCCTGGGGAGAGAAATTTTCCAAACTGATGATCAACCCCCTGACCGGGACGCCGATTCTGTTGCTGGTGGTGTATTTCGGCCTGTACAAATTCGTCGGCGGTTTCGGGGCCGGAACCCTGGTCGATTTTCTCGAGGGCAACCTGTTCGAGAATTACATCAACCCGCCGGTCATCGCTTTTGCCGAAAAGTATTTGACCGCGGAATGGCTGTATGAACTGACGGTCGGGGAATACGGACTCTGGACGCTCGGTATCCGCTATGCCGTCGCCCTGGTCTTGCCGATTGTCGGGGCGTTTTTCCTGGTCTTTTCCCTGCTCGAAGATACCGGCTACTTTCCGCGGCTGGCGCTGCTGGTCGATCTGCTGTTCAAGCGCATCGGCCTCTCCGGCCGGGCGGTGATTCCTCTCGTGCTCGGCTTCGGTTGCGATACCATGGCCACCCTGGTGACGAGGACGCTGGAAACGCGGCGCGAACGGGTGATTGCAACCATGCTCCTGGCTTTGGCCATCCCCTGCAGTGCGCAGTTGGGAGTGATTCTCGGGCTTCTTTCGGCTGCGCCCAATGCCCTGGCGGTATGGACGGTTTTTCTGCTGTTGGTGTTTCTGTTGATCGGATTTCTGGCCGCCCACTTGCTTCCCGGGCAAAGTCCGGTATTTTATATGGAAATACCGCCGCTCAGACTCCCCCAATTGAGAAACGTCATGGTGAAGACCATGACGCGGATGCAGAGCTACTTTGTCGAGATTCTGCCGCTTTTTCTCTTTGCGTCCGTTATCCTGTGGGCCGGCAAGATGACGGGGCTTCTGCACTCCGTCGTCAGTAGCCTGGCTCCGGTCGTCAAAGCTTTGGGCCTGCCGAGCGAGGTGACCACGGCTTTCGTTTTCGGGTTTTTCCGCCGCGATTTCGGCGCCGCCGGGCTTTATGATTTGCAGGCTTCGGGAGTGTTGAATCTGACCCAGCTGACGGTTGCTGCGGTGACCCTGACCCTGTTTGTGCCCTGCGTCGCCCAATTTCTGGTGATGCTGAAGGAGCGCGGGATAAAAACGGCGCTGGGTATCTTTGTCTTTGTGACCTTGGTGGCTTTTTCGGCCGGCTGGTTTTTAAATCAGCTGCTCAGTGTGACGAAATTGCTGACATGATCTGCGGGTTCTGCCGCAAAGAAATCCCCGATCAGGTGGGAGCATCGCCGGGGAAAAATGCCTGCGGAGCCTGCTTCGGGGGGTGCCGGAAAATACATTGTCCCTATTGCGGCTATGCGAATCCGGCTCCGGGGAAATTATTACGGCGATTGTTGAAACGGGAAAAGGGTGATTGAGATGGAGAAACTCTCGGAACAGGCTGAAGAGATTCTGGAATCTCTTTGGGTGATGACGGTGGAGGGGGACAATGTCGGGTGCCTGCTGACGTCGCTGAATGTCGAGCGCGGTTCCGGGGAACTGCATGAACTTATCCGGCGCGCTTATGTGGAAGTCCGGGACGACCGGGTTTATCTGCGTAACGAAGGGCGTTCGGAGGCGCGGCTGATGGTCCGGCGGCATCGCCTGGCCGAACGGCTGACCATGGATATTCTCGGAATTGCCGGAGACGAGGGGAACGAACAGGCCTGCGCCTTTGAACACCTGCTTAAACAGGGGGTCGATACCAAGTTGTGCACCTTGCTCAACCATCCGACCACCTGTCCTCACGGCAATCCCATTCCCCCCGGGGAATGTTGCGAGGTGGCGCGGGAAAAGGGTGAAGCGGGAATTGTCCCCTTAACGGAGTTGAAATCGGCTGAAGCCGGAGAGATCGCGTATCTGGCCGCCGGCGACGATAAAAAGATGCAGAAACTGATGAGCATGGGCGTGTTGCCCGGCAGTCAACTGGCGCTGATACAAAAGTTTCCCAGCTATATTTTCAAAGTCGGCAACTCCCAGTTTGCCGTCGACGATACGCTGGCAAGGGAAATTTACATTCGCCGGCCGTTAGGCTGAACCGGGCCGGAAAGGAAGATCTCCCGCATGCCGGGGAACTGGGGCTGATGCGGTCAGGTCCCCGGCTCCGTGTCCGTCATCGAGCGTAAGAGGCGATAATGGGCGCGCGCCGGTTTTCGCAAAGCTGATTCCGGAAAAGGTTCAGGCCCGCTCGATTGGTGTGATCATTCCCGCCGCAGAATCGGCCTTGCCCGCGGCTGACGGCGCTCAACAGAACCACAGGTAATTCAGCAGACCGGTCATCAGCCACATGAACAGCAGGTAGCCGGAATTCATTTTTATTATCCGCCCCGCGCTGAGATGATAACGGCCGACAATGGTCAACCCCACGCCGGACAGCGGGCTGGCGCCGGTTCCTATCCCCCAGACACTGAGAAACATGAACGCCAGCTGGTTCGGGTCGATATCCAGTGGTTGCAAAAAAGGGCTGACCAGCGCGATGCTGACGACCGGATGAACGCCGACCATGGCCACCAGCATCATCAGGCCGCTGACGGCCATGAATGCCGGCGGCGAGAATTCCGCGAGTTCAAGCCTCAGAAGCTGGGGATAGCTGTTGATGATGGCAACCAGCCCGGCCGAAAAAATACCTGCGGCCAGAAACAGGGCGAACTGGCTGGAAATGTAGGCCAGCCGTCGTTGAATGTAAATGCCGGTCCGCTTCAGCCTGCGCCGCCCGTTCATGAACAGCAGGGTGCCGACCGGCGCTATCAGGGTGATCAAGGTCAGAATGCGGACCTGTGGAATAAGCCAGTGGCATAACAAGACCGTCGTCGCCAGAATGACCGGTATCACCAGACTTTCATATTTTAAGGGGTAGCCTTCGAAATGACGGCCGTCACGACGCCAGGCCGCCCGGAAGGTTATCGCGAACATCGGCAGGGTCAGGATCAGGCCGGGCAGGAAAGTGCTCAACCATTCAGATCCGGGGGCATAGGTCAGGGCGACGCCGATCGCGACAAAAAAAGGCGACCAGAATGCCGCTGCGGTGAAGCTGCGCATCATCACCAGGGCTTGCGCCGGCGTCACCTGCCGGCGTTTGCTCAGACGGTCGCCGACGACAAAGATAATCGAAATATTGATCACCGCGCCGAGCAGGTGACAGGTTGCCAGGGTTCCGGCGATCCCCTTTCGTGCCCGGGGTAACGCCGTATTGTTCTGCGGCGGATTGGTGAGCGACAGAAACGACACGGCGACGAACATGGCCAGTAACGGCATGTTGCCGCCGATTGCCTGCTGCCAGTCGATCGGCATCCGTCGTATCGCCGCCCAGGCAATCATGATGACCCCGCAGATCAACAGGGCCAGCGTCTGTTTGCGGGCGGAACGACTCATGCCGGGAAAAGCCAGAATCATTCCGATCCAGGCCGCCAGGGCCGGAACGAACCGAGTCAGTCCCGTCGTCAGGCCGATCAGGTAGGATATGGCGCTGAATGCGATCAGGTAGCCGATAAGAGCGGTGCGGTCTGTTGACGGTAAGGTGCCCATGGCAAATTCGCGTATCCGTAGCTATTGCTCCGGAGGATAAATATTTTGTCATCCCCGCATGACTCTGTCGGGAATCCATGCTTGAACAGATGAAAATATCTATGGATTCCCGCTTTCGCGGGAATGACGGCCCGGGCAACTTTTTTCACTGTTTATTCGCCGGAGCAATATATCGCAATGTCCCGGTCTGGTTGGTCAAAAATACCGATAAGTGATCTGCGGAACAGGTTTACACCGATTTTCCGTTAATGGGAACGCCCGATCGGCCTTTATGGCTAAAATTGTTTATACTGACCTGAATGACGCCGGTTTAAGGAGAGATGGCGGCAAAGTCGGGCCGGTCCCCGATTTTTTTCGTGACTGCCGAATGAAAGGCTGCAACCGGTGCCATTCTAGCTGCTGATAGCGTTTTGATCAAGAGACGGCTGTCATGATTGTGCCGTTGTCCGGTTCGAAGGCGTCGCGCCATTCATGGGGGCAAAAAAATCGTTATCGAAGTCGAAAGATGCGCCTGACCCCGGTAGCGGCCGGCGGGGCGGTTTTTTTGCCGTTGCTGCTGTTTTTTTCAGACGCTTCGGTTATACTGCGCGATTATTCAACAAGACCAACAACCTGATCGTTTAAGGAGTCAATCATGTTTCGCGAACCGAAAGAGAGTGTTAAAGAACTGCAGGACAAACTGAAAGATCTCTGGAGGTATCTTTGACATTCCCGTCAAGCAGGAGCGGGTGGCTGAACTGGAGGCGGAAATCGCCAGGCCCGATTTCTGGAACCGGGGCGATCAGGCCCAGGATCTGCTGAAAGAGCGCACGCGCCTGCAAAAAGTTGTTGACGATTGCACGAGGGCGCAACGGCAGTTGGAAGATCTGCAGGTGCTGATCGAGTTGGGCGAAGAGGGAGAGGACGCCGAAACCCTGGCCGAAGTGAAGACGCTCCTGCCGGAGTTGGAGCAACTGGTTGCCCAGATGGAATTCGCACGCATGCTGTCCGGCGACCATGATGCCAGCAATGCCACGCTCAGCATCAATGCCGGGGCCGGGGGGACCGAGGCGCAGGATTGGGCCGATATGGTCTTGCGGATGTACACGCGTTACTGCGAACGAAAAGGCTTCAAGGTCGACTTCACCGAATATCAGCCGGGTGACGACGCCGGGCTCAAAGGGGCGACTTTAACGGTTGAAGGCGATTATGCCTACGGTTATTTGAAATCGGAAAACGGCATTCACCGGCTGGTCAGAATTTCACCCTTCGACGCCAATTCCAGGCGTCATACCTCGTTCTGTTCGGTCCACGTCTGTCCCGAACTCGACGATTCGATCGAGATTGAAATCGAGGACAAGGACATCAAGGTCGATACCTATCGAGCCAGCGGCGCCGGCGGCCAGCATGTCAATAAAACCGATTCGGCGATTCGCATCACCCATCTTCCCACCGGTATCGTCGTCGCTTGTCAGAACCAGCGTTCGCAGCACAACAATCGCGCGACGGCCATGAAACAGCTCAAGGCCCGTCTCTATGAACTGGAGATGCGGAAAAAAGAGGAGGAAGCCGCGGCACTCTCCGAAGAGAAGAAGGACATCGGCTGGGGCAGTCAGATCCGTTCCTATGTCCTCCATCCGTACCGCATGGTCAAAGATCACCGCACCGGGTTCGAAACCGGCAATACGGATGCGGTTCTCGACGGCGATCTCGACGGCTTTATCGAGGCCTATCTGCTGCAGGGTAAATAAAGCCCGAGGCGGGCAATGGACCGACGGCGGACAGTTATCCGCCCCCTTGTCCGGCCTCCTCCGCTTTCGGAACATTGATTACGGGTGCATTTCATATTTTCGACAAGCGTAGCCACGCCACGCATCCGCTCTTCTTTTTCGCCGCCCATTTACGGCTTCAGCCCAGGCTGAACATACGGCGCCGACCGGCGGGGAGTCAGCACCGTTATTGATTGACTTGACCGTTGCTTTTGCATAAATTCACCGGTTAAATATTTCCCTTCTGATAAAGGAGTTCTCATGCGAGAAACAGAAATCCCTGTCGGTTTAACTTTTGACGATGTGCTTCTTCTGCCGGCGCATTCACAGGTGCTGCCGAAAGAAGTCGACCTGACGACGCAACTGACACAATCCATCCGGTTGAATATCCCGCTGCTGTCGGCGGCCATGGATACGGTCACGGAATCGCGGGCGGCCATCTGTATGGCCAGGGAAGGGGGGCTGGGAATCATTCACAAGAATATGAGTCCGGAGGCGCAGGCGACGGAAGTCGATCAGGTCAAGAAATCCGAAAGCGGCATGATCGTCGATCCGATCACCATGGAGCCGGAACAAAAGATCGCGGAAGCCCTGGCGGTGATGGAAAAATACCGTATTTCAGGGGTGCCGATCACCAAAAACGGTAAGCTGGTCGGGATTATGACCAATCGCGATTTGCGTTTCGAGACCAATCTGGAGCAGCCGATCGCCAACGTCATGACCAAGGACAAATTGGTCACCGTACCGCCGGGAACAACTCTGGAAGAGGCGAAATATCACCTGCACAAGCACCGTATCGAGAAGCTGCTGGTGGTGGACGACAATTACACCCTGAAAGGTTTGATTACGATCAAGGATATTGAAAAGGTCCGGAAATATCCCAATGCCTGCAAGGATCAACTCGGTCGTCTGCGGGTCGGCGCCGCGGTCGGCGTCGGTCCCGATCTGGATGAGCGGGCCGCGGCGCTGGTCGCGGCCGGCGCTGACCTGCTGGTCGTCGATACGGCCCACGGGCATAGTCAGGGGGTGCTTGAAACCATAACTCAAGTGCGGAAACAGTATCCGGATATTCAACTGATGGCCGGGAACATCGCCACGGCGGCGGCGGCCTCAGCTCTGGTCGCGGCCGGGGTCGACGCGGTCAAGGTCGGCATCGGACCGGGCTCGATCTGTACCACGCGGGTGGTGGCCGGGGTCGGCGTGCCGCAGATATCGGCCATCCGGCAGGTTTCCGTTATAACCCGCAAGGCGGGAATCCCGCTGATCGCCGACGGTGGCATCAAGTTTTCCGGCGATCTGCCGAAAGCCATTGCCGCGGGCGCGGATGTCGTCATGATCGGTTCCCTGTTCGCCGGGACCGAAGAATCTCCGGGAGATACGATTCTGTACCAGGGACGGACCTATAAATCCTACCGCGGCATGGGCAGTATCGGAGCGATGAAGCAGGGGAGCAAGGACCGCTATTTTCAGGGCGGAGAAGAGGATGTCAAACTGGTTCCCGAAGGGATCGAAGGACGGGTGCCCTACCGCGGTCCGTTGTCGGACAATATCCATCAGTTGATCGGCGGACTGCGTTCCGGGATGGGTTATACCGGTTGCCGCACCATCGGTGAACTGCAACAAAAAGGTGAGTTCGTGCGGATTACCAATGCCGGGTTGCGGGAATCCCATGTCCATGATGTGACCATCACCCAGGAAGCTCCCAACTACCGCCTGGAACGGAATGGTTGAGCAATGACTGATATCCACAGTGAAAAAATCCTGATCCTCGATTTCGGTTCGCAGTATACGCAACTCATTGCCCGCAGGGTGCGCGAGAGCCATGTCTACTGCGAACTTCATCCTTTCGATATGCCGCTGGACGCCATCAGGGCCTTTACGCCGGCGGGCATCATTCTGTCCGGCAGCCCCAAATCGGTTTACGAGGAGGGCGCGCCGGAAATCGCCGAAGAGTTGTTCGAGCTGGGGGTGCCGGTCCTCGGTATCTGCTACGGCATGCAGTTGATGTCCCGTCATTTTCAGGGCGAGGTGGTCCCGGCCGGAAAACGTGAATACGGGCATGCGGACCTGGTCGGGTTGAATTCCCCCGGCCCGCTGTTCGACGGCTTTTTCGCCGCCGGGAAAGCGTCGGTCTGGATGAGCCACGGCGATCACGTAGAAACCCTGCCGCAAGGTTTTGAGGTGGTTGCAAAAACCGATAACGCGCCGGTCTGTGCCATTCAGAACGTCGAAAAACAGCTTTATGGAGTTCAATTCCATCCCGAAGTGAATCATACGCCTCAGGGCGATCTTCTGCTGAACACCTTTGTCCGCAATATCTGCGGTTGCGCCGGGCAATGGACGCCGGGACAGATTATCGATGATGCCGTCGCCCGGATTCGCCGACAGGTGGGTAGTGATCAGGTCATTCTCGGCCTGTCGGGCGGAGTGGATTCATCCGTTGCCGCGGCTTTGATTCATCGCGCCGTCGGCGATCAGCTGCATTGTGTTTTTGTGGATAACGGCCTGTTGCGCTTAAACGAGGGGGATCAGGTCATGGCGACTTTCTCCAGCAACATGGGGGTGAAAGTGCGCCGAGTCGATGCCCAGCAGCGATTTTACCAGGCCCTCAAGGGCGTCGACGATCCGGAAAAGAAACGCAAAATCATCGGCAACCTGTTCGTTGATATTTTTGAAGAAGAAGCCGGCAAAATCAACGACGCCAAGTGGCTGGCGCAGGGCACCATCTATCCGGATGTCATCGAATCCGCCGGGGCGAAAACCGGCAAGGCGCACAATATCAAAAGCCACCATAACGTCGGCGGTTTGCCCGACTATATGAAGTTGCAGTTACTGGAACCGCTGCGGGAACTGTTCAAAGACGAAGTCCGCGCCATCGGCGAGGAACTCGGGTTGCCGCACCAGATGGTCTGGCGCCATCCCTTCCCCGGCCCCGGTCTGGGCGTCAGGGTCCTCGGCGAGGTCAGAGAGGAGTACTGCGACATCCTCCGCCGGGCCGACGCCATCTATATCGATGAACTCTACAACAGCGGACATTACGATAAAATCAGCCAGGCTTTTGCCGTTTTTCTGCCGGTCAAGTCGGTCGGCGTGATGGGGGACGGTCGCACTTACGAATATGTCATTGCCCTGCGTGCGGTCGAAACCAAGGATTTCATGACCGCAGGCTGGTATCCGTTGCCTTATGCCGACCTGGCGCGCATCAGTAATCGAATCATCAATGAAGTCAAAGGCGTGAACCGGGTGGTCTACGATATCTCCAGCAAACCTCCGGCAACCATCGAGTGGGAGTAAGTCGAGCTTAAGCGCAAGTTGACGACATGGGGGACTTACGAAGATGGCTTCGTAAGTCCCCTTTGATGGGTCGTCAGGTGCCGCAGGTCCGGTGGTGTCCTTCTTTGTCGAAGTGTTTACATTGCTTCGAATCCCGGACGAACGGACAGATCCTGAATTCTCAAGTCCTCAGCGGCAGCCGTTTCCGCGCTTGAAAAAGCTTCCGCCATGTCGGGGTGGAACTCGAACAGATACTCGGCCAGGGCGTCCTGCTCGCCACCGGTGTAACTGAAAGACGTATTGTTGCCCGGGTCGGCGCTTAAGTCCGCGTCATCGTAGTCGGTCTCTTCGCCATAGCCGAGACCTGCATACATGTTCAGCCGCTGGTCATAGGCGGCCAACTCCCGGAAGGGGTAATCGTCTCCGCCTTCGGCCAGGAAATTGAGCGTTACCAGACGGAACACTCGGGAGGGATCGCCCTGAAGCGCTCCGTCGGCAACGACCGTGTCGGCTACCGCCCCGTTTACATCAAGGATGACCAGATCCCGGATGCGGCTGCCGGTGCCGGCGGTGGTGCGCGCCGCCGCAGCCGGATCGAAGCCGATTTTCATTCCGGCGATCTGCGGAAACTGTCCCGGCGTCGCCCCCTCTGCGCTGGCGGCAACCGCATGTTCCAGCACATCCTTGAGTTCGGCCGCCGTGGCCGCAAGGATAACCAGGCCGTTGTCGAACCGGAGGGTCGCCCGCAGGTGTCCTTCGGTTATCGCTCCTTCTGCTGTCCCCGTGGTCTCATTGGCCGGCGGGGGAACCAGTTCCGCGTCACTGTAATCGGTTGAGCCCGGGGGAACCACGGCAGCGCCGATCTCGGTTCTGATTCCGCCGCCGTTTTTGATCGAGACGGCCACCTGTTCGCTGGACATCAGGTTGGCATACCAGAGATTGGCATCGGCGCTCAGATCCCCCAGGTTGGTTTCCTGAGTTCTGACCTGACTGCGCCGACCGTCCAGGTAGACGCTGGTATAGCCCAGTAGGTTGCCGTATTGGGCCGTGATCACGGTCTGTAAAGCGGCACGAATCTCTTCAACTTCGGTGATTGCGGCCGGGTTTCCCAGCGCAGCAACGGTTTCAGCGGTTGTGGCGTAAGCCCCATTGATCTCTTCATCCAGAGTGCCCGGCAGAAGGAGGCCGTCGGCATCGAAACCGACAACCAGGCGTCCCAGGTATTTATAATCCCCGTCAACGTTGACGACCAGAATGGGATTGCCGTCAGCGTCGACGGTCCGGTAGGGATAACTTTCCGCGAACGCGTCATCGCTGCTAAACAGGCTGTCGGTGGTGTCGCCCATTCTGGTATTCGATCCACCGGCAACAATAATATCAACATCGTGAAGCAGCTCGGCTAACGCTTTTTCGATCGCTATCTGCTGCATGTGGGCGAGGACGATGATTTTATCGATCCCTTCTGCGGTTAAGGCGTCGACCGCAGCTTGAATTTCACTTGCCAGATCCGCATTGGTCCAGTCGCCGCCCGGGGTGATGACGAGATTGCCGGTTGCAGTGATGGTCTCCAGGGCGGGGTAGGAAGCACCGACCAGACCGATGGTTTCCTCGCCGACAGAGACGACCGCATATCTGGCGACCCGGCCATGAAGGTCGTCGACATTTGCGCCGTCCGGGCCGATTTCAACATCTGCGCCCGGTCCGTAGTCGCTTTCGCCGCTGAAATCCACATTGGCGGCAAGAAAGGGAAAACCGGCTGTGGCGGCATCATCCGCACGAATGGCATCGGCCAATTCCGCCGGGCCGGCATCCAATTCATGGTTGCCGACAGCCGAAGCCTCAACCCCGAGAGCGTTCAGCAAGGCGATATCGGCATGCCCCGGTTCATCGCTGCCGGTCACATCCTCGACCGCATTCTGTTCAGCCGCATAAAAACGGGAGCCCGGAATGAGATTGTCGCCGGAACTCACCAGCAAGGTGGCGCCGCCGTAAGCCGGATCATTGCGAAAACCGTTGACCAGGGCCGAGAACTCGTCAACGGCGTCTAAAGCGGTCTGTTCATTGCCGTCAATATCGGCAAAATGGAGCAGTTGCAGGGTGAATTCCGCTGTCGTGTCGGTTGAATGCTTGTCGCTGTCGC
>CAXXGL010000008.1:0-167769 GCA_963676555.2 Geopsychrobacteraceae bacterium
CCGCCCCTTGGGCAGGGCAAAGGTAATCCAGTCGCTCATTATCTTCCTTTCCAGTGGGGAGGATGCGGAAGTCTTCACGGCGAGAGTCTCCCGCCCGGAGGGAGGCAGTCAAGCCCCGGGGACGGGTTCAAATCACTCTCGTGGTGAGGCTTCAATCCGGATCCTCACTCCTGCTCACGCCGGATACGGGCTCCCAGCGCGGCGAGCTTGCGTTCAATTTTCTCATAGCCGCGATCGAGATGGTAGACGCGCGAAATCTCCGTTGTATTCTCCGCCGCCAGAGCCGCCAGAACCAGGGAGGCGCTGGCCCGTAAATCGGTTGCCATGACCGGAGCCCCGGTAAGTTGCCCGACCCCGCGGATAATGGCGCTGTGCCCGTCGATCTGAATATCCGCGCCCATGCGCTGCAATTCGCAGACATGCATGAAACGATTTTCGAAAACGGTTTCCAGAATCCGGCTGGTGCCCTGCGCCCGGGTCATCAAGGCCATGAACTGCGCCTGCATGTCGGTGGGAAACCCGGGGAAGACACTGGTACGGATATCGACCGCCCGCGGCGGCCCGGCGGCAACGACACGCAGGCCCGTCCCCTCTTCGACCACGGAGACTCCCGCTTCGTTGAGTTTGCCGATCAGTGCGGCCAGATCCTGCCGCTGAGCGCCTTCCACCAGAACATCCCCGCCGGTAATGGCGGCAGCGATCATGAAGGTGCCGGCTTCGATTCGATCCGGGATGACACGACAACTGAAGGGGCTCAGGCGCTCAACCCCCTGAATATGGACAACCGCCGTTCCCGCCCCTTCGATTTGGGCTCCCATGCTGTTCAGCACCTGGGCAAGTTGCACAATCTCGGGCTCGCGGGCCGCGTTTTCGATCACGGTTTCCCCTTCGGCCAGAGCCGCCGCCATAAGCAGGTTTTCGGTTCCGCCGACGGTCGGCAGGTCAAAAGTGATTTTAGCGCCCCGCAGTCGTTCGGATCTGGCCTCGACATAACCGTGATCAAGCTGAATCCGCGCGCCCAGCGCCTCGAGGCCCTTCAAATGCATATCAATCGGGCGGGCCCCGATCGCACAACCGCCGGGCAAGCTCACCCGGGCATGGCCGCAACGCGCCAGCAGCGGACCGAGAACCAGCACTGACGCACGCATGGTTTTCACCAGATCGTACGGCGCTTCGAAGTTAAGAATCTTTGCCGCATTCACCCGGCAGCCGCCATCGTCACGCCGGACCTCCGCACCCAGTTCGGCCAGCAGCCGGACTGCCGTATTGATGTCACGCAGTTCCGGGACGTTGGCGATACGGCTTTCCCCGGCCGCCAGCAACGTGGCGAACAGCAACGGCAAAGCGGAATTCTTGGCACCGCTGATTTGTACCTTGCCGCACAGCGGAACCCCGCCTTTGATGACGATTTTTTCCACGCAATAATTCCTTTAGCTCAAGCGTCCGCCGACAACCCGCGGTTGTCCGGCATAATCGTGACGCAGGTAAATATCCGTCAACCCGGCGGCGGCGAACAGGCCTTGCACCGCCTCGGCCTGCCGGTAGCCGATTTCCACCAGCAGCCACCCGCCCGGCAAAAGGCGATCCGTCTGCTGCGCCAGTTTGCGATAAGCTTCCAGACCGTCGTCCGCGGCAACCAGGGCCGCGCGCGGTTCGTGACAGCGCACTTCGGGCATCAGCGTATCAAACTCGGCGGCGGCAATATAGGGCGGATTGGAAACAATCATATCGTACCGGCGGTCGGGCAGCCGGTTGAAATCGCCCGGATACAGTTGCAAACGCTCTTCCACCGCGTTCCGGCGCGCGTTGAAGCCGGCAATTTCCAGGGCTGCGGAAGAGATATCCAGGCCCTCGACCCGCCAGCCCGGCAACTCGCCGGCCAGAGCCACGGCGATGACGCCGCTGCCGGTGCCGACATCGAGCAGGCAGCCGCTCTCGCCGGCCCGGTTCAGAGCTTCCTCAACCAGGATCTCCGTATCGGGGCGCGGGATCAGCACCGCCGGACTGACTTTGAAACGCCGCGACCAGAATTCCGTATAACCGAGCAGATACTGCAGCGGCTCGCGTTGTCCGCGCCGTTTGACCAGGGGGCGCAGGGCATCCAGTTCCTCGTCGTTGAGGGGACGGTCGTAATTGAGATAAAGACCGACCCGGTCCAGGCCGAGAACATGAGCGAGCAACAACTCGGCGTCGAGACGGGGAGTGTCGATCCCTTTCTCGGCAAAGTATTCCTTCGCCCAGTTCAACAGGCGGAGCAATGTCCAGGCCTCGCCCAAAATTCAGGACTCCTGTTGCTGACTCATCTGGGCCGCCTGCTGATCCGTGATCAGAGCGTCGATGATGTCATCGACATCCCCTTGCATGATCGCATCCAATTTATAGAGCGTCAGCCCGATACGGTGGTCGGTACAGCGTCCCTGGGGAAAATTGTAGGTCCGGATACGTTCGCTGCGGTCGCCGCTGCCGACCTGGTTTTTCCGGTCCGCCGCCATCTCGGCCTGCTGCTCGGCCAGCATCCGGTCGTAAATCCGCGATTTCAAAACCTTGAGCGCCTTGGCCTTGTTTTTGTGTTGCGATTTTTCATCCTGACAGGCGACCACCACACCGGTGGGGATATGGGTCAGACGCACCGCAGACTCGGTTTTGTTGACATGCTGCCCGCCGGCTCCCGAAGCGCGATACAGATCGACCCGCAGGTCCGCCGGGCTGATTTCGATATCGACGTCCTCCGCTTCCGGCAGAACCGCAACCGTACAGGCGGAGGTGTGTATCCGCCCCTGGGTTTCCGTTTCCGGCACCCGTTGCACCCGGTGCGTACCGCTTTCGAATTTGAGGCGTGAATAAACCCGTTCCCCGCTGATCAGTGCGATGATCTCCTTGAAGCCGCCGCCATCGGTTTCGGAAGCGCTCATGATTTCCACTTTCCAGCGCTGCCGGTCGGCATAACGGCTGTACATGCGGAACAGATCGGCGGCGAACAACGCCGCCTCGTCGCCACCGGTCCCGGCCCGGATTTCCAGGATGATGTTTTTGTCGTCGTTGGGGTCTTTCGGCAGCAGCAGGATTTTCAACTGCTCTTCCAGAGCCGCCTGCTCCGCTTCCAAATCAGGCAGTTCGGCCTTGGCCAGTTCCTTCATCTCCGGGTCGTGATCCTGAAGCAGTTCGCGGTTGCCATCGATATCTTTACGGACCTGCTTATACTTGCCGTAAACGGAAACCACCCCGCTCAGATCGGCGTGCTCTTTGGTCAACTCACGATAGCGCTTCTGATCGGCAATGACTTGAGGATCGGAAAGGAGGCTTTCAACCTCGTGAAAACGTTCGACGACTTCTTCCAGATTGGCAAACATGACGATTTCCAGACACTCTCTCCGGTTACCTGAAGCAGCGCTCGACGACGAAAAAGCAGCGTAAGCGCCGGGCCGGGATAAGCCTTGAAAAATGGGCGTCGCACTCAAAGGTCCGGCGGTATTTCCAGCCGGCTTGGATGCGGCAGTGACTTGTGCTTATATCCGTCGAGCCACCGGCACTGATTCAGGCGGCTGTCTCACGAAAAAAAAAGCGGCCCGAACGGGCCGCCTTGCCGAATATTCGCCCGGTTATTTCTGGGCGTACTTTTTCCGGAAACGCTCGATCCGGCCTGCGGTATCGACCAGTTTCTGCTTGCCGGTGTAAAACGGATGGCAGGCGGAACAGATTTCCGTATGGATCTCGCCGGACAGGGTCGAACGGGTTTCGAAGGTATTGCCGCAGTCGCAACGCACGGTGCAGGTTTCGTATTTGGGATGAATTCCTTCTTTCATGTTTTTTCTCCTTGGCGGCCTGGCTTGGTACAGGACCTAACATGTTGAAACAAACAATCAGGTTTAATATCACTTTTATCCTTAACGGGCAAGTCTTTAAAAGCAGGCCCGCCGCAACCGCGGCCGCTTACTGATTCATCGAATCGAGAAACTGCTGGTTGGTTTCCGTTTCGGTCAGTTTTTCCAGCAGAAACTCCATGCTGTCGACGGTGTTCATCGACGACAACACTTTGCGCAACAGCCAGGTTCGCTGCAGTTGGGTCTGATCGACCAGCAGATCCTCCTTGCGCGTACCGGAACGGTTGATGTCCATGGCCGGGAAAGTCCGCTTGTCCGCCAGACGCCGGTCGAGGTGGAGTTCCATGTTGCCCGTACCCTTGAATTCTTCGAAAATGACCTCATCCATCTTACTGCCGGTATCGATCAAAGCCGTGGCGATGATCGTCAGACTGCCGCCTTCCTCGATGTTCCGCGCGGCGCCGAAAAAACGCTTCGGTTTATGCAGCGCATGGGCATCGACCCCGCCGGAGAGGATCTTCCCGCTGGAAGGGATAATCGTGTTGTACGCCCGGGCCAGCCGGGTAATGGAGTCGAGCAGGATAACGACATCCCGGCGGTGTTCGACCAGTCGCCGCGCCTTTTCGATGACCATTTCGGCCACCTGGACGTGACGGCTGGCGGGCTCGTCGAAAGTCGAGGAAATCACTTCTCCGTCAACATTGCGCTGCATGTCGGTCACCTCTTCCGGTCGCTCGTCGATCAGCAGCACGATAAGATAGACTTCGGGGTGATTTTGCGAAATCGAATTGGCGATGTTCTGCAGCAAAACGGTTTTACCGGTTCGCGGCGGCGCCACGATCAGGCCGCGCTGGCCCTTGCCGATCGGGGCGACCAGGTCCATGATCCGGGTGGAGTAATTGTCGGGTGAGGTTTCCAGCTTCAATTGTTCTTCGGGATAAAGCGGCGTCAGGTTGTCGAAGAAGGTTTTTTCCCGCATTTTGGACGGATCTTCGAAATTGACATCGGAGACCTTCAACAGCGCGAAATAGCGCTCCCCTTCTTTCGGGGGACGGATCTGCCCGGCAACCGTATCGCCGGTGCGCAGGGCGAACCGTCTGATCTGCGAAGGAGAAATATAAATATCATCCGGACCGGGAAGATAATTGGCGTCAGGCGCCCGCAAGAAACCGAAACCGTCCGGCAGAATTTCCAGCACCCCTTCGCCGAAGATGGCTTTTTTCTGGGCAGCGGTGGCTTTCAGGATATTGAAAATGAGATCCTGCCGCCGCATCCCGCCGATCTCTTCCAGGCCAAGTTCTTTGCCCAGGGTGATTAATTTGGAAATTTTTGTCTGCTTCAGGTCTTTCAGGTTCATAAAAGTCTTCTCCGGCCCTGATTCCAGGGGTCAGTGAAATCCGTTCGCGCGGACTTCGCATATAAATTAGTTAAATAGGAATTGGTTCGATATGAAAATTTAATAAAGTCAGCAGGGATTAACAGTTACAGATAGTTTGAGTCTCTTCGTCTCTGGTAATGCTATTATTTTGAATGGTTATTAAGGTTCTATTGAAGGGTTTAACGTATTGCTGCCTGCGCCGGCAGGGATAAGCGGGTAGGCATCTGTCTCGCAATAAACTGCTTGTACCCGCTTTATCCCGACATGTCAACCTTGAAGTTGAGCAGATCCCGCAAAAACGTCTTTTTCCTTTTCAGCGCAAAGAATCGAGCAGCCCCGGACTGATGCCGGAAGCGATTTTGCCGAACAGGTCCTTATACGGCGCGGGAAGCTCAGTCGTGCCGTCCGCGGCGATGTTTTCCTCAAGCGCACGGTCGATTCCGGCAAGGGTGATATTCTTCACTTGCACCAGATCGGTTTTGTTATAGAAAGCCTCGTCAAAATCGGGGTATTGCAGCATCAGGGCAGGAAAGCCGTCCTCCCCCGCCATGCGCCATAGAACCTCGCCGTTGCGATCAATCACGGCGGCCGTCGCATAGACATTGCTGTAACTGGTCTTCAGGGTTTCGAGCATGGTGCGGGAACGGCGGGTCTCCTCGACCTGCTCGCCGGACAGGACAACGATCAGCAGCGCATCGACAACATTCCGGCGGGTCAGTTCGGTGACCGTGGCCGTGTCAAAGGCATAACCGAGCGGGCGCCCGGCGGCATCGTGCGCACTCCCGGAACTTAGCAGCGAAAGGGCCGTCAATTCCGGGTTGGCGGTCAGGGAACGGACATCGAAATAGCCCTTCTTCTTTTTCAACCGGTCAACCAGAAATTCATGTTTCCCTTGAGCGGAACGCGCCAGGATGTCGTAAAGAGCTTCCTTTTGCGGATATTTCGTCGCGCTGGCATAATCGACCAGCAGAGGCAAGACCCCGAGCACCTGAACCCGCTTCTGGTACTCCTGTTTGGGCACCTGAAAACTCCCGCTGGCACAACCGAACAGCAATGCCGACATCAGACCGGCAAACAAAAGTTTCTTCATTTTCATCGACTCCCACTTAGTTGGTCACGGCAAACCGCGAGGCATTCTGCTGTAAGATTAACAGAAGACCTTCCGCTAAGAAAGCCGCTCCTGAAGAAAAGCCGTCTGCCGGTCGGCCACCGGAACAGCCTGCGGCCTAAAGTGCTCGATCCCCCAACAGAGGATTTCCCGAGCCGGCAGGTCCCTGATTTCCACCGGCGGACGTTGGCCCAGAAAAGCGAGGCCGTGCCAGATCATCAAGCCACCGTTTTCGGTTGTGACGACGACATTGCCGCCATCGCGCTTACTCAGCTTTTCCCCGGCGTTTCCCAGCACCAGCGGCAAATGCAGATAAAGCGGAGCGACCGCGCCCAAGCACTGATAGAGATAGACCTGGCGGGCGGTCGAGGAGAGCAGGTCCGCGCCGCGGACAACCTGGGTCACACCGCTGTCGAGGTCATCCACCACCACCGCCAGTTGATAAGCGAAAACGCCGTCGGCGCGATGCAGGACGAAATCACCGACCTGGCGTTCGAGATTCTGCCGCAAGGTCCCGCGCAGCATGTCGACGTAAACAATCGGCTCCGCCGCGACGCGCAAACGCACGGAGCGCTCCGTGCGCGTGTTCCGCGGGCCGTTGCGACAGGTTCCGGGATACACCGGCCCCTCTTCGCCGGGATGAGGAGCGCTGGCAAGAATCTCCCGGCGGGAGCAACTGCACTCGAAAGTTTTCCCCTGCTCACGCAGCCGTCCGAGAATCTCCCGATAGCGCTTGAAACGTCCGCTCTGATAAACGACATCCCCATCCCAGACGAAACCCAGGCGTTCCAGAAGGCGGAGCATACTTCCCGCCGCGCCGGGGACAACCCGCGGCCGGTCGAGATCCTCGATCCGCAACAGCCAGCGCCCATCCATGCTTTTGGCCGCCAGAAAACTGCCCAGCGCCGCCAGCAGAGTGCCGAAGTGCAAAGGACCCGTCGGGCTGGGGGCAAAACGACCGACAACTGCAGGCTCTGTCGTGTTGATGTTTTTCATTCGTGTCGATCCATCCGCCGATTCCGGTTCCATCCCGGACGATAATGAAATGGTCCCGCCCGGACTGTCAAGCAAAGGACGGAAACCCAGCTGTAAAGAGGCATTGACATGAATCCGGCTTCCGTGTATTCATAACTTAAAAAGTTACCTTTGGAGGCTCCCCGTGGTTATTACACGCGCAACGGAATATGCGGTCAGAACGGTCATCTATCTGGCCCAGCAACCAAAAAATGAAATCGTGTTGAAAAAAGACATCTGCCGTACCCAGGAGGTCACACCCGCCTTTCTGACCAAAATTCTCCAGCCGCTCATCAAAGCCGGCATTGTCAGTTCCCAGCGCGGCGTCGGGGGCGGGTTTCTGCTCGCCAGGGATGCCGGCGAAATCACGTTGCTTGATATTCTGCAGGCCGAAGAAGGGCAGTTGAAATTGAACCACTGCCTGATCGACACCGATGCCTGTCATCGCGATGCCTACTGTTCGGCCCATGAAGTCTGGCATGAAGCCCAGACGGAGATGGCCCAGGTACTGAAGCGCTACAGCGTTGCGGATATGGTCAGGCGGCAGAATGAAAAACTGCACTCCCTTAAACGGCAGGCCGCGTCCTGAACCCGGCGGCGGCAAATCCGGACCCCAATACAAAGCGGCGACAGGAGCAAACAACCTGTCGCCGTTTCAGTTTGGCAGCGAAGTCCGTTCCCGGGCTTTGCCGTAGGTGTTGCGCAAAATAAAATTCCGCTTCACACATAAAAAGCAAAGCCCCATAGGCCTTTGTCTTCGCGCGGCCCGGCCTGAACTTGAACCGGTGGTTGCTTCCTGTTGCCGGGCCTCAACCGGCGCCAAAACAAAAAATACCCTGGCGTCCAGGAGGGATAAGGACGTCCAGGGTCAAAACAGGGGGCTGCCACGGCCCCCTGCAAGATAAATTCTTTCTTGTATCAGTTTACTATCCGGCAGCAACGCGTCAATTTCCCTTTCACATTATTTTTACTTAAGAGTTTCCTCGGGATAGGCATCGATCTGATGCACGGCCAAATCCGCACCGACGAATTCCTCGTCTTCATGCAACCGCAACCCGCTGATCGTATCGATCGCTTTATAAACCACGAAACCGGTCGCCAGCGCATACGCCACCGCCAGCAGACTGCCGGCCAGCTGGGCGAAAAAGGAAACGCCTCCCAACCCTCCCAGGGTACCGGCACCGAATATTCCCGTCGCGATTCCGCCCCAGGTGCCGATAACGCCGTGCAGAGGCCAGACCCCCAGCACATCGTCGATTCTCAACTTTTCCTGTTCGATCTGGAAACCGTAGACAAAAATCAGCGCGCCGATGCCGCCGACAACGAAAGCGCCGAGCGGATGCATCAGGTCGGAACCGGCGCAGATGGCGATCAATCCGGCCAGCGCCCCATTATGGACGAATCCCGGGTCGTTTTTACTCGCCACCAGAGCGAACAGCACACCTCCGACCATCGCCATCAGGGAATTGACCGCGACCAGCCCCGACACCCCCTGCAGCGACTGGGCGCTCATGACATTGAACCCGAACCAGCCCACGGCGAGGATCCAGCTTCCCAAGGCCAGAAACGGGATATTGCTGATCGGAATCGCCTGGCTGCGCCCGCGGACGAAACGGCCCATGCGCGGCCCGAGAACCAGCACTGCCGGCAACGCCAGCCAGCCGCCGATTGAATGGACCACCACGCTGCCGGCGAAATCATGGAATGGAGCCCCGAAAATCCGGGCGAAAAAACCCTGCAATGCGCCGCTGTTCTGCCCCCAGATCACGGATTCGAACAACGGATAGGAAATTCCGGCGAAAATGGCGCCGGCTGCGACCTGCGGCCAGAACTTCGCCCGTTCGGCGATCCCGCCGGAAATAATCGCCGGGATACAGGCGGCAAAGCAGAGCAGGAAAAAAAAACGGACCAGTTCATAGCCCTGGTTATCCCCGAGCAGCCCCTGCGCCGAGGTGAAAAAATGAATGCCGTAAGCAAGCGGATAGCCGATTAAAAAATAGACCACCGCCGACACCGACCAGTCGGAAAGGATTTTGACAAAAGCATTGACCTGACTTTTCCGGCGCACCGTCCCGACTTCAAGAAAGGCGAACCCGGCGTGCATGGCGAAGACCATAACCGCGCCCAGAAGCAGAAACAGAACATCCCCGCCATGTTGTAAAGCCAACAAAGACGTTTCCATGGATCAGACCTCCTCGTCCAATTTAAAAACCGGAATCAAGCCAACCGCATTGTTGCGCTGATTCAGGATAAAATTGCGGGAAGTCATTCAATTGCCGTGCCGGACGCAAACCCGGCGGCTTAAGGCGGTAAAATCCGCGCGTCAAGACTTATCCTGCCCATAAAACAGGCGTTCGTGCTCATTTTTTAGTCATTCATCTCCGTTCCCCATGGCGCGGGCAAGAAAGAAAATTGACAAAATAATTCCAGGTAAGCTACAGTCACGAACCTGACAACGAGCTTTTCAGCGTCTTTATCGAGAGTGGTGGAGGGATAGGCCCTTTGAAGCCACGGCAACCGGGGTCCCGGCTTCAATGGAACCGTCCGGTGCCAATTCCTGCCTTGCCGGCGAGTCGCCGCAGGGACAGATGGGGACGGTGCCTGCGATACACTCTGCTGCAGTATCCCAAAGGCCCCTTCCCCAAGACGGAAGGGGCTCTTTCTTTTTCAGCTTGTGCAAAAAGGGTCTGGTTTTGGAACAGAGTGTCGGCCTGGTCACCACAAAATACGCGGAGTTCGACGTCGAGCTACGGCTTGAAAGCGGCCGGCTGCTCGGCCCGCTGACCCTGGCTTACGAAACCTACGGCAAGTTGAACCGGGACAAGTCCAACGTCATTCTGGCCGCCCATGCCTGGACCGGCGATGCCCATGCCGCCGGTTTCCACAGCGAAGACGACCGCAAACCCGGCTGGTGGGATAATATGATCGGTCCCGGGAAAGTTCTCGATACCGATCGCTATTTCATTATCTGCAGCAATACCCTCGGCTCCTGCAAGGGCTCGACTGGCCCGACCAGCATCAATCCGAAAACGAAACGGCCCTATCGTCTGAATTTTCCCGTGCTGATGGTGCGCGATATGGTCAAGGCGCAGAAATTACTGCTCGACCACCTTGGCGTCAAATCGCTGCTCTGCGTCATCGGCGGCTCCATGGGAGCGATGCAGGCGGTTGAGTGGGGCATCCATTTCCCGGACATGGTCCGTTCCGTCGTTTCCATCGCCGGAACCGGACGCACCTCGCCGATGGCAATCGGGCTGAACGCCCTGGCCCGCCAGGCCATTTACAATGATCCGCTGTGGAAAAAAGGCAATTACCAGCCGGAACATCAGCCCTCGGACGGCCTGGCTCTGGCGCGTGCGGTGGGGCATATCTCTTTTCTCTGTTACGAATCGATGATGATGAAGTTCGACCGGCGCTTTTCGGTCCGGGACGGGATGTTCGATTTCTTCGGCAAATTCGAAATCGAGCGCTACCTCGACTACAACGGCGGCAACTTTGTCGATCAATTCGACGCCAACTCGTTCCTCTATCTGGCCAAAGCGCTCGACCTGTACGACGTCGCCTGGAATTTCGATTCCCTCAGCGAGGCGCTGGAGCGCCTCGATTGTCCGTCACTCTGGTTCGCCTTCAGCTCCGACTGGCTTTATCCTCCCCGTCAGACCGAAGAAGCGGTCCGAGAACTGCAACGCCTGAACAAGCCGGCAACCTACCATCTGATCGAGTCGGACTACGGTCACGATTCGTTTCTGGTCGAACCGGAGAAGTTCATTCCTCTGCTCAAAGAATTCCTGGATCAGCGCTGATGGATGGAAGCAACCCATCAGGCGCTTAGTCGTCCGCAAACAGATCCAGTTGCTGAAAACGCAAATTTTCGGATTTGAAGGGCCGGGGCTGAAACCGGGGACATTCAAGCATCAGGACGCAATCCGGCTGTTTACATGGCCGGATACAGCGGCGACAGAGCTTGTTGATTTGACTGGGAACCGATTCTTCTCTCATAAGGCGTGCCTGTTGCTTTTCACAGTTTACGTATTATTCCATCTATTCACAACCTCTATCGGCGCATCAAAACTGTTGTCTCCGGGGAAAGCAAAGTGCTAGATTAGCCAATCTATTGAAAATTTTTCATTTCCGGGCCGTTTAATCATGCACAGAAAGAGCATCGACATCATCATCCTCGGTTCCGGCACCAGCACCGGCATCCCGGTTGTCGGTTGCCGCTGCCCGGTCTGCCTCTCTGCGGACCCCCATAATCAAAGAACCCGCTGCAGCCTGCTCATCAGTTTTCGGGGCCGCAATATCCTGATCGACACGGCGACAGATCTGCGCCAGCAGGCGTTGCGGGAGGATATCCGCCGGATCGACGCGGTGCTGTACACGCATTGCCATGCCGATCATCTGCACGGCATCGACGACCTGCGCGGATTCAACCTGCGCTCGCAGGAACCGATCCCGCTCTACGGCTCGCCGCGCACCGTCGACAAAATAAGACGGGGCTTCGGCTACATTTTCGCCCATGATGAACCCGCAGGTTTCATCCCGAGGCTGGAGCTCCATCCCGTCGAAGAGGAATTTGAACTTTTCGGGCTCAAATTTCAACCCATCCCCATGGAGCATGGCTGGATCAAATCATACGGCTACCGTTGCGGTCCCCTGGCCTACCTGACCGACTGCAATTACATTCCGCCAAGTTCGCTGGCGCTGCTGCAAAACCTGGATTTACTGATCCTGGACGGTCTGCGCTTCACCCCGCACCGGACGCATTTCAACATTCCCCAGGCCGTTGCCATGGCGCAACGCATCGGCGCCGGAAAAACGCTGTTGACCCACCTCAGTCACGAGGTGGATCACCCGCTTCACGATCGCCAGCTGCCCGGCGGGATCAAGCTGGCCTACGACGGCTATCGACAACGCCTTTTTCTGCAGCGGGACACAGCATGAGCACGGAACTTCGCCTGCACGGGCAGATTACTCCCGACATCGAGTATTACGCCACCGCGGCCAGCGACCGCACCGTCCAGCAGCACTTTTTCCAGGAACTTGACGAGCGGTTGCGCTTTTTCGCGCCCGGCAACGAACTGGTCCTCCACCCCGGACACTTTACCCAATCCGGCGTGGGGGGCAGCTTCTGTGAATACATGTTCGGAGTCGATCAGCCCCTGTCCGATCTGACCAAATCCGGAATCCTCAATCGGCTGATGCTGCTGGGAGCGGGTTATGGCCAATCCGGTCAGTTGGAAATCAAAGAACAAAACCGCGTCGAGCAAAAGTACGACGAGCTTTTTTTCAAAGGCCACGCCATCGATAATTATTTTTTCTTCGTCGAAGGCTTGGCGGGCACAAGTCACCGCGAGCGGCAAGAGGAAATCCTGCGTTGCCTGGGCAAGTTCCTCAAACGCCGCGTCAATTTAACTCGCCAGGACGATTCCCAGCTGGCGGCGGCGCTGTTGAGCCGGTTGCCGAAACGATGCACCGTCTACCTGATCCGGCTGTCCCAGATCAAGAACCGGCATTTTCAGCGGGAATTTCAAAGCCTTTACTACCAGGATCGCAACCTGGCGGACGGCACCCTCAAGACCCTGGACGAACTGGCCGCAAATCTCGGCCTCGATCCCTATCAGCAGGAACGTATCCGCATCGACGTCATGTATCGGCATCGCGATAATTACCGCATCATCGACGATTACAGAAATGTCCTGATCGAATGTTATCACCAGGGCGAAATCAACCGCCGGCAGCACGCCCGCCTGACCCGTCTGAAAGCCCTGGCCATGCGCAATGAAATCCCCACGACATTGCTGTCGACACTGGACGAAAAACTCCAGGCGCAAATCGGCACGGTCGAGCGCGAACCGGAATATACCGCCATAACCCGCGACATTCTGCATGATTTACTGTTGCGCAAAGGGATCAGCAACCGTGACATGATTCAGCTGCTGTTCGCCAAACAACACGCCCGCCGCAATCATGATCACAGCTTCGAACAACTGCTGCTGGAATCGGGACAACTGTTCGATGAACAGATCCGCGACGGTGCCCCCCTTTCCCTGCTCGAGGATTTCTCTTACATCATTACCTTTTTCGACCGCTACGACAGCACCTCCACCCATATCAGCCAGATCGCCTTCATGGAACACTTTCACCCGACGGAAGATCTGTTGCGCAGCCTGCTGGACAGTCGCTACGAGTTCAACAAGCTCGTCAAAAACTTATTCAACAAACTGTTTTTCAATGAAATTTTGAACAGCAAATACCTTGGACGCTACGGGCGGAAAAAAATTCTCTGCCTGCAAAAAGGACTGGAGGAAATATCCGCCGGCAAGTCGGCGATTTCCAGGCTGGCGGCGGAATTACGCATCATCGACAGCGAAGAGCGGCTCTATCATACCGTTTTGCGGGCGGCAAAAGAACGGATCCGCACCCGCTATTCCCGTTACAACACCAGAGAAGAGCAGCGGGAACTGCTCAAGGAACTGAACGATGAATTATTGATTCGCGGGCAAATCGGCGGCGACCTCGACCCCGAACTGTTTCAGGGCGTCATCCACGATATCAAAACCGAAGCGCTCTACCTGCGCAATATGCTGCCCGAAATCATCACCAACAACGACATCGACCTGCGCAATGATTTTCTCGCCAACAGCGGGCTCGATCATTTTTATATCGAAGAGCTGGAGCGCGAATATTTTCGCATCAATCTGCTGGACCCGGAGCATCTGCAACAGCTGCGGACAAAAGCCATATGAGCCGGACGGCAACCGCTGCATCCGCACTCGGGATGGATGAAACGACCGCAAGGACAGCCATACCTCCTTGCTTTTACAAATAAAAAAACGCATTACCGCAGAGCGGACATGACAACGCCCGGGGACGGACTTTGTCATTCAACCGCTACGAAAATCCGAGGAACCGATGGCGATCAACGACCTCCATAACATCCGCAATTTCGGCATCATCTCCCACATCGATGCCGGCAAGACAACCGTCTCGGAACGTATTCTCTACTATACCGGAGAGATTCACAAGATGGGCGAAGTCCACAACGGCATGGCGGTCATGGACTGGATGGACCAGGAACAGGCCCGCGGCATCACCATCACCGCGACGGCTACGAACTGCCGCTGGCGGGATTACCGCTTCAACCTGATCGACACCCCCGGGCATATCGATTTCACCATTGAAGTCGAACGTTCCCTGCGCGCCCTTGACGGCGCGGTCGCCATCTTCAGCGCCGTTGAAGGGGTGCAGCCGCAAAGCGAATCGGTCTGGCGGCAAGCGGGCCGCTATCAGGTGCCGCGGATCTGCCTGATCAATAAAATGGACCGTATCGGGGCCGATTATCGCCGGGTTCTCGAAGCGCTGGAGAATAAGCTGCAGGCCCGACCGGTTCTGTTGCAACTGCCGATCGGGGAGGAGGAACACTTTGCCGGCGTCATCGACCTGGTGGCGGAAAAGGCGATTCTCTTTCGCGAGGAGGACCAGGGCAAGACCCTGATCGAGGGTGACATCCCCGCGGCGATGCTGGATGCCGTCCGGCGCCAGCGCGAGGTGCTGCTGGAAACGGCTGCCGACTACGACGACCGGATTCTCAGTGACCTGCTTGAAGGCGCGCCCATTGCTCCGGAACGGATTCTCCCCGCCCTGCGGCAAGGCGTTCTGGCCTGCCGGATTTATCCGGTCCTGCTCGGCTCGGCGCTGAAAAACAAAGGCATCCAGCCGGTGCTCGACATGGTGTGCGCCCTGCTGCCCTCGCCCCTCGATGCACCACCGGCCCGGGCAGTGGACTGCAACAACGGCGAACAGGTCGAAGTTCATTCCGACCCCCGGGCGGAACTCTGCGCCCTGGCGTTTAAGGTTCTGTCCGATGAAGGGCGCAAACTGACCTATTTGCGGCTGTACTCGGGTCAGATCCGGCCGGGAGATACCGTCTACAACAGCCGCACCGGCAACACCGAAAAAGTGGCCCGGCTGTTCCGTATGCATTCACACAAACGGGAACGGATCGAAACGGCCGCGGCCGGGGACATCGTGACCGCTACCGGGCTCAAAACCGTGCTTACCGGCGATACGCTCAGCCAAAGCGACACCCCCCTGCAATTGGACGGGCTCGACTATCCCGAACCGGTCGTGTCCGTGGCGGTCGAACCGAAAACCGTCGATGACCGGGACAAACTGCCGCCGGCACTGGAAAAACTGCAATGGGAAGATCCCACGTTCCTGGTCAAGGAAGATCCCGAAACGGGACAGACGCTGTTGACGGGAATGGGTGAACTGCACCTGGAAGTGATCGTGCAACGCCTGGTGAACGATTTCGGTGTCGAAGTGCAAACCGGCCGACCGCAGGTCGTTTATCGCGAAACCATTCTCTGCGCGGTGCAGCACCACGAAGTTTTCGAACGGGAAGTCGAGGGCAAACAGCACTACGGGGAAATCCGCCTGCGCATCAATCCCGGCGCGCGTAAAAGCGGCATCCGCATCAATATCCCGGATTCGTTGCTGGCCCCCTGGCCGGAAGAGTCGGCGCAACTTGTTCGCCGGCAGCTCGACCTGGCCGGCCGCTCCGGCCCAGCGGCCGGTTATCCGCTGACGGATATCGAAATCACCGTGCTTGAGCTGCCCTATGACAGCCAGCGAACCACGGATATCGGCATCTCCGCGGCCATCAACCGCTGCCTTGTTCAGGCTTTGCGCAACGGCAAGCCGACGTTGCTGGAACCGGTCATGGCGCTGGAACTGGTGTCGCCGTCGGATTATACCGGCCGGGTCATGGGCAGCCTCAATCAGAAACGCGGTCAGGTCGAAGGCGTCACTTCGCGGCCGGGGCAGGACATTGTCCGGGCCACGGTCCCCTTGCTGGAAATGTTCGGCTACATGACCGAACTGCGCAGCGCCACCAAGGGCCAGGGCAGCTTTACCATGGAGTTTTCCCATTTCGATCAGGCCCCGCCCGAAATCCTGAAAAGGTTCGGATTGGCCTGAACCTGCGGAGCATGCCGATGCCCTTTGTCCGCCCCCGCGTGTTGACCAGCCTCATTCTCCTGCTGTTCCTGCTGATTTTTCTCATCCCGCCGCTCAGCTCGTTTTTTTCCGCCAATCCATTGTTCAGACAGATAGACGAACAGGCGATTGAGCAGGTCGACGATTCAATCAAACGTGCCCTGACCGCCTTCGCCCTGGCCCGCGCCACCAACGCCGCCATCTCGGTCATTCAGGAATCCGCCGTGGCCGTATCCCCGGCCGGCGTCGGCCTCAACCTGGCTCTCGGCCAGGCGTTCGATCCCCTCAACGATCTGGTCGAACGTTTCTCCTGGGTGATGCTGGTCGCCCTGACCGCACTGGGGGTGCAACGCTTTCTCATCGAAATCAGCCCCTGGCTCGGCATGGAGATCCTGGGCAGCCTCGCGCTGTTGCTGTGGCTGGCCGGGTTGTGGCTGAAAAATATGCTTCGGGTGGATCTGGTCGATTGCGGGAAAAAACTGCTCCTGCTGGCGCTGGTCGTGCGCTTCGCCGTACCTTTTGCCACAATGTTGAACCAAACCGTTTACCGGCAGTTCCTCGCCCCCCGCTATGCCGCGGCCAGCGATTCGATCACCTCGGGAACTCGGGAACTGCGGGAGCTGCAGGCTGTTCCGGTGCAACTTGAAAACGGGGAGAGCTGGTGGAGCAAGCTCGGCTCGCGCCTCGAACAACTGGAACAGGCGCTCGATTTCACCCGCCTGGGCAACTGGCTGGAACAGCGCAGCGCCCACCTGATCGACAGTTTCCTCAGCCTGCTGATCGTTTTCGTGCTCAATACCGTGCTGCTGCCGATCGGCTTTCTCTGGGGTATTTTACGGCTGTTTCGGGCGCTGGCCGGAGCAACCTTCCCGACCGCTCCGGCCGGCAGCCTCGCCCGGCGGGTTCCGGACTTCAAGGAGCGACAAAAGCATCACAGCCGGGAAAAAGAAGACCCATAATCCCCGGTCCTGCTTTCAGTCGATCTTCTGCGACACTGCGAAAGGCGGGGCTTATTCCAGGCTGGACGGCAAAACCCCGGATAAGGCATAGTGGCGAGAACCTCGTAGCGGATAGCGGTCCGGCGACAACAGGTCGGGAACTTTCAACTTTATTTACCCCGCCGACAGGGCCGCACGAAATGAATATCAACAGCGGGAAACCCTTCAGAGCGGCAATTTGCCCTGACGATTCCCCCGCACAGGAGACAGCGTCATGGAAGAGCCTCTGAAACCGGTCGTACCCATCGTATCCTCCGAGCATCTGACCTCGCCGGACAGCTGGCATTTAAGCGAATTCGAATACGGCATGATCATCGCTCATCATGCTTTCAGCCGCTGGATGGTGCGCTGCATGAACGCCGCCGGTTATCCCGATTTCAGCCCTCTGGACGTGCTGGTTTTGCATAATGTCAATCACCGCGGACGGGGGAAAAGGCTGGTCGATATCTGCCTGGTCCTGCACGTCGAAGACAGCCACACCGTCAACTATGCCCTGAAAAAACTGATCAAGCTGAAACTGATCCAGAAGGAAAAAAGGGGCAAGGAAATCTTCTATTCCACGACGGCGGAGGGAAACGAGGCCTGCCGGCTCTACCGCCAGGTCCGCGAACGTTGCCTGACCAGCGTCTACCGCAACCTTGACCGAGAAGGCTCCGAAATCAGCGAGGCGGCCGCGCTGCTGCGGCTGCTCTCCGGACTTTACGACCAAGCGTCGCGGGCGGCGGCGTCATTGTAATGGGCTGAAAACCGGTCAACACGGATGCAACCCTCTTTGCCCGAAACACTGCGCCGCAATAAACACGGCGCTAAATGCTCGCGGGCAAGCCTGGGATCTTTTAAAGGCACTATTTTTGAGATCTCTTTAGGGCAAAGGTGGCCTATAAGTCCCAAACTTATCCAGGAATCCATTATGAGACAATTTACGAAAAAAGCCTCAGCCTGCGTGAGCGAGTTGAGGCTCGTTTTATGCTGGAAATGGTGAATTATGGGAGAACCTCTGGTTATGTTGAGGTGTCAATTCTTATCGGGGAAGGATTCGTCCTTCAACTTCTCACTATTATGGCATGCTGACTTGCATCATCGACGTTACCGGGTGAAATCCGTAAACCTCTCGAATCAACATCTCATCCTCAACATGAAATGTGCTGGTACAAGGAAGAAGTCTTATCGGCAGAGGATACTTCGCCTTGGGATTGTGGAAGACCGTGATGCCCTGAGACCAAGTCTCTATCCGAATGGATGGATCATCAAGTCGGTGGGAATATTCTGTGAGCAGAACCTCATCCTTGTTAAGCTCAATGTAGGACATGCCGAACCGCATGCCTTTGATTGAGGTTGTATTGTTGGCTTGTGCTGCCATCCGGAAAAAACGCGGCACTGTAAACTGGTTGCAATAGAGAATGGCGGCTACCGAGGTCGATTTATCTAAGGAAAAAAAGGCTGGTTTGACGAATTTAGGAGTGCCAGGCTCGGTATAGCCATATAGACAATCCAGAAGTGCATCATCAGTGTAGGTTATGGAACCAGGCTCAAAGAATGGAGCGACCACAAGTATGAGCGGTCGGCCAAGACACTGGGGTAGTTCGTGATACCGCTTATTGAGCTTCTTGTGAAGGATGGAGACAACGCGCCTCGGAAATTCGACGTAAACTTTGGGGTCAAGTTCTTCTCTCGATTGGAGTTTCACCTGAGAGATAGATATCTCCCTATCGGTACCATCTCTGGGATTGGCAGTCGTGACCTCCATGGCGATCGGCACAGAATTTATAGTTGCCAGAAAGTCAGGTCGTTCGTATTCACGACTAATTAAGGCACCGGCGCTCTCCAGATAAGCAAAGCAGGCCAACTCAAACAACCGAGCGTGAAAGCCGTCGCTTTGGAAATCTCCGCAGAAGTTTCCATTTGGATCTCCTAGACGAGCATAAAGAGAAGATATTAGGGCACGAGTATCGCCATGAAAGGGGGAGTCACGAAGAGCGCAAAAGTTCGGATGCGCTCGGCTTTCGGGTACGACAGGGGTAAAGAGGTCGGACTTTACGGACATTGGGATATCACCTTCAAAGCAGGACTAGACACGATCCTGTCGAATTCAACGACACTGCTCAGCGGCGCGCGCAACGCGAAGCATGCCAAATCCTAACAGCACTTTTTGATTGGTCTAAAATAAACGTACTGTACCCGGAACTCCTTCAACGCGACGTTTGATCCGCTAAATACGCTCGTGCTCCTCAATGATTTTATCCGTGCCATACAACCCCAAAAGAAGCATCTTGTCGAGGATGTCGAGAATGCGGGATCTGAGGGCGGGACAATCCTCTGTAGCACGATACTCGCGAAGCAAAAGCTCATCGAGATGGTGCATCTCACGACTCCGTCTCTCTGAAGGCGAAATCTCTTCCAGCTGTTCTGTTAAAATGAGAATTCGTTCGGCCGAAAGGATAACTTCCTCAGATGTTGGCTCTGCACTCTCCAAAAGCGTACGGAAAAACCAGAAATTATCGCCGTCAAAAGCTTGAGAGCAAATGAATCGCCGGATAAGTTGACGATAAGGTTCTATGCTTTCTTCCTTACTCATTTCTTGGAAACATTCTGCCGCAGCGCTTCTGATTTCCTTGATGGGGTCATCAAAGTACTGTGCCAGCTGTTGTTCGGCTCGGGTGCGATATTCAGCATGCACAAGATGGATGGCTGCAGCATGTGCGGCCAACTTGCGGTGCAGGCCACTTTGTTGAGCTAGTTTTTTTGCGCGGTCCGCGCAAACGTCATTGTAATAAGCCTCACGGAAGAGATGGAATGCCCCAATCAGTCTGCAATCCTCGTTCTCCGTTGTAAGTAGCTGGTCAAGTAGTTCTGGGCCGGTATCTGAATCATCATGCAACAGGTAATAGAGACTTCTAACTCCGTCATACGTTGAAAGAGGAAGTAGATCGACTCCATTCGGTCGCATGACAAGTTGCTTTAACAGATTCGCGGCGCGACCTCTATCGTGACAAAGAACCGAATAAATCGGCTCGACAAGAAAACAGCGTAAACTTTGCAACGGTTCTTCCTCAATACGACTTAGCAGCAAACTTATTCCCTTATCCAACCTGTCAGGACACTCCCAAATCACTGCAGCAAGGGCTTCAATCGCTGTTCCTCGGTCACGGTAGCCAGAGCGCACAGAGGTAAATCCTCCTCGTTGCACCAATTGCTCAGCTGAAATGATGAGTTCTTGAGTTCGTTGCTGGTCGGATTGTTCGTCTGTCGCTGCAGGTCCGTTTTTCACGTACCAGCAGAGAACCGCAAAAAGACCATCATCTCTGGCGAGGGTTGGATGTTGTTGAAGCAGGCGGGAGATTCCCTCGCAGCAGGGATGGTCAGGAAGGGCATGTGCATAACTGATGACCGATCTAATTACCTCGTCTGATGAACACCCTTCCACAATGCCGTTCAAGATCTCGTTAAAATAAACAGGAAGAGTATCCAAAGGAAGCCGATGAAGAAGACTGGCAAAACGCTCAGGGTTCTCCTTCGTCCTCTCGCGAAGTAATCCCGCAAGTCCTTGGGAACCAGTATGCCTTAGCCAATTTCCGTTTGAGCGACAACTTTCACGGTCTTCCCGAAAAACTGCAATTGCGTTTAGCCAGTCTGAGTCGGACATTCGTTTTGAGCGCTCAGTCCCTATTGGTGGGGGAACCAAACGAGCTTCGGGGCTGCTGGGCATCTCAAGTGACTTACCAATAAATTTTCTATCGAGCTGAGCGCATTGCCGCTTCGCTGACGAAGTCAGATTGTCAATGCCAATAGCTTTCAGGCAGCACCACTGCTCATAGCCACTCCACTGCAAGTTTCTAATGACGCTTTTTCTGGTCCAAAATGGCTCTTCTTCTGGTTGACCGCCTGCTAGCTCATTCGCCAGTTTCTTTGCCCGATCAAGCTCCGGCCAGTGCTTAAGAATATGTGATTCGATGGTGAGTTTGTCTTGTGAAGAAAGGTATGGCAATGCAGCCTTTGCAGCACGTGCGAAAGAAAGCCACTGCGCACCATTGGGACCAGCGTTGAACAATTCTTCCGAACCTAGAAGCAAAGGGAGCCTTTGTCCAAGAGATTCTCCTGCCGCCGCAATCGTTTCTAGCCACAAAAACAGCGTAGCTGGGTGTGCTTGTGGGTCGAGTCGGGTTAGATACTCGATTGCAGTAGTTGGTGAGCTGAGAACAACTGTCGCGAGGGATTGTCTTATCAGGGAGATGAAACGACCGGCACCATAACTGACGCGATCATAACGAATTCGCCAAGTGTAGTCTTTCCAAGGTTCTTTCGCGCACGCCAAATTGATGCGGCGAATGGCCTCAGTAAATGCAGGGATCGCGAAGTTGAGAAAAGCGACAGGTGATTCCTTTTGCAGTTCGCCCAGCCAATGATAGTCTAAATCGTTTCGATGTTCATGCTCGAAAGGATGCCCTTCTGGAAAGACCTCGTACCAGGTTTGAAACCAAGCCTGCAGAATTTTCGTTGCTGCTTCAGGATCGTATTTGATCCAATTCGACATAGAATGCCAAGCAAATGCCTTTGGGTCGTCAAACAAACCTGCGGGTTTTGAGCGAATCAGATCGAGATTGAGTGAAAGTAACTCGGGGGATAGTTTGGAATCCGGAAGCCACGAAAACCAGCCGAGAATCCTTACGCTATGGCGGGAATTTTCCTGCCACCAAGCGCGTAGTGCCTGAGCGACTTCAACCGGGTAGCGTTTAACCCCATTCCGCAGGATGTTTAGAGCATCATCCTGCCGCTCAGAACTTCCCGAGTTCAACCACAAAGTTATCGACCCACGCCGTAGCAGAATGGGCAATAAATCCGTTTGTGGGTAGATCATCTGTCGAACCAGAACTGGCATACATTGATCGGTGAAATCCAGAGAGAGAATGACATCCAGTTCAGCCTCGGTTGGCGACTCGACTCCACCGAGCCAGCGTGCGACAGCATCCTTGAGGTGGTAACGAACATCGGGACTGCTCAGAAGCTGACGAAGCTGGGTCAGATACTGTCGTCTTGCACCGTTGTCCTGGCGGTACATCGCAAGAATCTGGCGAATCTGAGTACGCCTGAAAAGGTGCTGCTCGTCACTTGTGAGCCAGTCTAGGATTTGACTTCTCTCGGCAACAAAACTGCGGGCGAAGGCGTAATCGAAGAGACTTTCGTGGAAGAAGCTGACACGACCGCTCTGATAAACGACCAAATTCTCGGTCGCCAGAATATCCTTTGTATTGAAATCGAGAATATGGTCCGGTGCGTCGAGGGTTTGATCCTGGCTCATCCGTGATGCAAGTGCCGAGAGGGCTGCCATGAGGTTGAAGCCGGTGTGCTGCCCGCGAATGTCCCGCTGTTTCTTGCTGACCAGACGGTCGAAGAGATCGGCGGTCGATTGAAAAATAAGCGGTTGTTCCTGGCGGGCCGAGGTTTCGAGGAAAAGAACCAGATTGAGCGGTAATGTAAGAAGCTGTCTTTGCTTTGGAGAAATCCGCTCATAGGGAATGCCTTTGGCTTGCAGCAGTGGTTCGATCTCCTTTGCCCAATCGAGGGGCTTGATTTCAACCCGCCTGCCGCACTCGTCCTTCTCCACTTCGCGCAATGCCCTGTCGTTGGCAAGGTCGTAACTACGGCAGGCGGCGATAATCCGAAAATTGGGTGATCGTTTGGCCAAACGGATGAATTCGAAAACAACCTCGCGGATGGCGCCGGTGCGCCCGGAAATTTCACTGATGGCGTCGATCTGGTCGATAAGGAGAATGGCCGGGGTATCCGGAGAAAGTGCCTGCAAGGTGAAAAACGGGCTCTCGTCGCGGCCGTAAAGGGTTTGGCCGAGGGCGGAGGAGGAATCAATGTTCAGACGTTTATCAACGCGAAATGCCAGATGCAATGTCCCACGATCGTTCAACCCTCTTAAAATTTGTCGGATGACGCCTGATTTTCCAGTTCCGGCAGTGCCGGTCAGCAGGATAACGGACGGTCCATTGTCGGCGTCAAGCAATGAAAGTATGTCCTGCGCCTCCTGACGCGGAATTGTTGATCCGCTGATGCCGAACGGTATGTAGCTGTCGAGATAATTCTGGTTGGCACGCTCAATGCGTGCCCGAAGGGTCGGGTCAAGCGGAGTGCATGGAGTGAGGTAGCCACTTTCGACAAGGTCACAGCGGACGAGTTCAGTCGTCAGTTCGCGATTAAAGTTGTTTTCGAGGTATTCACGCAGGAGGGGATAGAAGTGATTGTAGGGATTGCTAAAGCACAACCCTCCCAGGAGTTGAATGTCGATGTCGAGGGTCGCCTCTGATTCAGTGAGGACGCCAATTCGTTTGAGGTACCGAAAAGTTTGATGTGGTGTGGCGTTCCAGATTCGTTGTAAAGTTGGAGCGTGGCCATTTCTTTCGTCGTCAGTTAGACACTCCTGAAACTCTGAGTAGGTCTCTGCAGCTGTTGCGCGCTTAGTCAGAGCATCTAGGTCTTTCGCAGAGGTTTCGGAAACGAAAAAGAAGCGGTCGCTTGACGATGCCGAAAGTTTCGCATGCGCCGTAGCCAGAACCCCTTCCTTTTCAAGTCGCCTGATGGTCCAGTTCCCGTCGGTATTTTGCTTTTTGGTTTGATACCATTCTTTGCGTCCATCTTTAACGAGCCAAAATTCGATGCCGTGGTTCACGGGGTCGACAAACTCGAATTGCAGCGCATCGGCTGCCCCACGCAGGACCTCGAACAACTTTTTGACGACCCACTTCGTTTCGAAACGGTCCCCAAGTTTTCCGGCAATTCCGCCGGCAAAGGGGAAAAGACGCGAGGCCCGATTCGGCTCAGAGGTGAGCATAACGTAAACTTTCTATTAAATAGACAAGTCAAAAAACTGAGTTGAAAACAAAAAATCGCTAGTCAGTAATACGTCGACTCAGCGATTCATTATTATTTTGATCTTGGATTTCCGGGTGTGTGATCATCACCGCCCTCCTAAATTCCAACCTATTCAAGACATTGCCAATGTAGTCTGATCAGTTCATCGAGTCAAAAAGAGAATAGCGTTGGAAATTTTGTCCTACTCAATTTTAGCAATCTCTGTAAGGCCATGACGTAGAGTTACTACGTGTCCTGCCTTCCAATAAAAATCCCGCCTGGGTTTTGTCCAAGCCGGATTTTTATTGCGACTTGGTTCAACACAAGTCGTTTTCAGGCAGCCTGTAGCTTGTACTTCGTCCTCTTCCAGGATTTTGAATAAAAATCCCCCGCGTCTTCAACTCCTGGATATCCCTGAGCGCCGTGTCATTTGAACATTTTGCCAGTTTGGCGTACTTGGATGTATTCATATGCCCTTTGAAATCATCGTCGAGCATGCGATTGATGATCAGACGCTGGCGTTCATTGACAGGCCCCTGGTTTATTATGTCCCAAAGCTGTGCCTTGTAGAGAACATTGCCAAGAGCGGTTTCGGCATTGAAGATGGCACGCCCCAAACAGTCCAGGAACCATTCAAGCCAGCCTGTTATATCCAGTGAGCTGCGCTGCTGCCTTTCGAGTTGAGCATAATAACCCTTTCGCTCAGCCTCGATTTGTGAGGACAGGCTGTAAAAACGGTCCGGTGTGCCATCTGCACGTGCCAGAGCCATATCGGCTATCGCCCTGCCAATACGTCCGTTTCCATCTTCGAAGGGGTGAACGGTAACAAACCACAGATGGGCGATGCCTGCCTTCAAAACTGGATCAAGATCGAGAGGACCTTCAAACCACGCCAGAAACGCCTGCATTTCTTTCTCAAGTCGTTCTGCCCCCGGGGCTTCGAAGTGAACACGCTCGTGCCCAACGGGGCCAGAGACAACCTGCATTGGCCCAGCATTTTCCGAGCGCCAAGCCCCAACAGTGATCCGGTGCAGGCCACTTCGTCCCGTTGGAAATAAAGCGGCATGCCAGCCCCAAAGCCGATCCTGTGTTAGTGGTTTTGCAAACTGCCGGGTTGCATCGAGCATCATCTCAACAATGCTCTCGACATCCCGACTCGCCGGGGGCAGCCCAGCAATATCAAGTCCCAGCCTGCGGGCTATGGATGAACGCACTTCTTCCGGGCTGAGGGTTTCCCCTTCAATCGCCGAAGACTTGACGACATCATTCGTCAGGATACCGAGACTCGCTTCACGCTTGAGTTCAAAACCCAACCCCTCCATCCGGCCGAGCAAGCGTCCCTGGTGATAACGCACATCGGCCAGCTTGGAAGCAAGGGTAGCTGCATCCCATATAAAGTTTGGCCAATTCTGTTGTTCGTGTATCCACATATTAATCGCCGCAGTGTTTGAGGTGATTGTACTTTTTATTCACCTCAAGAACAAGATGATTTATCGCAATATATGCGGTGATTAAAGCCAATATACACCGCAGGTCATCATCCCCTCCCCATTCCAGAGCACTCCCCCTGGAACAAGGTAAGTTTGCATGACAACCTCATAGGTGCCCAAGGGCAAGAAAGGAGATGGCCATGAACAAGGGGATGCGGGTTGGCTACGCCAGAGTCAGCACGGCTGGTCAAAAGCTGGACCTTCAACTGGAACGCCTGGCGGATTGCGACCGGACCTTCCATGAAAAGGTTTCTGGAAAATCTGCCAATAATCGACCAGAACTTCAGAACGCACTCAATTTTGTGCGGGAAGGCGACGTTTTTGTAGTTACCAAACTTGATCGGCTCGCAAGGTCGGTTGTCGACCTTGCGAACATCGTGCAAAAACTGGAAGACAAAAAAGTGGACTTAATGGTTTTGGATCAAGGGATCGACACGACGTCCATCTATGGTCGTCTCCAATTCAATATCTTAGCTGCCATTGGTGAATTTGAGCGGGGAATCATTAGGGAACGATCTTACGAGGGCCGACAGCGCGCTTTGGCCCGGGGCGTTAAATTCGGTGCCCGCCAAAGTTGACGAAAAATGAATTGGCCCAACTCATCGACGATTACGATACTCCAGGCTGCAGCAAAACAGAAATTGCAGAGCATTACGGAATCAGCAGATCATCCGTCTATCGTTTATATGCAGACCACCATCAGCAATGGGCCTGATAAATGCCGCAATTCAGTAAAAGCCCCCGATCCTCAAATCGAGGGCTTTCGCGTGTTATTGACTGTGATTTATTGGAAATTTGGGAGTTTTCCATTTTCTAGAGAGACTTGACCAAATGAGAATCGGAAAGAGGGCAAATGTCTGAGCTGGACAATTAACTTCTTTATTGAATTGTTTTACTTTTCATATAGCCGTTGTTGTAAGGCGGAGCGATAAGCACTCTGGAAATACTCGGACAGAGGGCGATTTTCATATCTCTCATGCTCAGCAATCACTTCAGAGTGGTCAGCATCTGATAAATACCCCTGAAAATGAAGCCACCCATAGAGCCTTGGTGTAGTTTCAACCTTCAAAGAAAGTTGTTTTTCTGCATAACGACGGGCACGTTTTTCGTCTGTCATCACACCGAAAGTCATTATTCGGTAAGCCACAGCGATACAGGAGAGTTCACCACTCCCGAGTCCTTTCGGCGCCCCACGAGAAATTTCCGCAAGGTCATCGATATCACAGGCGTGAATTGGGAAGGCATCATTTTTTCGAGCTTGCTTGAGACGATTTATTAGCTCCGATTTTTCCGGAGTAATTAATTTTCTAGGTTTGAACAAGCATTCAAATAGAACCATGGGAGTAATACAAAAATAGACGTTCGCTGAACAGGCAGCATGAAAAAGTCGACGTGAAGACATCAAGTTCCAAACGGAGCAAGTATCGGTTACTAACATCTGGTGGAATTTATGAGGGTCAAACGCCATCGTTGAATTTTTTCCCAAAAATCGTAGCAAGGTCTCCTAAATCGGAGGAGTCTACCCGTAAAGCCTCAGCCAATCTCCCAGCACTTATAACGGCCTGATGATGAGCCTCAAAACAGAGATTCACGTAGTAGTTAGATAGTCCAGATTCAAGCAGTACTAGCCTCCTTTTACGTTGTAGCTGCGTAAGATTTTGGGCAATTTCAGGGTCAATTTTATCCTCAAATTTAACTCGGACTGACCTGATCTCATTTGCGGTGGAATCATTAATTAACCCTGCATCTTTGAGGGCCTTTGCTAATGCCGCAGTACTAACTCTAAACTCTTGCGCCCACCGTAGGGCAGTCGATTTATTCCAACTGCCCAACTTAGCTAGCATGCGGGGTGGGACAAGATAGCAAGAGGCGAAGCTATTTGCTCTTATTTCCTTCAAATCGTTTTTGTCATATTTCGAGGATCTCTGTTTGTAGGTGACTGCCACCCCATCACTGGAATCAAAAATCGCATGTGCGACTTCGTGTGCAGCAGAAAAACGCTGTCGGTAAATATCATCATCATAATTAACCAACACACAGTGCCCAGCAATTGGATGTTCTACATACAGACCTGAAATTTCTGAATTATTTAAGCACCTACGGAAAATATGTATCCCTATTGCCCGAAAATCATAATAAACATCCCTGGGCACTTCTATATCTTGATACCTAAGTTGGTTCCGTAACGCCTCCGCCGCTTTTTGTCCGTGTTCTTTGAAGAACGTCCCCTTCGGGACAAAAGAGAATCTCTCCTTTTCCGTTTCTAATAAGGTTTCGAGTTCTGTTTCAGTCTCGCAAAGATACAAAAATTCTTGAACTGATCGACGATCTTGGGGAGTAAATGCATCACCGAATCGACGAAACAAAATGTCACTTTGTTGAACTGGGGCGGGACGCCCCTCATCAATAAATCCTCGAAAATCACAGTCGTAAAAAGCTGCAAGGATAAGTATTTCGTCACCGTTAGGTTTAACTGACCCAGCTTCTATAGCTCGCAGGTGAGAAACCTCAATTTCAGTATTCAGACAAACATCCTCAAGGGTATAAGCTAATACTGTCCTTGCCTGTTTTAGACGTTTTGAGAGGATTTCAAGATTTACTGACATTCAAATACCCAAATAAGATTAATGACGAAATTTGTTGACCAGCGAGAAGACCATAGTAGCGATTAATTTCTTGTCAGATTTTCTTCAAACTATTCACTCATCCTGAATACCGGTCAGTTTATGATTGAATCAACGTATCTTGGGCAAGATCTCAGGTCAATGAGAGAAAAGAGTCTGAAATTTAATCAGTTGACTTTTAGAGGTCATAGATGATCCGGAAAGTCATTTTCTTATTTATCATGCAATACAAGACCGGCCCACAATCTGCCAATCGTGGGCCGGCAGTGTGCCATTTAGGATGATTGGTTAGATTCCATTTCATCTTTCATTTCGTTAAAAGAACAGTTGCGGACTGATGTTGAACCGTTTTGATAATTTAGCAACATGGGCCTTGGTCAAACTCTTTGACCCGCTCAAGATCTGGGAGACAAGAGACTTCCCCCCGATCTCATCTTTCAGGTCTGAATAGGTCAAACCGTACTGGTCAATCAGAACCCTCAAGGTCGATACGCCAGGATCAATCGCATCAACGTCTTGATCAAACCGCTGAATACTCTCAAGGCTGTTTTCGTAGCCCTCGATGGAATCAGCAACGATGTCTATCAGATGAAGTAACGGTTCCCCTTCCCGATCCTCGGCTTTCGTCATGAGCTGTTCAAGCAGATCCAGGGCAAATTGATAATCATCATCCGTCTTGATTTCGAGAGCTCGTTGAGTTTTTTCAAAAAACGACAGAAACGAATCCTCGATTTGCATCACCGTTGCTGTGTTCATGATTTTTCCTTTCGATACTTGTTGCAGAGCTTGTCATATTCCGCATGGGTCACAATGTGCTTCACATAAAACTTCTGATTTCTAAAAAAGATCAAGGCCATAATTCTTAACTTGTTCCCTCCAATATCAATGACATACCACTTGTCTTTATATTTGAAGTTATCCAAGCTTGGAAAAAGCTGCCTCAACTCTTCCGGCGTGTTGAACGTCCCTTTTTTCAGGGTGTTATATGCGTCTCTGATCGCATTCTTTTCATTTGGAAACTTCGCTCCCGCCTCATTAAAAACACTCTTCTTGATAATGTGCATTGCATCTCCATCAATATTTAACGTTTACCTAAAGTGAACTTTAGCACATCCACAAAAGGTTTACAATAAGTAAACTAAAGGAATTTACAAAATCTTATTTGGCTATATCGTTGCGGGTAGAGTTTCAAAACTTAGGATTTATCGCAGTTACCGGATCATCGGGCTCTTTAGAATTCCAACCAGTTATTGCACAGAACGGCCCACAACATGGTAATCGTGGGCCGTTGGTGTTCTATAGAGGGTGATCTTTAGGACTAAGTTACCAAAACCCCGCAAAACCGCACAGAATGATTTAGGCTTCCGGTGGTTTTCGACCCGACAAACAAACAATCGGTCCGGCTCCTGACCGGCCTGCTCATTCCACAAGCTTTGCGTGCCTTAACCGCCCATCATATTGGGCAGATAGGTCACCAGGGCGGGAAAAGCCACGATCAGGGCCAGGGCAACCAGCAACAGCAGGAAAAAAGGCAGGGCCGCGTAGGCCACACGCAGGATATCGAGCCCGGTCAGGCCCTGGATAACGAACAGGTTGAAGCCGACCGGCGGGGTGATCTGCGACATCTCCACCACGATCACGACGAAGATCCCGAACCAGAAGGGATCGATCCCGGCCTGTTCCACCATCGGCATGATCACCGAAGTCGTCAGCACGACCACTGAAATCCCGTCGAGAAAGCAGCCCAGAATAATAAAAAACACGGTCAGGGCGCCCAGCAGCGCATAGGGGGACAACTGCATGGCGGCGATCCAGCCGGCCAGCATGCGCGGAATGCCGGTGAAACCCATGGCCACGGTCAGAAAGGCCGCGCCCGCAAGAATGAAGGCGATCATGCATGAGGTCTTGGTGGCGCCGAGCAATCCGGCCAGAAAGTTCTCGCGGCTCAAGGTTCCGGTGTATTTCGACAACAACAGCGACAGGGCCACGCCGACGGCTGCGGCATCGGTTGGAGAGGCGATCCCGGAATAGATCGAGCCGATGACCCCGGCAATCAGCAGGATGACCGGAATCAGCCGTTTTGAACGCCTGAGCCGCTCGCCCAGAGCCAACGCCTCTTCCCCGGGGGGAATCGCGTCGCGATGCAGCAGCGACCAGACGATCACATAGCCCATGAAGAGCGCGACCAGCAACAGTCCGGGCAGCACGCCGCCGATAAACAGCCGGGCGATCGATTGTTCCGTGGCCACGCCGTAAACGATCAGAATAATCGACGGCGGAATCAGCAGCCCCAGGGTGGCGGAGCCGGCGAGGGTTCCGATCACCATATTTTCCGGATAATTGCGGCGCTCCAGTTCGGGAATCGACATCTTGCCGATGGTCGCCGCCGTGGCCGCCGAAGACCCGGAGACGGCGGCGAATATACCGCTGCCGAGGATATTGACGTGGAGCAGGCGGCCCGGCAGATGGGTCAGCCAGGGGGAGAGCCCGGAAAACATGTCCTCGGACAAGCGCGAACGAAAGAGGATCTCTCCCATCCAGACAAACAGCGGCAGGGCGGCCAGCGACCAGGAGTTGCTCGCCCCCCAGACGGTGGTCGCCATCACCTCGCCGAGCGGCGCTTCGGTGAACAGGGCCATGCCGAGCACCCCGACGCCCAGCAGAGAAAAAGCGACCCAGATCCCGCTGCCCAGAAAGACGAACAGGACCACCAGCAGGAACAGGGTCATACTGATTTCCGACATGCCGAGTCCTCCGTCAGTGCTCTGGGTCGTTTAACGCCGGGCGCACGAACAGCACCGCGAACAGGCTGTCCAGCAGGGCCACCGCAAGGACCAGCAAACCCAGGAACATAGCCGTCTGGGGAATCCAGAGCGGCACCGCGATCATGCCGGGCGAAAGGTCATGGTAAACATATGATTCGCGCACCAGCAACAGGCTGTACCAGGAAAAATAGAGGGTCACGGCGGCGGTCAGGGTCAGGCACCAGACCTCGAGCCGGCGACGCATCCGGTCGCTGCAGCGCGACAGGAACAGGGTCACGCGGATATGTTCCCCCTGGCGCAGGGTGTAGGCAAGCGCCAGAAAAGAAGCAGCGGCCAGGAAAAAACCGGTAAAATCGGCATAAGACGGAATCGTCAGCCCGATCGCCGACCCGGTCAGCAGGCCGCTGACGCGGTCGATGGCGTTGAGGCTGACCTGACACAACACCAATAAGCAGATCAGAGCAATGAACATCGCCGCCAGCCAGCCGCTGACCAGGTAGAGGCGATCAAGTGCCTTGCGCAGTCCGTTTGCATTGGCCTCATCGACAGCCATGGCATCCCCTTGCGTGCAGCAGAAGCCGCGGGGCGGAAATCCGTCGCCCCGCGGTGTGCAGATGGTTAACGCCGGTCCGGCGCTACTGACGATAGGCTTTGAGCAAGGCCGCGCCCTCGGCTCCGGCGGTCTTTTCCCAGTCGATCAGCATTTCATTGCCGACCTTCTTCAGGCCATCCATCAATGCGGCACTCGGGGTCACGATCTGCACCCCGTTATCCCTGAGAATCGCGGTCTTGGCGGCCGTCTCCTGCCTGCTCATTTCCCAGCCGCGCCGTTCGGCGGCGGCGGCGGCTGTCAACACCGCTTCCTGAGTTGCCTGGTCAAGCTTGCGGAACGCCTTTTTGTTGACCACGACGATATTTTTCGGCACCCAGGCCTGGATATCGGTGTAGGTGGTGATAAAATCCCAGGCCTTGGAATTGGCCCCGGTCGACGGCGAGGTGATCATCGCCTCCACCCGCCCGGTGGCGAAAGCCTGGGGAATGTCGGGCACTTCAACCTGAGTCGGCGCGGCGCCGACGAGGTTGGCGAATTTTTCCAGCGTGGCGTTATAGGCCCGGAACTTGATGCCTTTGAAATCATCAACGGTATTGATGGCTTTCTTGGTATAGAGCCCCTGCGGCGGCCATGGCACCGAGAACAAGGGCATCAGGCCCTGACGATCAAGGAGTTTATCGGCAATCGGCTTCTGCGCCGCCCAGAGTTTTTCCGCTTCAGCGTAGTTGGTCGCCAGGAAAGGCTGGGAGTCCGCACCGAACACCGCATTCTCATTGGAGAGCAGCGAGACGAAAAACTCGCCGATGGGAACCTGGCCGCCGCGGATGGCGTTTTTGATCTCCGGGTGTTTGAACAGCGATCCGGCAGAGTGAACTTTGATCTTCAGAGCGCCGTCGGTCGCTTTTTCGACGTCCTCAGCGAACCGGCTGATGTTCTGGGTGTGGAAGGTTTTATCCGGATAAGGGGTGGGCATGTCCCAGGTTGCCGCCAGAGCGGTGCTTGCGAACCAGAGCATGCAGGTCAGGCCGACACATGTCATGAACAGCTTACGTCCTAAACGTCTCATCCTTGCTCTCCTTTTCGTTGTGATGGGCTGCCGGCGAAACGGCAGATTTATATGGCTGCAACAAAGTTTAAAGGCTTTCAAAGCGGAAACAACCTATCAGCGATCTGGATAACCCGAGAGGGCGGGAAAAATCCCGCGGCTAAAGATCCACACGGCAAAACCGTATTGACTTTTGTGCATTGCATTGTCAATATTTTGAATTATTGACAATTTATCGATAAAATGTCAACATTTTTATAATCATGTTTGTTTTTCTTTCGTCCCGCTCGACCGGTAGCGATAACGGGCGATAAAACATCAACGGCGATGTTCCAGGAGCGCAACCATCATGAATCAATGGCAGATTTGGATCGACCGCGGCGGAACCTTTACCGACATCGTGGCAAAGCGACCGGACGGAACTCTGGTGACCCACAAACTGCTGTCCGAAAACCCGGAGCAATATCGGGATGCCGCAGTGCACGGAATCCGTGAGTTGCTCGGCCTGCAACGCGACGAGGCGATTCCGCCGGGAATCATCGACAAGGTGAAAATGGGGACCACGGTTGCCACCAATGCCCTGCTCGAACGCAAGGGCGACCGGACCCTGCTGGTGACCACACGGGGGTTCGGCGATGCCCTGCGGATCGGTTACCAGAACCGGCCCCGCCTGTTCGATCGGCACATCGTCCTGCCGGAAATGCTGTATGAGGAAGTGCTTGAGGTCGACGAACGCCTGGATGCTCACGGCGGGGTTTTACAGCCTCTGGATGCCGACTCCGTCCGCGCCGGACTGCTGCAAGCCTACAATCGGGGAATCCGCTCCGTGGCCGTCGCCTTTATTCACGGCTACCGCAATCCGGCCCACGAACGCCGGGTGGCGGCCATCGCCGGGGAAATCGGCTTCAGCCAGATTTCTCTCAGCAGCACCGTCAGCCCCCTGATGAAACTGGTCGCCCGCGGGGATACGACGGTCGTCGACGCCTATCTGTCCCCCATCCTGCGGCGCTATGTCGATCAGGTCGCCGATCAACTCGGAGAAGGCCCGAGCCTGATGTTCATGCAATCGAGCGGCGGTCTGACCGATGCCCGCCTGTTTCAGGGCAAGGATGCGATTCTCTCCGGCCCGGCCGGCGGCGTGGTCGGCATGGTCCGGACCGCGGCCATGGACGGCTATGACAAGATCATCGGCTTCGATATGGGGGGCACGTCGACCGATGTCGCTCATTACGACGGCGAGTTCGAGCGCAGCTTCGATACCGTCGTCGCCGGGGTACGCATGCAGGCGCCGATGATGAAAATCCACACGGTTGCCGCCGGCGGCGGGTCGATTCTGCATTTCGACGGTTCCCGCTACCGGGTCGGACCCGATTCGGCCGGCGCCGATCCCGGGCCGGCCTGCTACCTGCGCGGCGGGCCGCTGACCGTCACCGACTGCAATGTGATGCTGGGCAAGATCCAGCCCCGGCACTTCCCGAAAGTTTTCGGTCCGCATGCCGACCAGCCTCTGGATGCCGTCGTCGTGCGCCGGAAGTTCGAAGATCTGGCCCGGCGGATTGCCGTTGCGACCGGTCTGCCGCAGCAGAGCGCGGAAGAAGTGGCCGAAGGATTCTTACGTATCGCGGTGACCAATATGGCCAATGCGATCAAAGAGATATCGGTCCAGCGCGGTTACGATGTCACCGAATATACGCTCAACTGCTTCGGCGGGGCCGGCGGGCAGCACGCCTGCCTGGTTGCCGACGCCCTGGGCATGAACCGGGTGTTTTTGCATCCCTTCGCCGGGGTGTTGTCCGCTTACGGCATGGGCCTGGCCGAAATCCGCAGCCTGCGCAAGGTGCAGGTGGAAAAACCCTGCGGCGACAATGCCGCCGAGGTCGTGCAATCCGCGGCGGCCGAATGCGCTGAAACCGTCCGCGAAGAAATTATCTCGCAGGGGGTTGCCGGGGAAAATATCGAGATCAGAATCAGGGCTCATCTGCGTTATCAGGGCACCGACACCTCGCTGGAGGTCGATGCGGGCTCTGCACAGGGCATGGTGCAGGATTTCGAAGCGGCCCATCGGCGCCGGTTCGGTTTTATTGTTCCCGAACGCCGGCTGGTGATCGAGGCGGTTTCCGTGGAAGGCATCGGCGCCACTGAAACGACGCCGGATAAGCAGCTGCCGGAAGGGCCCAAGAACGACCGGCCTCGCCCCGACGACCAAGTTGATCTTTACACCCGGGGCGCAATCCGCAAGACACCGCTCTATAAACGTGCGCATCTGACACCCGGCCACAAGATCACGGGACCGGCCATCGTCACCGAGGAGATCGGCACGATCGTCATTGAAAAAGGCTGGCAGGCCGCACTCAACCGGCGCAACCACCTGATCCTGACCCGTCATGAGCCCCGCCCTCACAGTGAAGCCATCGGCACCAAAGTCGATCCGGTGATGCTGGAAGTCTTCAACAACCTGTTCATGTCGATTGCCGAGCAGATGGGCACCACCCTGGCGAAAACGGCTTATTCGATCAACATCAAAGAGCGTCTCGACTTTTCCTGCGCCATTTTCGACGCTGCAGGGCAACTGGTGGCCAATGCGCCCCATGTGCCGGTGCACCTGGGTTCGATGGGAGAATCGATCAAAACCGTGATCCGCGACAACCGCGGCAACATGCGGCCGGGCAACGTCTACATGCTCAACGCGCCCTATAACGGCGGCACCCACCTGCCCGATGTGACGGTCATCACCCCGGTGTTCGACGCCGCGGGCCAAGAGGTTCTCTTCTATCTCGGAGCGCGGGGACATCACGCCGACATCGGCGGGCGGACGCCCGGCTCGTCCCCCCCGGATTCGACCCATATCGACGAAGAAGGCGTACTGATCGATAATTTCCTGCTCGTCGAACGCGGGGTTTTGCGCGAGCGGGAAACCCGCGAACTGCTCGCTTCCGGTCCCTATCCGTGCCGCAACATCGATCAGAACATGGCGGATCTGGCCGCACAGATCGCGGCCAACGAGACCGGGCAGCAGGAATTGCTGAAAATGATTGATCATTTCGGCCTCGATGTGGTCCGGGCCTACATGGGACACGTGCAGGACAACGCCGAAGAATCGGTGCGGCGGGTCATCGACCGGCTGCACGACTGCGCCTTCACCTACCCGATGGACGGCGGACGGCAGATCCGGGTCAAGATCGCCGTCGACCGGCAAAAACGCGAAGCCAGTCTCGACTTTTCCGGCACCTCGCCCCAGCAACAGGGCAATTACAATGCCCCCACGGCAGTCTGCAAAGCCGCGGTGCTCTATGTTTTCCGGACCCTGGTCGGCGATGAAATTCCGCTCAACGAGGGCTGCTTCAAACCCCTGAATATCCATATTCCGCCACAGACCATGCTCAGCCCCGAATACCCCGCCGCGGTGATTTCCGGCAACACCGAGGTTTCCCAGGCGGTCACCGATTGCCTGTTCGGCGCGCTCGGCGTGCTGGCCTCATCGCAGGGCACCATGAACAATTTCGTCTACGGCAACGAAACCTACCAGAATTACGAAACCATCTGCGGCGGCACCGGCGCCGGCCCGGACCACCCCGGCACCGGCGGCGTGCATTCGCACATGACCAACACCCGCATGACCGACCCCGAGGTGCTCGAATGGCGCTTCCCGGTACGCGTCGAATCCTTTGCCCTGCGGCCCGGCTCGGGCGGAGCCGGACGTTATGCCGGGGGCGACGGCGTGGTGCGTAAACTACGCTTTCTCGAACCGATGACCGCAACCCTGCTGAGCAACCATCGGGAAACCGAGCCGTACGGTCTGGCCGGCGGAAAAGCGGGTTTGCGCGGCGAAAACAGTGTGCTGCGCGCCGCCGGCGGCAACCTGCTGCTGCAAGGCAATGACGAGGTCCAGGTCCTTCCGGGGGATGTGCTGGTGATCAAAACTCCGGGCGGAGGCGGCTTCGGCGCCCCGGAAGAGGCGGCAGCGCCGGAGGATTTTTAACCGGTTGCAGTAAGGGTCCGCACCCGGATTCCGACAAACACGGCTGGAAGAGTGCGCGTTCCGGGCTCCGCAGGCGGCCTCCAACCGCCCGTTAGACCGGGTTATTGCTCCGCTGGATAAATATTTCGTCACCCCCCCCCCAGGCGCCACGTCACCCGCGCATGACTCTGTCGGGGGCGGGGATCGATATTTTAACAGCTTAAAATTTTTATGGTTTCCCACCTTCGCGGGAATGACGTTTAAGGTGGTCTGTTTACTGTTTATCCACCGCAGCAACGACACCAATGCCTTGCGGCCGAGGTTTTGGTTCCGCGATCACTGCACACGATCAGATAGGGTCGGCATGTTGCAATTCGTTTTTAACCGCCAGCCCGAGCTCCTGCCGGGTGTAGGGTTTTTTGATATAGGCTCCGATACCGAGCCTCAAAGCCCTCTGCACATCCTGCCCCGGTGAGAAACCGCTGGCGATGAGGGCTTTTTGCCGGGGCAAAAAAGCTTTGACCGCTTTGAAGGTTTCGAAACCGTTCATGCCCGGTTCCATGAGCATATCCAGGATCAACAGATCGACCCGGTGATTTTTCAGATACTCGACTGCCGCTTCGCCGCTGCTCGCCGTCGCCACCCGGTAGCCCAGATCCTGCAATAAGCGCAGCGCCAGCTGACGTATTTTCACATCATCATCAACCACCAGAATACGCTCGCCACGGCCCTGCAATTCGCTGTCGTCGATAACGGCGGCGCCAACACTCAGATTCTGATCGCTGGCGGGAAAGTTAAGCTCGAAGCGCGTTCCCTGCTCCAGGCATTTCACTTCGACAAACCCCTGATGTTCCCGGACCGTATTCCAGACCACGGCCAATCCCAATCCGGTCCCGCTGTGGCCGAGTTTCTTTTTCGTATAAAACGGCTCGAAAATGTGCTCCAGATCTTCATCCGCAATTCCCGCACCCGTGTCGGTGACGGATAACCGCACGTACTCGCCCGGAGCGCTGGATGCGCTGGGAACCGCAAGAGTCAACCCGTCCGTGTGGATTTTCACCGTCCCTTTCCGGGTTGCTTCCGCGGCATTGATCACCAGATTCATCAGGCTTTTTTTGAAATGCGTGGGAGAACAGGAAAAAATCAACCGCTCGGCGGCGTAATGCACACGGAACTCGACGTCCGGATAACGCAGGCTCAACGCTCGCTGTTCGGCTGAGGCCATGTATTCGCAAACCAGGCTGTTCAGATCGGCGATCTCCCGATTCGCGACCGTATCCCGGGACATGGTCAGCAGGTCCGCCACCACCGCTGCCGCCCGCCGTCCCGATTCGCGAATTTCGCGGAAATAGTGCTGCAGGTTGCTGTCTTTGGGAATTTTTCGCATCACCAGATCGGAATAGCCCACGGCTCCGGCAAGAATATTGTTCAGATCATGCGCCACTCCTCCGGCCAGCACGCCGATCGCCTCCATCTTTTTCGCCCGCAAAACCTGCAGTTGCAGTTCCGCTTTTTCCTGTTCCGAGCGGAGGCGTTCCGACAGTTCATTTTCGAGCGCCTTCGTTCTTTCACGGACCTGTAAGTGCAAGCTCCGGTTCCAAACCAGAAACACCCCCAGAATCAGAATCAGCCCGGTTGCCGCAGAGGTTGAAATCAGCAGCCGCGACGGACGCCAGGAACTCTTGCTCAACGAGATCCAATTATTCAACACGGCCCGCTTTTCCTCCGCGGTCAGCGCGGCCATGCCTTTTTCGATAACGGATATCAGCTCCGGCCAGTCGCTGCGGGCGGCAAAGGACAGATCAAAAACAAAATCCGTGTCTTCCGTCACTTTCAGATTGCTGATGCCGTCTTTTTGAATGTAATAGGAGGCGGAAGCCAGATTAAGCACCATGGCGTCGACTTTACCGAAAGAAACCTGGCGCAGCCCGGAAGAGATATCCGGCATCACTTCCAGAGGAATCCGGGGATGGGCCTCGCGCATGAACTCATGATCGGCATAGTTCGAAACCACGGCAACCCGCTTGCCCTTCAGCTCGGACAGAGTGGGGAACCGTTCAGCCGAATCCCGGACCACAACGACGGCGGGAAATTCCACATAGGGTTTGGTAAAACGCATGAATTCCAGCCGTTGCGGTGTGGGTACGGCGGCCCCGAACATATCGATTTTGCGGGATTTGGCCTGGGAAATGACTTCGTTCCAGTTCGGCAACCGGACGATCTCGAAGCGCAACGGCAGCTTCTCTTCCAGGAGTTTGATGAAATCGGCGGCAATACCGCGATAAACGCCGTCGCCATCCATAAATTCGAGCGGGGGAAAATCGGGATCGGGCGCCAGCCGGACAACCGGGTGCCGTTCCAGCCAACGTTGTTCTTCAGCGGTAAAACCGATGCGTTTCTCCGCCGCAGCGCCCGGTTGGGAAAGGCATAACAGAAGCGAAAGAAAAAAAACTGTGGAGAACAGCGTAGCCCATGGCTCGGGGGAGAACTTCAGCAACCGGAACACGATTCGACACCTTGAAGAAAATAGCGCTGGAAGGTCGTTTTCAAGGCAAGAAAATAATATATTTTTATTAATTTTGTCAAATTTTATTTGCCGCGCCGGGGCAGCAGGAAACGGTATCCGTCATAACGCAACACCACCCCCTCCTCAACGATCATGTCCACGGCAAGCTCGGTATTGATATGTTCCCCGGCCCGATAGATCCGATTGTTGATCTGGACCAGACCGGCAGCCGCATCGCGTCGATTGTAGGCGTGCAGCGCCATGACCAGTTCAGGAATCCGGCGTTGAATGTCCCGCGGCAACTGCTGCAGGGTATAAATCTGCTTAGCGTTACGCGGCAATTTGAGCGCACCGCTGATCTGCGGCTCGGTGGAGCGCGGTTCTGCCTCGGTCAGCGCGGCGGGAAAATCCGCGCCCTGGTCGTCATCCGTTGCGCCGCCGGCCCGCGGTGCGGGAGAACTGCCCGCCGGCGGAGAACCGGGGCGAACTGTTTTGTCTTCAATCGCTGTCGCAACCGGCTGCGACGACAACCCGGCATCGGACCGCGGAAGCAGGTACCAGGCCAGCAACAGGGCATTGACGATCAGCGCAAACAGGATCCACAAAGCCCATGAACGCTTTTTGGCCACCCGGTAAGCCAACGGGGCGTGAACGGAATGCGGGCGTTGAACGCTTTTTTTGCGGCGTTTGTTTTCCGATTTTTTCAGTGCATCCAGAATAAAAGACATCCCGCCGCCACCTGTGCTTTCAATCCCGCAGCGTCGGCCGGCCGGAGCCGACCTGCGTATTCAGCAATATGAGCGTATATGGTCCGACGATCCCGTCGGGATCGATCCCGGCCGCTTTTTGAAAAGCTTTTATCTCGTCCAGCAGCAGGCCCGTCAGTTCGGGCGGCATATCGACCCGCGCCTGACGTCCCGTCAATTGCGCCATCTGCTGCTCCAGCCAGGGGAGCAACGGGCTGCGATCGCCCGGCTTAATGATCCGTTCATAGTTCGGCGGCGGTTGCCAGAGCAAGGCGAAATCGCCGTACCACTGCCGCAGCAACTGACTGATCGGCATGCGATAAACGTCCCCTGCAACGACCAGACCTGCCGAACCGTCTTTTAATTCCCGCAGAAGCGCATAAAAGTTCTCGCCCTCGGGGTCGACGATTTTCACTACCGCCGGTCGATTCAACTGTTGCAAACGTCCCAGGTTCGCTCTTTTGGTCAACAATTCAAGTCCGGATTCTTCCGCCTGCTGCCGCGCTCCGCGGCTCAGATCGATGTCGGCAATCCCCCAGAGTTCGAATAATGCCTGATAGGCGAGAAGGCTGCTGTTTTCCACCGCCTCCGCCGCCGCCCAGCGCAACGGCTGCGCAGCAGCGCCCGGAGCCGGTGGAATGTCAAGTTTCGCCACCGGTTCCCGTGCCTCGGCAACGGGGTCTTGCTGCGCCGGCGGCAAACGCCACAGCGCCGCGACAAAAATCACCGCCACGACCAGCAGTAAACCGAGCAGGACAACGTAGAGCCAATGCACCAGGCCGGCGCCCCCGGACTGCGGTTTGCCTTCCCGGCCGAAAACCTCCTCTGCGGCCTGCTTGAGGGTTTGGGTGCTGACCAGGTTTTCCCCTTTGACGTAAGATCCCAGCAACGCCCGGTCACAGAGCAGGTTGATCAAACGCGGAACGCCGCCGGAAAGGCGATACAGTTTGTTGATCGCGGCCGGCGGAAAAAGCGGCCGCTCAACCCCGGCAACGGCCAGGCGGTGGGATAAATAGCCTTCCAGTTCCTCGCGTTCCAGGGGTTCAAGATGATAGCGGGCCGTCACCCTCTGAGCGAGCTGCCGCATCTCCGGCCGCTCCAGAATGCGGTTCAGCTCCGGCTGGCCGAGCATAATCACCTGCAGCAGTTTGTGCTTGTCGGTTTCCAGATTGGTCAACAGGCGAATCTGCTCCAGCACCTCGCTGCTCAGGTTCTGGGCTTCATCGATGATGAGAATCGTTTGCTGCCCCCGGGCATGGGCGTCGAGCAGAAACCGGTTGATCAGATCAACATACAGTTTCACGCTGACCGGCGCGGCCGGATAAACGATTTTCAGTTCGTCGCAGATCGTTGCCAGCAGTTCGATCACACTGAGTTTGGGATTCAGGATAAAAGCGATCTCGGAACGTTCGGGAATCTGTCCCAGCAGGCAGCGGCACACTGTTGTCTTTCCGGTTCCGACCTCGCCGGTCAACAACACGAAGCCGCTATCCGCTTTCATGCCGTAAATCAGATGGGCGAGCGCTTCGCGATGGCGCTCGCTCATGAAGAGGAACTGCGGATCGGGCGCAATCGAAAACGGCTCTTCCTTAAAGCCGAAATAATCCTTATACATAGGCAAGAAACGCTATATCAGCGGCAAACAAAACGGAAATCGCAAACGCACCAAAGTACCGAAAGTTCTTCTTTAGCAGCCGCCGGGCGATCAGTCAACCAGGCGCCGGCAACCGGTGGGGCGGCAAGCAAAAAACGGGACCGGTCCCAAACGCTGAAGCCGCCGGTCGGATGGCCGTATCGACAATCCCTTTGCTGCCCGCCTGGCTGCCGCGTCAAACGAAACGCCCGTCGAAAGCAACGTTGCAAATCGCCATCCCCGACAAAACCGGCAGCAGAGAAAAGTATAAAGATATCCCGGAAAGAAGCAATACCGGAAACGGCAGCCGAGCCCCGTCGGGTAACCGCCCCGCGCAGACCGAAAACCCCGGCCGCTTGCTCCCGGAGAGGGACGGCACGAGCGTATGCGGTCGCGAACATGCTCTGCATTTCCGCCCGGATCAATAAAGAATGGATTTTAGCGAAAAAAAGGCCCCGTGACCAGGAGGGGGATCACGGGGCAATCATTTTGAGAGGTTTTTCGAAAGATATCTACTTTGACTATCAGCGCTTCGCCTGCCACAACAAAACGTTGATGGCTAATTTATAACCAATAGAGTCATCTTTGTCAATAAAAAATATTACTTTTTTTGTCAGTTTTTAAAAATCCGTCCAAAGAAAACAAATTTCAACGATATATCAAGCTGTTAAGATTGATCTGCAGATTTACACTCAGACCGGTTGCGGAAAAAGGATCTTGACTTTTGCGGGGCGGCCCCGCTGTTTCGCCGTGCGGTTTTCCGTCTCAACGCAGTCGCACAGGATCGCATTCCGGGCCTGTCATCCCGGCCGCACCAGCGCAGATGCAGGTTTCCATTGCAAAACAAGGCCGGGCAAGTAATCATAGACCGTCTTCTCAATTCACCGTTAACGGTCTACCGAAGTAAAGCGAAAGCCTTCGACAGGGGGAAACCATGGAGTCTATTCGCCATCTTTACCGTATCGGAAACGGCCCTTCCAGCAGCCATACCATGGCGCCTCGGCAGGCCGCCGCAAGGTTCCTGCAGCAGCAGCCCCGCGCGGATCATTATCGCGTCACTCTCTACGGCAGCCTGGCCGCGACCGGCAAAGGGCATTTAACCGACAGGGCTCTGGCCGAGGTTTTCAAGGACCGGCGCCTGGAATTGATCTGGCTGTCGGAGCGGGAACTGCCGCTGCATCCCAACGGCATGCGTTTCGAAAGTTTCTCGTCCGCAGGCACGGCAGCGGCCCGATGGGAGGTCTACAGCGTGGGTGGGGGGAAACTGCTGGACGGCAGCGGCCGGAATGTCCCGGAGCAAATTTACCCGGCAACAACACTGGCGGAGATCCTGGCGCACGCCGAAACAAGCGGACAGGCCTTGTGGGAATATGTTCTGGATCACGAAGATCGGGGATTCCCCGATTTTCTGGCCGAAGTCTGGGACGTCATGGCCACGGCCATCGGCCAGGGACTGGAACATGTCGGAGTGCTGCCCGGCGGACTCGGCCTGGGGCGCAAGGCCCATACTTTTTACCGCAAGGCCAGTCTTTACGGGCCGCATGTAAAAAACAACGCCCGCATCTGGGCTTACGCCCTGGCGGTGGCGGAAGAAAATGCCGGCGGCGGCATGATCGTCACCGCGCCCACCTGCGGAGCCAGCGGGGTTCTGCCCGCAGTGCTGCGCTATCTGCGGGAAACCTTGGAATGCAGCCATGAAGATCTTCTTCGCGCCCTGGCGACAGCGGGCCTGATCGGCAATCTGGTCAAGCACAACGCGTCCATTTCCGGCGCCGAAGTCGGCTGTCAGGGGGAAATCGGGACGGCCTGCGCCATGGCCGCGGCGGCCGCCACCCAGTTGCACGGCGGCACCGTGGGACAGATCGAATATGCCGCCGAAATGGGGCTTGAACATCATCTCGGCCTGACTTGCGATCCGGTCAACGGCCTGGTTCAGATCCCCTGTATCGAACGCAATGCCCACGCCGCGACCAGGGCCGTCAGCTGCTGCCATTTTGCCCTGCTCTCCGGAGGCGAACACAAAATCACATTCGATGAAATCACCCAGGTCATGAAAGAAACGGGACACGCCCTGCCCTCCCTCTACCGTGAAACTTCAACCGGCGGCATTGCCCAGGCCTACCGGCAACGCTCGCAACCGCCTGCGGAATGAAGAGTTCGGGTACTGACCCGGCCGGACACACACGGCGCAGACCGTCGCAGAAGGCAGAGACCATGAAAAGCAACCGTTTTGTGATCAATCAAGATACGCCCTGGGTGGAAATTCGCCATACGGAAGAAAATGATCAGCACTACAAAAAGCATTTTCACTCCGAACTGTTCATCGCCGCAGTCCTCAGAGGTTCCACCCGGGTGGAGATCCAGGGGGTTGAATACCGGGCCGGCAAAGGTTCTCTGGTGACTCTCGGGCCGCAGGTCGTGCATCGCTGCACGCCGACGATCAACGCCCATTCCTACGTCGTCGCCTATATCGATGCGCCATGGTGCCGCGCATTGCAGCATGACCTGTTCGGCGCTGCGGCGCCGCTCTCGCTGCCCCAGCCGCCGGTTTTCAACGACAGCGGGATGTTCGCTGCTTTTCTCGAACTTGCGGAACTTCTTGAAGCAGACGGCTGCACCCTGGAAAAATCGGAAAAGCTGACCCAGTTCGTCGCGGAGCTCCTGCAGCGGGGGAACGGCGGTTCTGCGCAACCGCTCCCCGCTCAACCCCGGATGATCGCCGCCGTAAAAAAAGAACTGGCCCGTTCCCTGGCGGACAACATCACGCTGCAGGAAATCGCCGGGCGGCTCGGCTACAATCCCTATTACCTGTTGCGCAGCTTCAAGAAAAGCTGCGCCATCACGCCGCACGAATATCGCCTGAACCTGCGGGTCGAAAAAGCCCGGCAGCTGCTCCGCGCGGGCATGCCGCCGGCGGACGTCGCCGCGGAAACCGGCTTTGTCGACCAGAGCCACCTGCATCGCACTTTCCGCCAGTTCGCTGCCGCCACCCCCGGACAATTCCGGCAGCGCTCCCGACCGTGATCCGCGCAAAAACTTTCAGGTCAATTCGATACAATAACTTTTCGCCATACCGGCCTACACTCCTGAACAAACGTTTTCCCGAACATGCCGATGAAGATTTTCGGCACAGTGATTCAAGGAGTGAACCATGCCTTTCGACTTTGTTGAGTTCGGCCTCCTGGCCCTGGCGCACTTTATCGCCCTGCTCAGTCCCGGTCCTGATTTCATCCTCATTGTCGGCACTTCGATCCGCTACGGCCACCGCCGTGCGTTCACCGCCTGTCTGGGCATCGCCCTGGCAAACGGGCTGTACATCATCCTGGCCGTCGGCGGGTTCAGTCTGCTTCGGACCCGGCACCTGCTCTTCCACGGCATGCAGGTTATGGCTGCCGCCTATCTGTTTTACCTGGGTGTCCTTCTGCTTCGCTCCCCCCGGCCGAACACTACGTCCAGGGACACCGCCTCCGCAGCGGCTGGAGAGCATCATTCCCGGCTGCTGATCCGCGGTTTTCTGTCCGCCGTCCTCAACCCCAAAAACGCTATTTTCTACCTGAGCCTGATGACCCTCATCGTGTCCCGACAGACGCCGGTCGTTCATCAGGCGCTTTACGGTCTCTGGATGGTTCTTGCCGTGTTGCTCTGGGACATGCTGGTTGCCTGGCTGATCGGCAACACGCTGATGCGTACGGTATTGAATCGCCACACCTGGCAGATCGAACGCCTGGCCGGAATCCTGCTGATGACCGTCGGGGTGTTCATCGTCCTGAAATAAGTCCGCGCCGGGCGGAAGCTGTTCGCGCTATTGCTCCGGTGGATAAAGATGTCGCCATCCCCGCATGTGCCACGTCACCCTCGCATGACTCTATCGGGGGCGGGGAGCCATGCTTGAACAGATTAAAACAGCTCTGTTTTCCCGCCTGCGCGGGAATGACGCCCCGGGCCACTTTTTTCACGGTTTATGCAGCGGAGCAATAGTGTTCCGTTTGGTTGCTTGGGTGGCTTGATTCCGAGTCATTTTTGCTGCTGTCAAGGCGTGCCGCCGCAGGCCCGGCCTTTAGCTAAGCCGAGAAGGCAAACCGCAGACAACGGCAAAAAGGGCCGGAATCGGGCGATAGAACCAACCGCACGGGACACCGACAGCCGGACCCAACCGGGTTTCTCGCAACTCGGCTGGGGTCCCAGAGGAAATGCGCTTGCAGGAGCATGGATAAAGTTGTTTACTATGCTGTCGCCCCGATCGCCAGACCCAAGGACCGCGCTTGAAGTATCCGCTCCCCGACACCGAACACAATCTGCAACCCAAGCATTTCCTCGATATTTTCCGCTACAGTCGGCGGGCGCTGGAACTGGTCTGGTCGACCAGTCGCCGCCTGACCCTGGTATTCGCCCTGCTCACCCTGATCGCCGGAGTGCTTCCCGCAGCGGTTGCCTGGGTCGGCCAGTTAATCGTCGACGGCGTGGTGGCGGCCATCGCTCAACACCGGCAGACCGGCAGCGCCGATACCGGCCTGGTCCTGTTTTTTGTCGCCGGTGAAGCCGGCATCGTCGCCCTGATCGCCGGGGCGCAACGGGGTATTTCCACCTGCCAGGCCCTGTTGCGCGCGTTGATGGGACAACGCATCAATCTGCTGATTCTTGAAAAGGCCCAGCAACTGAGCCTGTCGCAGTTCGAGGATTCCGAATTCTACGACAAACTGGTCCGCGCCCGCCGGGAAGCCTCGACCCGGCCGCTGAGTCTGGTCACCGGGACTTTCGGCCTGGTCCAGAATGCCATTTCGCTGATCAGCTATGCGATCCTGCTGGTCCATTTTTCTCCGTTGACCGTGCTGATCCTGATCATCGGCGGAATCCCCGAATTTCTTGCCGAGGCCAAATTCTCCGGCGACAAATTCCGCCTGTTCCGTTTCCGCTCGCCGGAAACACGCATGCAGACCTACCTCGAAACGGTGCTCGCCCGCGAGGACTACGTCAAGGAGGTCAAACTCTTTCACCTCGCCCCGAGGCTGCTGCGACGCTATCGGGATATCTTCGCCCGACTCTTCAACGAGGATCGCCGCCTGACCCTGCGGCGCGATTTCTGGGGTTTCCTGCTCGGCCTGCTCGGCACCGCAGCCTTTTACGGAGCCTATGCCTGGATTGCACTGGCCGCCATTCGCGGCATCATCAGTCTGGGACAGATGACCATGTACCTGCTGCTGTTCAAACAGGGACAGTCCGCGGTGTCCGCCAGTCTTAAAGCGATCAGCGGCATGTACGAGGACAACCTGTACCTGTCCAATCTGTACGAATACCTGGAGCAGCCGGTTCCGGACAACCGGGGAAAATGCATGCAGGGTCCCGACCCGGGCGCCGGCGTGCGGTTCGAAAACGTCTGTTTCCGCTACCCCGGCAGCGAACATCCGGCGCTGCAGGACATCAGCCTGCACCTGCGACCGGGTGAAAGCCTGGCGCTGGTCGGGGGAAAACGGTTCGGGGAAGACCACGCTGATCAAGCTGCTGACCCGCCTCTATCCGCCGGACTCGGGCCGTATCCTGCTCGACGGCCTCGATCTGCAGGATTGGGACAGCATCACCCTGCAGCGCAGGATCGGCGTCATTTTTCAGGATTTCGGCCGTTATCAGTTTCTCGTCGGGGAAAATATCGGCGCCGGCGATGCGACCCATTTCGAAGACCGCCAACGCTGGCACGAGGCCGCAGAGAAAGGGATGGCCGCCGATTTCATCGACAAACTGCCCGAAAGATACGAAACCCAACTCGGCAAATGGTTCCACCGCGGCCGCGAGCTGTCCGGCGGCCAATGGCAGAAGATCGCCCTGGCCCGGGCTTTCATGCGCAGCCGGGCGGACCTGCTGGTGCTCGACGAGCCGACCGCCACCATGGATGCGGCGGCCGAGGCAACCATTTTCAGACATTTCCGCGAACTGAGTCGCGGCAAGATGACCATTCTCATCTCCCATCGCTTTTCGACGGTACGCATGGCCGACCAGATCGTGGTCATCGAGCAGGGGAAAATCATTGAACGGGGCGACCATAAGCAACTCATGACACTCGGCGGTCAGTACGCCCACCTGTTTTCGTTGCAGGCCCGCGGCTACCGCTGACGCCGCACCCGGCGCGCCCGGCCGGTAAAAGTTTTGCCGGTTTCCGGGCGTTAGGTAATAGTTTCGTAAAACCCGGTACGCTCCCCTTTCCTCTCGTTCTCTTCGTGCTAAATTGATCCTGTCGGGACACCATCGAGCCCGCAGGGAGCAACAGCATGCAGACACCACCCCAAACCGCCCGTTACAGCATCGGCGAAGAGATCGCCAACAGCATCACGCACGGCATCGGCGCCTTGCTCGCCATCGGCGGACTGGCGACTCTGGTCGGTTTCGCCAGTTTACGCGGCGACGCCTGGCACATTGTCACCAGCAGCATCTTCGGCGCCACCCTGGTCCTCTCTTACCTGACGTCGACCCTTTACCACAGTATTCCGCTGGAAAAAACCAAACGGATTCTGCGCACCCTCGATCACTCGGCGATTTTCCTGTTGATCGCCGGGACCTATACCCCCTTCATGCTGGTCAACTTGCGCGGGCCCTGGGGCTGGGCGATTTTCGGCGCGGTCTGGGGTATCGCCCTGACCGGCATCATTCTGAAAACCACTATTTTCGGCAAGATCCGCTTTGTGTCGACCGCCCTCTATCTGCTCATGGGCTGGATCGTGATCGTCGCCATCAAACCCCTGCTGGCGGTCATGGAGCAGGGCGGTCTGCAACTGCTGCTGTGCGGCGGCCTGGCGTACACTGCCGGCGTGATCTTTTACCTCTGGAAAAAGCTCCCCTTTAACCACGCAATCTGGCACCTTTTCGTCATCGCCGGAAGCTGTTGCCACTTTTTCGCCGTTCTGTTTTATGTGATTCCCCGCGGCTAAAGCGGCCGCCATCCCCTGCCGCACCGGTGCCGACGGCAACGCTCCACCGCCGCGGGCAGAGAACGGGACGGACAGCGGGAGCAAGTCCCGTCGCCCGACCGCTTTAACCGACAAAAAATCAAGTCCCGCTTTTTGACATCCCGCCGGGGGCTTCTATAATTTAATCTGAACATCAAAATGAAATACTTCAATAACCGAAACCAGGGGGATGCCCATGGCAGCGAAAAAAATTTTGATGCTGGTCGGCGATTTTGTCGAAGATTACGAAGCAATGGTACCGTTCCAGATTCTGACCATGGTCGGACATCAGGTGGATGCCGTCTGTCCGGGGAAAAAACCCGGCGATACGGTTAAAACCGCAATCCACGATTTCGAGGGGGACCAGACCTACAGCGAAAAAGTCGGGCACAATTTCCATATCAATGCGGATTTCGACGCCGTGGCTGCGGCGGCTTACGACGCCCTGGTCATCCCCGGCGGACGCGCCCCGGAATATCTGCGCCTCAATCCCAGGGTTCTGCAATTGACGCGGGAATTCTTCGCCGACAACAAACCGGTGGCGGCCATCTGTCACGGCCCGCAGATTCTTGCCGCCGCCGACGTCCTCAAGAACCGTTCCGCATCGGCCTATCCGGCGGTCGGACCGGACGTGGAGCAGGCGGGCGGCTGTTGGCTGGCCAACAACGAAACCTTCAGCGACGGCCATGTCGACGGCAATCTGGTCACGGCCCCGGCCTGGCCCGCCCATCCGGAATGGATGCGCAAGTTCCTCGAAGTACTCGGCAGCACCATCGCGCCCTGAATTAAACAATCGCAGCAACAGGCAGGCAAAGCAGCCATCTTGCCGTTATCGGCCATGGCTGCTTTATTTTTCCCGAACGCAGGAAAAACATCCTGAAGATCCGTCAACAAAAAAGCAGCGAATACAAATCAAACCTCAATATTCACCACAGGAGAGACCCATCATGGCAAAAAACATTAAGGGAACGATCGGAATTCTGACCGGCGGCGGCGATGTCCCGGGGTTGAATCCGGCCATCCGCGCCGTCACCGTCCGCGCCCTGCGCGAAGGCTACCGGGTGATCGGCATACGCCGCGGCTGGGCCGGTCTGGTCGACTTGCTCCCCGATGCCGAAGCGGACAACGGCAACAATGTCCAGGAACTGACCGAAGAACTGGTCAATCGCGCCGGCCGCACCGGCGGCACGTTCCTGCATACCTCGCGCACCCGGCCCAGTCACCTGCCGTTGAGCAACGTTCCTCCGCACCTGCGCGACCGTTACCAAGACGACATCAACGATCTGACCCCCGAAGTGCTGAAAAACCTCGCGTTCCTCGGGATCGACACCCTGATCCCGATCGGCGGCGACGATACTTTAAGTTACGGGCTGCGGCTGCACAAAGAAGGGATCCGGGTGATCGCCATCCCCAAAACCATGGATAACGACGTTCCGGGAACCGATTACTGCATCGGCTTTTCCACCTGCGTGACCCGGACCATCGAACTGACCCACCGGCTGCGCACCAGCGCCGGTTCGCACGAGCGCTTTCTGGTCCTGGAAGTTTTCGGTCGCTATGCCGGATATTCGGCCCTGCTGCCGACCATGGCCGGTGCCGCCGATCGCTGCGTCATCCCGGAATATCCTTTTGCCATCGAACACCTGGCGGAACTGCTCAGCGACGACCGGAAAAAGCACCCGAGCAACTACTCGGTGGTGCTGGTTTCGGAAGGGGCGACCATGACCCATCACGAGGGCATGCTGTTCGAAGGCGAGGAAGCGGATCAGTTCGGTCACAAAAAGCTGGGCGGCATCGGCGATCAGGTCGCCAGGCAGCTGAAAGAACTCTCGCCGCGCTACAATGATGGACGGCGCGTCAACGTGGTCAATCAGCGCCTCGGTTACCTGGTACGGTGCGGCGACCCGGATGCCCTGGACTCGATCGTGCCGATGGCCTTCGGCAACCTGGCCCTCGACCTGGTCCTGCAGGGGTCCTCCGGCCGCCTGGTCAGCTTGCGTAACGGCTGTTACGACAATGTGCCGATCGACGTCGTGACCGGCCGAAAAAAAGTGGTGGATGTCAATAAATACTATAATAGCGAACGCTTGCGCCCGATTTACGAATCTTTCCTGCGCCAGCCGCTGTTCATTATGACCAGCGATGTTTGATCAGGCGGCCGCGCCGTGACCGGAACCCGGACATGCCGGCAATGGTTGTTCAGCAGGCAACCTGCAGGCGTGTCCGGCGGCTTTCATGCCGAAATATTGCTCCGGTGGATAAAGACTTCGTCATCCCCGCATGCGCCACGTCACCCGCGCAGGACGCTATCGGGGGCGGGGCTCCATGCTTTCACAGATTAAACTTCCCGCCTTCGCTGGAATCACGCCCCGGGCGGCTTTTTTCACTGTTTAATCACCGGAGCAATAAAAATCATAGGCGAAGTGCAAGGCGATTCAGTATTCGCTGAAAGACGGGTTACGGTCCCGACAATCCGCCCTGAGTGGTCCCCGAAAAATATTGAATGATCCGCCGACACCGGTTGAATCATAAGGCAAACCCATTTAGAATCTGCAGCGGCCATTGCCGCAGTGGCCGGTTCACATCATCGTCTGCAGGCCTGCAAATAGAAACGTAATAAAAATGCTTCAGGGAATTCTTTGGGATAATGACGGGGTGCTCGTGGATACCGAGCACCTTTACTTCACGGCAAATAAAGAGCTGCTCAACGCCTACGGTCTTGATCTTTCGGAAGCCGATTATTTCAACTGGTATCTGATTCGCAACAGCGGTGCGTGGCACCTGTTCGAAAAAATCGGCATCACCGCAGAACAGCTTCCGGAGTTGCGCCGGAAACGTGGCGAACTCTATAACCGGAAACTGGTTGAAGCGGAAAATCTGGCGATAGAAGGCATCAGACCGGTCCTGCAATCTTTACATGACAAACTTCCCATGGGAATCGTCACCAGCTCTTATCGTCAACATTTCGAGACCATCCACGCGCGTCTGAACCTGCTCGATTTTTTCGATTTCGTTCTCACCAATGAAGATTACGAAGGGAGCAAGCCGGCTCCCGCCCCTTATCTGTGCGGCCTGAGCAAACTCGCTGTTGCTGCTGAAGCATGTATGGTGGTCGAGGATTCCCCGCGTGGACTCGCCGCCGCCCGCGCCGCCGGGATCCGCTGTATTATCCTGCGGCACCCGCTGATGAAAGATTACGCTTTCTCCGGCGCCTACCGGGTTGTCGATACGGTCGATGAACTGGGACAAACCCTGGCGGAATTGCTCTAATCCGAATGAATCGACAGCCATGACTCATCCCGTTTTTTGCAAATCTTCCCGTTTTTTGCCCCCAAGGCTGCAGTGGGCGATATCAGCCGTTCGCCGTGCCGCTGCCGGTTCCTTGATGTTTGCATCCGTCATCAGGAAAACCGGCCTGTCTTCCCCGGAAGCCCGACACCGCGCTCAACGGAACATCAGGCGCAGCGCATGATGGCTCCGGGTGCAGCGCTTGGTCATACCTATTTCTCCACGACTGTTGTATTAAAGCCTTCATCCGCTGAGGGCGCGACAAAATACCTTGTCACCTGCTCGAACATCTCCGCCGTATCCGTTGCCGCCCTCTCGGGTTGTTCAGTACGCCTTTCAGCAACCTGTTTCAGGCAGATCTCATTCGGCAAATCGATATAGATCAAGGTATGCGGCGCCTGAATCTCTGAAAAAATACTCTTGAACCATTCTCTTTGCTGAAGAGTATTCGCCGGAAAGTCCATGACGACATCCGTTCCCGTTGTCAAAATCGACTGAACCAGCTTCTTCATTTGGGGCTTAAGCCGGCCGGAATATTCAATGTAGTCTTCCAGAGAAGCAATTTCATTCGGGTAGATCGACTCCAGCCAGTCATCCTCTGAAAGTAATACGGCATTTCTTTGCCGGGCAATTTCACGCGCTTTTGTGGTTTTCCCCGCGCCCATTTTTCCACAAAAAAAGAGCAATTCCCCTGGTCTCATTTTCCGCCTCCGGCGATTGCATGACGATCAATGGACCGGGCCGGGCAAGACGACCCAAACCGGTCTGCCTGAACCGGTTTAAAAACCGGCCGAAAGGTTGCTGAAGCGCCGACGCCGTTTCCGGCTTTCGACAACCCGTTTATTGCCGGTCCTCCCCCAGCAGTCGCTCCGTCAGCCGGCCGTTAAGGAAGGAAAACAGGATCAGATAAGCGGTCAGCAGCAGGGCATAAAGCCAACCGAAATAAAAGATCATCAACGGCAGCAACTGAGGCTTGACGCTGCGGGCATAAAGAAAGGAGGCCACCAGGCTTTTCCGCATGCCCTTATGCTGCAGATCGTTGAGGATTTCGTACCAGACGTAGATCGGTCCCAGGGATAAAATCCCGCCCAGAATCGCGATCAGCACCCCCTTGAAGCCCGAATCGCGGCCGACATGCTTTTTTACCCATTGAGGTTTGACCACCAGGTTGGTGACAAACATCAAGAGACAGACGACGACCAGGACCGGCGCCAGCTTTTTCAACATGACGGCGCTGAACTGCAGAGCCTGCCAGGTCTGTTGCGGTGCCGGGAAAAAACTCAGCAGATACAGCGCCAGCACCAGCGCCAGAAAGAGATAGCCGCCGCTCCGTTCTTTTTTCCGTTCCGGTCCCGGATTCGGTTTCATTGTCGGCTCCGGCGTCTCAGCCCGACAGGGCCCGCATGCTGATCAGCATGCAAAAAGCGATCAGCAGGGAAAAAACGAACGCCAGGCCGTTGCGCAGCAAGCCGAAACGGAGACCGAAGGTCTGTATCTCAGCCGGAAGCTGAACGCTGCCGACGGTCACCCAACTGACCAGCAGCGCAGTAACGGCCATCAGGCTGACGCCCTGGTCCAGGAGTTCCCCGCCCAGGATGTAACTGATCAGCGGATTGCCGATGGAAACCGAACCGATGCCGGCGCCGACGAAAGCATCGGCAAGGAAGCCGCCGCCGAGGAAGCGGGAAATACGATCGATCGGCACGAACACCATAATAAAACCGGAAAGCAGAACCACGGCCAGGATATTCGGCAGCATGCGTACGAACATGCGGCCGGTTTTCCGCAGCTCTTCCCGCAGCGTGATCGGTCGGGGACGGGGCTGTTGTTCCATGCTCACCGGCCCAGGCGGTCTTTGACCCAGGTTATGATCTGCGTACTGTTGAGCGCACCGGATTGGCGGGCGACCTCCCGGCCGCCGCGAAAGAGCACCAGCGTGGGGATCGAACGGATGCCCAATTGCGCTCCCAGCTGCGGTTCGGCTTCGGTGTCGATCTTGGCCAGCCGAACATGCGGTTCCAGCTGCTTGGCCGCTTCGGCAAAAGCCGGTCCCATCATTTTACAGGGGCCGCACCAGGGCGCCCAGCAGTCGACGAGCAGGGGCAGATCGTTTTTGCGCACATGCGTTTGATAAGAAGCACCGGTCAATTCCACCGGTCGGCCGGAAAACAGGGCGGCTTTACAACGGCCGCATTTGGGGCCGAGAGAGAGTTTATCTTGCCGAACCCGGTTGACCGCGCTACAGTTCGGGCAGACGATGTGCAACGTTTCAGCCATGAAAAACTCCTTTATCCTGTCATCGCAAACAACACAGCTATTATTCTAGCATCGGGAAGATAAAACTGAATACAAGTTTACCCCCAAATCATCATTCCAGTGGAGTCGTAAGGTGTCCCGATCTGTAGACAAAGCCGCCGCTCACGGCGATCCCCGGCAGGTTTTCGGCCTGCTGGCCGTTTTCGGCTCGGCCTTCTTTTTTTACCTGGCCACGCTGATCATCCGCGTGGCCAAGGATTACGTCCTGATCGGCTCCGCCTATTATGCCTTTGCCCGCTTTCTGCTCGGCTTTATCGTCGTCATGATCACGATGCGGATCCGGAAAGAGCGGATCAGACCGCGCCGATACCACTACCTGATCGGCCGCACGGTTGCGAATACCGTGGCCGTCTATTGTTTTTACCGTGCCGTGGAACTGGGTTCGCTGGCCGAGGCGAACATCCTCAACATGACCTACCCGCTTTTCGTTGCGGTGTTCTCCTGGTTCTTCCTGCGCGAACAGCGCGACCCGGTTTCGGTCGGAATCGTGGCGGCCGCCTTTGCCGGGGTCTGGATGGTTCTCTCGCCGGAGGATATTCAGCCCGGTCTGGCAAACATCTGGGGTCTCTGCTCCGGCATGACCGCGGCGGCGGCGATCATCTACCTCAACATCAGCCGTCGCCATCACGATTCGCAGACGATTCTGTTTTTCATGTTCGGCCTCGGCGCGCTGCTGATCCTGCTCTTTTTCCACCGGGACATCTTCCTGCCGAATGCCACCGAGCTCTTCTTCCTGGTCAGTTGTGCGGCGGCCGGAATCCTCGGCCAGTACCTGCTCACCTTCGGCTTTCTTTACGTCACCGCGGTCGAAGGCTCGATCATCTCCTCGTCCCGCATCCTGCTGGCGGCCGTACTCGGACCGGTCCTGGTCGCCGACCCGGCGCTGGCCCTCACCGGCTGGTGCGGCGCGCTGCTGATTTTCCTTGCCAATACGGCACTGGCCTTGCGCAAGACAAAAAAACCGCCGGGAAGATAGGCTCTCCCGGCGGGGTATCACGCGCAGCAAAAAAACCGGTTCAGGGAAAAGATTCGTTTTCTTGCGCTCCGCGGCGCCTGCGCCTGCGATCGACCCGGTGACGATCCTTCCCGAAAGCTCAGGCGGAAAAAAACGCTCCCGCGCTCAAATACTGGTCAACCCTTCGCGAATCGCATATTTCGTCAGTTCCGCGAGGTTGTGAATGTCAAGCTTGCGCATCACCTGCGCCCGGTGGGTTTCAATGGTTTTAGCGCTGACATTGAGGGCGGCGGCTATTTGTTTCGACGTCCGTCCTTCGGCAATCAACTGAACGACTTCCTGTTCGCGCGGCGACAGGATCGAAACCACTTTTGCTTCGGTATTCAGGGAAAGGTTACGGTAATCGTCCAGCACCAGCCCGGCGATCTCGGGGCTCAGGTAGGTTTTCCCCCGCATCACCGTATTCAAAGCCAGGATCAGCTCATCAAAGACGCTGTCTTTCAACACGTATCCCGAGGCTCCGGCCTTCAGCATTTTCAGTACGAACAGCCGATCCGAATGCATCGAAAGCGCCACGATCCTGATTTCGGGATTGTCCATGAGAATCTGCCGGGTCGCCTCGATACCGTTGAGATCGGGCATGGAGACATCCATAATCACCACCTGGGGCTTTAATTTTTTCGCCATTCTGACGGCGGAACGCCCATCGCCGGCTTCCCCGAGAGTCACAATGTCTTTTCGTTTTTCCAGCAGATGGCGGATCCCCTCGCGAAACATCTGGTGGTCGTCGATCAACACGATTGAACAGCTCATCCGGCACTCTCCGTCTTGGCGGGCGACAACGGAACATCAAAACGGATGCAGGTTCCTTGCCCCAAAGAGGAAACAACCTCCAGGTTCCCTTTAAGATAGGTAATCCGCTCCCGAATGCTGAACAGGCCAAAGCCGGAATAATCTTCCAGCCCGCATTCCGGCGTATAGCCGAAACCCTTGCCGTCGTCATCGATGCTGACCTGGATTTTGCCGGCGGCGTTGCCGATCGTGATCCGCACATTTTCGGCCTCGGCATGTTTGACGATATTGATCAGCAATTCCCTTATGGTTTCAAACAGCAGAACCTGGGAATCCTCGTCGGGAAACTCCATCTGCGGCATGGCGCTCAGCCGGAATTCAATGCGGCAAGGCGTCAAAATGTTTTCGGCCAGCCATTCAACGGAGCTTTTGAAATCCAGGTTGTAGAGAATAAGCGGACTGACTTTAACGGTTAAAGATCGGGTGAACGCGATGGCGTCTTCAAGGGAATGCTCGATCGAAGCCAGATCCCGCGCACAGGGCGAAGAAAACCGGTCCGCCTGGAGGCTTTTCAGCTTGAACTTGGCCAGCGCCAGGTCCTGTCCCAGGTTGTCATGCAACTCCGTCGCGATCTTCCGTCTTTCCCGGGCTTCAACCAGAGACAGTTGGGAAGACAGAGAGCGTAACCTTTTCTGGTAACGTTCCAGTTCCTGCGCGGCCTGATTGCGCTCGGTGACGTCCGTAACGATCAAGATGAACCCGCTGGGCTTTCCCTGCTCCGCATGTTTGTAATTCCAGTCGAGCTGAAGATCAACGGCTTTTCCCCTCTGGTCGATGATTTTAATCGTACAGGGCGTTTGCGGAATCCCGTTGAGCAGAAAACCGGTCAAACATTCCCGCTGGCAGGCTTCGTCGTTATTATCAAGCACCATGAGTTCATGAAAGTTTTGCCCTTCCACCGTAACCTTTTCCCCGTAACCGATAATTTGCAGGAAGGCCTTGTTGGCGAAAGAGATACGACCGGTCGTATCCAATTCGACAATGCCGTGGGGAATCGTCTCCAACAGGATTCGGTACTGGGTTTTCAGTTTCGCCAGCTCATCTTTTTTACGCTGGATTTCCGTGATGTCCGAGATGACGCAAACCAGACCGGCGGGATTCCCGTTCGCTCCCTGGAACAGGGCTTTATTGAACATCAGGGTGCGTCGTTCGCCATGGTCCAGACAAACGGTGGCCTCATAATATTCCGTCCCTTTCCCCTTGCTTTTCAGAATTTCGTCGATGCCGTTGCAATCTTCCGCCCGTTCCTTCGGGGTCACATCAAAAACCGTCTTGCCGATGATATCCCCCAGGTAGATCCCTTTTAAATCGGCAAAGGCCTGATTGCAGTTCAGGTAAACGCCTTCCAGGTTCTTGTAGAAAAGCGGCGTCGGGATCGCCTGGAAGATATTTTCATAAGTCAACAGTTGCGCCTCGGTTTCCCGCAACTGCTCGGTTTTCCGGCGCAGCAATTCCTCCAGTTGGGCCACGCGCGTGTCCGGGTCCGTCCGGCTGGGCTGTTGTTCGGTTTGGGAATTCGGTTCGTGGTTCATGACTGTCTCCGCCGGCAAAACGATTCGCTCCTCTTGGCCGTTACATAAGCAAAGCCGATCCGGATTCGAACGCCCGTCTCGGCCTGTTGCCCTTCACCTTATCAATAACCATTGCATTGCACCGGTGGATAAATATTGCGTCATCCCCGCCTGCGCCACGTCACCCTCGCAGGACTCTATCGGGGGCGGGGATCCATGCTTGAACAGATTAACACAGCTGTGGCTTCCCGCCTTCGCGGGAATGACGCCGGGCAACCTGTTTCTCTGTTTATTCACCGGGGCAATAACGACCACCCGGCGTCAAGCGCCGGTTCTCGGCGCGCCTCCGTACTTTCCCCCCGCCAAAATCAGGAGAACACCCGATATCCACAGTACAAACGCTGTGCGAGAATATTAAACCATTTGGTCCAGATTGCGGCAAAAATTCGGTCTGACAGGCTTAATAAAGAAGAAAATGTCTTCACCGGACGCAGATCGGGCAGAAACTGCTTCTGCCGTAAACGCCATGAATACTGGGCTGCCATCTTTTTCTTCAGCAGTCTTAGCAGGAGGATTTATGAAGTTGAACAGGCGGGATTTTTTAAAGGCATCGACTCTGGTCGGCGCTACGGCTCTGACCGGCATGGGTTTCGGCGATCTGCTCTACGCGGAAACCCCGCCCACCTTCGTTCCTATGAAAAACGGCGGCCGGGAACTGGAGGCGATCATTGATCCGATCACGGGAAAACTGTCGATCAACCCCGATATTCAGATGCGCAACAGCTGTTGTCTGGGCTGTTATTCTTCGTGCGGCAACCGGGTGAAAATCAGTAAAAAAACGGGACAGATCCTGTCCGTCAGCGGCAACCCCTTCAATCCGAACAACGCTCAGCCGCATCTGCCCATGAAAACTTCGCTGGAGGATATGTATCAGGCTTACGGACAGTACAAGGATTTCGGCCTGCGCCACCGCGCCACGTTGTGCGCCCGAGGACAGGGGACACTGGAAAGCCACTACGACCCCTACCGGATCCTGGTACCGCTGAAAAGAGCCGGCGAACGCGGCAGCGGCAAATGGCAACCGATCAGCTGGGACGAAGCCGTACGCGAAACTGTTGAAGGCGGCCGGTTGTTCGAAAATCTCGGCGAAACGCAACGGATCGACGGGTTCCGCAGCGTCAGAAACCCGGCGGTCTCACTCGACGAGAAGCAGCCCGAACTGGGCAGCAAAGCCAATCAGTTGGTCTTTATCGGCGGTCGCGGAGATGGCCGCACGCCTTTCGCCTTTCGCTTTACCAAGGCATTCGGAACGGTCAACACCTATACTCACGGTTCCACATGAGGCGGCAGCCGTCCATCCGCGTCGCGGATACAATCCGGTGGCAACATGCTGCGCCCCGACCTGAACAATGCCGAGTATGTCCTGTTTTTAGGCGAGTATCCGGGCAACTCCGGCAAGCCGATGCAGGCGATAGCCCGGCAATCGGCACAACATTCGAACGACGGATCGCTTAAATTCTCGGTTGTCGACCCGGTGATGCTTGGCGGAGCGGTTTCCACCACCGGCAAAAGCACTGAATGGATTCCCATCATCCCGGCAACGGATCATGCTTTTATCATGGCGATCATTCAATGGATGTTCGTCAATCAGCGCTACAACTCCCAGTTCGTCAGTTCCCCGACCTTCGCCGCCGCGAAGAAAAAAGGGTTCAACAGTTTTTCCAACGCATCATATCTGGTGATTACCGATCCGGAGCACGCCAATGCGCGGCGTTTGCTGCGGGCGGCAGACATCGGCTATCCGGCACAGCAACAAAACCCCAAGGATGAGGGTTTTATCGTTATCGATCAACAGACCAAAAAACCGGTTCATATCTCCGAAACCGCTGAAGCCGATCTGTTCTTCAAAGGAAACGTCGTCGCTGAGAATGGCGCAACCATCAAAGTTGAAACCGTCTTCTCGCTGCTTAAAGAAAGCGTGATGGCCCATTCCATGCAGGATTATTCCGCCGATTGCGGTATTCCGGTGGAAAAGATCATTGCCATCGCCAAGCAGCTGACCAGTTACGGCACAAAAGCATCCATCGAAGGCATGGGCAATACGGTTACCGCGACCGGCCTCAATATCGCCACGGCCTTCAACCTGGTCAATGTCCTGATCGGCAGCATCAACAAAAAAGGCGGCGTGATTTGCCGTCGGCTGGCTTATCCCTCAACCTCAAAGGGACCGAAGTACGACCTGTCCACGATCAAGGGAGCGCCGAAAAGGGGCGGTGTCGGCCTGGGCCGCAACGGCCGCTATGAAAAATCGACCGAATACCGGAACAAAGTCGCGGCCGGGAAATCGCCCTACCCGTCAAGATTGCCGTGGCACGCGCCGATATCGGGCGGGGACAATCAGGCGGTTTTCTCCATGATCAACCGCTATCCCTATTCAACCAAAATCCTCTTCAACTGGATGTCCAACCCGCTGTTCGCGACACCTGCCGCGGCGCGTAAGGACGTCATTGCCGCGCTGAAGAATCCGGAAGTGATTCCGCTGATCATCAGCTGCGACACTTTCATGGGGGAACTGACGGCGCTGGCCGACTATGTCATTCCCGACACCACCCCTTACGAAAGCTGGGGCCTGCCGAATATGGAAGGCAACTTCGCCGGTAAATACAAAGGCCTGCGCTGGCCTGTCGTCAAGCCCTCGACCCCCAAAATCGACGGCAAGCGGTTTGCCTGTTTCGAAAACTACGTCATCGACGTGGCGAAACAAATAAAGCTGCCCGGTTTCGGCGACAACGCCATCAGCGGGGCCGACAAGGCCACCTATCCGCTCAACACCCCGGAGGACTATTTCCTGAGAGCGGCGGCCAATACCGCATTTGCCGACAAGCCGCTGCCGCAGTTGTCGCTGCAGGAAGCCGAACTGCAGGGGATCGATGAGGCCGTTAGCGCCTGGAAGCCTGCCCTGAAGGCGGAAGAATGGCCGCACGTGGCTTATATGCTGTCCAGAGGCGGACGGTTCGAAGATCCCGATGCCGGATTCGACGGCGACGACCATAAATACGGATATACGGGCTGTGTCAATATTTATACGGAAAAGGTCGCCACGGCGCGCAATTCAATCACCGGCGAATTCTACCCGGGAGTGATCACCAGAGATCCCGAGTCTTTTGCCGACGGCCGGCCGGTCACGGAAGTTTTCCCCAAACAGCAATGGCCGTTTAAGGCCGTCTCCTATAAAGCCAAGTTGCGCAGCAATTCGACGGTTGCCAACAGTCCCATCCTCAGCAGCATGTCGCCGGGAAACTATCTGGAAATCAACCCGGAAGACGCCTCCCGGCACGGCTTCAAGGATGGCGACCGGGTGCGCATCGTATCCGCGACCGGAAGCACGGCGGAAGGGATAGTACAGGTTCGCCCCGGGGTTGCCGAAGGAGTCATCGCCGTCGCGTTCGGTTACGGACACTGGGAATACGGGGTCAGGCGGCACCAGATCGCCGGGCGGACCTCGGGCGGCGACAGCAGCCGCGCCAAAGGCGTGCTGTTAAGCGGAATGTCGCTGCTCGACCCGACATTCAAGGAAATCTTCGGGCATTCCGACATGCCGTCCGGGGCTCCGGCCAGAAACGGCGGCGCCTATCGCCTGGAGAAAATTTAAATGGCCGCGCCGCAATCGATTCCCGCCGTTCAGGATGTGGAAGGTCGCTGTCTAATCTATGCTGCGCTGGCCGACGTCTTCCTGCAGCCGCCGACGGCCGAAGGCCTGAGCCAACAACGCCGGTGGCTCAGCGCATTGCTGCCGGGAAAACTCGATTGGAACGCCCTGCTGACGGATATCGAAGCCGTCCGGCAGGCCTATTTTGATTGTTTTTTCGTCCCGACATCAGGGTCGTATGTTCCTCCGTATGAGTCGGCTGTGCTGGCTTATACGGAGAAGAACAAGACCTTCGGCAGATTAAACGGCCCGGCGGCCCATCATCTTGCCAAGTGCTGGGAAGAGACCGCCTTTTCTCCCGAAACGCTCACTATTTATGAGCCGTTACGACAGAATTGCATGCCTGACCACATCGGCCTGGAACTGGCGTTCATGACGTATTTATGTCACGCGGAAAAGAACGTATCGACCGCGCCGGCCGCCGACTCCGGGCAGGCTCTCGCCCGCAAGTGGAGAGACTATCAGGCTGGTTTCGTTGCCGACCATCTTCACCCCGCCACAGGTCATTTCGCCCCCGCCCTGCAAGACATCGCGCCCGGGTATTACGCCGAAGTTGCGGCTGTTGCGGCAACATGGGTTGAAACGGATCTGGCCGAGTTGACACAGGAAAACAGAGAGGAATAGCCATGAAGACTGACAATAGCAATTACGCCATCGTAATCGATACCCGCAAGTGTGTCGGCTGTAACGCCTGCACGGTCGCCTGTAAATATGAAAACCATGTTCCCGGCGGGTACTATCGCTCCTGGGTTTTCCAGATGGATAAAGGGCGTTACCCGGCGGTCACGCGAGCGAAAATCCCGCACTATTGCAATCAATGCAAAGTCGCTCCGTGTCTGGATGTCTGTCCGGTCAATGCGACATACCGCAGCACCGGCGGGATCATCACCGTCGACACGGAAGCCTGTATCGGCTGCGGGGCCTGTGTCGAAAGCTGTCCGTACGCGGCGCGATATCTGGACCCGGAAACCGAAAAAGCCGATAAGTGCAATATGTGCTTCAACCGGGTCACCGCGGGACTGTTGCCGGCCTGCGTGTCCAACTGCATGGCGCATGCCCTCTACTTCGGCGATCTGTCGGATCCCGACAGTGAAGTCAGCAGACTGCTCAAGGAGCATCGCTATGAAACATTAATGCCGGAATACGGAACCAAACCGAATGTCTTCTACATCGGTCTGAAGGACGCCATGAAGGATCTTGAATACAAAACTCACATCAAAAACGGTCCTTTTATCGCAACGCCCTAGTGTCCCGTTTGGTGAGTTGTTTGAATGAATGCCGAGACATTTTTGCTGCCGTCAAGGCGTGCCGCCGCAGGCCCGGCCGTTAGCCAAGCCGAGGAGGCAGAACGCAGACAGCGGTAAAAAAGGCCGGAATGAGTCTAACGAACCAACCGCACGGGACAATAGTACGGCTTCAATACGACCGGGCGCACGGAGTTTCCGTGCGCCCGGTCGCATCATCCGCCGCTAGCGGCCGTCCCGTTTCCCGCGCCTGAGCGCCTCGGCCAGCAACTCGATGGTGTGCCGGGCCGCGACTTTCGATCCCGCCTTTTCCAACCCGCCGCGAATCTGCATCATGCAACCGGGACAATCCATGGCCACGCAATCCGCACCGCTTGCGGCGATGTCGGCAACTTTGTCCTGGAGAATCTTTTTGGCGATATCGGGATGACTGCTGAACGAGTAGGAGCCGCCGAAACCGCAGCAACGATCGGCATGCGTCATCTCCACCAGTTCATGCCCGGCCGTCGTGAGCAGTTCGCGCGGTTCCCGCCAGACGTCGAGACCCCGCTTGAGGTGGCAGGAATCGTGATAGGTCACCTTTTCCCCGGCGGCAACACCGGCGAGCCGCTCGGCTCCCGCCAACCGGTTGAGGACGAACCCGGCCGCATCGACGGTTTTTGCCGAGAGTTTTTCGGCCCGCTCGGCCCAGACCGGGTCATCCTTGAGGTAGTCGACGAAATTCTTCTTCAGCGCCACGGCGCAGGTCGGGCAGGTGGTCAGCACATAATCGGGATCATCGGCGAGCAGCGCCTCGATGTTCTGCCTGGCCAGTTCGACGGCGGTTTCCTTTTCGCCCGAATAAATCGCCGGGATGCCGCAGCAATTCTGCCCCGGCGGGTAGGAGATTTCAACGTTGAAGCCGTGCATCAACTCGATCAGGTCAAGTCCCAGTTCGGGATAGAGAAAATCGTTGGCGCAACCGCCGAACAGGGCCACACGGTAACGGGGCCGCTCGAGTTTGCGTGTGTGCGCGCCGAAAATCTCGCGCAACGGTTTGTCGGCGATTGCCGGCAACGTCCGCCACTCGGTCAAGGGGGAAAAGAACAGGGGCAGATGGCGGATGGTGCGCTCCCCGCGCGTCACCGGCTTCTGCAACATGCCGGCGGCCCTGATCATGGTATGAAAGAGTTTGCGGTTCTGCATCACCTTACGGAACACCAGCGCCTTGCCCGCACCGATACCCTCCTTGTTGCTGACGGTTTCGCGCAGCTGCAGGATGATCTCTTCCAGATCGATATTGGCCGGGCATACCGCCACGCAGGAACGGCAGCCGATGCAAGCCTTGACCAGCTCGGCGGCGTTGTCGAGACCGTGGTAGAAGGCGGTGAGGATAATGCCGATGGCACCGATGTAAATATGGCCGAAAACGTGACCGCCGACGGTCTGGTAAACCGGACAGACATTGGCGCAGGCGCCGCAGCGAATGCAGTTGAGAGCATCCCGGCAGTGCGGCGAGTCGGCCAGTGAACTGCGACCGTTGTCGAGCACGACCAGATGCAGCTCTTTGTCCGCTGCGGCGCTGGGCACCGCGCCGCGGATCCAGGTGACGTAAGACGTCAACAGCTGCCCGGTCGCATTTTTCGGCAGAACCTGGATGATCTGAGCCGCGTCCTCAAGGGTCGGGACCAGCTTCTCCATGCCGATCAGGGCCACGTGGACCGGCGGCAGGGTCGAGGCCAGGCGGGCATTGCCTTCGTTGGTGACCAGAGCGATGCCGCCGGTTTCCGCGACCGCGATATTGGCACCGGTAATACCGATTTCGGCCGCGAAATAACTCTGCCGTAGTTGCCCCCGGGCGACTTCGACCAGATGCTCGATCTCGGCCGCCTCCCGTCTGCCGGTTTCCTTGCCGAACAGTTCGGCGACTTCTTCCTTGAACATGTGAATCGCCGGCATGACCATATGGCTGGGCCGTTGCCCGGCCAGCTGCACGATCCATTCTCCCAGATCGGTTTCCAGCGCCCGGGTCCCGGCTTTCTCCAGCGCCTTGTTGAGATGAATCTCCTCGCTGACCATGCTTTTGCTTTTCACCGCCAAAGTAGCCTTTTTGCGTCGTGCCAGGTCGGCGATATAACGGTTGGCGTCCGCAGCATCTTCGGCCAGGTAGACAATCGCCCCCGCGGCTTCGGCATTGGCCGTGAATTGATCCAGCAGTTGCGCCTGCCGTTCCCGCACGTCGCTTTTGGTCGCGGCGATCTGACGGCGCAAGGCTTCGAAATCGAGCCCGGCGAAAGCTTTTTCCCGGGACACCAGATAGGCATCGCCGAATTTATGCAGCGCATCCTGCAACTTCGGAGTGGCCAGGGCCTTATCGATCCGTTGGCGATATTCTTTGCCGCGTTGTTTATGCATGTCCGCAGTCCCCCTACATTTCCAGATAATCGTCCGACAACCCGGGCACCAGCAGCACGAGCAGTTCTTTCGGGCCATGAACGCCGATCGTCAGCACCCGTTCAATATCCGCCGTGCGGCTGGGACCGGTGATATAGGCAATATAATTCCGCGCGTCCCGTTCATGAAGCCGGCGCAGATAGGGCACGGCTGCCGGTCCGTCGGCGACGATTTTGCGCGGATCGAGCAGAGCAAAATGTTTGGGCGGCAAGGTGGTGGCCAATCGGATGTCCTCCGGCGTGCTCTCGAGCACCAGGGTTCCGGTATCGGCAATGGCGAAGTTGACCCCGGTCAGGCCGGCTTCCGCAGCGTCTCCCGCCTTGCGAAAATCATGACTGACGACATTGACGCCCGCATCTTTCAACGTCGCCTGCAACCCGAAGCGGCCCGCCGTCGCAAAAGCCGGCGCCAGCACCGGGCCACGCACTCGCGAGGCCACACACTCGGCCGCTTCGGCCATGGATGCGACCGCGATGATTTCGCCGCCGGCCGCAACGGCATTTTCGGAAAACAGTTTCAGGAGCTGATGTTTTTTCATGTTGCTTTCAATTTCCGCATAATTGTTAATTGGTCTGACCAATGATCATATATATTACCATTTTATAAATGTCAATCCATAAAACATCTATTGTTTTTCAGATTCTGCTGCAAATTTAGCTACTAAAGAGACAATCTATCCATTCCGACTTGCACTTTTCTCAAAATCTGTTTTTTTTATTCACAGAGCAGGACATCACTCAACAAAAAATGTTCAGTTGATTCATTTCATAGTCAAATATTTTTTTATTGTTTACAAACAGTTAACACAACAAATCAGTTTTCGATTCAAATATTGATCAGGTTTATTATGGTCATCCGGCCTGGACAAAAAAGAAAAACCCCCAAAACCTGGGAGTTCTCGTACCGGAACGGTCCTTGCTTTCCATAACAGTGTTTATCACCCCTTCCCCGCAGGAGATGTTCTATGAAAGAGGTCTTTGTCGTGTCCGCCTTACGGACTCCCTTTGGCTCCTTTGGCGGTGCGCTTGCCGATCTGGGCGCACCGGAACTGGCGGCTCGGGTCATCGGCAGATTAATGGTCAACAGCCCGCTGACCGGCGAGCAGATCGATGAAGTGATCATCGGTCAGGTCTTGCAGGGCGGTGCGGCCCAGGCGCCGGCGCGCCAGGCCATGCGCCTGGCCGGATTGCCCGACAGCGTCCACGCCATGACCATCAACAAAGTCTGCGGCAGCGGCTTGAAAGCCATAATGCTGGCCGCCCCGACGCCATTCAACTTGGGCATGCCGACATCGTCATTGCCGGCGGCATGGAGAACATGTCCCTGGCCCCCTACATTCTGCCCCAAGCCCGCTTCGGCCAGCGGATGGGCAACGGCGAACTGCTCGACCTATTGATCCACGACGGCCTCCAGGACCCGTATTCGAAACGCCACATGGGCGCAATCACCGAAGACTGGGTGGCGGGACACAACCTGACCAGAGCAGAGCAGGGACGCTTATGCGGTACGTTCCTATCAACGCTCCCAAGCCGCAGTAAAAAACGGCATCTTCAACGACGAACTGGTCGCGGTTGTAAAACCAAACCCGCAAAGGTGAGGTAACCATCGTCGCAGACGAAGAGCCCTTTCGCGGTAACATCGACAAACTTGCGGAACTGCGTCCCGTGTTCAGCAAAACCGGCACCATTACCGCCGGCAATGCCTCGACCATCAATGACGGCGCCGGCATGGCCCTGCTGGCCGGGGCAGCTGCCGTGTCCAGGCACGGCCTGCAACCGGCCGCCAGGATGGTCGCCAGTGCCACCCACAGCATTCATCCGGACAAATTTGCCGAAGCGCCAGTCGACGCCATCCGCAAATGCTGCGTCAAGGCAAAACTGAGAGACGGGAGACATCGGCCTGTTCGAAATCAACGAAGCCTTTTGCCGCCGTGCCCCTGGTGGCGATCAAACAGTTAGGTCTCGATCCCGACAGAGTCAATATCAACGGTGGTGCAGTCTCGCTCGGCCACCCGATCGGCGCCAGCGGCGGCCGGCTAGTGGCCACCTTGCTGCGCGAAATGAAAGCACGTGATGAAAAATACGGCCTGGCCACCCTCTGCATCGGCGGCGGGGGGAAGCGGTCGCGGCGATTTTCGAGCTGATTTAAGAGCAACCAGCTTCAACACGGAGACGGAGAGAACGCAAAAAGCGCTGAGAAGTCTCATCCGCTGATTTTTCTTTCTTCAGCGCTTTCAGCACCTCACCGTCTCCTGGTTCCACATAACCAACACATAACAGGAGAAACAAATGAAACCGATCTTTACCGACCCCGTAACAGCCCTGGAAGGGCTGACCAGAGATCACATGTCCATTGCGGCCGGCGGTTTCGGTCTGTGCGGCATTCCGGAAAACCTGATCAAGGCTCTGCGCGACAGCGGCGTTAAAGGCCTGACCGTGGTCAGTAACAATGCCGGAGTCGACGATTTCGGCCTGGGCTGGTTGCTGCAGACCCGCCAGATCAAAAAAAATGATATCTTCTTATGTCGGCGAAAACAAATTGTTCGAACAGCAATTCCTGAGCGGAGAACTGGAACTGGAACTCACCCCGCAAGGCACCCTGGCCGAAAAACTGCGGGCCGGCGGGGCCGGCATTCCCGCCTTTTTCACGCGGACCGGTTTCGGCACGGTCCTCGCCGAGAACAAGCCCACCCGGACCTTCAACGGGACCGAGTATGTCATGGAAGAAAGCATCGTCACCGACCTGGCCCTGGTCAAGGCGTGGAAGGCGGATAAAGCCGGCAATCTGGTTTTCCGTTACACCGCCAACAATTTCAATGCCGCCTGCGCCAAAGCCGGGCGCATGACCGTTGTTGAAGTCGAAGAGATCGTTGAAATCGGCGAACTGGATCCGCACCAGGTTCACCTGCCGGGCAATTATGTCGATCGTCTGGTTGTTTGCCCCAGCTTCGAAAAACCGATCGAACAGTTGACCCTGGCCGGAAAAATTTCACTCAAAGGTTTTTCCCTCGGCCCGGGAATGGCAGGCCCAACGGATCAGCCGGGAATTCCAGGACGGCATGTACGCCAACTTGGGCATCGGCATGCCGACCCTGGTGGCCAATTACATTCCGGCAGATATCACCGTCACCCTGCACGCAGAGAATGGGCTGCTCGGCGTCGGCCCCCTTCCCGGAAGAAGGCCGCCAGGACGCCGACCTGATCAATGCCGGCAAGCAGACCATCACCTGGCTGCCGGGTTCGGCCTTTTTTCGACAGTTCCGAATCCTTCGCCATGGTCCGCGGCAGGCATATCGATCTGTCGGTGCTCGGTGCCATGCAGGTATCCCGATACGGCGATTTGGCCAACTGGATGATCCCCGGCGCCATGGTCAAGGGGCCGGGAGGCGCCATGGATCTGGTTTCCGGAGTCAAGAAGATCGTCATCATGATGGATCATTGCGCCAAGGACGGATCGTCCAAACTGATGCCGGAATGCACCTTGCCGCTGACCGGTAAAAATGTCGTCGATATGGTCGTGACCGATCTGGGGGTGTTTGACGTCGGACGCCGAACAGGGACTGACACTGAAAGAGCTGGCCCCGGAAGCGACCCTGGATCTGGTCAAAGAGAAAACCGCATGCCCATTCAACGTTGCCCCATGGGCTTGCATAAGAAACAACCGGGTATTATCGGAATCGTCGGCCACGGCGCCGTTAGCAGCGCCGGACCGACAACAAAGGAAATCCGGCACCGGCACCGGAGGGCAAGAAGCGTCGGCAAATAAAACGCTTTTCCCTCTGCTACCGGCCACCGGAATCATAGACCCGACATACCATCCACTGCCGACATATCAGCAGTGCCGCTTTTCGGTAAAAGGCAACCCGCCTGCCCGCCTGGCCGTAAAAAGCGGGTTCCCCAAAACTCCGCTTTCACCAGCCAATTCCCCGACAAGCCCCAATCGGTTCTCATGCAAACAAAGTGACACGGCACATTGCAAACCTACCTGAATTACAGGGGAATGCCAGAGCGACAAACGGCAACCCCCCACAAAAGTCGGAACATCGTTTTATTTCCTTGACAGAAAAAAAAACAATGCTTATCCTGCCCGCATAAAAATGGCCTTACCTTTTTTGCAATTAAATGGACAAACTTATATATGAGCATCCCCGCATAGTGGCTTTGCCACTGTGGACACTCACCAATATTGCACTGTTAAGGAGGAAAAAGATGAAGAGACTGAGGACTGGTAATCGGCCTGGTACTCATCCTGGCCCCTGGCACCCAATAGCTTTGCGGCTAAACGGGAAAAATTCGGTACCGACAAACGGCATGAGGAAGTCAAGCGTGAATTGCGCAGCATCAAAACCTCGGACAGTGAGTTCAAATGGAAAATGGTCATGCCCTGGAGCAAAGGCCTCCTTTTCTACGATATCGCTCAACATTTCGCCGACAGCGTCAAGCTGGCTTCCGGCGGCCGGCTGGATATAAAGCTGTTTTCCGCAGGCGAACTGGTGGGGGCGAATGAAGTCTTCGACGCCGTCAGCAAAGGTTCCGTACAGATCGCTCATTCATCGCCTCTCTATTGGAAAGGACGTAACGAGGCTTTCGTGGCCTTTGCTTCGGTTCCTTTCGGACTGGACGCGGAAGGCTACAACATCTGGCTTTACGAACGCGGTGGTCTTGAACAACTTCAGGAACTTTACAAACCCTACGGCATCTATTCTCTTCCCGCTGGGCAAACCGGCCAGGAAATGGGGCTCTTTTCCAATAAAAAAGCCACAAAAATGGAGGACTTCAAAGGCATGCGCATTCGCACACCGGGCTGGTACATGGATATCATGAACCAGTTGGGTGCGTCGGTCTCACCGCTGCCCGGCGGCGAAGTCTATCTGTCTCTGGAGCGGGGCGTTATTGATGCCGCCGAATATTCTACACCGGCAATCAACTACCCGATGGGATTCGACGACATTACCAAATACGTTATCGAACCGGGAGTCCATCAACCCGGCTTCCAGTGCGATCTGATGATCAACCAGAAGGCTTGGGACACCCTCCCCGCCGACCTGCAGTGGATCGTTAAAATCGCCGCCAAAGAAACCCAGCTGTGGTCCAATGCCTGGATCGAAAACCTCAATACCGAAGCCATCAACAAGTTCAAAGAAAATATCGAATTCGTCACCCTGGACAAGGACACCCGGATCGAATTCGCCAAAACCACCAAAACCTACCTGGAAAAAGTTAAGGCCGCTCATCCCGACGTCAAAAAAGCACTGGATTCCCAAGAGGAATTCAAGCGGGACTTCTCCGAGTGGCGGCAACAGCGCAGCGGTATCGCTCCCTGGCCGATCGATGATTATATCGCCGGCAAGCATCTGCAGTAACAGCGGGAGAAGCTGACGGGACAGGCAGGGCACAGACCTCGCCTGTCCCGTGTTTTACCTTTTCTCCTGTTCATAGACCTTATTCCTTAAGCGAGAAAGCCATGCTGCCCATTGCCAACAGTATCAATACGCTCAACGAAATTGTCGGCCGACTGACCGCCTACCTGGCCCTGCCGCTGATCTTTATTGTCGTTTATGAAGTTTTCATGCGCTACGTTTTCAATGCTCCGACGGTTTGGGGTTTCGAAGCGACCACCTTCATCTACGGCGCTCATTTCGCACTGGGATTCGGCTATACCCTCAAACATAACGGCCATGTCGCCATCGACATTTTTGAATCGAAACTGCCGCCGCGGCCGCGCGTCATGCTGCGGATCGTCGTCAATCTGGTGCTCTTTATCCCCACGGTAGGGCTGCTGTCTGTCGGCGGGGTGCGTTATGCTGCCACGTCCTGGGCCAACCGGGAATTGGCATCCACCTCCTGGGCGCCCCCGATCTACCCGTTCAAGACCATTCTGGTGATCGGTTTTATCCTGCTGTTTCTACAGGGGGTGGCAAAACTGATTGAAGACATTCGAGCTCTCAAAAACTGAGCCCTGTCATGCCAATTTATTGGTTTTTCGGAGATTTGATCAATGAGCGCTGAAGTCCTCACAATCCTGATGTTTTTCACTCTGATGGTCGCCATCATGCTGGGTTTTCCTCTGGCCGTGACTCTGGCCGGGGTGGCGACTCTTTTCGGACTGATCGATTTCGGCGGCAACCTGATGTCGCTGATCGACTTATTCGTCAACAATGCCTGGGGCATAGCCCAAAACTATGTCCTTGTCGCCATCCCGCTGTTCATTTTCATGGCGCAGATTCTGGACCGATCCAAGGTCTCCGAAGGCTTGTTCGACGCCCTGTATATTGTCCTCGGCGGCCTGCGCGGCGGCCTCGGTCTGGCGGTCATTGTGGTCAGCACGGTTTTCGCCGCCACCACCGGCATTATCGGGGCATCGGTCGTCGCTATGGGACTGATGGCCGGACCGGCCCTGTTACGCCGCGGCTATGACCGCGGCATGGCGGCCGGAATCATCTGTTCATCCGGCACCCTGGGTATCCTGATTCCGCCCAGCATCATGCTGGTGGTTTACGGCGGCCTGACCGGCATGAAAGAAACTTCGGTGGGCAACCTGTTCGCCGGCGCCATTCTCCCCGGCCTGATCCTCTCCGGCCTCTATTTGAGCTATGTGGCGGTTCGCTGCGCCGTCAACCCAGCTCTGGGGCCGGTTATTCCGAAGGAAGAGCGGATTTACACCCTCGGCCAGAAAATCACCATGACGATGAAGAGCTTTGTCCCTCCTTTCGGCCTGATCCTGGTCGTCATGGGCACGATTCTGGCCGGCGTCGCCACTCCGACCGAGGCTGCGGCCCTGGGCTGTATCGGCGCCATCCTGCTGGCCATCGCCAACAAGAAAATGTCCCTCGAAGTGATCAAACAGGCCTGCGAGGCAACCTTGCGCACCACCTGCATGATCATGCTGCTGTTCGTCGGCGGCAAACTGTTCAGTGTGGTTTTCCTCAGTCTGGGCGGTGGCGACGTGGTCGCCGACCTGTTGCTCGGCATGGATGTCAATGAATACGTCATCCTGGCTATCATGATGGTCGTGGTTTTCCTGATGGGGATGTTCATCGACTGGGCGGCCATCCTGCTGGTGGTGGTGCCGATTTTCACGCCGATCGCCATGGATCTCGATTTCAATCCGCTGTGGTTTGCCATGCTCGTCTGCATCAACCTGCAGACGTCTTTTCTGACACCGCCATTCGGTTACGCGCTGTTCTATTTCAAAGGCGTGGCACCGCCGGAATACAGTATGGGGGATATTTATCGAGGGATTATTCCTTTCGTTGTCATTCAGGTTATCGGCTTGGCCCTGATGATCGCTTTTCCGCAGATCATCACCTATCTGCCGGACCTGTTCTTTGGTCGTCATTAAGCGAGCCGTTTCGGCAAACAGGCCGGTGTTACGCTCAAATTGCCGAGAGCCGGATTAAATCAGAAGGATGGTTGCTATGATCACAAGTCAAATTCAGGATCGGCTGATCCAAACCCTGGGGCGGGAAAACATCGTGACCGAAAAAGAGGACCTGTTGGTTCTGGGTTATGACGCCACCCCCGGACTCCACCGCCTGCCCGATATTGTCGTCTATCCAACCAGCACCGAACAGGTACGGGACGTTATTCTTATTGCTCGCGAGGGCAACCTGCCGATTACCCCACGGGGCAGCGGTACCGGGCTCTCCGGCGGCAGTATCGCCGCCCGCGGCGGCATTGTGTTGTGCCTGAACCGGATGAATAAAATTCTCGAGATCGACGAGGAAAACCTGACCGCCACGGCACAGGCCGGAGTGATCACCCTGGACCTGGCCAACGCGGGTGGCGGAAAAAGGGCTCTTCTATCCGCCCGACCCGGCATCGCAGAAAATTTCCACGATCGGCGGCAACGTCATGGAGGATGCCGGGGGATTACGCTGTTTGAAATACGGCGTGACCGGCGACTATGTCATGGCGCTGCAATGCGTTCTTGCCGACGGCTCCATCGTCAATACCGGGGGGAAAAGCGTCAAGGATGTGGCCGGGTATTCCATCAAAGACCTGCTGATCAGCAGTGAGGGCACCCTGGGCATTATCACCGAAGTGACGGTGCGGCTGATTCCGCCGCCGCAGGACAAACGCACCATGCTGGCCTATTTCGACGATTTCACCACGGCCGGGAAGGCCGTCTCCAGCATTATCGCCGCAAAGATCATCCCCTCGACGATGGAAATCATGGACAAGGCCACGATCAATTGCGTCGAAGACTATGCCGGCATCGGCCTGCCCCGGGACATGGCCGCACTGCTGCTGATTGAAGTGGACGGCCATCCGGCAGTGGTCGAAGAAGACAGCGCCAAAGTTATTGATGTTCTCACCCGGGTCGGCGCCGCCCGGGTGAGCCTGGCAAAAACCGAAGAGGAAGCCCTTGAACTGGCCACCGCCCGCCGCACGGCCCTGTCGGCCATGACTCGGGTGTCGCCGTCGACCCTGATGGAGGACGCCACCGTACCACGTTCCTGTCTGGCGCAAACTTTCGCTGAAATCGAACATTTGGCAAAAAAATACGATCTCATTGTCGGCACCTTCGGCCATGCGGGAGACGGCAACCTGCACCCAACCGTGCTTTGCGACGAACGGGATGCCGAGCAGATGAAACGTGCTCATGCCTTTTTCGACGATCTTTACGAAAAAGTCCTGTCCTGGGGCGGCACCGTTTCCGGCGAACACGGCATCGGCATCGCGAAAAAGCATTATCTGGCCAATCAGATCGGCGCCGGAGGCGTCGAAGTCATGAAACGGATCAAGCAGGCCTTCGATCCCGACGGGATCCTGAATCCGGGCAAAATATTCGTTGACGAGCAGGAGTCAGACCATGCCTGAAGCAGCCAAACTGGGTAACTTCACGACCAAGGATGCGCCCAGACACGAGGATATTCTGCAGTGTATGCGGTGCGGATTCTGCCTGCCGACCTGTCCGACTTTCGCCCTCACCGGGCGGGAACGCTCAAGCCCCCGGGGCCGGGTGGCGCTGGCACGCGCCGTGGCCGACAACCAGTTGGAATTCAATCAGGTGCTGAGGGAAGAGGCGTTTTTCTGTCTCGATTGCCGGGCCTGCACCACGGCCTGCCCCTCCGGTGTGCAGGCAGGCTCCCTGATGGAGGTCTGTCGCGCCCAGTCCAGTCAGCAACATTCCCTACCCAAATGGCAGGCCGCGTTCCGGGACTTTGTTCTCAAAAAAATGCTGCCCAATCCCGGCCTGCTGGAATCTTCGCTGCTGCCCGCGCGATTGTACCAGAAACTGGGGATCCAATGGCTGGTGCGGCATAGCAAACTGCTCAAACTGGCGCCTGACTGGATCGACAAAGCGGAAGGTATGATGCCGGAACTGCAGCGGCCGTTAAGGCGGGTTTTGCCGGAATTCAGCCCGGCCACAGGGGAAAAACGCGGGACCGTCGCATTTTTCCTCGGTTGCGTCATGACCCTGATGTACGCGGAAGTTTCACGCCAGACCGTGCGCGTTCTCAATCATCAGGGCTTTGACGTCATCACCCCCAAAACGCAAAAATGCTGCGGTGCCCCGCACATGACCGAAGGCGACCGCGACACCACCCGCCGGCTCGCCAAATACAACCTCGATCTTTTCCTGCAGTTGGATGTCGACGCCATCGTCACCGATTGCGCCGGCTGCGGCGCCGTGTTGAAGGAATACGAAGAGATTCTCGGCACCCGGGAGGACCACCGGCGGTTGCGCCAGTTTCACGATAAAATCAGGGACATCAGCGAATTCCTGGTCGAAGTCGGGCTGCGCACCGAAGGCTTGCAACCGGTCAACAAAACCGTTACCTATCACGAACCCTGTCACCTGTGCCATGCCCAGGGGATCAGCCAACAACCGCGCCAGATACTGAAAGCCATTCCGGGGGTGGAATTCAGGGAAATGAAGGAAGCCAGCTGGTGTTGCGGCTCGGCCGCGACCTTCAGCCTGAAATTCACCGAGGAGAGTCAGAAGATCCTCGACCGCAAACTGAACAACGTCAAGGACACCGAGGCCGATGTTCTGGTAACCGCCAATCCCGGTTGCCATCTGCAGCTTGCCTGGGGCCTGCGTGAGGCGCAAATGAAACAGCCGGTCCTGCATATCAGCGAAGTGCTGGGCAGTGCGATCGCCGAATAGCAGGAAAAGCTTATCAGGGAAAAGGCCGACCGAATATCTCAGTCGGCCTTTCCATTAACATCGGCCGTCCGGAAATCAACACAGCCTGCGGTGACGGATTTCCTCATGCGATCGGTTGCCAGAATTTCTTTGGCCAAACCGACCCAGTCGCCCCATGATCCCTCCGCGCAGCGATTATCGTCCCGGGAAAAAGCAATGTACCAGTCGTTCTCTCGGCTGCCGGACAGCGCCAGGTTCAAGGTGCCGCAAAACTTTTGTGAGTGCCGGTTGTTCATATTCGTTACGATCCTGCCTGTTTATTCAAACTGTTTCCAGTCATGGGCTGCCGAAACCGAGCATCTTCTTACCCCGGTCGCCTGAATCACAAGTCTCCAGCTACGGTACCTGAAAATCGAACTCGTGACATTGGGCACAGAAATCTTCCGACGCCTCATGCTCGTGATGGCAGTTTTCGCATTCGAGTTCAGGGCCGTAATGGGGTGAATCGTGTTTATCCGGAGCGCCATGATAATCGTTTTTCGGCTCCGGCAATTGATGGCAGTTCAGGCACTGTTCCATCGGTACGCTAGCGGCGGGCTCCGCGGCATGGCAATCGGCACAAGAGAGACCACTGTCCCGGTGGTGAGGCTTCATTGGCTGCCCGGCAAAAACCCGGGGAGCGGGGAACAGCAACAGCCCCATCAATACAAACAAAATTATTTTTTCCGTAACCATGAAACCATCCTTTGAATATCCGCGGGAGCCGGATCAAGCCGGCGCCCGCAGACTGGAATTATCGCTAAAAGCTATATTTCAGATAGGATTGGATGCGGGTCATGTCGCCTTCCTCTCCTCCCATATTCTCAACCTCGCCGAAAGTCACTCCGCCTGCCCACTGAATGTCCGGGGTGATATTCCAGTACAGGTTCGTGTGCCAGGAAAAAGCTTCCTTGTTTGCGGAAGCGGTCAGAATGCCGTCATCGTAGCCATCTTCGTTCTGCTCCGAATAACCGGCGCCGACAACCCAGCGGAGATTTTTTTTCAGAGCCAGTGAGACACCGCCATTGATGCTGCTGAATTCTACCGTTTCGATATCGCCGGCGCTATTGATACCGGCGCCGGCATTGAAACCCAAACCGGCATAACGCCCTATCCCGTCGCCGTAAAGAAAATTCAGGTAAACTTTGTGACCGTTTCCGATATTGACGTGGGAGGTCAGAGACAAGCCGTAACCATAGGCGCTGTCGCCATCCAGTTCAAATCGACGAGCGAGGATTTTCGGTGAAATATGAAAGCGTTTGTCGGCATAAAAATATTTCATTACCAGATCGGGCATTTTGTCTTCCGCATCGTCGCCATGGACATAACTGACCGGGCCTGCGGCCGTCATGCCGTAGGTCGGGTTTTCTGCGGCAAAAGCAATATAGTGCCCCTTCGCCAGATTGTACTGATAACGCACCTGTGCCTGACGCACGAAGGTCATGCCGGGGTCAGACGAAAAGTCCATGACCGGAACGGCCCCGGCCAGGTCCATGAATGTCGACCAGGTCTGGCCGGCCAGCAGGACATGATGCCCCATAGTCAGCTTGCCGTAGGCGTGACGGAGACGGAAACCGTGGCTGTTCGACCAGGTCGGTCCGTCACTGTCGATATCGGCGAAAAAATCCCCTTCGACGTAAGTTTCAAACAGGCCGTACCTGTTTTCCGTCGCCGTTTTTACGTACAGCCGACTTTCCCTGGCCGACATCCTCATGTCGTCCTTCTCGGCACTGCCCGAACCGTCGATCGGAGTTCCGTAAATACTGTACAGATCCCCGTTGAACGGAGCCGTCACCGTTCCGTCGCGGTCATAAGTCAACATCAATTTGGCATAACCCCCCAGGGAGACGTTGGTGTCCCGAACATCAAAGTCAAAGGCCGCAACCGGGCCGGCCGTCAAAATAAGCATCAGCACCAGGACGGCAACCGGAGCTGCCGGCATAATCCGTTTTATCATGATTTTCTCATTCCTTTCGATACAGACGCGCACACGAGCAAAGCGGGTCAAAAGCCAGAGGACAGCGATCTTGGATTTAGGCGTTGGCCGCATTGCGCCCCGCGATTCGCCCGAAAACGATACAATCCGAAACGGCTACAGTTCCAAGCCGGCAGGCTCCATGGGTTCCGCCCGTGGCCTCACCGCAGGCAAACAAGCCCGCCACCGGCTGGCGCGTTGCTATATCGATGACCCGCGATTCAGTATCGATTTCGACTCCACCCATACTGTGGTGGGCTTTCGGCCACAGCCGTACTGCGTAAAACGGTGCCTTGGTAATCGGCTTCTGCTTCATGTTGAAAGGCTTGTTGAATTCGGGGTCCTTCCCTTGCCGGACATAGCCGTTATAACGCTCTATCTGGGATTTAAGTTTGGAATAAGGCATCTTGTAGTGGGATGCCAGGTCTTCAAGCTTGTCGAACTTATAAACGACCTTACGCTCCAGCAATTTCGGCATGACATGCGTGGAAGCTGACGCGCCATCACTGTCGCAGATCGCCACAGCCACGTTCCCCGTTTTGATGATGGCGTCGGCGCGAACCTTACGGTCGGCCAGTTCATCGACAAACCGTTCGCCAGTCGGCGGATCGATCAAAACACCGTGGGTAAAAGCGGAGTAAGCCGCAAAAATCGGGGCCAGACCGAACCCTTTCTCATCCGGCGAAGCCCAGGGGCCGAGTTGAATCCACGAAAGTTGAACCGGGTTGGCACCGACGCGCACCATCTCTTTCAGGCATTCAGCCGTCGCACCGGGATGATTGGTCGTACGGATTTCTTCGGTCAGCCGCGGATCCTGGGTCGAACGATAGGCGGCGTCGGCGGCGAATCCGCCGGAAGCCATGACCACACCTTTATGCGCTTTGATGAACTTGGTTTTTCCACTCGATTCGTTACCGAACTTGTAACCGCCGAGCACCTCAAGACCGATAACCCGATCCTGCCGGTCTCTGATCAGTCTTTTGACGTAGATTTTTTTCTTCAACGGGATGCCGAGATCCTTGGCTTTCGCCAGCATCGGCCGGATAATACCCGACCCCGACTGGTTGGAAGTCGTGTGCGTCCGCGGGACAGAATGTCCGCCGAATTGAGCCAGCTTGTCCTTGAAATTGACCCCCAGGTAATCGCGACACCAGAGGAACGCACTGAGGGACTGTTCGGCAACCATCCGCGCTTGCGCCGGATAGTTCAAACCCAATCCGGCTTTGTACATATCAGCCAACATGATTTCCACCGAATCCTTAACTCCGTTGGCTGCCTGAATCGGACTGCCGACAACAGCCATCCCGCCACCGTTGATCGTGGAATTTCCACCTGGAACCGGCATTTTTTCCAACACCACCACCGCAGCGTTCGCTTTTTTTGCTTCGATCGCTGCCGCAAGCCCGGCGAATCCGCTACCGACAACGACAACGTCATAGGCTTCATCCCAAGCATCGGGAATCCCGGGCTCTTGAGCCAATGCCCTGTCAGCAGTAAGTCCCAACGGAGACAAGGCAACCCCTGCTGTCGCCGTTACAGCCCCGGATGCCTGAAGAAACTTGCGCCTGGACATTTTTTTCCGATCGATCTCTTTGTTCATGCAATAACCTCCTTTGATGGTTTCCCTGCCTAACCCTTGCAGGATCCTGACATTTATTTCCAGACCGCAAAGCAGGGAATATGCCACCTTCGGACAAACATAACTGGCTGAAATTTATTGATTTTATTTTTCCCACTTGAGGATTGCCTTTAAATTTGAGAAAATATTTCTCAAATTTAAAGCATCTATCCACCCAACAGACTCTTCCGACCGGACTCCCACAAGGATAAAAACATGAAAACATCCCAACTTGATCTGCGCGAACTGCTGACTTTTAAAAGGCCGCAAGGGAGTTCTTTTAGTTTCCTCGGGGAACGTTCCTACCTCGTCGATGCGGCATCGGAAGGATTGAAACACAAAGAAATGCTGGCAACAGTTGGACAGGAAATCACCCGGACGATCATGACCCGCTCGGGCTATGCTCATGGCTGGAGAGTTGCGGAAACGATCAAGAAACAGCTTCCAGAAGCCTGGGCGGAGGCAAAGCAAGGAGAACTCGGCCCGATGATCAGCGAAATGTACGGCTTTGGAGAAATCATCAGCAGGCAAAGAACCGATGGCCTGAACGGCAAACCGCTGGTTAAGGTCAAATACACCTCCTCCCTTGAAGCGGAACAGCATCTCATGCTCATCGGCCCGAGCGACGAGCCCGCCTGCTGGCGACTGTCTGCATTCGCCAGCGGCTACGTCTCTTACCTGCAAGGCAGACCGGTTTATTTTATTGAAACCAAATGCCAGGCCAAAGGCGATGATCATTGCTGTTTTATCGGCAAATACACCGACGAATGGGGTCCTGAAATCATCCCCCACCTGTCCTACTATCAGGGGACCTCGATCGAAAAGATCTGCGCAGATTTGAGCGAAAAGATTACCGCGGCCGAACAACAGCTGCAAAACCTCAAACAGGACATCGCCTACAGCCTGAAACACTGCGATAGCGGCAATTGCTACCCCATTGCCAAGAGTCGGGGGATGCAGAAAGTCATGGAACTGGCACTTCGAGTAGCCAAATCACCGGCCTCCATTCTGGTGACCGGAGAAAGCGGCGTGGGAAAGGAAAAGCTGGCGAGCATGATTCATGAAAACTCGAACCGAAGTCGGGAGCCCTTTTTGGCCATCAACTGCGGGGCGTTGGCGGAAACGCTGCTGGACAGCGAACTTTTCGGCTATAAAAAGGGGGCCTTTACCGGCGCTGAAAATGACCGGACCGGCCTGTTTGAGGAAGCGGACGGGGGGACTCTTTTCCTTGATGAAGTCGGAGAACTGTCAGCAGCCATGCAAGTCAAACTGCTGCGTGTTCTGCAAGAAAAGGAAATTCGCAGGGTCGGCGAAAACAGAACCCGCCCCGTCGACGTCAGGATCATCTCGGCGACCAACCGTAATCTGGAAGAGGCGGTGGCCACGGACCGCTTCAGGCAGGATCTTTATTATCGGCTCAAAGTCATTGAAATCAATATCCCCCCCTTAAGAGAACGGACCAACGACATCCTGCCTTTGGCAAGGTGTTTCCTGGACTCTTTTTCCAAAAGCTTGGAGAAAAAAATTACCGGCTTCGATTACAAAACCGCAGATCTGCTCCTCATGTACAAATGGCCCGGCAATATCCGCGAACTACAGAATGCCATTGAGCATGCCGCCGTTCTGTGCCGTTCCACGAACATAAAACCGGAAGATCTGCCCATGGAAATCAGGAATACCGGCTTCAGCCCGACAACGGCACACGGGATAAAACCGCTCGAACACATTGAAAAGGAATACATTATTTCGGTACTCAAGGAACTGGACAACAATAAAACCCAGGCGGCCAAAGAACTGGGCATCAGCCTGGCGACGCTCTACCGCAAGTTGAAGCAATGCGCAATGAAGAGCTGAACGCGCCTGAAAAATCGCTTTGCGCCCAAAAAGATTTCAGTGGGGAAGGATAAAATGCGGCCCCTGTTCGGGCCGGGTCTGCATCATATTCATGGCCGCCGAAGCGGAAATCGCTTCACCGTAAAGATAGCCCTGAACTTCGCGGCAACCCAGATTGCGGACATATTCAAGCTGCTGCAAATTCTCGACCCCTTCGGCGACCAGATTGAGATTCAGGCCTTTCGCCATCATGGCGATGCCGTCGACAATCCGACTGTGACGCTGATCCCCGTCGATATCGCGGACAAAAGAACGGTCGATTTTCAAGGTATTAATCGGGATATCCTGCAAGTAGGCCAACGATGAATAACCGCGGCCGAAATCATCGATGGCGACGGAAACACCGTAGTCCCGCAACGCCTGAACTTTTTCAGCCAGCCGCTGCAGGCCGCTGTACAACGACTGTTCGGACAGCTCGATTTCAAAAATGTCCGCCGTCAATTCGTATTTCTGCAAAATTCGGATAAAGCGCTCGACAAAATCGTCCTGTTCCAGTTGCACCGGCGAGATATTGACGGCAACCTTGATTTTCGGCAGGCCCTGTTCACGCCAGCGTACGACTTCGCTGCAAATCGTTCGTAACGCCCAGTCGCCGATGGCCACAATCAGCTTCGATTCCTCCGCTGCGGCCAGAAATTCATCGGGATAAACCAGGCCACGGTGCGGATGCTGCCAGCGCAGCAAAGCCTCCATACCGATGATGACGTGACTCTGCGGATCGACCTTGGGCTGGAAATAAACCTGGAACTGGCGCTGCTCAAAAGCGGCGTAGAGGTCACGCTCCAGCGAAATAAAGCCCGCTTCATCCTTCATGGTATCGCTATAGAAACAATAGCCGTCCTTGCCGTTGTTTTTGACCTGATACATGGCGATGTCCGCACTCTGCAACAGGGCCTCGCGCGATTCGCCGGCCAACGGATACATGGCGATTCCCAGGCTCAAACTGAGGTACAGTTCGTGATTCTCAACCCGGAAAGGCTGACGGACCGCTTTAAGGATTTTTTCCGCGACCGCCGCAACGCTTTCTTTCGATGAGATGTCGGGCAGCAGCAGGGCAAACTCGTCGCCGCCGAAACGGCACAGGGTATCTTCCGCGCGAATGCAGTCGAGAATCCGCTCGGAAACCAGTTGCAGCACCCGGTCGCCCAAAACATGACCGAGGGTGTCGTTGATCAGCTTGAAGCGATCCAGGTCCATAAAGATCAACGCAAAATTCTCCCGATTGCGGCGGGCATGGGCGAAGGTCTGGTTGATGCGATCGTCAAACAGGATGCGGTTGGGCAAACGGGTCAGCATATCGTGGTAGGCCTGATGGCTGATCCGATCTTCCAAACGCTTCCGTTCGGTAATATCGCGGGCCGAACCCAGGGTGCCGATAAATTCTTTTTCTCCCTCTCCGCGCTCTTCATAGAGGCCGATCGCGTTCAACTCGACGATCAGTTCGTTGTTCTCCAGGCTGCGGACCTGCGCATCGGCCGGGTTGACCCGCAGTCTGATTTCAGTGCTGTGCGTCGCCCGGCTGCCGGAGCGCTGTTCGCTGAAAAACTTGTGTATCTCATCGGCGTTATGCGGGTGAATTATCGTGGAGAAATGCCGTCCGAGCAGTTCATGCCGTTTGTAACCGAGCATTTTTTCCACCAGGTCGTTGACATAGGTGAATTCGCCCCGGTCGTTAAGCATATAAATAAAATCGGGCGAATTATTAACGATCAGCCGATGGATCCGTTCCGATTCGTTTAAGGCCTGTTCGCTCGACAACTGTTGCCGCTTGCGCCGATAAAGCTCAAACCCGGAACTTACCGCGGTCAACAATTCTTCCGGGCAATAAGGTTTGCGGATGAAATCATAGGCGCCCAGGCGGATTGCGTCTTTGACCGCGGCGAAGGAGGTCTCGCCGCTGATCACCAGGACTTCCGCATCCAGCTTCGCCTGGCTGATGAATTCCAGCACCTCCAGCCCGTCGATCCCCGGCATTTGCAGGTCGAGCAGGACCAGTTGATAATCGAAGTCCTGCAATCTGGTGATCGCCTCCCCGCCGCTGCGCGCCAGATCGACCTGATAGCCGTTTATCCGCAACAACGCCTGCAAGCTGTGCAGCAGCGGCAACTGATCGTCGACAACCAGGACCTGACCTTGCCGCGGCTCACTGCCGCCGGGGATATGTTCGCCAACGTCAATCAGCACCTTCGCTCCTATCCATCAAAAGGTCGGGCGTTTTTGTAGGGCAGTAAAAGATGAAAACTCGTTCCCTCCGCGGCGGAACTGTGACAACTGATCCGCCCCCCCAGGTCATCGACCATGGTCTTGACAATGCTCAAACCGACACCGCCATGGCCGGCGCCTTTGCTGCTGGACACGGGACGAAACAGTTGCGCCTGGATCTGCGGCGCAATTCCCGGGCCGCTGTCATGCACAATCACCTCGGCATGGCGGCCACCGTCGGCCAAATAATTTTCCCGCGTCGACAGTCTGATGCGCCCCCCCTGCCCAAGCGCCTCGGCGGCATTTTTCAACAAATTGACAAAGATCTGCTTCACCAGCACGGGATTGGTCGCCAGGCGTTCCAGATCTTCCTTCAGGGTCAGTTGCAGCTCAATCGCCCGCGGCTTTATCTCGCTTTCATTAAGCGTGGCGACCGTGTCCTGCAGCAACTGGTTCAGATCAACGTTGTTCTCCGGGAATTCGGGAATCTCCTGCTGATTGAGATAATAGTTGAGGATATCGTCAATCCGCTTGACCTCTTTTTTGATCGCCTCCGGCAACTCCCGATTTTCATCGTCACGCAGCAGATGATTCAGCACCTCGGCATAATTCCCGATGACCGTCAACGGATTGTTGACTTCATGGCTGACCCGGCGCAGCAGGCTGTTGCCGTCATTCAGCCGCTCCCGCCCTTCGATGGACAGGCGTACCAGAGCGGCACTGACGACCTGGGCAAACATCCTCAACTGCAACACCTTGAACAACTCGATATCTTGCCGCGAGCCGGCCCCCAAGACAACAACCCCCACGGACTGGCCTTCGAAACGGAGCGGCTGGCAATGAATGCCGTCCCCCTTGATCAGCCGTATCAACAGCCGATCCGTCACCGTCACCGTCGTCTCTGCAGTAAAGGAATTCAGGGTTTCGCCGCGCCAGATGGCCCTGGCGGCAAGGCTTGCGTCTTCTTCATACGGAATTTTTAATTCCGCCACCATACGCGGTTGTCCGGCGGCCGGAATCCCCGTCAACTGCTGATTGTTCCGGTCAAGCAGAAAAAACACCGCATCCGTCGCCGTGCTGTTTTCAAGATAGAGCTGGCGCGCAATGGTCGCCAGCGCCTGCGGTGAATCGCCATGGCCGAGGCGCGCCCGCGCAGCCTCCTGGTCGGCAAGCATAAAGATCAGTTCGGTCAGGCGCTCGAGGCCGTTGCCGAGATCCTCCCGCAATTTCTCCGGCTCGCTCAGACGATCGGCATAAGGCGGATAAAGACCATGGGCCCAGTCGAACAAATAGTCGACTTCGCTTTTCCGCAACCCGAACAGCCGTGCGCCCAACGCTTCGGCGGCCGGAGTTAAAGCATCGGGGTTCCGGCAGAACTGCTGGGCAAAGCGGGCGATTTTCAGCAGACTGCTGTTTTTTTCTATCTGGGCCAGATCCGCATGCACAAACAGTACGGCATCGGCGAGAAAAGAATCCACGCCCCAGAGCGCGATCAACTGATCGGCGATATGGAGATGATCGGTTTTGTACCTGCTGTGCTCAAACCGGCACTGAAGCGAACTGCTCCAGGAGTTGACATCGGCAACGACATACTCATCCCCATAACGTGCGAACAAGGCGTGTATTCCGAGATTGAGCATCAGTCCGCTCAATTGCGCCTCTTCAATATAGGGATAATTAATCGATGGTGCCAGACAGCGCGCGCTCACGGAAGCAACCCGCGATGAAAACCAGAGGCCGTATTGAAAGACCAACGCGGTATCGCTGAAATGATGACAAACCAGCTGTTTGGCCGCCTGCAGCGTAATCCCGGTGACCATCGGCACTCCCAGGTGCTGAATGGCCGAGGTAAGCGGCTCGGTGGAATCGAGCGGCCGGGTGGAGGTTTTGTTTGCCGCCAAAAGAATTTTCGCCGCCAGAGCCGTATCCTGAAGCGCGATCTCGGCAAGCGGTTGCGGACTTTTGTCTGCCATGCACGCCTCGATCATATCGGTCAGAGCTTGCGGCATACAGAGAAGCCCGGCAATATCCTGCTCACCGAATTTTGCTGCCGCTGATCCTTGTTCACCCACGTGGAAATACCCTCAACAGAACAGACAATCGTCAAAAAAATTATGAAATTACCAGCAGTTTATTATCGTTTTTAACGGCCGATTAAGCAAGTTAATTCTAAAAAATCCCCTGAGTTTTCAAAGAGTTAGGACGGAAAAGCCAAACCCGGCAGCTAATAAAAATATACTTAGACTTACTCTCCGGAAGCCGATCATTGCCCCTTCTGCGACGATAACCCTCTACAATCAAAGAAGAAATATCATAAAAGGTAGGTGCCGGGCCGGGCCGGGCAAAGCTGCCGGATTCAGGCTGCGCTCCGCAAAAAAAACCATTCGAACAACTAACAGTCTGAACTTATTATATTTTTCAAAACAAATGTTTTAATATTATTTTGACATGAAACAGCAAGCGCTCTACACTCATTATGTAGATAATTACTCAAAAAACAGCTCCCAGAGAAAAATCAATGGATCATACCGCCCAGCAACAAATCGACGACATCATTGACAGCCTGCAGGAACTCGGCAAGGAAAACCTGGAGGAGATTCTGCACAAACTGACTGAAGGCGTTCAATTTCTTGTGGCCGGTGGACGCTGCAGGATCTATCTGGAAGATTTAAGCATGGGTTCTCTCGTTTGCACGGCGGCGACCGGAAGCAACTCCGGCAGCATCGGAAATTCCGCGTTTGCGATCAACCGCAGCGACCTGCCGGTACCCCGGGCCTATCAGCAAAGACAGGAACTGGCCGTCAACAACCTTGCCGCTGATCCCGATGCCCAGACCCAGGCGGCAAACGGTTCCAAAAACGGGAACAGCTACCTTATCCCCATCGTCCATCTCAGCCGGGCGATCGGCGTCCTCTGTCTCGATCACGCCGAATCCGGGCCGCTTCCGACCGAGGCCCAACTACGCCGGATCCGTAAATTCCTTGCCGCCGGCGCCCAACCTCTCGACCGGGCGCGTAAATACCATCAACAGATCCAACTGGCACGCCGCGTGGATGAGGCCAAAAAGCGTGATGCGGCATTGTTCATGGTCCAGTCGGCGGCGCAACTGGTTGACAATGTGGCCCTGGCGACCGTGCTGGTTCCGAAACCGTTGGAAATGGAAAGCGACCACAGCATGCACATCCTGGCCGCGTATTCGAAAGAGCCGGAAGCGGGCAAACTGTACGAAGAAGAACGCCTGATCAATCTGACTCCGGGCGAATCCCTGGTTTCCCGTTTCATCGACCGCGCCGGCGTCATCACCGACGACGCCCTGCTGGCGCCGCTGTACATCAATGATCTCAAATCCGAAACCCTGCAGAAACGTTATCTGACCGAGGAACTGGGCTTGAAGTCCCTCTACATGGTGCCGCGCTACGACAAGCGTACCCGCCGGGTCATCTGTCTGGTCAATTACTATACCAAAGCCCGCGATCAGTTCAGCCCGTTTGAACGCGACCTGCTCGAAGCCCATGCGGAGATGGCCCAAAGGGTGGTTCTGGAAATCGGAGATGAACACCTCGAGGTACAAATTCTCGCGGAAATCGGCGAGCTGCTGCAACAATCGAGTGACGGGCTCAAACCCTTTCTTCATCGCGTCCTTTCGAAAGCCACGCAGTTGATCGGCGCCGATACCGGCAGTATCGCCCTGGTGCGTGAGCGCCACGGAGAACGCCGGCTGCTGGTCGACGACGAGCAGGGCCATCTGGTCGGAGCAAAAAACAAAGGCTGGCTGAAAAAGTACATTCCGCCGATCAAGGTCGGCGGGCCGGAGCTGCCGCTGGAGGAAAGAAGCCTGACCGGGCTTGCGGCGGCAAACGGCAGGGCCGAGATCATGGTCGACAGCTTACATGTGGAAGCGAATGACCACTTTTACATTCCGGTCACTGAAGCGATTCGCAGCGAGATCGCCGTACCGATCAAATACGATGGCGAAGTTCTGGCGGTGATCTGTCTCGACAGCCTCCGGCCCCATTATTTTACCAGCGAGCACCGCCGCATTCTGCTGATTATCGAACGCATGATCGGCCATCACCTCGCCATCCTGCAAAAACTGGAACAGCTGACCAGCGAAATCGACCGGCTGCGTCAGGATGTCGGCTATAAGGATCCTTCGATCACTTCCTATCGGCTGGGCAACATCATCGGTAATTCCAGCGCCACCCGGGACATCATCCACACTATCGAACGCATCGGCCCGCCGCTCTGTCGGCGCATGATTCAATGGCAAAACCAGGGGGCTCCCGACCTGGGCGAATTTCTCGGCCTGCCGTCCATCCTGATAACCGGAGAAACCGGAGCGGGCAAAGAGTTCCTGTTCAACAACCTGTTCGATCAGCTCAACCGGCTGTACCGGGAAATACTCCCGCGCGGCAAAGCGTTGCCGCTGAAAAAAACCAATATCGCCGCCTATAGCGGGGAACTGACCTATTCGGAACTGTTCGGCCACAAACGCGGCGCCTTCACCGGCGCTCACAATGACCGGCGCGGCATCCTCGAGGAAGCTCGCGGCGGAGTGGTTTTTCTTGATGAAATCGGTGATGCCGACCCGAAAACCCAGGTGCAGTTGCTGCGCTTTCTCGACAGCGGCGAATTCGTTCGACTCGGTGAAAACATCACCCGTCACTCTCAGCTGCTGCTGGTCGCCGGAACCAACCGTGACTTGAGGCAACTGATCGATGAGGGGAAATTCCGAGAAGACCTTTACCACCGTCTGTCCGAATTGATTATCGAGGTTCCCTCGCTGAACGACCGCCGCGAAGATATCCCCGACCTTGCGGTCCATTTTCTCGGTCGGCTGTTCCATATCTATCATCAGCCCGAGATTGAACTGGAGGAACCTCCGGTTCTCAGCGAACAGGCCAAAGAGATTCTGAAACATCATCATTACAGCGGCAATATTCGCGAACTGCGCAGCACTCTGCTGAGAGCCATGCTGTTCCGTCAGAGCCAGGTGATCCAGGGGGAGGAAATCGAAAAGGCCCTGCAGCCGCAATCGCCCCATTCAAGAAAGGCGGCGGGCCATGAACAGGAAGCAAACCGGATTGCAACCGCACTGCTGCAACGGATAACGGCAGGTCAGGCCGACTTCTGGAGTGCGGTCTACCGGCCTTACGCCAAGCAGGACATGACCCGTGAAGTCGTCCTGAAGCTGATTGAAAAGGCCCGCACCGAAGGCGCGACCAATATGCCGAAACTGGCCCGAATGCTGAACGCCTGCGATCCGGCCGCCGAGTCGCGGGAAGAAAAAAAGACTTTTTTCCGCTTCAAGAATTTTCTTTATAAGACGGTGCGAATCCGGTAATAGCTCATGGCCAGTTCAGCAGGGTGAGCAATTCCTCTATTTTTTTCCGCTGCTCATCCGCCCAGGGCCCAACGACCACAAGCCGGGCCTTTTCAAGAACAAGGAAGCTGCGTGCGACATCCAGCAAGTCGGAGGCTTGCAGCGCGTTAAGCTCCTCAATATCCTGCTCCAGCGTCCGCAAATAACCGGCCTGCAGCCCCCAGCCGTAACGCACCGCCAGGGCGTCCGTCTGATCGCGCGAGAATTCCAGATCGAACAGGTAACTTGTCACCACTGCCGACAACTCGTCGACGGGAATGACCTCCTCTCTTAACCTGCTCAACACATTCAACAGTTCGCTAACGGTCCGAACCAGATTTTCCGGCGCCACGGACAGGTCGATAGCCAGATAGCCCGTGTCGGCCAGCAGCGAACAGTTGGCCTCAACCGCGTACGTCAGGCCCAGTTCCTCCCGCAAACGCAAGTTCAGGCGTGCCCCGCCCCCCCAGGACAGAATCCGGCACAACATCCTGATGGCCAAGGTTGCCTCGGCATTGCGTCCCGGCAACGGAAAAGCCAGTTCCAGGCTGACCTGCGAATCCGTGTCGTAAACCCAACGGCATTCAGGTCCGGCATGGGCCAATGCCGGCGCCGGCGCGACAGTCGGAGAATTTTGCGCAGCCCAAGCGCCGAATTCCCGCTCTACGGCCTGGACGACATCAGACCGATCTACCGGGCCGCAAGCGCAAACCACCAGATTCCCGGGCTGGTACCACTGCCGGTAGTAACCCGTTAACGTGGCGGGAGTGATCGCCTCCAACGTCTCCGGAGTCCCGGTCAACGGTCTGCCCAGCGGATGCTCCGGCCACAACAGTTGCACCATCAGATTATCCGGATTGACCTGTTCGCCCTGCTCGTTATAGTCCTCCCGCGCCTCCTCGAGAATGATGCGGCGTTCGATCTCCATGTCGGCGAATCTGGGCCGTTGCAGCATCGAGGCGAACAAAGCCACGCCCGCGGCGACGTGGTCGGGATGGAAACGCGAATGAAAACAGGTTGTTTCCGCATCGGTTGAAGCATTGACGGAGCCGCCCAGCGCTTCGAATGCGCGCTCCAGGGCGGTGCTGTCGGCATAATCCTCCGTGCCGCGAAAAATCATATGTTCAAGGAAATGAGAGATCCCCGATTGCTCAGCCCGTTCACAGCGTCCGCCCACCGCCAGATAGCAGACCAGTTCGACGGCATGCAGGTGGGGCATGGGGACGGTGACCAGACGAACGCCGTTAGGTAGATGATCGACATAATATTCGCTCATAATAAACGAAATCCAAATGATAAAAAGAAGGGCCGTCGCCAAGCGACAGCCCCTCTTGTTCGAGTCGGAAAAATACCTGCCGTTTTCAGCGCCGCAGCAGCCTCGCCGCTTCCTTGGCATGGTAGGTGATGATCAGGTCCGCTCCGGCGCGTTTCATTCCCAGCAGGGTTTCCATCATTACCCGCTCACCGTCGATCCAGTCTCTTTCCGCGGCGGCCTTGACCATGCTGTACTCGCCGGAGACATTGTAGGCCACCAGCGGCAGTTCGAAACTGTCTCTCAGGTCGCGCAACACGTCCAGGTATGCCAGCGCCGGTTTGACCATCAGAAAATCGGCTGATTCGGCAACGTCCTGATTGGCTTCGCGCAGCGCTTCCAGGCGGTTGGCCGGGTCCATCTGATAGCTGCGCCGATCGCCGAATTCAGGGGTGCTCTCGGCCGCCTCGCGGAACGGGCCGTAATAGGCGCTGGCGTACTTGACCGCGTAGCTCATCACCGGAATATGGTTAAAACCGTTCTCGTCGAGGAGATCGCGGATTGCCGCCACCCGACCGTCCATCATATCCGAAGGGGCCACCATGTCGGCCCCGGCCTGCGCATGGGAAAGCGCCTCTCTGGCCAGCAGATCCAGGGTCGCATCATTATCGACATCGCCGTCTTTGATGATCCCGCAGTGTCCGTGATCGGTATACTCGCACATGCAAACGTCGGTAATGACGATCAATTCAGGCAGTTCCTTCTTGATCGCCCGGATGGTGTTTTGGATGATACCGGTCGGGCAATAGGCATCGCTGCCGACGGCATCTTTTTCCTCCGGGATCCCGAACAGGATAACCGCCGGAATCCCCAGGGCGTAAACTTCTTTCGCTTCGGCGACGATATGTTCGATCGATTGTTGATAAATACCCGGCATGGAGCCGATTTCCTTCTTGATATTCTCCCCGAAAGCGCTGAACATCGGGTAGATCAGATCATCGACCCGCAGATGGGTTTCCCGCACCATGCGGCGGATATTGGCGTTACGCCGCAAGCGGCGGGGACGATAACTGGGAAAATACATGTCGTTCTCCTGTCATGTTTGCAGGGGCGGCGCTTGCTCCGCCCTGGGGCACGGCAAACAGCGCCCCTTACGAATTTGCTTCCGAATAATATTCGACCATCGCCTCAACCAGTGCGTCCAGAGTCCATTCCCGCGGCTCGAGGTCGACCTGAAAACCATGCCTGCGGATCGTTTTTGAGGTTTGCGGGCCGATCGAAAAAAACCGGGTTTCGCCCTGAAGGTTGCGCAGGCTTTCCCCCAGCATGGTCAACAGATTTTCAAAAGTCGACGATGAGCTGAAACAGACGGCATCCACATCCCCGGCCGCCAGCAGCCCACGGATTCTGTCGGCATTGCCTTCCGGCAGCAGCGTTCGGTAAGCCACCGGAGCGACCACTTCGGCTCCGGCCGCAGTGAGTTTCTCGATGATATAGGGCCGTGCCAGTTCGGCGCGCGGATAGAGAATGCGTTTGCCTGCAACCCCGCGTTCCAACAACAGTTCCACGACTCCTTCGGCCCGGTGATCCGCCGGAATCAGATCCGGCCGGACATGGTTTGCTTTCAGTGCCGCTGCGGTTTTGGGGCCGACGGCCACCACCTGAATGGCGGTCAGAAGACCGTAATACTGGTCGTTCTCCAGCAATCGTGCAAAAAAAGCTTCAACGCCGTTGATCGAGGTCAGAATCAGGATATCGAACTCGTCGAGGTCCCGCATGGCCAGATCGAGGGGTTTCCAGGTCTGGGGCGGAACGATTTCGATCGTCGGCACACAAACGGCCTGCGCGCCCCGCGCTTCCAGCAACGCAACAAAATCCTGCGCCTGGGACCTGGCCCTGGTCACCAGGAACCGTTTTCCTGATAATGGAAACTGCGATGACGTCACTGCGTTGCCTTTTCCCTGTTCCCCAAAGAGGATTCCCGCCCGGCCTTCCGAGTTGAAACGGTTTATTCCCTGAACGTTTCGCAACCGTAAACTTCGTTGAGGATCTCCCCCGCTCCCTCGGCAAGCAGTTCCTTCGCCACGGCCACGCCCGTCGCCTCGGCCTGATCGACACGGCAAGCGGCGGTTTTCTTCAGCAGTCTTTTCCCCTCGACATCGGACACCAGCGCCGTCAGTTCCAGCCGGTCGCCGGACACCGTCCCGTAGGCGGCGATCGGCACCTGGCAACCGCCTTCGAGAGTCGCCAGTACGGCCCGTTCGGCTTTGACCGCAGAAGCTGTCGGCGGGTGGTTGAAAAAGTCGATGAGGCTGTTGGTCCGGTCATCGTCAATCCGGCTTTCCAGTCCCAAAGCACCCTGCCCGATGGCCGGCAGGCAAACCTGCGGATCAAGATATGCGCTGATCTGCGCGGAAAAGCCGAGACGGTGCATCCCGGCCGCCGCCAGAACCACGGCATCGAGATCGTCTTCTTTGAGCTTGCGCAGCCGGGTTTCCACATTGCCGCGGATATCGATCATTTGCAGATCGGGCCTGAGATTGAGCAACTGCGCCTTGCGCCGCAGCGACGATGTGCCGATCCGCCCGTTGACGCGAATGTCGGAAAAGGTCTCATAATCCTCTTTCAGGACCAGGATATCCCGCGGATCTTCACGCTCGGTGATACAACGCAGTGCGGTGCCGTCAGGGAAAAACGTCGGTACGTCTTTCATGGAATGGACCGCGATATCGACCTCGCCGCGCAACATGGCTTCCTGGATTTCCTTGACGAACAGCCCTTTGCCCCCGACCATGGCCAAAGGGACGTCGAGGATCTTATCACCCTGGGTTTTGATCTTTATCAACCTGACGTCCAGGTCGTCATAGCGCTGTTCGAGTTGTTCTTTCACCCAATTGGCCTGCCACAGAGCCAAAGCGCTGGCACGGGTTCCAATCCTCAGAATACGTCTGGACATAACAGCTCCTTTTATTCTTCTTTATCCGCTTTGTCGGAGTCGGTTTGCGTTTCACTCGGGGCGGGCAGATCGAAGAGGGTCCGCACCGCATCCAAATAGACACTGCCATCGCCGCCCTGACTGGCCTGTCTCAGCATTTGCGTCGGTTGATGCAAAATCTTATTGACGATCGCCGCACTCATCGCCTCAATCGCCCGCCGTTCTTTTTCGTTCAAATCACTGAGGTGGGCGAGGGTTTTTTCCATTTCCGCCTGCCGCACCTGTTCCATCTGCCGCCGCAAAGCGACAATCGTCGGCTTGACTTCCAGGGTGCTGAGCCAGTTCTCGAATTGAATCACTTCCTCGCGAATAATCAGCTCGGCCTTTTCCGCCTCTTTCTGCCGTTCTTTCAGGTTCGCCTGGACCACGCCCTGCAGGTCGTCGACATCGTAAAGATAGATACAGTCCAACCTGTTCGCGGCCGGATCGATATCCCGCGGGACCGCGATATCGATCAGAAACATCGGGCGGTAGCGCCGGGTTTTGCAGATTTCCTTGAGTTTTTTCACCCCCAGAACGTAGTCCGGGGCACCGGTCGAAGAGAGTAGAATATCGACCCGGTGCAGCTGCTCCTGAAAGTTGGCAAAATTGACCGGAGTACCGTTGAATTCCGCCGCCAGCTTTTCCGCCCGGCTGTAGGTCCTGTTGGTGACCAGAACCTTGGACACCCCCTGGTTGACGAAATGCTTCGCCGCCAGTTCACACATCTCGCCGGCGCCGATGAGCATGACGGTTTTATTCTCCAGCGTATCGAAAATCTTCCGCGCCAGTTCCACGGCGGCAAAAGACACCGAAACCGCGTTGCTGGCGATTGCCGTTTCAGTGCGGATCCGCTTGGCCACGGAAAAGGCCTTGTGCAAAAAACGGTTGAGAATGGCGCCGGTCGCATGGAATTCGCTGGCATACCCATACGCGGTCTTGATCTGCCCCAGGATCTGGGGCTCGCCGATGACCATCGAGTCGAGACTTGCCGCGACCCGCAGGACATGAAGGATGGCCTCGGTTCCGGAGAGGCTGTAAAGGTGCGCGTTCAAGTCGCCGGGGGGCAAGTCATGATAGTCGGCCAGAAACCCTTTTAATTCATGAACCGCCGCTTCCGGCTGCCGGCTGACGGCGTAAAGTTCAACCCGGTTGCAGGTCGACAGGATCAACCCTTCCATAACGGCCGGCAATGCCAGCATCCGCTGTAAAGGGGCCTCCATCGCCGTGGGCGGGAAAGCAACCTTTTCTCGAATTTCTACCGGGGCCGTCTTATGACTCAGCCCCACAACAATGATATTCATCGACCAGCCAGACAGTCGTTAAAGAGCCGAAAACGACTCGAAGGTATGATAACCGCCAAACAGTAGATTGACCCCAAGAAAAGTGAACAACAGAAACATGAACGCGATTATGGAGAACAACGCCGCTTTACGGCCCCGCCAGCCGCTGGTCAAACGACCGTGCAGCAGAGCCGCGTAAAGCAGCCAGGTGATCAACGCCCAGGTTTCCTTGGGGTCCCAGCTCCAGTAACTTCCCCAGGCCGTGTGCGCCCAGAAAGCGCCGCTGATGATACCCAAAGTCATCAGCGGAAAACCGACGCTCAGGCAGGTGTAATTAACTTTGTCCAGAGTGTCCAGCGAAGGCAGCAACTGATAAATACCGGTAAAGCGTTTACTCTTCAGCATGCGGTTCTGAAGCAGATACATCACCCCGGCGCCGAAGGAAAGTGCAAAAGCGGCATTGCCGAGAAAAGCAAAAGTAATATGAACCGGGAACAGCCAGCTTTTCAGCAGCGGATTCAATTGTACAACCACATCCGGGCTGAGCGCACTACCGATCATTAACAAAAGGGCTAAAGGAGCGGCAAAAGCCCCCATCACCGACAAGCGGAAACGCAGATCAAGCAGCAGAAAGAGCAGCACCACGCACCAGGCGAAAAAAGCCAGCGACTCGTGCAGGCTGGTCACCGGCGTGCCCCCGGCAGAGGAATGGCGTACGGCAAAACATGAGGCATGTAACAGAATTCCGACCAACAATACCCAGCGTCCGAAGCGGCCCGGAGCAGGTCGTTTGGTCATCATGCCGGTAAGATAGAGGGCGCTGGCGGCAAAATAACTGATCACTGTTGCACTGAACAAAAAAGGCAACGATCCCATGTTCTTCCTTTCGACAGTGCCGGCCGGAAACGGAGTCGGCGGCTATGAAGAGCGGGTGAAAATTGCTGTTCAATCAGCGGTAAAACAACTATCCGAAAAGTTCCGTTTCCACCAGTTCACACAGCAGATGACCGGCGAACTGGGTCAACTCGAGTTGCCGCGCCAGACTCCGGCTTGCCAGACTCAGACAAAATTCCACATCGCTGGTCATCAACTCATCTTCGCTGCAGTTATAGGAGAGCAGGGCAACATCCTGTTCATTCTCCACAACCTCATCCCGGAGGGCCTGCAACCCGGCACTGCCGCTGCCGTCGCTGATCAGCAACAGCAGATGCTTGCTGCTGTTGATCGCCCGGTAATGCCGCACATAAAGCTGGTCGCCGCGTTTGTCGCTGTACATCCTGCCGGCGATCACCATATCGGTCCCAAGCGCGACCGCCGGCAGGACCGGACGTTCGAAACCCAGGCGAAACACGAATTGACCGGCCAACAACTGAGCGGCCGGCTGCAGACACCCGCTTGCCGCCACCAACAGTTGACCGCCCTCGGTAAAGACCGAGGCCAGACGTTTGGCCAAAGCGGTCAACTCGTTTTCCTGATCGCGACAGAAACCCTCCAGCAACTGGACGGTTTGCTGACAGGTGGTCATAATCTGGTCGTTCATCGGCGCCTCCCCCCAACGGCCCCGGCGGGCAATGAACGCCACGATGAAACCGGCATATTCGCGTCAAATCGAATCCGGGACAGCGGCGCGCGGTATGGGCGGACTCGGCGATCCGTTACAACGCCCGGGACAAACAGGTCACGGGAGGGTGTACAATCGGCACTAGAAGGTTTCATAAGCAACCCAGGCTAACGACACAGGTTCAATTGACCGGCATCATATGAGGCGAAACCGATACTGTCAAGCATGACTGAAAAAGTTGAATACATCTTGATTTTTCTAGAATTTTCTATATATTTGATTCCGCATATTTTGCATGATCTCAGTCATGAATCATAATAAAGGAGAAATCGATGGCAAGTGAAAAAGTTCTTGAATTTACCGATGCTCAGTTTGAAGCTGATGTTCTTAAATCCGACACTCCGGTCCTGGTTGACTTCTGGGCCACTTGGTGCGCCCCCTGCAAGGCCATTGCTCCGGTCCTTGATCAACTGGCGGATGAATATGACGGAAAAGTGAAAATCGGGAAAGTCAATGTCGATGAAAATCCGGCAACACCGGGACAGTATGGCGTCCGCGGCATCCCGACAATGATTCTGTTCAAAGACGGCCAGATCGTTGATCAGCTGGTCGGCGCGGTACCGAAAAATCAGGTCGAAGCGCTGCTGCAAAAAGGGCTATAAACTTTTTTGCACAATTAGTTGCACTGCCAAAGGCTCCTGCAAAGGGGCCTTTGGCGTTTATTGTTCCGTTATTTGCTGCAACAGCCCGCGAATTTCCTTTTCTTTGTCTCTATCCAGCCGCTGCCCGCTCATTTCCTGCAGTAACTGCTGCTTGTCCCGACGGATTTGCGCCATTCGCTCATCCGCCTGGCGGATGATATCGCGCGAACGATAACTCCAACTCCGTATCGCCTGGCGTTTGTCGTGTTTAGCCTGACGGTAATCCGCTACCATTTTTTCAGCATGGCGCCGGTACTTCTCGACCTTCTCTGTTTTTTGCCGCAGGGTCTGTTCGACCTCCTGAACCTGGTGCCGGAACTCGGCATCCGTCGTCGATGATGGTGGTTGTTCGGGGACAAAATTCAGGTTATCCGGAGTCTCCTCCCCGACAATCCCGGCTGTGCCCCGGCATTCCTCCGGCAACGACTGCAGATTGTCCGTTACGTGCAAGCGGCCCTCGCGATCACGGCAGGAATAAGTCGTGGCCCGGCCGGAAGCGACACATAACATGAGAATCAGCAGCAACCATGTTCCCGTCCGCATCACATCCTCCTTAAAAATTACGCCGACTGTCGAGCAGAATCGTCACCGGTCCGTCATTGATCAGGTCGACCGCCATCTCCGCCTGAAACCTTCCCGTCCGGACTGTAATTCCCAGCCGCCGTAAGTGCGAAACGAAACAAGCGCACAGAGGCTCCGCCGTTTCCGGCCGGGCCGCGGCGGAAAAACTCGGCCGCCGGCCCTTGCGACAATCGGCGAGCAGGGTAAACTGCGAAACGACCAGTATTTCGCCGCTGCAATCACCCACGGAAAGATTCATTTTCCCGGCCGTATCTTCAAAAATTCTCAATCCCGCGGTCTTTTCCGCCAGATACTCGGCGTCTTTCTCATCATCATCGTTTTCAACGCCGAGCAGAACCAGCAGTCCGGTCCCGATATCGGCGATTCGCTGCCCCGCGACATCCACCCCGGCACGACCGACTCTTTGAATCACGGCCCGCATCTCAGTCCTCCACTTTCTTCCGGTTTTTCCAGAGTACGCAGCAACGCCAGGGTATCGAGATGATCACGCCCATCCCGACCGCCCGGGGTTTCGATAATTTTCGGCACGCACAGAAAGCGCCGGTCCCGCATCAAGGCCCGGAACCCGGCGACACCGATATGCCCTCTACCGACATGGTCATGCCGGTCAACCCGCGAACCAAGCGCTTTTTTACTGTCATTCAAATGAAACAGGGCGATCCGTTCCGTGCCGACCAGGCGGTCGAAGGTCTCCATCACCTGCATATAACCATTATAGCTGCTGATATCGTATCCGGCAGCAAAAGCATGGCAGGTATCGAAACAGATGCCGAAACGGCCCTCCGGAACCAGGCGGATGAGTTCCGCCAGTTCCTCAAATGCGGCGCCCAGGCTCGTTCCCTGTCCGGCCGTATTTTCAATGAGGATGCGAACCGCCGGCGGGGCTTGAGTCAATACCGTCCGCAGGCTCTCGGCTACGGTCGCCAGACCCGCATCGACCCCACGGCCCATATGCGCGCCCGGATGCATGACCAGGTCGGTGATCCCCAGGCGCCGGCAGCGCTCCATTTCAGCGCAGAATGCCGCAATTGATTTTTGTCGTAAAAGGGGGTCGGGGCTGGCGAAGTTGATCAGGTAACTGTCATGCGCCGCGACATATTCGATCGGGCTTTCGGCCCGGGCCGCCCGGTATTTTTCCACGCTTTCCCCGGGCAGTTCTTTCGCCTGCCAGCGGCTGGCGTTGGCGGTAAAAATCTGCATTGCCGTGCACCCGAGGTGTGCCGCGCGGGCGATCGCCTTGTCCACCCCCCCGGCGATGGAAACGTGAACTCCGAGCGGGGTTGCGGCACCTGGCGTCATGACCGTCATGCGCCGTTTAACCAGGCCCTGACCAGGTCGGCAGCAGCCGTCGGCCCGGCAACATAGGCATCGACATAGTCCGGCTGTTCGCCTGCGGGAGGCGGCGGGCCGACCAGAACGGTTTGCATGCCCAGAAGTTTGGCGGTTTCGAGGTTCTGATGCTGATCCTCGACCATGACGCACTGCTCTCCGGCCGAGCCCAGTTTTTTCAGCACCCGCAGATAAGGCTCAGGGTGCGGCTTGGGCAGGTAATCGGCGATACGAATGTCGAAAACATCGGCGAACAGGCCCTCCAGTCCCAAAGCGGCGATGACCCGCTCGACATGACCGCGCGAACCGTTGGTAAACACGTAACTGGGCAGTTGCAGATTTTTAAGTGACTGCTGCAGGTCCGGATCACGGCTCAGACGGCTCGTCACGTCGATGGCATGGACATAATCGAGATAAGCCTCGGGATCAACCGCATGGTGGCGAATCAAGCCCGCCAGGGTCGTGCCGTAGTCCCGCCAGTAGCGCCGTCTGAGCCCGTCGACTTCCCGCGGATCAATTGCGGCTATCTCCTCCATATAACGGTTGATGCGGACATCGATCAAGGAGAACAGATCGCGTTCCGGCGGGTAGAGGGTATTGTCCAGATCGAAAAGAACTGCTTTCATTTGTTCGCTTTCCGCGTCATCGGGCCTGAATCCGTAAATGACCGGCGCTTGAGATTCGCCCCGCCATTCACGGCAGCAGCTCGGGGCTGAATTCACCGCTGAAGACCTCGACCGCGGGACCGGTCATCATCACCGGACCGTCTTCCAGCCATTCCAGCTCCAGATCGCCGCCGCGCAGGTGATTCAGGATCTTGCGTTGCGTGCGCCCGGATAAAACCCCGGCGACGGTCACTGCGGACGCTCCGGTTCCGCAGGCGAGGGTCTCTCCGGCACCGCGCTCCCAGGTTCGCTGAACAACTTCAGTCGGACTGACGAGCTGCACGAATTCGACATTGACGCGGTTTGGAAACCAACGGTGATGTTCAATCTCGGAGCCGATCGCAGCCACCGGGAAGTTGTCCACATCGGCAACGAAAATCACCGCATGCGGGTTGCCCATCGACACACAGGTCATCTCAAAGCGGCGGCCCCCGATTTCCAGGGGAACATTGACGGCCTGCTCTTGCGCGCCGCCGGTCATCGGCAAGGCGCCACGCGTGATCCCGGGCGCGCCCATGTTGACCCGGACACGATCGACCCGGCCGGAAGACTTGGTGAACATTTGCAGCGGCAACACCCCGCTGCCGGTCGCAACCGAAATGTCCAGTCTGTCGACCAGACCATGATCGTAGGCATATTTCGCCACACAGCGGATTCCGTTGCCGCACATTTCGGCTTCGCTGCCGTCGGGCGTTGAACATGCGCATCCGCACATCGGCATCATCCGCAGGGAGGATCAGGATCAAACCGTCCGACCCGACACCGAAATGACGGTCGCTAACGATTCGCGCCAGAGCCGCCGGATCGGCGACTTCTTCCTCGAAACCGTTTGATATAAACGTAATCGTTCCCGGCGCCGTGCATTTTCGTGAATTTCATCTTTTCTACCCTCCGGCAGTTGTTGCGGTGACTGGGACTCTGATACTATAGTCAGCAATCGCCCGGCACTCAATAGCTAACCCGTTCATGGAGGGATTATGGCCTTTAACCTGAAAACGAAAATCTGGCAAACCGGCGCCCTCGACTGGTGGGCCATGATTGACAATGAAGATATCTACCTGGGCAACCGCGAGTTTCCTCTCCCTCCCGAAGAGGGGGACGAATGGCTGGTCCGCTCAACCGGCGACCGCTTTAAAATCATCGACCTTGAGATCCGCCTCATCGCTAAAGAGAGCCCCGTCGAACCATGGCAGATCTGACAATTATCCAATTCCCGGCCAGCGACATGGCTAATTTCTCCTATCTGCTCTACTGCCCCGAAACCGGCCAGGCCGCGGCGGTGGATCCATCCATGCAACCGCAACTGCTGGTCGACAAAGCGGCCGAACTCGGTCTCAGCATCCGGCTGCTGCTCAACACCCACGGCCACGCGGATCATATCACCGGCAACCCTTATATTCTGGAACATACTGCGGCACTGCTGGCGGCGCATCCCGCAGACATGAGTAAAGCGGATATCGCTCTCGAGGAAGGAAGTCGCCTCCAGCTCGGAGAGCACGAACTGCTGGTGCTCCACACTCCCGGACACACTCCGGGATCAGTGACCTTCAGGACCGCACATGCGATCATCACCGGCGATACTCTTTTCGTCGGTCGCTGCGGCCGGGCCGACCTTCCCGGGAGTGATGTCAATCAGCTCTACGACAGTCTGCAAAGGCTCAAAAAACTGCCTTCAGAAACCGTCGTCTATCCCGGCCACGATTACGGTCCAAACCCGACATCGACAATCGCGTGGGAATGCGGACACAACGAATTCCTGCGGTGTCCCGACCGGGAAAGTTTTATAAAATTGCGTATGGGATAAATAGAAGAAAGGCAGCGAAACCGCTCGGCCCGGCGTTCAGCTGCGCCGGGAAACGGTTTTCAAATCAACGACGCAGGTTCCCGCCAGCCGATCATTCCAGCCGCGCCGCTCGCTGTTCAGCGGAATTGTCAGGCAGCCCAAACCGGCCGGCAGGAGTTGCAGCAAACCGCCGACGCTACGCAAAAACGCGTGCCCGAAAACCAACGCCTCCCCGTCCGTGGTCTCGACCCGCAACCCGGCAAGCATTTTCCCCGGCGTCTGTCCGGCCAGAAAATGAAACAGGGTGAAATACCCGAAAGCAAGGGAGAAAAGGACGAGAAAATAGGGCACGGACAGATCGATCAGGGTTTCCACGGAAGGAAGCAGGCGTCCGCTTCCCGTTGCCATGGCCGCCTCGGCGGCGACAATGAAACTGCCGCCGACCAGGCACAGCAGAACGGTGTCAATGACAAAGGCGCCGCAACGCTTCGCCAGTGAAGCGTTGCCGGCCGCGACCGGAGCGGCACCGACGATCGCCTCATCAACCGTAACGGGCTGATTGATCCGGGCTTCGACAGCTTCATCCGCCGGTGCCGGCGGCGGCTCGTCGGCCGGGACTGGCGCGGCAGCAATAAATACGGCGCTTTCACCGTGTTCATCCGCACCATCATGTTCCCCCTCCGGAATTATGGGACCAGCGGCAACTTCCGGCTCACTCTGCTCCGCCGTATTCACCGCCGGAAAAAGTTGGGCAGTCTCACCCCGGGACAGGTCTGTCCGGGATTGTTGATCGTCATGCTCCGGAGCCCCCTCAGACTGAGAAGACTCCGGCAAATCAAAAGGGCTTTTGGGGTCCTCCTCGTGCCCCTCATCCGCTGTTTCATCCGCCGCATCCGGCTCATCGTCGGCGAAAGAAAAGCCGTCCTCCGCTGCCGCCTCTTCATCCGCGACCGGATCGAAACCGAAATCATCGTCCAGGTCGGGATCCTCCTCCGGCAGTTCGAAGGAAAAATCGTCTTCTTCGCCCTCCTCCGCTGCGCCGGTTTGCGGCTGCTCCCTGGGCCCCTCGATCGTTTCTTCGACGTCTTCGTCCTCGGGAGCTTCTTCGAACAGTTCGTCAAAGGAAAGATCATCGTCCTCGGCGCTGTCCCCCATGAAATCGAAACCGAAATCGTCACTGTCTCCGGCAGCGACCGGGGACTGTTCGGCCGGGGCCTCGGCCGCTGCAATCGCGGCGGCTCCGGTTGCCGCCGCAACCGCTGCGTCGGCGGTCTCGCTGTCGTACGCCGCCTCGGCAACAGCCGCTTCCGGGTTCATTTGTCCCGGGAACAGGACGCTTCTGATGCCGTAACGTTGTTTAAATTCAACCAAATCCTTACCGCATTTTTTACAGGTCTCGAGATGGTCAAAACTCGTGTAGCCACACTTAGGACATCTCATGATTCATCCTTTCACTTGAACATTGATGTTCACTGTTTTCGGCCACCGGCCAAATCACCATAAAGATATTGTAAAATCGACATGATCGCAAGTCCGGCCGTCTCCGTGCGCAGGATGCGCGGCCCCAGACTTACCGGTTTAAATCCCTGCGCCATCGCCGCTTCCGCCTCGCCCCGGCTCAAGCCGCCCTCGGGGCCGACAACCACGCTGATACTCTGTGGCGGCGTTTTCGGCAGCACCGTTTTCAGCGCCACCGAACTCTCTTCCCACAGCAGAAATTTTTCCTCCGCGCCACCCGCAGTCAAAGCCTGCGCCAGGGAATCTTCAATTGTCAACCGGGGCAGATGATATTGCTGCGCCTGTCTTGCCGCCTCCCGGATAATTTTATGCCAGCGCTCCCGGCGCTTTCCGCGCCGTTCGTTTTTCAGCTTGGCGACGCTGCGTTCCATTTGCGCAATGACGAAGTCGTTCACCCCCAGTTCGGTTCCCTTTTGCAGAATAAGCTCTAATTTATCCCCTTTCGGAACCCCCTGAATCAAACAGAGCCGGCAACGGGGCGCCGCTTCCCTAGTCAGATCACGGACCGCAACCTCGCCGTCGGCGCTCAACGTTCCCACGGCAACCAGACCGGAGCCGTCAAACAGACGAATTTCCGTCCCGGGCTGAAGCCGCAAGACACGTTCGATATGATCGCGCAATTCCGCCGGCAGGACAAGCAGCGCGCCAACGGCATAACCGCCTCCGGGCAAATAAAAACTGCGCATTATTCCTGTCGCCGGTAAAGCATAGCGACCCAGTCGTCGGCATAGCGGGTCGCGACATGTCGCAGGCACGGCAAGGAGAATTCGCGACCGACAAAGCCTTCCTTCTCCCTTAGAATCCCGGATAGCAGCAGCCAGCCCGGAACGGAAAGATGAGCGATGAATTCATTCTTCAAGCGCACATTTTCCTCCGCCAGAATATTCGCCACGACCAGTTCATAGTGACCGGGCAGTTGTTCCAGAGGCCTGTCGCTTACTTTGATCCGGTCGGTATATTCGTTTTTCCGGATATTCTCCCGAGCAACGCTGCAGGCTCCGGCGTCAAGATCGTTCGCGACAATTTTCGGGCACCCCAGGGCCGCCGCTCCCAGCGCCAGAATTCCCGACCCGGTACCGACGTCAAGCATATCGAGAGGAGGGTTTTGCCCCTGCATAAGCTCGGCAATAAACTCCAGGCACAACCTGGTCGTTCCGTGACTGCCGGTACCGAAAGCCATACCCGGATCGATTTCAACCACAGCACGACCGGAGAATTTCCGTGTTTCCCAACTCGGGCAGACAACCAGACTCTGTCCAATCTGCAGGCTGGAAAAGTTCTGTTTCCAGTTTTCAGCCCAGTCCTCATCGGCAACAGAACCACCGGAACGGATGGTTAATTTGTGCTCAACCAATGCCGGAATGGTGGAAAAAACCTTTTTCAATTCCGAAATTATTCCGGCGGCGTCGCTGCCGCCCGTAAAGTAGGCTTTCAGCGTATACATTGCCGCTGGATCCAAATCGTCATCGGGGATCTGGAACGTGTCAAGTCGGCGCTCTTCGATCAGTGTCCCCTGGCTGCCGCATTCGCCCAGAATGGCACTGACCAGTTCAACCTGCCGCCCGACAACCTCCACCTCAATAACAAACCACTCATTTTTCATAAATACTAATTAACAGAATCTAGCGCTTAAAGGCAACAAATAATCGTCGAAACCCATTTTTTACCTTAAAAATCAACGAAGTCCTCCCGCTATTGAAAATTAATGAATACACCAGGGGAAAGGACTGTGCAAAAAAAATAATTAAAGAAAAATTATATTTATTGTTGCACCACTCATGCGTCTCTGCTAAAGTGAACTTTAATTCTCATGAGGGAATACTAGGAATAGAATTCTTAAAATCCATATTTTATTTTTTAAAATAATAAGTTACGAATTTTCAAATTAAAAGTATAAGACGAGTTATATTAATTTTTTATTGCCGGACATCAAGCGGGTTCTGCCGGTAAAGACAAAGGAGTAACTTAATGCACATCCTGGTTGTTGAAGATGAAAAGAAAGTCGCCAGCTTCATTAAACGGGGTTTGGAAGAAGAGGAATTCAGCGTCGATGTGGCCTACGACGGCGAAGAAGGCGTCCAAAAGGCGGAAAGCACCAACTACGACCTGATCCTCATGGACGTCATGCTGCCCAAAAAGGACGGCTTGAGTGCAATCAAGGAACTGCGTGAAAAAAACATCGTCAGCCCGATACTCTGCCTGACGGCCAAGGACACGGTTGAGGACATTGTTTCCGGCCTCGATATCGGCAGTGACGATTACCTGACCAAACCCTTTGCCTTCGCCGAACTCGTTGCCCGGGTCAGGGCGTTGATCCGGCGCGGCTCCCAGGACCGTGGCGCCGAACTTTATTTCGCCGATTTGAGACTGGACCCGGTCGGGCATAACGTCTGGCGCGACAACAAGGAAATCGATCTGACCGCAAAAGAATATGCGCTGCTGGAATACTTTATGCGCAATCCGAATCAGGTCCTGACCCGCACAATGATAGCCGAGCATGTCTGGGATTATACTTTTGACTCTTTCACCAATATTATTGATGTTTACGTGAACTATCTGCGTAAAAAAATCGATCGCGATTTCGACAAAAAACTTATCCACACGGTGCGCGGGGTTGGTTACGTCCTTAAGGAGTCCGATTAATTGACCCGTCATGCTAAACTGAAAGCCCGCCTTCCCCGCTGGAATATGCTGCTATTGGCATTGATTTTGGGGGGAGGCGGTTTTTTTTGGTTCACTTCATACCGGCAACAGCTCTTAACGCAGGTTGACACGCAGCTCGTTTTGACGGCTGAACATATCGTGCAGCTTTACTCCGGCGATCGGGCTGAAAATCCACGGCAACAGGAGCCGTGCAACCGGCTTGAAGACCTGCGGACCGTATCGACCCGGTTCATACAACTGGGGCTGTACGAGACCACCGGCAAGATTCTGTGCGCCACGGACAGACACATATTCGCACCCCTTTTGACGGACGCCTCTCCACCGCCCCGGACCACGCCTCACCCAACTTTCGAGGCGCGCGCCGAAGGGAATTACCGAGTCCTTTTTTTCCCGCTGTCACTGCCATCGGGGCCGGCCCAGCTGGTCCTGAAAGCCGATCTGGCACAACTGCAAAGCCGGCTCACGATGTTCATCGTACTCGGTTTTCCGCTCGGAATCGGACTGTTGACCGGCTTCGCCTGGCTGCAACGCAGAATCCGGGGGGAAAATTCCGCCGTCATGGCGGATCTCGGCCGTATCATGGAGCAAACCAGCGCACATATTCAACCGCCGCCGTTCACAGTTGACGAAACCGCGGCGCCGGAAGCCCGGCAACTGGCCGACAGGTATAATGACTTGATGAACCGCATGGCGGAAGACCTGCGCCGGTCGCGCCAGTTTGCCGCGGATGTGACCCATGAACTCAGAACCCCGCTGACGATTCTGCGGGGAGAGACCGAGCTCGCTCTTCGCAGCGACCGGGACCGGGAACAGTTGCGCCGGGTCCTCGAATCAAACCTGGAAGAAATCAGCCGCATGAGCTATCTCATCGAAGACCTGCTGCTGCTTTCCAAAAGCGACCTCGGCGAAATTCCGCTGAAGCTGGAACGACTGCATCTATCCGGCCTGTTGACCGAACTGCACCATCAGGCGCAACTTCTCGCCGAGGCAAAGGGGATCACCGTCACTCTGCACATCCCGGAACAGGCGATCGAACTGCAGGCGGACAGCCTGCGCTTGCGGCAAGTCATTCTGAATCTGCTGACCAACGCCATCAGGTATACTCCGGAACGGGGCGTGGTCAGATTGAGCTTGACCGAGCACCGGGAGATGATCGAAATAACCGTTGCCGACAACGGCATCGGTATCGATACCGCAGATCTGGAGAAAATTTTCGAGCGTTTTTATCGCGTCGATAAGACCCGCAACCGCAACGACGGCGGGTCCGGCCTGGGGCTGGCTATCGTTAAATGGATTGTCGATGCTCACGGCGGGCAGATCAAAGTCAGTTCGGTTCCGGGACAGGGGAGTTGTTTCAGCGTCTTTCTGCCGGTGCAGCACAAAACACAGGCATTGCCGCAGACAGCGTGAATTTCAGACGCTGCCAAGAGCGTTTGTCGCCGGTGGAGTCGCCGCGGTTAAAAAAATTTTTAATCTTTTTTGAGTTCACTTTTGTCGAAAAATTCGTTATTGTCCTTCACGAAACTCTTTATGAGTTTCGTGCCCCGAAGACCTCCCCCCCCTCCAGGTCTTTGGGGCTTTTTTATTTTTGCACTTTTCCCGTTTTTCACGGCTGCCAATAATCGTTCCGGGCGGTCTTTTTCAAAGACGCTTTTCCCAGACGTCTCCTGCCTTGTTATACTGATGTTTTGTCAGGTACCAGCCGCATCCGGATTTCTCACGGGAAGAATCGACTATGACATTTCAGCCGCGCCCGGTTTATCTGAAAGATTCCTTCATGCTGCCGGTCGGCAAATACAACGGCAGGCATCGCCCCGACAAAAGTTTTCTGGAACTCGTAGACGCGCTGCAGCCAATGCTCGAACGCTCGACAGCGGAAACTAACGAAATCGGCTGCGTGGTTGTCGGTTCGCAGAATCCTTTCGCCTTTTCCGGCATCGACAACGTAGCCGCCAAAATCAGCGGCAGGCTGGGCATCAGCGGCGCCAAATCCCTCCTCGTCGATACCGCTTCATCATCAGGTGCAAGCGCCTTTGAAGCCGCTTACCTGGAAGTTGCCTCCGGCCAGCAGGATCTGGTTCTGGCACTGGGCATTCAGAAAATGAGCGATGTTTCCACGGCCGATGCAACGAAAATCGTTGCCGGGGTAATCGACCGCGAGGAGGCGGAGTACGGCCTGACGATGCCGGCCTGCGGAGCCCTGGTGGCGCAATCCCTGATGCGCGAATTCAATCTCGACCGGCATCAATGGACTCACTATTCCGCCCGCTTGACGGAACGCGCCCACCGGTTTGCAGCGCAGAACCCCGCTGCGCACCTCCAGTACGAAATCCCCGTGGAACAGTATTTTTCCGACCTGCAGAACGGCAAGAATTATCTCTACTACGACCCGCTCAATTACTACGACTTCTGTCCGATGTCGGACGGCATCGCCGCCTGCCTTTTGGCCTCTTCTCCCGCCGCGGTCCGCATTTCCGGGGTCGGGTCCGGAACCGATATCCCCACCATCGCCGATCGTCTGACCTATACCGGGTTCCCGGCCACCACCATCGCCCTGGGGCAGACTCTCGGTATGGCCGGGCTGAAGAATCTCAAAGCACTGGAAGGAACCGTTCATATCAATATGCATGACCCGTTCAACGGTTTCGGACCGATCAATCTGGTTGATCTCGGGGTCGTTCCGCGCGACCGGCTGCTGGAAGCGCTGCTGGATGACGCCGTCACCGGCCCGGCCGGAGCCTTTCCGACAAACCTGACCGGCGGACTTAAAGGGCGCGGACATCCTCTGGGTGCCACGGGCATGGTGCAGATCGTGGAAAACCATCAAATGCTGCTTGCGGGACGGTTCAACGCCGCCGTCTCCCATTCGATCGGCGGACCGATCAACAATAATGTGGTGATCCTGCTGGAACGCGAAGAATTTTTCCATAAACGCAAACCCGTCCCCTATAAATCATCTGTCCGCCCGGAATTGGGGCAACTCAAGCCAAGTCACATCAACCTGGAGGCATTGCTGGGGAAAGATCATAAGTGCAGTGTCAAACTGATCGCAAAAACGGCAAAGCATGATTATAAAAACGGTGCCGAGATCAGAACCCTGCTGTTGTTTTCAAAAAAATACGAAGGGAGAAGATATCGTTTCCTGATCGGAGTCGACCCGACCGCTGCGGCCCCTTTGCGGGAGCTTGATCCCGGGGACAAAATTCTCCTGCAGAAACATGCCGAGGGACTGCGCATCAACGATGTACCGATTCGTCGTTTCTACAGGAAAACCATTGAAGGGGTGGTCGAGATGGCGGATAACGCCTGGCGTCACCTGCGGCGCAAGAAGTAAGTATTTTGCGCATTTGCACAGTGCAAAACGGACCTTGTCGTGCTACTGTCCGGCCATGCGGATCACCGTTAAACACCAAATCCTGTTTGCTCCGGCGACGGTCCTCATTCTGCTGGTGATATTGCTGATCTTCATGCAATACACCTACTGGGATCTGGTCAACAAAAGGCGTGAAAGCAAGGCCATCGGGACGACCTTCATCGCCTTGGCGGAAGCGGACATGACCGCCCGGAGACTGCACCTGTTACTGCGAAGCATCCGGCAGATCGGCAAGGCCGCGCCCGAGGATATGGCTCTGGTTGCCGACCTGTACGAGCATCTGCAAACGGCTATCGAGCGTCTCGCGCCCTTCGGCCCAATGCAAGATGCCGCCCAGATTGCGCAGCTGAAGGAGCTGGCGCTTCGACTCAACCCGGCCAACAGCCTGGAGCCGGGGGAAGTCGCGGAACTTTTCGCCCGCTTCCGGACCGAGCTCTCGACCCTTTCCAACATCACCCAGATTCATCGCAACAGATTACGGCTGGTGCATGAACAGGACATCAATCAACTGGTCGAAAGGACCGCAGCGGTTGCGATTGCGGTGCTGGTTCTCGCCATCCTTCTGGGAATTTGCCTGTCGATCTATTTCAGTCGCAGGATCCTCAACCGAATTCAGCTTCTGTCGCAAAGCGCGGTTCGTATCGCCGACGGCAAGCTTGAACTGCCGGAAACCCCTGTTCGCATTCGCGACGAACTGGACGCACTGGCCATATCCATCAACCGGATGACCAAGCGTCTGATTCAGGTCATCGGCACGGAAAAACTCCTTGAAGGCGCTGAGGAAGAACGCCGCCGCATCGCCATGGACCTGCACGATCAATCCCTGTCCGACCTGTCCTCCATCCTGCGCGGGCTGCAAAACCTGGAATCCTCCGCCGGGGCAGAACCGCCCCCCGAAATCGTCACCCTGGCACAGGATCTTGAACGGGCCATTGCCAATCTGCGAGACATCATGAACAACCTGCACCCGCAGACCCTCGACATCCTCGGCCTCGGGGCCGCCATAGAAGCTCATCTGGAACAAAACTGCTGCACCGTCGATCTGCCCACATATCATTTTTATCTGGACCCACGAATCGCCGGGTTGGACCTTAACCGGACCCAACAGCTGAATCTTTACCGCATTGCTGTTGAAGCCGTCCAGAATGTACTCAAACACGCTTCCGCAAGCCGCTACGAAGTCAGTCTCGAAGTCCGGGAACAGGCCCTGGTCCTGGCGGTGGAAGACAACGGCGGCGGCATCCCGGAACAGACGCATGCCCAGGGACGCGGGTTGAACAATATCCGCGAACGCGCCAGGGCCATCGGTGCGGAAGTCGGCTGGACCGCGGCGCGATTTTCCAGCGGCACGCGGTTCGAACTCATTCTCCCCTTGGCAGACCAATATCAGCCGGAGTCAACATGAACAGTCTCGATATCCTTATTGCCGAAGACAATCCGAAAGATTTCGAATTTCTGGAGCAGTTGCTGAACGGCTGGGAAGAGAAGATCAACATCACCCGCGCCCCTAACGGCAAGGTGGCTCTTGAGCTGTGCGTCACGCGTCGCAACCCGTTGGTGATCAGCGATATCCAGATGCCGGAGATGAACGGGATCGAATTCGCCAAACAGTTATGGGGACAACAACCGGAAGCCAGGATCGTTTTCTGGAGTCAGTTCAAAGACGAGATGTACGTACGCGCGCTGGTCAAAATCGTTCCTCCGGAAACGGTCTACGGCTATATTCTCAAATCCAGTCCGCGCGAGCGCATTGCCGCGGCAATCCATACCGTCCTGCTGGAAGAACAATGCTGGATCGCCCCCGAAGTACGTAAAGTCCAGGGCCGTGCCGGTCACAGTCTGACCGCGCTGTCCGATATCGAGTATGAAGCTTTGCTCGACATCTCCCTGGGTCTGACCGACAACCTGATCGCCCAGCGCCGCTACCTGTCCCGCCGGGGCGTACAAAGCCGGTTGAATTCCCTCTACAACAAGCTGGGGATCGACCAGGAACAGTTTCACTGTGACAAGGTCGGCGATTCCTTCAACCTGCGTAACCGGGCAGTCGCCGTTTCCCTCGCCCGGGGTTTGGTCAACGCGTTCGAACTGGAAAGTGAAGAGCAGGAGTTTCAGGAATGGTTTCAAAAATTCCGCCGCACCCAGAAAGCGAAAGCAAACCTGAAGTGATGGCTGCATAACCGTGGCCGCAGCCCCCCCTGTCGGTGAACTGTGAGCGGCCCGGCACGGACTTTTCCCGGCAACGACCGAAACATATAATAGGTCCTTCCGGCCCTGAACTCTTGCGCAACTCCCCGGTTCAAAGCCCACCTGTCCCTGCCGCCCGGCGCATGAATAATTATTCCCCCTGTCCGGCAAAGTTGCCCCGCGCCTCATGTTACAATCTTGTTTTAACACAAGAGCTATGGTAAAAGGTCTTACCAAAAAATTCGGAGATATTGTATGACCACAGTTTTCAAGCCGATCCGCCCGAAAAAGCTCTCGGAAGAAATCGTCGATCAGATCAAAGAACTCATCTCGCGCGGCGATCTCGGCCCCGGACAGCGCATCCCCTCCGAACGCGAACTCGCCACTTTTCTCGGCGTCAGTCGCCCTTCGGTGCGCGAAGCCATCATGGTTCTGGAAGCCATGGGCTTTCTCGAGTCGCGTCAGGGCGGCGGCACCTATGTCCGTTCCCTCGCCGATGTGACCATGGCCGATCCTCTCGCCAGCATGGTTGAACGCCGCGATCCGCGGATGCTGCATGCCTTGACCGAAGTGCGGATCGGCCTGGAAACCTGGTCGGCTTATCTCGCCGCCAAGCGGGCGGAGAAACCGGAACTGGACCGGCTGCGGGAGCTTTACACCATCATGGAGGAACAGGCGGAAAACGGCGGCTGGGACCCGGAGATCGATTTCCAGTTCCATCTGACCATCACCGCGGCGTCCCACAACACCCTGCAGGTCCATGTTCTCAACACGATTCAGAATCTGTTTCAGACGACCATCATGGTGGCCTTGGGTGAATTTTACAGTAAAGAGGGCTACATCGAACTGCTGCTCAACCATCACCGTGAGATCCTTGAAGCCATCGAAGCCCGGGACTCGGAACGGGCCCGGAAATGGATGATGGAACATCTCACCCTGGTTGAGGAAAAGCTGGCGCTGTTTTTACAAAAAGAACGCCCCGATACGGCCTGAAGCCGTATATTCGCTGTTTCGGGCTGCCGCTTTCGGCAGCCTTTTTTGTTGCTTCCCGCTATGTTATAAATCGATCATCGACAACGTTCGGAACAAGGAATTCGATTCATGGACAGCATTTATAAAGCCTCATTGGAAAAATGGGGCGAAGAAGCGCAGTACGACCAGGCGGTGGAAGAATGCGCGGAACTGATCACTGCGCTGAAACATTTCCGCCGCGGAAAAAACGACCGTCAGGCGGTAATTGACGAGCTCGCCGACGTCACTCTGATGCTTGGACAACTGACCTGGATGTTCGGGCAACAGGAGGTCGAGCGGGCGGTAGGGCATAAACTGGCCAAACTGAAGCAATTGCTGCACTCACCCGAAAGCGTCTGAACTGGAGGAACACCATGGCGATCATCGAAGGGCAAGCGGCCCCGGATTTCAAACTCAACGGCAGTGACGGCAAACAACATCAATTAAAAGACTATGCCGGAAAAAAACTGATCATCTATTTCTACCCCAAGGATAATACCTCCGGGTGTACCAAAGAAGCCTGTGCCTTTGGTGACATGTATCATGAGCTGGGGGACATGGACGTTCAGCTGTTGGGAGTCAGCAAAGACAGCCTGGCCGCACATGACAAGTTCATCAGCAAGTTCGATCTTCCCTTCACCCTGCTTTCCGACCCGGATACGACCATGATGCAGGACTATGCGGCCTGGGGCGAAAAAAAAACTTTACGGCAAGGTCAGCATCGGCTGTATCCGCTCGACGGTCCTGATTGATGTCGACGGCACGGTGATCAAACACTGGCCCAAAGTCGCCAAAGCCGCCGACCATCCGGCCCAGGTGATGAAATACCTCAAAGGGGCATAAGCTGATGGGCGAACAGGAAGCGATCGAAAAATTCCTGCGTTTCATAGCCCCGCAGGTCGGCCGGGAAATCCACGTCGGTCCCTGGCTGGCCATCGATCAGAAACGCATCGACAAGTTCGCGGCAGTCACCGGCGATCGGCAATGGATTCATATTGATCCGGAACGCGCACAAAAGGAATCCCCCTACGGAACAACCGTCGCCCACGGCTATCTGACCCTATCGCTCTTGCCTTATCTGACGGAAAGCAACCATCCCGATTTTTTTCAGAACAACTATCCGGGCATGAAATACCGGGTCAATTACGGACTCAACAAGGTGCGTTTTCCGGCGCCGGTCAGGGTCGGAGCCCTCCTCAGGGCACGGACGACCATCAAGGAAGCAGAACAAAGCAAAAATGCGGTCCAGATCTTATATCTGATCACCGTGGAGATAAAAGGAGAAGCCAAACCCGCTTGCGTTGCGGAATTTTTGGCCCGGCTCTACCCTTAGAAAACAAGAAAGCCCCGAGCAGCAATCGGGGCTTTTCATTTTCATGTGCAGGAGCGGCCGAGGGACGGAGCATCTACTGCCGGCTTATCCGGTAGATGAGACCGTAAAGTCCCTGCGGATCCATCCCGTGAGCGGCGGCGATGTCCTTCATGCTCTGATCGGCGGCCGCGGTGACGCCACTGTCCCGCAGCCCGGCCCTCACCCGATCCACATCGAGTTGATACAGTTCACAAAGTTGCACCAGCGTCCGTTTCCCGGTTCCTCCGGGAGCTTCTTCCGGCATCTGCCCGCCGGTCTCGACGGCGGGTCTGATCATGTCGTAGATTTTCTGCGGCGGGGTCCCGTTGGCTTCGGCAATCTCCTGCATGGTCTGCCGAGGAGAGGCGACAACAATGCCCGCGGCCTGCAACGTCGCCAGGCTCTGATCGAGATCAAGCTGGACCTTGTCGACAAAATCGCTGAGTGGGGACAGCTCGGCATGACCGTAAGGCGGCTCGCCGTATTTGATGTTCGCCCTGTCGGTCACGGCCTCCCCCAGATGGATGATCGAACTCATCGGCGGTATCCCGGCCAACGTCCCGAAGAAAACCGCCAGGGTGAGCATCAGCGCCACATTGAAATCGGGGGTAAACACCCGCAACTGCCGGGTCCTGTTTTTCATGTAACTGATCATCGCCGCCCAGTTGTAGTAGACGTGAAGTATGACGGCGATCAGCAACAGCACGCCGAGATTGATATGGACCGCCGCCCAGTCTTCTTTACTCAGCCCCCACAACCGGTACCCCGCCCAATAGGCCACTCGGCCGGCCGGGACAATGTAAAGAATAATGCTGGTGAGCAGCAACAGGACAAATGACGTCAAAGCGGTCAAAGAGGTGATTTTACGCATATTCATAAAAGCCTGACTCCTTTTGTATGAATTATTTTTTTGAATATAGCAGAATATGCATATAAGAAGTGTAAAGTTGTGTAAACAGTGTAAATTTGTCCACAGGACAGCGCACGCGCCGCCGGGTTGAATTATCCGAGCGGAAGTTCCAACTGCAAGGCGTCCGCAGCCGGAATCTCGGTCGTCAGATGTGACACGGTCAGCCCCAGAAGCCTCACCGGCTTTTCCCCCGCCTTCGTTTTCCGCAATAAACGTTCCGCCAGCGACAAGATCTCTTCCGCCGATTCGATTGCCGTTTCCCTGCTGCTGCTGCGGGTCACCAGCTTGAAATCAGCGTATTTGACTTTCAGCGTCAACGTCAGGCCGCCGGTCTGTTTCCGTTCCAGCAAGGCGGCGACTTTTGCGGCCAGTTCCGCCAATATCGTCAGCATCCCGCCGAGATCGGCGATATCCTCCTTCAGGGTCGTTTCTTTGCCGATCGATTTACGCACACGGTTCGGCACTACCGGACGCAGATCGATCCCTCTGGCGATATTGTAGTAATATTGACCGTTTTTACCGAAGATCCGGTTCAGTTCCGGCAGTTCCCGGAGGTATAAATCGGCGCCGGTCCGAATCCCCAAACGCTGCATTTTCTTTTCCGTCACCCGGCCCACACCATGGAATCTGCGAATCGGCAGTGCGGCGATAAAAGCCCGGGCCTGTGCCGGGGTCACAACCGTCACCCCGTCGGGCTTGTTGACATCGGACGCGATCTTGGCGAGGAATTTATTGTAAGACACGCCGGCTGACGCCGTCAGCCCGGTTGCCTGCCTGATTTCTTTACGGATGCTCTCGGCCACCCAGGTGGCCGAGCGGACGTTTCTTTTGTTCTGCGTGACATCGAGGTAAGCTTCATCCAGGGACAAGGGCTCGACCAAGTCGGTATGAGCCAGGAAAATTTCCTGAATCTGTTGCGAAACCAGGCGGTAGACATCGAACCGGGGGGCGACGAAAATCGCTCGCGGGCAAAGCCGGTAGGCGCGGGCGCAGGGCATGGCGGAATGGATACCGAATCGCCGGGCCTCGTAAGAACAGGTCGCCACAACTCCGCGGCTGTCGGGACGACCGCCGACCACAACCGGCTTTCCCCTCAGGTGCGGGTTATCCCGCTGTTCAACCGCGGCATAAAAAGCATCCATATCGACGTGGATTATTTTACGCTGCTGTTGCTGCATGCAGCTCTCCATAAAAACCGGCTCCGCAACCCGGGCAAGAACAGCTTCGCGGCCAAGAAACGAAGACACGAAATCGATTAAACAATCAGCCTGCACAATTGGAGAGAGGGCAGCAGCGTTGAGACCGATTGAAACGCTTTTGTCCCGGGAGCGGAAGCAAAAAAAACCGATTTTGACTTAGAGTTTCTCTGTGCTCTCAGCGTTCTCTCCGGCGTTGCGTTGAAATACTCTTCCTGGTGATTTCGCGCCCCGGCAGCCACCCTGGTTTGCGCTTATCAAGCCATAAAAAAAGCCACGGAGCGCGAAACCCCATGGCTGTTATCCTCATCGGCAACGGTCCTACACAATCTCCACCAGTTCAAGGTCGAAATTGAGCGCCTTTCCGGCCATGGGGTGATTGGCGTCAAGAACGATCTTTTCTTCCGTGACCGATTTTACCGTCAGCAGCAACGGCGTTCCATCCTCCAGCTTGGTCTGGAACTGCTGGCCGACCTCGGGGCTCAAGCCCTCCTCGAACTGATCGCGGTTGGCGTCGAAGACCATATCCCGGTTGTAGGGACCGTACGCTTCGTCTTCCTCAAGACGGACCTGCTTGCTTTCGCCGACTTTCATCCCGAGTACGGCGTTATCGAAACCGGGGATCACCTGTCCGGCTCCCACCTCGAACTCAAACGGTTCCGTTTCACGTGAAGAATCGAAAACTTCCCCATCGTCAAAGGAACCGGTATAGTGCAATTTTACGGTATGCCCTGCGTTTACAACAGTCATAATGTCTCCTGCGTGAAAAGAATAAAAACAGTTTACCTGACTTCGAGGGTTACATTTCCACGCCGGAAATGCAACAGTTGTCGGGAAAAAACTTTGAGACAACAATGACTTCCTTTTAAATTTGTTTTTTCGGCAACCTGCATTCATGAATGGACGGCGATGAACTCAACAGACGAGCAGCAGAAGCAACCCTGTTGCGCCATGTGCGGACAGCCTCTGAGCGAACGCGAAATCGACCTGTGTCGAAAACTGGCCGAGCGCTTTGACCAGCAATTTTTATGTCTGGAACATCAGCGTATATTCTGCGGTTGCCCCGGCGTCAGAGGTCGGAAGATTCCGTAAGCCGGGCCGGACGGTTCCGCTCGATCAAATATTTCATTTATTCTTGAGAATAGCGGTTGCGATGCAGTTTTGCGGTTTGCAGTTGCTTATTTCCGTGACCGGCTTTCTTTTCGTCCGGGTAGCCGATGGCGATCACCATCGGAACTTCCATCCCTTCCGGCAGACCCACCAGGCGACGCACGAATTCCGAAGCCGTCAGATCGTCGGCGTGAGAACGTAAACGCAACTGGGCCCAACAGCTTTTAAGGCCCAATTCCTCTGCGGCCAGTTGAACGATGATCGCGGCAATAGCGCTATCCTCGATCCAGACATCGGAAATATGCGGCTCCGCGGCAATGACGACGGCCAGCGGGGCGGTGGCGAAAAACGAAGTACCGTGAGGCTTGGCCGCGCTCAGACGCTGTAAAATATCCGCGTCATCCACCAGAACGAACCGGCAGGGTTGCAGATTGCGCGAGGTCGGCGCCCGCAGCAACGCTTCGCCGAGCCGCTCGATTTTATCCGCCTCAACAGCCTGCGGTTTGAATTTACGAATACTTCTGCGCTGACGCAATAAATCGATCATCGCGACCTCCTCTCAATTTGCTTAGACCGGGGCGGTGGACACCCGCCCGATCAGACGATACACCTCGTCAAGCATATCCGGCACGTAGCAATTGCTGCGCTGGACAACGCCGAGCAGGTAACCATCAATGGGAAAAACATAAAAATGGCGGTTATTCAGACGATTGAAGCACAAATGCCGGCAATAGCTGAAACCGATTTTATCCATGATCTCCAGCGCCTGGCCGGCGCCGATCTGCATCAGCGTGGTATAGGTTTCCGGGTCCTCGACCGTCTGCCCGAGCAATCCCCCGTCGGCTTTGATCAACAGACACCCGGCAACGCCGTCGACACGATCAATGCGGGTGACAAAATCCCGTGCTGTAGCCATGGCACACCTCGCTATTTCCGGTTAAGAGTCGGCGCGATCAGCCGATGATATTCCGCCACCTTTTCGGGCTCTCCGATTTCCCGATCGATGGTCTCCAGCAGCGTATCCAAGCGGGCGCTATCCGCACCGGCGGCCGCCCACTCTTCGATCAATTCGTCGAACACGAATTCGGCCATCGGTCCGAGGATTTTCGCCAATGCCGTTTTCAGCGGTTCGAGTAATTCCTGCAGTTCCGCGCTGATCGGCATCTGCGCATTGTCCGGCGGTTGCGGCGGCTCGACCGCGGCCGCCGGCAACGGGTCTGCCGGTGGTTCCCCGGCAGCGGAAGATTGCCAATGCCGATACTCTTCCTGCAACAGATTGAACGACATGCTCAGCAGGTTATGATTGACCGTAGGATCGCAAACGGCAAAAATCAGAGTCTGTTTTTCCAGTTCGCGAACGACGATGATCGATTCATCATAATTGAGCGTGACGTCGGTCAGATCCTCAAAACTCATACGCCCGGCCGCGTAGAGCCGGGTCAACTGTTTGCCGACGACATGCAATCGTTCCGGTTTGAAAATCGCCGGCAGGTTGCTGGCCCGCAGACCGTCCTGAGAACCGTATATGCAGGCGCCCACAACCCCGGGAATCACTTTCAGTTCATCGATCAGATGCATCATCGCTCAACCCCTTCCGACAATCAGCTGTATATTACCTGCGCCACCCAAATGACAATCCATATCAATAATCCCGACTCCGGGACTCAATTCCATGCGTTGAGATGGCGCCTGACTTCCTTGATCACCTGCTGGGCCTGAGTTCCCGGTTTCAACCTGGCGACAATCTGCTTTTTGCGACTGTGAAACAGCAGATAACGATTGCGGCCGGCCGTGTTGAGAACAATTGAATTATAGGGCCCGAAATGCAAATCATCCTCCAGAGGAGCGACGAGATGTTCGAAAACCGCCGGATCAAGCTTGTCCAGCGACGACTGGCCCGCATTTTTACCGACCAGCTTGTGATCCTCATCATAAACGGCAAACTCCTGAACCGGGCTCAGTTTCGCAAGAATTTCCTGCAGGCGCGCCGACGTTTCCTCAGTACCGCGATTCTGTTCCCGGGTCCGGGCGGAAGAAACCGCTTGCAGTTCCACGGCAATATCTTTCAGCCCGCTCTTCTCCAATTCCGCCGCTTCATCTTTACGCTTGTAAGCTTCCATCAAAAGATGTTCCATCGGCATCCCGATGGCATCGTCCTGGCGGCGGCAGATACCGTCCATTTCTATTTCGGCGTCGTTCCAGCCGACAATTTCAAGTGCCGCGGCCATACCGCTTCGGTCCCCGACCTCGGCATCGATCAACTCGCCCCGCCGGACGTAGAGATATGCCTGCCGGTCGCCCGCGACGATCTTGAGGGTGCAATTTTTCTTTTCCGCTTTCATCAATTGCAGAAAAGTCGCCAGGGTGATCCCGCGAATAAAGCTTTTCCCGCCGGCGTTGAGGCCATTGAAAATTCCTTCTTCCAGCATTTCCAGGTCGAGGGGTTTTTCCAGGAATTGCAGAGTGTCCATTTTGGCCAGACGGGCTTCGATCTCCGGGGTGCCGAAAGCCGACATGACGATAACCGGCAGTTGGGGCCGATGACGACTGACCCAGGCGAGCAGTTCGAAACCGTTCATTTCCGGCAGTTTCAGATCGGTCACCAACAGGTCGATATCGATCGATCGCAGCACGTCGACGGCCTCACGGCCGTTTTCAGCGGTCAGCACCTGAAACTTATCCCGGTACTGGCTCAAACCGTCTTTCAGGGACAGCAGAAAGGATTTTTCGTCGTCAACAATAAGAATTTTTTTCACCGGTTCACCTGTTCGTTTGGCCGCCCACCAGCTTCGGGTCCCGGCGCTCCGCCAGCGGCAAACGGATCGTCACCCGGGTGCCGACCCCGACCTCACTGGTTATCTCTATATCGCTGTTCATCATCGTCAGCAGTTTCCGGGTAATCACCAGTCCCAGGCCGTTGCCGTCGGCCTTGCTGGTGTTAAAGGGCTGGAACAGATGCCGCCACTGTTCCGGATAGATGCCGCAACCATTATCCGCGATCACCAGCCACACCAGTGTCCCGCGGGATTCCGCGCTGATCCTGATTGCCGCTTTGTCACGGCCCTCCAGGGCGTCGGCGGCATTGCTGAAGATATTCAGCAGGGCCTGATGCAACGCCCGTTCATCGATCCTGACCCGGGCCAGATCAAGCGGAATCCGGGTCCTGATGCGGATGCCGTGGGAGTGAAAATCCCGCTCCACCAGGGAAATGAATTTTTCCATGAATTCGACCAGAGGCAGATCCTTCAGCTCCACGTTCTCATACAGGCTGAAAGTTTTTAATGATTTCAGCAGGTACTCGATCCGCCCGATATCCGCCAGGCCGCGTTCGATATATTCCGTCAACATCTCCGGCGAAGCTGTTTGTGTGTTGTGCTTCAAAACGCTCAGAGCCATTTTCAGGGAATTGAGCGGATTGCCGATCTCGTGGCGGATGCCGGAAAAAATAAACCCGATATTGTTCATGCTGTTGACCGCCTGGGCAATCGATTCCAGACGGCTTTTCTCGGTAATATCCCGGATAAATACACACCGGTAACGCGACCCGGAACAATACACCGAATGGCCGAAAAGACGCCCCTGATGCATGACCTGATGGGCAACGCGGACGGCTGGGGAAAAATCGTCCCGGTCTTCGATTTTGCGCACAAAAAGATCGTAAAGGCCCTGATAATCACGACTCAGGCGATCATCCTGCAGGACTTCGAAAAAAGCCGCATTGCAGTAATCGATCTCTTTCAGATCGAGATCGAGAACCAGGATTCCGATATCGATCTGCTCAAGTAATTGCGCAAATCCCCAAGTGTTTTTCCGTTGTTCGTCAAACTGCTTGGCGCTGTCCCACATGCCCTGATCAGCCTTTGCAACAGAACGGTTTCAAACTCAAGTAAAACAGTATTATAACAAGGCGAGATAAATATTCAAGAAAACTAATAAAAAAGAAATAAGATTAATTTTCGATTGCCGTGCACAGCGCTCCCATGCTTCCGCCGGTTAAACGTTTGAGTTGTTCAACCGTGATGGGAACGGCGGAATGGCTGTTGCCGGCGGCCGCATAGACGACCGGGAAACGCTCCAAAGAGGTGTCGAGACAGACCGGAAGGCCGGCGGGAAGCAGAAACGGACAAACGCCGCCCGGGGCATAGCCGGTGCAACGTTCGACATCCTCGGCCGAGGGCAATTTGACTTTGCCCTGGAGCTGGAAAAACTTTTTCAGCGGTGAACTTTTAACCTTCATATCGCCGCAGGTGACAACAGCCACGGGCTGGCCGCCGATAAAAAACAGCAGCGTCTTGGCGATCTCCGCGGCTGAACAGCCGACCGCGGCCGCTGCGGTGACGGCCGTGGCCGTTTCCTGAGCGAACTCCAGAACCTCTATTCCCTGCTCGGCGAGATACTCTTTGACGTGTGTGATATCAGTCATAATCAACTTCCGCTTTCCGCTAAAAGTCGCTGCGCATCCTCCTGCAACTCCGGCTCGAGACGCGGGTCGACAACCACCCTTTGCAACAGTTTCAGCCCCTCCTTACGCCAGCCGCGGGCCAGGTAGGTTTGCGCCGCCCGGAGTTGCCAACGGGGATTCTGCGGGTCCTGGCGACACGCCAGATTAAAAGCGTCGAGAGCTTTTCCCAGCTCCCGTTTCTGCCGCAACCAAAACTCCGCCAGCGGCAGATTCACCCCGCCGCCGCAGCCGGCCCGCGGCATGGACTGCAGGACTTTTTCCGCCTCGTCAAGCTCTCCGTTCTGCTCCAACAACGTAGCGGAAAACAGGATGAAAGCAGGCTCCGCATAGCCGGCGGCCAAGGCCGAATGAAGGTTCGCAACAGCTGCGCCCGGGTCCTGGCGCTGGGCCGCCAGCAGGGCCTGTTGCGCGTGACAAAACCCCGGGTCGAGCCCCTTTTCCGCCAGCCGCTGCAACCATTCCTGCGCACCGTCGAAATCACCCTGCTCCTTCAGCACGGCCAACAGGGTTTCTACCGCGTGCGCCATGCGCGGATTATCCTCCACGGCCGCTTCCAGGTATTGCCGCGCCGGTGACAGCTGTTTGCAGCGTGCCAGCAGGGAACCCAGTTCAAACCGATACAATTCGTCGCGCTCCGCTTCGGCGACCTGCATCCAAAGCTCGCGGGCAAGATCGTCATTCCCCGCGTGCGAAGCCAGAAAAGCGCGCCTGAATTCATCGCTCTTTTCCAGATAACGGGCGCGTAATTCAGCCGGATAAGAGGCCAGAATCAGTTCCATCCGCTGCTCCTCGTCCGCGGTCGGTTCCCCATCCTGCGCCTCCGCCCGGCCTGCTGCCGGGGCAAGACGGCAGGCACTTGCCGGCGCGGCTTCAATACCCTCTGTCTCCGCAGCCTCATCCTGCCGGTTCCGCACAGCTTCAATTTCTTGCCGTAACCCGGGGCTGCCGACCTGATCCAGCGCCAGCTGAAAATGTTCCTGGGCGCGATCCTCCCTGCCGCAACTTCTGAACCCCAGCGCCTCGGACAAATTCAGCCGCGCCAGTTCGTCTCCGGCCCCGGTGCGCAAACCTTCAATCTCTGCCGCTTCAGGCGCCGACAGAGGCTGCTGCCGCAGTTCGTCAGCCAGCAGGCGCGCTTCGGCAAAACGTTTGTCCGCAACAGCTTTACGTAAACCTTCCATGGTCGGCCGCCGGCCGAAAAAACGATCGAACAATCCCATCTTTTCCTCTTCTGCAACGCTGGAGATGAAAGTTGAATATAGCGGTATATTTTAATGCGGCCGGTCCGTCAAGTCAGAACAGGGAATCTATCAGTTCAAAATCGAGTTCTTTTTCCGCCAGGTATTGAATCAGGCCGATTTTTTCCTCATCGTCGACCCTGATCTTGGCCACGTCCTCCATAATGGTCGTATAAATCTCGGCCATGGTTGCCGCCGTGCGCAGGTAAGGGATTCCGGCGTTATCGATGACCTGCTGCACGATGTCGGCGAGCGGGACAACGCCATTGATGATCAACCCGGCCAGTTTGCGTTTGTATTCCGGCAAATGATAAAGGGTTGCCAGCATCACCAGGACTTCATCCCGGCTGCTCGGCACAATGACCAGGGAAGAGGCTTTCAACAGGTCGACAATCCGCTGCGTCGATGCCGCTCCAAGCTGGACATGATGGACAATGCGGCTGGCCTGTTCCGCATCGCCCCACAGGTCCTGCTGCAGCAGTTCGGCAATATAGATCAGCGTCGGATGCGCCAGGGTCGGGGAGTAATTGAACCCGCCGAGGACGTGAATGGCGCTTTCTTCAAAGGCCAGTTGCAGGTAGTGCAGGGTCGCGTTGCGTTTACTTTTGATCAGTTTGTTGGGCAGGATCATGCGCACTTCGGCGCCGTTCTCGCGAAACAGGGCAAGATTAAGATGCAGGGCGTCGATGACGTTCCCCACCCCACCGCCGCTCACCAGCAGGACCGGCGCCTTCAGCCGCCTCGCCAGTTGGGCGTTGTTCAATCCCAGCACCGAGCCGACACCGCTGTGTCCGGCCCCTTCAATGATCAGAAAATCGCACTCTTTTTCCAATCTCGCAACGGCCCGGGTGATCCGGTCGAAATGGCGTTGAGCGCTGTCTTTACCGTCCAGAACTTCGCGGGTGGTGAGAGCATCGAGGACAACCGGAGACATCAACGCAAGTTGATCGTCCATATCATAGACATGGGCCATGAGAGCGGCGTCGACATCCACCGCCCGGCCCCGGTACAGGGTCCTTTTCGGGCCGAAAGGCTTGACGAAGCCCACGCGTCGATATTTCTTCCGGGCCAGATGCAAAAGCGACAGGCTGGTGGTTGTCTTGCCGCAATTCTGTCCCGTGGCCGCGATAAAAATTTTTTTCGCCATTGATTACGCCCTCAATGAAAATCGCTATAGCGCCAGTCTGCCGCAGTGGTCCCGACAGGTCCGGGCCGAAGCGGAAACCAGCATGACTCCAAAGCTTTCTGCAATGCTTGGCCCGAACCTCTTATCCGCAATTCAGCGCGCCCAACCGCCAAGCGCATGACCTCAGCCCGCGGACGGACAAGGCTGTCCACGGCAGGGCAATGAATGGGCGCGACCGGAACGGAAGGGCAATCGAAAACCTTCATGAAGAGTCCGGGTCGGGGTCGGCAAAAGGGGCCGCCCGGGGTGCTCAGGAAAGAAACAGATTGCGTTCTTTCACAAAAGCGGGCTGAAACCGTTCCACCAATTCGTCGACAATAATCGGGTTGGCCTCCAGAGCCAACACGCCGCGGCTCAAAGCCAGATCAAGCGCTAGCGGCGCAGGGAAACCGATGCCGAAATGGCGGCAGAAATCGCCGGCCAGACAGAGAATGGCGCACAGGGTAAAGATCTCCGGATCTTCACTGCGCAGCTTTTCGAATTCATCGTGATACAGGGTGGCGTTGACGATCGATTTGGGATAATTCCAGTGATCCAGCAACGCTGCACCGACCATTTCGTGAGAGTAGGCAAACAGTCCGCGTTCGACATCGCGTAATTGCCCTTCGCCGTTTTCGACGATCCGCATGACTTCTTTATAAAGCTCTTTGTCGCGATTGATCATCACCACTTTCCCGATGTGATGTTGCAACCCCGCCAGATAAGCTTCGTTTTTGTCCACCGCCGTAAGCCGGTCGGCGATCATGCGGCTGGCGACCGCGCAGCCGATGGAATTTTCCCACAGCCGGCGCTCCATCACGCCATAAGTTTTATGGGTGCTGCGCAAACTGTACTCCAGGGCAAGATTTTTCAATACGTCTTCGCCGACAACGATAATCGCGCGTTCGACGCTTCGCACCTGTTTCATCTGCTGGTAGAATACGGAATTGGCCATGCGCATCAAGCGGGCGGAGATAACCGGGTCGAGAGACACGGCATTGGCCAGTTCCTGGATTTTCAAATCCGGCTTGCGCAGCAATTCCAGCAGTTTGGTCGCGACAATCGGGGACGGCGGCAGTTCCCCCATGTTTTTGGTAATCGATTCGAAATCGGTAAAGGTGCTCATGCCCGGAGATCCCGCTTCGCCCCGAGTGCGGAGACAATGCGCCGCAATTCCGCTCCGAAATCACGGATATCCTGCTCGCGCGTTTGCCAGGAACACATAAAGCGCGCATGACCCGAACCGATGAAAGTGTAAAAATGCCATCCCGCTGCGTGCAAAGCCGCGATCAGCTCTTCGGGCATCTGAACGAAAACCGCATTGGCCTGCACCGGATGAACCAGCCGAATCGACGGGGCGGCCAGCAGTTCCTGAGCCAGGAGCCGGGCACAGCGGTTCGCATGAGCGGCGTTGTTCAACAGCGCTCCCGATTCGAGCAATCCGGCCCACGGAGCAGACAGATAACGCATTTTCGACGCCAGTTGTCCCGCCTGCTTGCAGCGGTAGTCGAATTCCTCGGCCAGTTGACGGTCGAAGAACACCACAGCATCACCGACCGCCATACCGTTTTTCGTCCCGCCGAAGGTCAGCACATCGACCCCGGCACGCCAGCTCAGTTCGCTCGGATTCACATCCAGCGCGGCGACGGCATTGGCGAAACGGGCGCCGTCCATGTGCAGGCGCAGTCCGTTTTCACGGGCCCGGGCGCCGGCGGCGGCCAGTTCTTCGGGAGAATAAAGCGTTCCCAACTCCGTGGCCTGGCTGATGCTGAGCACTTTGGGTTTGGGATAATGGATGTCGCTGCGCCGCCTGACGGTATGAACCACGGCGTCAAGGTCAACCTTGCCGCTTTCGCCCGGGACCAGCAGTATCTTGGTGCCGTTGGAGAAAAATTCTCCGGCGCCGCATTCGTCGGTTTCCACATGCGCCGTTTCATGACAGACAACGCTGTGGTAGGAACGGCAGAGCGATGCCAGTGCCAGGGAATTCGCCGCCGTGCCGTTGAAGACGAAAAAAACCTGGCAGTCCGTTTCAAAAAAGTCCCGCAACGCGTTGCAGGCTTTTTCCGTCCAATCGTCATCGCCATAGGCGTTGGCGTAACCCCGGTCGGCAGACTCCAGCGCCTGCCAGGCCGCCGGGCAGATACCGCTGTAATTATCGCTGGCAAACATGTTTTTGTTCACGACATCCGTTTCCATTTATCCGGCCTCCGGGAAAGCTTGAACAAAGCAAAGCCGTCGAAGCAGGCTTCATAATAACCTGATTATGGCTCGACCGCAAAAAAAAACGGGAGAGCGCTCTGCTCTCCCGTTGTCCCTTGTCCCCTGCCGTTCTTCCGTCAGCCGCGCAGGCGCTGCAGAATCAGTACTCGTGATAACGCAAAACAACCAGCAGGCAGCTGCCGTCGGCAATGACATTGAGGCCCTGGTCCAGGCAGTATCGGACTGCGGCGGGGCTCTCCGCTCCCGGCTGCATCCAGATATTTTTGATCCCCCTGGCCGCCGCTTGTACGACCACTTTCTCGGTAACCCGGGGCGGAGTGATAATCGAAATGCTCGTCACCTCGTCCGGCAGATCGGTCACCGAAGGCACGCAATCCAGCCCTTCGATTTGCGCCTCAGAGGGGTTCACCGGGACAACCTTGCGCTCATTCTGCCGGTAACAGCGCAGGACTTTATTGCCGTATTTATCCCGATTCGTCGAGGCCCCGACAACACCGAAAGCCGATGCAGCAAGAAACTGTTCAATCTGCTGGTCTATGGTCATGATGGACTCCCTGGCTACAGTAAAATTTTGATATCCATATTATTATATTATTTGACGGCAACCTGTCTATACTGAATAGCGGGAAAAGAACACTGTCAGCGGCGGCGGCCGGATTGATCCGGTTATCGATTCACGGCAAGCGGATCAGCTCACACGGGCAAAATAACCTGGCACCGGGATAAGAACCGGTAAGATTTGAAAAAGCGACTTTAGGCGTCCCTGCAATTCACGCCGCGGGATGATCGCACGGATCTCAGCGGTTGTTTTTCTCGCAGTGCAGCACCTTGACCTCTTTTTGCCCGGCGCTTTCGCAACTGCAGGCCGCACCGGCCGCATGTCCCGAACAACCGCCGCGCAGTCCCCTGCGCCGCAAAATCAATCCGGCGGCCAGGCCGCTGAACGCCAGCAGAAACGCAATCATTGCCGCAAGGTAAATTTTCATTGCCGTTCCTTTTCGATATAGTGCTTAAATACCGGGCTCATATAAGCCAGCGTACTCTCGTTGTCATGAATAAGTAAATAGGCGGCAATCCGGTTGCGTTCGCAAAAAGCCCGCGCTTTTTCTTCTCCCATGACCATCAGCGCCGTTGCCAGGGCATCGGCCCGGGCGCAGTTCGGGTCCAGCACCGTGGCCGAGGCCAGCCTGTGGCGGATCGGTCTGCCGCTGACCGGGTCGATGGTGTGGGCGTAACGTTGGCCGTCCTCAAGGTAGAAATTACGGTAGTTTCCGGAGGTGGCCAGGGCCACGTCAGTGAGTAAAAAAATCGTCTCAACCTCACGGCTGTCCGCCACCGGTTTTTCCACCGCAATCCGCCATGGACGGCCGTCCATACGCTGCCCGGCGGCCTTCAATTCGCCGCCGACCTCGACCAGATAGCTATCGAAATCCTGCTGCTCGAGCAATTCCGCCAGGGCATCGACGGCATAGCCTTTGGCCACTGCCGACAGGTCGATCCTGAGCCGGGCGATATCTTTTTTCACCGCCGGCGGTTGGCGCCGGACGCTGACATGACGATAGCCCACTTGCGCCAACGCCTGCTCGATTTGCTCCTCCGTCGGAAGGCGTTCGCCTTTTGGAAGCGGCCCGAAGCCCCATAAATCGACCAACGGTCCGACACTGATATCGAAAGCCCCGCCGCTCAGTTCGCTGATCTTCTGAGCCTGGATGATCACCGCTGCCGTTTCGCCGGAAAGCGGGAACCACCCGGTAACCAGGGAGCGGTTGAAGCGGGGAAATTTCCGATTGCGGATCATAAGTCGACATCAAGGCGTTGATACGGTCAAGCCGGGACTGGAGTTGCCGCCGCAAATCGGTTGCCGCCTCGTCGCCGAGATGGCGCGGCAGGACAACCGACCAGGTCGTCCCCATGGTCGCACCATTGAGATAGACCGGCTCGGGATTGTCTTGCCGGCAGCCGAACCCCGGCAGCACCAGCAGCAGCAACAGAAGAAAGGAAAAACAGCGCAGCATGTTACAGATCGGCCAACCCCTGGGCATGGCGAATCATCCGTTTCATCGCCTTTTCTTCCTGATTCCTGAGTTTGTCGAAAAGCTGACAGGTCTCTTTATTTGTGCAGCGGGTGGAGGCGAGCAGATAATACTCGATCAGGACTTTTTTATACCCGACGGCGGCTTTGATCAACAGATCGAGATCAAACCGGGCTCCGTCATCGAGAAGACCGACGGGCACCTGGGGGAAATTGACTTCCAGCCCCGTCAGCCATTGTTCCAGCAGCTTAGACGACGTCCCATTGCAGAATTCGCCCAGGGCGAGCGCGCGATGCTCCTCGTGATCGATCAGGTAGTCGAGCATCAGGCGATTCCGGGGCGAAACCTCACCTTCAGAAAAATCCTGGAAGATATCACTGACCTTACGATGATAGGCCGGAGCCAGTTTATTCAGAATGTTCCGCGTCTGTTCAAAGCGCATAACCCAGCTCCTTAAGCCTTTGGCAGATTGTTGAAAAACGCCCGATTTTTGATCCGGCCGGCCCGCAACAGGCCGGCGGCTTTCGCGACCCGGGCAACGGCGGCAGGCCTGCAGAAACAATCGCCCGTCAGATACCGAAATCGTCAAACAGGATATTATCCTCTTCAACTCCGAGATTGTACAGCATGTCGCCGGCCGCCTTGTTCATCATCGGCGGTCCGCACATGTAATACTCACAGTCTTCCGGCGCCGGATGGTCGGCAAGATAGTTGTCATACAGGTACTGGTGAACGAACCCGATCGGTCCCTCCCAGTTGTCCTCCGGCAGGGGTTCGGACAGAACCAGATACCATTCGAAGTTGTCGTGCTTGGCCGCCAGGTCGTTGAACTCCTCGACGTAAAAAGCTTCGCGCAGGCTGCGGGCGCCATACCAGAAAGACATCTTCCGTTTGGAATTCAATCTCTTAAGCTGATCGAATATATGGGAGCGCATCGGCGCCATGCCCGCCCCGCCGCCGATGAAGACCATCTCGGCATCGGTGTCCTTGGCGTAAAATTCACCGTAGGGGCCGGAGACCTCCACCGTGTCGCCCGGTTTGAGGTTGAAGATAAAAGAGGACATTTGTCCCGGCGGCGCGTCCGGCACCTGGGGCGGCGGCGGACAGACCCGCACGTTGAGCATGATGATCCCCTTTTCCTCGGGATAGTTGGCCATCGAATAGGCGCGCATGACCGGCTCTTTGACCTCGGAACAGTACTGCCACAGGTCGTACTTGTCCCAGTCGTCCCGGAAACGCTCGGCGACTTCCATGGTCTTGTATTCACAGACATGCGGCGGCGCTTCGATCTGAATATAGCCGCCGGCGCGAAAATCGAGTTCCTCTCCTGCCGGCAGCTCCAGGACCAGTTCCTTGATGAACGTCGAACGGCTGATGTTGGAGCGCACCCGGCACTCCCATTTGCTGATCGAAAAAATCTCCGCGGGCAGTTCCAGTTCCATATCCTGCTTGACGCTGACCTGGCAGGAAAGGCGATAGCCCTCCTTGGCCTCGCGTTTGGTGATATGCGCGGTTTCGGTCGGCAGGATATCGCCGCCGCCGGACTTGACCTTGACCTTGCACTGGGCGCAGGTCCCGCCGCCGCCGCAGGCCGAAGGGATGAAAACCTCGTTGCTGCCGAGGACGTTGAGCAGTTTGCCGCCGGGTTCGACGGTCAACGTCTTTTCCTCGTCGTTATTGATGCCGATGGTCACCTGTCCGGCCGGGATCAAACGCCACCTGGCCAGCAGAATCAGCGCCACCAACACCAGCACGATGCCGGTAAAAATCAGAACTCCTAAACCGATTTCAGTCATCAGTCATCCCATTAAAGTTGAATGCCGGAAAAGGCCATGAATGCCATCGCCATCAGTCCGGCGATCATGAACGTCAAGCCCAGCCCGCGCAGCCCGGCCGGAACATCGGCGTACTTCATCTTTTCCCGGATTCCGGCCAGCGCCACCAGCGCCAGCGCCCAGCCGGCACCGCTGCCGAAACCGAAGACAATGCTTTCGGCAAAATTGTAATCACGTTCGACCATGAACAGCGAACCGCCGAGGATGGCGCAGTTGACGGTGATCAACGGCAGGAAAATCCCGAGGGCGTTGTACAGCGCCGGCACGTAGCGGTCGAGAACCATTTCCAGAATCTGCACCATGGCCGCGATAACGCCGATGTAGCAGATCAGGCCGATAAAAGTCAGGTCGGTCCCTTCCAGTCCGAGCCAGGAGAGCGCCCCCTGCTTCAGCAGATGCTGATAGATCAGATTGTTGACCGGAACCGTGATCGTCTGCACCACGATTACCGCGACGCCGAGGCCGATGGCGGTATCGACCTTTTTCGACACGGCAAGAAAAGTACACATGCCGAGGAAAAAGGCCAGCGCCATGTTCTCGATGAAAATCGCCTTGATCAGCAAGCTGAGATAATGTTCCATGGCTTAGTTCTCCTCCTCGACCTGATCGGTCTTCCAGCTCCGCAACGCCCAGATCAGCAGCCCGATGATGAAAAACGCGCTGGGCGGCAGCAGCATCAAACCGTTGGGCAGATACCAGCCGCCGTCGTTGGTGCTCGGCAGGACGGTAAACCCGAGCAGCTTGCCCGCCCCGAGCAGTTCGCGGAAAAAAGCCACGATCAACAGGACCACGCTGTAGCCGAGACCGTTGCCCACGCCGTCGAGAGCGCTCAGGCCCGGGGGATTCTTCATGGCGAACGCCTCGGCCCGGCCCAGAACGATACAGTTGGTGATGATCAGGCCGACGAACACCGACAACTGCTTGCTGATGCCGAAAGCGTAGGCTTTCAGAAACTGATCGACGATGATGACCAAGGTGGCGATAATGGTGATCTCAACAATAATGCGGATACTGTCCGGCACCTGCCGGCGGATCAGGCTGACGGACATATTGGAGCCCACCAGAACAAAAGTCACCGCCAGGCACATGACCACCACGGTTTCCAGTTTCGAGGTCACGGCCAGCGCCGAACAGATGCCGAGAATCTGCAAACCGATCGGATTTTTGTTGAAAATCGGGTCGAGTAAAACATCCCTGGTCTTGCTCATAGCTTGATCCCCTGCTGTTTCAATTTTTCAAGAAAGGGTCGGTAGCCGTCTTCGCCCATCCAATAGTGCACCAGATTCCCGACCCCGCGCGCCGTCAGCGTCGCGCCGGCCAGGCCGTCGGCCTGATAGACCGCGTCGGGAGACTGTTTGTCCACGCTGCCCTTGAGCACGTTCATCCGCAGCGCTCCCGAAGGATCGAAAATCTTTTTCCCCCGCCACTGTTTTTTCCAGTTCGGGTTGTCGATCTCCCCGCCCAGGCCCGGGGTCTCGCCATGCTCGTAAAAGGCAAAGCCATTGACCGTGGTCAGATCGCTGTCCAGGGAGATGAAACCATACATGGTCGACCACAATCCCTTGCCGTAAACCGGCAGGATCAATTGCTGCAAGCGCCCGTCTTCGGAGACCAGATAAATATCCTGATAACGCGAACGGCTTTTGATCCCCGCCGAATCGAGCCGGGCGGGAATGCGGTAACTCAGCTCGGGGTCTTTTGCCGCGGCCCGGTTGTCGAAATCGGCCGGATTGAAACGGTCGGTGAACCAGGCCGTCTGCAGATCGATCACCCGGGGCTCGATCCGGGCGTACTGTTCATCGATGGGAACGCCCGGTCGATAGAGATCGGCGGCCTGCAGGATGTTTTTTCGCTTTTCCTCGACTTTGTTGCGTTCCTGACGAGCGCTCAAGCCAACGGCCGCCGCGGAGACCAGAATCGAACACACCAGGCAGAGCAGGAAGGCGACCCCCAGGATTCTTGCCGTGCTATCCCTCCTCGACATGACGCAGCCTCCTCTTGATGTAGTATTTCAGCACCAGTTGGTCGATCAGGGGCGCAAACACGTTGCCGAACAGGATCGCCAGCATCATCCCTTCCGGAAACGCCGGGTTGACGACCCGGATCAGGATGCACATCAGCCCGATCAGGGCGCCGTAAATCCACTGTCCCTCTTCGGTCATGGCGCCGGAAACCGGGTCGGTCGCCATGAACACCAGGCCGAAAGCGAAACCGCCCAGCACAAGATGCCACAACGGGCCGAGGGCGAACATGGGGTTGGTGCCGCTGTCGACAAGCAGAAACAGGGTCGACAGCCCCACCGCCCCGAGCAACCCGGAGAGCATGATCCGCCAGGAGCCGACCCCGGTCAGCACCAGGACTGCGGCCCCGAACAGACAGGCCAATGCCGAGGTTTCTCCCATCGACCCGGGGATGACCCCCAGAAACGCGTCGAACCAGCTATGCACGGCGGTTATGGCCTGCACTCCACCCTCGGCCGCCAGGCCCAGGGCCGTGGCGCCGGTCAAACCGTCGGCCGCCACCCAGACGCTGGTATTACCGGATATTTGCGCCGGGTAGGCAAAAAACAGGAACGCCCGCGCCGTCAGCGCCGGATTGAGGAAGTTTTTCCCGGTGCCGCCGAAAATTTCCTTGCCGATCACCACCCCGAAGCTGATGCCCAGCGCCACCTGCCACAACGGCAGGGTCGGCGGACAGATCAGCGGAAACAGCGACCCGGTGACCAGGAATCCCTCGTTGATCTCATGCCCGCGGACAATACTGAACAGCGCCTCCCAGAGTCCGCCGACAATGTTGGTGACCAGATAGATCGGCACGAACCAGGCCGCGCCGAACAGCAGATTATCGACCAGACTGCGCGGGTCGGCGCCGTAACCGAGCAGGCTCAACAGACCGCCGCGCCAGCCCTCAACGGCGGTGGCGCCACTTGCCTGCAGAACCAGGTTGGCCTGGTAACCGGTATTCCACATGGCCATGAAAAAACAGGGCAACAGGGCGACCACCACGGTGATCATCACCCGTTTCAGATCCATGGCGTCGCGCAGATGCGGGGCGCCGTCCGTCACCTCGCCTGGGGTGTAAATGAAACTGTCGGCGGCCTCATAAAGCGGATAAAGGCGCTCGAACCTGCCCCCTTCGGCAAAATGAGGATGCAGCTTATCCAGAACGTTGCGTAACGCTTTCATCAGCCTTCTTTCTCTATCTTGTCCAGGGTTTGACGTAAATGAGAACCGTAGTCGATTTTACCGGAGCAGACAAAACTGCACAGCGCCAGATCTTCCTCGTCCAGTTCCAGACAGCCCAACCCCTGGGCCAGATCCGTGTCGAGGGTCAATAGCGACCGCAGCAGCCAGGTGGCCTTGGTGCGAAGCGGCAGGACTTTTTCAAAGTCGCCGATGGGCACCATCGCCCGCGGGCTGCCATGAGCGCTGGTTGTCAACCGCAGTTCCCGGCGTGAACGGAAATTCGAGGCGAACAGACGTTTCACCGAAAACAGGTCGAAACCGGGCAGGACCCAGCCGAGCATCCGCCGCTCGCGATCTTCACCGAGCACCGAGACCTGGTGGTGAAAACGCCCCAGGTAATCAAGGTCGCCGGCGGCCTTGCGCCCGCTGAGCACGGAACCGGAAATGATCCTGGACTCTCCGTCCCGCAGTTCGTCGGCCAGCAGCTCAGACAGGCAGGCTCCGGCGCGGGTCCGCAACAAACGGGGATTTTTCACCTGCGGCCCGCCCAGGGCGACGACCCGTTCGGTCAGCAGCTTCCCGGTGAGGAACAGGTGGCCGCAGGCAATGACATCCTGATAGCCGATATGCCAGACCTGCCGCTGCTGGTCGACCTTTTCGAGAAAATGAATATGGGTTCCGACCAGACCGGCCGGATGGCGGCCGGAAAACTCCGCGACCGTGATTCCATCCGGGGCGGCAAACCGCGCTTCCGGATGCTTGCACAGATAGGTTTTGCCCTCGGTCAGCAAGCGTAATACCTGCAGGCCGGCACTGAATTCCCGCTCCTTTTCGGCGATCACCACTTGCGGGTCGGCAGCCAGGGGATTGGTATCGATGGCGGTCACGAAAATGGCCGCCGGGGCGCTCCCCGGTTTGGGAATCTTGCTGTATGGACGGGTGCGCAATGCCGTCCACAAACCGCTTTCGAGCAGGCGCTGTTCAACCTCCTTACCGGTCAGGCGTCCCAGTTGTTCCGCCGGCGTCCGCGGAAAAACCACCTCGTCGGTCCCTTCAAGCTCGATAACCAGCGAAAGGAATACCCGCCGTTTCCCCCGATTGACGGCGACGACTCTGCCGGCGGCCGGGGCGGTGAAAAGGACACTCGGATTCTTCTTGTCGCTGAACAGGGGCTGCCCCAGCCGCACCTGATCACCCTCGGCAACCAGCAACGTCGGTTTCATGCCCAGATAATCGCCACCCAGCAGCGCCACCCGACTGACGCCGGAGGCATCCTCGATCTGCATGCGTGGAGCGCCGCCAAGCGGCAAATCCAGTCCCTTGTCAATCTGAATCATCTTTGTTCCTTCATCGCAACAGAAAACATGAAACCCGATCCCCAACAGCGCAAAAAGACCTCTGCGACAAAACGGCACCGCACCGAATTCATCAACTTATGGATTGGGGTTCAAAAATCATATCGGAAAACCGGAGAATCGGCAAAAACACAGTCATTCCAAATTCTTCATCAAAAAAACAGGGATACAATACCATAATTGTCAAGAATTAAAAACCCGCCGGGAATTTTTATTGCCGTTTTTTTTGAACGTCACTTTTTCTTCGGCCTGAAGGGACGAAAGAACGGCGAAAGAGCGCCGATCCGTCGCTCCGGTTCCCGTTCTTCAGGCGGAACATTCACCCGGCTCTTCAAGCGTAGCAGAAGCACGGCTGATTTCCAATCGGGCCAGTTCGTCGCAACGTTCATTTTCCAGGTGTCCGGCGTGGCCTTTGACCCAGCTCCATTCCACATTATGTTGACTGGTCAATTCAAGCAAGCGCTCCCACAGGTCGCGGTTGACGACGGCTTCCTTCTTCGAATTTTTCCAGCCCTTCTTTTGCCAGCCGCCGATCCACTCCGTCATCCCCTTGACCAGATACTGGGAGTCGGTGATCAGGCGCACGTTACAGGGCTGTTTCAAAGCTTCAAGACCGCGTATCGCACCCAGCAGCTCCATTCGATTATTCGTGGTCGCCGGGTCATAACCGGACAATTCCTTGACATGATCGCCGTAACGCAACAGCGTGCCATAGCCTCCGGGCCCCGGATTTCCCGAACAGGCGCCATCGGAAAAGATTTCGACAAACGGACGTTTCTGTTCCACAACAGGATTCCTTTCCAGCAGGGGTTCGCGACAGAATGGCATATTTCCCCGGTTGAGTCACTCCTCTGCCGTCTTCAATCGATTCCTCGCGCCTCCGCTGCCGGAACAATCGCTCCCGGGTTCAAATTCCGCCCTGTTCACCGCCGGATTGAAACCATCGCCAGGTGGTGCTTACATTCCGCTTTGACCTGGGCTACACTTTGCCTTTGGCGTGTGAGATCTTTTCCGGAACATTCTTTTCGGGGTCGCGTCGGAAAACATATATTTTTATCAGCTATCAGCGCCGCTCGGCACAGTCTGTTTGTTCACACCACCGGCGGCGGAGAAGCACGAAGCGATTCAATCAACGGAAAAAACGATGAGCAAAACACATACACAGCCGTACCGCCTGCACGACGGGTCAATGGAACAGCGCGGCCCGAGCAGCTACGACCGGCAAAATCCGGATCGCGTTTTCGCGGCGTTGGGCTTGAAAAAAGGCGATGTTTTTTTGGATATCGGTTGCGGCCAGGGGGATTATTGTCTCGCCGGAGCGAAAATCGTCGGCCGCAGGGGGCAGGTGTACGCCGTCGACAAGTGGCCCGGACTGACGGCAGGATTACAGCAAGAGGCGGACCGGCGGAGATTCGACAACCTCAAAGCGATAACCGCAGATATTGCCGCCGGACTCCCCCTTCCCGACAACCGGGTGGACCTGTGTCTGTTGGGGACGATCCTGCATGCCACGACCCTGGACATTCTCGAACAGGGGCTGGGCACGGAAATCAACCGGGTACTGAAGAAAAACGGCCGGGTTGCGGTCCTGGAGGGAAAAAAAGAAGAACAGCCGTTCGGCCCGACCCTGGAGAGGCGACTGGCGCCGGAGCAGGTGAAAGCGGCATTCCTGCCGCACGGCTTCGAAGAAGAAACCTATGTGGATCTCGGCCACAACTATCTTCTTATTTTCACGGCCGGAAACCGGAAAAGCTGATTCCTTGCAGCGCCTTTCCCCCGCATCCCCCGCTGCGCTTCGAATCCCGACTGAAGCACAAGCAAAGAACGCCCCACCGCTTACGCAGTGGGGCGTTCTTTGTCAGTTGGCGTCCCCAGGGGGATTCGAACCCCCGTCGCCGCCGTGAAAGGGCGGTGTCCTGGGCCAGGCTAGACGATAGGGACGTAAAACGAGCCGGTTTGTATCGAACGAACAGATTTGATACTGAAATCCGGAAAATTTTGCAAGCAAAAACCAACCTTTTTACTCTCCGCAGCAAGTGAGCGGGCCGACAGGGATCGGGCGCAAAGCAAACATTTTTCAACCAGGCCGAACATCCTAGCGCCCGAAGCCGGTTTTCAGCCTCGGGTCATCACCAAGCAGGTTAGCCAAAAACTGCGGGAAGCAATCCGAATTTTATGCCGACACGAAGGCTGGTCGCCGGAGCGGCCCCAAAACCGGCCGCAATCCGTTATACTTTTCAGTGGGAGCGCTTCCGTCTTACGCAATCGGGATCTTTTTTTCGATGACGACTCAAAACGGACTTTACCTTGTTCTACTCAGCATCCACGGGCTGATCAGGGGCCACAATCTGGAACTGGGTCGCGACGCCGACACCGGCGGGCAGACCCTCTATGTCCTTGAACTGGCCCAGGCGCTGTCCCGGCAGGCCGAGGTCGCCAGGGTCGAACTGATCACCCAGCGCATCGTCGATGAAAACGTCTCTGCGGATTATGCCCGGCCGGTCGAGATTCTGAACGAAAAATTGCGCATTCTGCGTATTGACACCGGCCTGGACGAATATCTGCCGAAAGAACAGCTCTGGGATCAGCTTGATTATTTCGCCGACAACCTGGCCCGGTATTTCCGCGAAAACGGCCGCCTGCCCGATATCATTCACAGCCATTACGCCGATGCCGGTCAGGTGGGGTCCCATCTTGCCAGCCTGCTGGGAATTCCCCTGGTGCACACCGGGCATTCCCTCGGCCGCGTCAAACACAGACGGTTGCTGGCCGGGGGACTCACCGCGGAAGAGATCGAAACCCGCTTCAACATGAGCCGGCGGATTGAAGCCGAGGAACAGACCCTGGCGACGGCCGAGCGCGTCATCACCAGCACGCATCAGGAAATTGAAGAGCAGTATGATCTGTACGATCACTATCAGCCCGAGCAGATGCGCGTCGTTCCTCCCGGGACCGACCTCAACCATTTCCATCCGCCCCGGGGAGACGAGCTTCAGCATCCGCTTTTCACTGAATTGACCCGCCACCTGAAAGACCCGGACAAACCGCTTATCCTGGCCCTGTCGCGGCCGGACAAGCGGAAAAACATCAGCGTCCTGATCGAAGCATACGGAAACAGCCGGGAGCTGCAGAAAAAAAGCAATCTGGTCATCATCGCCGGCAACCGCGATGACATCGACGATCTCGACGAGGGCGCGCAGGAGGTTTTTCACGAATTGCTGGTGAGCATGGACCGCTACGACCTCTACAGTCGCGTCTGCTTGCCCAAACATCATCGTCGCGACCAGGTGCCGCTGATTTATCGCATCGCGGCGGCCTCCGGCGGCGTGTTCGTCAATCCGGCGCTGACCGAACCCTTCGGCCTGACCCTGATCGAAGCGGCGGCCAGCGGCCTGCCGATCGTGGCCACGGAAGACGGCGGTCCCCAGGACATCATCGGCAACTGCCGCAACGGTTTTCTGATCGATCCGCTGGAGCCGGAAAGCATTTCCGCAGCGCTGTTGAAACTGCTGACGGAGCGGGAATTATGGAAGAATTGCGCGGTTCAGGGTCAGCGGGGCGTTCAGGAGCACTATTCCTGGACCGCCCACGCCAGGCGCTACCTGAAGATCATCAAACCGATCGCCGACCGTTCGGAACAACTGCTGCGCCGGCCCACGACCCGCCGCAGCGGTCTCTTCCGGGATCGGGCCATTGTGTCCGATCTCGACCTGAACCTGATCGGCGACCGGCCGTCTTTGGAAAAGCTGAGCGGAGTCCTGCATCAACAGCGGAAACAATCCTTTTTCATCATTGCCACCGGCCGCCGCCTCGACGCCGCCCTGAAACTGATGAAAAAGCATAAAATTCCCGCGCCGTCGGTGTTGATCACCAGCAGCGGCACGGAAATCCATTATGCGCCGAAACTGATCGCCGACTCGGCCTGGGCGAAACATATCGATTACCAGTGGTCGCCGCACAAGATAAAAAGGCTGCTGGCCGGCTATCCCGGCCTGAAAATTCAGCCCAAGCCGGAGCAGAGTCGCTATAAACTGAGCTATTACATCGATCCCGAGCAGGCCGACATCGATGAGATTAAAAGCTTGTTGCACCAGGAGGAACAGGCGGCCTTCGTGCAGCTGGCGTTCGGACAATATCTCGACATTCTGCCGCTGCGCGCGTCCAAAGGAATGGCCTTGCGTTATGTGGTCGACCGCCTGGGAGTCCCGCTGGAACGGGTCTTCGTCGCCGGCGGTTCGGGCGCCGACGAGGACATGATGCGCGGCAACACCCTGGCCGCCGTGGTGGCGAACCGGCACAATGAGGAACTGTCGCAGCTGATCGATCTCCAGCGGATCTATTTTTCGCGCCGGGCCCATGCCGCCGGCATCATCGAAGCGCTTGAATTCTATGACTTTTTCTTCAGCTGCAGAGACCCCAGGCAAGACGAAGCGCATGAAGACCGATAAACTGTTGTTGTGTACCGACATGGACCGCACGATCATTCCCAATGGCCGGGTCCCCGAACATCCGGAGGCGCGGAAACGGTTCCGTGAATTTTGCGCCCTGCCGCAGGTCAAATTGGCATACGTCAGCGGCCGCCATCTGCACCTGGTCGAACAGGCCATTGCCGAATACGCTTTACCCCGGCCGGATGTCGCCGTTACCGATGTGGGAACAAAAATTTATCGCTCCCAGCCGGATGGTTGGGAGGACATCACCCTCTGGCAAAAGCGGATCGCCCGCTCCTGGCGCGGCAAAACCCATGACCGGTTGCGGCAGGCCCTGCTCCCCTGCCGGGAACTGCAGTTGCAGGAAAGCAGCAAACAGAACGCTTATAAGCTCAGTTACTATCTGTCCCTGGACGTCGGGCGGGAACGGGTTCTGTCCTGCGTCAGACAACATCTGGACGGGTTGGGAGTCGCAGCGGAACTGATCTGGAGTGTGGACGATATGAAACGCATCGGTCTGCTGGACATCCTGCCGCGGAACGCGGGCAAACGCGACGCGATCGAGTTTTTGCAGCAGCTGCTGGGCTATTCTTCCCGGCAGACCCTTTTTGCCGGCGACAGCGGCAACGACTTAACGGTGCTGGCAAGCCCGATTCCTGCGGTCCTGGTCGCCAATGCCGAGCCGGAGGTCAGGCAACAGGCCATGGAACAGGCAACGGCCAACGGTTGCGACAAGAGCCTTTACCTCGCCCGGAGCGACAAGTCCGCCCTGGGAGGTTATTATGCGGCAGGGGTTTTACAGGGAGTTGCTTTTTTCTTTCCGGATATGTTTTAAAGAGACTCCGTCAACGCCGTAGCGGCGGTGGAAGACCCGAATCATCGGCAAAACCCTGCCGTCTATTTGGTGCCGGTCAACTGGATGATGAGTTCAGACCCTGGGTGTCTGTCGCCCGGACGGCGACAGTCAAGCCCCATGGATGGGTTTATGCGGCCCTGGAAATGGAGTGTCTGAACTCATCTTTTCACAAATAAAAAAATCAACAAGCTGCAATGTTTTCGTATTATTGCGCGGACGCCATGAAACTTTACCCCTAACTCCGGAACCGCTTCAGACACATGTACGAACAAATAGCGCACTCGCTTTTAAACGACATTCTCAATCGCATCAGACCGGAAATATCGGAACAGGACCTGCGCCATTTCTACACCCGGCTGGGGGCGAACTTTTACGCCATTCACTCGCTCTTCCAGCGCCTCTACGGCGACCGGGACGATTTCATTGATCAGGCGCAAAAACTGGTCGAAACCATGGCCCAGGGCTATATCAACCGGTCGGCGGCGTTACGGCGGCTCGATCTGGAACGGGAGGAAGATTTCAACTGGTTTCTCCACCAGCAATGGGTCGGCATGACGCTCTACTGCGACGGCTTTGCCGGCGACCTGCCGGGCCTGAAGGACAAACTGCATTACTTTCAGGAACTCGGCGTCAACCTGGTGCATGTGATGCCGATCATGCGCTGCCCGGCCGGCAACAGCGACGGCGGCTACGCGATCAGCGATTTTCGCGACATCAATCCCGACATGGGCAACATGGACGATCTGGCAGAGCTGTCCCGGGAAATGCGGAAACGCGATATTCTGCTGGTGCTCGACGTGGTGGTCAATCACACCTCCGACCGGCACGAATGGGCCCGGCGCGCCCGGACCGGGGAGCAAGCCTACCAGGATTATTACTATATCTTCAAAAATCGGGAAATCCCCGACATGTTCGAACAGAGCATGCCGGAAATCTTTCCGGAAACCTCGCCCGGCAATTTCACCTGGGACGAAGAGATGCAGCGCTGGGTGATGACGGTGTTCAACGACTATCAGTGGGATCTCAACTACGGCAACCCGGCGGTGTTCATCGAAATGCTGGACATTATCCTGTTCTGGGCCAATCGGGGGGCCGATGTCCTGCGCCTCGACGCCGTCGCCTTTCTGTGGAAAAAAATCGGCAGCACCTGCCAGAACGAGCGGGAAGCCCACCTGATCCTGCAGTTGTTAAAGGACTGTTGCCAGGTGACCGCTCCCGGCGTGGTTTTCATTGCCGAGGCGATTGTCGCCCCGGTGGAACTGGCCAAATATTTCGGCGAGGATGCAGTCATCGCCAAAGAATGCGAAATCGCCTACAACGCCACCTACATGGCGCTGCTTTGGGATGCCGTGGCAACCAAAAACGCGCGGCTGCTGAATCAGGGGATCAAGAGCCTGCCGGTCAAACTGGAACGGGCCACCTGGCTCAACTATGTCCGCTGTCACGACGACATCGGTTTCGGTTTCGACGATCGCGATATCATTCGCTGCGGTTACGAGCCGCTCAGCCATCGCCAGTTCCTGGTCGATTATTTCATCGGCCGGTTCGACGATTCCCACGCCCGGGGCCGCCCTTTCGGTCAGAACCTGAAAACCGGCGACACCCGGGTATCCGGATCTCTCGCTTCCCTGGTCGGCCTGGAACGCGCGCTTGAACTGGGGGACGACCAGGCCATCAGGGATTCGATCCGGATCATTCTGCTGCTGCACGGCATGATCATGTCCTTCGGGGGAATTCCCCTGCTCTATTACGGGGATGCCATCGGCACACTGAACGACGACTCGTACCTTTATGATCCCGACAAAATGTGGGACAGCCGCTGGGTCCATCGCCCTTCCATCGACTGGAACACGGCGGAACGCCGCAATCAGCCCGGCACCGTCGAATATGAGATTTTCAGCGCCTTGAAGAGAATGATTTCGGTCCGCAAAGAGATCGAAGTGTTCGCCGATTTCAACAACCGCGAACTGATTGAGGTCAACAATCCGCACCTGTTCGTATTCGGCCGCTATCATCTGAACAAACCGGGCGAGCGGGTGCTGGTCACGGCCAACTTCAGCAATCTGCCGCAGCATCTCAACTTTGACGACCTGGGCTCCTGGGGGGCGGATTTGCGCCCGTTGGTCGATCTCTATCGCGGGGAAAGCCCGGAGGCTTTCAAGAAAAGCCTGGTCATACCCCCGTTCTCTTTTTACTGGCTGAGCGAAAAATAACCGCCGGTTCGCTTGCCGCGACCCAAGCGGAGCGTTTTGCGCAACAATCGCCACTGCGCTTTTACGGTTGCCGACGCAAACAAGGGAAAGCCCACGCCCCGGCTTCTCTTTCCCTTTCAACACCGCAAGAATCGGGTTGGCAGGGGCCGCTGAAAACAGTAATTTTGTCTCTTGACAGGCTTCAGCAAGGAGACGAAATGACCGATTACCAGAGAGTTGCCGCCGCCATCCGTTTCATCAGGGACTCAGCCGTCGAGCAGCCCTCGCTGGATGAAATCGCCCGCCATATCGGCCTGAGTCCGTTCCATTTTCAACGCCTGTTCAAACGCTTCGCCGGGGTCAGCCCCAAACGTTTCCTGCAATACCTCACCGCAGAATACGCCAAACAACTGCTGCGGCAATCGGAATCGATCCTCGAAACCAGCTTTGCCGTCGGTCTCAGCAGCCCCGGACGCCTCCACGACCTGCTGATCAATGTCGAAGCGGTCACGCCCGGACAATTCAAGAGTCTGGGCGCAGGGCTGGACATCGTTTACGGTTTTCACCAAACCCGGTTCGGCCGAACCTTCATCGCCGTCACGGAGCGGGGCATCTGCCGCCTGGAATTCGTCGCTGCGGAAACCGCGGAACAGGTGCTGTTCCGATTGAAACGGGCCTGGCCGAATGCCGGTCTGGAGCCGGATCAGACAACCACGGCGCAACATATCGCCCGGATTTTCACGGCGCCCGGCGCTGCCGGCCGGGACCGGCCCTTGCCGTTGCTGCTCAAGGGGACGAACTTTCAGCTCCGGGTCTGGCGGGCGCTGCTGGAAATCCCCCCCGGCCACCTCGTCTCCTACAGTTTTCTGGCGGAGAAAATCGACCGTCCGGGCGCCGCCAGGGCAGTCGGAACCGCCGTCGGCAACAACCCGCTCGGTTACCTGATCCCCTGCCATCGCGTCTTACGCAGCAATGGAGATATCGGCGGTTACCGCTGGGGCAACGAGCGCAAGCTGGCGATTCTGGGACACGAATTCAGCACTCTAGAAGGCTGACGTTTCAGCACACCCGTCACCGATTCCAGGGTTTGCCCTTCCGGTCCGGTCCCGGTTTCCGGGCATCATCCCGGCCCACATAATCGCAATATCTGAATAATATATTTAATCTTTGCCGATTTTGCGGTACATTGTCAGGGTCAACAGTTGAATTAAATTCTGTTTTCACCTGGAGACCGATGCGGATGAAACCCAAACACATCAAACTCGGTATCATCCTGGGCCTGCTGTTTTTGATCGGGATTTATTTCGGTTGCGGTTGCGACCGTTATCTGTCGCTGGATTATCTCCAAAACCGGCAGGTTTTATACCAGCACCATGTCGCCGCAAACCCGCTGCTTGCCATGGCGCTCTATTTTCTGGTCGTCTTTCTCCTGTCGGCTCTGTCCCTGCCCGGCATTTCCCTGGTCATCATGGTTGCCGGACTGGCGTTTTTCGGTTTCTGGAGCACGCTTGTCATTGCTTCTTTCGCCGACGCCCTGGGCTCGACCGCGGCATTTCTGACCTCCCGCTACCTGTTCGCCGAAAGCGTTCAGGCCCGCTATCCGGACCAGTTGCTGGCGATCAACCGGGGGGTCGAGGAAGATGGCGGGTTTTATCTGTTTTCCCTGCGCCTGATGTTCTTCTTCCCCTGTTTCATGGTCAACCTCCTGATGGGCCTGACCAGCATGCGGACGCTGACTTTCTATTGGGTCACCCAGATCGGCAAGCTGCCGTACAAAATCATCTTCACTTATACCGGAATGCAATTGGGGGAAATGTCAACCGCGACGGATCTATTCTCTCCCCAGCTGGTCACCGGCTTCATGTTGATCGGTCTCTTTCCCCTGATCGCCAAAAAACTGCTGCACTGGATGAAAAGCCACAAGCCCAAAGCGGAAAACTGTCCCAGCACCGAATGAAACCTGAATCAGGGAAAACAAACTCGAGCCGGGAAAATTTTCTTCGAGATACTATAAATAGCGGTCAAAATCCATTCGCTGGTGAAGAATTCGGATAACGTCAATGCCGTTATCGATAAGCTTGAAAAATATAACGTGTGAACCGGATTTTTTCTTTCTGTAGCCAGACCTCACATCACTGATATCGGTAGAGGTCGAATGATCGCAGGCTTGGTTCTGCATTTCTGCCCACAGTTCACGAACATACTTTTCAGCTTGCTCGATACCCCATTCTTCAAGAGTGTAGTCCCAGATCCCGCTAAGGTCGGACTTAGCCCTTGGAGATAAAACAAGCTCACTCATAAGGAGAGGGATTTTTTCTTGTCAGCAATAAAGGCGTCAATATCCAGGCCGGTAGAGGGGCCGGAATGTTCGCCTTCGATTAAAGCTTGGCGCAATTGTTCCAACTTGAGATGGTCATTCCTGATCAGGTCACGCACGTAGTCTGATGCGTTTGCATAGCGTCCGCTTTGTACGCATTCTTCAACCCAAGTTTTCATCTCATCCGGTAACGAAATATTCATAGTTGCCATAAGTGACTCCTTTTGCCTGTATACCCAGACTATGGCAAACTTTGTCAATTGTCAATTTTTTCCAACCTTCCCAAGGTACCTTTTTTTCCTTCATTCTTCATCTGCTTAATTTGGTGAAATTGTGAAACTATCTCTTTCTTCACCCCAAAAAAGACCGCCTGAAATGAGGAGAAATTCAGGCGGCCAACAACACCGCCAGCGGAGAGAACAAGTCCTTCTGTCTTCCAAACATTGATTGTCACCCCCATGTAATGCAATATCTGCACGTTATATAACAATTCCAATACAGGCCTTCTGTTTAGGCCCAATCCTCTACGGCAAATGCTTCCACACGATCTAGATCGATCTTAAATCCCAGCCCGGCACTTAAAGGCAATGCAAATTTACCGTCTTCAATTTTCGGCTTTTCGGGATAAAGTTCATGCCAAAACGGATCGCGATCCGGCTCAGGATAGATTTCAGCATAGGTGCCGTTAGGAACACTACCAATCAGGTGCATACTGATATGCGGCTCACCGACCTGCGCTACGAAAACATCTGCCAGGTCGGCAGCTGAAGCAAGTTTTCGCCAGGCCGTAATGCCACCTCCGCGGTTATATGTCATATTCAAAACATCTACAGCCCCGGAGGTCAGCAGGCGGAAAGAGTCGAACACTGAAGGATCACTCTGGCCAGCACCTATTTTCATACCGCTTTTTAATCGAACGTCACGCAAACCACTATATGCATTCTTGCGATGTACAGGCTCTTCAATCCAGTCAGGCCCGGCAGTCTTGATCAGTTCGGCAAAGCGCACTGCATCCTCAGGCGTCCACGCCATATTGGAATCCACCACAATCCGGAAGTCTTCGCCGGCGATTTCGCGTAGAGCCATGACCCGCTCAGCATCCTCTTTGATCGAAAGGGCGCCGACCTTGAACTTGATTCCGGTGAGACCGGCCTTCCGAAAATCCTGGTACTCCCTCTCGATTCCCAAGGATTCCCTTGTGCTTTCGTAATACCCGCCGATACCAATCACCGGCACGAATTGACGTGCCCCGCCCAAAAGCCTCCAGAGCGGCATGTTCAGATATTCAGCTCGTGCTACCCACAGAGCGGAGTCAACAATCGAAATCGCTTTCACGAAATCTTCCTGAGGTATATAAGGCACGTAGCCTTTGAACATTTCATACCATAGAGCTTCATTATCCATGATGTTCCGGCCGACCACGATCTGCTTGAACACACCGGTAATTATCGATTTCAAATAGTTGCTATAGCCAAACTCATTGCCCAGGCAGACAATTGTGGAATGACCATTTTCAAGTTTGACGAGACAAAGCAAAGCGCCGCGACTGCCGACACTATAGGTTCCGCCGCTAAAACCCCCGTTAAGTTTGGTCGAAATTTCACGAATAGTTAAATCACAAATCGTGCTCATTTGTTATAAAATTCCTTACTTATATATTAGCATTTACTATATTTTTCTTATTCTTATTAATTGCTACAACAACAATAGCAACTATGACAAGGCCAATGATATCTGAGATAACTCCAGACTTTATAAGAACAAAGGAAGAGACTAAAAACAATGTTCTTAATAAAATATTAATTTTTTTGCCTAAAAACCATCCTTGTGCGGCAGTTGCTAAAGAAAATGTACCTATAAGTGATGTGATTAAAGATATAAGAATTTTTAGAACTGTACCGCTTAACAATATAGTTGGATTATAAACAAACATAAAAGGAACTATAAAAGCTGCTACCCCTAGCTTGACTGATAAAAATGCAACTTCCATGGGTTTTGCATTTGCTACTCCTGCTCCGGCAAATGCAGCCAATGCAACTGGTGGGGTAATTGCTGACAAGCAAGCATAATAGAAAACAAACAAGTGAGCCGCCAATAGTGGCACACCCATCTCCACTAAGGCAGGGGCCATCACTGAAGCGGTAATGACGTATGACGCTGCTGTAGGCAATCCCATTCCAAGGACGAGACATGCTATCATTGTAAGAAACAAGGCTATTAATAAAATATTTCCGGAAAAAGAGATAATCAAACTGGCAAATTTTAAACCTACACCTGTTAAATTTAATACTCCAATAATAATCCCGGCAGTTGCACAAGCTGAGATGATACCGATGGCTGAAGTTGAACTGTTTACCAATGCCCCTAAAATTTTATTAGGATTCATGAATGTATTTTTAGACAAGGAAGAAACAAGAAGAACAGATAAAATAGCCCACAGGGCAGCCTTATTGGGACTGGACTTTAGAATAGTTAAAACAAAAATCAATACCACCAAAGGAACAATTAAGTAACCTTGTTTTTTTAACGTATTTATAAGGTTAGGCACTTCATCCTTCTCTAACCCGGTCAGCCCAATTTTCGCTGCCTCTAAATCAACCATGACATACACAGCAACAAAAAAAAGCAATGCAGGCACAATTGAAGCGACGACAATATCAAGGTATGGCGTTCCTGTTAATGATGCCATTATGAAGGCAGCAGAGCCAAGAATTGGAGGCATTATTTGACCACCGGTGGAAGCAACGGACTCAACCGCACCGGCAAACCCTGGTGAATAACCTATCTTTTTCATCAATGGGATTGTAAATGAACCTGTTGTAACAACATTGGTTACTGAAGTTCCGGAAACTGTCCCCATTAATGCACTTGCAAAAATCCCAGCTTTAGCTGGACCTCCGCGTCTCCGTCCAGCTACCCCTAAAGCAAAATTTATAAAAAATTTACCTGCGCCTGATGAACCTAAAAATGAGCCAAAAACAACAAATATAAAGACAAAATTAGCAGTTGCACTGACTGGGGAACTAAAAATACCATCAAATCCAGTAAGATACCCAATAATTCTTCCCCAACTATAACCACGGTGTCCTAAAATTCCAGGCAAGTAATAACCAAACTTTGCATAAAGGATAAAACAAATTGCCAATGACGGTAGTATCAGTCCAGATGTCCGCCTCGTTGTTTCAAGTGTTAAAGTTATTAGAATACCAGCTGCCAAGATGTCCAAAGTCGTTGGTGAAGTGGCCATACGGTTGATCAGCTGGTTCATCTGACTAATTAAATAGACAGAAGACCATATCATCAATGATATATAAACAAAATCAATTAACTTATCAAAAAAATTACATCTTCCCCTCCCCGGATAAATAGATAATATCAATATAATTGCAGAAGATACATGTATAGTATAAAAGATCCAGGGAACCATTGGATGGAAACCAAGAATATAGATATGATATAAACAAACTATCATAGACAAGACTATGATAGAGTATTTTACAATAAAAATTTTTCCATCTAACTTATCTTTAATTTCAATTTGTTTCAGCAATCCATCATCAATAACCAAAAGACTCTCCCTGATTTTATAAAATTTACCCCTATGGTCATATCAGCAATAAAGGAAATTTATTTTATAATGAAAACTTAAAAATTAAGGGATAAGTTTAATTGGAATCTTTATTCCTATTTCTTGATAATATTTCAGGGCTCCAGGATGGAGAGGCACACTACTATTGACAATATTTTCTGCTAATAAATTTTTAGCAGAAATATCAGATGCTATCATTTTATCTCGTGATTCAAATGTTGTTTTTACAATATTATAAACATAATCATCCGGCAAATCCTTGGAGGCCAGAGCGACATTCCAAAACTGGACAACCTTAATATCTTTCTTTAAGTTCTTGTATGTCCCCTTTTTCAGCGTCGCTATTGCCCAAAAAGGAAATTCACTTTGAATTTTAGCTGTTTCTTCATTGCTCAAGTTGACAAATTTAACTTTGTGAGTCGTTTCCAAATCCAACAAAAATGGAGCTGGAACTCCCGAAACACCAATAGCAGCATCTACCAAACCATCTTTCAAGTTATTAACTCCAATGTTAGTCGACATTGGGCTAATGCTTTTAGGATGAATATTTAATGCCTTCAGAACACCATTTCCTCCCAAATCACTTGTACTGCCCGCATTCCCGGTACATATTCTCTTCCCTTCCAGGTCAGGGAGAGAATTAATATCATTTTTTTCCAACGTATAAACATACAGTACGCTAAAGTACATAGGGAATATTGCCCTGATTTTATCGTATTTTTTATCAGCCCAACCTTTGCCGCTATATCCTTCTCCAGCTAGCCACGTAGTCGACCAGCCAAAATCAAGATCACCTGATTGAATCAACTTGATGTTATCACTTGGACCTCCTGTCGCTTCTACTGAAAAACTTGAATTATCAATTTCATTATTCATAATATTAGACCAAGCAGCCCCCCAGGCATAATAAGACCCACCTTGAGGTCCCGCACCCAATGAAATTCTTTGTACGGAATAGCTAGTTGAAACAGTCAGAAAAACAAAAACTAATACAAAAGTACCCACACATGATTTCTTCATTGCCATACCTCCATAGATATTTTTATGGTTAAAGGTAATAACTTTTCATTTATTTAAAAATAAATAAATAAAATACAATTAATTACGATTCAAGTACAGGTTAAATAAAATTTAAATCTCAAGTAACATATCTCAATTTTTTATATAAATTTTATCTTTTATAATATTAGACTATCAACTTCATTATATAATCTTGATCTTGCTTCTTTTAGTAAATCTTCATGTCTTAATATATTTTCAATATCTTCCTTGATTTTTATTTTCTGTCTTTTTAACTGTTTACCAACCTCTGAAGGGGAGGGAGCACCTAAAACATTTCTTGAGTTAACATTTAAAAGAGGATCCAAAGCTGAATTTATTTTTTCATCAGACAAGATAATCTCTCTTCCCAATATTTTTTTTGACATTTCAGCAAGAAGCTTACTGTTAATATCTTTTGGAGTCTGTCTATGCTCTATGATATGCGTTACAATATTTGCTACTACTTGATGTGCTGATCTATTAGGTAAACCTGCCTCTCTGACAAGAGCATTGCTTAACTCTGAAACGGTGCTAAAATCAAAGCGAGCCCTATCGAGCATGCGTTCGCCATTTATTTTTATGGTTTCCAATGTCTCAATAAGCAAATAGATTGAAGCCTCTACCTCAGAAAATGAGTCCCAAAAGTACTTAATACTTTCCACACTGGAATCTCTACATTGTGAAAATGGTGAATTTTTTAAACTACTTGAAGCAGAGACATATGCCCCCTGCAGATGAGCTGCTTTTGCTTTAATATGCTCAAACGTAACTGGATTCTTTTTTTGAGGCATAATGCTGCTGCACATAGCAACCGAATCACTTACCTCGATAAAAGAAAATTCGTCTGTTGACCATATGTATAGATCATGGCACAAGCGACTTAGATTAATCATGAATATGCCTAAAGCTGATAAAATTTCTAAAACATAGTCTCTTGACACAATTCCATCTAAAGAATTTTTCGTAGGGCCACTGAATCCTAATAATTGAGAAGACAATTCCCTATCAATATTAAATGTTGTACCTGCCATCGCCGCACATCCAAGGGGCGATTGATTTAATCTTTCATAAGATTTTTCCAGTCTGGAAAAATCTCTTTCTAATGAATGCAAATGAGCAGAAAAATAATGACCTAAAGTTATAGGTTCTGCCGGCTGCATACATGTATAACCAGGCATTACAGTGTTAATATTATTTTTAGATAAATTTAGAATACACAAGCGAAGGGAATTAATCTGCGAGCAGGCTTTCAGCAAAAACTTACGTGAATTTATTCTTGTCACAGTACCGAACAAATCATTTCTACTTCTGGCCGTATTCAACTGGCCGCCTACATTAGCACCAATCTTTCCAATGACATAATCTTCAATATTTGAATACAGATCTTCTGAAAAATGGTCTATTTTAAGTTTTTTTGGTCCTTTTTTCTCAATTTCCTTCAATGTTTTCAGAATAATTTTAGCATCATCCAAAGAAATTATTTTCTGTTTAAGTAACATAATTACATGAACATAATTTATTTCAATCAAAGGATAAAATGATCTCTCTAAATCACAGTTTATACATGGAGAGAACAGATATTTTATTACTGTTTCTGATGGTTTTTTTTTCAATCGTTCCCTCATTTTAATTTTTCCTTAATTATAAAATCATTAATATTAGTAAAAAATATAAATTGAACTATTAAGACTACTCACTCCTACAGTCTGTTGGACTTTTCTTCAACATAATTATTGGATCTTTATGCGTTATGATCTTGTCTTTTCAAAACCCTCGCCTCTTTATATCTTCCAGATTTTTCTTAATTCATGCTTTGGAGATTTATCCGTCTTATTGTCTATCTGACTGCACAACCAATTTATAATTAGTATTTGATTTATTGATCAATTTGTCCAATTAATAATATTGATAAAATAAGATAAATTATGTTTATATAAAGAATGGAATTCCGCCAACTCGAAGCATTTCGTGCGATCGCTACTCTTGGAAGTTTTTCAGCTGCTGCTCAGAAACTTTACACAACCCAGCCTGCAATCTCGTCTAGGGTCCGCGCTCTTGAGAGTGAGCTTGGTGCGGAGCTGTTCGACAGGTCGTCGCGCCCGGCACGTCTCACGGTGACAGGACATCGGTTACTGCGTTACACGGAACAGATTCTGGATGCTGCAAACGACATACTACGCGTTGTTGGAGGTGCCCGCGGCCGTATTAGCATTGCACGAATTGGCATTCCTAGCGCTTTAGTTTCCAAATGGGCGCCCCTCCTCATGACTGAGATATACAAAGACAACCCACAGGCAAAGGTTGAGCTTCACATAGACCGAACAGGCCCTCTTCGCCAGGCACTGGAAAATGGTGAGATTGATTTTGCTTTAGTCATTGGTCCGGTGGACGAACCTAACCTGATCTCCTCACCGATCGCTCGATATGGCTATTGCTGGATTACCGCTCGAAAAACCGCAGAGGCAAGTAAATTGAGGTCGATCGCGGATGTAACTGGCCACATTTTTACATATTCAAAAACCTCCAGTGTTTTTCGTGCGCTTTCAGACTATTTAAAGGGAAATGGGCTGACTAATGTCGAATTATGTGGAAGTAATTCTACCGAAGCAATTTTACAAATGGTTTCAAAACGGCTTGGAGTTGGGGTTGTCATGGCGACAGTAGTCGAACCAGATGCCCTCAATTCTCATGGTATTCGTCAATTAAACCTGGAAACTGACATGATCCCTAGTGCGGAATATTGGGCGATTTATCGGCGGGATGGAGATGTGCTTCTAGGGGAATATTTGGTAGATGTCTGCATGAACAATGGGGATAAAAGCCTATGAGAAAGGAATTATTCCCAGTCAAACTGGGCTTTAACCGATTTCTAGCTCCTCAAAGGGGTGTTGAGGCAATCGCAAAGTCGAAAACTCAGAGCCGCAAGGTCTGGCGGAACCATACTCCCACAAAGGTCAATCCGTTACGGTCCCTCGACAAAGCGGAGAGGGGCTTCTTTTGGTAACTATCCCCCGGCAAAGCCGGGGGGTTTCTTTTCGTACTAAGAACCGGTAACAAACAGCAGTTCTGGCCTCACAAATAATACACCAGCAAGGCTGTTAGTGCATCAGTGAACATTTGCTTGTTAAAAGTACAGTTGTAACCATGAATAATCTTTTGTCTCCAAAACTACCAATTGCCATAGCAGATATCGTTTCAAAATAGTCGCCAGGGTCTTCAGGAATCACCAACGGGGCGGATTTCATCATCATACGCGGGCGGTTCGACAGGATCAGAAACAGCGCAGAAACAACCCGGCCCCCAGCAGTCCCAGGCCGCTGCCGCCGACCACATCGAGAAAAAAATGCACGCCGAAGGCAATCCGCCCCAGAGAAGCCAGAAAAGCGATTGCCGCGAAGAGGAAGAAAAAAAGGCCGGGTAGGGGAAAAGCGGCCGGCAAGATAAAAGCCAGATACCATAAGCGCATGGCATCGCCGCTGGGAAATGACGGATCATACGGCTGCCGCGGTTGACGCATTTCAACCTCCGGCACCTGTGCAAAGGGACGCGGCCGTTTGATTCTCAGTTTCATGGCCCGTTCGCCGGCCGCGATCAGCAGATAAAACAGCGCGGCCCAGCCCGCGCTTTGCCGGGCGCAGCAGAGGATCAACAACAGCACAACCATCAGCAGCGGCGATTTGCCGAACAGCCAGAGCGTCCGGAAAAGCGGCAGGAAGCGATGAAGTTCAAGATGCAAAAAGCGCGAGGTGCGGCTGTCCCAGCGGCTGACGGGCGGCACATTGTGCAGCAAACCGATGACCGTGAGAGCGCAGCCGAGAACGATCAGCACCCGGCTCAGATCCGGGAAAGAAGTCATTTCAATCGATACCATCCCTAACCGCCGGATCGACGCGAGGCTCAGGCGGGAGCGTTGAGGGGCCAGACCGGATAGAACATCTGCCATTGCGTCGGATGAGCGCGAATATATTTTTCCAGAATCCGCAGCACGTTTTCGGCATTGCGCCTGACGTCTCCTGCATGATCGGCCGTTCTCGTCATGGTCAGGGGTTCCGAAAGGCTCAGTTGATACCGCCCGTCCTCATCCATATGGACGGCGGCGGCCAGCAACGGCACATCGGCTTTCATGGCCATGCGGATATGACCGTCCGGCAGCGCGCTGGGCCGCCCGAAGAACCGCAACTGCGGTTTGCGGCCGGGAATCGGACGGTCAACGGCGGTCAGGACAAGGCCGCCCTGACGCAGTGCCGCCAAGGCCGACATATTGGCGCGACGGCTGATCGGCATGATATCGAGACCGCTCAGGGCGCGGATTTCATTCTGCAACTTATAGCCCCCGGACGGCCGGCCGAACGTCAGGACCTTGCTTTTAAAACCGCGATTCGCTGCGGCGAGCAACATCAGGTCGAAGCTGCTCATATGGGGCACCACGACGAAAGCGGCAAAAGTTTTGTCGCGACTCAAGGCAACAAGGCGTTCGAGGTCCGCATTCACGGTGATTTTTTCAGCCAGTTTTTCCGGACTGCTGAAATTGCGATAGAGGTCGGCAAAGCAGCGGCCCGTATGACGCAGGACGTCTTCGACCGCCAGGCGCATGGTCCGATCATCCGGCTCGCCGCCGTGCACCATTTGCTGATTCTGTCTGATCGTTTGAATAAGCGGCCGCTTTTCCCAGCGTGCCAGTCGCGCCGCCAGAAAGTTAACCAACGGATAACAGATCGGCGTCGGCACGTTCCGGCCGATGGCGCGCCCGAATCCGACCATGACGCGGCTGTTCACCAGACCCTGAAAATTCATGAAGACCGCCCCGAGCCGGAATTATGCGGCCCTTTGAGAAAACCGATTTCCTCGACGATCACCGGAACCCCGCGAATAACGGTCAGAAAAATCGTCACCCAGGCAATTGTCAAAGCCGCACCATGAACGGTCGGGAACCACGGATGCTGTAGACTCTTAAAACCATAAGCCAGGGTCAGAACCGCAAATGCCGTTCCTTTGACGGCTCCGTACAGATCGCGCATGAAGCGCGATGACACGAGAAAACGGTTCAACGGATGCTTCACCTGCGCGAATGCCGCCTCGCCCCGGCTGTTGCCGACGCACCGCACGGCATCGGTCAGGGTTCCACGTGTGATCACGATCAGCGGAATGATCAACGGAATCAGGCCGAGGCAGCAAAAAACCACCCAGAGAATGATTTCCAGAGCCCGATCAACGGCGATGTCCAGGGCGCTGCCCAGCAGAGTGACCTGGTTTTGCCGGCGCGCCACGACACCATCCAGCAAATCGAGCAACATGATGCCAATGAGGAATGGGACACATAAGAAAACGACAAGCGGCCGACCGGTGTAAAGAAGCCCGACATAAACAAACAAAAGCGGAATCCGGATGAGGGTGATTGCATTGGCCATGACGCCGACTTCCCACCTGACAATAAAAATTGTTATATATAATAAAATATATATTTTCTACAACAACGACCTCTTTATGTCAAATTGAAATTCATTATCAACCCGAATCCGCCCTTCCTGCAGGTTTGTTCCCAGACGCCGAAAGCGGCCCGGAAACAAACCGTCATCATAACCGGTTCACCCTCTTCCGGCCCCGTCACTGCCGGGGCCGGAAGCACATCCAAACGGGCTAAAAGCGCCAGTTGATAAACGGCATAACCGGCGCGATCTCATCAGGAAACCCTTTGAACCAGCGGTCGGTATTGTTCATGATATTGACAAACCCCACCTGGAGTCCCCGGTCGGCCATGTCGGCAAAATTAACCAGCCCCAACTGCAACCCGTGCAGTCGACCGGCATAGTTGAATGCCGCCAACTGCAGTCCCGAAAAACGGCCGGAAGAGTAATTGGCCACCCAGGCAAGATGAGCCCCTTCGTAGTTTTCGGCGTAATTGGCCAGGAGGCCCAGGGACAGACCTGAACTGTCGCCCGTGGAGCCGTTGACGATGCCGAACGCTATGGCGCGCTGCGGATTCTCGCCCCAGATATTGAGGGTTACGCCTCTGACCTGGGTTGTGCGGGGATGCAGGGCGATATCGGGAATCAGGCTCAGTTGAAAATTTTCCGTTTGGGCGAAAGCCCCGGTCGCGAAAAAACAAGTCAGTACAATCAGGATCAATTTCTTCATTTTCCGTTTCCTCCGTTTCGTCGTGTTTTGTCCATGCGGTGCGATGAAAAAACCGCTCAACCCGATGCGTTCCATCCGGTCATCATTATCCTGTTCGGCACCGGCCATTGTCAACGTACAGGCTCCAGTCACCGTCCCGGGCGGACTTTGACGACTCGGAGCGGCATTGTCGCCCGGGTTCGGTTGCCGCTCCGGCGCAGCACCACTGTCAAAACCCTGCCCGGCGGCGAGTCAAGCGCGTTAACACGATGTTCCCCTTCGATCATTCAATATGAACAATGAAAAATCATGATCAAGAAAATCTTCCAAACCGATTTTTTTATAAATTCCATCTCACATATCGAAAAAATTCACCGGCGGTTCTCTGCCCGTGGACAGCATCCGCCGGCCGGGCAAATTACCCTCGCAATCGGCTTTTATCGGCCTGTTTCAGAGCAGATAACTGATCTGCATGATCGCCGTCGCCATGTCGTCACCGAGGCATTTATACTGGTGCGGACAGTTCGCCGGAAACTCCAGGAACTCTCCGGCGTTAATCTCATAGGCTTTCCCGTCCACCGTCATCTGCAATTGCCCTCTGGTCACAAAAATATGCTCATAAACATGGCCTTTGTGCGGCTCGCCCCGGTAAACCGTAGCGGGATCGATCTCAACGTAATAGGTTTCGAACGCTTGTTGCGGGCTGAAAGGGATCAGCGGATACAGGCGATAATGTTTTCCCGCAGCAGTCAACGGTGTCCCCGACTGAAACGATTTCACCTGCACCTGAATATCGGGCTTGTTGAGCAGGGCAGTGAAGGAGATATGCAGACCGTTGGCAATCTTCCAGATGGTGGCAATGGTCGGATTCGATTTGCCCGTCTCAATTTGCCGCAACATGCTCTTGCTGACGCCCGTCAGTTCGGCAAGTTGATCCAGGCTTAAGGCCCGGTTTTCACGCAACGAACGCAGGTTTCCGGCAATGGCATCGGTCGACTGTTGTACCGCGTCGACAATAGTTTCCGAATGTTTCATATAACATCCATCTTGACAATATAACGCTTAATGTTTAATTTAACACTCACACGATTACTATAACATACAGTTGACTCTTTTTTCTCAAGAGCTTTTTCCCGGCCCTTGTGCTCCGCTCAGGAGACCAGGCGACAATCAGCGCGGCCGGATGTGTTTGGCGATCCGCAAAATTCGACGCGAACGCGGCACCTTCCGCCGCCGCGACACGGTAATGGAACACTGAGGGCTTCCCCGAGGAGATTCCGCAGCCATGCCCACCAAAAAAGCCGCTTTTATCTCCGGGGCGAAAGCCGTTTCCCCCCTTCTTCTGGGAGTGATCCCATTCGCTCTGATCGCCGGACTGTCGGCGATTGGCGCCGGGCTGTCGCAGCTCGAGGCCTTGGGGCTGTCGGTCATTGTCTTTGCCGGAGCGGCGCAATTGGCCGCTGTCGACCTGATCGGTCAGCAGGCCTCGGTGGCGGTCATCATCCTGACGGCGCTGGTCATCAACCTGCGATTCTGTATGTACAGCGCTTCTCTCGCGCCCCACTTTCACGGCCTGCCGCTCTGCTGGCGAGGGGGGCTGGCCTACCTGCTCACCGATCAGGCCTTCGCGATTGCGATTTCCGCCTACAGTCAAGGCCGGGCCAACCTGAGGCATTGGTATTATTTGGGTGCCGCACTCACGCTGTGGGGTGTTTGGCAGGGCGGCACGGCGGCTGGTGTTTTTCTCGGCACGCAGATCCCGCAATCCTGGTCTCTGGATTTCGCCATTCCCCTGACCTTTCTTGCCCTGTTGTGTCCTGCGCTTCAAGATCGACCGGCGATGATCGCGGCCATGACGGCCGGGGGCCTGGCCCTGATGGGCCACAGTCTCCCCTATAACCTGGGGCTGTTCCTTGCTGCGCTGGGCGGTATAGCCGCCGGGTGTCTGGCCGACCGGAAGGCAAACCATGCAGCTTGAGCCCTCGACCGTTTGGCTGATCATGATCACCATCGGGATCGGAACCTTCCTCATCCGCTTTTCCTTCATCTGGTTCTTCGGCCGCGCCGCGGTCCGCCCCGGGATTCAGCGGGCGCTGCGCTTTGTTCCGGCCGCGGTTCTCTCGGCGTTGATCCTGCCGAGCTTTGCCCTCTCCGAACAAGTCGGTTTTTCCTTTGCCAACCACCGCATGTGGGCCGGGTTGGTTGCAGCCGTCATTGCCTGGCGGTCCCGCAATATCCTGCTGACCATTTCCGTCGGCATGGGTGCTCTCTGGCTGTGCTCATTGCTGTGGCCCTCCTGAAGGAGTTCCCGTGGAAATCGCGCCGTGGTTATCCAGATTCAACCAACCGCAGGGCACTACTGCAGAACAGAGAGAGCAGGTCAAATCATACTGTTTTTGAAATCGAAGCAAGTCTGCCGGGACGACGGCGATTCAATATAACGCTTTCTGGAACACAGGCCCCGACGAAAAGCCGACTCCAACTCAATATAATTAATATAAATTAATTTTCTGCTGGACATCGCAATTCTGTCTACATATAATCGCGCATCAAACCACACATGAGCTCAGCAAAAAAACTCTTCGACTGCGGCGGGACGGAAATGTCTAAAAAAAACAAGATCAACTGTTGGGAGTATATGCGCTGCGAAAGGGAACCTGGCGGGAAAAAGGCTGCGGAACTTTGTGAGTGCCCAGCTGCGGTTTTTTCTGCATTTCCCGATGGAAAATATAATGATGGTTTTTTTCTTGGCCGTCGGTGTTGGCGCATAGCCGGAACTCTGTGTGAAGATCAAATCCAGGGGAGATATGCGAAAAAAATCGAATCCTGCCGATCCTGCTCTTTTTATCAATTGGTAAAGAAAGAAGAAGGGGAAAATTTTATTGAGTAGCGTGCGTTCCCCTCATCGCCCCCAAATAAAAAGGCCCTCACACTTTCGTGCAAGGGCTTTTTATTTGGGGGGGAGACTCCCACTTCGTCGCCCGCATCATGCGGGCTCCTGCCTCTCTGCTCTCCGCAGATGCAGCTTTTATGAACACTGAGCCGGGCAAAGATCGAATCAGCGACCATCCGATCACAAGCCTGGGGAACAAAGAACCTGTCTTGCGATTATTTTTTCTCCTCCCGGTTCGTTGCCCGGCCCAAGCACTCGAAACGCTCAACCGGGAACCAACCTGTCGATTGAGCCCTTACAATGACAGCACGGCTCTCACAGGACTGGTGGAGGTGATCGTGTGCACCGCCGTCAAAGTTCCCTCGGCATCAATGGCATAAACCGTGATCCCGCCATCAAACAAAGGGTCGTCATTTTCGTCACTGGGGCGCAGCCATGCGACAACCGCCCGGGTACCGTCCGCCGTCATGGCAACACCGCGATTCATCACTTGCGGGGTCACATTGTAATCCGTGTGGTTATTGAAATACTGATCCAAAAGCGTGAAGGTTGCGCCGTCAAACGAAAAAGTCGCCACCGTCTCCGCGCCGACCACGGTAAAGACGGACAGGTCCGCAGATGAATCCTGGTACATGGCGGGACCACCGTCAAATGCCAGCTCATAACTCGCTTCTTCAAGCTCTATACCGGCGATCAGGTTCGGTGCGCTTTGATCAGCCAGTCCGTAAATCGCAAGCTCATTCGTATAGAGAACGGCAGCCATGAAGTTTGTTCCCGTATCGTCGGTAACGATTTCATTCGCATTGCCTCCGGGTCCCGGCACCGAAACGGCTGCCGTGTCCCCGTCAAGATCGATGACGTTCGAGCCGTTATAGAGCTTGTCGTCATCCGGACTGACGATCAATCCATTCATAGAGGTTCCGGCACCCTCCCAAAGGAAACTGAAATCCCCTGCAGCATCAACCGAAAAGATATCGACGACATCCAGCCGGTCTTCATCAATATAAGCTCGGGTCCCGTCAGAATTAAACGCCAGGGTCGTTGGGACGCAGGACATTCCGGCGACCGGGCCGCTGTCGTCGGTGAAGATGAAAGCCGCCCCGTCGTATGTCAGCGTATCGCCGTCGAGGAGGAACCTGTCAATTCGTCCGTTTCCATTGCTGTAATCGATCATCGACGTCACATAAATCCACGGTTGGGTCGGATATTTTACAATGCCGTAAATTTCCTGCCCTTCCGCAGGCTCGGGCACAGCCGCAGAACTCAACGCGGCAAGCGAACCGTCGGGTTGGACGGAGTAGAGGATAAGCGTTGTCCCATCGCCCACCAGAACCTTATTCGTTATGCCGTTATGATTGTCGTCATCTCCACAGCCGGAAAGGAAAAACAATACGAAAGCACCGAAGACAAGATAACGACCGAGGTTTACGAATAACTTGTTTGTCACTGTTCTCTCCTTTGAAAAATTTTACCGCGGCGATCAGGAGACAGCCTCATTGATCGCCGGCTAACGCCGCCATTATCTGGCCGCCAATATCGGCTGGATGATTTTCACCACAAGATCCAAGAGATCGATCACGGGCAAAGAACCATCCGGTCATGACAAAAACTCACCTCCACCACGGACCCGGAAACAGGCACACCGGTTCCCGACACCGGACAACCCAAGTCCCGATCATTCCCGCCATCCCGAGGAAAAACCGCCATCCCGAGGAAAAACCGCCGTCAGGCGGATGAAAACCGGCTTTTTCAAAAACCGGCCCAAAAAGAAAAAAGCCTCCCTGCAACAGCAGAGAAGCTTTTTTCAATGTGGCGTCCCCAGGGGGATTCGAACCCCCGTCGCCGCCGTGAAAGGGCGGTGTCCTGGGCCAGGCTAGACGATAGGGACTTAAAACTTCAAGCCCCCGCGGGAATCGACCCCGCAGGTGTTGTTTCTTATAGTGGTGAGCCGGACAGGGATCGAACCTGTGACCATCTGATTAAAAGTCAGATGCTCTACCAACTGAGCTACCGGCCCAAACAACGGAGACCTGTTATACGTGAATCATTCTGGCGCGTCAACCATTTTTTCTCAACTTTTGCCGAACGGATTGGTCCGCAGCAGAGTCTGATCCCGACGCGGTCCGACCGATACCAGAACCACCGGACAACCGGTCCAGGCCTCGATTTTAGCGACGTAGTCCCGGACCTGAGCCGGCAGCTCGTCATAGTCATTCAAGGCGCTGATATCGCTCTGCCAACCCGGGATCTCTTCATACACCGGGGTGCAGTTTTTCAACACGTCGAGGTCCTGGGGAAAGTCTTCCAGCAACTGTTCCCCATAGCGGTACGCGGTGCAGACCTTGATCGTTTCAAGCCGGTTGAGCACGTCCATCTTGGTCAGGGCGATCCCGGTCAGGCCGTTGGTGCGGGCCGCTTCGCGCAGAGCGACGATATCGAGCCAGCCGGTCCGGCGCGGACGTCCGGTCGTGGCGCCGAATTCGCTCCCCGCCGTGCGCAGGGTTTCGCCCATTTCATCGTTGAGTTCCGTCGGGAAAGGACCTTCTCCCACCCGCGTCACATAAGCTTTGGAAATACCGATGACGGCATCGATCCGATGCGGTCCGATCCCGGTTCCGGTGCAGGCGCCGGCGGCAATCGTCGAAGACGATGTGACATAGGGATAGGTGCCGTGATCCACGTCCAGCAGGCTTCCCTGGGCACCTTCGAAAAGAATGTTGTCACCGGCTTTCATGGCCGCATCAAGGGTCAGGGAAGCCCGGCCGAGATAACCGCGCAAGCGTTCGGCGTAGCCCAGATATTCCTCGACGATCTCCTCTTCGACCAGGGGTTTTTCACCCAGAAACTGCTCCAGGAAAAAGTTCTTCTCCGGCAGAATCTCGTGTACTTTACGCTTGAAAGTCTCGGCTTTGAGCAGATCGCCGAAACGGATCCCCCGGCGGCCGACCTTATCTTCATAGGTCGGACCGATGCCGCGTCCGGTCGTACCGATTTTCTTGGCGCCTGACTGCTGTTCCCGGGCGATATCGATCAGTTTATGGTAGGGCATGATCAGATTGACGGCACCGTCGACCATCAACTGGTTGTCATCCTGCAGATAACCTTTCTTTTTCAGGTTATCGATCTCTTCCAGAAAAACTTTCGGGTCGAGAACCACACCGTTACCGATGATGCAGCGTTTTCCCTGGTGCAGAATCCCGGACGGAATCAAATGAAGAACGGTTTTTTCGTCACCGACGACCAGAGTATGGCCGGCGTTGTTGCCGCCCTGATAGCGAACCACCTGCTGGGCATGCTCAGTATAAATGTCGACAACTTTCCCTTTGCCTTCATCGCCCCATTGGGCACCGACGATAATTACGTTGGCCATTTTTTCAGTGCTCCTGTGTTGCCGGCATCAGCACGCCGGCGGTTGATTTTTATCGCGGCGGCAAACCCTGCCGCTGCAACTGGGCCAACGACAGAGTTTCACTGCTGCCGTCGTTGACGTTTATCACCTCAATGTTTTCGGTTTGTGCCGCAACCACGGCCAGATAGCGGAAATTCATCTGCCGGGCGTAAGACAGCGCCTCATCCTGGCTGCGCTTGAGGATATCACGGGCAACGGAATAGCCGTCGCTGCGCAAGGCACAAGCCACTTCCTGAGCGGCCCGCAGGTTTTCGCCGGTCGCAAAAATCAACAGGTCGCAACTCGGCGTGACCATCTCATCAAGCCGTTTATCCAGCGCAAACAAAAGATGCAGCAAACTGAATGTGAATCCGGTCGCCGGAGCGGGAAATCCGTAATTGGCGGTCAGGTTATTGTAGCGGCCGCCGCTGCATACGGCATGTCCGACCCCGGGCAGAAACCCCTGGAAGGTCAACCCGGTGTGGTAATTCAAACCGCGCAGTTCCCCCAGATCGATGGTCACGTGGTCCAACACCCCGTACACTTCGAGGACGTCGAGAACCCGCACCAGGCTTTCCAGCGCCTGCCGTGAACGTTGGTTGGTCACCACTTTTTCCGCCCGTTCCAACACCTCGCGGCCGCCGTAAAGGCGCGGCAGGGCGGAGATTTCCTCTTTGGCCGCATCGCATAGCGCGGCGTTTTCCAGGACGGTCGCCAGTTCGGCGCTGTCCTTGCGCAGGATGGCGTCCGCCAATTGCGCGGCCAGGCCCTCGGGTATGGGCAACCCTTCCATGACGCCTTGAAAAAATTCAACCTGGCCGATGTCGATGGTGAATTCCCGGGCACCGATCTCGGCCAGGGCTTCAATCGCCATGGCGATCATTTCGGCATCCGCTTCCGGGCTGTCGAGACCGATCAGTTCCACTCCCGACTGAAAAATATCGCGATCCTTGCCCGCCTGCTGCTCGGCGTGCCGCAGGACGCGTCCATTGTAGCAGAGCCGCAAAGGCAACGGCAGTTCCGTCATCCGGGTGGCGACAATGCGCGCGATTTGCGGCGTCATGTCGGGCGTCAGCGCCAGCAGTCGGCCGCTGTGGCGATCGTCGAAACGAAAAGTGCGCTCTTTGAGCCCGGCTCCCAACGCCTTTCCCAGGACATCGAAGTATTCCAACTGCGGCGTCATGACCGGGCGAAAACCCCAGGCGGAGTAGACCCGCCGCAGACGCTGCTGCAGATACTCCACCTTGGCGGCCTTCAACGGCAGAAAATCCCGCACGCCTTTCGGCAGATCGGTTCCAGGCTCTGAAACGGCAAAACGCATTATCCGGCCATCTCCCTTCCATCCTCGTCTCGCCGCCCGCATGGCGTGCAGACAAGATAGAAGTCTTTATTTGATTCAAATAGTTAAGCTTATTCGACAGATCGAACAAAGGCGAACGCAGCAATCTAGCAACAGAAGTGCGACCATGTCAAGGTAAGCGCAACGCCTCTTTGCGCACCCGGACAATAAACCGGAACTGCTATTGTCCATTCTGCGGCAGCGACGACAAAACTTTCGCGTCCACCGAACGCAGGTGCAGATCGTGCTGCGGGAAAGGAATTTCCACCTGTTCTTCGCGGAAGCGACGGTCGATCTCAAGCAGCAGTTCGTTGAGGACGCGCGGCCGATGATCGACATCGGCAATCCAGACGCGCAGTTCGAAATCGAGCGAACTCGCTCCGAACCGGATGAACAGGGGTGTCGGTCGGGGGTCTTCGAGCACATCGGGATGCCGCTGCGCCACTTCGGCGAGAAGTCTCAAAACCTTCTCCAGATCGCTGCCGTAAGCGACCCCGACCGCCGCGACCAGACGGACACGCCGGTTCGACAACGTCCAGTTGGTCACCTTCTGCGAGATGATCTGCGAATTGGGCACGATCAGTTCCGCCAGGTTGAGGTTTTCCACCACGGTGGAACGCAGCCCGATGCGGGTCACGGTCCCGTATTCCCCGTCGATCAGAATGCCGTCGCCGACTTTGATCGGCCGTTCAAAGAGCAGGATCAGACCGGACAGGAAGTTGTTGACGATATCCTGCAGACCGAAGCCGATCCCCACGCCAAAGGCGCCGAGCAACACGACAAAATTCCGCAACCGCATGCCGAGAAAACCCAGAGCGATCAGGAAGCCGGTCAGAACGACGCCGTAATGGATCAGTTTCTTCACCGCGTCGCGCACGCCGCGATCGACCGGGCGACGAACGAAAAACTGGGTTTCGCTCATGCCCTGGAGCAGCCAGGAGAGCTGCATGGCCAGATAGAACGCCAGTAACGCCGACAGCAGCATCCGGGTGGAAATAAACACCTCCCCGAAGTGAAAACCGAACTGCGTCAGTGTTGTCCAGGCTTCGTTCAGGGTTGTAAACAGCCGCCACACCGGCAACAGGTAGAAAATCGAAGAGCAGATCACGCAGACTTTCAGCAGGCGTTTCAGACGGCCCGTCAGAGCGTCCCCGTAACGGCTGAAAAAACTTCGCCCGGAGCGGGTCATCAGGCTCTGCATCACGTCGATCGCGCCGTTTCCCAGCAGCAGAATCATCCGCGCGAAGAGAATGAGCATGCCGGTCTCGAAGGTCGCCTGAATCAGCCAGGTGGAAAAATTGATGTATCCGGCGACCTGTCCGACCAGGCTGACCGCCAGAACCGCCACTGCCAGGCGCAACAGCACGCGGAAAAAACGGCCGCCCTTTTCACCGCCGACTCGCCGCGATATGCCGATCTGCTGCACCAACGGCGGGATAAAGAGCACCGCCAGCAGAGCAATATAGATCCGGAACAACGGCTGCGGCAGGGAAATCATCCGGAACGCCGCCGTGACCACGAAAACCAGCGCCGCCAGACTCAGGACCCAGGCCTGGCGCCGATTGTCGACCAGGGACACCGCCATGGACGTGACCGCCGTGACCACGCAGATCTGCAGCAGGAAACGCGGCAGGGCCGGTAGCGCCGGCGACCACAGCCAGAACAGGGCAATGGCGATAAAACAGCCGGCCGCCGACGGATGACGGAAAATAAAACGCCACTGTTCGGTATCCTCGAAACGGCGGCGATAAAAAAGCAGGCCGCCGGACGTCGCCAGAAAAATCGCCACCGTCAGCCCGATCTGAAAACCGTACTCCGTAAAAAAAGCCGGATCGAAAGTCAGGACCGCGACCGCCCCGTCACCGGCCTGGCGCCACATTTCGAGGTCGAACTGTCGGTAAAAACGTTCGGAAACAAACGAGTGAGCGTTTTTGCGGAAGGTTGCTTTGCGCAACTTGTCCAGTGCCTGGGTCAATTTATCCCCGGCGGTAATCAGTTCCCCCTGCAACCGGCCGGCCCGCTCCTGCAGCGGCAACAGCAGTTCGGCGTTTTTTTCCACCTCGGCGGTCAGCCGCCGCAGTTGTCCATTGACCTGATCCAGAGTCTGCTGCGGCGCCTTGACCTGCCGCTTTTTCAGTTCCGCCGCCCAATCCCGCCAATAGTCCCGGTCGCGGCGAGCCTGGCTGCGAATCCTTTCCACCGCCTGCTGCCGCGTCGCCAATTCTTCCTGCCGACTGTCCAGACGCTGCCGCAACTCGGCAAACTGATTGAGGTATTGCGTCAGCCGGTCGACATACCAGTCCTCCGGAGCGCCGAGCGGGCGGATCTCCTCGCTGAGCTTGCGGAACTGTGCGTCAAGCTCCTGCAGATTGTTTTCCAAATCATCCAGGGCGGCCAACCGGGTCAACTCTTCCCGGGCCTTGGCGACAAAATCGGCCAGTTGCGTCGACCGCGGACCCAGTTCGCTGAGTCCGGGAAATTCGGGCACCGCCACTTTTTCCGCCGGCTGAGCGGCCGCTTCGGTCTCCGCCGCCGTGACCGTAACCGGCAATCCGCCGAGGAGCAGAACGACAAAAAGGTAAAGCCAGATTCTCAAAACCATTTTTTCCTCTTGAAAAACCACAGCATCGCAACACCGCAGGCGCCCATCAACCCCCAGGCCAGCGGATAACCGTAACGCCACTTCAATTCCGGCATGTACTCGAAATTCATGCCGTAAATCCCGGCAATGAAGGTCAGCGGAATGAAAATCGACGCCATGATCGTCAGCACCTGCATGACCTCGTTCATGCGCTGGCTGACGCTCGACATATACAGATCGATCAACCCGCTGGCATTTTCGCGATAGCTTTCAACCAGATCCAGGACCTGAACGCCGTGATCGTGCAAATCCCGTAAAAACACGTTGGTCTGATCTTCAAGCAGGGTCGATTCGCTGTGCAGCAGCGAGCCGGTCAGTTCGCGCATGGGCCAAAGATTCTTGCGCAGGAAAATCAACTGCCCCTTGAGCCTGTGGACCTGCTTCAAACGCTCGTGCGAAGGATGTTCAATCAGTTCGGTTTCGAGAAAGTCCAGGCGTTCCCCCACCTTTTCGAGAATGTGAAAATAGCTGTCGACAACCGCATCGAGCAGGGCGTAAGCAAGATAATCCGCGCCGCGTTGGCGGATGCGGCCGCTTTTGCGCTCCAGGCGCTTCCTGACACTGTCGAACACCGCCCCCGACCGTTCCTGAAAGGTCAGCACCTTGTCCGGCGTCAACACCAGGCTGATCTGCTCCGCGTCAATGGAACAGGACTCCTGATCGAAAGAAAACAGTTTGACGACAATCAGCGCGGCGTTTTCAAACTCTTCGAATTTGGGCGGGTGGTCGGTATTAAGGATATCCTCCAGCAACAGGGGATGCAGCTTGAACTCCCGGCCGATTTTTTCGATCTGATCGATTTCGTGCAGCCCGGCGACATTCGTCCAACCGACGGTCCGCCGGTTTTTCAGCGCCAGACATTCATCGACAGCGACATCTTCCCGCCGGGAAAATTGCTCTTCATCATAATCAAGATGGGACAGAACCGTCCGCACGGCTTTTTTTTCGCCGACATGAATCAGGGTTCCGGGCGGCAGGCCGATTTCCTTGGGCCGCTGGCGAAACAGGGACGTAACGGTTCGATAGGTGTGGTTCAGAGGTTTCATGCGCTCCCTCCTTCACTGAGATCGGCCCGCTCTAGCGCTCGAGACCGAAATCCTCATCCGTCAGGGTGGAAAGATATTCGTCCAGAGCCTCTTCCGCCTCGTCCGCATCGGGCACCCCGGCCAGATGAATCAGGGCGTCCCCTTCATGGGCCAGGGGCAGGTTAAGCTGTCCGATCACCACCCCGGAAAAAGGCGCCCGCACCTCCTCCTGATCATCGCCGAACGGATCGCGCAACATCCCCAGCACGGATTGACGCTTGACCAATTCTCCCAGCTTGACCGAGCGGGTAAAAATTCCGCTCATGCCCGCCCGCACCCAGCTGGTGCGATCGGTCACGATCGGCTCATGACTTTTGCCGCGGCGCGAACGCGGCAGCATGCCGATGTGACGCATGACATTGACGATGCCGCGCAGTCCGGTCCGAATCGCGGCCTCGTTGAAATACAACGCTTCGCCGCCCTCGAAGACCAGCACCGGCTTGCCCAAGGACGCGACCGCTTCCCGCAACGACCCTTCGCGCAGTTCCGAAGGCACAACGATCGGCGTGCCGAAGGCAATGGCCAGATCAAGGGTGCGCGGATCGACCAGGCTGGCCCGGATCTGCGGCAAATTGGAGCGAAAGTTCGACCCCGTATGCAGGTCGATGCCGACATCGCACCGCGCGGCGATTTCGGTCATGAACAGATGGGCCATGCGTCCGGCCAGCGATCCCTTGGCCGTGCCGGGAAAAGAACGGTTCAGATCGCGGCGATCCGGCAGATATCGGGCACGTTGGATAAACCCGTAAGGGTTGGTGACGGGAACGGCAATCAGGGTGCCGCGCAGGTGGTTCAGGGTCTTGCCGGTCAACAGCCGACGGATGATCTCCACGCCGTTGATTTCATCGCCGTGAACTGCGGCATTGACGAACAGGACCGGACCGGGCCTTTTGCCGTGCACGATCTGCACCGGCAGGGTCATGGTATTGTGTGTGTAAAGCTTGGCCATCGGCAGCTCAAGCCGCACCCTCTCGCCCGGCTTGATCGCCACCCCGTTGAAATCAAACGGCCGGACGCTCTTCATCCCCGGCCCCGGGTGCGCGTTTTGCCGGGCTTGGCCTGTTTTTCGATAAACTGGATGATCAGCCCGGCGACATCCTTGTTGGTCGCACCTTCAATCCCTTCGAGCCCGGGCGAGGAGTTCACCTCCAACACCACCGGCCCATGATTGGAGCGCAACAGATCGACCCCGGCGACATTCAGGCCCATGATGCGCGCCGCCCGGGCCGCCGTCGAACGCTCTTCGGGCGTCAGGCGGACAATACTCGAAGTCCCGCCGCGATGCAGGTTGGAACGGAACTCCCCCTCCTTGCCCTGCCGTTTCATGGCGGCAACAACCTTGTCGCCGACCACGAAGCAGCGGATATCCGCGCCCTGGGCTTCCTTGATGAACTCCTGGACCAGGATGTTTTCTTTCAACCCGCGAAAAGCCTCGATGACGCTCCCGGCCGCTTTCGCGGTTTCCGCCAGCACCACTCCGATTCCCTGGGTTCCTTCCAGCAGTTTGATCACCAGCGGCGCCCCGCCGGCCAAGGCGATGAGATCATCGGTGTACTGGGTCGAATGAGCAAACCCGGTGACCGGCAGCCCGATGCCCCTGCGCGCCAGCAACTGCAGGCTGCGCAGCTTGTCGCGTGAACGGCTGATGGCCACCGATTCGTTGATGCTGTAGACCCCCATCATTTCGAACTGACGGACGACCGCCGTCCCGTAAAAGGTGATGGAGGCCCCGATCCGCGGGATAATCGCATCGACGCCGATCAATTCATCCCCCTTGTAGTGCAGCGTCGGACGCTGGCTGGCAATCGTCATGTAGCAGCGCAGGGGATCGACGACCCGCACCCTGTGCCCGCGCTCCTGCCCCGCCTCGACCAGCCTTTGGGTGGAATACAACTGTGGATTTCTGGAAAGGACAACGATATTCATCTTTTCTCACCCGAATAAGATTCGGCAACTTTTAACGGCCGGCCGAACAGATAGGACCTCTGGGGCACGACCATTATCTCCCCCATGGCGCTGCGGCCCAGCAACATGCGAAATTTCATGCTGTCGCGATTGGTCAGCGTCATCTCGATCGGCCAGACCCGGTCGCCCAACCGCACCGGGGTTTCAATCACGTAACGCATTTCACGATGTCCCCCCGAATCGCTGACCCGGCGGAAATCCTTCACCGCACAACAACGGATCACCTCGACATCGAACCGGTTCTGCAGCGGATGAACTCCAAATTTTACCATCTGTCGGCCCGAATCAATATAGGGTTCGACAAAAAAAGCATGCAGGGCCGAAGTTCTGGCCCCGGTGTCGATTTTAGCTTTGATCTGAGCGATTTCCAACTCCGGCAACGAAAACCACTCGCGCCAGCCGACCTGAATCATATCCATATTGTCCCGCCGCCACCCCGGTGAGGATTATCGATGATCAACATTGAGCGCGTCCATATACTCCGCTTTAAAATCTTTTGCAATGGTTTACTGCTCCCGGTGTTTGCGCTTCAGATCGCGTCAACCCGGTCGCTCACCCCGCTGCCCGGGCGCTTCGGAAAAGTCGATATTCCAAAATATTATCAATGGGTTAAACATTCCCCTCCAGGCCGGAGCCGGGATCTCGTTTTTTTATTGACAAGTGCTCCCGGCAGGAGTATACCGCCGTCAAAATGACATCATCGTCCGGCCGCGTGTAACGATAAGCGACAAAAAGCAACCCCTTTTTCAGCCACCGCCAAGCGCTCCGGATCATGACGATGTCGGCCCGTGACGGGTTTTCGGTAAAACGTGGCTTGGTTTCACTAAAAGGGGTTTGACATGCATATCGCGCTTGTCTTCAATGCGCTCTCCGAGGCGGATGAAGACCGCCCTCCCGCGTCCGGGACGCCGGATCGCAGTCAAAACATTGCTGATTTTTACGCCGAATGGGATGATGAAGACACCATTCTGGCCGTCGCCGACGCCCTTGCATCGCGCCACCAGGTGAGCCTGGTCAACGCCGACCTCGAGGCCTTTGAAAAGCTTCGCCGGTTACGG
>CAXXGL010000009.1:0-428278 GCA_963676555.2 Geopsychrobacteraceae bacterium
CGTTCATGATCGGATCATGGACGAGGCGTCGCCGTCCTTGCAGGATCTCGCGGCGGTCGAGAACGCCATCTGTGACGAGTTGAATCGCTCCAAGGCGGATACCTTGCAGGCGTGGTGTGATGAGGCGAAGGACGATTCGCCTTCGCCGCCGTGTCCGCACTGTGGCGGTCGGATGCGGAACAAGGGGGCTCGCCGCAAGACGGTGGTCGCCGAGGGCGGGCCGGTGGCGTTGAGCCGGACGCGATTCTGGTGCGACGCCTGCAAGGCGTCTTTTTCCCCCTCTGGACAACACGGCGACGGTGGCCGGCTATCCGCTGACGCCGCGGGTGGGGAAGATAGCGGTGGAGGAGGCGATTGATCGGCCCTATCAGCAGGCGGTGGATCACTTGGCCAAGAGCCATTCGATTCGCCTCGGCAAGGAGTTGCTGGAGTCGGTCGCCAAGACGGTCGGCGAGTGGTGGCTTCAGGAGGATCAACGGGATCTGGACGCGGCCCGAGAGGCCCGGACGGCCCCGGCGTCGGAGGTCTCGGCCGACCGTTGCCTGGTCTTCGCCGACGGCGTGATGGTGCATACCGACGGGGCGTGGCACGAGATGCGGGTTGGCACGGTTCGGTCGGACAGGCAGACGGCCGACGGTGTCGAGGCGATCTGCAAGAGCAGCATCGCTCTCCAGTGCGACACCGACTCCTTCGGCGAGCAGCTCTGGCGAAACGCCTGCCGGCTGGGCTACCGTGGGGCATCGGTGACGGCGTTCCTCGCCGACGGGAGCCATTGGCTCTGGAACCAGGCGGACAGACACTTCGCCGGGGCGATCAAGATCGTGGACTTCTGGCACGTCTGCGAACATGTCGGTCAGTGCTCGCGGGCCTTCCACGGCGAGGGAACCGAAGAGAGCCAACGCTGGTCACTGGCCGTCTGCGGACACCTTCGTGCCGGGAAGGCCGACGAGGCGATGAAGATCGTCGAACAACTCAACCCGCGCCGCTCAAACACTCGGCGAGCCGAGAAGCATGCGTTGGTGACGTATCTACAGAACAACCGCCAGCGGATGGATTACCCCCGCTACGAATCGTTGGGCCTTCCGATCGGCAGCGGCGAAGTGGAGGCCCAGTGCAAGACGCTCGTCCAGCAACGCTGCAAGCAAGCCGGCATGCGTTGGCACCGCCGCGGCCTCGAAGCCCTGCTCCGCATCCGCTGCGCCGTCCGTGACGGCCGCTACGACCGCGACTTCGGCCGCTGGCGCGGCGACCTCGCCGCCTGGAACCACACCCGAAAGCGAATCCACAGGAATGCCGCATGAAATCCGCCACCCTCAGCCGACCGCACCCCGCGTGGGCATGCCGCGCGTTTCCGCTTCACACTCCGTTCCACCCGTGATAGCATACCGTTATGGATCTGCACGACTACATCTCGGCCGATCCCGCTGTCTGTCACGGGAAGGCATGCATCAAGGGGACGCGCGTGATGGTGTCCGTCATCCTCGACAACCTCGCCGCCGGCGCAACTGTCGAGGAGATCTGCCGCGACTACCCCTCCGTCACCCCCGAAGCTGCTCGCGCGGCAATCGCCTATGCGGCCGAACTGACACACGAACGTCTCGTCCCCATGCCCGCCTGAGGTGTCCCGTGCTCCTGAAGCTCGATGAGAATCTGCCGGCCGACGCCTGCCAGATGCTCGTCGATGCGGGACACGACGCGATGTCGGTGCTGGACCAGCAGTTGGGTGGTCGCCCAGATGACATGATTGCGGAGGTCTGCCGCGCCGAAGCCCGTGTGCTGTTGACGCTTGACACGGATTTCGCGAACATCCTTGTCTATCCTCCCGCCCTCCATGCAGGCCTCGTGGTGATGCGGACGGAGGACCAGTCCAAGGCGACCGTTCTCGAACTCATACGCAAGGTGGCATCTGTTCTTGCCACGCAATCGCCGGTGGGACAGCTCTGGATCATTGAGCCGGGCCGGATCAGGATTCGAAGTAGCGAGTAGCGTGCATCTGTCTGGGGAAGCCACGGAAAGGGATGAAACATGGCTGACGGAGCTGACATTCGCGTGGTCTGCGGGAAGTGCGAGACGGGGCTCAAGGCGAAGGCTGATCTGGCAGGGAAGACGGTAAAGTGTCCCAAGTGCGGGGGATCTGTCACGGTCCCAGGCGGTTCGCCAGAACGGGATCTTCCCAAGGCTGCCCCATTGGCCACGGAGAAGCAGAAGGATTTCGCCAGATCACTCGGCATCGAGTTCGGGCCGAGTATCACCAGGCCGGAGATCAGCAAGCTCATCGACCAAGCCTTGGAGAAACAGGATGACGAACGTTACCAACGGCTTGAGGATTTGAGCAGCCGCGAGAGTGAAGCCTATGAGCGCCTGCGGAAAGAGGTGTTGGCTGATCTCAGTTCCGATGAGTGTACCCTCTCAGTGGCCGAGCCTTCACAGATCCTGGAGGCCTTGTCAGAAAGGGGCTTCGCGAGCGTGTTGATCCAGATTCCATGGGACGAGGCTGAAGATTTTGAGCATCTGAAGGGGGCGAACGCGATCATCTCCTGGACTCACGGCATGACGCAGGAGGATATGGAGAACGTCGTACTGACACATGCCTATCAAGTGATGAGGGAGCGAGGGATACTTCACGGGTAGCTCCGTTAGCGATCTACTCCTGGTGTTCCTTCCCTCGCAGCCGGTTGAGGAGGACGGTCAGCATGGTCGGCATTTCGAGGTAGTTGGGCGGGGGACGCCAGTAGATGGTGTTTTCGTCGGGGAGGCGGACGGAGCCGGGGGCGTCGCGGAAGGGGAGGTCGGCTTGGCGGGCGTCGCGGATGGTGAAGATCAGGTCGCGGTTCATCAGGATGATGCTGCTGATCCCCAGCCGGGTGGCGTGGATGCGGAGTTCGGCGACGTCGAGGAGGGTATCGAGGCCGGGCGGCGGCGGGCCGAACGCGTCGGCGAGGTCGGCGCGGAGGCGGGTCAGGTCGTCGATATCGCGGCAGAGGACCATCCGGCGATAGATTTCCAGGCGTTGCCGCTCGGAGGGGATGTAGGTCTTGGGAATGTACGCGTCGATGCCGATCTCGACGTGCACATCCGGCGGCCCGTCCGAAAAAGGGGTCAGGAACCTTTTGTCGCCATCGAGTGTGTCGTCGGACTGTGATAGCCCGTGTGTGGCCGAAAACGGTTCCTGACCCCTTTTTCGGAGGGAGGTGACGGCTTGTTCGAGCAGTTGGCAGTAGAGTTCGTAGCCGACGGTGGCGATGTGGCCGGACTGCTCCCGGCCGAGAATGTTGCCGGCGCCGCGGATCTCCAAGTCGCGCATCGCGATCTGGAAGCCGGCGCCGAGGTCGGAGAAGTCTTCGATGGCCTTGAGGCGCTTCGCGGCGGCGGGGTTGACGGTGCGGCGTTCGGGCAGCAGGAGGTAGCAGTAGGCCCGATGCTTGTATCGCCCGACGCGGCCGCGGAGTTGGTGCAGGTCGGCCAAGCCGAACCGGTCGCACTCGTGGATGATCATCGTGTTGGCGGTCGGGATGTCGAGGCCGGACTCGATGATCGTCGTGCAGACGAGGACGTCAACCTCGCCGCGGGTGAAGGCGAGCATGACCTTCTCGAGGCCGCGTTCGCCCATCTGCCCGTGGCCGACGGCGATGCGGGCGCCGGGGACGAGCTTCTCGACGGACCGGGCAACGGCGTCGATGTCCTGGACGCGGTTGTGGACGAAGTAGACCTGCCCGCCGCGGTTCAGTTCGCGGAGCAGGGCGGCGCGGATGAGCGAATCGTCGCGCGGGACGACCTCGGTGTGGATCGCCCGGCGGTCCATCGGCGGGGTCTGGAGGCTGCAGATATCCCGCAGGCCCAGCAGGGCCATGTGCAGCGTGCGCGGGATCGGCGTCGCCGTCAGCGTCAGCACGTCGACGGTGGCCCGCATGGCCTTGAGCTGCTCCTTGTGCCCGACGCCGAACCGCTGTTCTTCATCGATGACGATCAGGCCGAGTTCCGGGAACTGCACGTCGGCGCTCAGCAGGCGGTGCGTGCCGATGAGGATGTCGATCTGCCCGAGTTTCAGCCGGCGGATGATGTCGGCCTGCTCCTTGGCGGTCCGGAATCGGCTGATGGCGTCGACGGTGACGGGGAAGTCGGCCATCCGCTCGCGGAAGGTGCGGTGGTGCTGGTCGGCCAGCACGGTCGTCGGGACTAGGACGGCGACCTGCTTGCCGCCCTCGACGACCTTCAGGGCGGCCCGCATGGCGACCTCGGTCTTGCCGAAGCCCACGTCGCCGCAGAGCAGGCGGTCCATCGGGCGTTGCTCGGCGAGATCGGCATCGATCTGCTGGATCGCCGCCAATTGGTCGGGCGTCTCGACGTACAGGAATTCCTCGGCGAACTGGCGTTGGAGGTCGGTCTCTCGCGGGTAGCTCGTGCCGGGCATGGCCCGGCGGGCCGCCTGCACGCGGAGCATCTCCGCGGCGAGATCGCGGACGGCCTCACTGACCCGCTCCTTGGTGCGCGTCCACGCCTTGCCGCCGAGCTTGCTCAAGTTCGGCCGTCGCCCGCCGGCGCCGATGTACTTCTGGACGAGATTGATCTGCGAGACCGGGACGTGGACGACGGCGTTGAGGGCGAAGCGCAGGCGGAGGTATTCCTCCGTGACGCCGTTCCGTTCGAGTCGCTTCAGGCCGTCGAACTTCGCGATGCCGTGGGCGACGTGCACGACGTAGTCGCCCTCGGCGAGGTCGACGAGGCTCTCGATCGGGCGACCCGTCCGCACGCGGCGGATGCGACGAACCTTCGCGTAGCGGTGGTACAACTCGTGATGGCCGACAACCGTCAGGCGAAGGGCCGGCCAGTGGAAGCCCGTCGAGACGTGGCCGATTGCGAGCGTTGCGCCGCTCAGGCCGGGATGCTGCTCGGCGATGAGTGTCTCGAAGCGGTCGCGTTCGGCGTCGTTGTCGCAGTAGATCCAGACGTCGGAGACCTCGGCGAGGTCTTCCAGTTCGCCGATGGCCTCGGCGGTGTTGATCTGGAGACGCTCGAGGGAACGGATGCCCATGCGCTCTGAAAAAGGGGACAGGCCCCTTTTTGACGGGAGATCCGGACTATCGCCGTTGGCGGAAGTCCGGCTTGGAGCAAAGAGGGTGCAGTCGATGCGGCCGAAGGCGGCGAGGGCGGCGAAGACTTCGTCGGGGTGGCGCAGGGCGACGGGGGAGGCCTCTTCGACGAGGTCGTCGCGGACGCGGTCGTAGAGCTGCCCGGCGAGGTCGCGGATCTCGTCGGGCTCGGTCATGCAGACAATCGTGCCGGTGGGGACGTAGTCGAGGACGTGGGTTGTCTGAGGGGTTGGGGCGCTGCGCGCCGCGGCGCGAGATCCGGACCTTCGGGCGGTGCCCTCAGGACCGGCTTCGGCGGGGGGGATGCTTCGTCCGACGGTCAGGGCGGTGATGCTGGCGGCTTCGACTTGTTCGACGCTGCGCTGCGTGTCGAGGTCGACGAGGCGGATGGAGTCGACCTCGTCGCCGAAGAACTCGATGCGGACGGCCCGCGTCTCGCCGACGGGGAAGACATCGACGATCCCGCCTCGGCGGGCGAACTCGCCCTGCTCGTCGATCGGGTCGGCGGGCCCATAGCCGGCCTCCACGAGCCAGTCGACCAGCTCATCCATGCCCAGCGTCTGCCCGCGTTCGATCAGGCGACGTCCGGCGGCCAGCGCATCGGGCGTCGGCACGGGCTGGAGCAGGGCCATCACCGGCGCGATGACCACGGCCGGCGTCCGCCCTTCGGCCAGCCGGTTCAGCAGGGCCAGCCGTTGGCCCGTCACTTCCTCCGAGACATGGTCGGTGGCGAGTTGGGCCTCCCAGGCGGGGAAGATCGCCGGGGCCGTCCCGGTGAAGAGCTGGATATCGTCGGCGACGGCGTCGGCGTCGTCGAGGTGCGGGGTGACGTAGAGCACGGGGGCATGGCCAATCGCCCCCTGGGCGGCGGCGATGAGCGGGCCGGCGGACCCCCAAACGCCGCCGAGGCGGACGGCCCGCCCGGGGGCGACCTGTCGGGCCACCCGCTGCATGATCTCGCTGTTGACGACGCGGTCGAACATGGCGTGGATTCGCTCAGCGCGCAGGAGCAACCACGGCGCGAAACGTTTCGCCCCGTGGTGCGTGCGTCGATGGGTTGTTTCTGCGGGGGCTTGCACAACGGCAAGCTCCATGGGGAGACTGTATCCGCTGCGGGCTCTGCGGACAAGCGGACCGTAGCCGCGATCCAACGGATCGCGGCTATCTGTCGGCGGGGGCGGGGAAGCGGATGCCGATGTCGTCGCTCTGTTCGTCGTCGGACGGGCCGCCGTCGTCCTTGCCGTTGGGGCCGTAGTAATCCGGAGTCAGATTGAGGTCACGGCATTCAGCGGCGTAGATATTGAAATCGAGCAGGCGCGTTCGCCGATACGTGCAACGGGGACGCCGTCTCCGGTCGCCGCCACCCGGCCGACCACATCGGCGCCCTGAATGCGGGGAAAGCTGAGGGTGGGGGATACCGCTGATCCGGAAAGAGGAGATGTCGTCTTCGCGCTCGGTTGGGATAAAGACCTTCCCGGACTTTGCGATCGGATTGTTTTTCGCCGTGGCGCTGACTTTAACCAGCACTTCTCCGGGCCCCGGCTGAGGGACGGCGACGTTTTCATCGTAAGACCAGTTGATCAATCCCGCCGTGACCGTTGAGCAAAACGGCAGCCATTGTTTCGGGATCATGGCGTCTCCTTTGGATCGGGTCATGCGTGTCCAACCGATTCGATCTGTTAACACTATAGTTGATAGTTTGCCGCAGGTTCAACTCTGCCGTTATCGGCGCGGATTTTTGTCCCGCGGCGGCAGGCGGTCCGCTCCGCGTGGAAGAACCGGCTATTCCGCACTCTGGCGCGGTTCCGCTTGGTTTGTGCACGCGTTTCTTGCGCTGCAGGCGTTGTTCCACGGACCTGCGGCTGGGCCGGGTCGGTTTACGCTTTTTCGGTGGAGAAAGCTGCCGGCAGAGCATTTTCCGCAATTCCTCGTAAGCTTGGGCACGGTTGCGTTTTTGACTGCGGGACAGCGTTGAGCGGATGATGATTTCCCCGGCGCGACTCACCCGGCGGTCGGTTATCCGGAGCAGCCGTTGTTTGAGCGCAGCGGGCAGGGAAGAGGCATGAATGTCGAAGCGCAGTTCAATGCCGGTTGCGACTTTGTTGACATGCTGTCCCCCCGGACCTTGAGACAAGACGAGGCCGCGATCTTGATTTCATCCGCAGGGATCAGGATGTCGGGGGAGAGTTGCAGGCCAGTCACCCGTTTCGCTCCAGCGCAGTTATGATGCTTTAAGTATAGCACAGGAGTTGAGTGCGAACTGATGTCCCCAGAACACCCGGCCGGTTGCGTTTCGGGCTGTACCGGCCGGGTTGCAGGAATCGGCGTTCAGTATTTGCCGAAATCGTCATCGTCCAGCTTGATCACCGGAGCGGCGATTTCGGGACGTTGCCCCAGCCGGCCGTCGACGCTGTCGGACCCGTTCGGCCGGTGGCAATGGCGGGTTCTGCTCTGGGGCTTCCGCAACCCCCGCTGTTTTCTGCGGCAATGCCGCCCGTACGGTCGGCTGTGAGCGGGGCGTTTCGCCGCTGAGCGTGAAGCTGTGCAGCATCTTCTGCAGGTCGGCGGTCTGGGCCGGACAGCTGTTCGGCTATGGCAGCGCTTTCTTCCGAGGTTGCGATGGTGCGTTGATTGACTTCATTCAGTTGGGGTCAGGGCCGTCATTGACCTGAGAAATCCCCTGGGACTGTTCATTGCTGGCGGCCCGCGATTTCGGCGACCAGATCGGAAACCTTGGTCACATCGGCCAACAATTTCGCCGAGTGATTTCGCCGTTGCGTCGGCGATTTCGGACCCGGTGCTGGTTTTTTCGACCGAGGCCCTGGATCAAAGCGGTTGTTTCCTGAGCGGCTTGGCGCTGCGGGTGGCAAGGTTGCGCACCTCTTCCGCGACAACCGCGAAACCTTTGCCGTGCTGTCCGGCCCTGGCCGCTTCCACGGCCGCATTCAGCGCCAGCAGATTGGTCTGAAACGCAATCTCATCGATGACTTTGATGATTTTGCTGATGTTCTGGGCGGAATCTTTTATGTCCTGCATGGCTTCCATCATGCTTTGCATCTGGCGGTTGCCCTTGTCCGCGGTCAGCCGGGCTTCGTCCGACAAACTGAATGGCGGCTGCGGCGTTTTCCGCCGTTATTGATCGTCTGTTCGTTCATTTCAACCATCGATGCCGAAATTTCCTCGAGAGCCGCGGCCTGTTGCGTCGCGCCATTGGCAATGATGAACTGGATTCCGAAACCTGCACGGCACCGGAGGAAATCTGGTCGCTGGCTTCCTTGACCGTTTGCATGGCGCCGGTCAGCCCCTGACAGGCTCTGGCTAAGGGAACGGCAATGAGCCCCTGTGCGCGGAAGCTGAAATCGCCCCGGGCCAGGCGGTTGAACGCTTCGAGAACTTCATCGCGCAGGTTATCCGCGAACCCGTTCATGCTTTGGCCAGGCGGCCGATCTCATCGCTGCGTGTGGTGGCGATACGGTAATCCAGTTCGCCCTTTTCCAAGGCCTTCGATCATTCGCATTGATTGACGGACCGGGTTGACCACGGCCTTGGTCGCGAAGAGGGAAATACAAATGCCCATCAGGGCGAGCAAAACAATGAAGCCCACACTCGACCGGGTCAGGGTCGAGGCCAGAGCGGCGTCGGTCGGCGTTCAGGGAGTGGATGATTTCGAATGCGCCGTGCATTTCGCCGCTGTGCCAGCCTTCCATCCGCACCCCGGTGGGATCCAGCCCGTTCCTATTGCCCCAGTATTGTTCGGCCTTGGCTGGATCGCCGTGACAATAGAGGCAGCTCTCGGTCAGATAGACAGCGCGAAAATAATGCACGGCATTGGTTTCTTCATCGACCGTGTAATACTCTTTGAGACCGTTGTCTTTCATCTGTCGCAGGATGCGGGCTTCCAGGTTGTCGGGGGTATTCTTGCTGTTCCGGGGCTGAAACTTGGGGACTTTGAAGACGTACTCTCCGGCTTCGGCCTGGCGCATTGCGGCGTTCCAGGCGAGATCACCGTACCGCGGCGAGTACTTTGCTCATTTGTATTTCGTCCGCCCATGTTTTGAGCATGGCGACAGTGAAGAGACCCTGGTTCCATTTATCTTCCATCTCCATGCGGCTCGACTCAACGGTTTGAGCGAGGACTCTTGATCTGTCGACAACACTGTTGATGACCGGGTCTTTTCATGCCGGTAGAAAGAGGACGAAAAGGGCCAGTAACAGAACCTGCGGGAATCAGGATCCGCCGGTAATCAGTTTGGTTCGCAACGAGAAGGACGACATGGTAAACCTTTGAGCGTGGAATCGGGTTGATGTGAAATTTGTCTTAATATAAGAAATACATTAAGACGCTTTATGAATCAACCGCAAAGGTCTGCCGGCGAGGAATTAATTCCGGCTGCCGGTCCTGATGCTCCTGATTTACCGTGACAAACAACAATTTTTTGCCGGCGCAGAGAAGGCGCTCGACTTTATGAACCCTGCGGGCCGACCGGTTTCACCGGTCGAGCGAGGGGGAAGAGCCACAGTTGTCGTTCGCGGCGCCGTGGCCCTGTCGCGGGATACTGTTTTTTGCGGGTCAGCCGCCCAGGTAGGCTTTTTTCACGTCCGGGTTGTTGCGCAGTTCTTCGCTGGTTCCTTGCGCAACGATGTTTCCCGTATCAAGAACGTAGCCGCGGTGAGCCAGGTTCAGGGCGAGGCCGGCATTCTGTTCGACCAGAAGAATGGTCATCCCTTCTTCGTTGAGTTGTTTCAGTTTCCGGAACAGTTCGTATTTCAATACCGGCGCCAGTCCCATGCTGGGCTCGTCCAGCAGCAGGATTTTGCATCCGGTCATGAGGGCGCGTCCTACGGCCAACATCTGCTGTTCCCCGCCGCTTAACGATTCGCTGCGTTGGTTACGCCGTTCTTTCAGCCGCGGGAAAAGCTCGAAAATATAATCGTACTGTTTTTCCAGAGCGGCTTTTTTGTCGCGCGAGTAGGTCGCCAGCTTGAGGTTCTCCATCACGCTGAGGTTGCCGAAAATCCGTCGCCCTTCCGGAGAGAGAGCTACTTTGAGATTTTTTACCACGTCGCTCGGGCGGGTTTTGAGCATGGATTTGCCTTTGAACTTGATATCTCCGGCGACAACCCGCGGGGCTTCCGGCGGGGGAAGGCGGGTAATGCTGTGCATGCAGGTGGTTTTCCCCGCGCCGTTGGCGCCGATCAGGGTGACGATTTCTCCGGCCTCGACATGAAAGCTGATGCCGTGAAGGGCCTGGATGTTTCCGTATTTGACTTCGAGATTTTCAATCGACAACAGCATCAGATATTATCATCTCCCAGGTAGGCGGAAATAACCGCGGGATGGTTGCGAATTTCGTCAGCCGTTCCTTCGGCGATGGTCTCACCGAAATCGATGACCTTGATCCGGGTGCATAATTCCATGACGACATCCATGTGGTGCTCGATCATCCAGATACTGACATCGAAGGTGTCGTGAATCCAGCGGACAAGGCGAATCAAATCCTTGACGTCGGCGGAGTTCAGACCCGCGGCCGGCTCGTCGAGCAACAGTAATTTCGGATGGCTCGACAGGGCCCGGGCGATTTCCAGTTTGCGCTGGGTTCCGTAGGGGAGGTTTTTGGGAAACTCCCCGGCATAGCGCTGGAGATCGAAGATCTCCAGCAGCTCTTCCGCTGCTGTGGCGATTTCCGCCTCGCGTTGCTGGTAGCGTTTATTGCGGAGCACGCTGTGAAAGAAACCGTAGTTGAGCTGGTAGTGCTGGGCGACGCGGATGTTGTCGAGTACCGTCATATCGTTCCAGAGACGGATGTTCTGGAATGTGCGCGCCACGCCCAGGGCGGTCACCTTGTGCGGCCTGAGCCCGGCGGTCGGCTTGCCGTTGACGATAATCTGTCCTTCGGTGGGCTGGTAGAAGCCGCTGACAAGGTTGAAAACCGTGGTTTTCCCGGCGCCGTTGGGACCGATCAGGCCGGTCAATTCCCCCGGCATCAGGGTGACGTTGAAGTCGGATACGGCCCGAAGCCCCCCGAACAATTGAGTCATGCCCTGAATTTCAAGAACCGGAGTGGCGGCTGTCTGTATTTGTGTTTGCATTCGTGACCCTGTTTGTTTTTTTTTCACCGCAGACCCGGATGTTTTTTCCCGGGCGAAGAAGACGTTCACCGCGGCAGCAAGCCGTCATTTGAAACGGTAAAATTTCTTCAGTTTGGGGAAAAGATCGCTCAACTCGCGATTGCCCATGATTCCCTCCGGGCGAAACTGCATGACGATGACCAGCAACAGCGGGATGATCACCCACTTGATGACGCCCGCGGAAGGTTCCCAATCCGGGAACACGAAAGTGAAAGGCGAGAGCAGGGCGTCGATGATCGCCTGGGAGCGAAGTATTTCCAGCAATCCGGTAAAAAGTATGGCGGAGATGATGGCGCCTGACAAGGACCCCATGCCGCCGAGATAAACCATGACCATGGCCTCGGTGGATTTGAGAATGTTGAAGGACTGCGGGTTCACATAGCCGATGATGTGGGCGTAAAGTCCTCCCGCGCATCCCGCCAGCCCGGCGGCAAGCATGAAATTGACGATTTTGATTTTGTTGGTGTTGACGCTCATGATCTCGGCGGCGACTTCGTCCTGGCAGATGGCGTTAACGCCTTTGCCGTAGGTGGAGGTGATGAATCGTCTGATGACCCAAACCGTGAGCGCGGTGAACAGAATAACCCAGAACAGCATCCAGGGGCCGTCGAAAATATCGACCATGGCCCAGACCGTATCCTTCATGCCCTGAAAACCGCGCGATCCGCCGATGAAGTCCATGTTTTCCAACGCCGAGATGATCATGTAGTTCACGGCAATGGAAATGATGGCCAGGTAATCGTCGCGGGTCTTGAACGATGGAATCGAGACCAGCAGCGAAGACAGGGCGGCGACGATTCCGCCGATGATGAGGATGAGCGGGAAAACGATGAGCACCGAGGCCGCCGGCAGCAGCGGCGCGCCGAACTTGCTGCCGAAGCAGAATACGGACAGGATGGAGGAGATATAGGCCCCGACGCACATAAAAGCCGCATGGCCGCAGGTGAATTCCCCCATGTTGCCGTTGACCAGATTCAGGCTGGTGGACATCATGATATTGATGCCGATGGTCATGGCGACAATCTGGATATAATTGTCGATCAGCCGGAAGTGCGCCATAACCAGCAGTGCGATCGCGAAAACAAACAGCAGCAGATTGAGAGAATATTGTTTCATCATGGCTCTCCCAACTATATTTTCGTCGACTGCGGCATGCCGAACAGCCCCGTCGGTTTCATCCACAGTATCAGCAGCAGGATGGTGAAAGCGAACAGATCGCGATAGGTGGACGGAAAGACGGTGACCACCCCGACCTCGATGAAACCGAGCAGGAATCCCCCGACGAACGCCCCCTTGATATCGCCGATGCCGCCGACGACAGCGGCAATAAATGCTTTCCAGCCGATGAGCATGCCCATGAACGGTTCCAGCACCGGGGTAGCTCATGGCGAACAGCAGTCCGGCCAACCCGGCGAAGCCCGAACCCAGGACAAAGGTGAAGACAATGATGTTGTCGATGGGAATCCCCATGAGCGGAATGGCGAACTTGTCGTAGGAGATCCCGCGCATGGCCATGCCGATTCGGGTTTTGGTCACCACCCACTGGAGAAACAGAAAAACCAGTATGGCGGTTACGATGACCAGGACTTTAAGGTTGGTCAGGGTGATGCCGCCCAAGTGCCAGATCTGTTTTTCGATGAGTTCGGGAAACTTCAGCCGGCTGGCGCCGAGCAGGGCCAGATTGGAGTATTCCAGGATCAGCCCGCACATTAACGCCGTGATCACCACATAAAGCCGGTGCGCTCCTTTTCGTCGGAGCGGACGGTAGGCGATGCGCTCCAGAGTGACGCCGACCAGCGAGGTCAGAACCATGGTCAGCGGCACGGTGACGGCAAACGTCATTGCCGGGGAAAGCCCGATGGAGGGGCCGAGCAGGAACCCGGCCACGAAAAACGAGATGTAGGCGCCGACCATGAAAATATCGCCATGGGCGAAGTTGATCAGGCGCAACACCCCGTAGACCAGGGTGTATCCTAAAGCAATGAGAGCGTAGAAACTTCCCCACTGCAAGGCGTTCAAGACATTCTGAAAAATAAAATCCACTGAGGTTTTTCCCTTGGAAAAATCGTTGGTGTCGCGTGGCGTTCCGGGCGGCCCGCATCAGGCACGGACAGCGGAGGTCCGAAGACCTCCGCTGTGGATTTCGCGATTCACGTTGTTGCGTTATGGACAGACGGACTCCTCGAAGACGAATTTGCCCGCGTCGGAGATTTTGACGACCACGGCGCATTTGATGGGGTCGCCCTGGTCATCGAACTTGGATGAACCGGTAATGCCGTCGAACGATTTAATCGCCGCCAGGCCGTCGCGAATGGCCGCACGCATTTTGCGCGGGTTCTTGTCGACGTGGCCGGCGTTTTTGATCCCTTCCATCAGCAAACCGATGGAGTCCCAGGTCAGGGCCGCGTAGTCGGCCGGCTCGGCGCCGTATTTTTGCTCATAACGATCGATGAAAACCTTGGTGGCACCTTTGGCCCCGGCGGCGGCATAGTGAGTGGAGAAGTACTGGCCGTAACACTCTTTACCGCACAGCTTGATCAGGTCGGGAGTGCCCCAGGCATCGGAGCCCATGAACGGTCCCTGATAACCGAGGTCGCGGGCCTGTTGCACAATCAGGGCGACTTGGTTGTAGTTGTCCGGAACGAAGATGAAGTCCGGCTTGGCGGCGACGATGGTGGTCAACTGAGCCGAAAAATCCTGATCCTTGGTGCCGTGCGATTCAAACGCCACGACCGGACCCAGGTTTTTGGCTTCCCAGGACGACTTGAAGATTTCCGCCAGCCCTTTGGAATAGTCGTTGGAAATATCGAAAATAACCGCAGCACTTTTGGCGCTGAACTTTTTGGCCGCGAAATCGGCGACCACCGGCCCCTGGAAAGGATCGAGGAACGCGGCGCGAAAGACCCAGGGACGATCTTTGGTGGTGTCCGGATTGGTGGACCAGGGAGAGATCATCGGTACGCGATTGTCGTTGCAGGTGCCGCCGGCCGGCACGGCCTGCTTGGAGGAGTTGGGCCCGATGATCGCCACGACCTCTTCCTGCTCAATCAGTTTGAGCGCGCCGCTGACGGCCGATTCGGCTTTCGACTCGTTATCCATGTAAATGAACTCGAGCAGGTATTTTTTGCCGCCGACTTCCAGCCCTCCGGCGCCGTTGATGTCGGCGAGGTACATCTCGGCGGCGTTCTTGGAGCCTTCACCCACCTCCGGAATATCGCCGGTCAGGGGGATGTTGAACCCGATTTTGATAGTGTCCGCGGCAATGGCCGGTACGGCCAGGACCATGATGAGACCGATAGCCAACAGGGTGTTCATCAATCGTTTCATAGTTTCTCCTCACTAATGAATGATAGAATGCCGTTCTATGGGTTTGCGGAAAGAAACAAAAAACCGCCCGCCGGTTTTTTGACCGGTCTTTGGCGGCACCATTGCCCTAGCGCTATTTTTTGGCTGCATCCCTCCATAAAATACCATAAAAAAGATCTGCAGGTCAGCTGCACGAACGATTCTGCATTTTTTTTTAAAACAAGAAAAAAATCAACTCTTTTGTCGGTTTTCTCGAGAAAAAAACGGCGTTGCCGATAAACTTTCTCTGCCCGCAGTCGGGTCGTGGACGGAGGCGTGCCGGGAAAAAGAGTGTTTCGGTCATGTTTTCAGGGGCCTGATGAGCGGATGTTTTGATGGTAAAATAGTCGGATTCAGTTATATATTATCCGCAGAAAACTTGACGGGATAAATCGACAAATGGTAGTGTGCATTTGCACATAACTTTTTCATCGGAACAGGTTATGCAAACACATATATTCCGGGCGACGACGGATAAGGATATCACCGAGTTCATCAAGGATCTCGGCCGTTCCATGGCCATGTACGGTTTCATCATCCATAACGAGGACCGCATGGAAATGGTGCGCCATTTCGGTCACCACGGCGTCCAGTTGGCAGCCGATTTCGACCTGCATATGGTTCAGGTCTGCGCGCCGAAGCGATCGGCGGAGTCGTTGCGGAAAAATCTTGAACGGGCGGTCTGGCTACCGAAATTCATCATTGTTTTCACCCGGGACGGCCGCACCCAGGTGCGGGTGTTGCGTTTCAGCACGGAACTGGTGCGTGAGCTTGTCGATGACGAAGAATTTCCGGAGCAAAATGCAGAGATGTTCGACAATTTGATTCAGGCTATCAAAAATGTTTTATAACCGGAAGGAGGCTCATGTCACCTAGACCGAGAAAACCGAGACGTTGCTGCCCCAGCCGTCGCCCTTCCGATCATATCTTCAAACCGGCGGGCACGCCGATTGGCCAATTGCGGCAAACTGAACTGGAAGCGGATGAACTGGAGGCGATGACCTTGTGTGACCGCGACTGCATGACCCAGGCCGAGGCCGGTGAACAGATGGGAATCTCGCGCGGAACGGTTCAGCGTCTGGTGGTCAGCGGCCGGAAAAAGGTTGTCGAAGCGTTGCTGGGCGGGCATGTGCTGGTGATTAAGCCGCACGAATAAGATCCGGGCTCTGACGATGTTCATCGAAATCATCACGACCGGCGGGACCATCGACAAAATTTATTTTGACGCCAAAGACAGTTATGCCATCGGGGAGCCGCAAATCGAAACCCTTCTTGAGGATGCCAACCTGACCTTGGAATATCGCCTGACGCCGCTGCTGCGCAAGGACAGCCTGGATTTGACCGCAGAGGACCGCGGGTTGATCAGGGATACGGTCCTGGCCAGCGCGGCGGATAAAATCGTCATCACTCACGGCACCGACACCATGGTTGAAACCGCACGGTTTTTACCGCCGGTCGCCGCTAAAACCGTGGTCATGACCGGAGCCATGCAGCCGGCCAGATTCCGGTTTACCGATGCCGTTTTCAACGTCGCCAGTGCAATAACCGCGGTGCAGCTGCTCGATCAGGGGGTCTGGATCGCCATGAACGGCCGGATCTTCGATCCGCGGCACACCCGCAAAAATGTTGCATTGAAGCGTTTTGAGCGGATCTGACCGCAACGCGATCTTCAGCCTGTGGGCCCGCTGCGTGACGGCGCGCCGGAGTTCCGGCCGGGCAAACTTTTTTTGCACCTGAACCGTTAACAGACCTTTACAGAATCTGACTCAAAAACAGTTTCGTGCGTTCATGCCGCGGGTTGGCGAAGAATTTGTCGGGGCTGTTTTCTTCCACGATTTCACCGTAATCCATGAACATCACCCGGTCGGCGACCTTTTCGGCAAAGCCCATCTCGTGCGTGACGACCAGCATGGTCATCCCCTCTTCGGCCAGCTCGATCATGACATCGAGAACTTCCTTGATCATTTCCGGGTCGAGCGCCGAAGTGGGTTCGTCGAACAACATGACCTCCGGACTCATGCACAGGCTGCGGGCGATAGCGACGCGCTGTTGCTGCCCGCCGGACAATTGGCCGGGATATTTTTTGGCCTGCTCCGCGATATGCACCTTTTCCAGATAGGTCATGGCGGTTTCCTCCGCTTCCTTCTTCGGCGTTTTACGGACCCAGATCGGCCCCAACGTCAAATTTTCGATGATGGTCAGGTGCGGGAACAGGTTGAAATGCTGAAAAACCATGCCGACTTCGGCACGGACTTGTTCGATATTTTTGATATCGCTGGTCAACTCGATGCCGTTGACGACGATCCGCCCGCGTTGATGCTCCTCAAGCCGGTTGATGCACCTGATCAGGGTGGATTTTCCCGACCCGGAAGGCCCGCAGATAACGATCCGTTCGCCTCTTTGCACCTCCAGATTGATGTTGCTCAAAACATGGAAATCCCCGTACCATTTATGCATGTCGCAAATCTGGATAATGGGCTCAACGGCTTTTTGTCCGGCACTGTCGGTCATTTTTCAACTCACTTGGTCTGCTTGATCTCCGGTTGCCGGGCAAGCTAATGCCCGGTGTGCAATTCTTTTTCCAGCCTGCGGCTGTAACTGGACATGGCGTAACAGAAAATAAAATACAGAATGGCGAGAAAAACATAGGCTTCAGTCGAATAGCCGGTCCATTTCGGGTTCGACAGAGCGACCTTGGTGGTCTTCAGGACGTCGTAAAGGGCGATGATCACCACCAGCGATGTATCCTTGAATGCCGACAGCAGGATGCCGACCGTCGGTGGAATGACGATCTTCAGCGCCTGGGGCAGGATGATCAGGCGCATGGTCTGGTAATAATTAAGCCCCAGGGAATCGGCGGCTTCATATTGTCCGCGCGGAATGGCCTGCAGCCCGCCGCGAACCACTTCAGCGATATAGGCGGCGGTAAACAGGATGATCGCGATCTGGGCTCTGAGGACTTTGTCGATGGTCACGCCTTCGGGAAGAAACAGCGGAAACATCACCGAAGACATGAACAACAGGCTGATCAGCGGCACCCCGCGGATCATTTCGATATAGACGACGCACAGGGTTCTGATCGCCGGCATTTTCGAGCGTCGACCCAAAGCCAGCAGCACGCCCAGGGGATAGGCGGCGACCATGCCGAAAAACGACAGCATCAGGGTCAGCGGCAAACCGCTCCACTGCGAAGTTTCAACGATCGGAAGGCCAAAGACGCCGCCGTACATCAGCGCGGCCATGATCATCAGGCTGACCAGCCAGAGCCAAACGAGGGATGTCTTCCAGCGTCGCCGTTCCTTGGAATAAAACACCAGGCCGAGCAACAGCGTCATGGCGAGAAGCGGCCGCCATTCCTGACCGCTCGGAAAAAAACCGAGAAAGATGAATTTTATATTGTTGGGAATGACCGACCAGCAGGCGCCGTCGATATCGCGGCAGGCCTCCGAAGTGCTGTTCCACAGACTGTCGATGAACGCCCAGCGGATGAACGGGGGAATCAACCAGGCCAGCAGCCCGACGGCCAGGACGGTCAGCAGTGAATTGTACCAGGTATTGAACAGATTGGTTTTCAGCCAGCCCAAAACCCCCACCTCGCTGATCGGCGGTTTCAATTGCTCGCGCGTATTTGGGGCCGGCCGCTGCATCTTATCTCTCCACCAGGGCCATGCGTTTGTTGTACCAGTTCATGAAAATCGAAGTCGACAAACTGAAGAACAGATAGACCAGCATGATCAGGGCAACGCCTTCGATCGCCTGGCCGGTCTGGTTGATGGTGGTGTTGGTGACGGCGACGAAATCGGCGTACCCGATGGCGATCGCCAGGGTGCTGTTTTTGGTCAGGTTGAGCATCTGGCTGGTCAGCGGCGGGATAATCACCCGCAGGGCCTGGGGAAGAACGACCAGTTGCAGAACCCGTCCCGGCCGCAGTCCGATGGCCATGGCCGCTTCGATCTGGCCGCGACTGATCGATTGAATTCCGGCGCGGACGATTTCCGCTACGAAAGCCGAGGTATAAAGCACCAGTCCGAGCAGCAAAGCGCTGAATTCGGGGCTGACGGTTATTCCCCCCTGGAAATTGAAACCGCGCAGTGCCGGCATGTTCATGGTCGTCGGCGCGCCGTAGAACAGCCACACCAGGGCCGGGAGTAAAACCGCGGCGGCCAGGGTTATTCTGAGCGCCGGGAAGGCCTGCCCGGTCCGCTCCTGACGCCGGTAGCCCCACTTATTCAGCAACCATCCGGCGATCAGCACCAGCAGAAATGTCCAGCCCATGGCGGAATAGGCCGGGTGGGCCTCGGGAACGGCGAAAATCAGTCCGCGGTTACAGAGAAAAACCCCGTTGATCGGGTTGAGGGCCTGGCGCGGCGAGGGGAAAGCTTCGTAAAAAAGCGCATACCAGAAAAACAGCTGCAGCAAAACCGGAATGTTCTGCATCACTTCGATGAAGGCCGCGGCGAGCCTGGCGATCAGCCAGTTGCTCGACAGGCGCGCAATGCCGATGAAGGTGCCGAGCAGGGTGGTCAGGATGATGCCGATAAAAGAGACTTTCAGCGTATTCAAAGTCCCGACCAGCAGGGCTTTGCGATAGGTGTCGGCGGCGGAATAGGCAATCACCGACTCCGCTATTTCGAAGGACGCTTCCTTGTCGAGAAAGCCGAAACCCGTGGCGATGGACTGGCGTTCCAGATTGGCCTGGGTGTTGGAAAACAGATAGTAACTGCCGCCGGCAACGACCAGGATGACCAGCAGTTGGAACGCCAGAGCCCGTTTGCCCTCATCGCGCCAGAAGGGAACGGCTGCCGCGGGGCCGTCTGAGGATGCGGTGGATGCAGTCTGCTTCAAATGATCTTTATCCCGTAATGGCTGGAAAAGGGGCCCGCCGTCGAAAAGGATGGCTTCAACGGCGGGATATCAGCAAAACGCCAGGGGCAAAAAGAAATTATTTGAACGGGGGAGAGTACATCAGCCCGCCGTTCGTCCACAGCGCATTGAGGCCGCGCTCCAGCCCCAGAGGCGTATTCACGCCGACGTTGCGTTCGAACATTTCTCCGTAGTTGCCGATTTGCTTAATGATGTTATAAGCCCAGTTTTCTTCCAGGCCGAGGGCCTTTCCGTTACCGGGGGAGACCCCCAGGAAGCGCTGGATGACCGGGTCTTTGCTGTTGAGCATCTCATCGATATTCTGTGAGGTGATGCCCAGCTCTTCGGCATTGATCATGGCCAGGACGGTGAAGTCGACAATGTCCCGGAACTGGTCGTCACCGTGACGGACGGCCGGCGCCAGAGGCTCCTTGGAGATGATTTCCGGAAGAATGACGTAGTCTTTGGGGTTGGGCGCGACCGCGCGGGTTCCCGCCAGCTGAGAGGCATCGGAGGTCAGCACATCGCAACGACCGGCGAAAAAGGTTTTGGCCAACTCGGTTGTCGATTCGATAACCACCGGTTTCCAGGCCATTTTGTTGGTGCGGAAAAAGTCGGCGGCATTCTGCTCCGTCGTTGTTCCCGGAAGCACGCAGACGGTTGCTCCGTCAAGCTCCTTTGCGCTTTTAACCCCCAGGTTCCTGGGAATCATGAATCCCTGGCCGTCATAGTAGTTCACCGCCACGAAATTCAGCCCGAGCTGGGTTTCGCGACTTAAGGTCCGGGTGGCGTTGCGGGTCAACAGGTCGATTTCGCCCGATTGTAATGCGGTGAAACGTTGCTGAGCGGTCAGGGGCGTGAATTTGACTTTGTCGGCATCGCCGAAGATGGCTGCGGCGACCGCCCGGGCGGTATCAACATCGAGGCCTTTCCAGACCCCTTTTTCATCCGGCATGCCGAAACCGAACACGCCGCCGTTGACACCGGCCTGGACAAAGCCTTTTTTCCTGACGGCATCGAGGTCTTTACCGGCGTGGGCGAACGTCAGCGTCAGCAAAGACAAGATCAGAGCGAGAAGCGTAATTTTCGTCAATTTCATCACTGTTCTCCTTGCAGGGTAAAAAGTTAGCGGGAATCTCCTTTAGATGGCGCCTTTCTTTCCGGTTGCACAAGCAAGTTGGAGACCACAATCCTGTTCTCATTAGATTCATTGTATACGCCAAGGGCCCGATTCTGTCAAACGTCGTTTTCTGTATTTGTCTATTATCATTATGACTTTCGTGTCAACAAAAGTTCATGCGGCCAGGTTTCCACTCCGCTCGCTTTCAAGGGCGGAAGGTTCTTTCATAATTTGCGCAAAAACAGCCAGATAGAACCCTTGGCAGCGAAGAAAAAGAGCGGGAAAATTCACCTTTCTGTGTTGTCTGCGGAAGCTGTCTTCCCTTTTTCAAATGGCGGCATCGGCCCCGTCTGCGGATGTTTTTTCAATATATTTCAGGCCATATGTCAGAAGGCCAGAACGCCGTTTTCTCAGCTTCGCGCACCATCGGAACGTTCCGGAACGGCGCATTCGCCGGGGGCATGAAGACGCAGACCGACGATTTTGTAAGTGAAATTGCCGCGTTTGAATGCCTTGCCCGGCCATTCGGCGCGCATTCCGAAACTTTCGGCGTAACAGCGACAGTCCTCCTCCTCTTTGCGGCCGGCGACGGTGTGCTGACGTTTCGGCACCGCGATCCGGCAGCGGGCGGCAAAGGTGGTGCCGGCGGCGGCGAGATGGCCTTTGAGCATTTTGAAATCAAACCCGTATTCCCGGCTAAGCGGCTCCAGGCTTGCGGCTGGGCGGGTTTCGATTTCGCTGCAGAGATTTTCGGTGAGCTTTAGGATGTGCGTCATGACGCGTCCTCCCGGTTCGGTGAATAGTCACACGAAAACAACAAGAATTCGAAGGAGGACGCCGTTGGCCGCCGACAACTCCGCACCGGATGAAATGACCGGCTGCCGTAGCCGGAGCGGAACCTGAGTTCTCAAATGGGCGGAGGGATAAACAACTTTAGCATTTCCAGCTGTTTTTTCAAAGAACTGTCTCCGGCGCCCGACGGCGCGGGGGGGAGACGCAGGCGGGATATCGGTTCTCAGGGATTTGCGTCCGCATCCGCCTGCTTGACAGCCAGTCGTCGCAAAAGCTCTTCGGCGTTGTCGACGGCAATCGCCCCTGCCGACTGCAGGCGTTCGATCCGTTGCCGCGCCCGGCCTGCGGTATAATCCTGATTTTGCTGCTGGTTGACCAGATAGACGGTTTTCTGTCGGCGCAACGCCTGGGCCGCAAGATCAAGGCAGGGCAGATTACCCGCTCCCCACCACAGGGTTGCAATAACCAAGGTATCGCTACGGTCGACGATTTCCGCGGCACGGTTGAGCGCATTGCGGGAATAGGGGCTGAAAGGCGTCTCTTTGACATAGGGAGGTTGAGGGCGGCGGCCAGTGTTTCGTCGGCGTCGCCCTGATTGAGCGGGCCGACCGTGACTTCGGCGCCGGCCAGGTGGAGTTTGCGCAGCACCGCGCTGCCGCTGCCGCCGCCGCAGAACAGATGGACCTTGAGGTGATCCAGTTGATGCGCGGAGGTGTTCATGAGCGGCAGGATGACCGGCGTGCCGGTGAGGGGGTTGGTTCCCACCCTGACATTGACGCGAAAAACCCGATGCAGATTAGCGGCAGTCATGACCTCGGCCGGTTTGCCGCTGCTGATCTTTTCACCCTGTTCGTTTAACAGCAGAATCCGATCCGACATGGCTGCGGCCATGTCGAGATCGTGACTGACCTGGACGATCGTGGTCCCCTGGTCTTTGTTCAGGCGGACCAGAAGTTCGCTGATGTCGAGACGATGGTCGATATCGAGATGGCTTGTGGCCTCGTCGAGGAACAGGACCTCGGTGCTCTGCGCCAGAGCCCGGGCAATAAAGACGCGCTGCAGTTCGCCGCCGCTGAGTTGGGTGACCGGCCGCGTTTGCAAATGAGCGATATCGGTGATCGCCAGGGCATGGCGGATGGCCTGACGATCGGCCCGGGTACTGAAACTGAGCAGGCTTCTGCGATGCGGATAGCGCCCCATGGCGACCATTTCGTCCACTCTGTAGGGGAAATCGGTATGGACCGATTGCGGGACGACGGAAACCCGGCGGGCCATGTTCTGCCGGGAAAGCGAAACGACCGGGGTGCCGTTCCAGAGGATTTTTCCTTTTTGCGGCGTCAGGTTGCCGCGCAACAGTCGTAACAGGGTTGATTTGCCGCAGCCGTTCGGGCCGATAATCGAAAGCACCTCTCCGCTGGTGACGCGGAAGTCGAGGCCGCTGAACAGCAGAGAGGCGGGAAAGGAAAAATGCAGCGCTTCAACGCGGATCACGATCTGCCCCCGTTACGGCGCAGCAGGTAGAGGAAAAAAGGCGCCCCGAGAATGGCGGTAACCACACCGACCGGGATTTCCGCCGGAGCGTAAACGCTGCGCGCAAGGGCGTCCGACAGCATCAGGAAACTGCCGCCGAGAACTGCGGCCAGCGGAATCAGCAGGCGGTGTCCCGGCCCCCAGAGCAGGCGGCAGATATGCGGGATGACCAGGCCGACAAAGCCGACCAGCCCCGCCAGGGCGACGGCGCAGGCGGTCAGCGCCCCGGCCAGGACAAAGAACAGCAGCCGCGTGCGTGCGACATCCAGGCCCAGGTCGGCCGCGCTTTCTTCCCCCTGGGTCAGGAGGTCGAGGCGGGGCGCGAAAAGCCACAGCAGGAGAAGGCAGATCAAAGTCCACAACCAGCCCCATGAGATCCAGGCGGGATCCGCCAGGGACAGGTTGCCGGCAAGCCAGAAGATCGCCTGCCGGGTCGCTTCGGAAGGCGCACGCCAGAGCAGGAACAGGAGCAGGGCCGCCGACAGGCTGCCGACCATGACGCCGGACAGGATCAGCGTGTGGGACGAGCAGGTGTGGGCCTGCGCAACCAGGTAGACCAGGGCCAGGGCCAGCAGGGCGCCGGCAAAGGCGGACAGCGGGAGAACGAGCGGGGACTGGACGCCGCAGGTCAGGGCGAGCACGGCCCCCAGCGCCGCGCCGCCGGAGACGCCGAGCAGATAGGGATCGGCCAGCGGATTGCGCAAGACGGCCTGGAAAGTCGTTCCGGACAGGCTCAATGCCGCCCCGACCAGGGCCCCGAGCAGCGCCCGGGGAAAACGGACCCGCCACAGGATCGTCTGGTTGATGCTGTCTCCCGGTCCCTGCATGACAAGGGAAAAGAAGTCGTTCCAGGACAGGTCGAGGCTGCCGGAGGTCAGCGAAGCGATCAGGGCGATAAGCGGCAAACCGGCCGGCAGCAGCCAACGCCACCGGTTTTTTTTTGCTGCGGGAACTTTATTCATCAGGAAAGATGTCCGGGTACAGAGCTTGCGCCAAGGCTTCAACCCCGAGGATCATGCGTGGCCCGGGGCGATGTATCCAGTCGGCTTCGATGACGAAGATATGCTTTTTTTTGACGGCTTGCAACTGCGGCCATTGATTGAAGTAGGCATGGGCATCGCCCTGTCCCGGATGGAGCGGCAGGATAATCGCTTCCGGATCGGCGACCAGCAGCGATTCCCGGTTCCAGGTCGGGTAGCGGCTCGGGCTCGGTTGAACGACATTGATTCCTCCGGCGCGGCGGAGGAGATCATCGACAAAGGTGCCGGGGCCGGAGACGGTCAACGGGTGCAGCATGACACAGGCCAGCACCCGGACCCGCGGCCGGCCGGCGAGCCGGTCGGCGATAACGGCAAGGCGGTTTCGAATATCGGCAACCAACTGCTGCGCCGCGGTTTGGCGGGCGGTTATCCGTCCCAGCTCTTCGATGGCCGTCAACGCGGTGGCAACGCTATGGGACGAGATGACGAAGACCGGTATGTCGAGCCGGGTCAGTTGCTGTACCAGCGCCAGCGGAGTCCCGTCGGTCGTGGCAATGACCAGGTCGGGGGCGTAGCTGAGAATGCTTTCCAGGCTGGGGTCGGTATAGCTGCCGACACTGGGCAGCCTGTTCGCGGCAGCCGGGTAGTTGGTATAATCGGTAACCGCAACCAGGCCGCCGCCGGCGCCGATGGCGAAGAGGGTTTCGGCGATGCTGGGGATCAGGGATACGATCCGTTGCGGTTGGTCCGGGACATTGACCCGGCGGCCCGCAGCATCGGTCATGACTGCTGCCGACACCAGGGTCGGCAGCAGCGCCAGCACGGCCAGCAGACAGAAAAAACGCTTCATCATTCCTTTCGCCGCGGCGTTGTCATGAATATCAGAACGTCAGTTTGAGCCCGGCATATCCGGAGACCCCGGCGGTCCCGTATCCGGTGACTTCTTCATAATCCTCGTCGAACAGATTGTCAACCCGGCCGAAGATGCTGCAATTGTCGGTAATCCGGTAGGATGACGCCACATTGACGAGGGTGTAGTCGGGGAGCGTTTCATCATCGTCCCGTTCGCCGGTATACAGCGCATTCAGGTTGATTTGCAGCCTTTCGAGCGGGCGGATATTCAGGTCGAGAGCGGCTTTGTGCAACGGCCGCCTGCGTAACCGGCTGTTATCTTCCTTGTTTTCGGAATCGGTGTAGGTGTAGCTCAGGGCGGCGTCAAACAGGTCCGACGGATACCAGGCGACTGAAGATTCGATCCCCCGGGTGATCAGGCCGTCGATGTTCAGGAAGCCGTCGCTGTAGTCATAATCGATGTAATCGTCGATGTCGTTATGGAAGTAGGTCAGGGAAATAACGACGCTATTGTTTGACAGGGATTGTTCGAAGCCGAGATCCCAACCGAAGCTTTCTTCCGGTTGCAGGTCTTCATTACCAACGTTATAGGGCGGCAACTGACCGTAAAGCTGATACAGGCTGGGCGCTTTAAAACCCGTACCGACGGATGCTTTCAGGCGGGTTCCGCTGCCGGCGAAGTTGTAGGAGGGCGCAAAGCGCCAGGTGGTTTTGCCGCCGAACTGATCATGGTCGTCGTGACGCAGGCCGATGGCCGCCGTAAATTGTCCGGCGGTGAATTGATCCTGAATGAAAACGGCGTTGTTGACGGCGTCTTTTTTATATCTGAAAGGGGTATAGGTGACATCCGGATAGGCGCTGTAATCTCCCAGATAGGAAAATGAACCCAGCTCTTCTTTTTCCGTTTCCGCACCCACGATCAAAGTATGGTTTGCTCCCAGGCGGATCGTATTCAGCAGATCCAGCTTGGTGACTTTTCCGTCGTATTCATAACCGTCGGAATAAGCCGGGCCATCGGCGATTCTGTTGTTGTCCGTTCTGGCCGCACCGACGGCGATATCCCAACGGCCGTCCAGCAATCTCAGCTTGCCTTCCAGGCGGCCGGCCAGGAGTTCCGTGTCCTGACTGTAGTCGCCATCCACGGGACCGTAAGCATCGTAATCATTTTCGCTGTCGTCGGAATGGACATTGAGATTAAGGGAAAAAATCTCCGACAGTTCCGCGCCGAGATTAAAGGACAGGGTCGTATCTTCAAAACCGTCCTCTTCGTTGTTGCCGTCTTTTTCATTGGCCGCTGAAAACCCGTCGGAATCGATTCTGGAAGCGGAAAAAGAGGAGGAGACGGTCCCGTTGCCGGCGGAAAATCCGGCCTTTTCGATCCAGGTGTTGTAGGAACCGCCTTCGATCGAAGCATAGCCTTCGGGCTGTTGCGAGCCTTTCCTGGTAATGATGTTGATGACCCCGCCAATGGCATCGGAGCCGTAGAGAACGCTTTGCGCCCCGCGGACGATTTCGATCTGCTCGATATTGGCTGTGGTCAGGTTCTCTAGCACCGGGCCGCCGCCGGATGAAGAGGCGTCGCGGTACTCGATGCCGTCGATCAGCAGCAGCGTATGCCGGGTGTCGGTGCCTCTGAGAAAAATGGAGGTCTGGGCTCCCCGGGAACCGGAGCGAACAACAACCACTCCGGGGACGCTGCGCAGCACATCCAGAACCTGGGTCTGCTGTTTCGCCTCAATTTCCGCCGCCGAGATAACGGTGACGGAACTGGCGATCCGACTGAGCGGGGTTGCGGTTCGGGTTGCGGTGACCACGACCGGATCCAGGGTGACGGTGGCGGCCTGTACGGAAACAGCCGCCAGCAGCAGAGCGCAGAACAATAAGCGTTTTTTCATCTTTTCCTCCTGTGTGACTCCCGGGGAGGCGGCACCGCTGCAATAAAAAAAACCGCACCGATAACAGGTGCGGTTTTCCGTATTTTTCCGCGCGCATCCACACTCCCATGCCCGGGGAGATAAAAGTGGCTGTTTCACACGGCAGGTCTTCTGGCTCACGAGCTTACGGTCGTTTCCGGCCGGAGAACCGAACCACCTTCCCGGCGCGGCGACGCCAGTGGCATGCAGGTTCGGTTCGTACTCGATTACAGCGGCGGGTCCGCGGGGGAGTTGCACCCCTCTTCCCATCCGGACAGCGTTCCGAAGCAACTTGTCCGGGCCTTACGGCACCGATGAAACGTACGATAATGGTATGTTGAGTTATAAAGAGATTGCCGATACCTGTCAAGCTGCTTGTCCTGCTTGCCGGTCCTTTTTTGCACCGGCGCGGCAAAGTGGATTTGGGCGCCGGGCCGCCGGCAATTTTCCCCTTGCGCCGCAGGCGGTTTTACCGTTTAATCGTATGATAGTTAAAGCAGCAATGGAACGGAAGGCAGTGCGATTCTGCCACGGACCCGCCACTGTGAACGCGCCTTCAGGCGCGTCAGTCAGATACGTTCCGTTGCTCGACCAAAGTGCCGACCGGGGTTTATGCAAGACGGGCTGCCGCCCTGTTTCCCGGTTCGTCACAATGTCCGTGCTTCGTGGATCTGGGCTGCGGATAGCTGTTCTCGGGAGAAAATACGGTGTCCCGGAGCCTATTGAGCGCTCCGGGTTTTTTTTATTGTTTTTTGCCGGAACGGATTCATCCCGTACCGCCACCCGGATCGGCTGCAAAAACTCTTTTCGGCTTTGGAACCGGCGCGGGGAGTCACGCTGAGACAATGAACAGACAAATGACCTATATTACCGGCGGCTGTCGCAGCGGCAAGAGCGCTTACGCCCTGGCTCTGGCCGAGTCCCTGTCCGGTCGGCGGGCCTACCTGGCCACCTGCCCGGTGATCGACGGGGAAATGGACCGGCGTATCGCCCGCCATCGGGAAGAGCGTGCCGGACGCGGCTGGAAAACGATCGAGGCTCCCGTGGAATTGGCGACCGCGGTGGACAATGCGCAACACTTTGACGTCCTGCTCATCGACTGCCTGACTCTGTGGGTCAACAACCTTCTCTACCGGGCGGAACAGCGGGGGGAGGCGTTGACGGAAACGCGGGTGGCGGAGAAAACCGATGAACTCGTCGACGCCTGTGCGAGGTTTGCCGGGAGCGTCATCCTGGTCAGTAATGAAGTGGGGATGGGCCTGGTACCCGCGGACCCGGTTTCGCGGCATTATCGTGACTGTCTGGGGCGCTGCAACCAGATTGCGGCCCGATCATGCGACCAGGCGTTTTTCCTGGTGTCCGGGCTGGCAATGCCGTTGCGGCGCTGAATTTATAGTATGTTCCGCCAATAATCGGAAAGGAAACGATGTGGAGTTTTTGAACCGGACGATTCAGATGATTGGGGCGGTGGACGGAGCGGCCCGCTCAAAGGCAAAGGAGCGTCTCGACCAACTGGTGATGCCGCACTGGGCGCTCGGCCGGTTGCTGGACCTGGCGCTGGATCTGGCGGGGATCTGCGGCACGATCAGGCCTTCGGTCGCGGACAAAACCATTGTCGTCATGGCCGCGGACCACGGGATCGTTGCTGCGGGAGTCAGTCTCTACCCTCAGGATGTGACCCGGGAGATGGTGCGCGGTTTCGTCAACGGCGTTGCCGGCATCAATGTCCTGGCGCGGCAGGCCGGAGCCGATGTCAAGGTTGTCGATATCGGGATTGCCGGAGACCTGGGCGGTCTGGACTCAGAGGCCCTGATCGAGCGGAAAATCGCTCCCGGCACGGCCGATTTTTCCACCCAGCCGGCGATGACCCGGCAGCAGGCCGTGGCTGCGCTCGAAGTCGGGATTGCCGTGGCGCGGGATTTGGCGGCCACGACCGACCTGTTCGGCACCGGGGACATGGGGATCGGCAATACCACGCCGAGCAGTGCCGTGGTCGCGGCGCTGTGCGGCCGACCGGTGGCGGAAGTGACCGGCCGCGGGACCGGTCTGAACGACGAGCAGTTGCGGCACAAGGTGGCACTGATCGAAACCGCCTTGCGGTTGCACCAGCCCGATCCGGCCGATCCGATCGATGTGCTGAGCAAGGTCGGGGGGGTTGAAATCGCCGGTATCGCCGGTTTGATCCTGGGGGCTGCGGCCTTGCGCAAGCCGGTTGTCGTCGATGGGTTCATTTCCACCGTCGGTGCTTTGCTGGCGGCACGCCTGGCGCCGTTGTCCCGGCAGTACATGATCGCGGCCCATCGCAGTGTGGAGCAGGGGCAGCTCGCGGCGCTCGCCGAACTGGGCAAAGAGCCGCTGCTCGATCTCGGCTTCCGCCTGGGCGAGGGGACCGGGGCCGCCGTGGCTATGAACCTGGTCGACGGCGCGGTCGCGATCCTGACCGAAATGGCGACCTTCAGCGAAGCGGCTGTTTCCGCCGCGCAATAGGCAAGGGGCGCATGGACCTGAAACCATTCTGTTCCGCTGTCCGCTTTCTGACGATTCTCCCCGTCCCGGAGCGCTGGTGCGGAGATGCGGAAAGTTTTCGTCGCAGTCCGGGCTGGTATCCTCTGGTCGGCTTGCTGATCGGCGCCGGCGCGGTGCTGCTGGATGTCCTGCTGCGGTTATTGTTCCCGCTGCCCGTGGCCGGCGCGGTGCTGCTGGTTTATTTTGTCGCGGTTTCCGGAGCCCTGCATCTGGACGGTCTGGCGGACAGCGCCGATGCTTTTTTCAGTTGCCGCGGCCGCGAGCGGATGCTGGAGATCATGAAGGACAGCCGCTCCGGCCCGATGGGGGTCGTCGCCGTGGTTCTGGTCCTTCTGGTTAAGTTCAGCCTGCTGCTGACTTTGACCGGCGAATGGCGTTGGCCGGTCCTGTTCGGCATGCCGCTGGCCGGGCGTTGCGCGTTGACGATCATCAGCCACTGGCTGCCCTATGCGCGGCCGGAAGGTGGTCTGGCCGGTTTTATCCGGACACGACAGGCTCCGCACTGGGGTAGCGTCCTTCTGCTGGCGGCGGCTTTTCCGGTTCTGTTCGGAGCGGCCGGTGTGTTCTGTGCGCTGCTGGTACTGTTGGGCATTCTGCTGCTGGGACGGTATATGAGAGCCAGGATCGGCGGTTACACCGGGGATACCCTGGGCGCCGGCTGCGAACTGACGGAACTGATCCCGGCCCTGGCGGTGGTGGCGCTGATCCACCTGGGTTTTCTCTGATGGCCTCCTTGCCGTTGCATGGCGGCAATCGCCGGGAGATCAGCCAACTGACCGGCATTCCCCAAGAAGATCTGCTCGATTTCTCGGCCAACATCAACCCACTCGGTTTTCCCCCATGGTTGCGGCCGCTGCTCGCCATGCAGATGGACGAACTGTGCCACTATCCCGATCCGCTGGCCGATGAACTGACCGCAGCGCTGGCCTTGACCAACGGAACGCAGGCGGAGCAGGTGCTGGTGACGAACGGAGCCAGCGAAGCCCTGCATCTTTTGCCCGCGTTGGCGGGCAAGCGCCGCCTGCTGCTGCCGGTTCCCTGCTATCTCGGTTACGCCCGAGCGGCCGGGCAGGCGGGACTGCCGATCGAGACCTTGCCGCTCACTGCGGAAAACGGGTTTTCCCTGGCTCCGCAGGCCCTGGAGGAGCGAATCCGGCCGGATCAACTGGTGATGATCGGGCAGCCGAACAATCCGACGGGAAGGCTCGTCGATTCCGGAGCACTGCGCCGAATCGCGCAGCACCATCCGGAAACGCTTTTCGTCATCGACGAATCCTTCATCGATTTCGCCGGGCCGCAATTCTCCCTGCGCCGGCAGCGGCCGGAAAACATCGTCATCGTCCAGTCGCTGACCAAAACCTGGGGGATTCCGGGACTGCGCCTCGGTTACGTTCTGGCCGCGCCGCGGATCATTGCCGCGCTGTGCAGCGCCCAGCCGACCTGGTCGGTCAACGGACTCGCCCAGGCCGTCGGTCTCAGGGCGTTGGCGGACGATGACTTCCTCGAGCGCTCACGGCAGTTTGTCGGGCGGCAGAGATCGCGGCTGGAAGAGAGGCTGAAGACCTTTCCGCAACTGACGCCGCTCAGTGGAGAGGCGAACTTCCTGTTGGTCCGGGTCGGCGGCGGCCGCAACGCCGGTACGCGGCTGGTGGAACAGCTCGGCCGCAAGGGCGTGATGTTGCGTGACTGCAGCAATTTCACCGGGCTGGACGGCGGCTACGTGCGGATCGCGGTGCGCGGCGAGGAAGAGCAGCAGCGGCTGTTCGCCGCTCTGGAGACCGTCTTGGGCGGAAAACGCCTGCGCCGGGAGAAAAGAACACCGGCGATCATGTTCCAGGGGACTTCCTCGAACGTCGGCAAGTCGGTGCTGACTGCGGCTCTGTGCCGGATCCTGCGCGAGGACGGCGTCGACGTCGCGCCGTTCAAGGCCCAGAACATGTCGCTCAACTCCTTCGTTACCGCGGGCGGGGGGGAGATCGGCCGCGCCCAGGCCGTGCAGGCCCAGGCCTGCCGGCTTGAACCCGATGTGCGCATGAACCCGGTTCTGCTGAAGCCCTGCAGCGACACCGGTTCGCAGGTCATCGTCCGCGGCCGGGTGGTCGGCAATATGGATTTCCGGACCTATGCGACCGAGCGGGAAAAGATTTTTGCCCGGGTCAGGGAATGCTACGACAGCCTGGCGCGGGAAAACCGGGTGATGGTGCTGGAAGGGGCGGGCAGCCCGGCCGAGATCAACCTGAAGGAGCGCGATATCGTCAATATGAACATGGCGCGCCACGCCGCCGCGCAGGTGCTGCTGGTCGGGGACATCGATCGCGGCGGTGTGTTCGCCGCCCTGCTCGGAACCCTGGAACTGCTCAGTCCAGAGGAACGGGCGCGGGTTGCCGGCCTGGTCGTCAACCGCTTTCGCGGCGACGCGGGGCTGCTGCAGGACGGGCTGGAGAAAACGGCGGCTTACTGCGGGAAGCCGTTTTTCGGTGTTGTTCCCCACCTGCCCGGATTGGGTCTGCCCGAGGAGGATTCGGTCGATTTCAAGGCGGGGCTTCTGCCGACCACCGCGGCACCGGCCGACAAGCTGGATATCGCCGTGATCGACCTGCCGCATATCTCCAATTTCACCGATCTGGACGCCTTGCGCATCGAGCCCGATGTCCATGTCCGCAAGGTCGTTTCCGCCGTGGATCTGGGGTGTCCCGATCTGCTCGTGCTGCCGGGCAGCAAGAACGTGATCGAGGACCTGAAATATCTGCGCCGTTCGGGACTGGCCGCAGCGGTCCAGGCGCTGGCTGCAGGCGGCCGGACCGAGGTCGTCGGGATCTGCGGCGGCTACCAGATGCTGGGCACGGAAATCGCCGATCCCCATGCCGTCGAATCTTTTGCCGGAAAGCATAGGGGGTTGGAACTGCTGCCGTTGACCACGGTGCTGCAGACGGACAAGCTGACCACCCGGTGCCGGGCCGTTCACCTGCTGTCCGGCGAGGCGGTTCAGGGATATGAAATCCATCACGGGAGCAGTGTGAACTCCGGTGCGCAACCGCTGTTCCGGCGGGAGGACGGGAGCGCGGCCGGACATTGCGCGGCCGGGCGGGAGTGGCTTTGGGGGACGTACCTGCATGGCGTATTCGATGCCGATCCGTTCCGGCGCCTGCTGCTCGATCGGTTGCGGCAGCGCAGGGGCTGGACGGCTCAGGGGCGGATTCTGGCCCGGTACGATATCGAAGCGGCGCTCGATGAACTGGCCGCGCAGGTTCGCGCGGCGCTCGATATGGCTGCCGTCTACCGGTTGCTCGGATTATGATCGCGCCCTGCTGGCAGATCCTGATCGCCATCGGCCTGGACCTGTTGTGCGGCGACCCGCAATGGCTTCCGCATCCGGTCCGGTGGATCGGCCGCCTGGCGTTGAGCAGCGAAGTTTTTCTGCGGCGTCGGCTGCCGCCCGGAGCGGCGGGCTGCCTGGCGGTCTGCTGGGTGCTGGCCTGTTCGGTCGGGGCGGTTCTGCTGCTGCTGTCGCTGGCAGCGCGTCTTCATCCGTTGCTGGCCGACCTGGTCAACATCGTCATCATCTATACCACGCTGGCGATCAGGGATTTGCGCGCTCATGCCCTGCGGGTTTATGCCGCGCTTGCGGATCGGGACCTGCCGCGGGCGCGACAGGCGGCGGCCATGCTGGTCGGGCGCGACACCGAACACCTCGATGAGAGCGGGGTGGTCCGGGCCGCCGTGGAGAGCGTGGCGGAAAACACTGTTGACGGCGTTACCGCACCGTTGCTGTTCGCCTTCATCGGCGGCGCGCCGGGGGCGATCTTCTACAAAGCGGTCAACACCCTGGATTCCACCTACGGTTATAAGAATGAGCGCTACCTCCGTTTCGGTCGGTGCGCGGCCAGGCTTGACGATCTGGTCAATTTTCTGCCGGCGCGGATTACGGCCCTGCTGGTGCCGCCCGCTGCGGCCGTCTCGGGGCTGGATGCCCGCGGTGCCTGGCGGATTTTTCGCCGCGACCGGAAAAAACATCCCAGCCCCAACGGCGGCCAGATCGAGGCGGCCGTGGCCGGGGCGCTAAGAGTCCGGCTCGGGGGTGAAAACCGTTATTTCGGCGTGCCCTCGCAGCGGCCTTTTCTGGGTGACGAGCGGGAGAGCCTGCAGGCCGGACACATCCTCCGGGTTGTGCGTCTGCTGCCGGCGATCACGCTGCTGGCGACGCTGGTCGGAGTTGTGCTGTCCCACCCGGCGTAAGTTTTTGGTTGCAAAGGGGAATTTCGTTCCGCAAGTAACAAGCGACCCGCGCTTGCCGGGCGCAAGTCGCTTGTCACTGCGGGATTCCCTGTGTTAATGGCCGGGAAAATCAAAGCCCTTCCGGATAAACAACCAGAGAAAACGCGCCGTTGAGCGTATATTCGGCAAAGACCGACAGGGTGGAGCCTTCCTCCAGAATCGCGCTTTCGGTAAAATCATCCAGAAACACTCCGCCGGGATCTTCCCCGAAGGGTTCAAAGCCGATGCGCTCGGTGATTTCACCTGAGACGGTATCGACAAAACCGGTGAAATCGACGGCTCCGTCAAAGAAAAAATCGATTCCGTCGGCGGTATTCAGGTAGACCTGATGGCAGCTCAGGGAAAACGAGTCGCCGGGACCCAGCTGGTCATTGGCGTTATCGTCGTACCAGGTGACGGTAAATGCGTTGGCCGGACTCGGAATTTCCGGCGGAAGAGTCAATCCGCTGAGGGAGTCGCCCGTATCAGCGTAGGGTCCGGCCAACAGGTCATCCTCGTTTTCACCGATCAGGACCAGCGCATATTGGACCAGGTAGACCTGTCTCATCAGAAAACCGATCGCTTTGTGGGAAAACCGGGACAGTTGTACGTAGTTATTGTCGTCCGCGTTCCACAGGGTCGTGAAATCGGAATAGCTGAACGGGGTTGCAACGGTGAACTGAGCGCCGTCCCAGTCGTACTCAACCAGCACGCCATTTTCGGCCTGACCGAAGGTCACCCGGGCCAAAGGCGCACCGTCGTCCGCTTCCACGCGGATGGAACCGGATGTGATCGGGGCGTTGGCCGGATAATGTATGTCTGTCTCGACACGCAGTTTGAGGTCCAGGAGGGATTCGAACAGATCGAGATCGTAAACTTCGCAGATGCTGTCCGCGGAAACGGTGACTTCTCCGGTGTCGGGATCGACGGTGCCGGCAAAGCCAACATAGTCGCCGATGGAATAGGGATTGAGCCCCATGCTGAGCGGATGTTGTTCGCCGTCGATAGCGAAGGTCGCCGTCACCCGCATTCCGTCCGTTTCGCTCAGTGCGGAGGGCAGCCCTCTGAGTTCGTAGATATAATTGTCGGTCAAGGGATTTTCGGGCGGCGGATCGGTGTCAGCCCCACCGCTGCCTCCCCCTCCGCCGCAGCCATGAAACAGAATCGCGCCGCCGAACAGACAGGCGCCGACAAGAAAACGGGTTGCTTTCGACATGGTTCTCCTCCTTTCGCGCGGGCTCGGATAAGGGACCCGGATGTAAAGAAACACAACGGCGGCGGCCGGAGCCATTGCATAGGGCTTCCGTCACCGCCCGATTTCCCTCGGGCATTGTTCCGGCAAAGCGCAAAAGAATGAGAGGTCGTCGACGGGCAGGATCGACTGCGGGTGTTCTGCGCCGGATCATCTTGATGACCGGCATAAAAGCCGGTCATCAATTGCATCAAAGCACGGAAAAATTATACCAAAAAAAACAGGGAAATACCCTCGCAGGAAAGAGAATTATCGGGTGTATTGCCCTGTTCCGCTGAAGCTTTCATGGTTTTCGGAGAAATTTTTCCGGGGGCGGTACTTTTGTCTGTACTTTGACAAAATCCTGATCCGGGGCCCGCAATCCGGTGTTTGCGTACAGCCGGTTTTCCGGCTGTTGATCGCCTTTGCCGCTAAGCTGATTGCGGCCTTAAAAGCGGTCGCCGTGATCCGGCACGGATTGTTGAGCCGCGAAGGTTGCTCCCGGCATTAACCCGCCTGGCTGACGAGTCGGTAAATTCTTTCCTGCGGGGGGAACTGACGGTTCTCAAACAAAGAAAAACATGTTACCTATTTGCTCTACTGAACGGCTTATCCCCCCGGCGGGATTTTGAAAGGTTTGCGTCATGGTTTTCGAACAGATCGGCGTGCAGGTGCCGAACATTCTGCTGCCGCAAAAGAACGTCGATATGCGGCGCTGGGCGGTGATCGCCTGCGACCAGTATACTTCCGATCCGGCTTACTGGCACCGGCTGGAGCAGTGGGTCGGCGCCGCGCCTTCGACGTTGCAGCTGATTTTCCCCGAGGTTTACCTGGAAGACGGCGACAGCGAAGCGCGGATTGCCGCGATCAATCGCGCCATGGAAGACTATCTGGCCGACGGCACGCTGGCGGAGCAGCCGCCCGGTTTTATCCTGGTCGATCGCCAGACCCCCGTGGTCGAATCGCGCAAGGGACTGGTGCTGGCTCTGGATCTGGAGCACTACGATTATAACCGGGGGGCGCAGAGCCTGATCCGGGCCACCGAAGGCACGATTCTCGACCGCCTGCCGCCGCGTATCGAAGTGCGGAAAAACGCGCCGATCGAACTGCCGCATATCATGGTGCTGATCGACGATCCCGAAGCAACGGTGATCGAACCGTTGGGCCGGGAGAATTTGGAAACCGTCTACGATTTTGAGCTGTCGGGGAACGGCGGTCACCTCAAAGGCTACAGAGTCGACCGGCCCGAACTGATCCGGCAGGTGGCGACGGCGCTCGAGCAACTGGCTGACCCGGAGGCCTATCGTGAAAAATACGCGGTTGACGGCGCGGTCATGCTTTACGCCATGGGCGACGGCAATCATTCCTTCGCCACCGCCAAGGCGATCTGGGAAAAACTGAAAAGCAGCGCCGCCGACCCCGCAGCCGTGATGAATCATCCGGCGCGTTATGCGCTGGTCGAACTGGTCAATGTGCATGATCCGGGACTGGAGTTCGAAGCTATCCACCGGGTGTTGTTCAACGTCAATTGCGTTTATCTGAAACAGCGGATGCAGGACTTTTTCGCCGGCCGCGGCACGCCGTTGAGCTTTGACGTCTGTGCCGACCTGGCCGCGGCCAAAGATATCGTTGCCGAACAGGACAACGCGCATGCTTTTGCCGTCGTGCTGGGCGGCAAGTACGGCGTCTGCCGCGTGGAAAACCCCGAGTATACCCTGGCGGTCGCGACTCTGCAGGCCTTTCTCGATCATTTTCTCGAGGAACACTCGAGCGTGCGCATCGATTACATCCATGGCGAGCAGGCCGTGACCGATCTCGGCGGCCGGGTCGGGCAGGCGGGTTTTTATCTGCCGGCGATTTCCAAGCACGATCTGTTCAGAACCATCGTCCGGGACGGGGCGCTGCCGCGCAAAACCTTCTCCATGGGCGAGGCCGACGAAAAACGTTATTATCTGGAAAGCCGAAAGATCACGGTCGCCTGATCCCGGCTCGGAGGAAGAGTTAAGTGACGCAGGTTGACAGTGTCGTTTTCGATGTCGGCCGGGTGCTGATCGATTTCAGTTACGAGGAGTTTTTCGCTCTGCTCAACCGCCGGGGCGGCCGGATCGACAGTGAAGTCGATTTTTCCGTCCGGGTCGGGCTGCTTGAATACGAGCACGGGCGGGTCTCCGATCAAAGCTTTCTTGCCGGCGTCAACGCGCTGCTGACGCAACCGCTTCCCGCCGCGGAGCTTGAAGCGGCCTGGACCGGGATTTTTACCCCCTGCCCGGAGATGCTCGACTTTGCCGCCCGGCTGAAAGAGCATTGCCGCGTCTATCTGTTGTCCAATACCAGCCCAGGACACTGGGCACACCTGAAGGAAACCTATCGGCTCGGCAGCCTCTGCCACGACCTGTTCGCTTCCTGCGAGGTCGGGGTGATGAAGCCCGCCGGCGGAATTTTTGCCGTTGCGGAGCAGCGTTTCGGACTGAAACCGGCCACCACTCTGTTCGTCGACGATAAAGCGGAAAATATCGCGGGAGCCGCCGCCCGCGGTTGGCACGGCCTGCAGCACCGCAGCCCTCAAATCACGATTGCCGGGGTCAGGGCGCAGACCGGGTTCGATGATTGAGCGCCGTTTTCCGTCCACGCCGGGCAGCTATCTGCTCTGGCTTTATCTGGCCCGCAGCCGGGACATCGACGTCGGCAGGTTGGGCCGCTGTCGCTTCAGGCGCGGCTGGTACTTCTATAGCGGCAGTGCGTTCGGGCCGGGAGGTCTGGCGGCGCGACTGGGCCACCATCGGCATGCGGTGGTGCGACCGCACTGGCATATCGATTATCTGCGGAAATGGGCCGTTATCCGGGCCGTCTGGCTGTGTCGCGGTGTCAACCGCGAACATGAGTGGAGTGCCTCTTTGCAGACGCTACCCGGGGCCGAGATGCCGTACAAAGGGTTCGGGTCGAGCGATTGCAAATGCCGCAGCCATTTGGTTTATCTGGCAAGACAACCGGCGGCGGCGGCGTTACGGAGACTGTTGGACGGGGACTGCCGTCTGGAACGTTTCCGGCTGGCCGACAACCGGGACGGACCGGCAGGCCCGCCCCGGTGATCCGGGATCAGTGGCTTTGACCCGCCGGTAGAATCAGGTTCAGCAGCACGCCGACAATACCCGCCAGGCCGATTCCCCCCAGTTTGACGACGGCCAGATCGAAGCTCATCCCGCCGATGCCGAAAACCAGAATAATGGCGACGATCGACAGGTTGCGCGGCTGCATCAGGTCGGTTCCGGCTTTAACCAGGGTATTGATGCCGATGACGGTGATGGCGCCGAACAGCAGCACCATGATGCCGCCCATAACCGGCACCGGGATGGTGCCGAGAAAGCCTCCCAGCTTACCGATAAAAGCCAGCAGCATGGCGGCAATGGCGGCCCAGGTCATGATTGCCGGGTTGAAGGAGCGGGTCAGGGCGACGGCGCCGGAGACTTCGGAATAGGTGGTGTTCGGCGGACCGCCGAGGAACGCGGCCAGGCTGGTCGCCAGACCGTCGCCGAGCAGGGTATTCTTGATGCCGGGATTTTCGACGTAGTCCTTGCCGGTTATCCCGCCGATCGCCAGGACATCCCCGAAATGTTCGATGGCCGGGGCGATGGCAATCGGCACGATAAACAGAATGGCCTCGAGGTTCCACACCGGAAAAGTGAAATCCGGTACGGCGAACCAGGGCGAGGCGGCGACATTCTGCATCGAGATCAGCGCGGGCGCGGTCCAGTTCTGCAGCTCTCCGGGGTTAAAGGCCGCCTGGGTGGTGGCGCTGAAACCGGTGATGTCGAGAATCAGTGAAACGCTGTAGCCGGCGGCAATGCCGCAGAGGATCGGAATCAGTTTGAGCAGTCCGCGACCGAGCAGGGACACCAGAATGGTCACGGCCAGGGCCGCCCCGGCAATAATGTAGGCGGTGGTCTGGGGGACCAGCCAGGCGGCGCCGTCGCCGGTACGGCCGCAGGCCATATGCACGGCCACCGGGGCGAGAACCAGGCCGATGACCATAATGACCGGACCGGTGACGACCGGGGGCAGTATCCGGTGGAGAATGCCGGAACCGAAAATCCTGACGATCACACTCAAGACCGCATACAACAGACCCGCGGCGGCCAGACCGCACATGGTTCCGGGAACGCCCCATTGCCCGACGCCGTAAATGATCGGGGCGATAAAAGCAAAACTGGACGCCAGAAAGACCGGTACTTTTCCGCGGGTCACCAGTTGAAACAGCAGGGTGCCGGCACCCGCCGTGAACAGGGCGACATTGGCGTTCAGCCCGGTCAATAACGGAACCAGGACCAGGGCGCCGAAAGCGACGAACAGCATCTGGGCGCCGAGCAGGCAATCTTTGAACCGCAAATTGTAATCGGTCGGGGCGGGGCTCTGATTCATAACGTGATATCCTTCTCGGGTTAGAGTGTTTATTTGGTGCCGAAAATTTTATCTCCGGCGTCACCGAGGCCGGGTAGAATATAACCGTTTTCGTTCAGGCGTTCATCGATCGAGGCAACATAGATATCGACGTCCGGGTGGGTTTTTTCAACCCGGCTGATGCCCTCGGGAACGGCGACGAGGAACAGGCCGCGGATACTGGTGCAGCCGGCTTTCTTGAGCATGTCGATACAGGCCACCAGAGAGCCGCCGGTGGCCAGCATCGGGTCGAGGATCAGCGCCGTGCGATCATCCATGCTGCTGGTCAGTTTTTCGAAATAGGTCACCGGTTCGAGGGTCTCTTCATTGCGATAGAGACCGACGACGCTGACGCGGGCGCTGGGAATCAGATCGAGGACGCCGTCCATCATCCCCAGACCGGCGCGCAGGATCGGCACGACGGTGATTTTTTTCCCCTTGATTCTTTCGACGCTGACGGGACCGCACCAGCCGGTAATGGTTTCCGGCTCGGTTTCCAGGTCTTTCGTCGCTTCGTAAGTCAGCAGGCGGGCAACTTCGGATGCCAGCTCGCGAAAATCCTTGGTGCTGATGTCGTGCTGACGCATCAACCCCAACTTGTGCTTGACCAGAGGGTGGTCGACTGCAAAAACGGCCATGGTTTTCTCCTTGAATTTTACTCTCGGGAAGATTCAACAGCGCAGCATAAAAGCAACAAAAACTACGGTCAAGTGATTAGCTGCAGATATTGTGTTAGTCTTGGGTAATGTTTTTTGACTGTCCGATAAAAACTACTTTCTTATCGTGAATCAGTTACGTTATAGTGCTCGGCCGGTTTTTCAAGCCGATTGCAATATGCATGCGGGAACCAACCGGCTGTTTTGCACTCCCGGGTCGATCAATGAAAATTTCGTTAAAACATCGCTGCGAATATCTGCTGCTGCTGCTGATGGCCGGAATCGTCCGCCGGCTGCCGCGCCGTGCGGCGCTGGGGCTCGGCCGGGTTCTGGGCCGCTGGGCCATGGCATTTCTGCCGCAGCGCTATCGCCTGGCCGAAGAGAATATGAGCCGGGCTTTGCCCGAACTGAATCCGGCGCAAATCAAGGACCATTTGCGCCGGAATTTCGAGCATGCCGGCATCAGCGCCGTCGAAATGCTGCGTTTGGACAAATTCAAAGCGGATCAGGACGACCTCGACAGGTATTTCGTCATCGAGGATTTGCAACCGCTTCATGAGGCTTTGGCCCTGCGGCGCGGGGTGATTCTGCTGACCGGGCATCTGGGATTCTGGGAAGTCGGTCTGTATGTTCTGCCGCAATGCGGAATTCCCGTTGATGTGGTGGCCAAGCCGCTGAAAAATCCATTGTCCAATCGTTATTTCAAACGTGTGAGGAAAACGTTCGGTGCCCGGATTCTGGAAAGCCGCAAAGGGGCGCGAAGAATTCTGCAGTCATTGCGGGACGGCCGGACGGTGGCCGTTCTGCTGGACCAGCATATCTCTCCGCCGGGATCGGTGGTGACCGAATTTTTCGGCCGGGGGGCCTATACGACCACGGCGATCACCAGCATGGCGATGAAATATCAGATCCCCGTGGTGCCGATTTTCTGTTTGCGCTTGCCGGATAATCGCTACCGGGTCTGGGCCGAACCGCTGCTGCTGCTCGCCGGAACCGGCGCGGATGCGGTTGCCGCGAACACGCAATTGCTGACCGCTAAAATCGAGGCGGCAATTCGTCAGGATGTGAGTCAGTGGTTCTGGATGCATAAACGCTGGCGGGTCAAGAAATAAAATTTTGCGTGAAGGACGGAACGTGAGTAAAGAACTGGAACGAGAAATAGCCAAACGGCGTACTTTCGGGATCATCAGCCACCCGGATGCAGGTAAAACCACGCTGACGGAAAAACTGCTGCTGTTCGGCGGCGCGATCCAGCTGGCGGGCACGGTCAAGGCGCGCAAGGCTTCACGCCATGCGACCAGCGACTGGATGAGCATCGAAAAGGAACGCGGGATTTCGGTATCTTCCTCGGTGATGAAATTCGACTATCGCGATTTTGAAGTCAATCTGCTCGATACCCCGGGCCACCAGGATTTCTCCGAGGATACCTATCGTGTGCTGACGGCGGTCGACAGCGCCTTGATGGTGATTGACAGCGCCAAGGGGGTCGAACCGCAGACGGAAAAACTGATGGAGGTCTGCCGCATGCGCAACACTCCGGTGCTGACCTTTATCAACAAACTTGACCGCGAAGGGCTCGATCCCCTCGATTTACTGGCGGATGTGGAAGAAAAGCTGCAGATCGAGTGCGCGCCCCTGTCCTGGCCGATCGGCATGGGCAAGCGTTTCAAAGGGGTCTACAATCTGTATCGCAAGGAACTCAACCTGTTTCGACCCGGGCAGGATTCACGCGCCACCGAGACCGTCAAAATCAGCGATCTGAGCGATGCGCAACTGGATGAACTGCTCGGCAGGCAGGCCGAGGAATTGAGAAACGACATCGAGTTGCTGGAAGGAGCGGCCAATCCGTTCAGCCCGGAAGATTATCTGAGCGCCGGCCAGACCCCGGTTTTTTTCGGCAGTGCGATCAATAATTTCGGCGTGCGGGAAATGCTGGACGCCTTTGTTGAACTGGCTCCGGCGCCGGGTCGGCGTCGGGCCGCGGAACGTATGGTCAGCCCGGAAGAAGAACAGTTTTCCGGGTTCGTGTTTAAAATCCAGGCCAATATGGATCCGGCACATCGTGACCGGATCGCCTTTTTGCGCATCTGTTCGGGGAAGTTCACCCGCGGGATGAAGGTGAGGCATCATCGTATCGGCAAAGAGGTTTCCCTGGCGAACGCGACGATTTTCATGGCGCAGGACCGCGCCAACGTAGAAGAAGCTTTTCCCGGTGACATCATCGGCCTGCACAATCACGGGACCATCAAGATCGGCGATACCTTCACACAAAAAGAAAGCCTGAAGTTCATCGGTATTCCGAACTTCGCCCCCGAACATTTCCGCCGCGTCCGCCTGAAAGACCCGTTAAAATCGAAACAATTGCAAAAGGGTCTGATTCAACTGGCCGAGGAAGGCGCGGTCCAGGTGTTCAAGCCGCTGTCCGGGGCTGAGTTCATCCTTGGGGCGGTGGGTGTCCTGCAGTTTGATGTCACCATGGAGCGCTTGAAAAGCGAATATAATGTCAATGCCGTTTATGAAGGCGTTGACTACACCACGGCCCGCTGGGTCGAGTGCGACGACCGTAAACTGTTCGACGAATTCCAGCGGAAAAACCAGAATCAACTGGCCCACGATGCCGAAGGTCATCTGACCTATCTGGCGGCCAGCGAATGGCGTTTGGGGCATACCATAGAGCAGTGGGAAGGTGTGCGCTTTCTCAAATCGAGGGAGCACAGCTGAAAACAGCGGCTGTGTCCGGGGGATGGAATAAGGGCCGCTTTGCGGCCTTTTTTTATGGTACTGCCGGCCTGCTTTGTGTTAAGTTCGAAATAATTAATTATATTTTATTACTTATTTTTATAAGAAGGCCTATGGAGTACAAAAGCCGTTATCAGCGATTTGCCGCCGGGCTGTTATTTCTGTTTGCCGTCGCCCTTGCTCCGGACCCGTCGGCTGCGGCTCGAATGCGGCCCCAGGTCCTGGTCGTCATGAGCTATGAACATGACTACAAATGGGCCGTTGAAATCCGGGAAGGGATAGAACAGGTTCTTGACGGGGTCGCTGATTTGACCTTTTTCTACCTTGACACCAAGGTCGGTCTGGCCGCCGGACCGCATAAGGCGGCTGCAGCATATAAACTTTTCCAGCAGCTCGAACCCGACGGGGTTATCGCGGTCGACGATCACGCCCAGACCATGTTCGTCATCCCTTATCTGAAAAACCGGACGCCGGTGCCCGTGGTTTTCTGCGGAGTCAATGCCGATCCTGCCGATTACGGTTACCCGGCCGAAAATGTCACCGGTATTCTGGAGCGCTATCATTTCGAGGAAAGCATCAGCCTGAACCGTTTGATCGCCGGCAGGACGGAAACCTTTGCCGTCATGGTCAACGAGAGTCCGTTGGCCGATCTGGTTGCTGCGCAGTTGGAACAAAACAGCGCAAAATTATCCGCCCGCCCGGTCGCCTTGCTGCGCCCGAAAACCCTTGGGGAAGCACGGCAGATGGCAAGCGAATACCGCGCCAGGGTTGATCTGCTGATGATTCTCACGCTGAGAGGAATCAGCGATGAGGATGGTGTTCCGGTGCCGAACGACGGCGCGGCGATTGCGACCGTGGTTGAAACCTTTGCCAAGCCGACCGCGGCAACGGCGGAGTTCGCGATCAGGAATGGGGTGCTCAGCGGAGTTCTTGCCGGCGGACACGAGCAGGGCATGCAGTCGGCGCTGATGCTGCGCGATATCCTCGCCGGCAAACCGGTGACGGAATTGCCGGTCACCAGAAACTACCGGGGCGTACGCATGATCAATGTGACGACCATGAAGCGGCTGGGCTTGAATCCCCGCCCGATCATGCTGCGCGGTGTGACCCTGGTTCGCTCCGAAAAGCCCATAAGCCTCTGAGCGGCGCAGTGATGATGAACCGCTTGCAACCGATGGTATCGATCAAACAACGCTTGAATCAGGCTTCCCTGGTGGTTGTCGTTATTTTCGTTGTCGTCGCGGTTGCTTTGTTTTTCGCCTCGGCGCGGGTCGGCAACGATATCGACCGGATTGTCGACGAGCGTCTGCCCGAGGCGATAGAAGTTTCGCAGTTCAGCCGTGATTTCGGCCTGTTGCTGTCACGTTTGGGGGTTTTGCAGAATACGTTTTTCGGTGACGAGAGCCTGCTGGAAGCCGAAAGCGGCGCACTTCAGGACCGCCTTGGGCAACTGCAGCGGCAGGCGGGGGATTCCCGGATCGGCCGGCTTATCGCCGAGTTGAAAGACCGGCTGGACAATTACCGGCAGCATGCCGAATGGGTCAATACCCTGCTTGACTGGCGTTCCGGGCAGGATACGGATCTGGATGAATTGCTGCGGGTGCTGCAGGAACTGCTGGCGGAACGGACGGTCGAAGTCACCTTGGCCGGCGGCGAAGTTGATTATCTTGAACAACTGGTGTTGCTGGTTTCGGGCTATCGCGAGAGTCTGCTGGACATCATGCGGCTCAACGCGATGGAAAACCGTCGGGCGCTGCTCGAATCCCGCGTTGATGATCCCCCGCCCCTGGAAAAAGAATTGCGCAGCCTGGCGTTGCGCCTGCGGACCTTAACCGCCTCGGAGCCGCCGTTGGACCGGTTCGGTCGTCATCTGATCAGCCGTATCGCCTACTATCAATACCTGATGCGCCTTTATCAGCTGGAAATGATCCAGCTGAATCACCAGAACCTCAAACTGAAATTCCTTACGGGACAGATTCTCGACGCCCTGCAGAAACTGGATAAGCAGACGGCATCGGCGGCTTTGGTGATCAAGGGCGAGATTAAAAATACCATTCTGACCACGCGTCTGTTTATTCTGGCGCTGGTCATCGTGCTGGCGGTCATTTCCTGGATGATGCAGCGCAATCTGTTCAGCCGGCATATCCGGGTGCCGATGGAGCAGGTCAACCGGAAACTGCACCGCTTTCAGCAGGGGGATGTCAGCCCCATGCAGCTGGGGCGCAAGGATGAGTGGGCAGAGATCGAAACGACTTTCAACGGCATGCTGGCGGCTCTGACGCGCGGCAGCGATGCCTTGAAAGAATCGGAAAAGCGTTACCGGGGAATCTTTACCAATGCCACGGAAGGAATTTTCCGTTCCACGCCGGAGGGGCGATTTGTCGAACTGAATCCGGCCGGGGTCAAGTTGTTGGGATTCGATTCCGTTGACGAGGTCCTGAATCATTATCAGGATTTGGGCGCGCAGCTTTATCACGACCGGAGCGACCGCGAAAAAATGCTGAAAACGCTTTACGCACAGGGCACCAGCCTGAATTTCGAAACCCGGATGCGGCGGAAAAACGGAGAGTTGTTCTGGTGTTCCGTCAACAATTACCTGATCCGAAATGAAGCGGGAACGGTTCTCCATATCGAAGGCACCCTGAGGGACATCTCGGCGAGAAAAGTGGCCCAGGAATCGTTGGAACAGTTGCGCTCGTATCTGCAGAATATTATCGATTCCATGCCGTCGGTGCTGATCGGCGTCGATGTCGGGATGAGGGTCACCCTGTGGAACAAACGGGCCGAACAGGAAAGTATCCTTACCGCCGGGCAGGCCATGGGCTCGACGATGTCGCAGGTGTGCCGGCTGTTCAACCCGGCCGTCTATCTGCCGCAACTGCAGGAAACGCTGACCACCCGGCGGCCTCATCGGTTACGTAAAATGGAAAGCCTGAAGTTTAATGCGGAGGGCGGCAAACGTTATTTCGATATCCTGATTTATCCGCTGTCTCTGGGAAAAGATCCCGGTGCGGTTGTCTACATGGAGGATGTGAGTGAACGGGCGCAACTGGAAAACATGATGGTGCGTTCCGAAAAAATGCGTTCCATCGGCAGTCTGGCATCGGGTCTGGCCCATGAAATCAACAATCCTCTGGCTGCGGTCATGCAGAATGCCCAGGTTCTGAACCAGCGGCTGTCCAGGAATCTGAAAAAAAACGCCGCCGTCGCCGCGGAACTGGGGACCACGATTGAAACCGTTGCCGATTACGCGCAACGGCGGGGTTGTCTCAACATGATCCAGGCGATTACCGATGCCGGACAGAAAGCGGCGAAGATCGTTGCCAACCTGCAGAGTTTCAGTCGCGTCGCAGCATCGAACTATGCCAAGTGTTCGCTGGTCGAGCTGTTTGACCGGACTCTGGAATTGGCCAGCAGCGATTACGACATGCGCCATCATTATGATTTCCGGCATATCAAAATCGTGCGCGAGATCGAAACCGTGCCGCAAATATCCTGTGAATCGAGCCAGATCCAGCAGGTTATTCTGAGCCTGTTGAAAAATGCCGCCCAGGCCATGAGCCGGAATACCGACGAACCGCAAATAACGGTTGGAATTTACCTGTACAACGACAACCAAGTCGCATTGCTGATTGAAGACAACGGCCCGGGGATGGACGAGCAACTGGCGTCGCGGATCTTCGATCCTTTTTACACCACCAACGATGTCGGGCTGGGAACGGGGTTGGGACTTTCCATCGCCTACTTTATCGTCACCCAGAATCATCGCGGGGAGATGAACGTCACTTCGCAACCGGGACAGGGGAGTTGTTTCAAAATATTGCTGCCGGTCGAGCAGGAGGATCAGACTTTCGTTTTCTGACCTGTGCTGCCCGCGGAAAAGCATGCTGCGGGCCGCCAGCAACCGGCACGGATAAATATTGCCGCCACCCGACCGCGTTGTCGGCTCCGCATCCGGGGCTGCTCCGACAGCGCGGCTTTTTTTGTGCGCGCGATGAATTCGGTGCTAATATGGCGCTGATTGTTGCCCTGGATGAAAGTGTCCGGAGCAAAGCTGTGTTGGTTGCCATGTCGAGATCTGTCTGTCCGTATGAAAGGGATGCCGTTCATGAAAAGCCTTGAAAAGGTCACGATAAAAAATCTTCTCCGATCCGAACAGCGCAGCGCAGAGGTCTGCGTCAAAGGCTGGGTCCGGTCGTTGCGGCGCGGCAAAGGGGTCGCTTTCGTCGCCTTGAACGACGGCAGCTGTTTTGCCTCGTTACAAATCGTGCTCAGTCCGGAACTGGCGAATTATGCGACGGTCAGCAGAGTGGGGACCGGAGCCTGCCTGGTCGTTGCCGGTGACATGGTGGAATCGCCGGCGGCGGGGCAAACCCGGGAACTTCAGGCCCGCCGGGTCGAAATCGTCGGTAATGCCGATGAAGATTATCCGTTGCAAAAGAAACGGCACAGTTTTGAATACCTGAGGAGCATTGCCCATTTGCGGCCGCGTTCCAATACCTTCGGAGCCGTTTTCCGCATACGCAGCGCTCTGGCCTTTGCGGTGCACCGATTTTTTCAGGAACGCGGTTTCCTTTATGTGCAGACCCCGATCATCACCGCCAACGACTGCGAAGGGGCGGGGGAAATGTTTCGGGTGACCACTCTCGATCCCCTGACGCCGCCCACCAAGGCGGGCAACGTGGACTGGAACGCGGATTTTTTCGGCGCACGAACCGGGCTTACGGTCAGCGGGCAATTGCAGGGGGAACTGTTCGCAACGGCTTTTTCCGATATTTACACGTTCGGACCGACCTTCCGGGCGGAAAATTCCAACACCAGCAGACATGCGGCGGAATTCTGGATGATAGAGCCGGAAATCGCGTTTGCCGAGCTGAGCGACAATTGCCGTTTGGGGGAAGAGTTTCTCCGTTATCTGGTGGTTTATGCCCTTGAACACTGCCGGGATGATCTCGATTTTTTCAACCAGCGGATCGAAAAGGGGCTGATCGACAAACTGGAAGCTTTGGCCGCGGCCCGGTTTCAAACCATCAGTTACGGCGAAGCGGTCGCCGAACTGCAAAAATCGGGTCGGTCCTTCGAGTTCCCGGTCGCCTGGGGGCACGACCTGCAATCGGAGCACGAACGTTTTCTGACCGAACACATTTTCGGCGGGCCGGTTTTCGTGACCGATTATCCGAAAGGGATCAAGGCGTTTTACATGCGCCTGAACGATGACGACGAAACCGTGGCGGCCATGGATCTGCTGGTGCCGCGGGTGGGGGAGATCATCGGCGGCAGCCAGCGCGAAGAACGCTACGATGTTCTGCAGCGACGGATGGCGGAGCATGGCATCGCCGAGGACGATCTGTCCTGGTATCTTGATATCCGGCGTTGGGGAACCTGTCCCCATGCCGGTTTCGGGCTGGGTTTCGAACGGTTGCTGATGTACCTGACCGGGATGGAAAATATCCGTGATGTCATTCCGTTCCCGCGGACCCCCGGACATGCGCGTTTCTGATTTGCGTTTGTCCCGCAGCATATTGCCGTTGCTGGTCGCCGCACTGTTGTGGTCCGTGTTTGTGGCCCCGGCGGCGGCGGAAGAAGAGCGCGGGGTCCCCAGTCTGCCGGTGCGCATCGGCGGAGATTATAATTATCCGCCCTACGAATACCTTGACAAAGACGGTCTGCCGACCGGTTACAATGTCGAATTGAGCCAGGCCATCGCCCGGGTCATGGGCATGGAAATCAATCTGCAACTGGGGTCCTGGAGCGAAATGCGTCAGGCCCTGGAACGCGGCGACGTCGATATTCTCATGGGCATGGCCCACACCGCGAAGCGTCAGGACGAAGTTAATTTCTCCATTCCCCACGCCAAGGTCCATCAGTCGATCTGGGTCAGAAACGGAACCCGGAATATTCTCACCAAAGAGGATCTTGCCGGGCGGGAAGTCATCGTCATGAAGGGCAGTGTGATGCACGATTTCATGCGCGATAATGCCATTGCCGCCGACCTTTTTCTGGTCCAGACTCTGGCCGATGCCCTGATCCTGCTTGCTTCCGGCCGGCACGATTGCGCTCTGGTGGCGAAACTTCCGGGGGAATACCTGCTCGGCGAGCTCGAGCTCGACAATATTCATCCCATCGCCCGGTCTCTGGTTGCCCAGGATTACGGCTTTGCCGTGAAGCGGGGCAACCACGAACTTCTGGCGCAATTCAACGAGGGCCTGGCTTTGTTGAAAATGTCGGGAGAATACCGGAAGATCAGGGAAAAATGGCTCGGTGTGCTGCAGCCGGAACCGGTTCCGTGGGGCAACATTATCCGTTACGGCGCCCTGGTGATCGGACCGCTGCTCTTCATTTTGATCGTGTTCGTGCTCTGGTCGCGGACATTGCGTAAGCAGGTGGCTTTGCGGACCAGCGAACTGGAGCGTGAAATCAGCGAACGCAAACGCGCGGCCGAGGAGCTTCAGGTGCGGCAGAAACAATTGCTGCATGCCGACAAGATGACTTCGCTGGGAATCCTGGTTTCCGGGGTCGCCCATGAAATCAATAATCCCAACGGCCTGATCCAGCTCAGCCTGCCGCAGTTGTCCAAAGCCTATCGCAGCCTGGAACCGATTCTTGAAGCGCATTATCGTCAGCAGGGCGACTTTAAACTCGGGTGGTTTTCCTACTTGCGCATGCGCAAGGAAATCCCGAAAATGCTCGACGAGATGCTGGAAAGCTCGAACCGGATCAAACGGACTGTCGAGGAGCTGAAAGATTTCGCCCGGCGTAACGATTCGGGGCTGGACGACTCCGTCGACCTGAATGCCGTAACCCGTTCGGCCCTGCGCCTGCTCAACAACGCCCTGCGGAAAGCAACGAATCATTTAAGGGTCGATTATGCGCCGGACCTGCCCCGTTTTCGCGGTAACGGCCACCGGATTGAACAGGTGGCGGTGAATCTTCTGCTGAACGCCTGTCAGGCTCTGGACTCGGTCGAGCAGGGCGTCCGGGTGCAAACCTATCCGGCCGCGGACGAGGACATGGTGGTGCTGGAAGTGGCGGACGAAGGCTGCGGGATCGACGAGGAATCCCTGTCGCGCATCACCGATCCTTTCTTCACCACGAAAAGGGAAGTCGGGGGAACCGGCCTCGGCCTGTCCGTATCCGAAGGGATTGTCAAGGATCATCGGGGGCGGCTGGAATTCTCTTCGCAGCCGGGACAGGGGATGCGCGTCAGGCTTTTTCTGCCGTTGTACAAGGAGTCGCCGTGATGGAAACAAATCTGTACCCGGCCTTTGGTGTCCTGCTGGTTGACGACGAGCTCCCCTGGCTGAGGAGTTTAAGCATGACCCTGGAAGGTCCGGGAGGAATCACCAACCTGCACCAGTGCGATGACGGGCGCCAGGTGATGGCGACCTTGCAGCGGCATGCGATCGGCCTGGTGCTGCTCGACCTGACCATGCCGCATGTTTCCGGGCAGGAACTGCTGGAACGGATCGTCACGGATTTCCCGCATATCCGGGTGATCATCCTGAGCGGAATGAACCAGTTGGAGACGGCGGTGCACTGCATGCGCCTCGGCGCCTATGATTATTTCGTCAAAACCGTGGAGGAGGAACGGCTGGTCGACGGGGTCCGGCGCGCTATTCGCATGATTGAACTGGAACTGGAAAACAAAGCGATCAAGCGGCGTTTTCTCGGCGATCAGCTCGATTCGCCCGAGGCCTTTGCTGCGATTGTGACCAACAATGCGGCGATGAGAACGCGCTTTCAGTATCTTGAAGCCGTCGCTCCGAGCGCGCAACCGATCCTGATTACCGGGGAAAGCGGCGTCGGCAAGGAACTGGTGGCGAAGGCCGTCCATCGTTTGAGCCGCCGGCCAGGAGCGCTGGTTTCCGTCAATGTCGCCGGTCTTGACGACAATGTTTTCGCCGACACCCTGTTCGGGCACGTCCGGGGCGCTTTTACCGGTGCCGCAAGTGTCCGTAAAGGGATGATCGAAAGTGCGGCGGACGGTACCCTGTTTCTGGACGAAATCGGGGATCTGAGTCCGGCCTCGCAGGTGAAATTGCTGCGCCTGCTGCAGGACGGCGAATATTATCCGCTGGGCAGTGATCAGCCCAAACAGATGACGGCGCGGGTGGTGGTCGCGACGCATGCCGATCTGGAGAACAAGATCGCGCAGGGGACTTTTCGCCGCGACCTCTATTACCGTCTGCTCGCTCACCATGTGCATCTGCCGCCTCTGCGCGAGCGCAAAGAGGATCTGCCGCTGTTGCTCGATCACTTTCTGGTGCAGGCGGCCGCGACGTTGGGAAAGAAAAAACCGACCCCGCCGAAAGAACTGAAAGTACTGCTGTCGACTTATCATTTCCCCGGCAATATCCGCGAACTGGAGGCCATGATTTATGATGCGGTCAGTCAGCACAGCGGGAAAACCCTGTCGATGAAGAGCTTTCTCGAGCGTATCGGGCATCAGCAGGAGGGTGTTGTCAGCGAACCGGACGATCGCCATGACAACCCGTTCAGGGCGCTGGACAGCCTGCCGACATTGCGCCGGGCGAACCGGCTGCTGGTCGATGAGGCGCTGCAACGCGCCGCCGGCAATCAGAGTATTGCCGCGCGCCTGCTGGGGATTTCCCAGCCCGCCCTGAGTAAGCGGATCAGGCAGGAACGGGGCTGAACCCCTATAGCTTTCATTATAATTCGTCTTTTGGTTATATCCTTTCAACCTTTCGGTTTTATTGCCGATTTTTAAGTGTTTCCATTTCAGTCATATTTTTTGTTATACGGGTTCAGGAACGCGTGCAGGTTCTGAAAAGCGTAGAACATTATTATGAAACAGCAGTTTGTCCGTTTAATTAAACTCTTGGTACCTTCCTTGCTAAATATGAATTATACGTTAAGCTGAAGAAGGCTTCGGAACCTGTCCACATCCGCTGACGTGGACGCAACAACTTTCTTTTTTCGAGGAGGAACACCGCATGAAAAAAATGTTTATGTATTTCTTGGCTTTTGCCGTTGCCGCAAGCTTTGTCCCGGTGACGCAAGCTGAAGCGCAGAACCAGTTCGTTACCATCGGTACCGGCGGGGTCACCGGTGTTTACTATCCGACGGGTGGCGCCATCTGCCGGCTGGTCAACAAGACGCGGAAAGAACACGGTATCCGCTGCTCCGTCGAGAGTACCGGGGGCTCTGTTTACAATCTGAACACCATCGCCGCGGGCGAGCTGGATATGGGCGTGGCCCAATCCGACTGGCAGTATCATGCTTACCACGGCACCAGCAAGTTCGCGGACAAAGGCGCCAACAAGGACCTGCGGGCGGTTTTCTCGGTTCATCCGGAGCCCTTTACCGTTGTCGCCCGGGCCGATTCCGGGGTCAAGAACTTCGCGGATCTGAAAGGCAAGCGCGTCAATATCGGCAACCCCGGTTCCGGCCAGCGCGGGACCATAGAAGTCGTCATGAACGCCTATGGCTGGACGACCGGCGATTTCAAGCTGGCTTCCGAGCTGAAAGCCGCCGAGCAGGCCGCCGCCCTGTGCGATAACAAGGTTGACGCCATGGTTTATGTCGTCGGCCATCCGAACGGCTCCATCAAGGAAGCCACCACGTCTTGCGATTCGGTTCTGGTCAACGTGGCCGGTCCCACCATCGACAAGCTGATCGCCGACAACCCTTACTATCGGACCGCGACCATCCCGGGCGGTATGTATCGCGGTACCGACAGCGATACCAAAACCTTTGGCGTCGGCGCGACCTTCGTGAGTTCGGCCAAGGTTCCCGAGGACGTCATTTACAATGTCGTCAAAGCGGTTTTCGAAAACTTTGACGATTTCAAAAAACTCCATCCGGCATTTGCCAACCTGAAGAAAGAAGAGATGATCAAGGACGGCCTGTCTGCTCCTCTGCATGCGGGAGCGATCAAATACTATAAAGAAGCCGGCTTGATGTAGCCGGTGACGTACTGAGGAAAAAATGCACCGCCGCTAAAGCGGTGCATTTTTTTTCTTTGTCAAAACCGGTCGGGATGTCGGTTGAGGTAAGGTCGCTGGTCCCGCCGGAAAATTTTGTCAACCAACGGCTTGGTTGTCTTTATTTCAAGAGGGATTGCTATGGGCGCAGAACAAGAACATACCGCAACCGTTGAACAGAGTCCGGACGCTATTGTCGAGGCGGAATCGGGGGCCAGGAATCCAACCGGGAGCTTTCCGAAAAAAGTTCTGTTCTATGTCCCCCTGATCTGGACCTTGTTTCAGCTGTGGTACGCTTCCCCGCTGCCGTTTCTGTTTAATTTTTTTGTTCTGAACGATACGGAAGCGCGCGCGATCCATCTGGCTTTCGCGATTTTTTTGTCCTATACGGCCTTCCCGACGTTTAAAAGATCGCCGAAAAGTTATATTCCCATTCAGGACTGGATTATCGGTCTGGTCGGCGCGTTCTGTTCTGCTTACCTGTATATTTTTTACGACTCTTTAGCCAACCGGCCGGGGGCTCCGACGCAAACGGATCTGATTGTCGCCGTCATCGGCCTGATCCTGTTGCTGGAAGCAACGCGCCGGGCTTTGGGTCCGCCCCTGATGGTCGTGGCGACGGTTTTTATCATCTACACCTTCGGCGGCCAATACATGCCGAGCGTTATTGCCCATAAAGGAGCCAGTCTGTCCAAGGGCATGTCCCATTACTGGCTGGGAACGGAAGGGGTTTTCGGCGTCGCCTTGGGGGTGTCGACCGGCATGGTTTTCATGTTCGTGCTGTTCGGCGCCTTGCTTGAAGCGGCGGGAGCCGGTAATTATTTCATCCGCAGTTCCTTTGCCGCGCTCGGCCACTTTCGCGGGGGACCGGCAAAAGCGGCGGTCGTTTCTTCCGGTTTGACCGGCCTGGTTTCGGGCTCGTCCATCGCGAATGTCGTGACCACGGGGACCTTTACCATTCCATTGATGAAAAAGGTCGGCTTCAAGCCGGAAAAGGCCGGGGCGGTCGAGGTCGCCTGCTCGACCAACGGCCAGTTGATGCCGCCGGTTATGGGCGCCGCCGCCTTTCTGATGGTTGAGTATGTCGGCATCTCCTATATCGAAGTCATCAAACACGCCTTTCTGCCGGCGGTGATTTCTTACATCGCCCTCATCTATATCGTCCATCTGGAAGCCTGTAAACTGGGCCTTGAAGGGATGGAAAAGAAGATTACCCGCACGCTGGCGCAGCGGTTGCTGTCCTTTGTGTTTACCATCCTCTTGCTGATCATCATCGGCGGGGCGACTTATTACGGGTTGGGCTGGATCAAGGTTGTCTCCGGGTCAGCGACAATCTATGTGGTCTCCGTGCTGTTGGCCGTGTCCTATCTTCTTCTGCTCTGGGTGGCCTGCAAGGTGCCGGAACTGGACAGCAGTCATGAGATCAAGGAACTGCCGCCCCTGGGACCGACGGCGCAGGCCGGCTATTATTTCCTGTTGCCGATTGTCGTGTTGATGTGGTGTCTGGTGGTGGAGCGCCTCTCTCCGGCGCTGTCGGCCTACTGGGCTTCGATTCTGATGATCGTCATCCTGCTGACCCAGCGTCCGGTCAAGGGCTTTTTCCGCAAGCTGCACGGGGAAGAGTATGCGTTTAAGACCGGCTTTGCCGACCTGATCAACGGCATGGTCGCCGGCGCCCGCAACATGATCGGCATCGGCGTAGCGACTTCGGCGGCTGGAATCGTGGTCGGGACCGTCACCCTGACCGGGATCGGTCTGGTGATGACCGAATTCGTTGAATTCATATCCGGCGGCAATCTGATGCTGATTCTGCTGTTCACGGCCATTATCAGCCTGATTCTCGGCATGGGCCTGCCGACCACGGCAAACTATATCGTGGTTTCGACGCTGATGGCGCCGGTCATTGTCGACCTCGGGGCGCGGAATGGATTGATCGTACCGCTGATCGCCGTGCATCTGTTCGTTTTCTATTTCGGTATTCTGGCGGACGACACCCCGCCGGTCGGACTGGCCGCTTTTGCCGCCGCCGGGATTTCCGGAGGTGATCCGATTAGAACGGGTATCCAGGGTTTTACTTATGACATCCGGACCGCGGTGCTGCCCTTTATGTTCATCTTCAATACGCAATTGCTGATGATCGGCATCGATCATTGGTATCATCTGCTGGTCACCATTGCCGCGGCGGTTTTGGCCATGCTGGCGTTTGCCGCCGCAACTCAGGGGTTCTTTTTGACCAGGAACCGCATTTGGGAAACCGCAGCCCTGCTGCTTGTGGCCCTGCTGCTGTTCCGTCCGGGGCTGGTCTGGGACAAACTCTATCCGCCATTGATCGAGGAGCCGCCGGAGCAACTTGAAGACTATGTGGCGCAGATGGAGCCCGGCTCTCCGTTACGCCTTGAACTCAAGGGTGAAACGTTCAGGGGGAAAGAGTTTACCAAAAGCATCATGTTCAACGTCGGGGACGAAGCGACGGCGGCGGAGCGACTGCAGACGATCGGCTTCGAGACCCGGAACGAGGATGGCAGAATTTTTATCGACAATGTCGTTTTTTCCAGTCCGGCCGAGAAAGCAGGGGTCGATTTCGATCAGGAAATTCTCAATCTTCAGGTCTCCTTGCCGCGGCCGCCGAAAGAACTGATGTTCATTCCGACGGTGGCTCTCTACGGTTTCGTTTATCTGCTGCAATCGCGCCGCAGGAGAAAACAGGAAGGGATGCGGTCGGCGCAGTGATTTTCATGACGACGGTATTTTTGTCGGGATTTTTGCTGCTATATTTGATAAGAAAGCGTGAGAGGTTTTTCGGCTGTCAAGATGAGAGGAGGTTACCATGGGTCTGAATATTAAAAAGATTCTTGTCGCCAAGGATTTGAGTCGGGAGTCTGCCAACGTCATTCGTTACGCACTGGAGTTGGCCTGTAAATTTCATGCACAGGTCCATGTCCTGCACGTTATGCCGACTGTCGATCCATCGGTGCTGAATATGGTGGCTTTGACCATGGGAGCCGATAAACTGGCAAAACTCAACGCCGAAAACGAGGCCGAACTGGCGGCACAGACAAAAGAGCAATTGCACAAGATCATTCAGCAGGAGCAGGATCTGATCGAGGAGGAAATCCAGCATCCGCCGCTGGTGGAAGTCCATCATGGCGATCCGGCCGCGATGATTTTAAGTGTTGCCGACCGCCTCGATGTCGATATGATCATCATCGGCAGCCACAGTAAAGGCCGTTTGCATTATGCTTTTCTCGGCAGCGCCGCCGAGAAGATCCTGCGCAAATCTCACCGCACCGTCGTTATCGTGCCTCCCAACGCTTTTTAAACGTCGTTTTTTTGCTTGTATGAAAGCCCCGTAAGTTAAGACTTTACGGGGCTTTTTTGTTCTCTTTCGGCAAGCGAAGACGGCCGCGGCGCGGTTAATAGGGCGTCCTGGCCTTGGTTGCAATCTTTGTCTCGCCGCGCGTTCTTTCAACCGGGTAGCGTAGTTCTTCGACCAGATTCTGGATCTCCTGCGGCGGCTCCGGCGTCAATCTGGAAACCAGGATGATCAGGATGAAATTGATCAACATGCCGACGGTGCCGATGCCTTCGGGGGAGATACCGAACCACCAATTGTCCGGACGATTCGCGCCGGGATTGATGAACTTGAAATAAACGATATACGAGGCAGTGAAGCCGATGCCCGCAATCATGCCGGTCATGGCGCCGTACACATTGGTTTTCTTGTAAAAGATGCCCATGATGATGGCGGGGAAGAAAGAGGCCGCGGCCAGTCCGAAAGCGAAAGCGACAACCTGAGCGACGAACCCCGGCGGGAAGATGCCCATCAGCCCGGCAACGACCACCGCGCCGGCGGCACCGCACCGCGCCCACAGCAATTCGCCTTTTTCCGACATGCTCGGCATCAGCACCCCTTTCATCAGGTCGTGGGAGATCGACGACGAAATGACCAGCAGCAACCCCGCCGCGGTCGATAAAGCCGCGGCCAGCCCGCCGGCGGCGACCAGAGCGACGATCCAGTTCGGAAGTCGGGCGATTTCCGGATTGGCCAGAACCATGATGTCGTGATCGACGTAAATCTCGTTCGGGCTGTTGGCGATGATGTTCGACACCATGGCCTGGCCGAAATGGACCCGTAGTGCCCGTGTATTGGGGCTTTCCGGCAAAGACTTTGCCCGGGCCGTACTGCATGATGCCGTCGTCGTTTTTGTCCACCCAGGCGATCAAGCCGGTCGCTTCCCAGTTTTTAAACCACTGGGGAGCGTCCGTGTAGCTGACATTGTGAATTGTTTTGATGAAATTGGTGCGGGGCGAAAGCGGCAACCGCCGGGGCCGCGGTATACAGCAGCACGATGAAAACGAGGGCCCAGCCTGCCGAAGCGCGGGCGTCCCTGATCTTCGGCACGGTAAAAAAGCGGATGATGACGTGCGGGCAGCCCGGCCGTGCCGACCATCAGGGCGACGACGATGAAAAAAACATCGATTTTCGGCCGGACCCCTGAGGTGTAGGCATGGAATCCCAGGTCTTTGTGAATCGCATCGAGCACATCGAGCAGATAGCGTCCCTGGACGGTGCCGTCCTGGAGGATGCGGGCGCCGTCGGGGCTGATGGAACTGCCGAAACCGAAGGCGGGGATCGGGTTTCCGGTCAGCATGATGGAGATGTAAATCGCCGGAATCATGTAGGCGACAATGAGCACGCAATACTGCGCCACCTGGGTATAGGTGACCCCTTTCATGCCGCCGAGCACGGCATAGAAAAACACGATGCACATGCCGATGACGACACCGGTATTGATCGGAACATTGAGAAAGCGGGAAAAGACCACCCCGACGCCCCGCATCTGGCCGGCAACATAAGTAAAAGAAACGAAAATCGCGCAGAGCAGGGCCACGATCCGCGCGCTTTGCGAATAATAACGGTCGCCGATGAATGCCGGTACGGTAAACTTGCCATATTTGCGCAGGTACGGCGCCAGCAGCATGGCCAGCAGGACGTAGCCTCCGGTCCAGCCCATCAGGTACATGGAGCCGTCGCGCCCCATAAATGAAATCAGCCCGGCCATGGAAATAAAGGAAGCCGCCGACATCCAGTCGGCGCCGGTGGCCATCCCGTTCAGTACCGGATGGATGGTCCGCTCTGCGGCGTAAAATGCGCCGGTCGACAAGGCGCGGGCGCGAATCGCAACGGCGATGTAGAGGGCGAAGGTAATACCGATGAGAAGCCAGGTCCAGGTGGTTATGCTCATGACGAAAAGACCTTTGCAGCGCGACGGGGATCAATCCTCGAAGACATTGAATTTCCGATCAAGGCGGTTCATGAGGTAAACATAGACGACAATGAGAACACAAAAAGTGATTTCGGCCCCTTGATTGGCAAACCAGAAACCAAGCGGGAAACCGAACATTCTGATGCCGTCCAGCCGGTCGGCGAAAACGATGCCGCAGAGATAGGAAACGGAGAACCAGATAATCAGCAGAATGGCGATATATCTGAGGTTGTGCTTCCAGTAGGCATGCAGTTGTTGCGTCCGCTCCATGCGCCCTCCGTAAAAAAACACCTGAGGAATAAACTACGGGGAAAAATCACAGCATAAATTCCGATCGTCCATTCGTCTTCGGCCGCTCGGAAAACGGGCTTCGGTATTGCATGACAAGGGGACGGGCGCCCCTCTCAACGGGACATCGGGTCCCGTCATTTCGCACGTGCAGTGAAGCGGATTGCGGATAAGTGAAAAATCCACATCATGCCTATTTTAGCTATGGAGATGATTTTGGCAATCAATTAATTGGCCTGAGCCAGATAAATTGTCGCATCAGTGCCGCTTTCATCCCCATGGATGAAGCAGCACGGCCAGGGAGTTGACGGCCGCAGGATGCACATCGGGAAAGGGGCGTTCAGCCGATCAGTTTGGAAAAATGTCGCTTGGTCGAATCCTGCAACTTGCTGGCGACCCGAAAAGCTTCCTTGAGCAGATCCTGTTCGGTTTTGCTCAGGCTGTAGGGATCCAGGTAATGAGAGGGGAATTTGCCCTGCTCGATCATGGCGATCTCATTGCGCAGCCGCAGGAAGGTGAAAGCCTCGAAGGCCGCCTTGATATGTTCAGCCGTTTCCTGGCTGAAAATTTTAAGTTTGACCAGTTGATCAAGCCGTTCCGTCGTCGTTGTCGCATCGATTCCCTGTTCCAGCAGAAACATTCTCACGCAGTCGACAATGAAGATGCTGCCCGCCTGTTTCAGCGATAGCGTTCCCTTGTGCTCCTTTTCCCGGCTCAGGTTGAAGCGTCCGATCAGACTCAAGGGGACTTTATGTTTAAAGTCCAGCTCCATCATGTGATAGAGGAAGATCGGGTGTTCTTTGATCTGCAGATGGACGATGTCGTGCAGATCCTGACACAGCGCCGCTTCGCCGGCGATCGGCATGAAGTCGAAAAAAATCGATGAATAGCGTACTTTTTGCGGTTCAGGCACTTCAATCCAGTCCGATACCCGGGCTTTCCACTCGTTCAGCCGGCCGCGCCACAGCGGGTTGTTGACCATGACGTTGCCCTTGCAGCGGGGATAACCGATACGCGCCAGGGCCGCGACCAGCTTTTCGGCGAAGGGGACAAAAAAAGCTTCGACTTCCGCCTGCTTTTCATCCGCATAGTTCTCAAAGATGAAACCGTTGTCCTGGTCCGGTCCGAGCAGCATTTCCTTGCGTCCGCCACTGCCCATGATGATGAAACAGGTCTTGATGTCGGGAGGGGTCTGCCCCTGTCGTTTCATCTCAGCCAGAACGATTTCGTAACAACGCCGGATGATGCGGTGGTGAATATAGGAGATGATTTCCATGGTTTCGACATGGGAGCGGGTTTCGCTCATCAGGGCGCGCGCAACCTTGACGATTTCCGCGCGGGCACCGATCAGGTCCTCAACGGTACGGGCCTTGTCGACGCTGCCGACCAGCAGCATCGATTTCTGGCTGCGGAACTTCATCAGGTCGCGCAGGGTGACGATGCCGACGATTTCGTCCCGGTCGAGGACGGGCATGTGCTTGATTTTATGGCCCATCATAAAGGCCGTGGCTTCATACATGAACGTATCGGGCGCCATGGTATAGGGATTCGGCGTCATGACTTCGCGGGCCGTCGAGGTGTGACAATCGGCGCTTTCCCGAGCCAGAACCTTGGACACCAGATCGCGTTCGGTGACGATGCCGACCAAGTGTTCCCGTTCATTGCAGACGAGCACGGCGCCGATGCCGCGTTGCGCCATGCGCCGGGCGATGTCCCGGACGCAGGCCTGCGGCGCACAGGTTTCCACCGGCGTCGACATGATTTCCGACAGGCGTTTTTTGAACGGATAGGCCTCCATCTGGGCCAGGGCATTCTGCGAGTGTTCGCTGACCATACCCGAATACAGGTTGCGCAGCCGCGAGTAGACCGCCTTGGTAAAGAACTCGGTCATATGTGGATAATTTTCGGCCGTTTTGACCAGAATGCCTTTGGGAATCAGATAGCATTCGGTTTCCTTTGCCGTCCGCGCTCCGGCGGTATAGCCGCCATCGGTAAAAATCGGGGTGCCGCCGAAAAAAGAACCTTCCTTGCGATAGTCGACGATCATCTCGACACCGCCGGGCGTCAGGACGACGATTTCGACCAGGCCGGACTTGATGATGTAAAGATAGCCGGTGGGATCGTCGTGCTGACCGAAAATGTGAATCTGAGCCGGAAACTTGCGGATTTCGGCAACAGCGTTCAGTTCGGCGAAAACCTCTTCCGATAACTGATTGAATGGTTGCGTTTCACGTAGTGTTCTGATCAGCCCCATACGGCGGTGTCCTTATCTCGGATGCGTTGATGACGGCAATGGAACAAAAAAGGCTTCCCTGGGGAAGCCTTGACTGCATTGAAGTCTAGCATAAAAACGGTGAAAAATAAAAGGTGCCGAAAGCGAAGAACGCTACGACGGGCCGGATGTGGTTTTTTTCTTGCGACCGAAAACGATGGGATGGGCCTGAAAACGAATGATGACGTCGGCCATGATTTTCCCCCAGATGGTCAGACCCGCCACCGCGCTCCAGGAATCGTAATTCTGGAACGGGCCGATCAGTATCCCGGTGGTAATCCAAAGAATGACGCCGACGATGGTCCAGACGGCGATAGCGCCGCAGATCAGGTTCAACAGGCCGACCACCGGCGCCCACTTTTTCGGGTTTTCCGGCGGAACGCCTCTTTTGGTCGCGACTTCGGCATAATTTTTTTTGATGAAAATGCGCCAGGACCGTCGCAGCCAGAAGAAAGCCATGGGGAACAAGGCCAGAAAAAGTAGCCAGATCAAGGCAAGGCTGACGTATAGAGCCATGTGCAACTCCTGTTGATGCTGAAAATTAAGGGGTACGCTTCAGGGTCTTTTGGATCGTCCTTGGCTCAAAGCGGGGTTTGCCGGTTCAATGTTCCGCTTTTCCTGTTTCATTTGTTCCATGTATGACCCAAGAGTGTCTTGCCGATCAAGACTTTTCGTAAAAAAAGCCCCGCCGGCCAGGACCGGCGGGGCAATTGATCGGTCGCGGACCGATCACATTGAACTCAGAAATCTTAATGGTTAGTGGCCACCGTGGACCGCCTTGGAGCCCTTCGGGATCCGAACATCTTCAACCATCGCGGCGATATGGTCGGGAACCGGCGGGGTCATGTTTTTCACGGCGAAAGCCACGGCGAAGTTGATGACCGCACCGATGGCGCCGAAAGCGTTCGGCTCGATGCCGAGGAAGAAGTTCGCCTTGCCGCCGAAGAGCCCGAGGAACTCGGTACCCTTGATGAAGAAGATGCCTTTATGGGCGAACACGTAGATCATGGTGATGCCGAGACCGGAGAGCATGCCGGCGATGGCGCCCTGCTTGTTCATGGTTTTACTGAAGATCCCCATCATCAGCGCCGGGAAGATCGAGCTGGCAGCCAGACCGAAGGCGATGGCCACGGTTCCGGCGGCGAAGTCCGGCGGGTTGAGGCCGAGGTATCCGGCGACGACGATGGAGCAGGCCATGGCGATTTTACCGGCCATCAGTTCGCCTTTTTCGGACAGATCCGGCATCCACATGCCTTTCAGCAGATCGTGGGAGATGGCGGATGAAATGGCCAGCAACAGACCGGCGGCGGTTGAAAGCGCGGCGGCCAGGCCCCCGGCGGCGACCAGAGCGATAACCCAGTTGGGCAGCCTGGCGATTTCCGGGTTGGCGAGGACCATGATGTCCTGGTTGACCGTCAATTCGTTGCCTTGCCAACCGGCGGCGGCAACCTTGGCCTGGAAGTCGGCGTTTTTCGACTTTTCATTGTAGTACTGGATGCGGCCGTCGCCGTTTTTGTCTTCGAACTTGAGCAGTCCGGTGACTTCCCAGCGCTGCATCCAGCCCGGCCGCTCATCGTAGACGAGCTGGTTGCCCTGGGCGAAGAAATCGGCCGTTTCGCGCGGCTGGAGGACCGCGTTGTTAACCGTGGCATGCAGGTTCAGGCGTGCCATGGCGGCCACAGCCGGAGCCGTGGTATACAGAATGGCGATGAAAACCAGCGCCCAGCCGGCAGAGTAGCGGGCATCGCGAACTTTCGGCACGGTGAAGAAACGAATGATGACGTGCGGCAGGCCCGCGGTGCCGATCATCAGCGAAACCGTATAGACGAAAACATTGAGTTGGCTGAGGCGGGTCATGGTGGTGTACTTGGCGAACCCGAGTTCGGTGACCACCTGGTCGACCTTGTTGAGCAGGGAATGCCCGGTGTCCAGGTATTCGCTGCCCAGGCCCAGCTGCGGCAACGGATTGCCGGTCAATTGCATCGAAATGAAAATGGCCGGAATGGTGTACGCCAGGATCAGCACGCAGTACTGGGCGACCTGGGTGTAGGTGATGCCCTTCATGCCGCCGAACACCGCATACATGAAAACGATCGCCATGCCGACGAACACACCGACGGTGTTGGACACGCCGAGGAAGCGCGAGAAGGCCACCCCGACACCGGTCATCTGACCGATGATATAGGTCAGGGACGCGGCCAGCAGGCAGATGACCGCCACGGTGCTGGCGCCTTTGGAGTAATAACGGTCACCGACGAACTGCGGCACCGTGAATTTGCCGAATTTCCGCAAATAGGGGGCCAGCAGCATGGCCAGAAGGACGTAACCGCCGGTCCAGCCCATGAGGAACAGGCAGCCGCCGTAACCCATATTGGAAATCAGACCGGCCATGGAGATGAAGGAGGCGGCCGACATCCAGTCGGCACCGGTGGCCATCCCGTTCAGAACCGGGTGAACTTGACCGCCAGCGGCATAAAATTCACTTGTACTTCCGGCGCGGGACCAGATCGCGATGCCGATGTAGATGGCAAAGGTCAGTCCGACGACGAAGTATGTCATAGCTTGAAGTCCCATAGTCGTAGCTCCTCCTTAATCTTCGTGAACGTCGAATTTTTCGTCGATTTTGCCCATCAGCTTGGCGTAGATGAAAATCAGCGCGACGAAAACATAAATTGATCCCTGCTGTGCGAACCAGAATCCCAGCGGGTAGCCACCCAGCGAGATGTTATCCAGAACCGGAGCCAGAATGATTCCCAGCAGATAAGAAACGACAAACCAGACAATGAGAACATTTCGGATTAATCCCAGCGTCGCTTTCCAATAAGCCTGACCTTGATCTTCCATAAAATTTCCTCCTCACAAATAAATAAGTTGTTACCTCCGCAAACTACTGATTTTGCAACTGATCAGCTGTAGCCGTTTAACCTGCCTCCTTTCGTAAATTTTCAAGTTGGTTGTTCGAAACGATACCGCTACAAAACCATTTCCGTTACGCCATGCCCCGAGGAGCGAAAGCGTTAAAGCCAAGTCGTGCCGAGATCATCTCGCCTGCGGCTTTCAAAGCCGGGATCAGTTCCTTGCCGATGCGTTCATCGTTCATGCGAAAACTGGGGGCCACCAGTGCCAGGCACCCGACCAGTTTTTCGCCGGTTTCAAACAACGGCACGGCCAGGCAGGTACTGCCCTCGCCGACGCCGTTATGGTCCAGGCAATATTGCTGCCGGCGGCATTGAGCGATGGTGTCGGTCAGATGGGGCCGGCGGGTCAGGAGTTCGTGGTTGATTTCGTCAAAAGCCAGGAATATCCGCCCCGACGCGCAACTGTCGAGGGGAAACCGTTGACTGGTCAGGGGAACGACTTTGACGGCCTGGTCATTGTCGGCCAGTTCCAGAAACAGGGCGTCGTTGTCGCGCTGGACTACCAGGTAGACGGTTTCTTCACATTGTCTGACGAGTTGTGCCATGACCGGTTTCGCTTTGCGCAGCAGGGACATTTTCGAGAGTAGTTTCTGGCTGACCTCGTAGGCGGCCATGCCCAGCTGATATTCGCCCGCCCGCTGGCCGCGCTCGACAAAGCCGTGATTCTCGAACGTGGCCATAAGACGAAACAGGCTTGCCTTGGTCATGTCCAGACGCTTGCTGAGTTGAGCCAGACTGCATTTATTTCCTTCTTCCGCGAGCGCTTCGAGCAGCAGCAGAGCATTTTCGACGGATCTGATGTTGTAGCTGTCTTTGTCTCTGCCTCTGCCTGACATCGCGATTCCCATCCCCCCGGGGAAATTTTAAACCGATTATTCATTTTAACTGCTTTTAATCTTGCTGGTCGCTGCTTGTGGCGAAACAGTAATACGCTGTTATAAAACTGTCAATACACTTTTTTGATTATGGTGTATAAAAATACTATTCAGGGGGATGGAACAAGAGGTCCATGATTCTAATAAACTGATATAACTATTTAAAAAAATTACAATATAACTAAATTTGTAATCTAATTTTTATAAATATAACAGTGTTTATAAAAAATTGATTTCAGTTTCATTTCTATTGCCCTCACTGACCTTTTTCAGCGCTGTGGGGTGGTAAAAGTGGAACCTGATATCTTCCGGGGGGCGGGAACAAACTTTAGCGGGATTGTTTTTCTTGTGCGGATGTCCTGCTTCAAATGTCGTTTTAAAAATCTATGAGCTGTTTCCATGCGCTGGTGCCGGTGCTCCCGACGTGCTATGATTCCGCCGTGCGGCAGCAGGCTGATCGTGCTTGTCGGCAGTTTGCTTGACTTGAATGCAGGCCGATGGTAGAAGGCGGTTTTTCGCAAGTTCATCCAACCAGAGTGTCGATCAATGTATTTCCCTTCGGAAAATGAATTCCGCGAGTTGGCGCGACAGGGCAACCTGATCCCGGTTTATTGCGAAATCCTCGCTGATATGGAAACCCCGGTTTCGGCTTTTCGTAAAATCGATGATGGACAGACGGCGTTTCTGCTCGAATCGATCGAGGGCGGAGAGAAGTGGGCGCGTTATTCTTTTCTCGGCAGCGGCCCGGCACGGATTTTCCGCTGTCGCGGGCGCTATTACGAAGTCTTGTTCAACGGCACCTGCGAAGAGAGCGGCGAGGCGGCTGATCCGATCGAGCGTTTGCGCGAATTGATGGCGCGCTACCGGCCCGTCGAGTCGCCGGATCTGCCCCGTTTTTTCGGCGGTGCGGTCGGTTACCTGGGGTACGACATGGTCCGCTTCATCGAAGACCTGCCGGACGGCAACCCCCGGCAGATTGACGCCTGGGACGCCTGTTTCATGTTGACCGAGCGGTTGCTGATTTTCGACAACATGCGCCAGAAAATCAAGCTGGTCTGCAATGTTCACCTGCGCGAGAACGAGGACCCGGCCGCGGCCTATGCGCACGCCCGGCGGCAAATCGACCGGATGCTGGACCTGTTGCGCCGGCCGCTGACCTTGCAATGCAAGGAAAATAAGGGTTCCGGACGACAGGAGCTGGAAGCCGATTTTACGCCGGCGGATTTTGCCGCCGCCGTCGAACGCTGCAAGGAATACATCCGTGCCGGAGATATCTTCCAGGTCGTGCTGTCACAGCGTTTTTCGGGAGAATTGCACAGCGATCCCTTCGATATCTATCGCGCCCTGCGCACCATCAATCCTTCACCGTACATGTACTTCCTGCGTTTCGGGGACTCCCTGATCGTCGGCGCCTCGCCCGAGGTTCTGGTGCGCAAGGAAGGCGACCAGGTCGATGTGCGACCGATCGCCGGGACTTCGCCCCGGGGCAAAACAGCGGCGGAGGATCTGGTTTTCGAACAACAGCTTCTGGCCGACCCGAAAGAGCGGGCCGAACATATCATGCTGGTCGACCTGGGACGCAATGATGTCGGCCGGGTGGCTGTCGGCGGCACGGTCAAGGTGAGCGAACTGATGGTGGTCGAACGCTATTCCCATGTCATGCACATCGTCTCCAATGTGCGGGGCCGGTTGCGGCCCGAGCTGGATTGTTTCGACGTTTTCAAGGCGGCTTTTCCCGCGGGGACGCTGTCCGGTTCCCCGAAGATCCGGGCGATGGAGATTATCGATGAACTGGAGCCGGTCAGGCGCGAAGCCTACGGCGGCGCGGTCGGATATTTCTCTTTTAACGGCAACATGGACCTGGCGATTGCCATCCGCACTTTGCAGATTGAGAAAAACCGGTTTTATCTGCAGGCCGGTGCGGGAATCGTCGCCGACAGCGATCCGCAAAAAGAGTACCAGGAAACGCTGAACAAGGCCCGGGGAGTCAAGCGTGCCATTGAAATGGCCAATCGGGGTTTATGCTGAAAAGATCCGGGGCCGCGACTTTTACCGCGGCGCCGGCGGGACAAAAACTGAAGATGAAGGATTTTTGCTTCGACAGTTCGCTGACGAACCCGCCTCTTGAGCAAAAGTTCAATCTTGTTCCCGGTCTTGCGACCGGTGAAGGACACCCCGTCAAAAGCGCACAATTCATTGAGGAACCGCAGCGTGCCCCTGGCTGTATCCTTCCGGTTGCCCCGTAAATAAGCGGCAAATCGACCGCGGTCCCACCGCCTGCCCGCCGGAGTCAAGGCCGGGCGGATCATCAAATAAGCGGCCCGGCCGGTGTGACCAACACCAGACCGGGCCTGGCCACAACAACCTTTTGGGAGGATGATTATGGCTATTGACAATCTAACCCAATTGGCCGCTGGCCGCAACCGGTTCGCTGCCGGGACAGGACAATTCCCCGGTCGTCTGCGCGAATAAGGAAGCGGCCGGAAGCCGGGTACGACAGGGCGATCCATGCCGAACCCGCTCTGCTCTTCCCGCTTGGAGGCTGTTTTCCCTGAGCTGAAAATCAACCTAACAGTCACCGAGTAGTCGCCCACTGTTGAAATCCTCTTCATGAGGAACGCTTACTTTTAGCGAACCCTTTCAGTAACTATCCCCCGGCTTTGCCGGGGGATAGTTACATAGCAGGAAAACCTTTTGGCTTGGAGATAGGCTTTGTGCGGAAAAAAAGTTGACATGATTTCTTGGTGTTGAATGGTGGGGTTTTAAGAGGGGCCTCGGAAGGCAGAATTTTCCCCGACTTATTATTTTATCGTTAATAGATGATTTTTATCACCCGTATTGTTATCCTTTGCTGCCGAATTAAAGGGGCTATGAATTAAAAAGCGGGTACAATGGCGAGTGTCAGTCCTAAATATTGTTATTTAAATATAAAATAAACAGTAGGTTAAGTATAAAAATGCTGTTGATGATCGACAACTACGATTCTTTCACCTATAACCTGGTGCAATATTTTATGGAACTGGGTGAGCAGGTCGAAGTCATCCGCAACGATAAACTGTCGCTGCGGGAGATCGGTGCGCTGGCGCCGGAACGCCTGGTTATTTCTCCCGGCCCCTGTACCCCCACGGAAGCGGGTATCTCGGTTGCGGCGATCAAAGCGTTCGCCGGGAAAATCCCGATTCTGGGAATCTGTCTCGGCCATCAGGCGATCACCGAGGCGTTCGGCGGCAGGGTCGTGCGCGCCGACCGGCTGATGCACGGCAAGACCAGCCGGATTCACCATGACGGCAGCGCACTGTATGCAGGCATGTCGAATCCGTTTACCGCAACCCGTTATCATTCCCTGATCGCCGAACGCAAAAGCTTTCCCGCCTGCCTGCATATCAGCGCCTGGACTGCAGAGGATGAGATCATGGGCCTGGAACATCGCGATTTTCCGGTCTGGGGCGTTCAGTTTCATCCGGAATCGATTTTAACCGCCGAGGGGAAGGATTTGCTCAATAATTTCCTGCTGCTGTCCCGCCGGGCTTGATCCCGCGTTCGACCCTGAGGAGGGGCTAACCGCTCCCGCTTTCCACGGCAAACGGGTGTCCGGGCGCGACCACACCGTTGCCGCGACTCAATCCAGTTTGATAGTGACCCGATAACGCCCGTTTTCAACCCGCCGGTGGCAGGACCAGTGCATCCGCTCGCTCAGTTGTTCAATCAACTGCAAGCCGAGGCCGAAGCCGAGATCCTCGGCGGCTGCGCCGCCGCCCTCTGCCAGCGGATTGCTGATTTCAATCCCGCCCTGTCGTTGCTCAAGTTTGATGGTGCCCTGCCAGGTATGCTGAAAGGCATTGCGGATCAGGTTTCCCAGGACGATCCGGGCCGGAATGCCGGGAACTGAGACCTCATAGGGAGTCGTCGACAGCTGTAACGCAATTTGTTTGTCGGCTGAAAGATAGCCCTGTTCTTCGATCAATTCACGCAGCAGCCGGTCAAGCCGCACTTTGTCGCGGGGCAGCTCGTCGTCCGCCTCCCGGCTCAACCAGAGCAGGGTTTCGGTCAGGTGTTTCATGGTCCGGCCGGCGCGATCGATGCGGTCGACGGCCTGAATCCGTTTTGCTTCAGTGCCGTTGTCCCGCAGCTTATGCAGCAATTCGACATTATTGCGGATGACGCTGATCGGCGTGCGCAGTTCGTGGCTGCTGTGACGCAGGAAGCGGTGCTCGCGCTCCAGCGCCTCCTGTACGGAGGAAAGGCTGGCCCTGATCAGCTTTGCCAGTTCATTCAATTCCGGGTAAGAGAAATCCGGTGGTTCCCGATGCAGGTTTTTTTCATTGAGCGAGCGTGCCCAGCAACCGAGGGCGCCGACCGGCTGCGCCACCTGTTTGATCAACAGCCGGATGATGATTGCCAGCAGCAGGGCAATGCACAGGCTTAAAGTCAGCAGCAGGCGCATGCTCCGCGCCGCCGTCCCTCCGCCCTGCGGTGGTGCGGTTGCCCGGCTGACGCTGCGGCTGATGAAATAACTTTCACCGCTCGAAGTGACGCTGCGCATGACGAAAAGGATCTTGTCCGGCGGCTGGAACCAGCCGGACTCATCGTGCTTGGACATGGTTTCCGCCTTGACCGGTTCGGTAAAGGTGCGGCGGATCTCCTCCGGCATCTGCTGCCAGTTCCGGCTGATCTGGTAGCCGCTGAAGGTGGTCATGCCCCGGCGCTGCTCATCAGGCAGGGCGGCCACATAGCTTTCCACCACCTGATGCATGTTGCCGGCCACGATATTGTCCATGCCGCGCACGAAGAAATGCGCACTGAGCAGCGAATAGCCGATCACCAGGACGATCGCCAGGCTGAGGAACGAGAGAACGACGAACCATTTCAGGCTGAGTTGGCGCTTCATGGCGAGCATTCATCCTGCAGGGCGATACCATGCCCGGCGACGGTTTGCAGCAGCGGACGTGCAAAGGGGGCATCGATGGTTTTGCGCAGATGGAACAGATGAACTTTGAGGCTGTCGCTGTCCGGTGCCTCCTCACCCCAGACCGCGGTCGTCAACTGTTGCCTGGAGACCACCTGCGGCGAGGCGCGCAGCAGAACTTCGAGCAGTCGCCAGCCGGTCGGCGAAAGTTTGAGTACTTGCCCCGCCCGCGTCGCACGGCGTTCGGACAGATTCATTTCCAGATCGCCGCAGCGCAGTATTTGCGCCTGGCCGCTACGCCGTTTGGCCAGCGCCCGGATGCGCACCACCAGTTCCTGCAGTTCAAACGGTTTGACCAGATAGTCGTCGGTCCCGGCTTCGAACCCGGCCAGCTTGTCGTGCAACCGGTCGCGGGCGGTGAGCATCAGAACCGGAGTGTCGTTGCCTTGCACCCGGGCTTTCCGGCACAAGGTCAGGCCGTCCAGACGCGGCAGGTTGAGGTCGAGCAGGACGACGTCGTAACGGTTGTCCGCCAGCAGTTGCAGGCCGGCCATGCCGTTGCCGGCATAATCGCAACGGATGGTTTCCAACTCGAGATAATCGATGACGGTTTCGGCAAGATCGAAATCGTCTTCAACCAGCAGCACGTTCAACATGGCTCCCGCCTTTCCCGTCCGGGGATCAGAGTGGCTTTGATCCTGTGCGCCATGCTGCCGACATCATGCCGGATCAGCAGCAGGCAGGGAATCAGGATCAGGGTGATGACCGTCGCAAAGAGAATTCCGTAGGCCAGGGAAACGGCCGCCGGAATCAGGAACTGCGCCTGCATCGAGGTTTCCCAGAGCAGGGGCAGGAGCCCGGCGAACGTGGTCAGCGAGGTCAGCATGACGGCCCGCAGGCGGCTGCGACAGGCGTTACTGATGGACTCATGCAGATCGTCCTCTGTGCCTTTGATGTTGTTGAAGGTCGAAACCAGCAGCAGGCTGTCGTTCACGACCACCCCCGCAAGAGCGATAATACCATTAAGCGAGAGAATTCCCAATGACAGGCCGTGCAGCCAGTGGCCGAGGATCGCTCCGACGATACCGAACGGGATCGCGGTCATGATGACGACCGGCTGGATATAGGACTTCAATGGAATGGCCAGCAAAAAGTAGATCATCAACAAAGCCAGCAGGAACATCTGCAGCATCGAGCTTTCGGTTTCCGCCTGCTGTTCGGCCTCTCCGGCGAAGTGAATGCTGAGTCCCGGATACTGCCGGGTCAGTTCGGGAACCAGGTCGCGTTTCAACTGGTTGACCAACTCCGTAGAAGAGAGCATGTCTTTGTCGACGTCGGCGGAAATATAGATGGCCCGTTTGCCGTCGATACGGCTAATGGTGTCCCGGGTAAAGCCGTAGGTTGCCGTGGCAACCGCTGAGAGCGGAACAACGGTGCCGTCGGTGGTGCGGATATCGGCGTTCAGGACATCGCCTGCGGTCCGGCGGTTTTCCTCGGGATATCGGACCTTGACTTCGACTTCGTCGCTGTTGCGCTGAAAGCGCTGCACCACCTGGCCGCTGAACGCCTGCAGGGTCTGCCCGGCGAGCATGTCGGTGGTCATGCCGAGGGCGTGTCCCTGCTGAGTCAGCTCAAGGCGCAACTGGGGCTGGCCCGGGGTCAGGTTGTCTTCGATGCCGCTGACCGCGGCAAGCTCCGTGAGCCGATCCTTCAGCTTTTGTCCCGCACTGGAGAGGATTTCGTCATCGCCGGCGCGCAGTTCGATCCGCAGGGCATCGACCATCTCATGAGAACTCTGGATGCTGAGGGTTTTGGTTCCTTCCGGCAGCCCGGCAAGCTGCTGCCATTTTCTGGTAAAACCGACGATATCGTAAGGGGCTGTTTTTTTCAATTCCAGCCGGATCGAACCGGATTGGGCGGCGGCCGCCATGACCTGCAGGTGGGCGATTCCCGTCGGCTGCCCGCCGCGCAGTTCAAGATCCGCCTGGTTGGCCCGCTCTTCAAGCAGCCGCAGGGCGGCATGGGTTTGCCCGTAACTGGCGTCGTTGCGCATCGTCAGCGCAACGCGGACAGTGTCGCCGGTAACTTCTGGGAAAAAACTCATCCGTACCAGCCCGGTCAACGGCATGCTCATGACCAGCACCAGGATGCCGATAAACAGGATCACCACGGCATAGCGATATTTCAGCGCCAGTTCGATCTGAGAACGATAAACGCGGTCATTGAACCAGGACAGCCCCTTGTCGGCTCCCTGCTGAAGCGTCTGCCAGCCGCGCAGCAGCAGATTGCGGCTGGTACGTTGCCGGGTGTTGAGGTGGGCCAGGTGGGAGGGCAGGATCAGTTTCGACTCGACCATCGACAGCACCAGGCAGATGGCCACGACCGTGGCGAATTGGGCATAAAGCTGCCCCAATCCGCCGCTGACCTGCGAAATGGCGAAAAAGGCGGCAACCGTGGTCATCACGCCGAACAGGGTCGGCAACGCGACCCGCAAGGTTCCGGCAATGGTGTTTTCAACCGTATCGCCCTGGCGGGAGCGGGTCGTGTAGATGCTTTCGCCGACGACCACGGCGTCGTCAACGACGATGCCCAGCGCCATGATGAAACCGAAGGTGGTGAATTCGTTGAGCGACAGCCCGGCAAAGGCATCGCCCATGAAGTAGATGGTCCCGAAAAAAATGAACGGCAGGCCCATGGCGACCCAGAAGGCGACGGTCAGGTTGAGGAACAGAGCGAGCAGGGCGAACACCATGATGAGCCCGGTCGCGGCATTCTTGACCAGCAGTTGCAAACGCTCGGTGATCATGGTGCTGCGATCGTACCAGCCGGTCAGTTCCACACCTTGGGGCAGGTTGCCGTTCTGCCGCCATTGCTCGACAATTTCGCGAGCCCCGGCGACGGAATCGGAAATGTCGTCCTGCCCGGTGGTAATCACTTCCAGAGCGATGCTGTCGTGGCCGTTGAAACGGGACAGAATCGAGCCTTCATCTTTAAAGGTATCACGGATTGCGGCGATGTCGCCCAGGCGAAGCTGGTTGCCGTCGGCGGTTGTCAGGAGCGGAATCGCGGCAAACTCATTTTTCCGGTAGGCCTGCTGCGAAGCTTTCAACTGCAGGTAAATTTGCCGGTTGCTCAGCACTGCGGTCATCGCGCTGGACGATCCCTGGTTGACGGCATTCTCCACGTCGGACAGCGACAGGCCGTAAGCCTGCAGGCGTCCTTCGTCGATCTCAACCGCCATCAATGGGTCGAGCCAGCCGGAGATGTCGACGCGGCTGACCTGCGGGTGGGACAGCAGATCATTTTTCAGTTCGTCGGCCAGGGTCTGCAGGCCGGCACGTCCGATATCGCCGTACAGTTGCAGCCAGAGGGCGTGTTCCTCGCGCTGGGCTTTTTCGATAACCGGGTTCTTTGCATCAGCCGGAAACGTGGAGATGGCATCAACCTTGGCCCTGACATCGCGCAGCAGAATGTCCAGGTCATAGTCGGTCTGTTTTTCAACCGTGACCGTCGCACCGCTGCCGGTAGAAGAACTGGTCATCGACTTGATGCCGTTGACCTCTTCCAGTTGGTCCTCGATCTTGATGGCGATGCCTTCCTCGGACTGCCGGGCCGAGCCGCTGTCGTAGGTGACGGAAATGGTCAGGCTGTCCGGTGCCATGCTGGGGAATGCTTCCTTGCGGATCGTCCCGGAAGCCATGACCCCCAGAACGATGACCAGCAGCAGCAGCAGATTGGCCGCGACCGGATTGGTTGCGAACCAGGGGATGATGCCGCGACCGAGATTATTCATAGGTTTCTCCCTTGACGGGATTGACGAGCATTCCTTCCAGGTAGCTGCTCAGCGGGTGGAGCAGGACCTGTTGCGGTTGCGTGGCCAGGGCTGCCGGCACTTCAACGTAACTGGCTTTGCTGTCGCTGAACACCGGGGTTGCGGCGAATGATTTCAGGCTTTTTCCGGCAGCGTCCACATACCAGATTTCCCCTTTCTGACTTAAGGCCGAACTCGGCAGTTTCCAGAGATTGTCCAGCTCGCGACCGGGAATACGGACTTTGACGAAGGTGTCGGCCAGCAGGGCCGGTTCCTGCTCGAGCGGGTGCTCGACAGCGATAATCAAAGTGCGTTTGCGTGTTGTTTGGTCAAGATGCTGTTCGCTCCTGAGGACTCTTCCGCTCCAGCTTTGTCCGCTTTCAACGTTGTCGAGCACAACCTCCCAGGCACCGCTGTCCAGAACGTTCTGGTCCGGCAATCTGGACCAGTCCCGGGCTGACAGGCCAACGGCGATCTCCGCGCGATCGGCGCTGTACAGCGTCGCGATCTCACCCCCCGCCTGGAGATAACTTCCGGGAGCGATGAAGCGTTTGACAACCAGGGCATCAAAAGGCGCTGTGATGCGGGTTTGAAGCAGATCCTGGCGGGCGCTCGCCAGGGCCGCTTCGGCGTTGGCAACGGCCGCCCGGGCGACGCTGAGCTGGGGCTGCCGCAGGACCAGTTCCGAATCCGGTTCGCCGCTGAGACCGGACGCCCGCCATTCGTTCAGGGCCCGGGCGGCTTCCCGTTCCTCTTCCAGCAAGCTCAGCCGGGCCTCGCTCAAATCCTGCTCCGCAGCCGCCACCGCAGCCCGGTAACTGCTGTCTTCAAGTTGCGCCAGGAGTTCTCCTTGGCCGACTCGACGGCCCGAATCGAACTTTGCGGCGAGCAGATCGACCCGGCCCGCGACCTGGGCGGTCAGGGTCAGTTCGAAGCGGGGCCGGGCACTGCCGTAGGCGATGACCTCGGCCGCATGACGACCGCCGGTCGCGGTGATGACCGCGACATCGGGATGCTGTTGTTCAACGCTTTTCACCGGCGCCGGACGGCCGGACTGGAGCTGAATCCGATAGCGGATGAAAACAATGATCAGGATCAGGATCAGCACAGCCGCCAGCAGCGCCAGCCACTGGTATACGGGTCGTGTTCTCATGGTGTGACTCCCAGCCCCAGCGCCAACCCCAGGTCGATGCGGTTGACCAGGCGCTTATAGACAAGTTCGTTGCGTTGTGTTTCCAGATCGTAGGTATTCAGTTGGACCTCGAGCAGGTCGAGGATCTCGACCAGGCCGTTGCGGTAGTTGCGTTCGTATTGCTGCAGGTTGTTGCGGGCCGCCCGCAGCGCCGTCTCGGCATGCTGCTGTTGCCGGATCAGGGATCGTTCGAGGCCGATGGCATCCTCCACGTCCCGGACGGCCTCAAGCAGGGTTTCACGATAAGCCTGATACTGTTGCGCGGTTTTAAGCCGCGCAATTTCCGCGGCGGCTTTCAGTTGTCCCCCCTGGTAAAGCGGCGCGGTGAGCTGGGCGAGCAGCGACCAGAGCGGATCCTGCAGCAGCGCCGCTGATGGGGAGCGGGCCGCACCCTCAAGCGCCGCCTGCAGGCTGATCTTCGGGAGCAGGTCCTTGTAGGCGGCGCCGGCCCGCAGGTCGGCAGCCTCGATCGCCAGGAAAGCGGCTTTGAGGTCGGGTCGCCTTTGCAGGCTCTGGGCGGGAACCTCGGCGAGAGGGAGGAGCACCGCGGGGTATTCGTCGGGGATGACGATGGTGCCGGGGTCCAGGCGGCCGAGCAGGTTCTGCAGCGAACGCAACTGCTGCGCCCGGTCTTCCCGGTAGTTTTCCAGGTCCGCCTCGGCGCCGGCCAGGGACGTACGCGCGCTTTCCAGATCTGCCAGGGTGCCGAGGCCGTTGCGATAACGGTTGAGAATAAAGTCCTCGTTTTGTTTGAGCGTCGCGATCCGGCCCGCTTCGATAGTTATCCCCTGGTCGGCGGCAATCAGGCTCAGCCAGGTTTTCATCACCTCCGCCGCCAGGCTGTCGCGCGCCGCCTGGTAGAGCGCCTGCTGTTCGCCGACATCTTTGGCCGCGGCTTTGCTGCGGTCGCTTAGTTTGCGCCACAGGTCGACTTCCCAGGAGATTGACAGCGCGCCGGTGTAGCCGGCGCTGCTGTCTTCTTCTTTGCCGGCGGTAAAGCCCGCTTCCAACTGCGGCCGGCCGGCGCCGCCGGTCTGCCGGTATTCGGCCTGACGGATGCGCAGGGTCAAAAATGTCTGCTGCAGGCCCGGGTTGGCCGCAAGGGATTCGTTGACCAGCATTTCGAGTTCTTCCGAGCGGATCAGATTGCCGAGAATCGTTGTCGTTGCTCCGCCAATCGGTTCGGACCAGGACGCGAGTTGCCGGCGATCGTGGTCGGCCTGCTGCAGGTAGTCGCTCTGTGTTGCCGCGGTGCAGGCACTGAACAGAAGAAAACCGGAAAAAAGCAGGATTTTTAATTTTTTAATGCTCTCCATCGGTGAGCGTTCTCCGGAACCGGCCGGGCGGCCGGGAAAAGAGTGCCGGATTGTCAATCCGAAATTTTGTCTGCCGCTACCAATAACAGAGGACAGGTTAATATCCGGTTAACGTCCGGCCGCCGGTTTTGCCTGTCCACCGGCTGTCGGGGCAATGTCGTGCGACTGAATATCCGCTCGGAAATTGATGAAGGTTGCTAATCTGCCGTTTAACCAGTAGAATCCAGAACGCATTCTTTCTACCGACGGCAGGGGCCGGTATGGGCAGGTCCGGCGAAAATATTCAATAGAAAGTTGATGGAGTCGTTATATGCTCAAAGAAGCGATCGCCAAGCTGGTTGAGCGGCAGGATTTGAACGAACTGGAAATGATCGATGCCATGAATCAGATTATGGGCGGCGAGGCCACTCCGGCGCAGATCGGCGCTTTTATCACCGCCCTGCGGATGAAAGGTGAAACCGTTCCCGAGATCATTGGCGCCGCCCGGGTGATGCGCGCACACGCAACACCGATCCGGGTCGGCGATGTGGTCGATGTCGACCGGGATGAAATCAACATCGACCGGGAGACGATCATCGATACTTGCGGTACCGGCGGCAGCGGGACGCGCAGTTTCAATATCTCAACCACCGTGGCCCTGGTGGTCGCCGCCTGCGGGGGCAAGGTCGCCAAACATGGCAATCGCAGCGTGTCGTCCACCTGCGGCAGCGCGGATGTGCTGGAAAAACTGGGGGTCAAACTCGATATTTCCCCGGAACAGGTCACCGAGTGCATCGATGAAATCGGGGTCGGATTTCTTTTCGCCCCCGCGCTGCACGGCGCAATGAAGCATGCCATCGGTCCGCGGCGCGAAATCGGTATCCGCACGATCTTCAATATCCTGGGTCCGCTGACCAACCCGGCCGGAGCCAACCGGCAGGTTCTCGGCGTCTATCGCGAGGACCTGGTCGAACCCCTGGCCCAGGTGCTGCTGAGCCTCGGTTGTCGGCGCGGCTTTGTCGTTCACGGCAGCGACGGCATGGATGAAATCACCCTGACCGGCGCGACGCTGGTGGCGACCATCAGCGGTAATGCCGTGGAGATGCAGAGTATCGAACCGGAACAGTTCGGCTTACGACGCTGCCGCCTTGAGGATCTTCAGGGCGGCGATGCCCAGCGCAATGCGGATATCGTCAATGACGTATTGTCCGGCGAGCAGGGTCCGAAACGCGACATCATCTTGTTGAATTCGGCTTACGCCCTGGTTGCCGCGGGCCTGGCCGGCGCTGTCGATTCCGGTATCGAACAGGCGGCCGCCGCGATCGACGAGGGGCGGGCGAAGCGGACTCTCGACGCCCTGGTGAGAATGACCAATTCATGATTCTGGATGAGATTCTTGCAACCAAACGGCAGGAAGTGGCTGCGGCCCGGACCCGCCGGCCCCTGCAGCAGCTGAAGAGCCGAGTCGGGGCGCTGGAAGACCAGCCGCGCGGGTTTGCCCGGGCACTCAGAACCATGCGCGAGTCCGGCGGCACCGCCATGATTTGCGAGGTCAAGAAAGGCTCACCTTCCAGGGGGATTATCCGGAAGGATTTCGATCCCGTCGAAATCGGCGAAATTTATCAGCAGGCCGGCGCCACCTGCCTGTCGGTGTTGACCGATGAGCGTTTTTTCTACGGCCATCTGCGCTACCTGGGGCTGCTCCGCGAGCAGGTCTCGCTCCCGCTGTTGCGCAAGGATTTCATCATTGATCCTTATCAGGTTTACGAGGCACGCGTTGCCGGCGCCGATGCGATCCTGTTGATCGCCGCAGCGCTGGACGACGCGCAGCTTTGCCGGCTCACGGAAACGGCGGCGGAATTGCGCCTGGACACGTTGCTGGAGGTGCATGACGAAGCGGAGCTGGAGCGCGCGTTGAAATTGCCCGTCGATCTGATCGGGATCAACAACCGCGACCTGCGCACGTTTGTTACCGACCTGGCGATAACGGAGCGCTTGGCCGCGCGGGTTCCCGCCGCGCAAGTGGCGGTAGCGGAAAGCGGAATCGGCACGCGGGCGGATGTGGCACGGCTGCAGCAGGCCGGGGCCGGGGCTTTTCTGGTCGGCGAAAGCCTGATGCGCGAGGCGGATATCGCCGGGAAATTAGCCGAACTGCTGGGGATGGTGTGAGCCTATGGGGGCACGGACACGGATTAAAATTTGCGGCATAACCAATGTCGATGATGCGTTTTGTGCCGTCGAGGCCGGAGCGGATGCGCTGGGCTTCGTGTTTTATGAAAAAAGTCCGCGTTATGCCCGGCCGCTGAAAGTCCAGCGGATCGTCGCCGCTCTGCCGCCGTTCGTCACGACCGTGGGCCTGTTCGTCAACCAATCCGGGGAAACGATCCGCCAGATTATGCGCCTGACCCGTCTGCAGGTTGTTCAGCTGCATGGCGACGAGCCCCCGGCGGCCTGCCGCCTGGATCCCTATCAGGTGATCAAGGCGTTGCCGGTCAGGGATGAGTCCTCGCTCAGCGGGGCGGAGGACTACCCGGTCAGCGCTCTTCTGCTGGACGCCTGGAGCGGGAAGCAATATGGAGGCAGCGGTCGCTGTTTCGACTGGCGGCTGGCCGGCGCGTTGAGTAAAAAGCTGCCGTTGATTCTGGCCGGCGGCCTGACTCCGGAGAATGTCGCGGCGGCGATTCGCCAGGTCGGACCGTACGGCGTGGACGTGGCCGGCGGCGTCGAGGATCGCCCGGGGCGCAAGAATCATGACAAGATTATTCAGTTCGTCAATGCAGTGAGAGAATTATGACCTATCGGTATCCTGATGAGCGTGGTCACTTCGGTCAATTCGGCGGGCGCTATGTCGCCGAGACCCTGATGCCCGCGTTGCTGGAACTGGAGCGGGCCTATGCCGAAGTCCGGAACGATCCGGAATTTCAAAAGCAGTTCCGCTCCTATCTGAAGCATTATGTCGGTCGTCCCAGCCCGCTTTATTATGCCCAACGCCTGAGCGAAGAACTGGGCGGGGCCAAAATCTATCTCAAGCGCGAAGATCTGAACCACACCGGCGCGCACAAGGTCAACAACACCGTCGGCCAGATTCTGCTGGCCCGCCGGATGGGCAAGAAAAAGGTGATCGCCGAAACCGGCGCCGGACAGCATGGCGTGGCCACCGCGACCGTCGCCGCCCTGTTCGGCCTCGAGTGCGAAATTTTCATGGGCAGGGAAGATATCCGGCGCCAGGCGCTCAATGTTTTCCGCATGAAACTGCTCGGGGCCAAAGTCACGGAAGTCACCAGCGGCACGGCGACATTGAAGGATGCCATGAACGACGCGTTGCGGCATTGGGTGACGCATGTGCGCGATACCTTTTACGTGATCGGCACCGTGGCCGGCCCCCACCCTTATCCGGAACTGGTGCGGGATTTTCAGACGGTGATCGGCGAAGAGGCGAAAGCGCAAATCCTGGAGGCCGAAGGGCGGTTGCCGGATATCGCCGTCGCCTGTATCGGCGGCGGCTCCAATGCCATGGGTTTGTTTTATCCCTTTATCGCCGACCGGGAGGTCCGGCTGATCGGGGTCGAAGCGGCCGGATACGGCATCGCAACGGGTCGGCATGCCGCTTCGATTTCGGCCGGAGCCCCGGGCGTTCTGCATGGCAACAAAACCTATCTGCTGCAGGATGACGACGGTCAGATTCAGCCCGCTCATTCGATTTCCGCCGGACTCGACTACCCGGGTGTCGGCCCGGAACACGCCCATCTGCATGACATCAGGCGGGCTGAATACGTGTCCGTTACCGATCAGGAAGCGTTGCAGGCGTTTCAGCGGTTGACGCTGACCGAGGGCATCATCCCGGCGCTGGAGAGTGCTCATGCCGTGGCCGAGGCGATCAGGCTGGCGCCGACGCTGAGCACCGCGGACCTTATCCTGGTTAATCTTTCCGGCCGCGGCGACAAGGATATTCATACCGTCGCCGAGGCATTGAACGTGGATCTATAATGAAATTTACCGAATTGAACCTGCCGGACGTCGTGCAACGGGGTATCGTCGCCGCCGGCTTTGAAACGTTGACCCCGGTACAGGAAGAGTCGATCCCTTTGGCGCTGGCCGGCAAGGATGTCGCCGCCCAGGCCCAGACCGGGACGGGCAAGACCGCGGCTTTTCTCATCTCTCTGTTTTGCCGGCTGCTGGCCGGAGAAAAAAGCACCAGCCATAATCCGCGGGCGCTGGTCATGGCGCCGACCCGGGAACTGGTGGTGCAGATCTGCAAGGACGCCGCCCTGTTGGGACAGGAAACGGGGCTCAGGATTCAGCCGATTTTCGGCGGCGTGGATTATGCCAAGCAGCGCCAGGCGCTGCAGGACGGGGTCGATATCATCGTCGCCACTCCCGGCCGGCTGATCGATTATTTCAAGCAGCGGGTGTTTTCGTTCAGCCGGGTGGAAGCCCTGGTGATCGATGAAGCCGACCGCATGTTTGATATGGGTTTTATCAAGGATCTGCGCTATATCCTGCGTAAGCTCCCGCCTTTTGAAAAACGCCAGACCATGTTGTTTTCCGCCACCATGTCGGCGGAAGTCATGGAATTGGCTTACGAATTCATGGATCTGGCGCAGAAAGTCGAAATTGCGCCGGAGCAGGTGACGGCGGAAGGGGTGGACCAGGTGCTCTATCATGTCTCGCGCCGGGAAAAGTTCGCCCTGCTGCTTGGCCTGCTGCGCCGGGACAAGGACGCTTTGCGGGTGATGCTGTTCGTCAATACCAAGGTCGAGGGGGAACGCCTGAATGCCCTGCTGCAGGCGAATGACGTCGCCAGCGCCGTGCTGTCGGGGGATATCCCGCAGAAGAAACGCATGCGGATCCTCGACCAGTTCAAACTCGGCAGCCTGACTCATCTGGTGGCCACCGACGTGGCGTCCCGGGGCATCCATGTCGAGGGGGTCACGCATGTGATCAATTACGATCTGCCCCAGGATCGGGAGGATTACGTCCACCGCATCGGCCGGACGGCAAGGGCCGGGGCCATGGGCCGGGCGATCAGCTTTGCCGACGAGGAAACGGTCTATGTGCTGCCCGATATCGAAGATTATCTGGGGTTTAAAATCCCCAGTATGATGCCGCTTGATGAGGACTTCTGTTTTACTTACAAACGGGCGCAGCCCAAGGCCAAACGCAAACGGCCGCCGGTGGAAAAAACGGCGCCGGGTAAAAAGCGGCGCCGGCCGCGGCGGCGGAAGAAGCAGCGGCCCGGCGGAGAGGACGGCGGCCAAAAAGAAAAAGGGACGCTGCAAGATAAATGAAGACCGATAAAAATAGATTGAACCCGGCGACTTTTTTTGTCTATGATTAAATATTTTGGGGTTGGAACGAACTGGAGCGGTTCGCCCGGGATGCGGATGACATATGGTTTCACGTATTGAACAAACCTTCGGGCGTTTGAGAGACCGCGGAGAAACGGCGTTGATTCCTTTCCTTACCGCCGGTGACCCGGATCTCGATATCAGTCTGGAGTTGGTGACAACCCTGGAACGGTCCGGCGCCGATGTGATCGAACTGGGCATGCCGTTTTCCGATCCCATGGCCGACGGACCTACCATCCAGGCCGCTTCGGAACGGGCTCTGGCCGCCGGGACGACGCTGGAACAGGTGCTTGTCCTGGTCCGGCGGATTCGCCGGAATTCGCAAATCCCCCTGGTCTTGATGGGCTATTACAATCCGGTGTTTCATTACGGGGTCGAGCGTTTTGCCCGGGACGCCGCTGCCGCCGGGATCGATGCCTTGCTGCTGGTCGATCTGCCGCCAGAGGAAGCCGGGGAAGTCGGTCCCTGCCTGAAAGAGGCCGGGATCGACCTGGTGACGTTGCTGGCGCCGACCACGCCGGCGGAGCGCACCCGTCAGCTCGCAGCGGCAGCGCAAGGTTATCTGTATTACGTATCGATGACCGGAGTGACCGGCGTACGGAAAATCACCCCGGCCGACATTCGTCCGCAGGTGGAAGCCTTAAGACGGGTCGCCGCCGTTCCGGTTGCCGTCGGCTTCGGCATCACCACGGCCGAAGATGCCGCCGCCGTAGGGCGATTCGCCGATGCGGTCGTGGTCGGCAGCGCACTGGTGAAAATCATCGAAGAATTCGGGGCCGATTCGTCACTGCAACGGCGCGTTGGCGCATTTATCACCGAACTTAAAACGGGTCTGTCCGGACACTGAAGTATCCATTTGTCCGGTCGGCCGGAGTCTGAAACAGCGGGTTCGGATTAACACAACAAAGGATGTTACATGGCCTGGTTCCGAAAAAAGAAGGCGTTGACCGCTGCGGTCGAGAAAAAAAATGTTCATGTGCCGGAAGGGGTTTGGACCAAATGTAAAAATTGTCAGGAAATCATTTATGCGAAAGAGATCGAGCGCAATCTGAACGTTTGTCCCAAATGCGATTATCATTTCCGCATCGGCGCCCGGGAACGGATCGACCTGATCGTGGATGAGGGCACTTTTGTCGAGATGGATGCCAAAATGCGTTCCGTCGATTTTCTCGATTTCAAAGACTCGAAAAGATACAAGGACCGCATCCGCGCCGCGGTCAAAAAGGTCGGTGACGGTGATGCCGTTATTTGCGGCGAAGGTCTGCTGGAGGGGCTGCCCGTGGTGGTCGCGGTATTCGATTTCGCTTTTCTGGGCGGCAGCATGGGATCGGTCGTCGGTGAGAAAATCACCCGGGCGATCGAAAAAGGCCTGGAAACCAGTGCTCCGGTGCTGGTGTTTTCCTCCTCCGGGGGCGCCCGCATGCAGGAGAGTATTTTGTCGCTGATGCAAATGGCCAAAACCAGTGCCGCTCTGGCCAAGTTGAAAGCGTCCGGAATTCCTTTTGTCTCGGTTTTAACCGATCCGACAACCGGGGGAGTGACCGCCAGTTTCGCCATGCTGGGCGATCTCAATATCGCCGAACCGCGGGCGCTGATCGGGTTTGCCGGGCCGCGAGTCATTGAACAGACGATTCGTCAGACTCTCCCCGAGGGATTTCAGCGTTCGGAATACCTGCTGGAACACGGCATGATCGATATGATTGTCCCGCGCCGGGAGATGAAACGGAAGTTGTCCCAGTTGTTGCGGATTTTAACCCGCAGCTAGACGGTGATGCAGGACCGTTTCCGGGAGAGCCTGGATTATCTCTACGGGCTGCAGTTTTTCGGCATCAAGCTGGGGCTGGATAATATCCGGAGCTTGCTGGAGAAGGTCGGCAACCCCCAGCAGGATTTACGTATCATCCATATTGCCGGTACCAACGGCAAGGGATCGACGGCCGCGGCCCTGGCCAGCATCTTTCACCGGGCGGGGATCTCCGCCGGCCTTTACACCTCACCACATCTGCACTGCTTTACAGAGCGGATCAGGATCGATACGCGGCCGATCGACCAGGCGGAAGTGACTCGGCTGCTGGCGGAAGTGCGTCCTCATGCGGAACAGCTCGAAGCGACTTTTTTCGAGGTTGCGACCGCCATGGCGCTGCTCAGTTTTCAGCGTCACGGGGTGGCATGGGCGATTCTGGAAACCGGGATGGGCGGGCGGCTTGACGCGACCAATGCCGTGGTGCCGGAGCTTTGTCTGCTGACCCGGATCGGCGTCGATCACAGCGCTTATCTCGGGGCCCGGCTGGAGCAGATCGCAGAGGAAAAGGCCGGGATTTTGAAAAGCGAAATCCCGGTCGTCAGCGTCAGGCAGCAGCCGGAGGTGGAAACGGTGTTGCGGCAACGGGCGCAGGCTCTGCAGGCGCCCTTTTTTGTCGAAGGTCGGGATTATCGCTGGCGGGCGGGGGACGGAGAATTCGATTTTTACGCGGCCGGGATGCGGGTGCGAAACATCAAACCGTTTCTGCCGGGACAGTTCCAGTATCAGAACCTGTCTCTGGCCGCGGCGGCGGTCCGGACGCTGAACGCCGGCGCCCTGAACATCGGGCCGCAGCAGATTAAGGAGGGGCTTGAGCGGGTGCGCTGGCCGGGCCGGCTTGAATGGCTGACCCCGAGCGTTCTGGTAGACGGAGCTCACAATGCCGACGGTGCGGCGGCGCTGGCCGGTTATTTGCGCCGGGAACAGCTGCATAACGTTCATCTGGTCATCGGCTGTAAAGCGGATAAGAACTATGCCGCGATTCTGGCGGCCCTGTTGCCGTTCGTGCGCTCCCTGCAGGCCACTGAGCCGCCGGTCGAAGCGGCGGTCGAGATGGAGAAACTGGTACAACAGGCTCGCCGCTCTGGGCTTCCGGCCGCGGCGCACAAAGACCCCGGCGCTGCTTTCGGCGCGGCGTGCGCCGCCTGCCGTGAACAGGAAATCGTTCTTGTCGCCGGGTCGCTTTTTCTGGTGGCCGCGATCCGGGAAGCGCTGCTGGCGGAACCCGATCGGTTCAGTATCGTTATTGATTAAGCGTCGATTCCATGGTCTGTATGCTGCAACAATTTTTTTTCGTCTGCCTGTTTTTGCTTGCTTTCGCCCCGGCGTACGCAGCGGAAACGGACTGGGCGCGGGTCGGGGAATCCGGCCTGCCGATCCAGCTTGAGGCCGATCAGCTTGCTTACGATCGCGACCGGGAGCTTTACCGGGCCAGCGGCGATGTGCGGATGCGTCAGGGCGATCTCGAAGTCCGTGGCGATATCCTGGAGTGGAATCAGGTCAAGGGGGAGGTCTATGCCGAAGGCAATGTCCGGCTGATTTCCCCGAATGAAGAACTGAGCGGCAGCCGCGCTTTCTATAATCTCAACAGAGGGACCGCTGAGGTCGACAACGCTTATTTCTTTCTGCGTGACGAGAATCTGCATATTCACGGCGAACGGATCGAGCGGCTTGGCGAACGGGATTATCATATCGAGAAAGGGACTCTGACGACCTGCGACGGGGAGGTGCCGTCGTGGAAGTTCGGCGCCGGCAGCATGGATGTCACCCTGGGCGGTTATGCCCGGGCGCGCAACACCGTATTCTATTTGAAGAATATTCCTTCGCTCTATTTCCCTTACATGATTTATCCGGCCAAGACGGAGCGCGAATCCGGGCTGCTGATTCCGCGGGTCGGCTATTCCGACAAGCGCGGGTTCCAGTACAGCGGCGCGTACTACCAGGTGCTGGGGGTCAACCAGGATGCGACCCTGTATATCGATTACCTGACGGAAATGGGGATCGGCAAGGGCCTGGAGTACCGTTACATCTTCGGTCGGGATAACGCCGGCGAGGCGCGGGCGTACCATATCGATGTGGATCAGGTCGACGGGGAGGTCATCGATGAGGAGCGTTATGCCCTCGAATGGCAGCACAGCGGAAACGCTGCCGGGTGGCGTGCGGATGGTTGCGGACGCCGAATACGTCAATGACGATGAATATTTTTCCGATTTCGGCGAACTGGCCGAGGATTACAACAAGGACAAAGTCCAGTCGGTTTTTTCCTTAAGCAAAAACTGGGGCAAATACAGCTTGGTCGGACTGCTGAAATATACCAAGGATCTGGAAGTCGACGACCCGGAAACGCTGCAGTTGCTGCCGCGCATCGCTTTCGACGTCAACCGGAAGCGTTTTGCCGAAAGTCCTTTCTATTACTCCCTGTCCAGCGAATATACACATTTCTGGCGGCGCGAAGGACTGCGCGGCGAGCGGCTGATGATCCGGCCGCTGCTGGCGGCCAGCTGGTCGCCGGGGAACCTGATCAATATCGCCCCGGAAGTGGCCTGGCGGGAACGGGTTTACTGGGGCCTCAGCGATGACTCTGCAGGCGATAACCAGGGGTTGCCGGAATTCAAAACGCGGGTCAATACCCGGTTCCAGCGGGTCTTTCACGACGGCTTCGGGGCGATCGGCAAGCTGCGCCACGTGCTGGAACCCGAGGTCGTTTATCTTTACGTCCCGGACGAGGAACAGGATCATCTGCCGGAATTTGACATTTATGACCGCATAGAACAGGCGAATCGTTTCGAGTATGCTCTGGTGCAGCGACTGACCGCACGCTTCGACCGCGACGACGGGCAGCCGCGCTACCGTGAATTGGTTTATTTGCGGCTGTCGCAAAGTTATGACCTGACGGATGACGCCGAAGACCAGCGGTTCGGGGAGATCCGCGCGGAGATGACCCTGCTGCCCCTGTCGTGGATGATGCTGAGAACCGATACCACTTATGACGCCGACACCAATGTCTGGAACAGGATTTCCGCGGAAACCGCACTGCAGGATGACCGGGGCAACGCCGCCGGTGTGGAATATCGCTATGATCGGACCGAGGACATTGAGTACGCTGAAGTCGATTTGAGTGTCGCTATGCTCAAACCGGTTTACCTGCATTATCAGGAACGCTACGACCTGGTCGAACAGGAGCAGCTTGAGCAGGTCGTGCGGGTGGAATATCGCCGGCAGTGCTGGAGCGCCGATCTCAGCTACCGTGACCACGAAGATGACCGCTCGATCATGCTCACTTTCACCATGCGTGGCATCGGCACGGTCGGCGGAGTCGGGGGCAGCCTGGGGGGGATCTGATCGGGCGGCCGGAAAGAAAGGGAGTTGACCTGGGTTTCGCGGCATGCGAATCTGCCTGCCCTGACGAAGCGCATTGCCGCCGGCCGCGTGACTGCGAACGTAACTCAAATTTAGCGAGGTTTGTTTGACCAAGGAGCACGAGTCGGCGCCGGCCGGCAGGAAAAATCCGCTGACAATCAGCCTGCTGGTCATTATCGCCCTGATGTCCGCTTATGCGGTCTTCGGCGATCGCGGAATCCTGCGTATTCTGCAGGCGCAACAACAGAAACAGGAGCTGGAACAGAAGCTCGATACGCTGCAGGAACAGGAACTCCGGCTGCGAGCTGAAATTGAGCGCTTGCAAAAAGATAAAAATTACTGGGAGCAACTGGCCCGGACCAAACTGGGGATGGTGCGCGAAGGAGAATTGATTTACCACCTGCCCGAACCCGAACAACAGAATAACGAGGTTTCCGAAAAATGAAGGAACAGCTAAGACAGGCCATTTTGACGGCACTGCGGGAGTGTTATGCCGATGGCCGTTTAACGTCCGGCTTTGTGCCTGAAGAGGTTCAGCTGGAAGTGCCGAAGAATGCGCAGCATGGCGATTTCGCTACGAATCTGGCGATGCTGCTGGCCAAGCCCGAGCGCCGGGCGCCGCGGGCGATCGCCGAGACTCTCAGCCGGGCTCTGCAGGATCATCAGCTGTGCGACAAGATTGAGATCGCCGGGCCCGGATTCATCAACTTCCGGCTGCGGTCGGCCTGCTGGTACGAGGTCCTCGATCGAATCATGCAACAGGGCGGGCAATACGGACGCTGTGACATCGGGGCCGGAACCCGGATCCAGGTGGAATTCGTCAGCGCCAATCCGACCGGCCCTCTGCATATCGGCCATGGCCGCGGAGCGGTGGTCGGTGACGCCGTGGCGGCCGTTTTGGCGGCGGCCGGATTCGACGTGCAACGCGAATATTACGTCAACGATGCCGGCAATCAGGTCCAGACGCTGGGGCTTTCGATCCTGCTGCGTCTGCGCGAACTGCAGGGCCGCGCGATCGATTTTCCCGCAGACGGTTACCAGGCCGATTACATCAGGGATCTGGCCCGCCAATATAGGGATGAAAACGGCGATCCGGTCGACTTGACCGAGGCCGAGGCGATCGACAGCTGCGCGCGTTTCGGCGTGACCAAGATCCTTAAATGGATCGAAGCCGATCTGCAGGCCTTCGGCATCCGTTTCGACAACTGGTACAGCGAAAAGAGTTTGTACGACCGCAGCATGGTCGAGCAGGAACTGGCCGAGCTTGCGGAAAAAGGGCTGTCGTACCGCCGCGATCAGGCCCTGTGGTTGAAAACCACCGAGTTCGGTGACGACAAGGACCGGGTGCTGATCAAGTCCGACGGCAGTCATACCTATTTCGCCTCCGACGTCGCCTATCATATGGAGAAGTTCGAGCGCGGTTTCGATCGCGTGATCGACGTCTGGGGCGCAGATCATCACGGTTACATCCCGCGCATGAAAGCAATGCTGGCCGGTCTGGGCCATCCTCCCGAGGCTCTTGAGGTGCTGCTGATCCAGATGGTCAACCTGCTGCGTGACGGCAAGCCTTTCACCATGGGGAAAAGGTCGGGTAATTTCATTACCTTGAGGGAAGTCATCGATGAAGTGGGCAGTGACGCCTGCCGCTTTTATTTTTTAATGCGGCGTTGCGACAGCCAGCTCGATTTCGATCTGGAACTGGCCAAGCAACAGAACAGCGATAACCCGGTTTACTACGTCCAGTACGCCCATGCCCGCGTGTGCAGCATCAACCGCAATGCCGAAAAAGACGGCTATGCCGTGCCCGAGGCGGGGGCGGCCGAACTGGATCGCCTGGTCCTGGAAGAAGAGTTGGCGCTGGCCAAGCAATTGGCGCGGTTCCCGGAAACGGTTGCCGGAGCGGCGTTGCATTATGAGCCCCATCGGGTCATATTTTATCTTCAGGACCTTGCCGCCCAGTTCCATAGTTACTATAATCGCCACCGGGTCCTGGTCGACGACAAAAAAAACGACCGAAGCGCGTCTGTATCTGGTGAATGCCGTTCGTACCGTGCTGGCCAACGCGTTGACCCTGTTGGGTATGTCGGCTCCGGAACAGATGTGAAAAAACCGCCCGGCTTGCGCATTCCGTCGGCGACCCGAATTGTCGTCCACAGTCGCGGAAAACCGGTTTCCGCCAAGGGGAGAGAATGAAAGGGACAACTAAAACGCGAACGCAAAGACGCATGGAAAAACGCCAGGCTATTATTCTGCTGGTTCTGGTTTTAGCCGTCTCTCTGGCCAGTTTCACGCTGGGGGTCATGGTCGGTCGACGCGGTGCGGAGCGGGACCTGGCACAGCGCATGCTCCAGACCGAAAAGGTGCTGGTGGCCGAAATCCCGCCACACGCGACGGTTCCCGCTGCGGTCGCCGAGGCGGCGCCGGCAAGTGAAGACGCCCCTTCCGCCGTCCCCACGGAAGAGAAAAAACTCAGTTTTTACGACGATCTGGCCAAGGACACCGTCCCGCTCGGGAGCGGCATCAACCTGGCTCCGGCCGAGGACCAGCCGAAGACGGAAACAGCGGTCCGGCCGCCCGTTGACCTGCCGGATAAACCGATCGTCGAGAAAGAGCCGCCGCCGGCGGAGAAAAATCAGGTCGCGGCCGTGAAAGAAACAAAAAAAACCGGTTGCGAAAGCGGCGGAAGCCACTGCGGAACGGCCGAAAATGTCTCCTCATGGCAGTCATGCGGTGCAGATCGGGTCCTTCAATTCGGCCGGGGATGCCATCGCTTTGAAAGAAAAAATGCTGAAACTGGATTATCCGGCGTTCGTAGTCGAGGCCGACCTTGCCGGAAAAGGTTTGTGGTACCGGGTACGGATCGGACCTTACCGGGATGCCGTAGCGGCAAAAACGGTTCAAAAACAGTTGCACGACCAGGAGCGGATCGATGGGTTCGTCGCCCGTCAGTAGCCGTCGGGAAGGAGGGTTGAGCCGGATTTTTTGCTTGACAATTCCCGGTCGGAAGATTATTTTCCAGTGCTCGTGTCGCGGGATGGAGCAGTCTGGTAGCTCGTCGGGCTCATAACCCGAAGGTCGGGGGTTCAAATCCCTCTCCCGCTACCAAAAACGATTCCCTCCTTTCGGAGGTCAAAATAATTCGGCGGTGTAGCTCAGTTGGTTAGAGCATGCGGCTCATATCCGCAGTGTCCGGAGTTCGAATCTCTGCACCGCCACCAAACAAAGAGAAAAGCCTTGCTAGATTGCTTTAAATAGCTGATTTAGCAAGGCTTTTCTCTTTTCAAGTCCCTTTCAAGTACACTTCTAAGACCTTCAAAGCCTCAATTTGTACACTTTTTAGCACACTTTTTAGTACACTTAGAATTGGTGGCTTCTAAGAATACTGAGGAAAGGAAGGGTTCTCAGGATGGAAGTGAAGAGGCTACACAGGATTGGAGAAAAGTATTATTGGAGGTTGGTGATTCCCAAAGACCTGATTATTTATTTTCCTGTGAAGGGAAGAGAAATAAAAAAGTCACTTGACGAATACAACCAGCTTTAGAAATGCAAAACAGTTAGCAGGTATCTATAATGCGGAAGTTGACAAGCTCTTCATGCTGATTAGGGGGAACTACACCATGACTGATAAAGAGATTAAGCAACTAGTAGCCGATTTCACAGCCACCGTTTTAGACCAGAACGAACAGAGCAGACTTGAAAGAGGTCATCAAATCACCGGCTACGGCAACCATTATGAAAACAATATTCCTTATACTGAGATTATCGAACAGATAACCAAGCAAATGATTGACGCTTCTTTCACTGAGATTAAGCGGATATTCGAGAACTACCTAGATGAAAACGAAGTGCAGATTGACATAGACAGGACTTCAACCGAATACAAGAAGGGGTAGATTCTAGTTCAAAGTGCACCACCTTCTGAGGTGGATTAAAAAAAGAGGACATGATGAGGGTTCTGGTAGTGTTGGAAGTACCACCAACCAACTCTGCAGAAGGAGCTCACCATGTCCTACCAACAGCTTACAACAAAGGAACGTTTTTTCATCGAAATTCTGCTCCTCATGGGGCTGAGTTTCAGGGCAATCGGTCATGAGTTAGGCCGCGCCCATACGACAATCAGCCGGGAAGTCTGGCGCAATCATCGTGGTGATTTGTACTGCAGCCTGGTGGCCGAGAAGAAAGCCTCCATCAGGCGTAGGCGTCCACGTCATCATCAACGCCAAACCCATCAACCCCTGGTTGAATATGTCGAAAACAAGCTGGCTTTGGACTGGTCACCGGAACAGATTGCCCATCGTTTGCCCAAGGATTTCCCCTCGGATGAACGCATGCGCATCAGCCCGGAAACAATTTATCACTGGGCCTATATTGACGCCCAGCAAGGCGGTCAGATTTACCGCCACCTGCGGCGCCATCATCGTCGGCGCAGGATTCGGAAACGTTATGGAGCCGGTCGACGCTTCATCACGGATCGCGTCAGCATTACAGAGCGACCGGCTGTGGTGGCCTCCCGCAGCCGTTACGGTGACTGGGAAGCCGATTTGATGCTTGGCGGCATGGGCAAAGGAGCCTTAGCCACCTGTCTGGAACGTAAGAGCCGTTACTTGGTCGCGGATATCGTTCCGGACAAAACAGCTGCTTCATTTAATGTCGCCATAAAAAGATCATTAGCCGTGGTTCCATCAGGACTCCGCCAAACCCTGACCGTGGACAACGGCAAAGAGATGGCAGGGTTTAAGAAACTCGAAAAAGCCACCGGCCTGAACATCTATTTTGCCGATCCTTATGCTGCCTGGCAGCGCGGCGGCAACGAAAACTGTAACGGCTTACTGCGGCAGTATTTCCCGAAAGGGTGCAACTTCCGCACAATAACTAGGGAGCAAGTTCAAACAGCAGTGCATCGTCTCAATCACAGGCCACGTCAATGCCTGAGCTACCGGACACCCCATGAAGTCTTCAGTCAAGTTATGGGTGGTGCACTTGCAATTTGAATCTGCCAGGTATTAAAGGAAATCTCTAAAGGATATCTGAAGACACTTGAGATAGATCAGAAGCGGGATTTATTGGACTATAGTGACTCACTAACGCCCTCTGAAGAACCATATAGCCCCCTCACAGAAACAAACTTCTTCTGGCCTTGCCTCTACCATTAGTCAAGAAGGCAATGCTCCTGCAAAAGTCCTTTATGAAGTGTTCTGAGCTAATAGATAAATATATTTCACATCAGTATCAGGAGGTAGGAAAGAAAAGGAATGAAAAAACAATAGCTGAAAGGAAACATGCTTTAGAAAGGTTTTTGTTTATCAAGGGTGATAAGCCTATCAATGAATATACTATTGAAGATTTTGAAGATTATGCTGTGATATTATCAAGACTCCCCTCACGGATTGGTAATAAGAAAGAATACATCGGAAAGTCTGTAGATGAAATATTAGCTATGAATTATGATGAGTTATTATCTGTACAGACTAGAAGAAAACAAATACCAGACAGTTAAGAATCTTTTTGAGTGGGCTGAGAAAAGAGAGTTGGTAGATAAGGATAAAGCCAAAATACTTGAACTCCCTTCACATGGCAGAGTTAAACCAAAATCAAGAATACCTTATGATAGAGAAGATTTACAAAGAATGATAAAGGCCTATTCTATCGAATATAGCGAGAGTCATTTTTTTAGGAAAAGAGCAGATATGTTCTACATTCCGTTGATAGCTGTCTTTAGCGGGATGCGCCAAAATGAAATTTGTCAGCTTGGTATTGATGATTTGATGAAAGATGAAAAGTCCGGTACCTGGTGTTTCAATGCCCATGAGGAAGAGGGAAAAACGCAGGTAAAAACAAAATCATCTATCAGGAAAGTCCCTGTTCATCCTGTCTTGATAGAGCTAGGCTTGCTGAAGTATCACCAGAAAATTAAGAAGCAAGGTCATGATAGGCTTTGGCCTCTGCTTAAAAAAGGTGCTGATAATAAATATTCTAAGGCTGTTCAGAATTGGTTTAACGGTCATGGGGGTGCAAGGGAAGGATTCAGGAAAAGACATATCTCTGAAGACCCTCGTAAAGTGTTCCATAGCTTCAGGCACTCTTTCAGGAATGAGCTAAAGCAAGTTAAAGCTGATACCGATATTTCCCATGGAAATTGTTGGGCATGCGTATGAAGATGGAGAATCAGGCACATATACTGAAGATTACGGCTTGACAGCTAAATATAAGGAGCTAATCAAGGTGACATACGGAGATTTAGACCTGTCGAGTTTGAAGCCTATTGCTGAGAGTTACCTTTGATTTTGTAAGGAGGGGAAATGAAGAAAAGAAATTTTGGTACCAGCATGCAGCAATGGATATTAGAGGCTGGCTTTCTCCGGTTTCCTCCCTTTCTTTTGGTTTATCCATTTCGCTGCTGTGGTGGAGTGCTCCTCCTTGGAAAAATGCCTTTTTCAATTGGGGGAGTGTTGTTCTTGAAATAACTGGTGGTGCTATCGTTCTCTGGCAGCTCAGTGAGATGAGCCAAAAGTTTAGCAATGTTGGCATTTTACAAGGGGCGTTCAACTGGCTTAAAAGAAGCCCATTGTGGAGTCGGCCTAAATCGATAGAGCTTGAAGTTCAAGACGCAATATCAACATCGACTGGCAACAAGTTAAGTCTTAAAGTGGGATGGGGAAATCAGACGCTTGAACAGAAAGTAGATTTTCTCTTTGAAGAAGTCCAGCGCTTAGACGATGGTGCAAATAAAGTCAGGCGTGAATTGCTCGAAAACATTAACAAAGTGAAGTCTGAAGTTTCAAAATTAAATGAGCTTTTGCAGACAGTGAAAACAGAGCTACAAAATGCAATGGTAGGAGACGTTCGGTTAGAAGTTTTCGGTGCTCTGATTATTGCTCAAGGGGTAATAATGGGGGCTATGGTTAATTTCTGACAACACGCACAAATAAAAGCTTCCCCCTCACAAGCGCCTTTGGGGATAGAAGATAGTCCATTGCAACAAGGAATGATGAACAGAGGAGGCACTATTTTTTCTCTGTCTGGCTGAAAATATTGCAACGGAATCATCAAAATCTATCCTCAAACGTCACTCGTAAGGGGGAGTCATTTTTCAATGCTGCTACGGTTGATTATTGTTTATGTGTATTCAGCTTGTAGGGGATGATGAAGATTGTCATATAGTCGCAGGAGAAAGGATTTTTGTTGCAACTTAACGAACTCTACCTATGGACAATCTGCCCTTCAAATCTTTGGACACTGTTGAATCACGATTCAGTAACCGAGCAGCAATTGAAGCTCTTTCATGACTTGGAATAGCCCAGAATTTAGCTTCAATTTCAGGGGTTCTCTCAAGTCCAAGATTATTTAAAGTTTGATTCACAAGACCATCACTATCACCATTGCCATCCATCCACAACGCGAGCGTTAGCGCCAGCCTTGAGAGCCTCCGAAAGTTTAGCTCCATCTAGACATTTTTTTAACTTGCCCTTGTCTCTTGGTCTTCTTTGATAGGTGTAGAATTTATTTATATTTTGAGTAACGAATCCTGTAGAAGTGTCTGTAGAAGCCACCACAGAAAATAAAATTAAAAATGAATAGGAAGATAAGGGTTGCTTGCTGATAGGTAGAAAAATCCCCCTGCAAAATGACACTCGCAAGGGGAATTAACAGTTCTCTTGTTTACATATTTTCAAGCATCTTTATCATATTTTTATAGTCAGGACAAACGTGCTCGTACAGTATTAGATACCTCCCCAGTTATTCAAGAGATAAGCTTACTGATTCCACGGGCAGAACGGCTTTAAAGGGCAGGTATTCAACTTCACAGGGGGTTTACATCCTCACCACAGACGCACTCATAACATTTAGCTTTAATGGCTTCATTTCTAGTTAATCTTTCCCCTCTTAAAAATCTTACGTAGTCTTGCTTTCCTTTCCGTCTAGGCCAAGATTTTTCAATAGATTCAATTCTTTTGAATAAGATATTCACTGCTAAATGTTCCTTTCATTGCTTAATATAAATCTTAATACTTAAAGTATTATTGAATACTCTATTCTTATTTTTGTTTTATAAAGATAATTTTTATTTGAAATAGATTCAAAGATAATATAAAAGATTGCTGTCAATTATTTTTTTTCTTTATTTCTTGCAAAGGAGACCTGCCAAATGCTAGTTCAATTCAATGAATCAACAAGCGTAGAAGTTCATTCTAAAAGTTTCATTCATTCTGTATCAACTGATGATAATGTCTATTCAGACTATGATGAACTTACAGAAGAACAACAATTAGCTTATGAGGGATTTAAAGCTGATGTTGAAAGAGTTTACAGGCGGCTATTGACCAGATTAGACCAATTGGAAGAGACAGAGGCCGCTTGATTTTTTTCAATCGGGTGAAACTCCTTCAGGCAGTAATTTTTTCTCTTCAGTGTGTTTAGAGTTAACTTCTGAGGGGATTTCGCTTTTTTTATTTATTTCGTTACACTAAGCGCACATCATTTTCCTTTTCTCTTTATTAGGGGCCAGCACCACACCACATAGGCGGCAGCTTTTGAGTGACTAAAACCTTTACTGGTGGCCTGACCTTCTCACTGTTGATTATGTTCACGGCTTGGCTTTGTTAAAGCCATGATTAATCTGTCCTGAGAAGCTATTTCGAGTTGTCTTGCAATGTCCTTCAGGGCAGCTTTGGAGGGATTGTTTTCCAACTGCTGTTGTAGCTCTTTTGTGAACTGTGCTACGGATGCCCTGATAATGACTGCATTGGTTACATCAAGGCTCAGAACATCTTGCAGGAGTGCTCTTAACTGATCGATACCCGAGAACTGAGGGATATTGAAATCAAGGTTGTATTGAACCTTTGGAGCAGGGTTCTTCCTACGATACTTAACCCTGATAGCCCTTAGTTTTTTGTTTCTTTGATGAATCATAGGGATAGTTTTTCCTTCCATAAAAATTCCTTTCCTATTTTTTGCTGTTATTACAATAAAAACTCCCCTTACTATGTAGTGTTCAAGAGGGCGCTTGAAAAACAGTTAAAAATAATTGGGGTTATGAGATACGAAAAATAAAAGCCAGTTGAAATATTTCTCTCAAGAGAACACAACAGCTTTCTTTAAAGGTGCTTATGGTTCTTGTTTGGTTCCTCTTTCATCTTTATTCCTCCTATGTGATGTACTGGAAATCCCCAATCAGAGCTATGCTTTTAAGCAACGGGCCGATAGAGGCTTCCAACCGCTGCGGAACTAGCTATCCAAAAATGGTTTCTTTCCCCTTGAAGTTGGCGTTTAAACCGGTAAAAAACCGTGGAAGTTATTGGCCTAAGAAGAAAAGTTTACAGATTGTTATTGCTCTCAGTGGCCTTGGATGGAGAAATAAGAACTTTAGTTATCTTAAAAATAATTTTAGTGAAATTAAAAACAAGCTTATGAGGTGTGAAATTTTTATAAAATAGGTTGAGAGCACACAGACAAGGGATGTAAATAAGAATTATTCTTATAATTGGTGTTTAGGTTGGGAATGGGAATAATCATTCTTCCAGAGCAACTACCCGCATTAATCTATCATCCAATGTGACTTCAGCAGCGAGTAGAGCATGAGGGAATGGACTTAGAAGCATTCTCTCAAGTCACTTACAAGAATTTTTACAAGTTACTTTTCTTTTAAGTATATGCTTATAATAATATTTCAACCCCCATTTTTCCCTCCATACGTGCGCATCCTCTTTTCTTAAATGATAATAGATAGTTACAGAAACAGCTTCTGGCAGCTTGACAATTTTTCAATGGTGTGTAAAATCTATGAACGAACGTATAAGAGTTATACACAGGAGCCAAAAGTCAGGCCAAGGAGCTAATCACATGAGAAGAGTTGTTAGCTATCTCAGGGTATCAACTGCCAAGCAAGGGCAATCAGGATTAGGCTTAGAAGCACAAAGAGCAGCAATTGAAAACTATTTGAACGGTGGTGAATGGACTATAACCAATGAATTTATCGAGGTTGAATCCGGCAAGAAGGATAATAGACCACAGCTACAGAAAGCTTTAGAAACTTGCAAGCTGAAGGATGCTGAACTCGTCATAGCGAAACTGGATCGACTCTCAAGGGATGCTTATTTCTTGCTTGGTCTACAGAAATTCAGGAGTTAAGTTCACATGTGCTGATATGCCCGGAAGCCAATAGCTTTACAATCAATATCATGTCACTGGTAGCACAGCAGGAAAGGGAAGCAATCAGCAAGAGAACCAAGGAGGCACTAGCAGCAGCCAAAGCCAGAGGAACGAGGAAACTAGGCAACCCTCAAAACCTAACCGACCAGCACAGGGCAGCAGGAAGGAAGATTGCTGTCAAGTCGATCAAAAGCAATGCTCAAGAGTTTGCTGCTAGGGTGTATCCAATCATCAAGAATTATCAGGATGAAGGATTATCCCTCAACTCAATAGCAAAGCAGTTGAACCATGATGGAGTAGTGACAGCAAGAAAAGGGAATTGGACAGCTAGAACCGTGAAGAATGTTATAGAACAATACCTGTCTTAGACGTTCAGTAATCCCGTGGTAGAGCCTGTTTTCAATGCTTGCAGCAATTTAAATTCAGAAGACAAGGCGAAGTATAGGTAAGCTGATTGTGAAATCTTAGCAATGCCATATCCTACTTATTCATTTTCAGATCAGCCGGAAGCCATGCCCCTTTCAAGTTGATTCCCGGAGACTTTAACGCCGTGAATGGCGAGATTGAAAGGTCGATGGGGGGAAAACTCTGGAAACACGTTTAGGTAGACCCCCTCAGAAAATTTCAAATATTTTCCCACCAAGCCACTTTAAAGACTATTTAAAGCCACCTGAATCTTTATCTAAGAGTGGAGAGGGCACTTTAAATAGTCTCTGCATGTTTCTTTTATTGTTTATGGTAGTTTTCTTTATAATAATCATCCATTTAAAGCAACAGCTATAACTCTCTCTAAAGATACAAACTTTAATCTAGCTCCACGCAGTAAGAAAGGGGCTTTTAAGTGACTTAGAAGGGAGATTTAAAGTTAGCTTTTGAGTGACTTAAAAGGAAGCTTTAAAGTAACTTTAAAGTATTATTTATAAGAGTATTTAACCCTCACTCTCCCCTTTAAGTTGGCGTTAACGGAAGTTATTGGAATCGTTGTTGTTTTCCACTCGTCATGACAGAGTATTTCTTGTGGCTGCTGTAGCGGTGTTTCTTCTTTCCTCCCGCATACTTAGCAGAGTTTATAAAGGTTTTTAGGGCAGCGTCGAGTAACATTTCTTTATGCTTGTCCCTGGCTTTCTGCTGTTGAGCAGCTAACATCAAAGCCTCTGAGAACGTTTTAGGGACTTTAAAATCCCCTACCTGCGCCTGCTCTCGAATACGAGCTTCCATCACATAGAACGCATCGTTGAACCTGTCCTTCACCTTACTTGCTTTCGACCCTGAGAACTCCATGACCAACCGAGTGAAACCCTTTCGAGTCAGTTCGTAATAAGGTGAATTACGTGTTGCTCCACTGCCAATTTGTATCTGTCTGACCATCAGCCGAAAATTTGACTCATGGTTTTCATCGTCTTCATCTGCCAACTTATGCAGAACAGTTAGGACATGCTTGTGTTCTTTCCCAAACACTTCAGCCACCTTCAGTGACGTGGTGGTAACCTGTTGGGTTTCTTCATTGAGGTGAATCATTCCTTAGTTGATTGTTACTAGCTCGTTGTTTAATCCTTTGAAAGATGGAATTCTCTCTCTTGGGAGCTTCTGTAGAGGGGCTTACAGGAAATAAAATTGATTATGAGGGGTAGTGCAGGGGTTATTGATAAAGAGTAGGATTACAGCATTATTCGTGGACAGCAACTGACAACCACAATAAAATTTTCCTCGTTGATATGATAAATGCTTTGAGGTAATACTTAATTTCAGGAATGATAATTTTTTTGAGAAGGAGAGTTAATTGCCAGAGTCAAAAGAGGATGAAGACAAAAGAGCCTTGAGAGAGCTTGAAGGGAAAAAGGTTGCGCAATATTCAGTTTTACTTCAAGCGTGGATAGATACTAAAATGGAAAGAGACAAGACTCTTGTAACCCTTTCTGCGGCGGCGGTTGGTTTATTAGTAACTATTTTAACAACTGTTGGAGTACCTTACTTGTGGGTAACTTTATTATATATAGTTTCATTCTCAGGGTTTCTAACAACAATTTTAGCTTCACTTAAAATATATCAAAGAAATTCAAAACATATTGAAGATGCACTTAGAGGTAAATCTGGCAAAGACCCCTTGCTAAAGAAGTTTGACCGTTTATCTGTAGGGTCATTTATAGTAGCATCTGTTTTTACAATATCAATAGGTCTAGTTTCAGCAAGTTCACACTTTAACAATGCGGGAGTCAATCAAATGTCTCAAAAAGTTCAGTCTTCTGGTGAAACTCGTAGTTTAAACGGAATCGGAGATCTTAACCCTAACAGCACTCAAGGCGGCTCAGGCGAACAAGGTCAAGGGGCAGGGAATTCTGGTAGTGGTTCTGATAATTCAGGGAATGCCAATCAAAGTACACAGCAAGACAATTAAATTCTTTAGCATTGAAAAGGTGCAATGAAACGAATCACTCTTGGTAATCTTCCCGGCTTGAATTTAAAAGAGTTGGGAGGCATGTATTTAACGATATTTGGGGCTATTTGGCTAGTGCTGGAGCCGCTCGGCTTTTTTGGGGTATTCCCTAATGCGTTTTCTAATTTAGGGCTGATTGGTTATGCTTTGCTCTTAATTGTCTCATTCTTGATTTTTGTGCCTATTAGCCAAGTATGGAGAAAAGTTAAACTTTATCGTCAAGAGTTAGTTACTGTTGTAGTAGTATCAAGCCTTGAAGGGATTACTTATGAAGTAAAAGTTCCAGCTAATTTACAAGTATGGGATTTTGTAAGTCTATTCATTGAATATTTAGAAAAAGGAACACAAACTGATAAGGTGAAAGCTATTCGTCGTTTGTATTCTCCTGTTTTGAATCTGCGAAGAAATGGAGAGAGTAGAGCGATTGATAATAGTATGAGCATTTCAGAAATTGGTATAGAGAAAGATGATGTCTTTTTTATCTCAGGAAAGCCAATTGAAGATAACACTATAAGATTTAGTATAAGCAGATGACATTTAAATCTATTAGTGAAATTATAACTATTATTGCTGCCTTCCTTGGTATGGGACTTGGAATTTATAATCTATTGATTGAAAGATCAAAAAGAAAAGTAAAAATTAAAGTTAAACCAAGGGCCGTTACAAAAAGATTTAGAAATTCTTTGACTGGTGAATCTGGTGTAATAACATCTCCTGATGAGTTTAATTGTACTATTGTTGATGAATATTTTGCTGTAGAAGCTATTAACCTAAGTAATTTTCCTGTTGTGGTAGACAATGTTGGCTTTGAAGTGCAAGGACAGAAAAGAAGAATGGTAATTGTTCAGCCTATCCTTTTTGATAATGGAAAGTGGCCTAGGAAGTTAGGTCAAAGGGAGTCTGTCACCATATATGGACTTCTTCAAGATATTCTGAATTACCCACAATCATCAAAAATCAAAAACGCATTTGTAGAAACATCTTGCGATGGAATTTTCAGGGGAACTTCTGCGGCACTCACTGGATTGGTGAACCACATAAAATCAATAAAAGAATCTGCATAGAAAGATTGTTTAAAAGTTCTTCCGAACACTAAAGTATTCTTTTTTATGTTTTAAACTTATTTTCAAAGTACTCATCTGCAAGCCCTTTAGCAGCTTCCACGCCCTTACAGCCGTTAGAATGCCCTATTCCTGTAAGATGCCTTCTAAGCCCTTCAGGAAGAGTGAAGCCGAATTGATACGGACTAGCACTTGTAGCACCACACAGAGGGCAGGAAGCATACCCCTTATGAGCATCTGAAATACCATCATATTCAGGGGTAACATTGGAAGCAATTTTAGTAGCTACATTATTAAGCCATGTGTCAGCCTTACATTGACAGAACATGTAGCTTTCCAAGTCGATCTGTAACGATTCAGACATTAAACTGATAATCGCTTGACGGGCTTTTTAAAGCTCAATTTTTAGTTCTTTGATTTGTTTTTGGTGGTCAGTGGTAGACGTAGTAAACAAGGCCGTTCCCCTCTCAATTGCTATTCAACAGATTGCAAGATAGCACTTTGAAGGGGGAAGGTCAGAGCATTAATGCCGTAGGAGCTGCTGTAGAGGCTGTCAGGGAAAATAAAATTCAATATGATAAGTAAGGCTTGGCTGCTACACAAATTAAAAGAAAGCTCCTGAAAGTCTCGGAGGGGCGGGGAGGCAATCAGGAGCTTTAGTCCCCCCTCATAAGGGGAGAATTGTCTTAAGTGTATATATGTATATCGTATTTATTTTATTTTTCAAGTCACCTAGGCAAATAGAAAGGCTCCATAGCTAAGAGGGGGGGATAGCTACAGAGCCTTTGTTGTGAGGCTTTTGCCTCAATTTTAAATTCTATTTTTGCCACAAGATTTAAGTCAATCTTTTCTTTGTATCGTTATTGTAACAATTGAACATTTTCTTCTGCTGTTCAGCGCTTGTCAAACACTCTAAAAAGTCGTACACTTTTTTGCACACTTTTTTCGTACAAAACGTTGATTTGAAGGATTTTGCAGTAAGCTTGTAAGAGGGTGAAGATAGGGGAATAGTTTTAATATCAGCTAGTTAGGGGCATTGCTTGGCCGAATCTCTGCACCGCCACCATATCGGCCCTTCCCACTATCGGGAGGGGCTTTTTTCGTTTATAGTCAATGACAAACGAATTCACGGCAGCCCGTATGGCTGAGCCGGCCGTATTCAGGATCTGTTTTTTCCGATGGCATATTCCCGCTTGTCAGAATCGCTGATTGAAACCCTGCCGCCGGGCATCGAACGGCTTCTGGTCGCCGTATCCGGCGGTGTCGATTCGGTGGTGCTGCTTCATCTGTTGAAGGCACGGGCGGATGAACACGGGCTCCAACTGCAGGTCGCTCATCTGGATCACCGGATCCGGGGGGAAAGTCGGCATGACGCCGCCTTTGTCGAACAGCTGTGCGCTGAATGGCGGATCCCCTGTCACAGCGGTGAACGGGACGTGCCAGCATTGGCACAACAGGGAAAAATGAGCCTGGAAATGGCCGGCCGGCTGGCGCGGCGCGAATTTTTGCTTACGGCGGCCCGCAACGCGGGCAGCGAGTTGATCGCCCTGGGACATCATCAGGATGACCAGGTCGAGACCTTTATGCTACGGCTGCTGCGCGGCAGCGGGCGCAGCGGCTTGGCCTGCATGCGCGGGCGGGACGGAATCTGGTGGCGGCCGTTGCTGGGGGTCCGCCGGGAAGAGATTCTGGCTTACGCCCGAGGGCAACAATTGCGCTGGGTCGAAGACCAAAGCAATCAGGACGCCCGGTTCACGCGTAATCGTATCCGTCATGGCCTGGTGCCGTTGCTGAAAGAGATCAATCCCGGCTATGCTGAGCGGATGACCGCGACGATCGAGCAATTTCAGGCGGAAGAAGACTACTGGCAGAACCTGGTCGGTGCGGTTTTCAACGATTATCTGTTGGCCGACGATGACGGTCTGAGATTGTCGTGCAAGTTGCTGCTGGACTGCCCGCGGGCGCTGCGGCTGCGGTTGTATCGTGAAGGCCTGCGCCGGGTCAGGGGCGATCTGCAGCGAATTGAAGGCGCGCATCTCGCGGCGATAGACGGTCTGCTGCACGGACTGAAAAGTCAGGCCCAGATCGATCTGCCCGGGGGCTGGGCAGCGCGCCGTTATGATTCCCTCTGGTTCAGGGTCGCGGCCCCGGACACGCCGTCGCCTTTCGTTGGCAAACTGCCGATTCCGGGGGAATTGCGGCTGCCGGACGGCGCCCGGTTGCGGGCGCGGCTGATCGAACGCACGGCGGGGGAATCGCCGACTGCCATCGAACTCGACCGGGCGCAACTGGGCGCTTCACTGACCGTCAGGCGCTGGCGCTGGGGGGACCGTTTCGTGCCGTCCGGAATGACGGGGCATAAAAAGTTGAAACGGTTTTTCGGCGATCAGCGCGTCGAGCTGGAAGAGCGTCGCGAAAGCCTGGTTCTGCTTGACGGCGAAGAGATTCTGTGGCTCATCGGACGGCGCCGTTCCGCTCAGGCCGTCGTTGCCGCGGAGACGCCTGAAATCCTGCGTTTGGAGCTGGGTTGAAAGACCGGAAGGCCGTGACAAAAAACTTGTGAGACCGCATTCTTTATGGTAATTTTTTCAGCCAGTTTTATAGTGTCCACGACACTCAGAGCGAGCGTTCTTTTTTCATAAAAAACTCCATAGGGGGTCCTGTGAGTCAATTTCAGAAAAATCTAGCACTGTGGCTGGTCATCTCGTTGCTGATGATCATGCTGTTCAATATGATGACGCAAAAGGAAAGCGAACAGAAACAGATCAATTACACTGAGTTTCTGACCGCGGTTGAAGACGGACAGGTAACCAGCATTACCTTCCAGGGCAATCAGTTGACCGGCGTTTACGGCGACGGCACCAAATTTCAGACGCATGCGCCGATGGATGAGGAACTGATCCCGGAATTGAAAAAGAAAGGCATCACCATCGAGGCGAAGCCGGTCGATGATCAGGGGTTCTGGTTCACCTTGCTGATTTCCTGGGGGCCGATCCTGTTGTTGATCGCGGTCTGGATTTTCTTCATGCGGCAAATGCAGGCCGGCGGCGGCAAGGCCATGAGCTTCGGTAAAAGCAAGGCGAAACTGTTGACCGACACGCAGGGACAGGTGACCTTTAAAGACGTGGCCGGCGTTGACGAGGCCAAACAGGAACTGGAGGAAGTCGTCGAATTTCTCAAGGATCCGAAAAAGTTCACCAAACTCGGCGGCAAGATCCCCAAAGGGGTGTTGCTGGTCGGTTCTCCGGGGACCGGCAAGACTTTGCTGGCCCGTTCCGTGGCCGGTGAAGCCGGGGTCCCGTTCTTTACCATCTCCGGGTCCGATTTTGTCGAGATGTTCGTCGGTGTCGGCGCCAGCCGCGTCCGCGATCTTTTCCTGCAGGGAAAGAAGAATGCGCCCTGTATTATCTTTATCGACGAGATCGATGCGGTCGGTCGTCATCGCGGCGCCGGTCTCGGCGGCGGCCATGACGAGCGTGAGCAGACCCTCAACCAGCTGCTGGTCGAGATGGACGGGTTCGAGTCCAACGAGGGGGTTATCCTGGTGGCGGCGACCAACCGTCCTGACGTCCTCGATCCGGCGTTGCTGCGGCCGGGGCGTTTCGATCGTCAGGTGGTGGTGCCGCGTCCCGACGTCAAGGGCAGGCATAAAATCCTGCAGGTCCATTCGCGCAAGGTGCCTCTGGCCGAGGATGTCAATCTTGAAGTCGTGGCCAAGGCGACGCCGGGTTTTTCCGGTGCCGATCTGGCCAATCTGATCAACGAGGGAGCGCTGCTGGCTGCGCGTGCCAATAAGAACAAAGTTGACATGGACGATATCGAGGCGGCCAAAGACAAGGTGCTGATGGGGGCCGAGCGGCGTTCCATGGTGATCACCCCGGAAGAGAAAAAGGTGACCGCCTATCACGAAGCCGGGCATGCCCTGGTTTCGCTGCTTACGCCGGGATCGGATCCGGTGCATAAAGTGTCGATCATCCCGCGCGGCCGGGCGATGGGAGTGACCATGTACCTGCCGGCAGAGGAAAAATACAACGAAACGGCAAAAGGGCTGCATATCCGGATCCGTTCTCTGCTCGGCGGACGTATCGCCGAAGAGATCACTTTCGATTCGGTAACCAGCGGTGCCAGCAACGATTTGGAGCGGGTAACGACGATCGCACGTAAGATGGTTTGCGAATGGGGGATGAGTGAAAAAATCGGCGCTGTCACCTTTGGTGAAAAAGAAGGCGAGGTCTTCCTCGGCAAGGATATGGGACACGTCAAAAATTACAGTGAAGCGACGGCGGTCACCATAGACAACGAAATTCAGCGCATCGTTACCGAAAACTACGAGTTGACCCGGCAGTTGCTCAAAGACAACCGCCAGCGGTTGATCGATCTGTCCGAATTGCTGTTGGAAAAAGAAACGCTTGACAACAAGGAAATCCTGGCGGTGGTCTTTCCCGACGGCCTTCCGGATTATCTGCAAAAGCAGGTTGATGAGTCGACTTCAGAGGACGATTTCAGTTTCGAAAGCTCGCCCGCGCCTGCCGAACCTGCAGCCGAACCTGCAGCCGAACCTGCAGCCGAACCTGCAGCCGAACCTGCAGCCGAACCTGCAGCCGAACCTGCAGCCGAACCTGCAGCCGAACCTGCAGCCGAACCTGCAGCAGAGGATGTTCCCGCTGCTGTCGCGGAAGAAGGCGCCGCGGAAAAAAATGCCGCAGATACTGCCGCTCCTAAAGAGTGAGGCGGCACTTGCAAGAGTACCTGCTGGGCCGTGAATGCCGGCTCGATCTGAGTCGTCCCCGGATCATGGGCATCTTGAACGTGACCCCGGATTCTTTTTCCGACGGCGGCCGTTATTTTTCCGCCGGGCAGGCTGTCGAGCGCGGCTTGGAAATGTTACGGGAAGGCGCGGATCTGCTCGACATCGGTGGGGAAAGCACTCGTCCGGGTGCGGCAGCGGTCGCAGTGGAAGAAGAACTGGAGCGGGTGCTGCCGGTTGTCGAAGGATTGAGGCGGGAAACGGACCTACCGCTCTCCATTGATACGAATAAAGCCGAAGTGGCCCGCCGGGCCGTTTCCCTGGGGGCTGATTTCATCAATGACATCAGCGGGTTGACTTTTGATCCGGCGATGGCCGACGTGGTCGCGGCATCCGGTGCCGGGGTTTTCCTCATGCATACGCGCGGCCGGCCCGATGTGATGCAGCGGCAAACCGCTTATAACGATTTGCTTGCCGCCGTTGAAGCCGGCCTGAAACGCAGTATCGAAAAAGCCCGGCGGGCGGGCGTGGCTGCCGATAAGATTGCGGTCGACCCGGGGATCGGTTTCGGCAAAAGCGTCGAAGGGAACCTGGCCATTCTCAACCGGCTTGAAGTGTTTCATGATTTGAATTGCCCGCTTTTGCTGGGGACCTCGCGGAAAAGTTTTCTCGGCAGGATATTGCGCCAGGACGATCCTTTGCAACGTCTTTACGGTACCCTGGCGACGGTCGCCCTGGGGGTTTGGCAGGGGGCCCGGATTTTTCGCGTTCATGATGTAAGAGCCGCAAGGGAGGCAGCGCTGGTGGCTTGGGCGGTCAGACAGCAGAAACTGCCAGAATGATTGACGGCAACTGGCCGGAGCCGGAGTTTGGGAGCCAATGCTTGATGTTTTTTCCAACATACGTCTGCTCGATATTCTTGACATCAGCATTGTCGCCTTCATTATTTATCGCATCATTCTGCTGATCAAAGGGACCCGCGCGGTTCAGATGCTGCTCGGTCTGGCCGTGATCCTGGCTGTTTACATGGCCTCGCGGGTGGGGGACCTGCACACTCTCAATTGGTTCCTGAGCAATTTCCTTTCTTCGATCATCCTCGTTATCGTGGTTATTTTCCAGAACGATATTCGCCGTGCACTGATGCATGTGGGCCGGAATCCTTTTCTCGGCGGCATGACCACGCGGGAGGAATCCGCGGTGATCGACGAACTCGTCAAAGCCTGCGTGGCCCTGGGCAATCGCAAAATCGGCGCGCTGATCGCGATCGAGCGCGAAACCGGAATCAACGATATTCTCGAATCGGGCACTCCGGTCGATGCGCGGGTCTCCTGTGAACTGATCCGATCTATCTTCATGCCGTCATCGCCGCTGCACGACGGCGCTCTGGTTCTGCAGCAGGGACGGTTGACCATGGCGGGCTGCTTTCTGCCGCTCAGCCAGGGGTCCGATCTGACCAAGGAATTGGGAACGCGCCACCGGGCGGCTATCGGGCTGACCGAGTTGGCCGATGCCGTGGCGATTATCGTTTCGGAAGAGACCGGGAAAATATCGGTTGCCGTCAACGGCGGCATGACCCGCAACCTGGATGCCACGAGCCTGAAAAAGGTTCTGGGCCGGTTGCTGGAGCCCCGCAAAGTCAAACTGCAGCGCAGAAAGAAAAAGGGAGCGGGCTGATGTTCAAGCTGCTGACCGAGAATTGGACACTGAAGCTGATCTCCCTGGTTTTCGCCTTGCTGCTGTGGATGTTCATCATGGGGGAACGACGTCTGGAAGTCGGCTATCTGGTGCCGCTGGAACTGCAGAATATCCCGAAAGGGATGATGATCGCCAACGAGGTTCCCAGCCTGGTCGACGTGCGTATCAGCGGTCCGCGCACACTGTTGATGAAAGTCAGCCCCAACGATATCAGTATCGTTGTCGACCTGGCGGATCTCAAACCCGGCCTGACGACGTTCAAACGGCTGGAAGAACGTTTGAATCTGCCCAGTGGGTTGCGCGTGACCCGATTGTCGCCGTCGTTTATCGACATGAAGCTGGAACGCATCAAAAGCAAAGAGGTGCCGATCAAGATAGCGCTGCACGGAGAGCCCATGTCCGGCTTCCAGGTGGGCCGTATTTCCGCAACCCCGGACAAGGTGGTTGTGGAGGGTGGGGAAACCGAACTGAAGGGGGTGACGGAAGTCACGACCGAAGAAGTGGACCTGACCGGGATCAACGAAGGTTTTTCGGTGATCGTACCGCTGGTTTATCGCGGTACCTATACCTATCTCAAAGACGACAAAACGACTGAGATTCAGGTCGAAGTGCAAAAGTTGGAGGAACTGCCGGGGGCGGCTGAAAATCCGCTCGACCCCGGTCAGCGGCAATCGCAATAATCCGGAAGGGGATGGCGTTTAAATGAAGAAAAAACTATTCGGGACCGATGGTGTTCGCGGCGTTGCCAATATCGAACCGATGACGACGGAAATGGCCATGCAGCTTGGGCGTGCAGCGGCATTCGTGTTTAAAAACGACAGCAAACGACGGCATCGGATCGTGATCGGCAAAGACACGCGCCTGTCCGGCTATATGATCGAAAATGCCCTGGTCGCCGGAATCTGTTCGATGGGTGTGGATGTGTTGATCGTCGGACCGTTGCCGACGCCGGGGATCGCGTTCATCACTTCGTCGATGCGGGCCGATGCCGGGGTGGTGATCAGCGCTTCGCATAATCCGTATCAGGATAACGGCATCAAGTTCTTTTCCAATACCGGTTTCAAATTGCCGGATGAACTGGAATTGAAGATCGAAGATCTGATCATCAACCACAGGCTTGATGAATTGCGTCCCATCGCCGATGAGGTCGGCAAGGCCTACCGGATCGACGATGCGATCGGCCGTTATGTGGTTTTTCTGAAAAACGCTTTTCCCAAAGAATTGGATCTGCAGGGCTTGCGGATTGTGCTCGATTGTGCCCACGGCGCCGGGTACAAAGTGGCTCCGGCGGTGTTGACGGAGCTTGGCGCCGAGATTATCCCCCTCGGGATCAAGCCGAACGGCATGAACATCAATGAAGGCTGCGGCTCGTTGCATCCCGAAGTGATGGCCGCAAAAGTGCGCGAGTATCGCGCCGATCTGGGGATCGCTCTGGACGGTGATGCGGACCGGGTGATTTTCGTCGACGAAAGGGGAGAAGAGATCGACGGCGATCATATTATGGCACTGTGCGGCACGGAAATGATCAAGACGGGCGAACTGCATAAAAAAACCGTGGTCGCTACGGTCATGAGCAATATGGGGCTGGATATCGCGCTGAAAAAGGCCGGCGGCAAAGTTGTGCGCACCGATGTCGGTGATCGCTATGTGGTTGAAGAAATGCTGCGCAACAACTACAATTTCGGCGGCGAGCAGTCTGGGCATATGATTTTTCTCAATCACAATACCACGGGTGACGGTATCCTTTCCGCCCTGCAGGTGCTGGCGATTATCCAGCGTAAGGGAAAGCCGTTGTCGGAACTGACCCGGGTGATGACTTCGTTGCCCCAGGTCCTGGTCAATGTCAGGGTGAGAAAGAAGCCGGCCATGGCGGAGCTGCCCGAAGTACAACAGGTGATCGACGCGGTTGAAAGCGAACTGGGCGAGCGCGGGCGGGTGCTGATTCGTTATTCGGGAACCGAACCGCTGTTGCGGGTGATGATCGAAGGCGAGGATCAAGGGCGGATCGAAAAACTGGCCGGGCAGGTCGCCGCCGCGGTCCGCGAAAGGATCGGGGCCTAACGCCGCCGTCGGGTTGTGGAAAAAGCCCCCCCGCGGCTTGTTCGGGCACAACGGGGGATGATTTTCCCTCAGCCGGCAGAAGAAACAGCTTAAAAGCCAACCGGTCGCCGCAGGCATTGGTTGTCCGTCCATGGGTTCCGCCGGCTGTTTTTCAAGTGTATTTTAAGAGCGATTTTTATGGAGAGAGAAGTTGAATAAGCTGGGAGTTAATGTCGATCATGTCGCCACCATCCGTCAGGCTCGCGGAGTCGCCGAGCCGGATCCGGTGACCGCGGCGATGCTGGCCGAACTGGCGGGCGCCGACGGGATCACCGTACATTTACGCGAGGACCGGCGGCATATCCAGGACCGGGATGTCGAAATACTGCGGCGAACGGTCAAAACCAGACTCAATCTGGAAATGGCCCTGACCGAAGAGATGGTGGCCTTTGCCCTGAAGCTGTTGCCCGATTCCGTCACCCTGGTGCCGGAGGGGCGGCGTGAATTGACCACCGAAGGCGGACTGGACGTACTGCTGATGCAGTCCACCCTGAAACAGAACATCACCCTGCTGAAGCAGGCGGGGATAAGCGTCAGCCTGTTTGTCGAGCCGGATATCGATCAGTTGCGGGCGAGTCATAAAGTCGGTGCGGATCATATCGAAATCCATACCGGGACCTATTGCGACGCACAGACTCCGGCGGAACGGCGCACGCAACTGCAGCGTATCGAAACGGCGATCAGCGCGGCGAAAAAACTCAGCCTGGGAGTGAATGCCGGTCATGGGCTGGACTATCGCAATATCGGCCCGGTCGCTGCGCTGCCGGGCATCGAGGAATTCAATATCGGTCACAGCATCGTCTCCCGGGCCGTTCTGGTGGGTATGGATCAGGCCGTGCGCGAGATGTTGCAGCTGTTGAAAGGTTAAACCGTGGCGATTGTCGCCATCGGCACCGATCTGGCCCCGGATCTCCCGTTTCAGCAAGTTTCTCGCCCCGGAGCACCGCGTGCTCGAACGGGTGTTTACCCCGCAAGAGCGCAGCTATGCCCTGCAGAAACGCGATCCGGCACCTCATCTGGCCGCCCGTTTTGCGGCCAAAGAGGCCTTTCTCAAGGCTTTGGGGACCGGCTTGCGAGACGGTTTGGCCTGGCAGCAGATTGAAATCGAGCGCGATTCACTGGGCTGCCCCGAACTGAATCTGTCCGGTCGCGCGGCAGAACTGATGCGGCAACGCGGTGCTCGCCAGGCGCACCTGAGCTATTCCCATGATGGAGACTATGCCGTTGCGACCGTTGTCCTGGAGGAATAATGCGCGTTTGTACTGCCCGTGAAATGATGGAAGTGGATCGCCACGCGATTGCGACCCTGGGGGTTCCCGGAGTGGTTTTGATGGAAAACGCCGGTCGCGCCTGTTGTCGCCATTTTGCGACCCGCTTTGCTGAAGCGTTTCCCGGGCCGGTCCTGATTGTGGCCGGAAAAGGGAACAACGGCGGGGACGGGTATGTCATGGCGCGGGTACTCGGCGATCTGGGCTGGCAGGTGAAAACCGTCGTTCTGGCCGCTGAAGCGGAAATCGGCGGGGATGCCGCGGTTATGCTGCAGGTTGTGCGCCGCCTGGAACAGCCGGTTGCTTTCGTCCGTGATGAAAATGAACTGCAGCGGATAATCAACGCTGATCCGCCGCAGATCATCGTTGACGCGATTTTCGGCACCGGCCTGAAATCGGCGGTCCGCGGCCTGCAGGCCGCGGCGATAAAACTGATCAATCAATCTGCGGCGCGGGTTTTCGCCGTGGACATCCCCTCGGGAGTGGACGGCTCCAGCGGCCGGGTTTGCGGCTCCGCCGTTGCAGCGGAATTGACCGTGACCTTCGATGAGGCCAAGATCGGTCACGCCAGCCAACCGGGTGCGGCCTATGCCGGGCAACTGGAAGTCGTTGATATCGGTATTCCGCAGGACGGCCGCCTGCCCCGGGAAGATCCGGTCCAACTGCTTGATGCCGCCGCCGCCCGGACCCTGCTGCCGCAACGTTCCAGCCTGGGGCACAAGGGCAGTTTCGGGCATTTGCTGGTGGTCGCCGGATCGCCGGGCAAGACCGGTGCGGCCAGTCTGTCCGGTGCCGCAGCGACGCGTAGCGGCTGCGGCCTGGTGACCGTCGCCGCGCCGAAAATGCTGCACGACATTTTCGAAGTGAAGCTGACCGAAGCGATGACGTGCCCGGTGCCCGACGAGGCCGGTTTTTTCAGCTCCGCGGCCGTGCCCGAAATCGAAACCCTTTTAACCGGCCGCGACGCTCTCGCCCTGGGGCCCGGACTGGGTGTCAGCGAGGACTTGAAATTGTTTGTCAGGCAACTGGTTTCCGGTTGCGAACGGCCGCTGGTCATCGATGCCGACGCACTCAACCTGCTGAGCGGCCAACTCGATTGCCTGCCACGGAAAACGGCTGGTGAAATCGTGTTGACTCCTCATCCCGGAGAGATGTCGCGTTTGAGCGGAATCAGCGTTGCGGATATCCAGGCCGATCGCTTCGAAGTGACCCGCGCCTTTGCCCGCGAGCTCGGTGTCGTGGTGCTGCTGAAGGGAGTGAGAACGATCATCGCCGCTCCGGATGGCCGGGTCAACATCAACTCCAGCGGCAATGATGCTCTGGCCAGTGGCGGCAGCGGCGATGTTTTGACCGGCCTGATCGGCGGGCTGCTGGCGCAAGGGCTGGATGCGTTTTCCGCCGCTTCGCTGGGAGCATGGCTGCATGGCAGGGCTGCGGAACTGGTTGCGGCCGAGTGCGGCAGTGCGGGAGCCATTGCCTCGGATCTGTTGCCGCAGCTTCCCGTTGTGCGCCAGGAATTACTGAAAGGAGTCGGTTCATGTTAACTGCCCGCGACATTATGACCACGGACGTCATTTCCGTCACCCCGGACACCAGTCTGAAAGAAGTGGCCCGGATTTTTATCCAGACACGTTACAGCAACATTCCCGTGCTTGATGATGACGGCCGGCTGGTCGGCATTATCAGCGAAACGGATCTGATCGAACAGCAAAAACCTTTACATATACCAACGGTGATGACGTTGTTCGACTGGGTTTTCACCTTCGGCAGTGAAAAACGTTTTCAGGAAGAGGTCGATCGGGTTACGGCGACCAGCGTCGGCGAGCTTTGCCAACGTGAGATCGTGACCTGTCCTTCCACTGCCACGGTGCGGGACATGGCGGCTTTGATGAGTCGGCATAAAATCCATCTGTTGCCGATCGTCGACTCCGGTACGCTGGTCGGCGTCGTGGCCCGGTTGGATTTGATCAGGGCCATGGATGAATGATGTGCGCCCGCTTTCAGTGGTCCGCAAGGGGGAAGTTCAGACGCTGAATCTGGGTGAAATCCTGGGCCAGCTGCTGAAACAACCGGCTCTGATTCTGTTGCAGGGCGACTTGGGCACCGGGAAAACCGTTCTGGCCCGCGGAATCGCCCGCGGCCTCGGGGTCGATGAGGAAATCCCGATTACCAGCCCGACATTTACCCTGATGAACCATTATCGGGCGCGGCTCGATCTTTATCACTTCGATCTCTACCGGCTGGCCGATGCGGATGAACTGGATGAAATCGGCTTTGACGAGTATGCTTACGGTTCCGGCGTCGCTTTGGTCGAATGGCCGGAAAAGCTGGAGGATAGCGAAATCGACGGACTCTGGATTCATTTGCGGCGGATTGATGCCGAGAGCCGTGAAATCCTGTTCACTGCCCGTGGCTGCGGGTATGAAGATCTGCTGAGGCAAATACGGAGCGCGGTAGCAGGGGGCTGATTCAGGCTCCAGGGAAAGTTTTGACGCGACTGGTTGTCCCGCAAAAGAAAACAAACGGGCTTGCTGCCCGGCAAGAACTGTTGCTGCGGCCGTTCGTCCTTATCCGGTGACCATAAGGTTTTTTTTATCGAATATAGGCAAAGTTGAATCTTTGCCGGTCAGGACAGAGGTGTGATGCTATGGGGAAAATTTTTCTTTACGACACGACGCTGAGGGACGGTACCCAGGCCGAAGATATTTCTTTTCAGGTTGAAGACAAGGTCAGAATCGCCAAACGGCTGGATGAGCTGGGTATCGATTATATTGAGGGCGGCTGGCCCGGCTCCAACCCCAAAGATATCAGCTTCTTCAAGGCAATTCAGGAAGAATCCCTGAGTTTCAGCAAAGTGGTCGCGTTCGGTTCGACCCGGCGGGCGAAAGCGACCCCCGAGGAAGACAATAATATCCAGATGCTGATTGAAGCGAAGCCCGATGTGGTGACGATTTTCGGCAAGACCTGGGATTTTCATGTGCGTGAGGCCCTGCGGATATCGCTGGACGAAAATCTCGAGCTGATCAACGATTCGCTCAGCTACCTGAAACAACGGGTGGGCGAAGTCATCTACGATGCCGAGCATTTCTTCGACGGCTATAAAAACAACCCGGAATATGCTCTGCAAACCCTGAAGGCGGCAGCGGCGGCCAACGTCGATTGTATCGTCCTGTGCGATACCAACGGCGGGACTTTACCCCATGAGCTTCCCGCCATCATGACGGCGGTCAAAAACGCGGTCGCTACGCCATTGGGAATTCACGCCCACAATGACAGCGAATGCGCCGTAGCGAATTCGCTGGTGGCGGTCGATTGCGGCGCCGTGCACATCCAGGGGACCATCAACGGTTTCGGCGAGCGTTGCGGCAACGCCAACCTCTGTTCGATCATTCCGTCCCTGAGTTTGAAGTTGCATCACGACTGTCTCAGAGAGGGACAGCTGAAATCGTTGCGCGGCGCCTCGCGCTATGTCTACGAACTGGCCAATCTGACTCCCGACAAGCATCAGGCCTTTGTCGGCAATTCGGCTTTCGCCCATAAGGGTGGCGTTCATGTTTCCGCTATTCAGCGGCACGCGGAAACCTATGAGCATATTCGGCCCGAATTGGTCGGCAATCGCACCCGGGTATTGGTTTCCGATCTGTCGGGACGCTCGAACATTCTGGCCAAAGCCGAAGAATGCGGCATCGAACTTGACGGCAAGGACCCGGTCACTCTTGAAATCCTGGAGGAGATCAAGGAACTGGAGAATCAGGGTTTTCAGTTTGAAGGCGCGGAAGCTTCATTTGAATTGCTGATGCTCAGGGCGATGGGCAAACTGAAGCACTTCTTTACCGTCTCCGCTTTCAGAGTGATCGACACGTTACGGGAAAGCGACAAGGCCCCGGTCTCGGAAGCGACAATCAAAGTCAAATTCGGCGGTAAGGTCGAGCATACCGCAGCGGATGGAAACGGCCCCGTAAATGCTCTCGATACGGCGATGAGAAAAGCTTTGGTTAATTTCTATCCGCAGATTGCCGAAGTCAAACTGCTTGATTATAAAGTCCGCGTGCTGCCTTCCAGCCAGGGGACGGATTCGGTCATTCGGGTTTTGGTTGAATCGGGAGATCGCGATTCGCGCTGGGGCACAGTCGGCGTCAGCAGCAACGTGATTGATGCCTCTTATCAGGCCCTGGCCGATGCGTTAACCTACAAGTTGTATAAAGAGAACCTGTAACTGGCGGCCGGCAGTAGAACCCCGCTTATTGCGGGGTTTCTTTTTTTCTTGTTCCGTCAAAATAATGGCGATATGGCGTGTTGGCGTCATTATTATGGCGGGTGCGGGATAATCGAGGCCCCACAGTAAATTCAACGGCGGGAGGCGAAGATATCGCAGCTCAGCAGCCGATGTTTATGATGGCTCCGGCGACAATAAAATGACGAAAATGATGCCACTGGGGGTGTTGACTGACCGGAATATGCGCCGGTGATACCGTTTGAAGTGGGTTTGCGTTGAATCCGTGTGTGTAACTGATTAATATCTTTTATGTTGTTCTATAGGTGAACTTTCTTGATAAATTTTGTCTTGAATTGGCACAACTCCTGTATCTCTTGATAAGTGTGTTTTAAGAGTACATTTAACTGATATGGGGGTGATCAAATGAAATGTCCGAAATGCAAAGGCAGGATGTACACCGAAAAGTATTATGATTTCGTCCGCGCGTTTGATGCGTGGAAATGCAGTGCTTGCGGGGAAGTTATCGACCCGGTTATTTTGGTCAACAGAAGTCGTCATAACGGAGCCGCAAGCGGCTGATGAGCAACTTGATAACGCAGTGGTTAAGGCCGAGGCAGTATATGCTTCGGCCTTTTTTATTCGCTCGAAGACAAAAGGGCGCAGTCGGCGCGGGAGTTTCTCTTGACAATCCGGTTGCGTTTGGGGGTTGTTTTTTTTCTGTTCATGGCATAATGTCGACAATCGACATTATGCGGGTCAACCCTTTCCCTGAATATAAAGGAGCAGGATCGCCATGAATAACGGTCGGCATGAAGTCCATCTGAATCTCAACGTGCGTGGACTTCCGGTTTCCGCAACGCTGGGTATCAATGAAGAAAGCAACCGCCTGATTGCCGCAGGTCAACAGGTCTACAAACTCGGTTTGGGGCAATCGCCTTTTCCCGTCCCCGAACCCGTCGTTCGGGAACTGCAGAACAATGCGCATCAGAAAGATTATCTGCCGGTGCGGGGCCTGCCCGCGCTTTGCGATGCCGTTGCCGGATACTATCGCCGGACGCAGCATCTGCCGATCCATAAGGACAATGTGCTCATCGGGCCGGGTTCCAAGGAGCTGATGTTCATCCTGCAGCTGGTCTATTATGGCGATCTGGTGATTCCGACGCCGAGCTGGGTCTCCTACGCCCCGCAGGCCTATATCATCGGCCGGCATGTGCATTGGCTGGAAACCGAGGAAAAGAACAACTGGTTGCTGACCCCGGACGAACTGGAACAATTATGTCGCCCGGATCCCAGCAAGCCGCGGATTGTCATCCTGAACTATCCCAACAACCCGACGGGCTGCAGCTATTCGCCGGAACAATTGCAGTCCCTGGCCGAGGTGGCGCGAAAATACAAGATCATCCTCCTGTCCGATGAAATTTACGGCGAACTCAATTTTGCCGGCTGCCATCAGTCGATCGCCCGTTATTATCCGGAGGGGACGATTATTGCCAGCGGCCTGAGTAAATGGGCAGGTGCCGGCGGTTGGCGGCTGGGAACGTTTGCGTTTCCCGAAGAACTGAAGTGGTTGATGGAAGCCATGGCCGTGGTGGCCAGTGAAACCTTTACCGCAACCAGCGCACCGATTCAGTACGCTGCGGTCAAGGCTTTCCAGGGCGGCGTCCGGCTGGAACGTTACCTTTACCATTCGCGGCGGATTCTGAAAGCACTGGCGGAGTGGATCTGGCGGCGGTTGTCGGAAAGCGGCGTAACGGTCGCACGGCCGGAAGGAGCTTTTTATATGCTGCCCGATTTTGAAGCGAAACGAAGCGTTCTGGAACCGCGGGGGATCGACAACGGCGAGACTTTCTGTACCCGGCTGCTGCGGGAAACCGGGGTCGCGATCCTGCCGGGCAGCAATTTCGGCCGGCCGTACAAAGAGTTGACCGCCCGACTTGCATTTGTCGATTTCGATGGCGCCAGGGCCCTGGCCGCAACCGAACAGATGACGGCAGATCAACCTTTGGATGAAGCTTTTTTACGGCTTTATTGCGAACGTGTCTTGCTGGCGATCGACAAACTCTGCGCCTGGATACAATAACGCCGATGGTTCTGAGGCGGCGGCACGGGCCGTCGCCTCTGGTTGGTTCAAGCTCTTTCCGGGGGACGCGCAAAACTCAGAAAAACTTTGATCAGTCCCAGGCCGGCCACGCCGACAAAGAAAATGCCGCGCCAGCGCGAAGGGCTTTTCCCCGCACTGATGAAAATCGTTTCATCGCTGACCGGCAGTTCCATTTGTTGCAACAACTTGGTCAGCTTGCCGCGATTGGAATTCGCCACCAGATTGGCCGCCGTCATTCCCGTCACCGGTTGTGCGCCGAAAAACAGCTGCTGATTTGCCTGAATAAAGGCAGTGCGATCCGGTTCCGTTTCAAGAATGAAATAATAGTGCTTCAAGGCCTCGATGATCTTTGCGTCGCGGGTTTCGAACCACACTTTCATGGTGTTTGATTCCCGGTCGCGTTTCAGCGGCACCAGAAAGGCGTCGATGTTCATGGAGCCGGACATGTTGACGGCCTGCAGCAGGTCCCGAACGCTGTGCGTGACTGTCAGCCATTCTCTCGGCGCTCCCGAGTTTTCCAGCTCGGCTACGGATATCTGCAGCGGCTCCGGGTTACGCAGAAAAATTTTCAGGTCGGAATATCCCAGCCAGAACAGAATCAGACAGACGGCGAGGATCGTGATACGGAAACGTTTCATGGAAAATCCTGATAAAAAACGGGCCACCCGGAGATGGCCCGATAGTATCACAGAAATCGAACGGTTAGACCGGTTGATTAAGCATTCTCGGCCATTTGCTCCTTGGCCGTTCCACCCTGGGTGATCATCGAAACGATGACCAGGGCCACGAACGACAAGGGAATGGAAATCAGCGCCGGGCTGTTGAACTGGATCGGCGCATCGGCCGGCAATTTGCCGTAACGGACCCACATGTCCGGGGAAATGAGAATCAGGCCCAGGGAACTGAAAAGACCGACCAGGATCGATGCGGCCACGCCTTTGGCCGTGGTTTTGCTCCAGAACAGCAACATCAGAATCGCCGGCAGGTTGGCCGAAGCGGCAACCGCAAAGGCCCAGCCGACCAGGAAGGAGACGTTCATTCCTTCGAACACGATGCCCAGGTAGATCGCGATGCAGCCGATGACGACAGCGGAAATCTTACCGGCCCGGACTTTGCCCCGGTCGCTCATCTGCATGCCGAGGAAGTTATCCATCAAATCGTGGGCGATCGCACCCGAGGCGGCGACGATCAGGCCGGAAACCGTCCCCAGAACCGTGGCGAATGCCAGCGAAGAAATAATGGCGAACAGGATGACGCCGAAGGAAAGCGCCAGCAACGGGGCGGACATGTTGTTGTCCGTCAGGTTGATAACCCCGTTGGTCATGGCGCCCATGCCCATGAACAGGGTGAGGACATAGAAGAAACCGATGCCGGCAATAGCGACGATGGTCGATTTGCGTGCCGCCGCCTGGCTCGGCACCGTATAGTAGCGGATCAGGATGTGGGGCAAGGCCGCGGTTCCGCAGAACAGGGCCAGCATCAGCGACATGAAATTGAATTTCTGAATGCCGGTCGCATTGTCGACTTTGAACTTGAGTCCGGGGCGCAGAACGCGTGAGCCCGGGGTCGGCTTCTGATAATAGATGGTCAGGGTGTTTTCACCTTCCTTGACGTATTTTTTGCCCCACAGGACAATCGTCGAATCCTTGAGTGCGGAGAGATAGGCGAACGGTCCCACCGCGCCGGTTGCCGTCACTTCCTGGCCTTTGACGCGCAATTCGCGGACATGGCCGACCGGGAAGAACTTGCCTTCTTCGGCGGGCGCGCCGTTGAAATGTTTGGTGCCGTCGGGCATCTTGACGACATAAAGAGTTTCCTCAAGGGTGTAGCCGTCGGCGGTCTCGATTAAGTGCCAGATCGATTGCTGCCCGTCGTGGGCCAGTTTGACGAACCCGGCCTTGCCGAGTTCGGTGTCCAACCCTTCGACCAGGGTGTAGCCTTCCTCGACCAGGTTCAGGGAGCTGTCGGCGTGAAGGGTTTTGAAATCATGATAAGGCTGGCCGTTGTTGCTCTCCGGAGTGGTCGAAAGGCCGCGGAACAGCACCGCAATGACGACTACCGTCGACATGACCAGCAGCAAGGACCCTTTGAAAAACTGCACGTAGGTTGTCGAAGCCATGCCCGCGGTGGCGACGATCATGGTCACGACGATACCGACGATACAGACGCCGACCCAGTGGGGAAGGCCCAGCAGCGGCTGAACCAGAACCCCGGCGCCGACCATTTGCGGAATCAGGTAGAAGAGAGAAACCAGCAGGGTTGAAATGGCCGCCATCAACTGGATCGATTTCGAATTGAACTTCGAATCGAGAGCGTCCGTGAAGGTGTATTTGCCGAGGCGCTTCATTGGTTCCGCCACCAGGAAGAGGGCGACGATCCAGCCGGCAAGATAGCCGATGGAGTACATCCAGCCGTCGTAACCGGCTGTCGCGATCATTCCGCAGATACCGAGAAAAGAAGCCGCAGAAAGGTAGTCGCCGGCAAATGCGATGCCGTTGGTGGCCCAGTGGATCTGGCCGCCGGCGGCATAGTAACCTTCCGCCGAACTGGTTCGCTTGGCCAGATAAAAGGACAGGCCGAGGACAAAAAGGACAAAGAAGCAGAACAGGCCGATGGCCAAAGGTGATTGAGTATAGATCATGGCTTTGTCCCCCCCTTATTTAATTCTTTTGTTTTTCTGCTTTGGTGCAGAGATGATTGTAGACGACAGCCATAACCAGGGCCAGGGCGATCAGGGCAAAGCCCCAGATGACGGCCGCGGTTTGCCCGAGAACGCTGGATTCCATCAGCTTGGGGTTGGTGGTGTTCAGGATGACGAATGCGGCATAGAGTATGGTGTAGACGGCAAACATCTTGACCCCTAGTTTTGTTTTGTAGCCGGCCGCATGGTCTTTGCCTAGTTTAACAGCGGGTCCGTGTCCCATAATGAAAGCTCCTCTCTCCTCGGTTCTGAAGGCTTTTGCCTCAAAAAGAATGAATAACAAAAACGGAAATTTGACGGATTGTTGAACCTTGTTTTAAATGTTTTCCGGAAAATTGAAAATTAACCGGTTCCGTCGTTTCCAGGGATATCGTCGGTAAAAATACAAGCATCGTCAGAAACCTGGTTATGTTTGTTCATTTTGTTTTTTATTTATCTATATGGTTGATAATACTCAATAATATAGAATATTTTTTGATAAAAAATGAGCGATGTTGGTTCTTTGGTTTCGCGATATAATACGATGTTATAAAATGATGTCAATAGGCAAAATTTTTGTAAAATCGTATTTCGTAAGATAAAGATGTGTTTGTCTGCTTGTCTTGCTGCTCTGAGAAAGAAAAAATAAGTTTTTACGGTATGATAGTGAAAAAACTATGTATTTAATATGATAATAATTACTCAATAAAGTATTAGCGATAAATAATTTTACCTTGTTTTAATTTTATATAATAACACCATTCTATTTTTGTGATTTATTGCTATTTCTTGGTTCCGTTTTTAAAGATCGGAAGGGCTGAAGGCGACAATATTGGAAATGTCGTTCTGATTGCACAGCAGCATGACCAGCCGGTCGATGCCGAGGGCGATTCCGGCGGCGGGAGGCAGGTTTGAAAGTTCTTGCAGGAATTTGGCGGGGGGCGGATAAGGCGTTTTCCCTTGTGCGCGCCGGCGGCGCTCTTCGGCGGTGAAGCGGGTCCGCTGTTCAGCGGGATCATTCAACTCGGAGAAGGCGTTTGCCAGTTCCAGGCCGCCGATATAGAGTTCAAAACGTTCGGCAATGGCGGTATTATCCGCTTTCAGGCGGGCCAGTGACGCATATTCCCGGGGGTAATCGTAAAGGAACGTCGGTGCCTGACGGGCCAGGCTGGGCTGGATATCACGATCGACAATCTCATCGAAACGATCCGTTTCCAGTGTTTCTTCGAGAGAAACGGAGCTGAAACGCTCAAAAGCTTCGGCGACCGTCAGTCGCTGCCAGGGCCGGGTGAGGTTGACCTGACGATCCCGCCAGGTAAGTTGCCCGGCCGGACACAGATGGACGAGCAGGGCTTCGCAATCATCCATCAATTGAAAATAATCGCAATGGGCGCGGTACCACTCGAGCATCGTGTATTCGGGAAGGTGCTGCGTCCCCGACTCTTCCTTGCGCCAACAGCGGCAGATCTGGAAAGTTCGCTCATAGCCGGCCGCGAGCAGACGTTTCATGCAGAGTTCAGGCGAGGTGTGGAGAAACCAGTCTTCACTGGCTACGGCGTCAATATGGAACTCCGGTGCGTTGGCCGGGATGCGGTGGGGGGTTTCAACTTCAAGGAATTTTCCGGCGACAAAGAAAGCCCGGATCCGTTGGATGATCCGGGCTCGCTCGGCCAGTAAATCCGCTTTTTTGGCAAGTTGCCAGTTTTTATCCATGGATCATTCTTTGACGCGGGTGACATACTCCCCGGTTCTGGTGTCGATCTGAATCAGTGTTCCCTCCTCGACAAATGAAGGAACCTGCAAGGTATAACCGGTTTCGACGGTCGCCGGTTTGTTGTTGCCGGCGGCGGTGTCGCCCTTGACCCAGGGATCGGCCCGGGTGACCCGCAGGTTGACGAAATTCGGCAGGCTGATGCCGATGCCGCGCTCATCATGCATGAGTATTTCGACATCCATATTGTCGATTAACAAATATTTGTCGTCCCCCAGGGTTTCTTCGCTCAGCGTGATCTGCTCATAGCTTTTTTTGTCCATAAAAACATAACCGCTCTCGTCCTGATAGAGGTATTGCATTTCGCGCTCTTCCAGGCTGGCCGGCTCAAACGATTCGCCGCTGCGGTAGGTGCGGTCGAACAGGGATCCGGTGATCATGTTGCGTAGTTTGCATTTGTACAGAGCCTGGCCTTTGCCCGGTTTGCTGAAGTCGAATTGCACGATCACATGAGGATCGCCGTCAATCAGTAATTTAAGGCCTTTCTTGAGATCGGAACAGCTGTACATAAATAAGCTCCCTTGCTGGCGGAAATGGTGATATGTGATTTTTTCGGGCCGGTATTTAAGCATACTTTCGATCGAAAGACCACGGAAACCTGCCGTTTTTCATTTCGACCCGGATTATTCATGGAAATTTCTGCGGCACCGGTTGCTTGCACGTCAGTGCCGGTTGTGCTTGTATTCCGTTGCGTCAAGGCGCGCAGCGTGCGGTATGGCCTGCTTTGAGCTCGTTTTCGGTCGCCTCACGAAGCGTCACCTCGTTGATTCCGGGTTAATCCGTCCGCGGGTCCTTTATTTTGCGGGCATTGACGTCCTCGTAGCGGCGAATCTGTTCCGCTATGGAGAGCTTCTCTTCTCTGCCGCTCTGTCGACAGAGACGGCAGCGATCGTTGCTGCACCACTGACAATGACGACAGTCGTGACAAGGGTGTTTGCAGGACGTTCGCTCCATTTATGCAGTTTATAAAAGATTGTCAGTTCGGGGCAAGTCGACGTAGCTCTTCAGGACGGCGGCTGCGTTGGTGAAAAAGGTAGAATGCCTCGATGATTTCGGCCAGGATCAACAGCGCGATGCCGATGACGATACCGGAAATTTTAGGCTGCGCGGCGACCAGAGGCCACCAGAGGAGAAGCAGAAAAGCACTCTTGATAATTGTCGAACGGCCCAGTTGTGCGGTCAGATCGGCACTGGAAAACCAGCCGCGCAACAGGTTGCTCAGGCCGTAAAACAGCGGGAACAGGGCGCAGCCGGCGAGAGACCAGCGCAGATAATGACGCAGCTCGGGCTCAACCCCGAGAATGCGGCCGAGGATCACCTGATTGAAGGGTCCGGCGGTAAGAATGATCAGCAGGCCCATGACCACGGAGACAATGAGGCTGAAATTGATCAGTTGTCGATAGTCCTGCTGATTTTTCACCAGCGTCATATAAGCCTGTTGCAAATTGCGCATCGGGCCGGCGAGCAGAAACAGAAAGCCGCGAATAACCCCGAAAGCCGCAAGGGCCAGCGGACCATCACTCAACCGGCCGATAATGGAGCTGATCAGCAGCGGAATGGTCTGCTGCAGACAGGAGGAATAGGCCAGAGGAAAGGCGTAGCGCAAGACCTTCCGCACGCTTTTATCCTGTTCCCCCGAGACCAGAGGCATCCGTATCTTCCAGCCCAGCCAGCCGATGGCGAGCGTTTCGGTGATCACGCAACTGACCAGGGCGAAGGCTCCCAACTGGGCGCCGGAAAACCACCAACTGCCGATGCTCAGGTAAATCAATAACGCGGCCACCCTGACCCCGGTGGCCAGGGAAACCAATACCGTTCGGCGCGCCCGGATGAGCAGCCCTTGAAAAAAGCCGCGAATCCCGGTAAAAAACGGCAGAAACACCATGATGCGGAGTGCTTTTACGGCCTCATGAGCGACATCCGGCGGCGTGCCCAGAAGTTTGATCAGGACCAGGTCGCCGATCGGGGTGTAACCGATGAGGAACAGCATGGTGGAGACATAAGCCGCGACCAGTCCAATGAACAGCAGGACGCCGAGCAGAGAGCGTCGACCACGGGCCATGGCGATGGTGACCGTGTGATTCTGATAAGAAGGAGAGGAAATGAACACGTGGATGATCACGGCCACCGAGATTCCCGCCAGGGCGGTGACATAGTCCTCAATCCGCGCCAGGGCGCCGTTGATGATCGTATGGGAAATGCTCATCAACTGAACGTTGAGAAGCAGGGGAAAGAAAAACAGGGCGATTTCCCGGTAGCCGAGCCGGTTTTCAGTCATGGGCCGTCCCCGGAAACAACTCTTGCAGCTCCTGCGGGTGGTTGACGCAGTAGGTCGTTTTCAGGCCGTTATTGTGCCCCATGCCGTAAGCGCAAAAGCAGACGGCGGTTCCGGCCGCCTGACCGGCAACGATATCGGTATGATGATCGCCGATCATGACCGCTTGCTCCGGTCGGGCGCCGAGTCCGGCCAAGGCTTTTTCGACCGGCAGAGGGTGGGGTTTCTTTTCCGGCAGGCTGTCTCCGCCGATGACGATTTTAAAGAATCGGAGCAGATCAAGCGCTTCAAGCAAGTGTACCGACAACTGATAGGGCTTGTTGGTAACGACCGCCATCCGCTTCGGGTCATGGCCGCTGAGCAATGCTTCGATGCCGGGGTAGCAACGGGTTTCATCGGTCAGGTGGGCGGCGTAAATCCGCATGAAGCGGTGCAGGTATTGCGGTTGGAACAGTTGCGGGCCAAGGGCGCGTTTGACCAGCATGGTGGCTCCGTCACCGACCATGACGGCAACCTGTTGCCGGGACAAAGGCGGCAGGTTGAGTTCCGCCCTGAGGCGATTGATGGAGCCGGCGAGGTCGGGCAGGGAATCAACCAGGGTTCCGTCCAGGTCGAACAGCAGAAAGGGCGAAGGCATCAGCGCTTATCCCGCGCGCCGAAAATCGCCGTACCGATGCGGACCAGGGTGGCGCCTTCTTCCACCGCGGTTTCAAAGTCACCGCTCATGCCCATCGACAGTTCACTCATGGCGACGCCGGGCAGCCGCAGGGCGTCGATTTCGTTTGCCAAAGAACGTAACAGTTTGAAGAAGGGCCGAACTCTTTCGGGGTCTTCGCTGTTTGGCGGCAGGCACATCAGTCCGCGGATGCGGAGGTGGCCCAACGCGGCGATCTGCCTGACCAGCGTTTCCAACTCGGCGGGACGGCAGCCCGATTTGCTTTCCTCATCGCCGACATTGACCTGAATCAGGATGTCGACAGCGCGATCGATCTTCGCCCACTGCTTATCGATTTCCCGGGCCAGGGGCAAGCGATCGACGGAATGAATCATGTCGACTTTGCCGCGCAGATATTTGACTTTATTGGTTTGCAGACCGCCGATAAAGTGCCATGAGACCGGTTCATCGACTTGCGGCGATTTGTCGCGAAATTCCTGGACATAACTTTCACCGAAGAGGCGTTGACCGGCCCGGAATGCCTGCTCGATGGCCGTCGCCGGTTTGACCTTGGACACGGCGACAAGCCGGACGGCATGCGGATCACGGCCGGCCCGCCGGCAGGCGGCTGCGATGCGGGTACGGATTTGAGTGATATTATCGGCGATGGCATCCATCAGAACGACTCCGATTGCTTGTTTGATGCATATTGATAAACGAGACGGTCATGCCAGGATGACAGCTACCGGATGGTGAGTGTCAGGCCATTATGATCGGTTCATTCCCGGGGCGGCGCGGGTGATGTTGCGGACCCGCGATTCAGATCGGCAAAGGAACGCCCAGCTTTTTCAATGCCGGTGTAAGGCGGCAGAGCGGCAGGCCGACGACGTTGGTATAGCTTCCTTCTATGCCGGCGACAAAACAGACCCCAAGCCCCTGAATGGCATAGGCGCCGGCCTTGTCATCCGCTTCTCCTGTTGCAATGTAGCGCGTGATTTCCATATCTGTCAATCGGCGAAATCGAACTTTGGTGCTGACCGCTTCGGCGATCTCTTCTCCCGTGCCGCGATCAAGCAGGACAAAACCCGACAGCACCCGGTGCCAGCGGCCCGAGAGCAGGTTGAGCATCTGCGCCGCTTCCGCCCTGTCGCCCGGCTTGCCGAGAATGCAATCATCGCACAGGACGATGGTATCGCTGCCGAGGTACCAACGGCCGTCCGCTCCCGGTCTTTGAGCAACCTCCATGACTTTGTCCCGACTGAGGCGGATAACGTGCTGTTCCGGGGTCTCGCCCGGGAGAACGCTTTCTTCGGCACGGCTCGGAACCACCGCAAAACTCAGACCGATCTGTTGCAGGAGTTGACGGCGCCGCGGCGATGCCGAGGCCAGGATCAGTTTATCGCTCATTGCCGTTGCTCCGTTTGTTGCGTTCCGCCTGAATTTCCGCCCACCAGTTCGGTAGTGCATCGAGTGCTCGGGTCGCCATGGCCAGGCGCCGGTCGGCCCGTTTCAGCTTGCGTCCTTCCAAGGGCGGGAAAAGGCCGTAGTTGATGTTCATCGGTTGAAAACCCTCGGCCTCGGCTTCGGCCAAATGGGCGAGGAGAGCTCCCAGGGCCGTTTCCCGGGGCGGGAGGGGCAAAGCCCGTCCGACGGCCTTGCGGGCGGCGAAAATTCCGGCCAGAAACCCGCCGGCCGCCGATTCCACATAGCCCTCGACACCGCTGATCTGGCCCGCCGCGAAGATATGCGGGGCGTTTTTGAATTGCAGTTGACCGTTCAAGCAGGCGGGGGCATTGATGAAGGTGTTGCGGTGCATGCTTCCCAGACGTTCGAAACAGGCCTTTTCAAGGCCCGGGATCAGGCGGAAGATCCGTTTCTGTTCCGGATAGGTCAGGCGGGTCTGAAAACCGACCAGGTTGAAAAGGCTGGCGTGCCGGTTGTCCTGACGCAGTTGAACCACGGCATAAGGCGGCCTGCCGGTACGCGGGTCGGGCAGGCCGACCGGTTTCATCGGGCCGAAAGCCAGGGTCTGGATGCCCCGCGCCGCCATTTCCTCGATCGGCATGCAGCCTTCGAAATGAATCAGCTTTTCGAATTCGCGGCCGGCGACTTTGTCACCGTCGCGCAGTTCCTGAACGAAGTGATGATATTGTTCCTCGTTGAGCGGGCAATTGATGTAATCATCACCGCCTTTGCCGTAGCGGGAGGCGCGCCAGGCGATGTTGAAATCGATCGAATCGACGGCGACGATGGGCGCGATGGCATCGTAAAAATAGAGCTGGTCCGAACCCGTCATCCGCGCGATCTCGTGCGCCAGGGCTTCCGCAGTCAGCGGCCCGCCGGCCAGCACGGTGATGCCGTCCCGGGGCAGGGTCCTGATCTCCTCGCGGATCAGGGTGATCGCCTCTTGGCTTGCAATCCGGCGGCTGATATGGGCAGAAAATTCGTCCCGGTCAACCGCCAGCGCTCCGCCTGCCGGAACGGCTGTGGCGTCGGCGGCTTCCATGATCAGCGACCCGCACCGGCGCAACTCCTCTTTCAGGCACCCGACGGCGTTGTTCATGCCGGTTCCGCGCAGGCTGTTGGAGCACACCAGCTCGGCCAGGTTCGCGCTGCGGTGAGCGGGCGAGAAGCGTTGCGGTTTCATCTCGAACAGGGTCACCCGGCAGCCTTCCCTGGCGGCCTGCCAGGCCGCTTCACAGCCCGCCAGGCCGCCGCCGATGATCTTTATCTCCATGAACACGCCCTTCCTGCAAACAGCAAACCGGTCGCAGCTGCTGGTTGCGACCGGTTGTAAAAGCGGTTATCCGTTTCGGGATCAGGATTTTTTCTTTGCCGCACGCTTTTTCGTCGTTGTCTTTGATGCCGGGGCTTTCTTCTCCGGCGGCACCAGGACTTTCTCCCAATCGCACTGGTCCTGCGGACAGCGCTGGACCGTGCCCCAGCGTTTGGTGGTCTTGATCTCGGTCAGCGGCCAGCCGCACTTGGGGCAGGGCTCAGCCTTGGGCGGGTTCCAAAGCGCATATTTACACTTCGGGTAACGGTTGCACGAATAGAAGATTTTGCCGTAGCGGCTTTTCTTTTCCTGCATTTCGCCCTCCCCGCATTCCGGGCAGCTGATGCCGAGGGTTTTCGGCTTTTCCAGCGGCTGGATGTTTTTGCATTTGGGATAGGCGCTGCAGGCCAAAAACTTGCCGTAGCGACCGGTTTTAATCAACATCGGCGACCCGCATTTATCGCACTTCTCGTCGGAAAAGACCGGCTCTTCCGGGTCTTTTTTCTCGCCGTTCAGCGGTTCGGTGTGACGACAGTCGGGAAATCCGGAACAGGCGAGGAAACGACCGGAGCGGCCCAGCTTGATGACCAGTTCCTTGCCGCATTCGGGACAGGTCTTGTCGGTTTTTTCCGTGGTCACGTCGGCCTTGCTGATTTCCTGATCCTTCCGGCGGATCAGCGCGATGAACGGGGACCAGAATTGTTTGATCGCCGGTACCCAGGTCAGCTCGCCCCGGGAGATGGCGTCCAGCTCTTCTTCGAGTTCCGCAGTAAAGTCGTAATCGACATACTGCTGGAAGTGTTCGGTCAGCAGTTTCGTGACCACCCGGCCGATGTCCTCGGGAAAGAAGGTCCGTTTTTCCAGGCGCACGTATTTGCGCGTGACCAGGGTATTCATGATGCTGGCGTAGGTCGAAGGCCGGCCGATGCCGTATTCTTCCAGGGTTTTGACCAGGCTGGCTTCGGTGTAGCGCGGCGGCGGTTGGGTAAAGTGCTGTTCCGGGGTGAGCTTGTCCTTGTGCAGTTTGTCTCCTGCGGCAAGAGGCGGCAGCAGGCCTTCCCGATTTTCGTCATCGCCGTTATCGGTGCCTTCGGAATAAAGAGCGATAAAGCCGGGAAAGCGGATGACCTGACCGGTCGCCCTGAAAACGTAGCGCTCGCCGGCGGCGATATCGACGCTGGTCGCATCGAAGATGGCCTGGGCCATTTGCGAGGCGACGGTTCTTTTCCAGATCAGGTCGTAGAGTTTGTACTGATCGGAACTGAGGTAGGATTTCAGTTCGGCCGGTATTCTGGAAACCGAGGTCGGGCGGATGGCCTCGTGCGCTTCCTGGGCGTTTTTGCTTTTATTGCGGAAGGCCCGGGGTTTGCCGAGCGCATAGCTTTCATCGTAGAGCCTGCAGATCACCTCACGCGCTTCGGCGGTCGCCTGTTTGGAAAGGGCGACCGAGTCGGTACGCATATAGGTGATCAGCCCCTGAGTGCCCTCGGCGATCGCGATGCCTTCGTAGAGTTTTTGCGCAATGCTCATGGTTTTGCGGGCGGAGAACCCCAGCTTGCGACTGGCTTCCTGTTGCAGGGTGCTGGTGGTGAATGGGGGCGCCGGATTGCGTTTGCGTTCTTTTTTCTCCAGAGCCGCAACCTGGAACTCGGCCTGCTCCAGTTCGGTCAGGATCTCTTCCGCCTGTTGCTGCGTCGCGATGGCGAATTTGGCCAGTTTTTTATTGTCGCGAGCATGGAGTTTTGCCGTGAAACTGTTGCTCTTCTGCGTACTGAGCAGGGCTTCGATACTCCAGTATTCCCGCGGCTTGAAGGCTTCTATCTCGTCTTCGCGTTCGCAAATGAGGCGCAGCGCCACGGACTGCACGCGTCCGGCGGAGAGACCGTAGCGGATTTTTTTCCACAGAAAAGGCGACAGGTTGAAACCGACCAGGTAATCGAGAATCGAACGCGCCTGTTGGGCGTCGACCAGGTCGCGGGCGATGTGGCGCGGATGGGCCATGGCTTCGACTATGGCGGTTTCGGTTATCTCGTGGAAGGTAACGCGCTTGACCCGCGGCTTGTCCCCGTTTTCATCGATGTTCAGCGCTTCGAGCAGGTGCCAGGCGATGGCCTCTCCTTCACGGTCGAGGTCCGTTGCCAGAATCAATTCGTCACTTTTTGCCACCTCTTTTTTCAACAGGCTGATCTGTTTGGTGCTGTCGGGCAGGATATGGTATTTGGGTTTGAAATCATTATCGATATCGACGGATCCCTGCTTGCTGGGCAGGGCCCGGACATGACCGTAGGAGGCCAGGACCTTGTAACCCTTGCCGAGAAACTTTTCAATCGTTTTCGCTTTGGCCGGGGATTCGACAATGACCAGTGATTGTGCCATGTTTTCCTCAAATGGTTATCGGACAAAATAAAAAGGGCTGCGGCTAGTGCGCAGCCCCATTGCGTCAATGGTATATGCTGGACCAGTCGTCTTCAAGGAAACAGTCTATTTCCCGGAGCCAGAGACTGTTCGATCGGGACAACAGGGTCAGAATGGTAATCAGCTTCATTTCCTGTTCGGTGACCGGATCCTCGGCGCCGCGGGTCGCCCGATCGATGATTTCCTCCTCGACCTCGTCGGTCAGCAGCCCCATGGCCCGGACCCGGATCAGAAACCCCTGTGCCGCGGCCGTCAGCAACTGCTGTTCCTGGACGCTGAAAATCCGATAAGTCTGGATGTTGACCAGCGTTTCCCGGGATTCTTGCGGCCGCGCCGATTGCAGGGCAATCGATTCCATCCAGGAAAAAGCGTCATTGATTTCTTCGCTCTCGAAACCGACCGCCATGAGTTCGGTGATCAGTTCCTGTTCGCTGATCCGGCCGTCTTCAGCACCCAGAACGTACTGGGCGATCAGATTGACGATGGCGAGGACACGTTCACGCAAAAGGGACTCTCCATATCGGTGTTTTTATATTCAGTCCGGGGCGATGCGAACTGCTAGGCGCGGGAACGAATATAATGATTTCCGGGCAGGGCCTGAATTCCTCCCAGGAGCTCTAGGTCGAGTAAAATAGCTGAAAGCTCCATGGGAGTCAAGCCGCACTTCCGGGCGATTTCATCGCTGTGCAGGGGGTCGTAGGTCAACTGTTGATAAACCTTCAGGGCCTCCGGATTCAGGCTGTCGGCAAAAGCTTGCAGTTGCCGCGAAGCGTGGCGGCTCAACCGGTGCGGCCAGAGGGATTGCAGAATGTCTTCGGCTTCGGTGACCAGCTGCGCTCCTTCCTTGAGCAGACGGTTTGTCCCCCGACTGTTGGTTTGATGGGGCGCGCCGGGGATGGCGAACAGCTCGCGACCCTGCTCAAGGGCAAAATCTCCGGTAATCAGGGAGCCGCTTTTTTCCGCCGCCTCAACAATCAGGACCCCGCGGCTGAGACCGCTGATAATCCGGTTGCGGCCGGGAAAGTGGCCCGCCAGAGGCGGCGTTCCCGGCGGGTACTCGCTGATGACGGCATGCTGCTGAATGATGTCATGGTAGAGGGGGAGATTTTCCCTCGGGTAAACAGCGTCGATGCCGCAACCCAGCACGGCGATCGTCGCACCGCCCGTCTGCAGCGCGCCGCGGTGCGCCGCGCTGTCGATCCCGCGCGCGAGCCCGCTGACCACGCAGATGTCGTGCTGCGCCAGAACCGCTGCCAGTTTCCGGGTCGTCGCCAGTCCGGCCCCCGTGGCCCGGCGCGAGCCGACAATGGCGAAACATTCCTGTTGCGGGAGCCGGCCGCGCAGATAGAACAGCGCCGGCGGATCATGAATTTCACGCAGCAGGGACGGATAGCTGTCGTCCCAGAAGCTGACGATGGCGATCTTCCCGCGGTTGAGCGATTCCAGGGTACGGCAAAAGACCGGGTCGCTGACGGACGGAACCTGATGGTAGAGCCTGGCGGCGACTCCGGCGGCTTGCCAGTCTTGGGGCGAGGCGTCGAGGGCGGTGGGAAAATCGCCGAAAAAACGTTTCAGCCTGAACAGGGACACACGTCCCAGTTCGGCGGTCAAATGCAGCCTGAGCAGCGTTTGATGGGTCGGATTCATCCTGCCCCTCCACAGCATGAACGGCCGGCTGTGCCCGAATAAGAAAAAGGGTTGATAAGTCAACCCTTTTTCGGCTCAGCACGGGGTCGCTTCAGTTCAATCGGTCACCACGGAAACCTTGTCGCCGATGAAGGCGGCATCGACGCTTTTAATGATAATGGCCGAAGCTGTTCCGGATTTGGCCTCGATGGCGACGGCCGCGCCGAGCACGGCATCCGGTAACTCCATGTCGCCGGCTTGTTCGAGGATTTCCTTGGAAACCAATCGCGGGCGGGAGATATAAAGGAGGTTGCCGCTTTTCAGTCCGTCCGCACTGCCGAGATTGACGAAGATAATGTCGTTGGTGGACAGGGAGCCCTTTCCGTCGCGGGCGGCGACAAGCAGACCGTGCTGTTCGGCGGTGCCGCGTTGCAGGGCGATCTCCTTGCGCTCGGGGATGTATTCGAACAGTTCGGCGCCGCGGGCGATCTCGCGATAAGTCTCGGCTATTTTGGCAACGACAGTCGAGCCGCTGATTTCCGTAACCTGGAGAAACCCGAGATTTGACATCATCGTGCCGAGCGGTTCTTTCGTCTGCGGGTGAAGAATCCCTTTGCCGCGTTCAAAGAGTCCGTAGGTGTCGCCCACGGTCACCGCCCCCAGGTCGTGCATTTTGACGAAGACGATATCGTTGCGGGTCAGCAGGACGCGATTATCGACCGAATCCACGATCATGCCGAGAGGTTGCTCGTCGGTGAGGATGAAGCTGTTTCCGCCCCCGGTCGATTTGATCGTCAGCAATTCTTCGCCCCGGGCTTCCGGGCCGTCGCCGGAGCTCAGAGAAAGCGTCGGCGCCGCCGGTTCCGCTTTTGCTTCGCCGTAAGCCGGCAGGATTTCCAGGCGACCGTCAAGAATACGGATCTTCTGCCCCGGGAAAATCAGGTGCGGGTTGGTGATCTCGGGATTTTTCGACCAGATATTGGGCCAGTAGTAAGGGTCGTCGATGAATTTTTTCGACAGGTCCCAAAGCGTGTCCCCTTTTTTGATCGTATAAATCCGACTCTCGGCAGCGAAGGCGTTCCCGCCGATCGTCAGCAGCACGAAAAGAGTCAGCAGCGATAACCAGCCTATGAATGTCCGTGTCATCAGTTCCCTCTCAATTGGAAATATATTCGTTAATTGTTCGCTTCGTTGCTCTGGTCATATTGCCGTGCTTCCGGACTGTCGGGATAACGGTTGCGCAACTGATTGACCAGCTCGTCCGCCTCTGCCGTCAGGCCCTGTTCACGGTAAATCAGGGCCAGCTGGTTCAGAGCCGCGGGAGCTTTGCCCCGGGCGTCGGGGTCGTTGACGAGCCGGCTCAGAGTCTTTACGGCCGGTTCGGTTTTGCCTTGGGCCAATTGTGCATTGGCCAGCCAGTAACGGGCGTTCGGCGCGTATTGATGAGCCGGAAACCGCAGCAGGAAATTTTCAAAGCCGTTTTCGGCAGCGTGCCAGTGTCCTGTCGCCAGGCTGGAAAAAGCTTGCAGATAGGTGGCTGCCGAGGCCGCGAGTTCCGTGACTTCGCGTTCGGCGTTGAGCGGCGACGACGGTTCCGGTTGTCGGCTGACGACGGGCGTCTCGGATGAAGGGATTAAATGGTCCTCAATTTTAGCGGTGATGATCTGCTCCCCGCCAAGTTGTTGCTGCAACTGGTTCAACTGCGCCTGCAGCTGTTCCATGAGCTCGCCCTGTTGTTGCTGCTGCGTTCTGATCCGGTCGAGTTGTTCCTGCATTGCCGTCGAGGGAGCAAGCCCGGTTGTCGCGGGGGCGCAGCCCGCCAGCGGGATAATGACGCCGAACAGGGCCAGGAAATAAAGCGGATGAAGTTGTTTTCTGACATTCATTGACTGATACTCCTCTAGCTGGTGACCAGTCAAAATAAAAAGAAAAACTAATTTATAAAAATTATAGACTTCTTAGTATCTTGTCAAGCCGTAAAGATGAGAAAGCTCCAAAAAAGAGGCGTGTGATGCCGTTTCAGGATGCTTGAAGAACCGTTAAGACGCGGTCGGAGGAAAGGGTGATCCCCCGGGCGCTCGTATGAGCATCGAGAAATGCTTCAAGGTCTCTCAGCTCTTCCTTGGGAAGCTGTCGGTAGCAAGGAAGTTTATGGCGATAGAAATCGGCCTTGTCGGCAAACAGAAAATCGACGCTGAATAAGCATTCCACGCTTATCCGCCAGCCGTCAAGGCGTTTCATGGCCGCGGCTGCGGCTGCCGTCAGCGGTCCTTCATCCCCGCTTCCGGCACCGAAACGCCGCTTGACCTCAAGAAACGATCCGCCGCTGCCCGGTTCGAGAACGGCGATGTTTCCCCGCCGCTGCAACAGTCCGCCCGTATGCAGCAGATGCGTCCGCATGCGCTCCGGATCGATGTGGTGCAGCGAGAGGGTATAAATAACCAGATCAAATTTAGCGGCGGCTGGTCGCAGCCGGCCGTCGGGGGTGTGGACGAATTCGACATTGCCCGCGGTGACCCGGGCCTGCGCCTGTTCAAGCAGACTTGCGTCCACATCCGTCGCGACGACCTGTTTGGCGCAGGCGGCGATATCGCGGGTTAGCCGCCCGCTGCCGCAACCGATTTCGAGGACGATCTTGCCCGGCAACGGAACATGCGCGTTCAAGGTTGCGATATAGCGGTTGTCCGGGTCCGGTCTCATCGTCCTGCTTCCACTTTTGTTTGGTGATGGATGATCGTCATTTCCGCTACGCGATGGAATTTTCTGCCCGCGCTTGTTGCCGCCGGATAATTTTATGCTATTCTGCGCTATCTTAACCAGTAAAAAAACAGCTTGATCCGGGTGGGTTATAACAGTGAAGAAAGTCAAGTGTCGTCCGGAATTACTTCTGCCGGCCGGGGATATGGAAAAACTGGAAACCGCGGTACGGTTCGGCGCCGACGCGGTTTATCTGGGCACGGACGATTTCGGGCTGCGCGCCCATGCGGGTAATTTCTCTCTGGAGCAGTTGCGCCTGGCCCGGCATTTGACCCGGGAACGGGGCGTCGACCTTTATCTGACCCTGAACGCCTCCCTGAAGCCGGCCGAGTTTGTCGCTCTGGAGGCTTTGCTGGAAGAGTTGAAGCCGCTCGATCTTGACGCCTATATTATCGCCGATCCCGGCGTGCTGACGACGATCCGCCGGGTTGATCCGCAACGCCGTATTCACGTGTCGACCCAGGTCAACAGCTGTAACCCCCGGGCGGCGGAGTTCTGGCGGGTCAGCGGTGCCTGCCGGATCAATCTGGCCCGTGAGTTGAGTCTGGAGGATATGCGTGCTTTCGCCGCGGAAACGACCATGGAACTGGAATGTTTTGTCCACGGCGCCATGTGTGTTGCCCATTCCGGCCGTTGCCTGCTTTCGACGGCGCTGTTGGGGCGCAGCGCCAATCGCGGGGATTGCGCTCAGCCCTGTCGCTGGAACTACGAACTGATTGAGGAACTGCGCCCGGAGGAACGCTTTTCTTTTGAGGAAGATGGCCGCGGGAGCTACATCATGAACAGTCGCGATCTGTGTCTGGTCGAGCAGCTGGCTGAACTGATGACTGCCGGAATCGGTGCTTTTAAAGTCGAGGGGCGGATGAAGAGCCTCTATTACGTGGCGACGACGGCGCGGGTTTACCGCGATGCGATCAACCGGTTGCGGGACAATCCCGAAGATGTCGACCCGCGCTGGCGCGCGGAATTGGAAAAGGTCAGCCACCGTCCCTACGATACCGGCTTTTTCTTCAATGACGGCGACGCCCGGATTCATGCGACCGACACCCATTATATCCGCACCCATGACTTTGTCGGGCTGGTGCGGCGAGACGCGGTTGACGGATTGTGGGTCGAAGGACGTAACCGGTTTTTCCAGGGGGACGAACTGGAGTTGATCGGCCCGGCGATGCGCCAGGACGTCTTTCGGGCCGAAGTCATCGAAACCTGCGCGGGAGAAAGGATTCCGGTCGCGCACGCGAACTCGCGCTTGCGTCTGCAACTGCCGGAATGGGCCGAAGCGGGAGACCTGATCCGCCGGGCGCGGACGGAAGGATAGCGATGATCAAGTTGATTCTATTATCCGGCTACCTGCTGGTGACGCTGCTGCGTTTCGGTCTCGACTGGCTCAATTTACGCCACCGCCGGGGCAATCACACCCCTTTGCCGGCGGCCTTCGCCGGGCGGATCGAGGCAGACGGATTGGCGCGGAGCGATGCCTATGCCTTGGCCGGCGACAAGCTGGCCTTTATCGAAGACGCCGTGACCGTCGTCCTGACGCTGTGGTTTCTGTTCGGCGGTTTACTGCCCTGGTATGATGACCTGCTCAGGGTCTTCAGCGACCGTTTTATCCTTCATGGGTTGCTGTTCTTCGCCCTGTTGCTGCTGGCGCAACTGCTGATCGGCCTGCCGTTTTCCCTGTACCGGAATTTCGTTCTTGAAGAACGCTTCGGTTTCAACCGGATGAGTTTCAGGCTCTGGTGCGCCGATCTGGCCAAGTCGTTTATCGTCGGCGCCGTCCTGTTTCTGCTGTTGGCCGGCGGGGCGCTCTGGCTGGTGGACAAGGCGCCGCAAACCTGGTGGCTCTGGGTCTGGGGCTTCTGGGCCGCGGTCTCCATCTTTCTGCTCTATCTTTCGCCTTATGTGATCGAACCGTTGTTTTTCAAGTTCGAGCCGTTGCGCAAGGCCGAATTGGAAACCGGCGTGCGGGACTTGCTGAAAAAAGCCGGTGTTGAAGCGGGGAAGGTTTTGCAGGTTGACGCGTCGCGCCGCAGCGGCCACAGTAACGCTTATTTCACCGGCATCGGAAAAGTGAAACGGGTGGTGCTGTTCGACACCTTGCTGGAACAACTGGACGACCACGAGCTGCTTGCCGTGCTGGCCCATGAATTGGGACACTGGCGTTGCGGGCATATCCGTCGGCGGCTGATCAAGGGGCAACTGGTCGCCCTTTTCACCTGCTGGCTGGCGTTTTACCTGTTGAACCGCTCCCGGCTTCCCGCCTGGTTCGGACTGGAAGACCTGTCCTTCGCCGGGCAGGTTCTGCTGCTCGGCTGGCTGGCGACGCTGTTCGGTTTTTTCTGGACGCCGGTCAACAGTTGGTGGTCGCGGCGACACGAACGCCAGGCCGATCAGTTTGCCGTGGACATGGTGGGCAGCGGCCGGGAACTGGCGTCCGGCTTGGTCAAGTTGGCGCGGGAAAATCTGAGCAACCTGTTTCCGCATCCCTTGTACGCAGCGTTTTATTATTCCCATCCGCCGCTGGTCGAACGGGTTTTGTGGCTGGAAAAACGCACCAAAAGCCGTGCCGGTTAAATTCCGCAGGGCGGGCGCGGCCCTTAAAAAAGAGGCGTTTGAGCGCTTTTGGGGTGTTTCTCCCGGGTACACGGAGCCTATGTCAAGGGGATGTGTTGACTTCGGGAACGAAGGGGACGACTGCGGGCGGGGCCCAAAAAACGGGCAAAAAAATGGCGTATCGACCAGGAGGGGGAGAGCCGATACGCCAAATGTTTGTTGCCTTGTTATTAATACTACTAAAACTATAAAGAATAATCAACCCCAAGGAAGTTTTTCGGTTGGAAATCAGTCGGCCGGTTTCAGGTCGACGAAGCGGTTGTCCGCGTCGACCGTGAGGCAAAAGCGCCCATGGATGCCGTTATGGGTCAAAAACGGACGCAGCCGGCCGGCCGGAAAACGCACCAGTCGGTCGCACTCGGTGCGGACCTGGACGGCATTGGCCCGGCCTTGATAATGGCGCAGGAACTGTTCCCGGCCGAGCGCCAGGCGGAAGTAGAATTTTTGCAGTTGCTGAACGGACATAAGCGGACGTTGATAGCGGTGTTTTAGTCCGGATGCGTCACGATCGTCGGTCGCGAATCCGGCATGTTTGGGGTCCAGCGGGCCGCGCCGTAAGCCGGGGGCAGCCCGGCCGCAAGACTTGACGGCCTGTCGCCATGCGCAGCACGGGCACGGCTTGTCATGACGCGCAATCGCCGGTCAGGGCAGATGGATACATGGAGGCTCCGGGTTGAAGGAGAGGTTGCCGTATGCTGTTGTATAAAGTTGTCGAAACCAGCCAGGTTGACGACCTGAGCCTGGAGTCCATTCTCAACACCTGGACCGCGCAGGGCTGGAGGTTTGAAGGTGTCCATTTCGCCATGCGTGAAGCCAGTCGGCGTCCGGGTATGGCCTTTGTCACCTTTACCCGGGACGAACCCGACTTTCAGTCGGAATGATCTTCCCGGTCGATGTAGCTGATCGTGCGTTTCGGGTCCGAAGAGGGGGTCGCTCCGCACAGCGGGCAGGTCGGTTCAAGCGAATCCTCTTCGACATAAGGATCGGCAACAAGTTCCCGCGCTTTTCCCCGGCAACTGCAGAACCATGTCCTGTAGACGGTCATCATCCACCTCCCGCACTCCGGTCTTTTGGGCTGATACGCCTGACATCAGTGAATGTGAAGGCCTGACGAATATCGGCTTTAGCCGGTCTTTTCCGCCGCCCATGCACTGACTCCGATACAAGTATAGCAGACCGGCGCGGATTTCCAGCCGGCCACCCTTTCGGCGCCGGCGCCAACGGGTGGCCGGATCGTTGTCAATAAACGAGACCGCCTTTTTTTCTGACTTTGCGCAGGGTTTTGTCGGCGACATGGCGGGCCTTTTCAGCGCCCCGGGCGAGCGTTTTGCGGAGCGCGTCCGAATCCGCCAACAGTTCTTGCCGTTTTTCCGTATAGGGGGCGAAAAAATCGCTCGCGATTTCAAACAGCTCCTGTTTCACATCGCCGTAGCGCAGTCCCGGTGTCCGATAGCGTCGGCGTAAATCCGCCACGCCCTGCTCATCGAGGAAGAGCCGGTAAATCTGAAAAATATTGCAATTGTCCGGGTCTTTCGGTTCTTCGACCGGAGTCGGATCGGTGACGATGCGCATGATCTGTTTACGCAGGGCTTTCCGGTCAAGAAACAGATCGATGGTATTGCCGTAACTCTTGCTCATTTTACGGCCGTCCAATCCGGGTACGGTGGCGACATCTTCATCGATATCCGGTTCGGGTACGGTAAAGACGTCGCCGTATTCGTTGTTGTACTTGATGGCGATATCGCGCGCGACTTCCAGGTGTTGTTTCTGGTCTTTTCCCACCGGGACCCGATCGCTCTGAAACAGCAGGATATCAGCCGCCATGAGCACCGGATAAGCAAACAGGCCGTGATTGGGTTTGATCCCCTGGGCGACTTTGTCTTTATAGCTGTGGCAGCGTTCGAGCAGACCCATCGGGGTGAAATTGGACAGAATCCAGGTCAACTCCTGAACTTCGGGAACGTCGGACTGCACCCAGAAAGTGCTTTTCTCCGGATCAAGCCCGAGGGCCAGGAAGTTGGCCGCCGCCTCCAGGGTTCCTGCGGCAAGGGCTTTGCCGTCGCTCAGGCTGGTCATGGCGTGATAGTTGGCGATGAAGCAGAACAGATCCTCCTGCTCCTGATACTCGATCATCTTTTTCATCATGCCGAAAAAATTACCCAGGTGCAGAGACCCGGAGGGCTGAATGCCGGAAAGGACGCGCATTTTAATCTCCACTGCAGAAAAGAATAATAATTGAACTGTTTGGGCTATATGGACTTGATTTTCAGCCGAAAACGCGGTGAATTTATCAGATGCCCGTAATGAAGGTCAATCGACTATCCTTGCTGATGGACAGACGGTGTTGAAAATGTTCCATTCACGACTGCGTCGGCGGCACAGGCCGAACGAACGATTTCCGGCCGGCCGGATTAGGCGGCAAACCAAGACCACCAGCGCAGCGGGACTGCTCCGGCGAGTGGTGTCCGTTGGTTATCCCGGCGCTGCGCAGGCGGTTTTTCGACTCGTTCCGCGACCGGCCAGGCGGTGTTTTTTTTACCTCATCCTATGTTTTTTGCTGCTGCCTCCTGCTCCCGGTACGGCCTGGTATCCCCGGGATCGTGACGCCGGCCGGTTGAGCGGAGACTGGAGGGGAGCGTTGATCGGGGCCAATAAGCCGTTCATTGTCGGCCGGGACGATTCGTTGGTCGAAATCGCCCGCCGCGGCCGGCTGGGTTTCCAGCCTTTGGTCGCAGCCAATCCGGGCGTCGATCCGTGGTTGCCCGCTGCGGGGCGAGAACTGGTGCTTCCCTATGCCGCGCTGCTTCCTCCCGGGCTGCTGCCCCGCGGGATTACGATTAACCTGGCGGAATACCGCCTCTATCTGGTCTGGGAGGAGCGGGGCCGCCGGCAGGTCCGGATTTATCCGATCGGCCTGGCCCGGGACGGCTGGATGACTCCGGAAGGGGATTACCGGGTGTCGGTGGTGATCGAGAACCCGCTCTGGACCATACCGGAACCGCTGCGGAAAGAATATGCCGCAGGTTCGGCGGTGATCCCGGCCGGGCCCGAAAATCCGTTGGGCACGCACTGGATCGGTTTGTCTCTGTCCGGCTACGGCATTCACGGTACCAACCGCCCTTACGGAATCGGCAGACGGGTCAGCCACGGCTGTGTCCGGCTTTATCCCCGCGACATTCTCGATCTGGCCGACAAGGTGACCAGGGGGATGCCGGTACGGGTTATCTATCAACCGATCAAGGTCGGTCGTCAGGGTGGGGATCTGTACCTTGAGGTCCACCGGGATTTTCTTGGCCGGATTAAAAATCCCCCGGCGCGGATTCGGGATCAACTCATGCGGCGGGGTTGGCGGGCCGAACCGGATCTCCGGCGGGTGGAACAGGTTCTGGAGAACGCCCGGGGAATACCGGAAAAGATCGGAAGGATTACGGATGAAGGGGTTGAGGATGAGTTTGAAAAGGCGCCCGGAAGCGGATAATTGAGTCCGCAACCGGGCAGTGTTTCAATCCGTGGCTATTTCTGCTGGCCCTTTTCGAACGCCTTGACCGCTTTGGCGGCGCTCATCTCGGCCTGCTGGGCCGCACCTTCGGCCCGTTGCGCCGCATCCTCGGCACGATTTGCCGCCGAGACCGACTTCTGCGCCGCGGTTTCAGCGCGTTGCGCTGCATCTTCGGCCCGTTTTGCGGCCGCTTCGGCCCGCATTGCCGACTGGCCGGCCTGTTCAGCGGCGACCAGCGCCTCGTCCAGCTTAGCCTGATCGTCCGCGGAGAGTTTTGCCGCGCAACCGGTGAACAGAAGCGGGAGCAGTGCCGCCAGTACAATCAACAGTCCAAACTTCTTCATTTGCTCACTCCTTTGAAAAAATAAAAAATCAGATGCGAATTCTTCGCCGGTCAGGACTCTTACCCATTTTTATCATGTTACGGGGATAAGTCAATTTCAGGCGGCTAAAAAGCGGAAGAACAAAAACCCTGTTAAAATGTTAAAACAAACGGCCCGGACACAGTCACGGGCCGCCGCATATGTCGTTCCCACAATGGTGTATTGAACGATCTATTCCGCTGCCCGGTCGTTCATTGCGGCGGCGACCTGCAGCAATTGCTGCAGATCCATACCGCTTTCTTTGAGGATTCCCAGCAGGACAGGGAAGAGCTGCAGCATGAAACCGGGCTCCCTGATAACCTCTTGCGCCAGCTCCGGCAGGGCTTCGAGGATGAAAGCCTTTTTCTCCTCGGTTGAAAGCCCCAGCACGGCGGCTTTGAGTTCTTGGGTGGTCACGTCGTTACTCCTTCCTGTCGATTGATATGGCATGCACATTCAAAATTTCAGCCTGCGAACGCAAGTCTGAACACTTCGTGATAATCCTTGACGAAATGGACCTCGATGCCTTCCTTGAGGTAATCCGGCAGCTCGTCATAATCTTTTTTGTTTTCATGGGGGAAAATCAGGGCTTTCAGCCCGGCCCGGCGCGCGGCAATGGTTTTTTCCTTGACCCCGCCGATCGGCAGAACCCGTCCGGTCAGGGACAGTTCGCCGGTCATGCCGAGCTTTTTACGCACCGGTTTATTCATGATCATCGACAGCAAGGCCGTGGTCATGGTGATCCCGGCGGAGGGGCCATCTTTCGGGGTCGCTCCGGCGGGGACGTGCAGATGGATGAAATGACTGTCGAAATAGTCCGCCGGGATTTTAAATTTCTCCAGGTGGCCCATAACGTAGGAATAGGCGATTTCCGAACTCTCCACCATCACTTTGCCCAACTGACCGGTCTGCTTGAAGCCCTTGCCTTTGCTCTTCATCGCCGTGGCTTCAATCTGCAGGGTCGCTCCGCCCAGGCGCGTCCAGGCCAGGCCGGTGACCACCCCGGGTGAGTCCTTGATCAATTCTTCTTCGGCGAAAAGCGGCTTGCCGAGATATTGTTCAATATCGCGTTTGACGACCTGGACCTTTTCTTCGCGGCCCTCGGCAAATTCCATGGCCGCTCTGCGCATGATTTTTTTGATTTTGTTCTCCAGCCCCCGGACCCCGGCCTCACGGGCATAGCGATCGACGATATCGGCAACCGCCGACTTGTTGATGCTCACCTGGGTGCGGGTCATGCCGTGGCTTTTCAGCGCCTTGGGAATCAGGTAGCGGCGGGCGATCTCCAGTTTCTCCTCGAGGATGTAACCGGACAGGCGGATGACTTCCATGCGATCGAGCAGTGGCGCGGGGATGGTGTCCAACTGGTTGGCCGTGGCGATAAACAGGACGTTGGAGAGGTCGAACGGGACATCCAGGTAATGGTCGCGGAAGCTGCCGTTCTGTTCCGGGTCCAGCACTTCCAGCAGGGCCGAGGCGGGATCGCCTTGAAAGGATGCGCCGATCTTGTCGATTTCGTCCAGCATCAGCACCGGGTTGGCGGTGCCGGCGCTCTTCATCGCCTGAATGGCCTTGCCGGGCATGGCGCCGATATAGGTGCGCCGGTGACCTTTGATCTCGGCTTCGTCGCGCATGCCGCCGACGGAAAAGCGGTAAAACTTGCGTTTCAGCGTATCGGCGATGCTTTTGCCGATGGAGGTCTTGCCGACGCCGGGCGGTCCGACGAGGCAGAGGATCGAGCCGGAAATATCGCCTTTCATCTTGCCGACGGCGATGAATTCGAGAATCCTTTCCTTAACGTCCTGCAAACCGTAGTGATCGCGATCGAGCACGCGCCGGGCGCGCTTGAGATCGTAGGAGTCCTTGCTGAATTTGCCCCAGGGCAGGATCGTCAGCCAGTCGAGGTAGTTGCGGCTGACGTTGTATTCCGGCGAGGAGGGTTCGATCAGTTGCAGCTTTTCAATCTCTTCGTCGACCGCCTTTTGCGCTTCCTCGTTGAGGGTCAGGTTTTTCAGCCGTTTCTGGTATTTTTCAATCTCGGAAACCTTCCCCTCTTTCTCCAGGCCGAGCTCTTTCTTGATCGCCTTGAACTGTTCGCGCAGGAAGAATTCGCGCTGCTGTTTGGAGATTTTCTCCTCGATCTGTTGCGATATCTTCGTCTGCAGGCGGGACACTTCCAGCTCTTTTTTCAGCAGCACCAGGACTTTGTCTATGCGGCGGTGAATATCGAAGGTTTCCAGCACGTCCTGCAGTTCAAACCCGTCGGCATTGGTCAGGTTGGCGGCAAAATCGGTCAGTCGGGCCGGGTCGTCCATGCTGGTGCGGCCGAGGAACAGTTTAATCTCCTCCGAATAAAGCGGGTTGATCTGGACCAGTTCCTTCAGGGTCGAAATGATCGCCATGGAATAGGCTTTCAATTCCGGATTGTTGGAGTACGTCGTGCTGAGGAAGTAGGTGACGTCGGTAAAGATGACATCGTTGATCTCGTGTACTTCCTCGATGCTGAAGCGTTCCAGGCTGTTGACGAGGATATGGGCGCTCTCGTTTTCGGCATGGATCAGTTTGAGGATCTTCGCCGCGACGCCGACTCGCTGCAGGTTGGTGGTTGAATCGTCCTCTTCCAGCTCTTTCACCATGACCAGGCCGATGGCCTGGGATTCGGTCTCCATGGCCTGCTTGATGGTGCGCACCCGGGCTTCGCCGGTCACCGTCAGGGGGATGATGACGCCCGGAAACGCCGGGCGCGGGCGCAATGGAATAATCGGTATGCGCGAGGGCAGGATGTCGCGGGCCAGGACCAGGCCGTCGTCCGGAATGGCGTGCACATCGGCGTCGGTTTCAACTTCTATTTCATATTCGATCGACTCGTCGTGATCTTCAAAATTATCGTGCATGAAGGGGCTCCGCTGTCGCTCTGGTCAGATTTTGATGATGACGTAATGGCTCTCTTGTGCCATGGCAAGGTTAATAATATCAAAGATCGCTTGTCAAGGTTTCCCTGCAAGCGAAAATTACTCTTCAAGTTGCCCTATCGACGCTGTTACTTTGCTGCGGAATGTGAAATAATTCAGCGTTGTTTTTTGACCTGAAGCCGTGAGCGCGAAGCGGGGGAGGCTCAGGGAATCGCCGTGCCCGAACCGACCGACAGGACCGTCGAAGTTCCGGGTCCGGCCCGCGTTTTCGCCGCTCTATCCGCACCCGACACTTGTTTTTCCGTGCCTGTCGGTTGGGGGGCAGGCAGGTCTTATCCGGGAAAGGTATTTTCAGCGTGTGCGACAAAGGGAAAGTCTATCTGGTTGACGGATCGTCCTATATCTTTCGGGCTTACTATGCAATCCGTCATCTTTCAAACTCAAAGGGCGAGGCGACCAATGCGGTGTACGGATTCACCAACATGCTGATCACGCTGTTGCGTGATGAAACGCCCGACCTGATGGCCGTGGTGTTCGACACCAAAGAGCCGACCTTCCGCAAAAAGCTTTATCCCGCATATAAAGCCAACCGGGCCGCCATGCCGGAAGATCTGGTGCCTCAGGTGCCGTTGATCAAAGAGGTCGTCAGGGCTTTCAACCTGCCGTCGCTGGAACTGCCGGGTTATGAAGCGGACGATATCATCGCCACCCTGGCCCGCCGTTACGCCGAGAGCGGTCATGAGGTGACGGTGGTGACGGGCGACAAGGACCTGATGCAGGTTGTCGCTGATCGCGTCCGCCTGCTTGACACCATGAAAGGCAAGGTCAGCAGACGCAACGAGGTGATCGAAAAATTCGGCGTGCCCCCGGAGCAGGTGCTTGAAGTGCTCGGGCTGGCGGGAGACAGCTCCGACAATATCCCCGGGGTGCCGGGGATCGGGGAAAAGACCGCCGGCCGGTTGATTCGGGAGTTCGGCAGCATCGAAAACCTGCTGGCCAATATCGATCGGGTCAAAGGCGAAAAACGCCGTGAGAACCTGCGGAGTTACGCCGATCAGGCGCGCTTGTCCCGCAAGCTGGCCGCTCTGGTTTACGATCTGGATATCGCGGTGACCCTTGATGAGCTGAAAGTGGAGGAGCCGGACCGCCCGGCCCTGGAAAACCTGTTCAAGCAACTCGAATTCACCCGGCTTTACCAGGAGTATTCCCGCACTGCGGCCCCAACCGTCGCGGGCGATTATGCCTGCGTTTTGACCCTGGCCGAACTGGACGACATGATCGCCGAACTCAAGGCGGCGGGGAGCTTTGCCGTTGATACCGAGACCACCAGCCTCAACGCCGTGCAGGCCGAGCTGGTCGGGCTCTCTTTTGCGAGCGCCGCCGGGCGGGGCTGGTATGTGCCGATCGGCCATCATTACCTCGGCATGCCGGAGCAGTTGCCGCGGGAAGCGGTTCTGGACCAGCTGCGTCCGTTGCTGGAAGACGCCGGCTGTAAAAAAACCGGCCAGAATATCAAGTACGACGCCCTGGTGCTGCTTAATGCCGGGATCGATCTGGCCGGGATCGCGATCGATACCATGGTCCTGTCTTATGTCACCCATCCCGAAGCCAAATCGCATGGCCTGGACGCCCTGGCGCTGGACCATCTGAACCACCGCATGATTCCTTATTCCGAGCTGACCGGAAGCGGGAAAAAACAGATCTGTTTCAGTGAGGTCGAGATTGAAAAAGCGACCCGTTATGCGGCCGAGGATGCGGATATCACCTGGCAGCTCGGTGAAAAGCTGGTGGCCGAACTGGCGGAGGAACAGCGGAAAGACCTGTTTTACGCCACGGAAATGCCGCTGGTGGAGGTGCTTACGCGCATGGAATGGCGGGGTATTCGCATCGACGGCGGTTTTCTCGGGCAACTGTCCGCCGAGATGGGCCGGCAACTGGAAAACCTGGAAGAGCGGATTCACGGCCTTGCCGGCGGATCTTTCAATATCAATTCGCCGAAACAGCTGGGCGAGGTTCTGTTTGAAAAACTGCAGTTGCCGAAAGGCAAGAAAACGAAAACCGGCTGGTCGACCAACGTGGATGTGCTGACCAACCTTGCCGCGGATCATGACATCGCCGCGCAGATCCTCAATTACCGTTCGCTGAGCAAACTGAAGAATACCTATACCGATGCCCTGCCGAAAATGATCAATCCGGCGACCGGGCGACTGCATACCTCGTTCAACCAGGCGGTGACCGCGACCGGACGCTTGTCGTCCAGCGATCCGAACCTGCAGAACATCCCCATCCGCACGCCCGAAGGACGCAGGATCCGTGAAGCTTTCATCCCGGCGGAGGGCTGGCTGCTGTTATCCGCCGACTATTCCCAGGTGGAACTGCGGGTCATGGCGCACATGGCGGATGTCCCGGCGTTGAAGGAAAGCTTCTCCGCCGGGGAGGATATCCACCGGCGCACGGCGAGCGAGATTTTCAATGTCCTTCCCGGCCTGGTCACCGACGATATGCGCCGCCAGGCCAAAACCATCAATTTCGGCGTGCTTTACGGCATGGGCGCATTCAGCCTGGCCAGGGATCTGGGCATCGGCCGGGCCGAGGCGCAGCAATTCATCGATCAGTATTTCGAGCGTTATCCGGCCGTATTGCAGTATCTCGAACGGAAAAAAGAGGAAGCGCGCGAGCATCGCTATGTGACCACCCTGCTCGGCCGCCGCTGCGCGATCCCCGAGATCGACAGCAAAAACGGCGCGGTCCGGGCTTACGCGGAACGCAACGCCATCAACTATCCGATCCAGGGCAGCGCCGCGGACATCATCAAGGTGGCCATGGTCAATATCGACCGGCGTCTGCAGGAAGAACAATTGCAGGCCCGGATGCTGTTGCAGGTGCACGATGAGCTCGTCTTCGAAACCCCGGCCGCCGAGCTCGACCGGTTGACGCAACTGGTGCGGACGGAAATGGAAAACGCGGTGACGCTGGATTTGCCGCTCAAGGTTGATATCGGCAGCGGGGAAAACTGGGCGCAGGCGCATTAGCAGGATGTTGAAAACGCACCTTCCGGTTTTTTTTCAACGCCGCAGGGTGAAACTGCGATTGTCGTCTTGCTCACAAAATCAGGGAGTTATAAAGTCGTCCTTGATTCCGGTCGTCCATACATGGGCTCCACAGACTGTTTTTCAGCCGCCTGTGGAACCGAAAGCTAAAAATCGGGCCGGCGGAATTTTCTTCAGCACCGGAGCGTGTTATTTTAAAAACAGATGCTTTTTGAACTCTTTGTGCCATTGCAGTGAGACGAACCATGAATATGACCCGTTTTAAACGCGAAGAAGGCTGCCCCGGGTTGACCGATGTCGAACCGATCAGGATGGATGCCGCGTCTCTGGAAGAAGATATCCGCCATTACTACACTTACAGCCTCGGTCGCGATCGCAACTGCCGTTTATCGCACTACGCCTATGAAGCGGTCGCCATGGCCGTGCGCGAACGTCTTATGGAGCGCTGGCGCAACACCCGTTACGCCTACGAGGGAAATAATTTCAAACGCACTTACTATCTGTCGCTGGAATTCCTCATGGGACGCACGCTGGGGAATTCGGTGCTCAATCTGGGCATCGAAGGAGAACTGGTCAAAGCCCTGTCGGAGCTGTGCCTGGAAATGGAAGAGATCGAGGACATCGAGCCGGATGCCGGCCTCGGCAACGGCGGTCTGGGTCGCCTGGCGGCCTGTTTTCTCGACAGTTGCGCGACCTTGCAACTGCCGGTGCAGGGGTACGGCATCCGTTACGAATACGGTATGTTCCGTCAGCATATCGTTGACGGCTATCAGGTCGAAGAGCCGGATCACTGGCTGGCGGCCGACAACTGCTGGGAGATCAAGCGCCCGGAGTATCGGCAGCGGGTGAAGTTCGGCGGCCGCAGCGAAGTCTATGAAGATGCTTCCGGCCGGCGGCGGGTGCGCTGGGTCGATACCAACAATGTCTACGCCATCCCTTACGACCTGCCGATACCGGGTATCAGAACGGTACGGTCAATACCCTGCGGCTGTGGAAGGCCGTCGCCACGGAGGAATTCGACCTGGGTGAATTCAACGCCGGCGACTATACCGGTTCGGTGGCGGGAAAAAACGACGCGGAAAAAATCACCATGGTCCTGTATCCCAACGATGCCAGCGAAAACGGCAAGGAACTGCGATTGTGCCAGCAGTATTTCCTGGCTTCGGCCAGCCTGCAGGACGTGCTGGACAAGTGGGTGATGACCAAGGGCACGGACTTTTCCGGTTTCAAAGAGAAAAACTGCTTTCAACTCAACGACACTCATCCCAGTTGCGCCGTCGCCGAATTGATGCGGCTGCTGATGGACGTCCGCGGCTTGGGTTGGGACGAGGCCTGGGAGATCACGCACAACACCATGGCCTACACGAATCACACGCTGCTGCCGGAGGCGCTGGAACGCTGGCCGGTGAGGATGTTCCAACAGCTGTTGCCGCGGTTGCTGGAGATCATTTACGAGATCAACGCCCGGTTCCTGAAACTGGTGGCCCAACGCTGGCCGGGGGACATGGAGCGCCAGCGGCGCATGTCGCTGATCGAGGAAGGGGACGAACCTCAGGTGAGGATGGCCTACCTGGCGATCGTCGGCAGCTTTTCGGTCAACGGGGTGGCGGAATTGCACTCGCAGCTGCTGCAGCAGGGATTGTTCCGCGACTTTTATGAACTCTGGCCGGAAAAATTCAACAACAAGACCAATGGCGTCACCCAGCGGCGCTGGCTGGCGCATGCCAATCCGGAGTTGAGCGCTTTGGTCAACAGCCGCATCGGCGACGGCTGGATTACCGACCTGCCGCAGTTGAGCCGGTTGCGCGATCATGTCGATGATCCTGAGTTTCGCACCCAGTGGCGACAGGTGAAGCAGGATAACAAAAGGCGGCTGGCCGAGTATGTCAAAGCCGAATGCGGGATCGCTTTTCCCCTCGATGCACTGTTCGACGTCCAGGTTAAAAGGATTCATGAATACAAGCGCCAGTTGCTGAATATTCTTCATGTCATTCATCTTTACGATCGGATCAAACGCGGCGATACGGCGAACTGGACGCCGCGGGCGGTATTGATCGGAGGGAAGGCCGCTCCCGGTTATGCCATGGCGAAGCTGATCATCAAACTGGTCAACAATGTGGCCACGGTGATCAACCATGACCCCCAGGTCGGCGATTTGCTGAAAGTCGCGTTTCTGCCGAACTACCGCGTTTCCGCCATGGAAATGATTTGTCCGGGAGCGGACCTGTCGGAGCAGATTTCAACCGCCGGCAAAGAGGCCTCCGGTACCGGAAACATGAAATTCATGATGAACGGAGCGCTGACGATCGGCACCCTCGACGGGGCCAATATCGAGATTCGCGAGGAGGTCGGTGCGGAGAACTTCTTTCTTTTCGGACTGACCGCGGAGGAGGTGGCGGAACGCCGGCGCAATTACGATCCGGCCGCCGTTATCTCCGGCGATCCGGAGCTGTCGGCGGTCATGCAACTGCTGCGCAGCGGGCATTTCAATCAGTTTGAAACGGGGATTTTCGATCCGCTTATTGCGGCCATTTTCAACCCGCAGGACCCCTGGCTGGTGGCGGCGGATTTTGCCGCTTACCGCCGGGTTCAGGATGAAGTCGCCCAGGCGTATCGGGAACGCGATGAATGGACCCGCAAGAGCATTCTCAATACGGCGGCGAGCGGCAAGTTTTCGACCGACCGGACCATGCAGGAATATAATGCCGAGATCTGGAACCTGCAGCCGGTTGCCGCGGAAAACGTCACCGAAAGCGCGGCCTGATCAATAGCAGACAACCCGGTTGCGGCCGGTTTTCTTGGCCTGGTACAGCGCGGCATCTGCGCGTTTCAGCAGGGAATCGATGGAAATATCGCCGGCCATGTGCATGGTCAGCCCGATGCTGGCCGTGATGCTGATCCGATCCGCCGCGGGAGATACCCTTAATCCGGCGATTTGTCGCCGGAGCCGTTCACATGTGCGCTGCGCGTCCGACTGATTCGTTTCAACCAGAACCGCCGCGAATTCCTCCCCGCCGAAACGGCCGAAAATATCGCTGCCGCGTAATTCCTGCCGGCAGCAGTCGACCAGGCGTTTCAGGACTTCATCGCCGCTATTGTGGCCGTGGGTGTCGTTAATTACCTTAAAGTGATCGATATCGAGCATAAAAACAGCCATTTGCGAGCCGTAACGTTTACTGCGTTTGAGTTCGGCTTCGGCACATTCGATGAAATGGCGGCGATTGCTCGCGCCGGTCAGCGAATCCGTGGTGGCCAGTTTCCGCAGTTCGTCTTCCAATCGCCGCCGGTTGGTGATATCCCGGACGGCGGCAAAAATACGCTGCTGTTTCCGATCCGTGAAAGAACTCCAGGACAGCCACTTGAATGAACCGTCTTGACACGAATAGCGGTTTTCAAAGGCGACGACACTTTCGCCCTGTGCAAGCCGTTTGCCGACGACAACGCTCTGTTCGCGGTCGGCCGGGATGACCAGGTCAAGCCAGGATTGGTCTTTCAGTTCCGCCGCGCTCCAGCCCAGAGTTTTCTGCCAGGCCGGGTTCAATTCTTTAAACGTCCCGTCCAGATCGAGTATGGCCAGCATATCGAGGGAAACCTCGAAAATCCGTTGCCGGTCTTCTTCCGCCTGACGCAAAGCGGTGATGTCATGGGCGTTGATCACGACATAATCGGGGTGCGAACTCTGTTCCTGCAAAGGATGATAGGCCACCGACATGAAGCGGCGTCCATGGGCCGGCAAGCTCACCCAGGCTTCAAATCTGGCCAGTTCGCCGGAAAACGCCTTTTCCAATTGCGGGGCTGAGAGTTCATCGAAATGCCCGGCGCCCAATATCTCTTTAATATGCCTGCCGAGCAGGTTATTCTCAGTTGTTTCAAAAGCGGTCAGGTAGGCATCGTTGGCGCTGCAGTAACGGTAATCTTTATCGATCAGGGCGACCAGGTCGGGGGTGGAGGCGATAATTTGTTCGAACCGGCGCAGTTTGTCCTGCAACTGATGGGTCAGGGTCATATCCTGGGCGAAAACCGACACGCCGATAATGTTGTCATCTTTTTTGACCGGTTGAATGGTGGCGCTGTATTTCCGGTCGGTATCGGCGACGTGACGGAGGCGTAGGGTCTTGCCCTTCAGGGCCGCGGCGAAAATGCGGTTGTAATGATCGGCCTGAGCCGCGGGCAGGAAGTCGGCGGCCGACATTCCGATTTCGATGTCGACGCCGCGCGTTTTTTTAAAGGTGGCCACCATCGCTTCATTGGCCAGCAGGAGACGTTTGTTGTGATCCAGAAACCAGACCAGGTTGTCGGTGCTGTTGATCAGGGAGACGAGATTGCTGATATCTTCCAGCAGGCTGTCCTGAATGCGGTATTGCAGTTTGTCCTTGTGCCGGAGCGGATGCATGGCATCTTCAAGTTCGCGGATGCGCTGCTGTGCCGCAGTCAGTTGCCGTTCAAGCTGCTCTTCTCTGGTTGCCGGTTTACGCATAACTCCCCCTGGAACAGAAAACAACGTGCCGGCGCTTTTGTTGACCGCTATCTGCCTGCCGGTTCAGGTGATATTCATCTTAAGAATTTTTTGATTATAAGTTAAGAGCAGATCGCTTTTTTTCAGGATGCCCAGCAGTTTCCGGTCCTTTTCCCGGACCACCGGCAGCGTCGAAATCTGTTTGCCTTCAAAGATCTCGAACGCGGTTTCGAAATTATCGCCCGGCCTGACAATGATAACGCGTTGGCTCATGATTTCCGAGGCGACGATCAGTTCGCTCAAGGCCCCGATTTCGGCGAGAAAACCTTTCAGATCGCTCATTGACAGAAAGCCGACCAAGCGCTCCTGGTTGTCAAGCACAGGAAAATGGGGATAGGGGCTGTTCTCGGCTTTTTCCAGCAGTTCGCCCAGGCGCATGTCATGGCGGATGCTTTCAAAGTCGGTGGCCATGTAATCGCCGACCTGCATGGAGCGCAACAGGTTGACGTCGCGACCCCGGATCATGCGGATGCCTTTGCGCAGCAGCTTGGTTTCGTAGATCGAGTAGCCGTAAAATTTCTGCACCGTTACCAGACTGGTGATGCAGCAGGTCATCAGGGGCAGGATGATATCGAAATTATAGGTCAATTCGAAGATGGTAAAAATGGCCGTGATCGGTGCCAGGGTGGTGCCGGCAACCACCGCGCCCATGCCGACGAGGCTGTAAGCGGCGCTGGTGGCGACGGAGCCGCTGAACAGGTGCGCCGACAGAACGCCGTAAGCACCGCCGAGCAGCGCCCCCAGAACCAGCGACGGAGCAAAAATTCCGCCGGAGAACCCGGCGCCCAGGCAACTTGCCGTGGCCAGGAGTTTCAGCATCAGCACCAGCAGCATCAGTCCGCATGTCATGCTCGCGGTCAGCGTCAGGTTGATCGATTCATAACCGACGCCGAGAACATGAGGCCAATGGATGGCGATCGCACCGATCAGCAGCCCGGCCACTGCCGGTCGTAAAGTCGGCGGTACCCCGAGACGGTTGAAGAGATCTTCCGCCAGAGAGACGGCGCGAATGAAAAGGATCGACAGCAGCCCGGCGGTCAGACCCAACAGAGCGTAAAGCGGCAGTTCGGCGTAGCTCACCAGTTCGAAGGACGGGACCTGAAAAGTCGGTAAACTGCCGAGGAAATGGTGGGATATGACCGTGGCGGTAACCGCTGAGATGGCGATATGGCTTAAGTAGCTGACCTGGAAATCGACGAGGATGATTTCCGCGGCAAACAGCATTCCGGCCATGGGGGCGTTAAAGGTCGCGGCAATTCCGGCGGCCGCGCCGCAGGCCAGAAAAACCCTTTTCCATTCCGCCGGGAGGCGGAGGAACTGGGCGATGGACGACCCCACGGAAGAGCCGATATGGACGACCGGGCCCTCGCGCCCGACCGAAGCGCCGCAGCCGATCGAAAGCGCGGTGAAGAGCGTTTTGAAAAACGCGGTGCGATGGCGGATCGTCCCTTCGCGGTTGACGACGGCTTCGATGACTTCGGGCACTCCGGCGCCGCGCGCTTCCGGAGAAAATCTGGTCACGGCAGGTCCGATGAGCAGTCCGCCGGCGGCGGGCATCAGCAGCACCAGATACCAGGGATAGTCATGGTTGACGTTCAGCAGGTGATGGGGATCGGGCCAGAAAAGGTCGGTGGTCAGCAACAGCAGGTAACGAAAAGCGACAGCCAGCGTGCCGGTGAGCAGGCCGATAAAGACGGCAACCACCAGCAGGGCGATCAGGTTGCCCCGTTTAGGGCTGAATGTCCAAGTGAATTTCACGTTGTCCGGTCCCGGTCGTATTCCGTTTACAGTGTAGCAACAACGCCGCTCCGGTGCAGTTGTTTTTTCGTTTTCCGTTGCGCCGGAGCCGGGCAAAAGGCGGTTGTTTCGTTTATTAATATTTATTATAATCCGCAGGCTTTGCCCGCGGCGTGAACTGTTGTCAAGGAAGGTGTTTGTGGCGCTCGTACATATCGACGATCTGATTGCCGGGATGGTTCTGTCCGAGGATTTGCGGACTCCAGCCGGGCGTTTTGTCCTGGCCGCGGGAGTGACGATCGAGGCCGATCAACTACCGTTGCTCAAGTCTTGGGGCGTGATTGAAGCCCGGGTCGATGAATCCAGCCTCGGCGAGGAATATCACCACCGGCAGGCCGGGATGGCCGTTGCTCAGGCCCGGGCGCGGGATTACCTGACCGGACGTCTGGTCCTGAACGACCTGGAGCAGGAGCCGCTGACAACGCTTTTGCGGCACCTGACGCAACGTCTGGTGCGCAAGGCGCAAGCCGGCCGGGGCGCGGATTTGTTGCCGGAGGCGGAATCTTCCGCCGCAGTTGAGCCGCCACCGCCTGTGAGCATGGCGCAGCTGTTGAAGGGGGACGTGGATCTGGTTTCACTGCCGAGCGTTTATGCCCGCATTGTCGAGTTGCTCAAGCTGCCGGATACGTCTTCCGCCCAACTGGCCAACGTGATCAGTAAGGATGCCAGCCTGACCGTGCGGCTGTTGCGCCTGGTCAACAGCCCGATGTACGGCTTTTCCGGCAAGATCGATTCCGTGTCGCGGGCGGTGTCGTTGCTGGGCACGAATGAACTGAGTACGCTGGCGCTCGGCATCAGCGTCCTGAAAAAATTCCGCAATATCTCCCCGGACCGGTTGGACATGGAGTCCTTCTGGGCGCACTCCATCCGGTGCGGGCTGTTTGCCCGGGTGCTTGCCGGACAACTGGGAGAGCGGGAACCGGAAAAATATTTCACCGGCGGCCTGCTGCATGATATCGGTCGCCTGGTGATGCTTGAACGGATGCCGCTGCAATACGCGTCTGCGGTGGATACCGCGCGGCGGCGACGGTTGCCCATGTACCGGGCGGAGCAGACGCAGCTCAACACCGATCACAGTATCGTCGGTAAATTGCTGGCTGAAAAGTGGCGGCTTTCTCCGGCTTTGAAGCGTATGATCGGGCATCATCATTCCCCGCGGCTGGCGGGTTATCCGCTGGAAGCCTGTATCGTCCATATTGCCGACATGTTTGCCCATGCCTGCAGCGATGAGATTCTGCTGGTGAACGAAGTTCCCGGATTGCAGCTGGAGGCCTGGCGGGAAAGCGGTCTGTCGCCGGTCGGCATCGCCCCGGCGATTCAGCAGGTGGATGCCGAGTTCAAGGAGATTGTCGGCGTTTTCTTTGCACCATCCGACCGGATCGAGGACGCGAGCTGAATCGTTTGCTTCAGGCGTTGAAGCGTTCCGGTCCGCGAATAACCGGGTTCCCCGCCGCCGCGGCAATCCCCCGCAACATACCGTTGAAAACGTAGTGATGAAAGGGCATGACCGCATACCAGTAGAGGATGCCGGACAGCCCTTTCGGTAAAAAGCGCGCGATCTGCCGCAACTCCGTCCGTCCGTTCTCCCGGGGGATTAAACGGAAAACCAGCACCGCCCGGCCGGGAAGTTTCATCTCCGCGGAAAGCATCAGCAGCTCCGGGTTGCTGACGTTGACGACACGCCAGAAATCGAGGGCGTCGCCGGGGAAAAGCTCTTTGGCGCTGCGCCGGCCGCGGCCGAGCCCGACCCCGCCGCAACAGCGATCGATCAGGCCACGGATTCGCCACAACCAGTCGGCGTAATAGTAGCCCGCTTCGCCCCCGATCGATTGCACTGCCGGCCAGACTTTTTCCGGCGTCGCATCAATGATCACCCGCCGCGCATCGGTGTAGGCGCTGCCGCCGGCCCAATGAGGATCCCCCGGGATGCTCCATTCCGCCGGTTGAATGGCGCCGGAATCGGTCCAGGAGGTTTCCACTTCCTGCTGCCGGGTGCGTTCCAGCGCCAGGCGGACGGCTTTCCGGGCGCTGAACAGTTCCTGGGGCAGGATGTCACGGATGCTGTAGTCGCAGCACACCACCGGGTTGCCCAGCCCTTCGGCAAGCGGCCGGGCGATCGCCGCCGGTACGGGCGTGACCAGATGAATCCAGTATGAACTGAGTCGCGGAGTCAGGACCGGAACGGGGATAATCCGGCGACGGGGCAGACCGGCTTCCTCGGCGTAGATTTCCATCAGCGTGCGGTAATCGGTGACGTCCGGCTGGCCGATGTCGAATGTCTGCCCGATGGTTTTCGCATTCAGCAGACAGCCGCTCAGATAAAACAGGACGTTGCGGATACCGATGGGCTGGCAGGGGGTGTCGATCCAGCGCGGGGTGATCATGACCGGCAGGCGCTCGACGAGATAACGCAGGATTTCAAAAGAAGCGCTGCCGGAGCCGATAATCATCGCCGCCCTTAAAATGGTGACGGGGACCTTTCCCCGGCGCAGAATTGCCCCGACCTCGCTGCGGGACTGCAGGTGATGACTGAGCTTGTCTTCTCCCTCGCCCAGACCGCCCAGGTAGATAATCTGTTCCAGATCGGCTGCGGCGGCGGCCGCGACCATATTTTCGGCTGCAATACGATCCGTTCGGGCAAAATTCCTGACTTTTGGGTTCATCGAATGAACCAGGTAATAGGCTGCCGTACAGCCGCTGACGGCGGCGAGGGTGCCGGTTTTGTCGAGCATGTCGCCGCGGACGATCTCCAGCTCCGGATGTTTGGCCCAGGGGCGGTCGCTCAGTTTTTCCGGGGCGCGGGCCAGCACCCTGACCCGGCAGCCGGCGGCGAGCAGCCTCGGTACCAGGCGCCCGCCGATGTAGCCGCTCGCTCCGGCGACGAAGACGCGGGCAGGGGTTGCCGCTGTTTTTTCCCGGGTCACGATAATCCTCCCGATGGCTGTTGCGGTTTGACCTGCAGCCATCATAACATGTTCTTTTGGCGGACGTTTTGATAAACTTGAGCGGACGGGAGGTGCAAAACATGAATGACGGCAAAATCCGTCTTGGAGTCAGTTCCTGCCTGTTGGGTGAAAAAGTGCGCTATGACGGGGGCCATAAATTCAACCCCTACGTTGCCGAAGTGCTCGGCGAATACGCGGAATTCATCCCGGTATGCCCGGAGGTCGAGGTCGGTTTGCCGACGCCGAGGGACACTTTACGCCTGGTCGAAAACGAAGCGAATCAGGTGCGTCTGGTGTTTGCGAAAAGCGGTGAAGATATCACGGCCCGGATGGAAGCCTGGGCTCGTGAACGGGTCAAACAGCTGGCGCAGCGGCATCTCGACGGCTTTGTGTTTAAAGCGAAGTCGCCCAGCAGCGGGATGGAGCGGATCAAACTGTATGATCGTAACGGGGTGCCGCGAAGAACCGGGGTCGGGGTGTTCGCCCGCATTTTCATGGAAACGTTTCCGCTGCTGCCGGTCGAGGACGAAGGGCGCTTGCACGATCCCCGGCTGCGGGAAAACTTCATCGCCGCGATTTTCACCCTGCAACGCTTTCGGAGCATGCTGGAGGAAAAACGCTCGCTTGCCGGACTCATCGATTTTCATACCCGTCATAAGCTGTTGATTCTGTCCCGGAGCGAAAAAATTTACCGGGACATGGGACGCCTGGTTGCCGCCGGCAAACAACAGCCTTGCGAGGTCGTGCTGGATGAATACCGGGCACTGCTGCTGAAAGCCCTGAAATTGAAAACGACGGTAAAAAAACAGATCAATGTCCTGCAGCATGTCGGCGGCTATTTCAAACGTGACCTGAGCCCCGATGAGAAGCGGGAACTGCACGAACTGATTGACAATTACCGCAACGGTCTGGTTCCTTTGATCGTGCCGATCACGTTGTTGAACCATTATGTCAGAAAGTACGGACAGAGTTATCTGCAGCGGCAGGTTTATCTGCATCCGCATCCGCAGGAGTTGAAACTGCTCAACCATGTTTAAAACAACGGCATCCATGATGCGGCACCGGCAGGCGGTTGAAAAAACGCCTGTGGAGTCGAGGGACGGGCGACCAAAATCTTGGAGAACTTTATTAACTGCTTGATCCTGTGGGCAAGACGACAGGGGCATTTTCGGCTGGCGGTGTTGAAAAAGCCCCGGAGGGGACTTTTTCAGCATTCTGCTGCCATAAAAGATCGAATTTTCACTTCGGGGGAAATATGGAACAGCTTGATCACATCGCTTCGGTCATCGCGCTGACCATGGGGGTCGCCTGGGCCAGCGGCATCAACCTTTACGCCGCGATTCTGGTGCTGGGCCTGCTGGGAGCCGGCGGCAATATGGTGTTGCCCGCCGATTTACAGATCCTGACGCATCCGTTGGTGCTGTTTGCGGCCGGAATCATGTACCTGATCGAGTTCGGCGCCGATAAAGTTCCGGGGGTCGACAATTCCTGGGATGTGTTGCACACGTTCGTGCGGATCCCGGCGGGGGCGGCCTTGGCGGCCGCGGCAGTGGGGGAAGTCAACCCGGCCATTGCTCTGGCGGCGGCCATTGTCGGTGGCGGGCTGGCTGCCGGTACGCATGCGACAAAAGCCGGTTCACGGGTGCTGATCAATGCTTCGCCCGAACCTTTCTCCAACTGGTTCGCCTCCCTGGCCGAAGATGTCCTGGTGATCGCCGGACTCTGGACGGCATTGCACTATCCGTGGTTTTTTATCGGCTTTATCATTCTGTTTATGCTCTTGCTGGTCTGGCTGCTGCCGAAAATCTGGCGCGGCGTTAAATGGCTGGTGCGTTCCGGACGGAACCTTTTCAGCGGCCGGCGGAAGTTTTCTTCCGTCCCCGATTTCAACTGGCCGCTGCCGCAGGACGCGGCCGATGGTGAAAAACGGAATCTGCTTGAATAAAAACAACACCGGAGCGGACCCGGCACAGGGTTCACTCCGGTGTTCAGTATGCTGAGAAGCTTTTGCGGGACTGTTTATTCGGCAAAAACGGAAGTTAAGTCCGTCGGTGGATGGGAACGGCGATCTACCCCGAAAAAATCTTCCTGAGCCGGTGAGCGGATCGGATCTTCCGTTACATTGACCCAGTGATCGCAGCGCCGGAACTCCTGAATTTCACCAAGGTGGAGGAGGATGTCGAGAAACTTCTGCTCCACCAGATCCTCCTTGCCGTTTTTGTACACTACCTGAATCTTCAAGTTGATCCTCCTTTCATTCTGCAGACGGTCGAGCGAAAGAAAAACCTTTTCTTGTCGATCATAAGTTTCGGATTCTAACAAAAATAACAGCGGATGTGCAGTGTTTTCAAAAACCGCCACCGGAAATGCCGGATCGGAGCGTTGCTGAACAGCCCGGCGCAGCCGTTCAGCGGACCAGGGAAAAACCGATTCTGACCGCTTCAACCCGGTCCCGGTAACGGATCAGGCTTTCCGCCAGGGCGTTGCTGTATTGAATGTGAAAATAAAGGTCGAGATTGTCCCGCAGCAGGCGGTGAATCGGAAAGCTTAAGTCCGCTTGAAATGACGTTCCTTCCTCGGCGAAACGGGTGCTGGTCAGCACTGTCAGACTGTTGGCCCGGCCGAACCCCGCAAGCAGTTCGACATGCCCGCGGTAATCGGCAAAATCTGGATTTGTGCTGTTGTTGTTGTTGAAATAGGTAAACAGGCGCGGACTGAGGACCAGGCCCAATTGCAACGGCCGATGATAAAAGACAAATTCCGGCCTGACATAGAAATAATTCGTGCTGCGGGACAGCTCTTCCTCCCGACCGTTGGACTCGTGCTGGGCGCCCAACTGTACGGAGAGGCCCTCCATCCAGGATGGTCTGAAGGGCAGGTTGTCGGTCTGATAAAACAGCTCCGGCTTGTAGCTGGTGTCCTCGAAGGGAGCGGAGTCGGAATCGAGATCCCAGAAGGAGGTCTGGGTATAGCCGAAATGAAAGCCTTCGATCCAGGGATATCTCCGGCTCAGGGAACCGCCGGGATTAAACAGCCGGTATTTGAAGCTGATTTGAAATTTGCTTTTTTCCGGATCGGTCCCGAACAGAAAATAGGTCGGTTGATAGGCGGAAAAATTAGCCGCGTAAGTCTGATAAAGGGTTGCCATGCTCTTGCGGCTCACTTCCGGCTTGGGGGCCGGAGTCATTAAAGAGTCCGTAACGCCGCCCGTCCGGAGCTGTTGCGGTGCCTCGATGGCCAACAAGCCTGCGCAGTTCGGATAACCGGCAATCTTGTACTGCAGGGTGCCGTACAGGTCTGCGGGCAGGGCCAGAATATAGGTTTTTTTACGGAAGCCGTTGGGCGGCAACTCGGTCATGGTTTCTTCGCTGTCGCTGAACGCACTGAGTTGCCGGCTGGAGCCGTCCTTGCCGGTGAGCAGGACCTGCACCTGCCGGGGGATAATCGCCAGCGTGGGTTCAGCCGCTTCGTTGTGAAAATAAATCCGGAATTCGAGGGGCCGGCCCGCCCGGGCCGCGCCCGGAGTCAGGGAAAGCAGCGGGACGAGTTCGGCGAACGCCGATGTCCCCGTCGATAAAATGACGAAAGTTGCCATAAGGGATAGGAAAAAAGATCTGATCTCAACCGGCATCGCAAACTCCCTGGGTTGATGTCGTTATAAAAAAGTGAAAAAACGGTCCCGTCCCATTCACTGCCGTTGAACCATCATGCCGAGAGCGCCAGTGCTTTGCGAAAACGTGCCAGTGCGAAGAAAAACAGCACCGAGCCGATAACCGTGAGCAACAGGCACTGTCGCCACACGGCTTCGATACCGGCCCCGCGATAGAGGATGGCCTGCGCCGCAGCAACGAAATGTGTGGTCGGCGCGGCCAGCATCACGTTCTGGACGAATTCCGGCATACTCTCGCGGGGGGTGGTCCCGCCCGAAAGCATCTGCAGCGGCAGCAGCACAAGGATCGTCAGCAGGCCGAACTGGGGCATCGACCGGGCCATGGTGGCCATGAAAATTCCCATCGAAGTGGTGGCGAACAGATGCAGCGCGACGCAGGCAAGAAACAGCCCCACCGAACCTTCGATCGGCACCTGCAGCACTCCCCGGACAACGGTCGTCAGGGAAATCACGGTTGCCAGCAGCACCACCAGGCCCATGGACCAGACTTTGGACAGCATGATTTCCCCGGGCGTGACCGGCATGACCAGCAGATGTTCTAGGGTCCCGTGTTCGCGTTCGCGAATCAGGGCCGCTCCGGTCAGAATAATCGACAACATGGTGACCGAATTGATGATTTCCATAACCGAGCCGAACCATGCCTGGGTCAGGTTGGGGTTGAAACGCGCGCGCATGACCAGGCTGACCGGCGCGGCCGGATTTCCTTTATACCGCTGGGCGAACGTATTGACTTCGTCAAGGATCATCTGCTGGATGTAGCCGCTGCCGCTGAAGGCCTGGCTTATGCGCGTGGCATCGACGTTGAGCTGTACCGCCGGTGATTGTCCGTCCAGCACATCGCGCTGGAAGTTCGGCGGGATATCCAGAACGAACGTATATCGGCCCGCATCCATGCCCGGATCGACTGCGGACAGGGGGATGGTGTCGGGGGTCATGAACCGCGGCGGGTAAAACGCCGAGGTAATACGCAGCGACAGCGGCGAGTTGTCTTCATCGACAATGGCGATCGCGGCTTTGTGCAGGGAGTCGGGAGCGACGGTCGCGGCAATATAGATAGCTACGGTGAAAACATAGACGATCAGCACCAGCATGATCGGCTCGCGCCACAGACTCCATAGCTCCTTGACCCCGAGACGGTAGATATTTGCCAGCTTGGTGCGCATCATCTCTCCTGTTTTTTCAGCAGCAGAACCGCGGCGCCGAAGACCACGGGAAGCCCGAACAACAGCGGCAGGAACGCGGCATACAGATCGGACATGTGCAGGGCCTTGCTGAAGACGCCGCGGCTGATGGTGAGAAAATGGGTGGTCGGATAAATCCGCCCGATCACCGCCCCGGCGCCTTCCAGCGAAGAAACCGGGTTGAGCAGACCGCAGAACTGGATTGCCGGCAGCATGGTTCCGATGGTGGTCATGAACATCGCCGCGATCTGGCTGCGGGTGAAGGTCGAGGCAAACAGGCCGAAACCGGTGGCCAGGATGCTGTAGAGAAAAGCACCGAGAGCGAGAGTGGCGAAGCTCCCTTTGACCGGAACACCGAACAGGGTTACGGCCATCAGGGTCATCAGCAGAAAATTCAGCATGGACACAACGATATACGGCAGTTGCTTGCCGAGCAGAAATTCGCTGCGGGTGATCGGGGTCACGTAGAAGTTGATGATCGACCCCATTTCTTTCTCCCGGACGACGGACAAAGTGGTCAGTATCGCTGGAATCATCAACAATAGCAGTGGGATCACGGCCGGAACCATGGCCGGCAGGCTTTTCACGTCCGGATTATAGCGGAAGCGCGTTTCAACCGCGGCACTGGAGGTTATCGTCCGGCCGAGCCGGTATCTCGCCATTTCACCGAGCCATTGCTGGTGCATCCCCTGCACATAGCCCTGGACGCTTTCGGCGCGTTGCGGCATGGCCCCTTCAATCCAGGCGCCGATTTCGACGGCATCGCCGCGTTTTACATCGCGCGCGAATCCCGGCGGAATTTCCACGGCCAGAGCCAGTTCGCCGTTGCGCATGCGCCGGTCGAGCTGCTGATAATCAGTGATCGGCGGGTGTTCGATAAAATACCGCGAACCGGAAAGGTTCAGGTTGTAATCTCGGCTCAGCGAGGTTTGATCGCGGTCGAGAACGGCGTAACTGAGGTCCTCCACATCCAGAGTGATGCCGTAACCCATGATCAGCATCAAAATCAGATTCCCCAGCAGGGCCAGCAGACCGCGAACAGGATCGCGCACCAGTTCCAGCGTTTCGCGCAGGGAATAGCTGAGCGCCCGAAGCGGATTGAAATAACGCCGGAGAGTGAACCGGGGCAAGGTTTCGGCGGTCGAGGAGACAGGGATGGCTCTTGCGTCGGGCGGCGGCTCCTCGCTTGACACCTCCTCCGCCTTCCGGATATAGCTGATGAAGGCCTCCTCGAGACCGTTCGCGCCGCTTTGGCGAACCAGCTCGACGGGGGCGTCGCTGGCCAGGACTTGGCCGGCATGCATCAATGAAATCCGGTCGCAGCGTTCGGCCTCGTTCATGAAGTGGGTTGAGATGAAGATCGTGACCTGATCCTTGCGGGCCAGGTCGATCATCAACCGCCAGAAATTATCCCGGGCGATCGGATCGACTCCGGACGTCGGTTCATCGAGGATCAGCAGTTCCGGTTTATGAACCATCGCCACAGCCAGGGACAGCCGTTGGCGTATGCCCAGAGGCAGGTTTCCCGGCAGGGCGTCGCGAACCCGTTCAAGCCCGAAGCGGGCGACCATCTCCTCGACCCGCGGGGGAATGTCGGTTTCCGGGACATTGAACAGGCGGGCATGCAGAACCAGGTTCTGCCGGACACTCAGCTCCGGATACAGGGAAAAACCCTGTGACATGTACCCGACCCGCCGCCGTGTCAAGATATCGCGCGGATCCACTTCGTGACCGAACAGCCAGGCACGGCCCTCACTGGCGGGCAACAGGCCGGTCAGCATCTTCATCGTCGTTGTTTTCCCACAGCCGTTGGAACCGAGAAAACCGAAAATTTCACCCCGGCGGATGGCGAAACTGACGTGATCGACCGCGGTAAACTTGCCGAAACGCTTGGTCAGTTCGCGCGCTTCAATCGCCGCTTGCTGCCCATCTCCCTGGCTTAACGGCGGGACCGTGACGGGCTGGTACCCCCGCTTGCGTTCCTCCGGAAGCAGGGCGATAAAAGCCGTTTCCAGGCTCGTGCTGTTGGTGCGTTGATGCAACTCCCGTGGCGTGCCCGTGGCCAGGATTGCGCCGTCTTCCATGGCCACCAGCCAATCGAAGCGTTCGGCTTCGTCCATGTAGGCGGTGGCGACAATGACGCTGAGCCGCTCGCGCTGCTGACGAATCCGCTTAATCAGTTCCCAGAACTGGTTGCGCGCCAGCGGATCGACGCCGGTCGTCGGTTCATCGAGAATCAGCAGCTCGGGGTCGTGAATCAGCGCACAACACAGACCCAGCTTCTGCTTCATGCCGCCGGACAACTGGCCGGCGGGGCGGTCCAGAAAAGCATACAGACCGGTTGCGGTGGTCAACTCGTCAATACGCCGGCGGCGTTCGGCCGCACCATGACCGAACAGACGGCCGAAGAACTGCAGATTCTCCTCGATCGACAGGGAGGGATAAAGGTTTTTCCCCAGACCCTGGGGCATGTAGGCAATCTGCGGGCAGACCCGTTTACGGTGCTTCGGATCGCCCATATCTCCGCCCAGGGCCGTGAGGCGCCCCTGCCGGATCCTCCGGGCTCCGGCAAGCAACGCCAGCAGGCTGGACTTGCCGACCCCGTCCGGGCCGATCAGGCCGACCATGCGCCGGGCGGGAATGGTCAGATTGATATGGTCAAGGGCCCGGGTTTTCCCGTAACGCAGGCTGATATCGACAAGGTCGGCAACCGGCGGTATTGAGTCTGCGTGTTGCGGGGACATGCCCATGTCTCCCTTATTCAGGCAGGTTGACGCGGAGTGTTTCGGGCCAGTCGGTTTGCGGGTCGAGGCGCACGTAAGCCATTCCCGGCAGGCCGGTTTTGACGTATCTGATATGTTTTTTCAACAGTTCGGATGGTATTTGCGCCTTGACCCGAAACATCAGTTTTTGCCGTTCGCTGGCGGTTTCAACCGATTTTGGGGTGAATTGCGCGACATCGGCGACAAAACTGATTTTTGCCGGAATCACGTAGTGCGGCGCCGCATCGAGAATCAAACGTGCCTCGGCACCGATACCCAGTTTACCGGCAGCTTCCGTCGCCAGGAAAAAGGTCATATAAACATCGCTGAGATCGATCAGGTTCAGAACTTTTCCCCCGGCGGGAAGGACTTCGCCCGGTTGGACGATACGGTACTGAACCCTGCCGTCCCGGGTGGCTTTGAGCAGGCCGTCTTCCAACTCGGTTGAGATCCGTTCCACGACTGCCTGTGCCGCTTCGACATCGGATCCGGCACCGATCAACTGCGCTCTGGCTGTCGAAATCGCCGCTTCGATCGCCGACAGGTTGGCCTCTGCGGCGAGTAATATCGCCTGGCGCGACAGGACCGCGGCACGATCATCATCAAGGGTTTGCCGGGCGATGATTTTGTTGACGGCCAGATCTTCCGAACGTTCGAGATGTTTCCCGGCGAGATCGAGTTCAGCCTGGTGCTGGGCAATCGCTGCCCGGGCGGCGGCTTTTTCGCTTTTGCGTTGATCAATCCGGCTGCGGGCGATGTCGACGGCGATCTCCGCCTGGCGCAAAACGGCTTTCGCTTCCTTAAATTGGGCCTGTAAAGTGGCGGTATCCATTTCCGCAAGCAACTGGCCCGCAATAACGAAATCCCCTTCGTCGACAAATATTTTATTGAGGCGTCCGGCGGTCTTTGTCGCTATATCGATTTCTACGGCTTCGATGCGGCCGTTGCCGCTGACGATTCCGGCGGGCGCAGCCGATTGCCGGTAATATTGCCAGGCGAAATAGATTCCGCCGACGCACCCCAGTCCGATAATGACGAACAGAATCCAGCTTTTTCTACCCACTGCCATATCCGCTACCTTGTCAATGTCGTTACCTTCATCGCCGGGAACATCATTTGTGCTGATCAGCCGCGGCTTGCCGGTTGAGCCAGATGAGAGCGGCATTTTCATTCTCAAATACTTGAAACTGGTAAGAACGGTCGTTCATCACCTGTTCCACCAGGCGGTGTTTTTTTTCGTCCCCGGAAAACAGGACGGCAACCTTGTATTCTCTTTTAAAGCCGAAAATCGCTGCGTTTATCCCCAGATGATGAAGCTCTATAGCGCCGGCGGCGATGCGGGTGTTGCGCATATCAAAAAAAATTCGCGGGCAATCATACTCTTCCACGGCCGCAACCAGCTTTTTCATCATTGGGGTGGTGTCGTTGACACCGGAAAAAGTCCCGAAAAAGGCGACGCGGATGATATGGTAGTTCTCCAGGTACCTGATGAGATACATTCACCGCCTCCTTTTTTATCAAATTGTCGATAGTGGCCTTTTTGTCGCGGCGCAGCGCGATGTTCCGTAACCGTTCCCGTCAGGCGCCGCCGCCCAAAACCGTATACAGCGTGACCCGATTGACGAGCCTGGACAGGCGCAGGGTCACCAGGCCCTGTTCGGCGGAAAACTGGGAGCGCTGGGCGTCCAGTACCCCGAGGTAGCTGTCGATTCCGCGCTCATAGCGTTTTTTGGAAAGGCGATAAGTTTCGCTGACGGCTTCGACCAGCGCCGTTTGAGCCGCCAGTTGCTGATCGATGGTTCCCTGCACCGCCAGCGCATCCGCCACCTCCTTGAATGCGGTTTGGATCGCTTTTTCATACTGCGTCAGGATGATTTGACGTTCCGCTTTGCTGACCCGTAATGCCGCCCTGATCCGGGCGTCGAAAATCGGCATGACGATCTGCGGGCTGAAGTTCCAGGTATCGGTTCCGGAACCGAACAGCCCGGAAAGGTCGTCACTGGCGGTGCCGATAGCGGTGGTCAGGGAGATCCGCGGGAAAAAAGCCGCACGGGCCGCGCCGATCGCGGCGAAAGCGCCTTTGAGTTGATGCTCCGCCGCCAGGATGTCGGGACGCTGGAGTAATATTTCCGAGGTCAGTCCGGCGGAAATCGTGCGCGGCGGCGCCACGCTGTTCAAATCCGCGGGCAGCAGTTCCTCCGGCGCAATGCCGCCGACCAGCAGATCGAGAGCGTTTTTGTCCTGCGCTCTGAGGCGGGTATAGCGGGCGACTTCCCCGCGGGCGGTTTCGACCGGGATCTGCGCCTGCCGCAGGTCGAGTTCGGTGACGATGCCGATGTCGTAACTTTTTTTGATCAGCGCATAATATTCCCGTTGCAGGTCGTAGGTTGCCTGGGCAAGCTTCAGGTTCTCGCTGTCCGCGGCCAGGGTCAGATAAACTCTGGCAACTTCGGCGGTCAATGCGATCCTGGCGCTGCGCTCGGCTTCCGCACTGGCCAGATAAGACTCCAGCGCCTGATCCTTGAGGCTGCGGATGCGGCCGAAAAAGTCGATTTCCCAACTGGCGACGCCCAGATCGACGGCGTATGATTCCACCCTGCGCGGTTCGCCGGGAGAGAGCAGGTCGCTGGAACGCTGTTGTTTGCCTCCGGCTCCCGTCGCATTTAAAGCGGGGAAAAGTTCCGCGCGCTGAATACCGTAAAGGGCCCGGGCTCGTTCGACGTTCAGGGCGGTAAGGCGCAGATCGCGGTTGTTCTCCCGCGCCAGTTGAATGAGCCGGTGCAGTCGCGCATCGGCGAAAAACTCTTCGGGTTTCAGCTTGACGGCAAGCGGGTTTTCCTCCCCGGCCGGTACGGCCCGGTAGGCGTCGCCCTGCGGCCACTCAGCCGGGGCGGGCGCAGCAGGCCGGTCATATCGCGGCGCCAGGGAACAACCGTGCAGCACGAGGACGCTCCCAATCATCAGCAGCACTAACCACTGTTTATTCATCTGCCTGTCCTCCTTGCTTGCTGTCTGCGACATATTTCATGGTGACATTCTTTCTGTGTTTGCCCATGGCCCGATAGATCATGACATAGAACAGCGGAGCGAACAGGGTGACCAGGAAGGTCGAGGTGATCGTCCCGCCGATAACGCCCGTACCGATCGCTCTTTGCGCCCCCGATCCGGCCCCGCCGGCCAACACCAGCGGCAGAATGCCGAAACCGAAGGCGAGCGAGGTCATGATGATCGGCCGTAACCTAAGTTTAGCGGCTTCCAGCGTCGCTTCAACCAGGCCGACGCCGGCATCGACCTGCGCCCGGGCGAACTGAACGATGAGAATGGCGTTTTTGGTCGTTAGCCCCAGGGTGACCAGCAAGCCGATCTGGAAATAGACGTCGTTGGACAAACCGCGCATGCCGGATGCGATGACGCCGCCGATAACACCCAGCGGCAGGCACAGCAGAATCGCGATCGGAATCGGCCAGCTTTCGTATAAAGCCGCCAGACAGAGGAAAATGACGAAAATGGAAAACGCATAGAGCAGCGGCGCCTGGGAGCCGGACATGCGTTCCTGATAGGACAACCCGGTCCAGTCGAAGCCGATCCCCTGCGGCAGCTTGGCCACCATTTCCTCCATCGCCAGCATGGCTTCGCCGGAACTGTAGCCGGGCGCCGGTTCGCCGAGGATGTTGATGGCGGGAAAGGCGTTATAACGATCCAACTGGGGCGACCCGGTCGTCCAGTGGCCGGAAGCGAAGGCCGAAAAGGGCACCATGCCGCCGGAGTTGTTTCTGACATAGAGTTTGTTGATGTCCTCCGGCAGCATCCGGTGGGCGGCGTCGGCCTGGATGTAGACCCGCTTGACCCGTCCGGCCTGAATGAAGTCGTTGACATAGGCGCTGCCGAAAGCCGCCGAAATCGTCGTATTGATGGAGGAAATCGGAACGCCCAGGGCACCGGCCTTGTCCCAGTCGATATCGACCCGGTATTCGGGCACATCCTCCATGCCGTTCGGCCGCACCTTGACCACACGCGGGTCCTGCGCCGCCATGCCGAGGAGCTGGTTGCGTGCGGCCATCAGCCGGGTATGGCCGAGTCCGCCGCGATCCTGCAACTGCAGGTCAAACCCCGACGCCTGTCCCAGTTCGACGACGGCCGGCGGCGGGAAAGCGAAAATCATCGCTTCCTTGATTTGCGCAAAAGCGCCCATGGCGCGCCCGGCAATCGCCTCGACTTTCAGTTCGGGCCGCTGGCGCACGTCCCAGTCCTTGAGCTTGACGAAACAGAGCGCCATGTTCTGCCCCTGCCCGGAAAAGCTGAATCCGGCGACCGTCATCATGGATTCGACGCTGTCCGGCTCATTCTGTTCAAAGTGGGCCCGGACTTTTTCCAGCACGTTCTGGGTCTGCTCCAGGGTGGAGCCGGAGGGCAGAGTGGCCTGAACGAACAGGATACCCTGGTCTTCGTCGGGCAGATAGGAGGTCGGCATGCGCTGGAACAGGTAGCCCATCGCCACGACGATCACGGCAAAGACCAGCAGGTAGCGGAGTTTCTTGGCCAGCACCTGGCCGACCAGTTTAACGTACAGGTCCCGGGCGAAGAAGAAAATGCGGTCGAACCAGCGGAAGAAGGGCCGCAGGAAAAAGACGGCGCCGTCGGAGGGTTGGTGGCCTTTCGGAACCGGCTTGAGGAACGACGCGCACAGCACGGGCGTCAGGATCAGGGCGACGACCACGGACAGCAGCATGGAGGAGATGACGGTCACGGAAAATTGCCGGTAAATGACCCCGGTCGAGCCCGGAAAGAAAGCCATCGGGCCGAAAACCGCGGACAGAACCAGGCCGATGCCGATCAGGGCGCTGGTGATCTGATCCATCGATTTGGCGGTGGCTTCGCGCGGCGACAATCCTTCCTCGGCCATGATCCGTTCCACGTTTTCCACCACCACGATGGCATCGTCGACCAGCAGGCCGATGGCCAGAACCATGGCGAACATGGTCAACATGTTGATGGAGAAACCGAACAGGCTCAGGACGGCAAAGGTGCCGAGCAGAACCACCGGAACGGCAATGGTCGGGATCAGGGTGGCGCGGAAGGTTCCCATGAACAGGTACATGATGACGAAGACCAGAAAGACCGCCTCGAACAGGGTCTTGACCACTTCGTCAATGGCGACTCTGGTGAACGGGGTGGTGTCGTAGGGGTAGATGACTTTCATGCCCGGGGGGAAATAGGGTTTCATCTCCTCCAGTTTGTCTCTGACCGCTTCGGCCACTTTGAGCGCATTGGCCCCGGCCGCCTGGCGGATGGCCATCCCGGCGGACGGTTTGCCGTTGAATTCGGCGATGACGTCGTAACGTTCGGTCCCCAGTTCGGTACTGGCGACGTCCTTGACCCGCACCGTGGAACCGTCCGGATTGGTGCGGATGGGGATGGCGGCGAATTCCTCCGGGGTCTGCAACAGATGCTGGACGATGATGGAGGCGTTCAGGCGCTGTCCGTCCATGGCGGGCGCGCCGCCGAACTGGCCGGCGGATACTTCGACGTTGTAAGTCTGTAACGCCGCAATGACTTCGGCAACCGTCAGTTTGTAGTTGATCAGTTTGTCCGGGTCGAACCAGATGCGCATGGCGTATTGGGAGCCGAAGTTGTTGACCTCGCCGACGCCGGGCACCCGCGACAGAATTTTTTCCAGATTCGACTGGGCGTAATCGCGCAGGTCGTAACCGTCCATGCTGCCGTCTTCCGAGATCAGGCCGACGACCATGAGATAGTTCCGGGTCGATTTGCTTACCGTCACCCCCTGACGCTGGACGCCGTCGGGCAGGCTGGCCATGGCCAGTTGCAGTTTGTTCTGGACCTTGGTCCAGGCGATGTCGGGATCGGTGCCGGGCGCGAAGGTGAGTTCGATCCGGGAGGCGCCGGAAGAGGAACTGCTGCCCGACAGATAGATCATGTTGTCCAGGCCGGTCATCTTCTGTTCAATGATCTGGGTGACGGTGTTTTCCACCGTTTCACCGGAGGCCCCCGGGAAAAACGCTTCGATGGATATCGAGGGCGGGGCGATGGGCGGATACTGGGCGACCGGCAGGTTGTAGATGGCCAGGCCGCCGGCGGCCATGATAACGATGGCGATAACCCAGGCGAAGACCGGCCGGTCCAGGAAAAACTTGGATAACATCAGTCTCCTCCGTTACTTGGCTGCGGCCGGCGCGGCGCTTGCGGCGTCCGGCCGGAAAGGAACGGCGCTGACCGTCGTGCCCGGTCGCAGCATGGCCAGACCTTCCACAATCAGACGGTCCCCCGCGGTCAGGCCCGTCGCCACCAGCCACCGGTTGCCGACTGCGCGATCCAGAGTCAGCTGCTTGAGCACGACCTTGTCGCCGGCGTCGACGATCAGGGCGTAAGGGTTGCCTTTGGCGTCGCGTGATACGCCTTGCTGCGGAACCAGGATGGCCTGGGGATTAACCCCTTCCATGATCAGGGCGCGGACGAACATGTTCGGCAGCAGGGTGCCGTCCGGGTTGGGGAAAAGGGCCCGCAAGGTGACCGACCCGGTCGTCGCGTCGACGGTTATGTCGCTGAACTGCAGGGAGCCGTCAAGCGGGTAGGGGGTGCCGTCCTCCTGGATCAGCCGGACCTGTTGCTGCTCGGTGCTGTGCTGCAGCTGTCCGCTGTTGAGCCGGGCCTTCAGTTTGAGCAGATCGGTCGTTGACTGCGGCACGTCGACATAGATCGGGTCGAACTGTTGAATGGTGGCGAGCGCCATCTGCTGGTAGGCGGTGACGATGGCCCCATCGGTGACATTCGATTTGCCGATCCGGCCGGAGATCGGCGCCGTCACCCTGGTGTAACCCAGATTGATCTGCGCCGTATTGAGCGCCGCCCGGGCCTGCTGGATATTTGCTTCCGCCGCGGCGATCGTTTTCTCGATGCTGACGACCTGGGCCTCGGCGGCCTTGAGCGCGGCCTCGGCGACATTCGCTTCGGTCACCGCCTGATCGCGCTGGGCGGTCGAGACGGCGCGGCTTTTATAGGCTTCCGCAAAACGTTCACGGTTCAAGACGGCAAGCTCGAGAGCGGCTTGTCGTTGCAGCACATCGGCGCGTCCGGCTTCCAGCGCCGCCTGTGTCTGTTCCTTGTTTTGCCGGGCCGCACTCAGGGCCGCGGCGGCATTGTCGACAGCGGCCTCGAAGGGCGCCGGGTCGATCCGATACAGGATTTGTCCGGCTTCGACTTTCGATCCTTCTTCAAACAGCCGCTGCAGGATCAAGCCGTTGACCTGGGGCCGAATCTCGGCCATGCGCCGGGCGCTGGTGCGCCCCGGGAGCTCGGTGGTGAGGGTGATGGCCTCCGGCTCTACCGTGACGAATGAAACCTGGGGCGCCGCCTGCCGGGCGGCCGTCTGCTGCTGCCCATCGCAACCGCAGAAGAGCAAGACTCCCGCCAACAGGATGAAAATCAGCAGCTTTTTATGGCTGCGGTGCAGAGCGTTTTTTTTCTTTTGCATGGGTTGTCCTCCGGTAATGATGACCTAGGCGTTTCTGGCTGGGATAAATTTATTTGTAAAATATCTTTATTCGGGTTGTCGGCGTTGAGGCCGTAATAATTTTTCCAACGCTGCCGCGTCTCCGTCAACTCAGGCAAATTCAGCGACTTCATCGGTGTAAAGTTTAAGCTTTAATCGCATCCCAGCAGGCCTCGGCGATCTGGCGCATCAGCCGTTCATCGAGAGTGACGAGACCGGAAAATGAATCGCGCAGCAAAAAAGTGACCGGACCGAAAGCCAGGGATATCAGAACCGGCAGGGGCAGGTTTTTAACCGTATCGCGCTGATTGCCGCCGAAAAAATTGACGAAGGGGCTGGTTGGGTCGCCGGCTTCTTCGCGGATGAACTTCGCCTTTTTTTTTGTCGATGCTGTAAGGGGAACTATAGTATTGCTCAAGAAAATTGAATTCCTGAGGATGGTGTTCAAGGTATTTCATCAGGGAAACGATCAGTTGAATGAACTGCTGCCGATCCGACAGCGCGGCGTCCAGTTGGTCCCGCAGGATGTTTTGCAGTTCCAGTTCGACATGTTCCGAAACGGCGTGGATCAGTTCGTCCTTGTCCTTGAAGTAACGGTAAATACTTCCCATGCCGACTTTGGCTTGTGCCGCTACTTGAGACATCGGTGCCGAAAACCCATTTTTGCTGAACAGTCCCAGTGCTGCAGCAATAATGGCGTCCGGTTTGTTTTTGTTCGGTTCAGTCATGAATAACTCCGCGGAGTGAATGTTCATTCAGTTTATGCTTGCGCATAATTTACTGTCAAGGCGTTTTATGGGTCGAACTTATAAGTGCAGGCGAAAAAAAACAAAGCAGGCGGTTGCCGGAATAAAGCAAGCGCCTGCTTTTCATTATGGAGCCGCCCATCGGATTTGAACCGACGACCTGATCATTACGAGTGAACTGCTCTACCAGCTGAGCTAGGGCGGCAATGATTAGATTCTTTTTTAAAGTAATTTCAGCTCTTTATGCTCTTTTTATTGCTGCTCGACGATTTCCGGCGATGCATTTTTTTGTCGAGAGCGGGCATTATGTACGCATCGCCCGGCGCTGTCAATATCAAGGATAGGCAAATGTCTGTATCTTTGTTAATCTCCTGCCCTTGATTCGGGGGCGGCCCGCCGGCGGCTCCGGAAACATTGCCGGATCGTTGCCGGGCGCCGGCGTTGATCCACGGGACGCCCGACCGGTCGGGGTTGAATTTTTCTCGTCCTGCGGGAACGCAGGCCGGGGCTGAAAGCGATTTGAGGCACACGATGGACTTTTCAAACGGGAAAAATAATTCCGGAAATCTGTATATTCTTGCGGCCGCGGTACTCTGGGGAACCACGGGCACCGCTCAGGCATTTGCACCGGCCGGAGCGAGCTCGATGACGGTCGGAACCGTACGGCTGGCCGTGGGTGGGGCGGCCTTGCTGTTGCTGGCTCTGGTGCGGCGGCAGTTTTCGCCGGAAAATCATTGGCCTTTGGTCACGACGCTTATTTCCGCGTTCTTTGTGGCCTCCTATCAACTTTGTTTCTTTGCGGCGGTGGCCAAAACCGGGGTCGCGGTCGGCACCATGGTCGCCATCGGCAGTTCGCCGATTGCCGCGGGTGTGCTGGGTTTTTATTGCCGTGGGGAACGGCTGGACCGGCCCTGGTGTATCGCCACCGCTTGCGCCGTGTTCGGCTGCGTCATGTTGTCGGCGGCTGGAGGGGAGGTCAATATCGATGTTTACGGCATTCTTCTGGCTTTGGGCGCCGGTTTCTCCTATGCCATGTACACGGTCAGCATCAAAAGGTTGCTGGATGATAAATCCCCGGATGCGGTCATGGCCGTGGTGTTTTGCCTGGCGGCTGTCCTGTTGCTGCCGAGTTTGTTCATCTACGATTCCGCCTGGTTGCTGCAGCCGCGGGGGATCCTGGTGGCGCTTCATCTGGGGATCGTTACCGCGATGATGTCGTATTGGCTTTATGCGCGCGGGTTGAAAATCGTCCGGGTCGGGAATGTCGCCACGCTGTCGCTGGCCGAGCCTTTAACCGCCACGCTGTTGGGCGTCTTCGTCTTGTCCGAACAGCTGAGCGGGCGGGACATCATCGGGGTGGCCGCCATTTTTGCGGGCATCCTGATCCTGTCCCGGTCTTCCTCGACAGCGGAGCCGATGGAAAAATGAACCGGTCCCCCCGCAGGCATGGTAAAGGCGATCAGAACCCTGTCGTGTGAGAGCGGTTTTCGGACTGCGCGCCGTCTCTTCGTGGCCGCAGGACATGATAAGCCGTCCGCTTGGTTTGTCTTTTTTCCGGCCGCCGCCCTATACTGGAATGACAACACTATCAGCAACATTGACACCGTACGGCAAAGCTGCCGCGAGGTGAAAGGAGGCTGTAATGCGACATGTCGTCATTACCGGGGCCAACCGCGGAATCGGTTTGGCTTTGGCGCGTTATTATCAAAACGGCGGCTGGCGGGTGACCGGAGTGTGCCGCGTTTCCTCGCCTGAACTGGATCAGGCCGCCGCGCAGGTGATTTCCGGGATCGATGTCACCCGCAAAGAGGATGTCGATCTCATGCAGGCGCGGTTGCAGGGTGCTGCAATTGACCTGTTGATCAACAATGCCGGGTTGCTGAACAACGACGTGCTCGGCTCTCTCGATTACGATTCCCTGCGCCGGCAGATGGAAGTCAATGCCTTTGCACCGTTACGGGTCTGCGAGGCCTTGTTGCCGAATTTGACCTCGGGGAGTAAAATCGCCAATATCAGCAGCCGCATGGGCTCCATCGGCGACAACGATTCCGGCGGATATTACGGTTACCGGGCGGCCAAGGCCGCCGTTAACGCTTGCGGCCGTTCTCTGGCCGTTGATCTGAAAGGTCGCGGGATTGCCGTGATCCAGTTGCATCCGGGCTATGTCAAGACCCGGATGGTGAATTACGGGGGCAACATTTCTCCGGAAGAGGCGGCACAGGGGCTTGCCGCCAGGATAGCCGAGTTGAATCTGGAAACCAGCGGCGTCTTCCGGCACTGCACCGGCGAAGAACTGCCCTGGTAGGTTGCCGCCATCTTGACAAATGGCGGCTGCTGTTTTATTTTAGGAAAAATTCCTACTTAAGAATGGTGCAATGGACAGAAGCGAAAAACAGATTCTCGATGCCTTTCAAGCCGCGTGCCGCAACAAAGACCTGCGTGTCACGCCGCAACGGATTGAAATTTTTAAGGAGCTGGTTTCGGCTGATGACCATCCAAGCGCCGAGGGCCTGTATCAGCGCTTACGTGAACGCATGCCGACCCTGTCGTTGGATACGGTTTACAGAACCCTCGGTACCTTTTCCGATGTGGGGCTGGTCAGCCGGGTTGGCACGACGGAAAGTCAGGCCCATTTTGAAGTCGCTCATCATCGTCATCACCATTTGATCTGTGAGCGGTGTAAAAAAATAATCGATTTCGAATGGGATCAGATCGACCGGATCGATCTTCCCGAAGAAGTCGATAGCCACGGCACGTTTAAAAAGAAGAACGTGGTTGTTTACGGCGTGTGCCGGGAGTGTCTGAGCACGGAATAAGTTTTTTTATGGATCAGGTAGGAAAAATTCTTATAAGCAATATATTATGATAAACTTGTTGCCGGTGGTTGACATGCCCGATAAACCGGCACCAAGCGCCGGGAAGCGACAGCGCGTGAACACGAAAGCGACAGCCGCTGTCGCTCTCCATGGCTCTTCATACTATGGCTGATGAACCGGAACCGGCGGTCCATTCGGAGCGCCGTGACGGAATCCCCGATTTTGCACGCAACCGTCCGGGTGTGAACAGAAGCAAGTCAGAGGCAATACGAACATTACTTTCCGACAGCGACAGGAGGCAACTTTATGAGTGAAGCAGGCAAGTGCCCGGTGACGGGCAAAACGAGCAGGCAGGTCGCCGGCGGCGGCACCACGAATCAGGACTGGTGGCCGAACCGGCTGAACCTGGATATTTTGCACCAGCATTCCAGTCTGTCCAATCCGATGGATGAGGATTTCAACTATGCCGAGGAGTTCAAAAGCCTCGACCTCAATGCCGTAAAGCAGGATCTTTACACCCTGATGACCGATTCGCAGGACTGGTGGCCGGCGGATTACGGACACTACGGCGGGCTGATGATCCGCATGGCCTGGCACAGTGCCGGCACCTATCGCATGGGCGACGGCCGCGGCGGCGGCGGGACCGGAAACCAGCGTTTCGCACCGCTCAACAGCTGGCCGGACAATGTCAGCCTGGACAAGGCGCGGCGGCTGCTGTGGCCGATCAAACGGAAATACGGCCGGAAAATCTCCTGGGCCGATCTGATGATCCTCGCCGGCAACTGCGCGCTGGAATCGATGGGCTTCAAAACCTTCGGGTTCGCCGGCGGGCGCGAGGATATCTGGGAGCCGGAAAAGGATATCTACTGGGGGGCTGAAGAAGAATGGCTGGCGACGAGCGACAAGCCCCACAGTCGCTACTCCGGCGAGCGGGACCTTGAAAATCCGCTGGCCGCGGTGCAGATGGGCCTGATCTACGTCAATCCGGAAGGGCCGGACGGCAACCCGGACCCGGTCGCTTCGGGAATCGACGTGCGCGAAACTTTTGCCCGCATGGCGATGAACGACGAGGAAACCGTCGCCCTGGTCGCCGGCGGACATACTTTCGGCAAATGTCATGGCGCCGGCGACGCCTCCCTGCTCGGTCCCGAACCGGAAGCCGCGCCGCTTGAGGAACAGGGGTTGGGCTGGAAAAGCGGTTTCGGCAGCGGCAAGGCCGGCGACACCATCACCAGCGGCAATCGAAGGGGCCTGGAAACCGAACCCGACCACCTGGGACATGGGCTACCTGAAAGTGCTGTTCAAATACGAGTGGGAACTGGTCAAGAGTCCGGCCGGCGCAAATCAGTGGCTGGCCAAGGATGTCGACGCAGAGGACATGGTGGTCGACGCTTTCGATCCGGCGAAGAAGCACCGGCCGATGATGACCACGGCGGACCTGTCGCTGCGTTTTGATCCGGTTTACGAGCCGATCGCGCGGCGCTATCTGGAGAATCCCGAAGAGTTCGCCGCGGCTTTCGGCCGGGCTTGGTTCAAGCTGACGCATCGTGATATGGGTCCGCGCTCCCGCTATCTCGGGCCGGAGGCACCGGAAGAAGAGCTGATCTGGCAGGACCCGGTTCCCGCCGTCGACCATGAATTGATTGACGACCGGGATGTCGCCGCCCTCAAAGGCAGAATCCTCGCTTCCGGCCTGTCTGTCGCCGAGCTGGTCTCGACGGCCTGGGCGTCGGCGTCCACGTTCCGCGGTTCCGACATGCGCGGGGGGGCCAACGGCGCGCGCATCCGCCTCGCTCCGCAGAAGGACTGGGAGGTCAATCAGCCGGAGCAGCTGGCGCAGGCTTTGCAGATCTTTGAAAACATCCGGCAGGAGTTCAACGCTGCGCAACCGGGCGGCAAACGGGTATCGCTGGCCGACCTGATCGTGCTCGGCGGCTGCGCGGCGGTCGAGCAGGCGGCGAAGAATGCCGGTGTCCAGGTTACCGTGCCCTTTGCGCCGGGACGTACCGATGCCACGCAGGAACAAACCGATGTCGATTCGTTTGCGGTGCTGGAGCCGGTTGCCGACGGCTTCCGCAACTATCTGCAGAAAAAATTCTCGGTCACAGCCGAGGAGCTGCTGATCGATAAAGCGCAATTGCTGACCCTGACCGCTCCGGAGATGACCGTTCTGATCGGCGGCCTGCGCGTCCTGGGGGCCAATTACGGCGGGTCGCGGCACGGCGTTTTCACCGCGCGGCCGGAAACGCTCAGCAATGACTTCTTCGTCAACCTGCTTGACATGGGCACCGCCTGGAGGCCGACGGCGGACGCGGAGGTGTTCGAGGGCAGCGATCGGAAAACCGGCGCCGCCAAATGGACCGGCAGTCGTATTGACCTGGTTTTCGGTGCGAACTCCCAGCTTCGGGCGCTGGCGGAAAGCTACGCTTGCGCGGACTCCCGGGAGAAGTTCGTGCGCGACTTTGTCGCCGCATGGGACAAAGTCATGAACCTGGACCGTTTCGATCTCGCCTGAACGATGGATGTTGACATCGACCCGATAAAAGGTTAATTCAACGGCTACTACGCTTATAAACCAGAGCCGCTCTCAACGGAGCGGCTCTTCGTCTGCCGATGAAGTCACCAACAAGGAGGAAAGAGCAATGGCCAGCATCAAGGGAACGGAAACGGAAAAAAACCTGCTGAAATCTTTTGCCGGTGAATCGCAAGCACGCAATCGCTACAATTACTTCGCTTCGATCGCCAAAAAAGAAGGTTATGTGCAGATTTCCCATATCTTTGAGGAAACCGCCAACCACGAAAAAGAGCACGCCAAGCGGTTCTTTAAATTTCTCGAAGGCGGCGATCTGGAGATCACCGCCATGTATCCGGCCGGTAAAATGGGAACCACGACTGAAAACCTGTTGGCTGCCGCCATGGGCGAGGAAGAGGAGCACAGCGACCTTTACCCCAAATTCGCAGATGTCGCCGAAAAGGAAGGTTTTCCCGCTATTGCGGAAGCCTGGAGGGCGATTTCCATCTCGGAAAAACAGCACGAAAAGCGTTTTCGCGACCTGCTGGCCAATATTGAAAACGGTCGTGTCTTCGAGCGCGGACAGGATGTGGTCTGGCGTTGTCGGAATTGCGGCTATCTGCATGTCGGCGCAGCCGCACCGGAAGAGTGCCCGGCCTGTATCCATCCCCAGGCGCATTTCGAGTTGCTGGGCGAGAACTGGTAAAGTCATTCATGAGCCTCCCCGCTTCGGGGGGGCTTTTCCCCGCCGCTCAGCGGGCCAGGGCTTTCTCTATCGCCGTTTTCAATTCGCTGAAGCTGTAAGGTTTGACGATGACGCTTTTAAAGCCGTATTCCGTATGGCGCGCCATGATCGGATCGTCGGTATAGCCGCTGGAAACGACGACTTTTGCCTGCGGATCGAGTTGCAACAACGCTTTGACGGCGTCCTTTCCTCCCATCCCGCCGGGGATGGTCAGATCCATGATCACCAGATCGTAAGGTCGGCGATCGCTTAACGCCTGCCGGTACTTTTCCAGCGCTTCGCGGCCGTCTTTCGCCTTGTCGGTGACGGCTCCCATCAGCGCCAGCATTTCGGCCGTTAAATTGAGCAGTGTCTCCTCGTCGTCCATGAGCAGGATTTTTTGTCGGGCGAGTATGGTTTTTTCCAATTCCTGCTCTGTCTGTTCGTATTCTCCGGGCTTTTTGCCGGTTGCGGGAAGATAAAAAGTAAAGGTCGTCCCCGCTCCCGGTTTGCTGTCGATATGGATCTGCCCCTCATGCCGGTGAATAATGGAATAGACTGTCGCCAGGCCCAGGCCGTGTCCTGCCGTCCTGGTGCTGAAATAGGGTTCGAAAACGCGCGCGAGGTTGTTTTCCGGAATGCCCTCTCCCTCGTCTTTAATGCGAACCCGGAGGTATCTGCCGGGTTTGAGGTCCGCCGACATGTCGTTTGGGACAGCGTGGTTTCGGATATCGATATATAAATGTCCGCCGTTCGGCATGGCCTGGCCGGCGTTGATGACCAGATTGGATATGACTTGCTGAATCTGGGCCTTGTCGATCTCGGCGGCCCAGAGATTCTCCGCACGATCAAAATGCAGCTTGACGTTGCTGCCGGAGAGATCGAAGCGAGCGACGTCTTCGATCAGTTCGGCAAGGCCGACATGGTCCCTGATGGGTTCTCCGCCTTTGGCGAAAGTCAGCAGCTTGCCGGTCAGGTTTTTCGCTCGATTCGCGCTTGCTTCGGCCTGATCCAGGTATTTCCGGCTCGGATGGCCGTGCTCCGAGCACTCTCTGGCCAGGGCGATGTTGCCGAAAATTCCCGCCAGAATATTGTTGAAATCGTGGGCGATCCCGCCGGCGAGGGTGCCGATGCTTTCCATCTGTTGCATTTTATACAGTTCATCGCGAATGCGGTATTCCTCGGTCACGTCGCGGAAGACCAGGACGACACCGGAAATGCGGCCCCGGCTGTCTTTGATCGGCGCGGCCGAATCGGCGATTTGCGCTTCCGCCCCGTCTCTGGCGAGCAGTACGGCATGGTTCGCAACAGCGACGATCTCGCCGCTCTTCAACACTTGCGCAACCGGCGTTTCGATCCTTTGCCCGGTCGCGGCGTTAATGATGTGGAAAACCTGCTCAAGTCTTTGCCCGACGGCCTCGTCCGACGTCCATCCGGTGAGTTTTTCGGCGACCGGATTGAGCCGCACGATGCGGTGTCCGGCATCGACCGCGATCACCGCATCGCCAATTGAGTTCAAGGTGGTCAGCAGATTCTCTTCGCTTTTTCTTAAGGCGTCTTCCGTTTTTTTCTGTTCGGTGATGTCGATGATGACCCCTTCGTAGACAATGCTGTTGTCGGCTGCGTTTTTCACCCGGCGCGAATTGCTCATCAGCCAGAGTTCATGACCGTTTTTCCGCCTCAATTTGTGGATGAAATCAGCTGCGGAACCGTGTTCCCGGAGAAGCTGCCGGAAGCGGTCGCGGTCCGCCGGATTGATGTAATGCTGCCGGGCAATGTCTGTGGTCGTGTCGATCACTTCCCGGGGCGAGTCGTAGCCCAACATGGCGGCAAAGGCCCGGTTGACTTTTAAATAACGTCCTGCCGGCGTCGAAATGAAAACCCCGACGAGAGAGTTCTCAAAAAAACCGCGATAGCGTTCTTCACTGTCCCGCAGGGCTTTCTCGGCGAGTTTGCGTTCGCTCACATCCAGATGAATCCCGGTGACCCGCAGGGGTTTTCGGTTCTCGTCGCGTTGCGTCACCTTGCCGGTATCGAGAATCCATTTCCACCCGCCCTGTTTGGTCCGCATTCTGAACTCGGCACGGTAGATGGGTGTTTTGCCTTCCAGATGAGCGCTCAGATCGGCGATGACGCCGGGGACATCATCCGGATGCAACAGTTTAGACCAGGTATCCACATGGGGCGGCAGTTCGTCCAGGCGGTAACCGAGCATCCCCGCCCAGTGTTGATTGAAGACGACTTTTCCGGTCTGCGGGAACCAGTCCCAGAAGCCCAGTTCGGCGCTTTCAAAAACCAGGGCGAGTCGTTCCTCGCGGTCCCGGAGGGCCTGCTCGGCCTGCTTCCGTGCAGTGACATCTTCATAGATGGCGATCACTTCACCGGTCGGCAATTTGCAGACATAATTGTCTCTCCAGCCCTGAATCCGTTCGTCCTTGTAGCTCGCCTGGGGGTGCTGCCGGGATTGTCCGTTGCGCCAGACACTGCGCAGAACATCCAATAAACCGAAGGCGGCAATCCCGGGGAAAACTTCGGTCACTCTGCGGCCGAGAATGTCCGTTTTGTCCAACTGCTCGATCCGCTCCGCCGCGCGGTTGAAATCGGTGATTATAAAATCTGCGCCGTCATCGACCGCGGTATAGACCGCCACACCGTTGCCCATATTGTTGAAAATTTGCACATAGCGGTCTTCGAGCTGCTTTTTCTCGTCTTCCTGCGCTTTCCTGCGGCTGATGTTGGTCGCGATTTCCAGCCTGACCAGGCGCCCGTCATGCCAGCGGATCGCCTGGTCCCGGCATTCCCACCATTCTCCGCTGCGCGTGTTGCGGAATTCCCAGACGTAAGGCGCTTGCGGTTGACCGTCCTCGTCAAGCAGGCGGTCGTTGGTGCAGAACGTACAAGGGCCCTCCCGGTCGGCCTGCAGGGTTTGCCAGCAAAGCGAACCGATGCTTCCCCCGGACGTTTCCCGGGCTTTCCGGTTGAGGAACAGCAATTCGTGGGTTTTCATGTCGGCGACGTAGATGACCGCATCGACAGAATCGAGAAGCGTCGTACAGGTGGCGACGTCAAGGGCCGGTCGATCCGTCATTGGTATTCCTTTCCCGGGAAGCGCCTGGAAAGTCATCAGTCGGGATGTCATGGTGGGACACGAGGACGTATCCATTTTAACATAGGATATTTATTTTTGTTAATTTTGCCGCTTTTTCGCCGTTGCCGGCGGCCGTATTTGTCCGGCTGTGCCCGGTTTCCCGCTGATGCTGCGATGTTCAGGGACATCAAGGGTTGATTTCGTGCGGAACCCCGTAATAGAACCAAAGCTGTCGGAGAAAGACGGACTGAAAGCGGGACCGGCTCGCGCCGGCCGGAGAAATCAGCAGGCTTGTTGAGTGGTGTGGCCCGTTGCCGGCATCCGGGTTGATGCCGTTGCGGTGATGAACCGCGGAAAAGCGGTGAGGATGGTCACGGAGGATGAGTTCGGGGCTCTCTGCAGGTGCTGGATGGGACTGTGGCCGTGGACCTTTAGGGGGGGACAATGGCATCCGGCCGCGCGGCTCGACGGCTGGTGGGAGCATTGTTTTACGGGCGGTTTTTTTCCGGCCGGGGTTTTGGTGCCGGGCCGGAAAACGGCGTTGCGCGTCGATCAGCCGGGCCGGAAATATTTTCGTTCCGGCCGTCCGACCGCACCGTAAACCAGCTCGGCCACCAGTTCTCCGGACGCGGTCAGATATTCCAGGTAGCGGCGAGCCGTGGTGCGGCTGGCGCCGATTTGCGCAGCCACTTCTTCGGCGCTGTAACCCGCCGGGTGGGGATTGGCGAAAACCACGCGGACTTTTTTGAGTGTCAGCGGATCGATTCCTTTCGGACACTCCGGTTCTCCGGGGCCGTTTTCCTTGTAGGGGTGCAACAGGCGGTCAACTTCGAGCTGGTTCAGGGTCGTGTCATGGGTCATGCGCAGGCAATGGTCGTAAAACCGTTCCAGGGCTTCTTTAAAGCGCGGGAACATGACCGGTTTCAGGATATAATCGAAAACCCCGCCGCGCATCGCTTCCTGTAACGGTTCCAGCTCTTTGGCTGCGGTGATCAGGATGAAATCGGTCGCCTGCTGGCGGTTGCGGATCTTCCATAAAATTTCGCTGCCCGAACCTTCGGGAAAATGGAGATCCAGCAGGATCAGGTCCGGCTGCAAAAGTTCGTTCATCATTTCGGCGTCCGCCAGCGTGTCGGCGATGCCGCAGACGCTGAACGGCTTGACTTTTTCCGTGAAATGCCGATGGATCTCGGCGATCTTGGGGTCGTCTTCGACAATCAGGACTTTTATCTCCATGGTTTATTCCGCCTTGTGTTTGGGAATGAAAACGCTGAACAGCAGGCCGCCCAGGTCGCTGTCGGACAGGGTTATCTGGCCGCGCAGATCCTGGAGAGTCTTGTTGACCAGATAGAGGCCTTGTCCCCGGTCGCTGTGTTTGGTCGAAAAGCCTTTTTCGAAAATTTTTTCGTTCAGATCCTGTGGGATTCCCTGCCCGGAATCTTCAATTTCAAAAACCAGATCTTTGCCGACATCGGTCATCGACAGCCTGACCCTGGGGTCCCGCCCGTTTTCAAGGGCGGCGTCAAAAGCATTATCCAGCAGATTACCGAGGATTGTCAGCAATTTTTCGCGATTCAGTTCCGGCGGCACATCGATCAGCTGGCTGTCGGTATCGATAGCCAGATCGATGCGCAGTTCCTGGGCATGGTTGTATTTGCCGAGCAGGAACGCCGCCAGGACCGGATGCGGAACCGCTTTCGCCAGAAAGGCCATCAGCCCTTGGTAGCCGGCCGATTCCCGGCCGATCAATTCGAGCGCTTCCTTGTCATGCCCGATCTGGATCAGCCCCGCAATGGTGTGCAGTTTGTTCGAGTACTCATGGGTCTGGGCACGCAGCAACTGCGAGTATTCCTTCACCTGCGACAGTTGCTTGGCCAGGATGTCCAGTTCGTCCTTGCGCCGGAAACTGGCGACCGCACCGATGATTTTGTCCTTTTCCAGCATCGGTACGGTATTGATGATCATGGTCGCTTCGCCAACATTCAGTTCCTGGTCGATGCGTTGTCTGCCGCCGGTCAGAATCCGGCTGAGTTTTGCCCCGGGCAGGACCTTGCTGATATGCCGGCCGATGACCTCGTCTTTGTGTTTCCTGTTGAGGCTCTTGATCGCGACATGGTTGGCGACGGTCACGTTCGCGTTGCGGTCTATGGCGACGATTCCTTCCCGGATCGATTCGATGATCGTTGCCCGCTCGGTAAACAGACGGGCGATTTGTTCCGGTTCCAGGCCGAAGATGGCTTTTTTGAAACGGCCGGCAATGCTGATCGCCCCGGTCACGCCGAGTAGGATCAGAATACCGATCAGAAAACCGACCTTGTATTGATGGTCGAGGACAATTCCCTCGACGTCTTCGATGAGATAGCCGACCGAAACAATGCCGACGACCCGGCCGTCGTCGGCTAATATCGGCGATTTGCCGCGAATCGACGGACCCAGAGAGCCGACCGCTTTGGAAATATAGGCCTGGCCCCGTTCCAGGGCCGGGGCATTATCTCCGCCGACCATGTGCCGGCCGAGCCGATCCGACTTGGGGTGGGAAAAACGCATGCTGTCGTGGTTGCCGATGACGATGAATTCGGCCTCGGTTTCCTTCCTGATGATTTCCGCCAGCCTCTGCAGCGTGCCGTCCGGCTGAGGCTTTTGGACATGCTCTTTGACCTGGGGAATCCGGGCCACCGTTTTTGCCACTTCCAGGGCGCGCTTGCCGATCTGCTCTTCCAGCACGTCGTCGATCATCGTTGTGTAGATGGCGCCGGCAACAAGGGTCAGGGAAAGCACCAGCAGGCAAACCAGAAAAATCATGCGTGACTGGAGACTGAAGTGAAAGCCGTGTTTTGTCGAATGAGGTGTGGTCATGCTGCCCGTCTCCGCAATGATGAGTGCGGCGGAACCTGTTCGGTTGCGTCTTCCGCCGTTAGCCGTCTGCGCTCGATCCCGCTCCGCCGGTTGAAATCCGTCCCAGCGCGGCGCTATCCAGTCTGGTGGACAGTTCCGCCGCTTGTTCCTGCAGCGCCGCGGCAAATTCCTCGCAGCGTGCGTCGTCAAAGCGGGAGATCAGTCCCGAGATGGCAAGAACGGCATAAATATCCCCCCCGGAGGCCGGCAACGGCACGGCGACCGAGCCCACGTCGGGGTCGCGTTCGCCCCGCGAAGCATACCACCCGCGGACGAGAATGCCGGCGTAGGGTTCTCCCTTCGCGCCGGCATAGGCCAGCAGAACTCTTCCTGCGGCCCCTTTTTCCAGCGGCAGCCGCTGACCTTCCTGCAGATGGTGATGAATCGCCCGGTCGGCATTGGCGCGGTACAGGCAGATCCGTTCGTTGCCGCTGCGGATGTAGAACGCCGTCGATTCGTTGAACCGGTCCCGCAACTCTTCCAGCACCGGGCGCACCGTTGTGCCGATATCAAAATTCCGGCGCGAAATTTCACCCAGATTGATCAGTGCCGGGCCCAGCCGGTAAATTCCGGCGGCATCGCGAACCAGATAGCCGTTCCGCAGCAGCGAAGCGCTCAGGCGCAAAATCGTGCTTTTGTAAAAACCGGTGGCGGCGGCCAGTTGTTTCAGGCTCTGGGCGGGATTATCCACGGAGAAAGAATTGAGGATGCTCAGCGCTCTTTCCACTGCTGCAACGCGATCGTTTGCCATTTTGTTTCCCTTCCGCGTGGGTGTTGTTATTACGAGCGTTCTGTACTGTAGAATTAAATTCTTTTCAGGGCAATTCAATTGTTGAAAAATTATTTATGTTTTGTATAGTGGAAAAGAGTTCTGTTTTGAAGAATTAACCGAATTATCCAGGATCTTGTCATGTTTCAAAGTTATGCACCGCTGCGGAAGTACCGAATTCTCGATCTGACCAATGTTCTTTCCGGCCCGTACTGCGGCCATTTGCTGGCCCATATGGGAGCGGAGGTGATCAAGGTTGAAGTTCCCGGCAGCGGGGATCTGGCCAGACAGCTCGGAGCGGACCCGGAATTGAGCAGGAAAAAGATGGGGGTGTCGTTTCTGGCGCAGAATGCCGGGAAAAAATCCCTGACCCTTAATCTGAAAACCGCAAGTGGGAAAGCGGTGTTTAAACGGCTGGTGAAAACGGCCGATGTCCTGCTGGAGAACTTCCGCCCCGGCGTGATGGATCGGCTGGACCTGGGTTTCGACGATTTGAAGCTGGTTCAGCCCGCTTTGATTTATTGTGCGATTTCCGGTTTCGGGGCCACGGGTCCGCTGCGGTTTCAGCCGGCCTACGACCAGATTATTCAGGGCATGTCGGGGGTCATGAGTATCACCGGGGACCGGGAGTCGGCCCCGTTGCGGGTCGGTTATCCCATCGCCGATACGATTGGGGGGATGATGGCGGCTTTTGCCGTGGCTTCGTTGCTGGCCGGGCGCAGCGGCCGGGATCGTGAGGCGGTTTTCGTCGATGTTTCGATGCTGGCTGCGATGCTGTCGACCATGGGTTGGGTCGTGTCGAATTACCTGATTGCCGGGAAAGAGCCGTTGCCGATGGGGAATGAGAACTTCACCGCCAGCCCTTCGGGAACCTTTGATACCGCTGACGGGCTGTTGAACATCGCCGCCAACAAGCAGGAGCAGTTCGCGGCTTTATGCCGGGTTGTCGGGCGGCCGGAACTTATTGACGACCCGTCTTTCAGCGATCGCCAGGCGCGGTTGGAGAATCGCAAGAGCCTGAAACGCATTTTGGAAAAATCCCTGGCCGCCAAGCCGGCCGAGGCTTGGGTCGGGGAATTGACTGCCGCGGGCGTCCCCGCCGGTCCGGTACTGACTCTTGCGCAGGCGCTTGATCATCCGCACTTGCGCAGCCGGGGGATGATCGGACATTTTGACCATGTTGAAGATGTGGGACCGGTGGACATTTTTCGACCGGGGTTCAAACTGAACGGCATGACCCCGCAGGTCGACAGCCCGCCGCCGCATCTGGGCGAACACAATAACGCCGTCCTGACGGAACTCGGACTGAATGCCGAAGACATCGAAAGGTTGCGCAAGGAAGGAGCGATATCGCTATGACGAATCAACAGGACCGAAGTGTCAGTGACTGGTGGCGAACCGAGATCATTGAAATGGAACCCGGGGTCATCCGTTACCGCGGCTATCCGATTGAAGAGCTGATCGGCAATCTGAGTTTCACCCAGATGATCTGGTTGCTGCTGCGCGGAGAGATTCCGTCCGCCGCAATCGCAAAGCTGCTTGATGCCGCTTTGATGTCGGCCGTCGACCACGGCCCCCAGGCGCCGAGTATCGCAATCGCGCGGATGGCCGTCACCTGCGGCGTGGGCCTGAACAACGCCATGGCCTCGGCGTTGAATGTCCTGGGCGATGTTCACGGCGGGGCCGGGGAGCAGGCCATGGAGGTTTATCACCGGATTCACGCTCAGCTGGATGCCGGAGTTCCGGTGGAAGAAGCTGCGCAGCGAACGGTAACGCCGTTGCTCGACGACGGTCTTTTCGTGCCCGGGTTCGGTCATCGTTTTCACCCGCTGGACCCCCGTGCGCCGCGGCTGCTGGAACAGGTCGACCAGGCAGCTTCCGCGGGGCTGGTGACGGGAGCCTATGCGCATATCGGCCGGGCCGTCGAAGCGGTCATAACAGCCCGAAAAGGTAAACTGATCCCGATGAATATCGATGGTGCAACCGCGGTGGTCTATGCCGAGCTGGGATTCTCTCCGGGGCTGGCGCGGGGCCTGTTCTGCCTCTCCCGGGCGGTGGGGATTCTCGCTCATGCCTGGGAACAGCAGGAACAGGGCGGGCGCAACAAAGGGCCGCTGCCGAAGAACTATCTCTGGACCTACTGCGGCAAAGAACAACGCAACTTCTCAAAGGAAGAATGAGTACGGCAGCATCTCCTTGCCTTTCAGGGGCCGGCGGTGCCGACATGAACATTATGAACACAATGGTTTTAATGTCGGAAAAAACCATTATGGAGCAATTGTTTACAGTGTTCTATTCAGACGCTAAGCTGTCACTGTGAAAGACGTCGAAAACGGCTTATCTGGTTGAAAAATAACGATATGCTCATCTTCGGCGGCTGAAACGGGATTCCATTTTTGTCCGGTAATAGGGCCGGACCATGACTGTTGAGGAGAGCGAGATGAAAAAACTGTGGTTGGGAAGATTGTTGGTGCTGGCAGCGGTGATCTCTTTTGCCGTGCCGGTGAATACGGTGTTTGCGGCGGCGATGGTGGAAGAAATTCATTTCCTTATTCCCGGTGGCGCCGGCGGGGGCTGGGACGGTACGGCGCGGGGCGTCGGCAAGGCTTTGCTGGATAGCGGGCTGATCGAAAAAGCCTCGTTTGAAAACATGTCCGGCGGTGGTGGCGGCAAAGCGCTCAACCACCTGATCAGCACGGCCAAACGCCAGCAGAATACCATGCTGGTGAACTCGACACCGATCATTATTCGTTCGCTGACCGGGGTGTTTCCACAGTCTTTTCGCGACCTGACTCCGATTGCCGCGGTGATTGCCGATTATGCCGCCCTGGTGGTGCCGAAAGACTCCAAATACCAGACCCTGGATCAACTGCTGGCCGACTTTAAAAAGGACCCGCGCTCGGTGAAAGTCGCCGGCGGTTCGGTTAAAGGCGGTATGGACCACCTGGTTCCGGCCATGATCGTTCAGGCGGCCGGAGGGGACGCCCTGAAATTGACTTATGTCCCCTACGATGCCGGCGGCAAAGCCATGGCCGGTCTGCTTTCCGGAGATACCCAGGCGCTGTCGACCGGTTTCGGCGAGGCTGTCGGCCTGGCCAAACAGGGTGAAGTGCGGATTCTCGCCGTGACCTCGGAAGCCCGGCTGCCGCAGGCCCCTGGGGTGCCGACCGTCAAGGAACTGGGTTACGACATGAGTTTCGCCAACTGGCGCGGCTTTTTCGGCACTCCGGGTCTGCCCGAGGCCAAAGCGCAGGCGTTCCGCGACGTCCTGAAGAGCATGTACGACACGCCGGAGTGGAAGACGATCCGCAATCAGCGCGGCTGGCAGGATCTGTACAAGCCGGGGGCCGAATTTACCGCGTTCCTTGAAAAGATGGAGAATGACATCGGCGCTATGATGCGGAAGCTCGGTTTCATCCAGTAGTCATATGTCTCAACACTCCCCCGGAACACGGGGGAGTGTTTTTGCTTTTGAAAGGTGGGGTTATGGCACGGGAAAAAGTCGGGGCGTTGCTTTTGCTGCTCTTTTCTCTTGCTTACGGTTATCTGGCAACCCGGATTCCGTTAAGCTTTCTCGCCCAGCAGGAGACATTTACTTCGCGCACCATGCCGTACGGCCTGGCGGTTGTCGGGGCGATTCTGTCCCTGGGCATCCTGGTTTTGCCGACCGGCGATCCGGACGGCAAACGAAGCCTGAAAGACGTGACCGCCGGGATGGAATGGCGTAAGGCGATCGCACTGGTTGTCCTCATGGTGGTGTATGGCCTGGTCATGAAATGGCTGGGGTTCATTATTGCGTCGATCCTGTTTCTTATCGCCGGTTTCTACATTCTGGGCGAACGCAGGTTCCGGGCGATGCTGCTGGCCGCCGTGCCCCTGGTCATCGTGCTGTGGTTCGTCATGTCGAAGTTGCTGGGTATGTATATCGCGCCGGGTGAAATTTTTTACCAATTGGGGATTTTGTGATGTGGGAAGGAATGATCAACGGGATGCTGACCGGAATCACCACAACTCTGATTCCGCTCAATATCGTCATGGTTCTGTTCGGTTGCTTCATGGGCAGCCTGATCGGGATGCTGCCGGGCCTGGGGCCGATCACCGCGGTCGCCCTGATGATTCCCGTGACCTACGGGCTCGACCCGACGACCGGGATGGTGCTGCTGGCCGGGGTTTACTACGGTGCGATTTTCGGGGGCTCCACGGCTTCAATCCTGATCAATGCTCCGGGGGAGGCGGCCACGGTCGCCACGGCGCTGGACGGTTATCCCCTGGCGCGCCAGGGTTATCCGGGCAAGGCTCTGGCGGTCGCCGCTTATTCGTCTTTTTCCGGCGGCACCATTTCGGTTGTTTTCCTGATGGTTTTCGCGCCGATGCTGGCCAGCGTGGCGACCAGTTTTCAGTCGGCCGACTATTTCGCCCTGATGATTCTGGGACTGACGGCGGTGTCGGCCTTTTCCGGCAAGGGCAGCGTCCTGAAAGCGTTGATGATGGTTGTCCTGGGGCTGATGCTGGCGACGGTCGGCACCGATCAGACTTCGGGGGTCCAGCGTTTCACCTTCGGCTCCTTGGAACTGCTCGACGGTATCGAGTTCCTGATGCTGGCCATGGCGACCTTTGCCCTGACCGAAGCCTTGTCGATCGTACTGACCAAGGACGCTTCCTCGGACAGCCTGAAGCCGAAAATGATCGGCTTCAAGAGTCTGAAGGTGACGAAAAAAGAGTTCAAGCTGATCCTGCCCTCGATCGGCCGTTCCTCCCTGCTCGGTTTCTTTATCGGCGTGCTGCCCGGTGCCGGGGCGACGCTGGGTTCGTTTTTGTCCTACGGCATGGAGCGCAATCTGGCGCCGCCGGAAGAGCAGAAGAAATTCGGCAAGGGCAGCCTGCGTGGACTGGCCGCGCCGGAAACCGGCAACAACGCCGCCAGTTCCGGCTCGTTCGTGCCGTTGCTGTGTCTGGGGATTCCGGGATCTGGAACCACGGCGGTGATGCTCGGGGCGCTCATCGCTTACGGCATCGAACCCGGTCCGCGCATGTTTACGGACAGCCCGGAGGTGTTCTGGGGCGTCATCATGTCGATGTACCTGGGCAATGTGTTTCTGCTCATTCTCAATCTGCCGCTGATCCCTTATTTCGCCCGTCTGCTGGCGATTCCGCGCAATTTCATGGTGCCGATGATCCTGTTTTTTTCACTGATGGGGGTCTATCTGGTCACCTTCAACGATTTCGATATCCAGATGATGGTGCTGGTGTGCGTTGCCGCCATGGCGCTGAGGTTGATGAATTACCCCATGGCGCCGCTGTTGCTGGGTTTTATCCTGGGCGGCCTGATGGAAGACAACCTGCGGCGGGCGTTGTTGATTTACAACGATTCCATCAGTTTCATGTGGCAGCGGCCGCTGACCCTGGGGATCAATCTCACGACGATTTTCATTCTGCTGTTTCCGCTGGTGAGAAGTTTCCTCGCCGCGCGTAAGGGCGGCGGGCAGGACGATGCGGTGATTTCGTAGCCCTGCACTTGGGTTTTCAGCGCCAAGGTTGAATGGTCCAGGGGCAAAGCGTGACGCCGGCGCACAGGTCGTCGGCGTCCCCCGGATGTCTAACGGCGTTTGCCGAACAGGGACCCCATCACCCCGCGAATAATCTGCCGCCCGATCTGACTGCCGATCGATCGGGCGGCGCTTTTCAGCAGGGCTTCCGCGGCGGTCTGACGCCCCGTTCCCCGCCTGGCGGTCCGCTCCGTCTTTTGCCGCTGCTTTTCTTCGATTTTACGCTGCAGTTCCTCTTGCCGCTCCCGGGCGCTCTCTTCCGCCCTGATCTGGAGTAATTCGTAAGCGGATTCGCGGTCGATATTCTGATCGTAACGGGTTCCGATCGGCGAGCGTTGCAACAGTGACGTGCGGGTCGCCTCATCAAGAGGGCCGATTCTGCTTTCCGGCGGCGCAATCAGCACCCGTTCGACGGGCGTCGGTGCGCCGTCCCGATCGAGAACCGAGACCAGCGCTTCGCCGATCCCCAGTTCGGTGACCGCCTGAGCCGTGTCGAAAGCGGGGTTGGGGCGGAACGAGTCTGCGACCGCGCGTATCGTTTTACGGTCCTTCGGGGTGAAGGCGCGGAGCGCATGCTCGATTTTCAGGCCCAGTTGGCCGAGGATGTCCTCGGGGATGTCAAGCGGGCTCTGGGTGATGAAAAAGACCCCCACGCCTTTGGAGCGGATCAGGCGCACGACCTGTTCGATTTTTGCAACCAGGCTCTTTTCCGCCCCGTCGAAAAGCAGGTGGGCCTCGTCGAAGAACAGCACGAGTTTGGGGCGGTCCGCGTCTCCGACTTCCGGGAGTTGCTCGAACAGTTCGGCCAGCAGCCAGATCAGAAACGCGGCGTAGACCCGCGGAGAACTGTGGACCAGCGTACTGACGTCGAGCAGGCTGATCACCCCGCGACCGGAAAAGTCGCAGTGCATCAAATCCTGTAACTGCAGGGCGGGCTCGGCGAAGAAACGTTCAGCTCCCTGCTCTTCGAGCACCAGCAGGCGGCGCTGGATCGCTCCGATGCTGGAGGATGAGATATTACCGTATTCGTTGCGCAGTTCGGCGGCGTTTTCACCCATCCAGGCCAGCAGCGCCCGCAGGTCTTTCAGATCGAGCAACAACATGCCCTGATCGTCGGCAATATCGAAGGCCGCATAAAGGATACCGCTCTGCGTCTCGTTGAGATCCATCAGGTTGGCGAGCAGCAACGGCCCCATTTCCGAGATTGTTGTGCGTACCGGGTGGCCGTTGTCACGGTCGATGCTCCAGAACAGAATCGGACTGGGCTGTTGACGATAATCGGGCAGCGGGATTCGGGACAGACGTTCGTCGATTTTCGGGTGCGGCGATCCGGCCGTGGCCAAACCCGAAAGGTCCCCTTTGATGTCGGCTGCAAAAACCGGCACGCCGAGCTTGGAAAAGCCTTCGGCCAGAACCTGCAGGGTGACGGTTTTTCCCGTGCCCGTCGCTCCGGCGATCAGGCCGTGCCGGTTACTCATTGAAGCAAGTTGTTGCACCAGCTTGCCGTTGCCGGAGCCGAGGTTGATAATCGGATTGAGCATGTTTCCCTCCCGGAAGGTTGGATAAAATTGTCCCGCCCAGAAAGTATAGACACATTTTCCGGTTTTATGCCGCAAACGAAGAATTTTTTCCGGATGGAGACGGGAAATGGGTTTTTAAGCTTCGGCGTGCGACCGGCTAAGAAAGAATCTCCGTCTTCAGACGCAGGAATTCTTCCCGGGTGATGAGACCCTCTTCCAGCATTTTGTTGAGTTCGGCCAGTTCTTTAAGGTGCAGGGACGGCGGCTGCTGCAGTTGTTTTATCGGGTTGTCGTGCGCCGGGGCCACCAGTTTGATACTTTCGTCCTTGTGTCCGAGCTTGAGTGTCGCCATGCCTCCCAGCAGGCTGATTTCCAGGGTTCTGTCCCGGAGTGCCGGATCGGACATGAAATCGCTCAGCTTGCGGTTGCCGTCTTTCAGACGCCGGTAAAAATAATATCCGGACCCGCCGATCAAAGCGATACCGGCAATAAAAATCAGCCAGCGGAAATCGTAAATGCCTTTGATCACGACGACGGCGATCCCGAGCCCGATGATCAGCAGAATGTGCAGAACGAGGACGATATAACCGACCATGACGCCGCTGAAGATGCTTTTGTTCTGTTCGTCGTTGAATTTCATATCGAAATCTCTGGGACAACCGACTTGTCCGGCGCGCCGGTTTTTATATCTTCGGGTCTCTTGTTTTCCGCTGCTGGGGTCACTTGAATAAGCAATAAATCAGTGACGAGAGAATAGCCCGATTGTCACAGCAAAAACAGCAAAATCCTCCGCAGCGGTTTTTATCACCAATCGCCTTCTGCTACAATGTCTATTCAACCGATCGCCGGAGGCCCGATGCCGGATCAATTTCCCTTGGATATCTTTTACGACGGCTCGTGCCGGGTCTGCTCCAGAGAAATGGCCGCTTACCGCGGGAACAACCCACGCCGGCGCCTGCGTTTCATCGATATCAGCGACCCCGGTTTCAATGCCCGGGATTTCGGAAGAACGCACGAGGACTTTATGGCCCGGCTGCATGTCCGCGACGCCACCGGGCGGTTTTATACCGGCGTCGATGCTTTCGATCAGATCTGGCAGGCTTATCCGAGCGGTTCCTTCTATCGACTTTTGGCCTTTGTGGTCGGATTCCCCGGCGTCAACCTGTTGTCGCGTGGCGGATATTCATTGTTTGCCCGCTATCGCCATTTATTGCCGGGCAAGAATGCGGCCTGCGACGATGGGAGCTGCCGGATCAGCAAACCCATTGATTCAGGCTTGGGGAACGGCAAAAATAAACCCGGGGAAAATTAGCCGCCAAGGCGCCAGGCGCAGCAGGAAAATCAAAAATCCAACCGTTAACGCGGAAGAGCAAAGACGGAAAGATGTCCGAATGCGCGTTATGTTTTTGACCTCAAAAAAAGCCGGGAAATGTTCCTTTGCGATCTCAGCTTTTTATTGCTCCGGTGGATACAAAAAGGAATCCCCCGGCTTTGACGGGGGGCCCAAAAGTTTGACGGTTGCGGGCATATGAACCACCGCGATACGACAATTTTCCTTTGCCGTCACTCCCGCGCAGGCGGGAGTGACGGCAGCGCCTGGTGCGGCAACAGATCTGTGGATTCCCGCCTGCGCGGGTATGACGGCAAGACGTGTTTTTGCTTGTGAAGATTGAGTTCAAGCCCCTTTGAGGGGGCGGCAATCGTTAACGCCCCCGGTTCGACCGGGGGCTACTTGCTGAACAGTGAAAAAGTTGCCCGGGACGTTATTCCCGGGAAGGTGGGAAACCATAGCTATTTTAATCCGTTCAGGCATGGAGCCCCGCTCCGGATGGAGTCATGCGTGGGTGACGTGGCGCATACGGGGATGACCGATATTTATCCACCGGAGCAAAAGCGCCTCTCCGCTAAGAGGTTTTTTCTGGTGATCTTGGTGTCTTGGTAGTAAACGACCGTTGTCCGGGTGATGGAACCCGAAGAGAAAGCGAAAATGTCATGCAGGTTCTTGGAATAGACGTCGGGGGAAGTGCAATCAAAGGGGCTGTTGTCGATACCGCCACCGGATATCCGGTGGCGGAACCGATCGAGGTGGAGACTCCGCAACCGGCCCTGCCGCAAACGATGATCGCCGCCATCGCGGAACTGGTCCGCAGCTTTCGGTGGCGGGGGCCGCTCGGCTGCGGTTTTCCGGCGGTGATCGACAAAGGGGTGGTGCGGACCGCCGCCAATATCGATGACGACTGGGTGGGGATCGATCTGCGCGACCGGCTTTACGGTGCGACCGGTTGTGCCTGCCACGTCATCAACGATGCCGATGCGGCCGGTCTGGCGGAAATGACGTTCGGGGCCGGTCGGGGTCGGGCAGGTACCGTGCTGGTGCTGACGCTGGGCACGGGAATCGGTTCTGCCCTGTTTTACGACGGCCGGCTTTTTCCCAACCTGGAACTGGGGTTCATGCCGTTTAAAGGCGGGCCGGCCGAGCATTATGCCGCGGCGGCCGTACGCACCCGGATGAAATTAAGCTGGTCCCGTTGGGGCGGCCGCCTGGACGAATATCTGCGGCAGCTTGAACGCATGTTCTCCCCCGAACTGATCATTATCGGCGGCGGAGTCAGCAGGAATCACGGGAACTTCTTCCCTTATCTTCAGACCCGGGCCGAACTGCTTCCGGCCCGGCTGTTCAACCGCGCCGGGATTGTCGGCGCGGCCAGGTTTGCGGCGGGACGCTAATTCAAGGTCTCCTGCAGGTATTCGACAAAGCGGCGCCAGGATTTTTCGTCCGCATCCCGGCGATAACGTTCCGAACCGAACACCGTAAACGCATGAGGCGCTCCGCTGTAAGTGATCATTTCGTGATGCACTTTATTTTGTTCCAACGCTTTGGCCAACGCGGCGAAATCGTCCATGGTAACCGCCGTGTCCGCGCTTCCGTGAAGGATCAGTAACTTGCCTTTGGCGGCTGCGTAGTTTTGCCCGGTTGGCGTCGCCAGTCCGCCGTGGAAGGTGACGAAGCCTTTTAAGTTTTCGCCGGAGCGGGCCAGTTCCAACACCACGGCGCCGCCGAAACAATAACCCATGGCCACGGCGTTACCGACATTTCCCCCCTGTTGCCCGGCGGCCTGCAATGCGCCCTGCAGCAAGCTGCGCATTCGTTCGCGGTCGTTATACAGGGCGCCGGTCAGGCTTTTTTTATCCGCCGTGGTGGTCGGCCGGACATCTTTGCCGAAGAGGTCGGCGGCAAACACGGCGTAGCCCAGGTCGGCCAGCATTTGCGCCCGTTTGACTTCGTAGCCGGTCAGGCCGTCCCAATCGTGAATCATCAAAACCAGCGGAGCATTGGGCTTCGGACTGATGTAATAGCCCGAAAATTTCTCACTGGCGACCGTATAGTCGACATTTTGACCGGCCGCCCAGGCCGGAACCGTTGCGAGAGAGAGCAGAAGGGCATAGAACAGTTTCTTCATCTCCGGACTCCTTTGTGTAAATATGACTATTTTGGTCAATATTAACACTTTTCCGCCGCCGGACAATAGAGGGGCGGAGCCGAACGCCGCGATTTTTTTGGAATCCGGTCCGTGCGCGGCCGCCGTTTGCCGGGGCGGCGTTACGGCCGTTGTTCGAGAACCCTGATGATTTGGTAAACCGTGCGATTGACCGGGGTGTCGATCCGGCAGGAGCGTCCCAGTTCCAGCATCTTGCCGCCGAAGATGTCCAGTTCGGTTTTCCGCCCGGCTTCGATGTCCTGGAACATGGAGGTTTTCCCCTGTGGGGAAAGGGAATGCAGAATCGGCATCCAGTCATCCAGGTCTTTTTCCGTCAGGTCGATGCCGCTGACTTCCGCCAGGCGGATGACTTCCAGCATAAGTGCGCGCATCAAACCCTGTGCGTCTTCTGAGGACTGGAAAGTCCCGTAGGGAGCACGCAGGACGGCGGAGGCCTGGTTCATGCCCACATTGATCATAAATTTCCACCACAGGGTGCGGATCATGTCGGCTGGGGTTTCATGCGGGATCTCGGCCCGAGTGAATAGCTCACTGACCTGTCTGACCCGGTTGCCGGGCTGACTGTTGTCGGCTTCGCCGAAGATGTGCCGGCCGGGGTTGCTGAAGCGGATGGCGTTTTTTTCGCGCACGGAGTCGATCCCCACGGAAATGCCGTAAAGGACCTTCTCCGGGCCGTAGACTGCGCCGATCGTCGCTTCGCTGTCGAGGCCGTTCATGAAAGACACGATGGTTGTCCTTTCGCCGACCTGATTGCGCAGGCCGGGCAGGGCATCATCCAGGTGCTGGTGTTTGAGGGTGACGATCACCAGGTCGGCCGGGGAGGTCTTCTCGTCCGGGCGGATCAGCGGCGGCATGAGCCGGCGGCCGTTAACGAGAATACCGTCTCTTTGCAGGCGTTCGTAGCGCTCGCCGTCGGCGACGACGCGGGTTTCGATCTGATCAGTGGCGAGAAAACGCTCGGCAAAGAAAGCGCCGACGGCGCCAAGACCCAGGATCGCGACTTTTCGGCTTTTGGATATTTGGGTTTCCATGAGTGAATGACCTCTGTTTTTATTCGGGCTTCAGGTTCTCGTGGCGTTCTCCGGCATGAGGCGGCGCAACAGTCGCTCATCTCTCATGATCTGAACGATGTCAACGGTATCCTTAACTTGCGGGTAAAAAATACGGCCGGGTTTGACGTCCAGCTGATGATAAGTCGAACGCGGACGTTCCGGCGGGTGACGGCCGGAATCGGCAGATTGCTCCCGCCTATCAACGACGGAAAAAACGTCCCTGACGAGCCGGGACGCGGCATCCGGTTTGTCCCGGGCGATGTCGCCCGGCGCTTCAGGTTTGTCACCAGTGCAACTTTGATGCGATTGCCTCCGGAAAAGTATCACTATAGCAGCAATTGCTGCGGAAAAATCCATAGCAGAGAAAAAAGATCAGGGCTTACTGAGCCTGCGGGCCGCGGAAGGGGAGGGCTCTGTTCAGCGACGCTGTCATCAATAAACGGGAAGGCCGGTCATGGTGATGACAGGCCGGCCCGATTGCGTGGAACTCAGGCTCTCTGGTATTCTGATCAGGATGAAAACCCTTGAAGTTTTTTACGATTATATCTGACCCTGGTGTTATTTCGGTACCGTGCGTATCGAACAACTGCGCCGGGAGTTCAATCCGGAAATCCGCTGGACGGTTTTCCCGCTGCACCCTGAAACCGGGGATGAAGGCCGGGAACTGGCCGATCTTTTTGCCGGACGGATGGACGTTCCGCGGGCCATGGCCGAACTGCAGGCTTTAGCGCTGGCGCTTGGTTTGCCTTTCGGCGAGCGGACTCATACCTATAACAGCCGCCTGGCGCAGGAACTGGGAAAATGGGCCGAACTTCAGGGGCGGGGAGATGAGTTCCGGGGCACCGTTTATCATGCCTATTTTGCCGAGGGACTCAATATTGCGCGCCAGGATGTGTTGCTCGATCTCTGCAAGACCGTCGACCTGCCGCTGCCGGAAGCCCGCAAGGTGTTGGAGGAAAGACTTTTTGCGTCCGCTGTTGACGAGGATTGGCAGCGGGCTGAATTGCTGGGGGTACGCTCTGTCCCGACGCATGTTTACCGGCAGCAGGCGCTGGTCGGTTTTCAGGATTATGCCGCTTTTAAGAAATTGCTCAGTGCTGTTTGATGAAAGAATTCCAGTATGTTCCACTAAAGATAAGTATGCTGTCCCGAATGGCGCTGGTAAACAGGTTCTGTCATGCCACTCTCAAGCGCAAGAAGATAGACGCGCGCGGCATCCAGCCTGTGAACGGCCGACCATAAATTCTTGCCGTCTCCGATGTAAGCGGACAAGCCCTTCTCACGTGCTATATTGATAAAGGTAGGCACAAATCCATGATCGCCAAGGCCATGTACCGACGGCGCAAGCCGCACTGTAGCTGCGTGCACGCCTTGCTTTGCAAATTCTCTCGCGGCTATTTCCGATTGACGCGAGCCTAAAGATTCGGGAGCATCGGTCTCAAGCAGTGGTCTATTCGTATCGGGGCACATAAGCCCAGACGTCACCAGAAGCGGCTTATCCGCTTCTTTTAAAGCGTTTCCCATCGCTTCAATCGCGCGTTTATCCTGCACACAGTTTTCGGAAAATCTGGAAAAATCGTGATTAAAAGCGGTATGAATAACAGCATCGGCTTGTAAAATATCAAGTTCTTCGAGCGTGGCGATAACGGGCTTTGCCCCTGTTTTGGAAAGCGCGGTGGCTTTTTCTTTGGAGCGTACCAACCCTGTCACTGAATGCCCTGCTAGCAATAACTCATCAATGACAGCGGAGCCGACCCAGCCGGTTGACCCTGTGACAAATACATGCATGCTCATATCCAGGTATCCTTTGCTAAGTAGGGTTTTGTGTTAATTCCGGGCGCCATTGGCTTTAATCACCTGACCGCTAACCCACCCGCTTTGAGAGCTCGCCAGAAATGAAACGACGCTCGCAATATCTTCCGGCTCGCCAACGCGCCCCATGGGAATGCCGCTGATGACCTGCTCAATACGTTCTTTGGAAAAACTCTCATAGAATAGCTCGGTCGCCGTTGGACCCGGTGCAACCGCATTGACCGCAATCTTGCGCGGGCCCAGCTCTTTCGCCAATGTATGGGTCATGGCTTCTATGGCAGCTTTTGATGCGACATAAATACTGGTGTCCGGCAAATAGGTGCCGATGATGCTGGTCGATATGTTGATGATGCGCCCTCCATCAGGCAGACGCTTTGACGCTTCACGCATGCCGTTAAAGCTTCCGGTCAGATTGATGGCGATAATACGCTGAAAATCCTCATCCACAACATCTTTCAATGGACTTACGAGGGTGATGCCTGCGTTGTTGACCAGCACGTCAATTGTACCGAATGTGGCCTCTGCCTCATCAAACAATGCTTTAAAGTCTGCGGCCTTGGAAACATCAGCGCGAATGGCAATAGCCGAGCCGCCAGAACCTACTATTTCCTCAACGACGCTGTTGGCGCTCTGCTCATTATTGGCGTAATTCACAACAACTTGAAAGCCATCTGCGGCTAATTGTTTTGCCAGTGCTGCGCCAATCCCCCTGGATGCACCGGTGATAATTGCAGTTTTCGATTTTTTACTCATGATTTGTTTCTCCTATCCAAACTTGAGGTGTTAATTTGATGGATCCAGCAGCTTTTCAGGCTCAGATCCTCATTGAGATTTCAACATCGTCAGAGAACGAGACCGACAGGTAACCGTTTTCGGGAGAGCATATGTATTGCATATAATCGCGGCAATGACCGGTATCATCTGCAACAATTAAAGCACCAGGTTTTAAGCGGCTTTCGAGTAAATACAGAGTATCGGCATAGAGTGCTTTCGCACCATCGAGGAGAAGTAGATCAATTGTTTCTGGCAGGTTATCATTAAGTGTCTGCAGCGCATCTCCTTGCCGGATTTCTACGAGGTCCGACAATCCACCTGCTTCGATATGTTTGCGAGCACGCGCTACTTTCGAGGACTCAAATTCGGTGGTAATGAGCCTGCCGCCGCCGTTGTCACGCAGTGCCGCTGCCAAATGCAGGGTCGAGATACCAAATGACGTACCGAATTCGACAATCGTTTTTGCTTTGCTGCTGCGCACAAGCATATAGAGTATGAGACCGGTTTCCCGGGATACAGGCAGCCAAAGGTCTTTCAGGCGACCATAGAAATCCATGTATTCGGTCTTGCTCTGCATTAGCCGTTCCCGCTCCGCATTTGACATGCTCGCCAAGGCTGAGCTTGTTGCAGCATCAGCGTCCGCAAACAAACGTTCGAGTAAAGGAGCGAGTGGTGCAGTGTTAAGAGTGTTCATATTGCGTCCTTTTGAATACTTTTTTGAAGTGGTTAAAATATGATTGATTATTCAAGGTTTGTAATTTTTATTATATGATTGATTCGTCAGTTTTTTCATTCGTATTCGCGGAGTTTTTGAGAGAAGTCGCTCTAATGATCTGGTTTCATTAAGAAAAAAACCAAGTCAGGCCCGAGCGAATACGCTCATCGAGGCTGTTTTGGAGGCTGCTATTCAGGTTTTAGCCCAAGAAAGCGCATCGTGTTTTACTACCGTACGAGTAGCAGAGAAGGCCGGAGTAAGCGTAGGATCGCTCTATCAATATTTTCCCAACAAAGCCACGATTCTTTTTTTGCCTTCAAAGTGATGAATGGAGGCGCATCACAAATATGTGGCGCTCTTGACGATACGGTGCCTTTTTACTGCGATGCACCGGAAACGCAAGAGCTTATGACAGAAGGTGAAATGATATTTCAGCGTTTTATGCCGGAAGCCTTACCAAATGTTCTTAAAAAACACGTGAAATTGCAGGCGGTATTATTGCCGAAAACATGACATAGGGAGGCAAAAGCTTTTCAGAAACCCCTCATACTGCCAAGGAAAATAAAGCTTATGCCGACGCCATGTCTGATATGTTTTGCGTCTATATTCAAAATACAGAAACATGAAAAGGACTCACAGTGGGCTTGTTTGCTCACATGTACGAACCGCTTAGAGGAGTCAAGCGAAGCAGACTGACTCAAACGTCAACTGCCTCCAAAAACGGGGTGGCTCACATCCGATAACCAACTGAACTTATTCAGCTATTGACTGAGCGGCAGTGAGTTAATCAATATAGCCTTTGCCAATAGCTGAAGAAGGTAGAACCAAACCAAGTTCAGGAACCTGCTGACCAATCCAGGCAACAAAGGTATTACTGTTCGGTCCGGGGAAAGCCCTGTATGTTGATTTCCACGGATAGGTGTTGGCTGCGGCATCAACCGCATCAATTAAAACGTCTACACCTTCTCCACGATGCTCTAATAACAAGTACGGTTTGGTTCCAAACCAGTAACGATCCGGTGCATCACGGCTGACGCGCATTACATCCTGACCGCTACTGGCCCGCCAGGCAACCACGTCATAAACACGATAGAAATCTTCACCTTCGCGCTTCGTTGCAACCCAGGTATGGATAGCGAACCAACCCCGCCAACCCCAGGCATCAGCCCCGTAAACATGCAGCACAGCTTCGTGGGTTGTTGTGGGATCCGGGGCAATTCCAGCCGGCTCACGGCTGGCCGTACGCCAATCATTATTGGATGAACAACTCGTCAACAAAAACAGTGGCAAAAGAATAAAAAAGAAGAATTTCATCAGGAGCTCTTATTAACATAAATCGTTTGTTGAGAGGGGTCTTTAAAAGATTTCAGCAAGGAGGCGAGCTGTGCAGTGTTAAGAGTGTTCATATTGAGTCCTTTTAAATGTCTTTTGCTAAGGCAGTTGGTTGAAATGTGATTGATTATTCATGTTTATAAATATATGATGAGTTCGTCAGTTTTTCTATTCGCATTTCAGGAGAGAGCTTTGAACAAGAGTAAAAATCCGTTGATTTCCTTGAGGAAGAAGCCGAAACAGGCCCGTGCGAATGATCTTATTGATGCTGTTTTAGAGGCGGCTATTCAGGTTTTGACCCAAGAAGGTGCGACGCGCTTTACGACTGCGCGCGTGGCGGAAAGAGCCGGCGTAAGCGTAGGATCGCTCTATCAATATTTTCCAAACAAGGCATCTATCCTGTTTCATTTACAAAAAGACGAATGGGAACAAACAACACGCATGTTTAAAACCATATTGGAGGATGAAGCACATTCACCTCGGCAACGTTTGTGCAATCTTGTTCACCATTTTATACAATCGGAATGTGACGAAGCCGAAATACGCAGAGCTCTTGACGATGCCGCGCCTCTTTACCGAGATGCGCCGGAAACACAGGAAATAATGGTTGAAGGCGTGGTTATTTTCAGACGTTTTATGAATGATTTATTGCCATTTGAAACAGAGGAAACCCGTAAAATTGTCGGAAATTTACTGCTGACAACGCTAACCGATTTTGGGGAGAGTTTTTTTGAAAAACCCAGAACCCCTGCAGAAATTAAAACTTATTCTGATGCTATGGCCGATATGTTTTGTTCATATATTGAGAGCTTTAATAAAAGCTAATTTTTCTCATTTCAGGAATATCCTGAGGCCACCCTCCCGCCATGGCTTCATAAAGTGATATGTGAAATTGCATACAGCGAGCCCACCCTTGAACGTAATCGTTTTGAGATTGTAAAAGATTGCGCTCGGCATCAAGTACTTCCAGAACATCAATTGTGCCATTGTCAAAATGGGCTTGCGCAGCCTTGACTGCGCGTGAACTCGCTTTTGTTGCCCGTTGCAAATGGTCTAACTCCTGTTTACTGCGCGAGATGCGAATGAGCGCATTTTCCGTTTCTTCCAATGCTTCCAAAACCGTGCGTTCATATCGTGCAAGAGACGCTTCCATATCAGCATTTGCTGCAGCAATGCGGGCACGCACCTGACCAATACTAAGAAATGGGCCGCCCACACCCATAGTGACAGCACGGGTCGCACTATCTGCCTGGAACAATGATCCGGCATTGAAGGACTGTGTTCCGATGAGCGCGCCAAGTGTAAAGCGCGGAAACAAGTCGGCTGTTGCTACACCAACCTGAACAGATGCCGAGGCCAATCTGCGCTCTGCCGCAGCGACATCGGGGCGTCGGCGCAGAAGTTCGCCCGGCGTATCCAAGGCAATATCCGGAGCATCCGGGGCTGTAAACTCTCCTGTCAGATCTAATTTTTCAGCCATAACTTCCGGCATGTTTCCTGTTAAAACAGCAATTCTATGCGTGAGAACACCAATATCCGCCTCCAGGGCAGGGATACGCGCTTGGGTACTCTCCAGCAACACAAGACCACGATCCACATCGAAACTTGTGCCCTGACCTGCTTCATAGCGGACTCTCAGCATTCCAACGGTGCGTTTTTGGTTTTGGACATTGCTTCGAACGATACGTAATTGTTCCTGCAGGCCTCGGAGTTGAAAATAACTGCGGGCCAGCTCACCAATAACTACAACTTGCATCGCCGCCAGATCAGCGGCACGAGCTTCCGTTTCACTGCGCCGGACTTCAATCCCGCGGCGAATACGGCCGAAAAAGTCGAGTTCCCAAACAACCCCTATATCTGCTTGATAGTTCTCGTACCTGCGATCTTCACCGTCTGCCTGATCCTCGCTTGCCCGTATAGAACCGGCTTCACCGCCGGCAGTCGGTATGGGAATTCGGTCAAATCGCACCCCGCGCAGAAGGGCATTGGCCTGTTGATAATTTGCATATGCAATGCGGATATCATGGTTATGTTTCAACGCTGCATCAATAAGGTGCGTAAGAGCCGCATCATGAAATGATTGCCAGAAACGGGAATCCAGTGGTTGAGGGCGTTCAACAGAGGCGCTGTCCTGATATGAAAATTTCTCAATGCCCGGCAGCGCCGGGCGCAAATAATCCGGGCCGACCGTACAGGATGAAAGGAATAGCGATCCGAAGACTATTGTCGCTGTCAGATATTTTTTTCGGGGACAATTAATCCGCACTTGCTTGACCCTCTGTTTCTAGAAGATTTTTAAACCACGTTTTCCGCACGTATTTTTGTATATCCAAGACTGTTACAATAAGGCAGGGTAAAAACGTTACTGTCACGAAAGTGGAGAAGGCAACCCCGAATAATACAACGGCGCCAAGACCACGATAGAGTTCAACACCTGCGCCGGGGATCAGGACGAGCGGGGCGAGACCCATGATTGTTGTAAGGCTGGACAAGATGATTGCCCGCATTCTTATACGAACGGCTCCGTCTACCGCTTCCGTTATTGACTGGGCGCCTTCTTCCAACAATTTATAAGTCTCTTCGACGATCAGGATGGGGTTGTTGACGACTGTTCCCAACAATACAAGGAAACCAAGCAAGGTAATCATATCAAAGGGTTGTTGAACGGGGGACAGGCCAATCATGCCGAGCATAGAGCCAATGCTGTTTAGTAAGGCCAGGCCTATAATGCCGCCCACAAGCCCCATAGGAACAGACGCCATGACGAAAAGGGGGCGTCCCCAATGCCGAAAGATGGCGACAAGCATCAAGTATGAAAGAATGACCGCAATCAGGAAATTATCCGACACGGCCTCTCTTGTGGCGTCAAGTTGATTGCTTGCGCCCGAGATGGCAATCGTGACATTTTGCGGAATCTCTCCCTCATTACGCATGGCGTCGATCAAATCAGCGCGCACACGGGCCACCCCTGTTTCCAATGCCACTGATCGAGGCGGAACGATACGTAATGTTACGGTGCGGCGACCATCGAGCCTGCGAATACTATCCGTATCGGTGGTTTTGTGTAGTTCGGCCAATGCGGAAAGCGGGAGAACACTGCCGGTCGGCGTGGCAATCGGTAAATCTGGCAGATTGCCGACCTGCTGTTTATTGCCGGCATTACTAAACAAATAGATATCGACCCGTCGATCATTGAGAATCATATCATCGGCATATGCGCCATCACTCAATGCGGCCACAGAGTATCCGAACCGTTCCGCATCCAAACCGACTTCAGCAATTCTTTCCCAGCGTGGTCTAAGTTCCAGCATGGGTTGATCCAGTGTTAATGACCCCGGCTCTGAATCGACTTGAGCTCCATGAAAAATATTTTCGGCACGCGCAAACGCCAAGCCCGCAACATGGTATATCTCCGCCAGATCTGTTCCCGAAATATCCAGATTTATACTGCGGGTGCCGCCTTCGTCATCAGAGATAATGGAACCGCGGGTTGCAAAGACTTGCATCCCCGGCCGGCTCTTCAGCAGCTTTTGCAGGCTGCCGATAAGTGGTTCAATTTCGTCCGCATTTTTGGGTTCAGTCATGACGACGATAGACTGCGGATCAACGAGTACGGAGAAAAAGTCCAGTCCGGGCATTTCGCTTTTGCCGCTGGAAAACAGCTCTGGTTCCTGATCTATATGAAGTTTCAGACCCTGAGCTAACTCCTTGGCAATCTTATCCATTTCATTCAGATTATAACCGGGAGGTGCTGACATAAATGCAAAAACCCTTGCCTCTTCACCTTCGGGCAAATACTCAGCAGGTGGCGTCAGCCACACAAGAGACATTGCACAGATGACGATAGTGCCTGCAAGCATGAATAATCGCCGCAACGTACTTTGATTAAACCAGCCGAGTTTGTCTCCAATCCGGTCAAATGCGTTTTTGCGGACACCTTCCTGAACAGGTGGCAATGGCATCAGATATACGCTTAAAACAGGCACCACGGTAACGGCAGCGGCCATAGACGCCAGAATAGAGGCTGAAATCGCGATGGCGATATCCGAATATAATTGCCCGGCCTCTTCCTTGATGAACAAGATAGGAGCAAACACCAATACCGTCGTTAATGAACAGGCAAGGACAGCTCCCCAAACACGATTGACACCGGCCACGGCAGCCTCAAAACGCTTCATCCCGCGCTGACGGGCCTGAATGATACTTTCCAGTACCACAATGGTATTATCCAGCGTCATTCCAATGGCAAAGGCGACACCGGCCATGGAGATGACGTTCAGCGTACGTCCGGCCAGCAAAAGCCCGACAAATGCCGCGATGGTACAGATTGGGATAGCGATAACACCTGTAAAAGTCGTGCGGATCGAACGCAGAAATGTATACATCATCAAGGCGGCCAGAACCGCGCCTATCATGAGATTCTTCCAGACATTGCCAACTGATTGTTCAACATAACGTGTATCGTCGGAGAAGAGCGTTAATTCCAAACCGGCAGGAGCCAGAACTTCCCGGTTCAGGGCTTCAGTTTCATCCAATACCGCATATTTCGTTTCAATGACGTTTGAACCGGTCTCCCGACGTAAGGACAGTATCAGGGCAGGATCGCCGTCATAATAAGCCAGATTATTGATTTCATGGTGGCTGAGCTCAATATCCGCCAGCTCTGACAAACGTATCAATGTGCCTTCGCGCTCCGCGACAATCAACTCGCCAATCTCGGCAGGATCTTTGAACCGGCCGATAGATCGCATCAAAACACGATGCTTTCCATTGTCAAGATCTCCGGCAGACTGGTCGATATTGCGTGCCCGTAAGGCGTCGCGCACATCCGTCATATCCAGGCCCCGCTCAGCCAGACGATAGGGATCAATTTGAATGCGAACCTGATGTTCGGCGACACCGTTTAGTTCCACCAATGAAATGCCGCTGACTCTCTCCAGACGGGGCCGTACCTTATCTTCTAAAAAGTCATGCATCATGGCCAGATTAAGATTCAACCCACTCTCAGGAAGCGCTCCAAGGCGGAAATACATAAACGCTTCATTTGAGGGAGAAAAGGTGGTTAAAGCCGGCGGATCAACATTTTCCGGATAGTTTGAAACCTGGCTCAGCGCATTGTTTGTTCGGATCAGGGCTTCGTTAATATCAGTGCCGAAAGGAAATTCAAGTGTGATGTTTCCGTGACCTGAACCGGCTGTGGAAACCATGCGGCGTAAATTAGGCAGGGTGCGTAAATACTGCTCCTGCTCAATGAGAATCTCTTTTTCAACATCCTGAGGTGTTGCGCCGGTCCAGCTTGTATCGACATTGATTGTCCTGACTTCCAGATCAGGGATCATTTGAACAGGCACATTCAGAACCGCTGTAACCCCTAGTACACAAAGAATTAAAACGACGACGGCAATAATAATTTTATGCCGCAGGATGCTTTCAAAGTTCATCGATTACAGCTCCCCAACGGCCACCGGCTGGCCTTCTTCAAGCGCCTCATTACCGCGGACAACAACTTTCCGGCCGGGTTCTAAGCCTCCGGCTATAGCGACCTGATCGCCACTCTCGTACAGAATTTCAATGCTGTGTCTGTGTGCCAGCAAGCCGCTCTCTGCTTGCTCAATCACAAACACCGACTGTCCACCGTCCGGCTGGCGCAAGAGTGCATCCTGGCTTATCATCAAAGAACCCTGCACAGGAGGGAGAGATATTTCAGCGCGGGCTGACATGCCCGGAAACAGGTTTACCTGGGCATTTTCCACAAGAAGACGAAGCAGAAACGTTCTCTCACCTGGGTTTGCAACCGGGACGAGCGCACCGATTTTTGCCTGCAGGGGAAGGTTGTCAAAAGCATCAATGAATATCGTGATATCTGCGTTGTCGTTGATATTTTTAAAACGCTCCTGTGGTACACGCAGATCTAAACGAATGACATCTGTTGCAATCAAAGACAAAACCGGATCGCCACGTTGCACCCATTCGCCAATCTCAGTTAGTTTTTCTGAGATAACGCCGGAAAATGGGGCTATTAATGTGTGTCTGTTCAAGAGCTCTTTTTGTTCATTCAGGTTTGCCAGTGCAGACTTTGCAGCAGCCTGAGCCAATTCGAGCTCGGATTGTCTTGTTTGTACCTGGGCATCAGCAACAAATTCATTTTTGCCGAGATTTTTTGATAAAGCCAGCTGGCGTTCAGCCTCACTTTCAATAGCCTGCGCTTCTGCCAGTTCGGCTTCTGCCCGCGTTAATCTCTGTTGCAGTAAAGCCGAATCCAAATTTAATAATATTTGTCCTTGTTTTACATAGCCTCCGGCATCAACAAAAACTTGTGTGACTAACCCATCAACCCGTGCCGACAGATCCGCATTGCGCTCGGATGTGAGGGTACCGGAAAGAGAAAAACTCTCTCCAAAATCAGCGGATCTCACCGTTTGCACCAAAACATGAGCAGGAGAAACCTCAGCCTCATTCGCATTATCAGAAGATCCGTCACAAGCAGCTGTCGAAAGCGCGGCAATGATCAACAATGGTAACCATATAGAAAACAAGCGTTTCATCAGAAAACCTTACGGCAATGAATTCTTTGCTGAAAAGAGCTCAACAAAGGGGCGTGATGGAGCAACGTTAAAAGTGCCCATATTGCGACCCGTTGAAGACTTTTCAGGCGGTTGAAGTTTTATAGATCGTTCAGGTTTATAGACTGTTATTTATATGATGAGTTCGTCAGTTTTTCTATTCGCATTTTAGGAGAGCAATTTTGGGGAAAGTAAAAACCCATTGATTTCATTAAAGAAAAATCCAGAACAAACTCGTGAGAATGATCTTATTGATACTGTTTTAGATGCAGCTATTCAGGTTTTGGCCGAAGAAGGTGCAACGCTTAAAAACTGGTTACGGCACGGCATGGAGCAGACTTCAGCCAAGGCCATGCTCAAGGCGGAACACGCGGTGAGAAAACGGGAGAACTTTGAGTTGAAAGGTGTCAGCACCTGAGGGAAAAGCCATCTCCCGGTTGTTCTGAGCCTGGAGCAAGTTCTCCAAGAGAGCTGGCTTGGCGATTTCGGCATTCGACACCACCTTGGCAACAAGGGAGCCGTGGTGTTCACACTTCGACATAGACACTCCTTAGAGCCACTATAGGCTTTTTTGAAGTGTCCGTAAATTTGGGTGAGAGCCCCACAGTGATGAATTTATTTTCGCTCTCCAGAAGCATCCAAGCATCAGTATTTCCATGGATGACAAGGCCCCGGATGAGGCATATTGGAAAGGCACCCGGTCCGGCCCTCAAACGGGCGCCATAACCATGAAGGCTTTCCACCTTATTCACGTCGCCACCCTGTCCAAATGCCGGTGCCAGCTCTATAGCGATCCTACAGCTTTTTCCGCTGCCCGTGCTGTTGTAAAACCCGCCGCTCCTCCTTGCTCCAAAACCTGAGCAGCAGTAGCCAGGATACTTGCAACCAAATTAGCCAAACGGACGCTTGGGTGATTTACGTAAGTAAATTTAAACAGTTGTACGCTTTGACATGAGCCCTCCATGAAGGAGTTGGAATGCGAATTGTAAAACATGAATAATTAGTCGTATTTTAGCGAGGCATAAAATGGTCGCGCTGACCTTCCTGCCCAGTCGGTTGATGACGGTAATGGAGTGGCGTCAGCGCATCGCCGGGTGGGAATCGCCAAGCCGGTTTCGCTTTCACTGGCGATAAGAGGGCAGTCACAAGTTGTGGTCGATCAAGAAGGTCATGTGGCGCCTCCAGCATAGATCGCGTGCGCACGAGCGCCTATTCTCAGCCTTAGACAGGGGCAGGCTCCAAAATCTGCCAAATAGGGAGGTAACTTATGAACAGCAAAGAGCTTCGTGGTGTTGAGCGTGATGTGGATTCCGGGGACCCGCAAGATGTCGGCCGACGCCGGTTTCTCGTTGGCCTGGCGTTTGGCTCCGGAGCCGGCGTGCTCGCGGGCCTGGGTATGTCGCCCCTGGCGAGTGCGGCGTCATCGTCGGCCACCCCCCGGATCGTCATTACCACGCCGACCGGCAACACCGGCGGGCGGGTCTTGAGGAATGTTCTGGCCAGCGACGCAACGATTCGCGTGGTCGCCCGCAAACCGTTACGCCTGCCTGTGCAAATACGTGAACAGGTCGAAATCGTGCAAGGATCGCACAGCGAGGCCAGGGTCGTCGACCAGGCGTTCGAAGGCGCCGACAGTGTATTCTGGCTGTGTCCGCCCGACTCTCGCGCCGAGAGCGTCATGGCGGCCTATGTAGACTTTACCCGTCCGGCGTGCGAGGCGATCCGACGACACGGTGTGCAGAGGGTGGTCAATATTTCGGCGTTGGGCCGGGGGACACCGATGGCCGCGAATGCTGGATACGTCACGGCTTCTTTGGCGATGGACGACCTGATTGCAGGCACCGGAGTGAGTTTCCGGGCGCTGACCATGCCTTCGTTCATGGACAACATCGTCCACCAGGCCGATTCGATCCGTGATCAGGGCGTATTCTTTACGCCGATCGACGGCGACCGCAAAATGCCGTCAGTGGCCACCCGTGACATCGCGGCCGTTGCCGCCAGGCTGCTGCTCGATTCGTCTTGGTGCGGGAGTGCGGAAGTGCCCGTACTCGGCCCGGAAGATCTTTCCTTTAACGACATGGCGAGAATCATGTCCGACGTTCTGGGCAAGCCCGTGCGTTGTCAGCAGGTCTCCTTTGAGGCATATGAGGCGGGGTTTGTCCAAAGCGGCATGTCCAAAGCCATGGCGCGTGGCATGACCGACATGGCGCGGGCCAAGAACGAAGGCCTCGACAACGCCGTGCAGCGCACGCCCGAAAACAGTACCCCCACCAGTTTCCGGCAGTGGTGCGAGGAAGAATTAAAACCGGTGGTTCTCACTTAGAAGAGCGAAGATCGATTGGGAGCGTATCAATGTCCATCAATCAACCCCATCCTCCCTCCCGTCTCAGGTTGCGCATGGTTTCCTGGCTGTTCAATGTCGAGCATAAAGAGGCCCAGGTCGTGCTTTCGGGGTTGTTGATGTTCTTTCTGCTATTCTCCGGTTACTTCATGCTGCGGCCCGTACGCGAGACCATGGGAGTCGCTGGGGGCGTGGACAATCTCCAGTGGCTGTTCACCGGCACTTTCATCGCAACTTTGGTCGTCCTCCCGGTCTTCGGCTGGTTGGCGTCCAGGCTGTCCCGGAGGGTTCTCCTTCCCTGGGTGTACGTCGGTTGCGCATTGGTGTTGATCGGATTCGCGATCAGCTTTAGGATCGCTCCCGAGAATGTGTGGACGGCGCGCTCCTTCTTCATCTGGTTGTCCGTCTTCAACCTGTTCGCCATTTCGCTGGCTTGGAGCGTTCTTGCGGATGTCCTGGTTGCGCACCAGGCCAAACGCACGTTCGCCTTGATAGCGAGCGGCGCCAGCATCGGCGGCCTTGTGGGTCCGATTCTTGGCGCCGTGCTGGTCGGGCCGGTCGGCCATGCCGGATTGCTCGTGATCTCCGCACTTCTGCTGTTGTTCAGTGCCGCCTCTGCAACCAGGCTGCATCGATGGCGGGATATGCATCCCGCATCACCTTCCAAGCACGAGGAGTCGCGGCGCAAGCCACTTGGCGGCAATCCTTTTGCAGGCGCTACTCAAACCTTTCGCTCTCCTTATCTTCTTGGGATCACACTCTTCGTTTTGTTGCTGGCGAGCGTCAATACCTTCCTGTACTTTGAACAGGCAAGGCTGGTCGCCGAATACTTCCCCGACAGAACATCGCAAACACGAATTTTTGCCATGATAGACACCATCGTGCAAGCGCTTTCCCTGCTTATCCAGGCGTTTGTCACAGGGCATGTAGCGAAGCGCCTGGGGATCAGTGCGCTTCTGGTGGCAGTGCCTATCGTCCTGACTTTGGGGTTTGCCGCATTAGCGGTGATGCCGATTTTTACAGTTTTCGTCGTCGTCATGGTCGTTCGCCGCGTGGGCGAGTATGCGCTTGTCCGACCCGGCCGGGAAATGCTGTACACCGTCGTCGCCCCGGAGCAAAAATACAAAGCGAAAAACTTCATCGACACCGTAGCTTATCGGGGTGGCGATGCAATCAGCGGCTGGCTGAAGCGGGGGGTGGACCTGTTGAGCGAGAATCCGTGGGCGGCGATGCTCCTCGGTGCCGTCCTTGCGGCACTCTGGGGGCTGTGCGGCGGATATCTCGGCCATCGGGCACGGCTGCTCGAAGACGAAACCTCGTGCGCCAAGCAGACATGAAACCATAGCCGAAGTTCTATTCAGCCTCGCTGTGGAGACTTTGGCAACGACCGTGGCGGAATGGGGCACCGTTTGGCTAAAAAAATGTGCTTGATGTGTTGATGGAACGGATAGCCGGGACATTCGGAGTTCCAAGAAATGACACCCGGCGGACCTGTGTGATTTACGGAGCAGCGGGCCGCACAACCCAGGGACCGTGCTACTTCGCAGAACCCTCCAGACAGAACGCCTTGTCCGAGCCATACTGTAAGCGATTTTCCACTACCGATGTAGATAAACTACATTTTTGTCATCACCTATCACTATAAAATAGGGAGAGATCGACCATGAGCATAGAGAAAAAAATCGTAGCGATTACTGGCGCGGGACGCGGCATCGGCCGGGAAAGCGCTCTGCATCTTGCAGAGCGTGGAGCGCGGCTCGTGCTCGGGGCGCGAAGCGAAGCGGAAATCAAAGCGGTCGCAGACGAGATCAAGGTGGCGGGCGGCGAAGCCATATATCGGACTACAGACGTGACCAACCGTGCGGATTTGGACGCGCTGGTCGGGCTGGCTTGCGAGCGCTTCGGGCGACTCGATGTCATTGTCAACAATGCGGGCATAGGACCGATCTCCCGATTCGACGCTCTTCGCGTCGAAGACTGGGACGCCATGATCGACGTGAATCTGAAGGGCACGCTATACGGGATCGCTGCGGCACTGCCGGTGTTCATCCGTCAGAATGGCGGTCACATCATCAACGTCCTTTCGACCGCTGGCATCAAGATCCTGCCAACGATGGGCGTCTACGCGGCGACAAAGAATGCACTTCGGACCGCCACCGAGGCACTGCGACAGGAATCGGTACCCAACCTTCGCGTAACGGAAGTTTCACCGGGCTTCGTTCACACGTCCTTTGCTGATACGTCCATCTCCGATCCAGACCTGAAGGCGTCAATTCAGAAACGCAAGGACGAACTGGCCATTTCGCCCAAAGCAATCGCTCGCGCGATCGCCTTCGCCATTGAACAACCTGGCGATGTCGAGATCGGCAGCATCGTGGTGAGGCCAACGGCACAAGATTGATCCTGGATTGAACGACAGTGCGGAAACGGTAGCCCACCCTGCAGCTTCGTGATGGTGCGGCAATCGGCTTCGGTGCTGCTTGCACCGGAAACGGCGGATCAGGTTGTCGATAAGGATATATTCGCTTTATCGATTCGGAGCGGCTCTTCTTCGAAGGTCGTATGATCGGGAAGAACGAGGGGGAGCTTTCTTATGATTATGATTTTTGGAAATTACGATATCGTCTCCATGCTCTTAAGAATTGAGTTAAGATGTGACATCGACAGTTCGCTATACCGCTTGGTGTCATGCGGCAATCGGTAGGACTGACAGTAGAGAACGATGAAATTAAGAGCTACGTTTAGTCTATATAAAAGAACCCATGGAATCGTCAGGAATCACATTTAAGACTATTGACGGTTTTAACGTTACTTATTGGCACAGAAAAAAGCTGCAATATGAATTTGAACACAGATACACTAAATTATTTTCAGGAAATCTCAATGTTTTGAACATATTTATTATGTCGATGATAGTTTAAAGCCTACTATATTGAGGTATAATATTCGGATTAATCTGCTGCCTTCTTCATTTTTTCAAAGCAGAATTCTGAATTCTATGTAATTGTACAATGAATTCTTAAATCTAAAATCAGGTAAACAGCATTAGCGTTTTCGGGTAATTTAATTTTTCAAAAAGCACTCTTAATTTTTCTACAAATGTCCTCAATTACAGCGAGATAGTGTCTAACTTCTAATTTTAAAATATTATTAAAAAGGAGAGTTATGCAAACATTTAAAAAAATTGCTCTTGTAACAGGAGCCAATACTGGAATTGGCTATCAAATAGCCAAAGCTTTAGCTGAACATAACTATACGGTTTACATTGGGGCAAGAAATTTGGAAAAAGGGAAAAAGGCAGCGGCACAGCTTGGCGAAAATGCAATAGCTATTGAGTTGGACGTGACCAAGCAAGAGACAATTAACGTTGCTGTAAAGGAAATTCATGAAAAACACAGACAGTTGGATCTTTTGGTAAACAATGCAGGGATTTCTCGTTCAGGAATACCAGGCCGGACAGTAGAAGAAGTAGTGGCTGCCAATAAGCCGAGTGTAGTATCTGTTGATGAGATGCGCACGGTTTGGGATACTAATGTTTTTGGGGTGGTGGCGGTAACACAGGCATTTTTACCATTATTGAAAAACGCTCTGGCTCCCCGTATTGTAAATGTATCAAGCGGTCTGGGATCACTCACTAGAGCCATGAATCCCAACAATCTGTACAGAACATATTACGATGTGGTTTACGGAGCTTCAAAAGCAGCTATGAATGCCGTTACAGTGGCTTTTGCATTAGAGCTCGAAGGAAGTAATATTAAAATAAATGCCGTGAGCCCCGGATATACTGCGACTGCACTCAATAATTTTCAGGGCACAGATACGGTAGAGGAAGGCTCCAAAGAACCCATTCGTGTTGCATTGGATGAAAGCGGTACTACAGGGCAGTTTACAGGGCCCAATCAAGAACATTTTCCATGGTAAATTGTCGACAACAAGCTCGGTCTATGAAGTTTTTACAACTTCATAGACCGAGCTTGTTGAATCAAAAAAGAAAAAAGTTGATTCGATTTCTATAGATGACGTGTGTGATTCACAGAGATCGTTTCAATCTCTGTAGCTCCAAATCGACCCGATAATTGGCATCTCGATAATGCTCTTTTGTCGGGTCGTAGTTTTGTGAGACCTCATCCGTCAAAGGTGTTTCCGCGGCCAATTCACAAACACGCTCCATGGGTGTTTTCCCACCCAAGCTGCCATGTGGACGATGCCAGTTATAGTGGTGCTGCCATTCATCGAGCCGGTCAGACAATTCTGGATCTTTTAAGTCTGCGGTTGCGTAAAACTCATCAAGATCGGTTTTCTGAGAACGCTCTACCTTGCCATTCAAATGCGGAGACGCTGGTTTTACAGGGCGGAATTTTATTCCCCAATCCATTAGGAGCGTCTGGACCTTTTGGGCAAAAAATTCAGTGCCTCGATCTGTCTGAACCCGTTGAACGGGAAATGGCATCTCCTCGCAGACGCGTTCTATAAAATCAAGTGTATTGGCCGCGGTTCTGCGTTTGTAAAGCCCAATAACCCGGGACCGAGTGCAGTCATCTACTGCCGTGTACTGATATAGCCCTGGAGCCAGTTTCATTGTATCCATCTGAATACGGTCACCAGGAATCGGGCGGGAATATCTCTTAAATCCTATTTTCCTTTTTGGCCGTTTAAGGGGCGTCACCTCATTGCGGGTCAGGATCTTATGGATTGTTGCCAAAGAGAGCCGACATTCGTGCCAGCGAAACAGCTCATTTTGAATGCGTCTAGCCCCAAGGTTCCTTTCTTTTCGGAGTGTGAGAATCCAGCCTTCTTCTTGTGAAGAAACTTTTTTAGAAGGCGAGTTCTGGGGACGACGAGAAAGCTCTTGCAGTCCGTCTAATCCCTGTTTCTCATAGCGCTGAACCCACTTACGAAGAGTCGGTCTGGAGATGCCGCAACGACAACAAACATAACCGGCATCTCTTGTTTCCAGATACATCTCAACCCAAGTGAGTCGCTTTTTTATGTTGTGATCCATAGGCACTCCTTTCGGCGGCAAAATGATGCCTAAAAACTGAAAGGATGTCTATGAATCACACAAATTATAATCTCGGACCGAGCATCCTCGTCAGGTCAATAAGGTTTTCCGTAATGTTTACACTGTTTTTCCAAGGTTCGACAATATGATCGCAGGAATCAGCCGCCCTCACACAGAACTATGTGGCGACAGTCTTTTTCAGCGGGTTCCTGAAATTTGTCCTGATCCGTAAAAAACTATTGACAGGAAACCCTGTTTTAAATAATTTAATAAGTACTTATATAAATACTTAAGTAATATCGCTCAAGGATAACCGGAGAGACCATGTCAATTTTTAAGGATGCTGGCCTGTTGCTGCTGGGGACGCGACTGAAGCGGCTGAGTGAAAAATTTTTCAATGATGTTTCACAAATATATAAATATGAAGGGATTCAGTTTGAGCCGTCCTGGTTCCCGATTTTTTATCTGCTCGATCAACACGGCGGGATGACCTTCAGTGAGCTTGCGCAGCAGCTGGAGATTACCCAGCCGGGAGTCAGCCAGATGGTGGCGGCGCTGGAAAAGCGGGGTCTGGTCTGCACGGAGAAAAATACAGAGGACCGGCGCGTCAGGTCGGTGATTCTCAGCGCCGAGGGAACTGAGCTGCTGACAACGATCAAGCCGGTGTGGCAGGCGCTTGCCGAGAGCATGAAGGAACTGGTTGCTGAAGGAGAACACAGTTGTCGACTGCTGACCGCTTTTGATGAACTGGAAGAGGCCATCGCCGGAGAAAGCATCCATGCCCGGGTTGCCGAACGCTTAAGCCGACTGAACCTGATGAAACAGACAAAGGCGGCAAGCTACGCACCCCGCCATGACAATGAGCTTAAAAAGCTGCTGCTGTCCTGCATTGCTCAAGGTGGCCCGGTTGCCGAGGATTGCCTCTGGATCAATGATCCAGCGGCCGCCGTCAGTGCGGGTTCGGCCATTATTTATGTTGCTGAAGGTGTGAATGAAATTGAAGGTGCTCTGGTTGCCGTTATCGACAAAACGGCCGCTCTGGCCCGGCTTCAGTTGCTGCTGCAGGAAAAACGCTCGCAAGAATTCATCCGCCTGTTGCTGGAGCCGGTCATGGCCAGACTGCGGAGCAGGGCTGTCGCTGTCGTCAGTGTCGCAATCGATATGCAGGACAGGGAGATGATCGGATTGATGGAGCATTTTGATTTCAGCCTGAATCGGGTTGAAAAAGATGCCACCGGCGAGCGCCTGTTCACGATTTTAACCCAAACCATCGATGGGGAAACAGTATGAGCCGACCAGTTTTCAGGTATGGAGAAGACCGGCTGAGTGCGGGTATCGCTCTGGAGATCTGCCGCGGCCGGCGGCAAGGTCTTATTGCCGCTGAGGCGGCAACCGGAATTGAGGCGTCTTTCCGGGTGGTCAAGGCGATTGCCGAGGGAGAGGAGTCGGTTTACGGCATCAACACCGGCTTCGGACCGCTGTGCACGACCCGGATCAGCCCGGACGATACGCTGAAACTGCAGTACAATATCCTGCGCAGCCACAGCTGCGGCGTCGGCCATGCCGTTCCCCGTGAAGTGGCCAAGCTGATGATGATTCTGAAGGTGCATGCGCTGGCGCGCGGCTTTTCCGGGATTGCGCGGAGTACTCTGGACCGGATCATCTGGCATATCGACAACGATGTAATTCCAATGGTGCCCAATCAGGGTTCGGTCGGGGCATCGGGTGATCTGGCTCCGCTGGCGCATCTGTTCCTGCCGCTCATTGGTCTGGGCCGGGTTCTGGTCGGCACGGAAGAGCTGGACAGCGCAGACATGTTGCAGCGCAAAGGTCTTAAGCCTCTGCAATTAGGCCCTAAAGAAGGCCTGGCTTTGATTAATGGCACTCAGTTCATCGCGGCCTACGGCGTCAAGGGGTTGGAACGCTTCAATAACTGCCTGGATACGGCCGATATCATCGGCGCCATGAGCCTGGAAGCCCTGAAAGGTTCGGTCAAGCCGTTCGACAAAAGGCTGCATGAGCTGCGCCCCTATCCCGGCCCTTCCTATGTTGCGCACAGGTTTCGGACGCTGCTGAAGGATTCGCAGATCCTGGCCTCGCATCAGGATTGCGACCGGGTGCAGGATCCCTACTCCCTGCGCTGTATCCCGCAGGTTCACGGCGCTTCGCGCGATGCTTATCTACAGCTGAAGGATATCCTCGAAATCGAACTGAACTCGGTCACCGACAACCCCATTGTTTTTGATCAGCACGACAGCATCAGCGGCGGCAATTTTCATGCTCAACCCATGGCGATTCCCCTTGATTATGCGACAATCGCCGCCAGCGAGCTGGGCAATATTTCCGACCGCCGCATCTACCTGATGCTGGGCGGGATGGAAGGTTTGCCCAAACTGCTGATGAACGATATCGGCATCAACTCCGGCTTCATGATTCCGCAATACACCTCCGCCTCGCTGGTTACCGAGAACAAGACCCTCTGTTTCCCCGCCAGCGCCGACAGCGTGCCGACCTCGCTGGGGCAGGAAGATCATGTCAGCATGGGCTCGATCAGCGGTCGCAAGCTCAATCGCGTGCTCGGCAATCTGGAAAACATCCTGGCGGTGGAACTGCTGACGGCAGCCCAGGCCTTCGACTTCCGCATGCCGCTGAAATCGAATTGTATCCTGGAACGCTGTCACGACCTGATCCGCGAGCAGATCGATCCGGCTTATGAAGACCGGCTGTTCGGCGATGACCTGGTGACGGCCAGAAAGATTATCGAACAGAAAAAGCTGGCGGCCGCATCCCAGGCGGCGGCTGACGAACATCAGATCAAGCTGATGGATGACAGCCACACCTGCTTTGGACTCTACTGAACCCGATGGAGATGAATATGACTGCAAATCGCCCCGAACAGGATCCCCGCTTCGATCCGACCCGTGAAATCCGCGCCCCGCGCGGCAGCGAAAAGAGCTGCAAAAGCTGGCTGACCGAAGCCGCTTACCGCATGCTTCAGAACAATCTTGATCCTGAAGTGGCTGAAAATCCGCAACATCTTGTCGTCTATGGCGGCATTGGCCGGGCGGCGCGTAACTGGGAATGTTTTGACAAAATTTTGGAAACCCTCAGAGAGCTTGAGGATGACGAATCGCTGATGGTGCAATCGGGCAAGCCTGTCGGCGTTTTCAAAACCCATCCCGATGCCCCGCGGGTGTTGATCGCCAACTCCAACCTGGTGCCGCATTGGGCCGACTGGGAAACCTTTCACAAACTTGACCGTGACGGGCTCTTCATGTACGGCCAGATGACTGCCGGCAGCTGGATTTACATCGGCAGCCAGGGAATCGTCCAGGGAACTTACGAAACCTTTGCCGAAGCCGGCCGCCGGCATTATCAGGGCGACTGGTCCGGGCGCTGGATCCTGACCGCCGGCCTGGGCGGCATGGGCGGTGCCCAGCCGCTGGCGGCAACCTTTGCCGGGGCGGTGTCCCTGAATATCGAATGTCGCCAGACGAGCATCGACTTCCGTCTGCGAACCCGTTATCTGGATAAACAGGCCAGGGATATCGACGACGCCATCGCCCTGGTCAAACACCACTGCGAGCGCAAAGAAGCGGTCTCCATCGGGCTGCTCGGCAATGCTGCTGAAATCCTGCCGGAATTGGTGAAACGGGCTGAAGTGGGCGGTCTCAAGCCGGATCTGGTGACCGATCAGACCTCCGCTCACGACCTGGTCAACGGTTACCTGCCGATCGGCTGGACCCTTGACCAGTGGCAGTCCGCGCAGGCCGATGTCGGCCGGCATGCCGAGCTGACACAGGCGGCGGCGGAATCCTGCGCCGTGCATGTGCGCGCCATGCTCGAGTTCCAGAAGATGGACATACCGGTTGTCGACTACGGCAATAACATCCGCCAGGTCGCTTTCGATCAGGGCGTTGAGGACGCTTTCAATTTTCCCGGTTTTGTGCCCGCTTACATCCGACCGCTGTTCTGCGACGGCAAGGGGCCTTTCCGCTGGGTGGCCTTGTCGGGCGATCCGGAAGATATCCGCAAGACGGACGCCAAGATCAAAGAGTTGTTCCCCGACAACGAAAAGGTTCATCGTTGGCTGGATATGGCCGGCGAGCGGATTGCTTTCCAGGGTTTGCCGTCACGGATCTGCTGGCTGGGCCTGGGCGAACGCCATCTGGCCGGGCTGGCCTTCAACGAGATGGTGCGTTCAGGCGAGCTGAAAGCGCCCATCGTTATCGGTCGTGATCACCTGGATACCGGTTCGGTCGCCAGCCCCAACCGCGAGACCGAAGCAATGCAGGACGGCACCGACGCCGTTTCCGACTGGCCGCTGCTCAATGCACTGCTGAATACTTCCGGTGGGGCGACCTGGGTGTCGCTGCATCACGGCGGCGGAGTCGGCATGGGCTTTTCCCAGCATGCCGGCATGGTCATCGTTGCCGACGGCAGCGAAGCGGCCGCCAAACGACTTGAGCGGGTGCTTTACAACGATTGCGGCTCAGGAGTCATGCGCCACGCCGATGCCGGTTATGAAAAAGCCATCGCCTGCGCCAAAGCACAGAACTTACAGATGCCGATGCTGAAATAACGGGGACTGACATGTTGACGCCTCCCGACATGAATCTCTGGCAAGGCCGTAATGATGCAAACGAAGGTGACCCCGGTCTGCGCTGGCATCAGATTATCAAACCGGCGGCGGCAGCCGCAGAGCCGGGAACAGTACTGCTCGGCTTTGCCTGCGATGCCGGTGTGGCCCGCAACCAGGGTCGCCCTGGAGCCGCAGCCGGGCCTGATCAGATTCGCCGGATGCTGGCCAACATGCCGGTCAACAACTGCGGCAATCTGTACGACGCCGGCGACGTCCGCTGTCTGGATGAAAACCTGGAAGAGGTCCAGCAAAAACTGGGCAAAGAGGCTGCCGCGCTGCTTGCCGCCGGGCACTTTCCGCTGGTCCTCGGCGGGGGGCACGAAGTCGCCTACGGTTCTTTTTCCGGCCTGACCCGACAGCTGTGGTCAGCTGCCGATAAGCCGTCCATCGGCATCATCAATTTTGATGCTCACTTCGATCTGCGGCTCGAACCCTTCGCCAGTTCCGGCACCCCGTTCCGCCAGATTGCCATGGATTGCAAGGCGGCTGAGGCGCCCTTTCGCTACTGCTGCCTGGGCATTTCCGAATATGCCAATACTCAGGCGCTGTTTACCAGGGCCAGGCAGCTCGGGGTTGAGTGGCTGCTGGATGAAGAGCTGACCGGCGACCGCCTGCAACAGGCGCTGGAAAGCGTCACCCGTTTTGCCGACAGCGTCGAACATCTTTATCTGACCATCTGCCTTGATGTGTTGCCGGCAGCCGTTGCTCCGGGCGTCAGCGCACCGGCCGCGCGCGGTGTCGGCCTGGACATGATCGAGCCGCTGATTGACCGGATCTGCGCCACAGGCAAGCTGCGCCTCGCCGACATGGCCGAGCTCAACCCGGACAAGGATATCGATCAGCGCACCGCGCGTGTTGCCGCCCGGCTGGCTGCGCGGATCATCGAGAAAAGAGCCGCATCCGACACGAAAGGATGACCCATGAGCAAAAGCGACAGACCCGGCTGGGACTCACTCTGGATCAATGTCCGGCTGATGACCATGGCAGCTCAGAACGATTTCGGCATCATCGAAGATGGCGCAATCGCCGTGCAGGACGGCAAAATCGCTTGGCTCGGAGCTCGCTCCGAACTGCCGGCGGACACCCATGCGACCAACGTCCATGACGGTCACGGCGACTGGCTGACTCCCGGCCTGATCGATTGCCACACGCATATTATTTACGCAGGCAACCGCAGCGATGAATTTGAAGCCCGTCAGGGCGGCGTCAGTTACGCTGAAATTTCGCACCGGGGTGGCGGCATCCGAGCTTCGGTCCGGGCCACCAGGGCAGCCAGTGAAAATGAGCTTTTAGTTCAGAGCTTGCCGCGCCTCAAAGCGCTGCTCGCCGAGGGCGTCACCTCCATCGAAATCAAGTCCGGTTACGGTCTCGATCTGGAAAATGAAGCCAAAATGCTGCGCGCTGCCCGCCGGGTCGGTCGCGAGCTGCCGCTACGGGTGCGTACCACCTTCCTGGGCGCTCACGCTCTGCCGCCTGAGTTTGAGGGCCGCGCTGAAGCTTACATCAGGTTTCTCAGCGAGGCGGTTTTGCCCGCTCTTCACCGCGAAGGGTTGGTCGATGCCGTCGATGCCTTCTGTGAATCGATCGGCTTCTCCGCTGAGCAGACCGAGATAATTTTCAAAGCCGCCAGGACAGCGGGGCTACCGGTCAAGTTGCACGCCGAACAGTTGTCCGACCAGAGCGGAGCCCAGCTGGTGGCCCGTTATCAGGGACTCTCAGCTGATCATCTGGAATACCTCAGCGATGCCGGGGTGGCTGCCATGGCTTCAGCCGGTACGGTCGCCGTGCTCTTGCCGGGCGCCTTCTATTTTCTGCGCGAAACCAGGCTGCCGCCGATTGAAAAATTACGCGAAGCGGCTGTGCCCATGGCCGTCTCGACCGACTGCAACCCCGGCACCTCACCGCTGACATCGCTGCTGACCACCATGAATTTCGCCTGCATCCTGTTTGGCCTGACACCGTTGGAAGCCTTGCAGGGGGTGACCCTCCATGCCGCTAAAGCGCTGGGGCTGGCTGATCAAATCGGCACCCTTGAAGTCGATAAGCAGGCGGACTTCGCCCTCTGGCGAATTGATCGCCCCGCCGATCTGGCTTACGGCATCGGCAACAATCCCTGCCGGGGTGTCGTCAACGGGGGACGCTTACGCAGTCCCGGCGATTTTGAAAAACCGTAACGATCAACAACGATTCATCAATAGCAGTCGGCTATCGATCCATAAAACTGAAGGAGCAATTTATCGGTCATTTTGAAATCAAGGCATAACACGAATTTATGCTCATCAAACAGGGTGGGCTCAGGCTCGCAACAACTTCACTGAGTGGGGAGGAAGGTATGCAGAAGAGAAACATCAAGCAAGAAATCGAGAAAGAAGTTCCATCTTTCGGACTGTCCCTGGCTGTTTTCATTCTCTGCGCATTCACGATCGGTTTTTCCGTCATCAAGCTGGGTCTTGATGCCCATATCCCGATGATTATTTCGGCCGCTGTTTGTGCTTTTGTCGGCACCGTGATTCTGAAAAAGCCCTGGAGTGAGATGCAGGATGGAATTGTTAAAGGGGTCACAACCGCACTGATTCCGATCGTTATTCTGATGCTGGTGGGTCTGCTGGTCGGCAGCTGGATTGCTTCCGGAACCGTTCCGACCCTGATTTTCTACGGAATGAAGATGCTTTCCCCGAAATACTTCCTGATCGCTTCGTTGTTTCTGTGTTCGATGGTGGCCCTGGCAACCGGCTCTTCCTGGACAACCGCCGGCACGGTCGGGCTTGCTCTGATGGGGATTGGCGGTGCTCTCGGTGTCCCCGCACCGATGACTGCCGGTGCGGTTGTTTCCGGCGCCTACTTTGGCGATAAAATGTCGCCCCTGTCCGATACGACAAACCTTGCACCGGCAATTTCCGGCGGCGATCTGTTTGATCATATCAGAGCCATGACCTGGACGACCGTGCCGACTTTTATCATCGTGGCGGTAATTTATCTGATGATCGGCTTGCGCTTCGCGGGCGATCTGGCGTCAGCGGAACAGATCAGTCTGATCTCATCAACACTTGAATCGAATTTCTCTCTCGGGTTGATGACCATGCTGCCGCCTGCGTTTATCTTGTTTGCCGCAGCGAAAAAACTGCCGGCCATTCCTTCTTTGATTATCGGCGTGATTTTGGCCGGAGCGATCGCTATCGGTGTTCAGGGCGTGACTTTTTCCAAGCTTATCAGCATCGTTCACTACGGTTTCGAATCGGAAAGCGGCGTCGCCGTTGTCGACAAATTGCTGTCACGCGGTGGTCTTGACCACATGATGTGGACCATTTCCCTGATCATCTGCGCCCTTTCGTTCGGCGGCATCATGGAAAAATGCGGTTTCCTTGAAAGCATCCTGAACACCTTGAAAGCAATGATCCGCAAGCCGAGTTCACTGATCGGAACCACGCTTGTATCCGGCTTGATGGGTAATCTTTTTCTCGGAGATCAATTTCTTGCCATCATCGTTCCCGGGCGGACATTCAAACCGGCTTACGAACAGATGGGTCTGGCTCCGCGCATGCTCTCCAGAACCCTGGAAGACAGCGGGACTCTTACGTCAGCGCTGGTACCCTGGACCGCTTGCGGTGCTTATATGTACGGTGTCCTGGGTGTCGGCGCATTCAGCTATGCGCCTTACGCCATGTTGAACTGGCTCTGTCCGATCATCGCCTTTATCATGACCGCCATGGGTATCGGCATTTTCTGGCGCAAACCGGGCGGCAGCATAACGCTGAAGCAGGAAGAAGCCGTCTCAGAAATCCATTTTGCTTCTCAAGAAGCAGAAGGCAGTGGTTCCTGATCAAAGTCAACCCGCGGGCTGCGCTACACCGGCAAGCGCTTCCCGGCAACAGAAATCCGGACCTGCTTGATACGCCTGGCGCAGCAACAGGACATCGTTCTGCGCCAGAGCTGTCAGCGTGAGGCACCACGGGTTCACGAATTTATTAATAACATGCCCCCGGTTGCTGAATCATGCCGCACCATCTCGGCAGGGGGTATGGCTGCCCAGTGAACAGGAGAGAAGTGGTCCCGATTGTTTGAACCGCCATCGTTGGTTTTATAAATGGATTTCACCCTCATTGTTTAAGCTGTCCGTGTCTGTGACAGCCTGCTGAAGTAACCCTGATCCGGAGTCTGTCGGTTCAGACTCGAATGCGGCCGGCGGTTATTGTAAAAGCGAAAAGCAAGGGAGGAAGAGGGGACGGATTTATTTTTCAATCTTTCCCCATTGAAGTGCCGAACAGGACCACGATAACGAAACAGAAACCACAACGCAAACAAGAGCCTGGAAAGGCCGGAAGGCGAAAGATCTATTTCGCCAAAAGGGTTTTTCTACAGGCTCGTTAGATGTAAAAATAATTTCAGCTACTCAATAGGGAACTTTTGTTTTTGGTGAAGAACTCGCAGAATGCGAATCGTGGATTCGTCAAAAAAATAAGATACGATCATTGAAATTTCAGGAATAATGAGCAATCTTCCTCGAATTCCATCTCGTTGAACGCCCATTAAAGGTTGTTCAATTAAGCTTTCAACTTTAGCTTCAATGATTTCATCTGTTTTTTCAGCAGCATCTGGGTTGAAGTCGTAAAGAAACGCGAAAATTTTTTCACGATCATTTAAAGATTCCTCTTCCCAAAAAATCATTGACGGCCCCGATTGCGAACCTTGGCTTTACGTTCAGCCATTTGAGTTTTTGCAGAGTCGCTGTCGATAAACACCGCATCACCAGAATTAAGTTTGTCGAACGCAAGGTTAACTTGTTCGGTCAGCCAAGTATCATGAGATAACGCCTTGCGCTGTAGCTCGGCGAGCTGTTCAGTTAGTTCACGGCAAGCGTCGCTAAGGGTGCGACCTTGACTTTCAGCCATTTGCTGGGCTAAGCGTTTTGTTTCATCGTCAACACGAAATTGAATTCTAGTGTCCATGGGTTGCTCCTGCAATTAGTGTATGCACAAATGTTAGCACCAGCATCATTGCAGGGCAACTAACAATTTAAGATCAAGCGGATGGGAAATAGTTCTGTAATTTTTCTGATACTGCGGTGGTAAACGCAAGCTCGCGTCGACAGCTGACCGGCTAAAGAAAAATTCTCGATTTATTCTGCCCAGTTTGCAAGTTGCAGATCGGAGATCCGTTCAAATTTTTTTATATTGTTGAGAGCTGGTACCAAAATTTCGGACAGTGCATTAAGGTGGAGAACCACGCACTGACGAAAGAGAGGTTCCATGAGCAAGACGAAACGTAAACGCTACTCCGCCGAGTTCAAGGCTAAGGTCGCGCTGGAGGCGATCAAAGGCGAACAGGCGATCCAGGTGGGCAACCGCTACGGCAGGTCTGAAGGGTTGTCTCGGCGGTAGCAAAGAGGCGGATATGCTGCCGGTGGAGATCGCTTTGCCGGGGCTGTGCGCGAAAGGGCGGAAATATCCGCTCGATGATGTATCAACCGGCAGTCATGGTTTTTCAGGCCCGATCCGTCCGGTGCCGGTGCTGAATGAACGCCGGGCGCAAAAAAGACAATTGAGACGCGCAAGGGCTCCCGGTAATTTCCGGGAGCCCCGATGATCAAGCGATCGGAAATGCAATCGACAAATGCTGACGATCAGAGTTCTTTCGGGCGGCAGACGTTTCGGGCGTCGTGAACTTTGGCCCCGCAGTTGGTACAGACGTAACGCGGGTTTTCAAACATTTTATCGATCTCCGGATTCCGTGCATTAGCGGTCAGCTGGCAAACATGAAAATCGCAATGTTCTTCCGGATTGTCGCAACTCCACTCGGTCATGTTCCTCTCCTTTGATGTTGTCTCGTGGTTCAGGTGACATACGCTGCTTGATGATCTTTAATTATACCCGGTAACTCAGCGGAGAAAACCCCTGAAGTCATTTTCCCGCGAGCCTGGCGGTTTTGTTCGGACCGCGGATCGATCTTTATCCTCGTCGGTCAAACCGTTCCCCAATGCCGGGTTCACTTGTTCTCCAGCGGCAGGCCTGCCTGTCGCCAGGCATGATAGCCGCCGAGCAGCGGCCAAACCCGGGTAAAGCCGTTTTCCATCAAGGTCAGCGCCAGACTGGCGCTGGTCGCTTCCCGCACTCAGGTACAATAGGTGACGATCGCGCGGTCGGCCGGGATGTCCTGGGCGAATTTTCGCATGTCGTCCAGAGCGGTGAGCCTTATGGCCCCCGGGAGCTTGTCCTTGGCGCGGACCCATTGTCCCGGAGCCCTGGTGTCGATAATCAACACCGGTTCCCGAGCCTGCAGCCGGCGGAGTTCGTCGACGCTGATGCGTTTGACATCGGCAATCCGGGTCGGAATGCTCTGGGCGGACACGAGCCCGGCCGTCGCCAGAAGAAACAGGACCGTTAAAAACAGACGGGTCAAACGATGTATGGTCATGAGCGCACCTCTTTCCGGGAATGGTTTCACTCATTTTAACCGCTGGAGGGGGGCGTTGGGAAGGGGCGCCGGCGCTGGAAATTTATTTGGCCAGTCCCTGTTTCCACCAGAACTTGACGGCTTCCGGGTGCAAGGGCGTTTGGACTCCCTGAAGGCCCAGTTTAAGGTCTAGGTCAAGGGCGATGGGGTGTTTGTCGCGCATGAAAGAAACGCCCTCGGGGCTGAACAGGGTCTTCAGCGTCAGTTTGATCAATTGGGGATCGGTGCCCTGATGCGTGATCAGCAGGGTGTTGTCCTGATAGCTGCGAATCGCTTCGTTGATACCGGAATAGGTCCCGGCGGGAATGACCGATTTGGTGTAAAAAGGATAATTGACGAAAAAATCGTGCTCCTCGGCCGCGTCGAGCAGATTGATCAGGCGGATGGGGCGCTCGCCGGCAAGCCTGGAGATGGAGGGACCGGGGATGCCGACCATTTGCCAGACCGCTTCGGCCCGTCCCTTGTTCATTTCCTGAATCCCCAGGTCATAGCCCATGTACAGGGGAATGACCCGGTCCCAGATACCGATGGCGCGCAGATAACGTTCGGCCGTGTGGGCCGAGCCGGAGCCCGAGCAGCCGATGGCGATGCGGCGGTTGGCAAGATCGTAAGGCGTCCGGATGACGCTGCTGAGCGGAACGACGAGTTGTGCGGTGGAACCGTAAACGCGGCCGAGCACCAGAACATTGTCGAAGGGCGTTTGATCTTCCACCAGGCGACCCTGATAGCCAAGGTAGACATCGGCGGCGAAACTCCAGGCAAGATCCAGCTTTCCGGCCTGAATACTGCGCAGGTTGGCCACTGAGCCGCCCGAGCCGATAACGTTCACTTCGAGTTTGTCCGAATTCCGGTGCAACAGTTCCGCCAGTCCTTCGGCGAAAACCACGAAAGCGCCGCCTTGCGGGCCGCCGCCGATCCAGACGGTTCCATGCGGTTGCGGCTTGTTGGAAACCACCACCCAGGCGATGATCAATAAGGTTGCCGCCAGCCCGATGAGAACTTTCTTCATCCGCACCCCTTCCGAAAACAGTTTTGTTAAAGGTATCACATCGGCAACGGAATAAAAGCAAGATTCAGACGGCAGTATGATTTTTTTGGCACCGACTAATGTTACGCTGAAAAAAAGACGTCACCGTTTTCCGGCCGAGCCCGATTCGTCCGCCCGGCGGGAGCGGGGCCTTGTCGCAGCGGCCGCAGAAATCAAAGACCCGGGGAATGGATTGCGAACCGGCCGGGATGGCCGCCTTCGGGCGGCTGGGAAGCGCGGAAGATTTCGCCAATGCCGTGGCTTTGCTGGTGCGTGAGGTCGCCTTCTGGATCAGCGGGCAGGATATCCGTGCGAAGAGGGTTTTACGGCTTGACCGGGCTGTTTGGCTCTTGCAGATCGAGGCTTAAGGGGGCAGTGGCGTTGACGCTGTAGTTGCGGGAGGCGATTCTCCGCTTCATGGCCGCAATTCTGTCCAGAGGATGCGGATGTGAGGCGAGGATATAAGGAACTCTGCTGCCGGCGTTCTGCGCCAGGCGGGAAAAAAATGTTGTCGCGCCGCCGACGTGACCGTAACGTTCATTAAGCAGGTCGACAGCGAAACGGTCGGCGGCGGATTCCTGGGTTTGCGAGTACTTCACCTGGAAGCTCAGAAACGCTTTGGATATCAGGCTGCCGGCCGCGCTGTCCGGACCCAGCAACAGGTTAACCGCAACCGCCGCCCCCAGCCCCCGGCCGAGTCCGCGCAGGTGATCGCGGTGGGCGAAGTGACCCAGTTCATGAGCCAGCACCATGGACAGTTCATTCTCCGATTCAAGCCGGGAGAGAAGCCCGGAAAAAACCAGGATGTTGCCGCCCGGCAGGGCGAGGGCATTGACCTCGTCGACGTCAGACCGGTAGATATGAAAATCGTAGCGGTGCAGGGGGGAATCGGCGGGAACTCGCTCCAGCAGTGCATTCAGCCGGGACTGCAGGGCCGGGCTCGGTGTGGCCGTAAAGTTGTTCAGCGCCAGTGCGCCCAGCCGGGATTCGATTGCGACGGGCGCTTTTGAGGCGGCCCAGTCGGCGCTTAGACCCAACAGGAGGAAGACGGTCCCGGCCATGAGCAGCAGCCCGCCGATCAGCCACAGCAGTTCCGCCAGGGGATGCGTCTTCGAGACGTTGACATTCTCTTCGATCCGGCGGGCCGTGAATTTCATGGCCGGTTTTTGACGATGGCGGTGCCGTAAGCCAGGGCTTCAACGCTGCCCACCCGGTTTTTCCGGTTGGCGTTGCGACCGATGGTCGAAGTTTCCAGGCGCAGGTTGATCACCATCACCGCGCCCAGCTCCCGGGCCTGTTCCTTCATGCGCAGGATCGCTTCGCGACGCGCCCGGTCGACCAGGGATTCGTAGGATTTGACCCGGCCGCCGAAGATATTGCGCAGCACCGCCAGCAGTCGCTTGAAGTAATCGATGGATATCACCGCACTGCCGGAAACCAGAACCGCTGCGGCGACCCGGCCCGGCGGAAAGCTGCCCTCGGCCGTGACCACCGGCATTTCGAGCAGTTGCCTCTCCCGCTTGCGGATCGAGCGGTAATGCTTGTTTTCCGCCCAGCTCCCGGCGCCGTAGCCGAGTACAACGAGCAGGAAAAAAAGGAACAGGTCGAAATTCTGCAGGAGAATCTCCATAACCGCTCTCCTATTCGACGCGAACCGCGGTCCCGTAAGCAAACAGTTCCGCCGCACCCTGGGCCACGGACGAGGTGGCGAAACGGATATTGACCACGGCATTCGCCCCCATTTGCCGGGCCTGTTCCTCCATCCGTTTCATCGCTTCCTGACGCGAATCCTGAAGCAGTTCGGTATAGCCTTTCAGCTCGCCGCCGACCAGATTTTTCAGCCCGGCCATGAAGTCCCGGCCGAAATGTTTGGCCCGCACGGTACTGCCCTGGACAATGCCGAAATGTTCGACAATTTTTTTGCCGGGCACGGTGTTGACGTTGGTCATGATCATTGTGGATCTCCTTTGGGCCGTATCTGCATCGCTATTGCCGTGGATGGGGAGAATGAAGGTCTGGAAAAATAGTAGATGGGAATTAATATTTGTCAATTATTATTTTATTATTCTAACGCTCGGCATTGCTTTGCGGACACCGGGTTGCGCCGTTCGCAGGGAACATTGACCTGGCAAAGTCCGCAGGGGGTCTCGTAGGTGCCGAGAAGCTGTTCGGAATAGGGTGCGGTTACGCCCCGGATATAGTCGAAGCAGGCTTTTTTATCATGCCCCCGGGCGGAAATCGCCGTTATCGGGCAGCGTTTGATGCAGACTCCGCAGGTTCCGTTCGCGTACCACAGACAGTTCGCTGTGGGCGAACTGTGTCTTCGCGGATCCGGCTCGATCCGGGCGGCGATGACAACCGAGCCGATCCTGACCGCTTTGCCCCGTTCCGTGATAAAACCGTCGGACAGGCCGAAGGTCCCCAACCCCGCGGCAAAAGCCGTGTGACGTTCGGACCAGTTGGAGGCCAGGCCGAAGTTTTTCGATTCGCGGTAGCCGAAACCCTCGCTGATGACCGGCGCGGCGGCCTTGATCCCTGCGGCGGTAAAAGTATCCCTGACCAGCGCGCGCAGGTATTCATTGAATTTTTCCCCGTAATGGCGGGAATGAACCCATCTTGAGGCGGGTAAGTTGACCGCTTTTCTCTGCTCCGCAAGGGTGTTTTCCGTCTGGGGCAGAATCCAGCAGATGACGCTCAACTGATGTCCGGCGAAGGTTTCTCCCGGATATGCCCGTTGCATGACTTCCGCAGGTGTCCAGTAGAATTCGCCGATTGTCTCTTTGTAGGATCTGAACAGCGGGTCATCGCCGGCGGCAAAGCCGATGAGAGGGCTGTCCCACGATTTTTCCTTGAAGCCTTGCAGGGAGTTCAGCGGGGATGTCTCAACGACGCCCTTTACGGTTTTTTCCGCTAGAGTTCGAAGTTGCGCCGAATGCATCAGTTGCTCCTTGCCAGTAAATCGAGAGTCAGTTTGCGCGCCCGTTCCACCGGCCACAGGTCGCGGTAGTTTTTGACCGCTATGTTGGCCCCTTCGTAAATGACATAGATGGTTTCCGCGAGAGCGTCCTTGTCGCTGTAGCCCTTCAGTTCGTCGCGGATCAGGTCGATCAATCTGCTTTTGTGCCGGGTCACAACCTGTCTGAGGGCGTTTTCACCCGCGTTGATCTCGGCGGAGATGTTTAAAAACGGGCAACCGTTGAAGTTGTTGACCTGTGCGTTGTAACTGATGTTCCCGAACAGGTTGCAGACCCTTTCGATCGGGGTGTCCCCGGTGGTTATGAAACCCTTTTGCCGGGCGTGGGCCTTGATGCTCCGCTGTTCGAGATACGCTCGACAGAGCTGTTCCTTGGACGGAAAATACTGATAAAAGCTGGCCTTTGCGACCTTGGCTTCTTTAATGATCTGGTTGATTCCCGTCGCTCTGTAGCCCTGCTCGTAAAACAGTCGGTCGGCGGTGATGAGAATGCGTTCTTTTACCGGTAATTTGTCCATGGAACGATTATAGACAGACAGGTCTGTCTGTCAAGTGATAACCGCCTCGTTCCCGTTCTTGTCCGGTTTTTCAGCAGGGCGTTCCGGCCGGGCCGCCCGCCAGTTGACCGAGGGTTCTGAGGCCCGCCGCCATACGTTCGTCATGCACGCCGTTGCAACTGAGGCGAATGAAGTTGTTGTATTTGTCCTGGGTCGAAAAGATCGGTCCCGGGGCGATGCCGATTCCGGCTTTTCTGGCCAGGAAGAAATACTCGACGGCATCGATGTCCGCGGGGAGTTCGACCCAGACGGCCGCGCCGCCTTCGGGGAAGATGGCCCGGGTGGTTGCGGGGAAGTGCTGTCGCAGGCTGGGCAGCAGGGCCTCCATCTGGTTGCGGATGGCGCTGCGCAAGCGGCGCAGATGGCGTTCGTAATAGCCCTCGGCCAGAAAAGCGGCGATCGCCATCTGGTTGGGCGCGGCGGTACAGATGTTGGTCGTGGTTTTGAGTTCCATCGCCTTGGCATGATAGCGGCCGGGCACCATCCAGCCGATACGGTAGCCGGGAGCGACGGTTTTGGAGAATGAGGAACACAGGATCACCCGGCCTTCGGTGTCAAAACTCTTGCAGGCGGCGGGGCGTTGCGCACCGAAGTACAGGTCGCCGTAGACATCGTCCTCGATCAGCGGAATTTCGCGCTCCGCTAGGGTGGCGACAATGTCCCGTTTGGCCCGGTCACTGGTCAGGCTGCCGTCGGGGTTGTTGAAATTCGGCACCAGGATGGTCGCTTTGATATCGAATTGTTCGACGGCGCGGCGCACGTCATCCGGGTCGATCCCGGTGGAGGAAGAGGGAATTTCAATGGCGCGCAGCCCGCAATTTTCGAGCAACTGCAGAAAACAGAAATAGCACGGCGACTGGATCAGGACGTTATCGCCGGGACGGGTCAGGGACCGCAGGGCGATGGCGATGCCCTCCAGCGCCCCGCTGGTGATGAGGATCTCTTCCGGCCGGATGCTCATCCCGGCAGCGACGGCGCGCATGGCGACCTGGCGGCGCAGTTCGGCGTCGCCGGCGACCGGAGAATAGCTCAAAGCCCGGGACGGGTGGGTTCGCTGGATGGCGGTCAGAATCCGCGCCAGGGTCTTGGCCGGCAGCAGTTCATCCGCGGGAGAAACCACTCCGAAAGGGAGCAACTCAGGATTGCCGAGGGCTTCGAGTACGGTTTGGATCAACTGGTTGCGGCTGCCGAAGGTCGGGACCAGCGACGGTCTCGGCCGGCTGACCGGAAGAGGCAACTCCCGCGGGGTCGAAGAGACATAATAGCCCGAACGTTCCCGGGCCTGGATAATCCCCTTTTTTTCCAGTTCGAGATAGGCCTGCATCACGGTGGCGATGCTGAAACCGATCTGTTTGCTGAGCCGGCGCAGGGAAGGGAGCCTGTCCCCGGGTTTCAGGACGGCCGAATCGATCTGACCGAGAATATGCTCTTCGACTTTGCGGTAGCGGAAACCTTCCTGTTCCATAAACGTCCTCCGGGTCATCTGTTATGGTTCATTTTTAAATAATCTGTATCTGTTTTGTAAACAGATTTTACGATTCAATATCTCCTGGTGTCCTGTTTGGTGAGTTGTTTGAATGAATTCCGAGACATTTCTGCTGCCGTCAAGGCGTGCCGCCGCAGGCCCGGCCTTTAGCCAAGCCGAGAAGGCAGAACGTCGACAGCGGCAAAAAGGGACGGAATGAGCCTGACGAACTAACCGCACGGGATACTGGTGAGCGAATAATGTTCCCGGTTATGTTGATTCGTTGCCGTTGCGGCAGGCTGAGTTCAGCGGGCTCATGCCGGAAGCCGTCCGTGGAGCTTGATCGACGCCGTCCGGGTGCCGGATCTCCATGCACTGAAACGCCGGTGCGCATTGAACGATCCGGCGGGACAACGCCATAACCGGATAACCTTTGTTTTGACTTGAAAGGAGTCGACCATGAAAACGATCGGATTGCTGGGCGGGATGAGTTGGGAGTCGACCATTCTGTATTATCAGCTTCTCAACGAAGGCGTCCGGGAGCGTCTCGGCGGGCTGCATTCGGCGAAAATTCTGCTGCACAGCGTCGATTTCTATGAGATCGAACAATTGCAGGTCAGCGGACAGTGGCGGCAGGCCGGCGAAAAGTTGTCCGCTGCGGCGCTGGGGCTGCAACAGGCCGGTGCGGACATGATCCTGATCTGCACCAATCTGATGCACAAAGTGGCTCCGGCCGTAAGGGAAACAATCAGCGTGCCGCTGCTGCATATTGCCGATGCGGCCGGGCGGGCGATCAAAGTACAGGGGCTGCGGAAGGTCGGTCTGCTTGGAGCGCGTTACACCATGGAAGAGGATTTCTACCGCCTGCGGCTGAAGGAAAAGTTTGATCTGGATGTGGTGATTCCGGAGCCCGAGGAGCGGGAATATGTCCACCGGGTTATTTTCGACGAACTCTGCCGGGGCAGGTTCAGCGCCGCTGCGCGGCGGGAATATCTCGCCATTATCGACAAACTGCGCCGGCAGGGCGCGGAAGGGGTGATTCTCGGCTGTACGGAAATCCCGCTGCTGGTGCGCCAGGAGGATACCGACCTGCCGCTGTTCAACACGACGGCGTTACATGCCGGCTACGCCCTGGAATATGCTTTTGCCGCGGCGGATTCCGTGGTGGTTTAGCCTTCCGACCGCCTTTAACCCACTTGACGGCGCGGCGACAAAGGTGGTCAGGCGCCGAATCGCTTTGACCGCAACTGCGTTGAACGTTAATGTAAAAGCGGATTGGCCCGAGTTACGGCAGAGATCCGCCGGAACAGGTCTTCATCCGCAAGCCGTCCTCAGGGCGTATTTGCCCTGCGGGGGTCCGGCTGCCGGGCGCGGCAAATGTCGTATCACGGGCTTCAGGTCGATAACCGGCCGGGACTGCCTGCCCGCAACCGCCGCGTTTCGACCGGGTGCGAACCGAACAGGACACAATGGCCGATCCCTCCGCGGTTTTCCCCGCCGGAGAGTGATAGCCACGGCAAAGGAGAAACCATGGACGATTCCCAACTGCGGCTGCTCACGGATTTTTATCGGCCCGCAGCCCGGCAAGGGCCGGGCGGAGACGCTGAAACGCGAAGGGCGTTGGAGCTGGCCGGACTCGACCGGTCTGCTGCGTTGAAGATTGCCGATATCGGCTGCGGCACGGGCGCGGCGACCATTCTGCTGGCAGAGGAGTTGAATGCGGAAATCACCGCCGTGGATTTCCTGCCGGGCTTCCTCGACGAGCTTCAGGACCGAGCGCACGCTCATGGGGTGGCGGACAAAATCACGGCGCTGAACTGTTCCATGGATGCTCTGCCGTTTGCGGAGCAGGAATTTGACGCGATCTGGTCCGAAGGGGCCATCTACAATATGGGTTTTGAGGCCGGGGTGTCGAGCTGGAAGCGATTCCTGAAACCGGGGGGAAAGCTTATCGTTTCCGAAATAACCTGGCTCAGTGCCGCGCGCCCGTTGGAGCTCCAGTCCTATTGGACGCTGGAATACCCGGAGATCGATGTCGCTTCGGCAAAAATCGGGATTCTGGAACGTCACGGCTATTGTCCCGAGGCCTACTTCGTCCTGCCGGGGCACTGCTGGATTGAGAATTACTATCGGCCGAGCCGCAAGCGTTTTGCCGGATTCCTTGAGCAACACGGGCAGAGCGAACAGGCCAGGGCCATGGTCGCGGCGGAAGAACGGGAAATAGCCCTTTATGAGAAATACGGCGCCTTCTACGGTTACGGAGTCTATATCGCGAAAAATCTCGAAGCCTGAAGCCGTGACTTCTCTGCTTGCCGGGGACCGCATGCCCGTGCCGCGCAATTGCCGTTGCTCCGGTCCGGGCGGACGATTTCAAGCGCGACGCGCTTGCCGCCGACCGCCGGTTGACCTTTCAATGTTTGACGCCGAGGATATGGCAGATCGCATAGGTGAGTTCCGCCCGGTTTAAGGTGTAGAAATGGAAATTTTTCACCCCTTCTTTGGTCAGCACCCTGACCATGTCGATCGCAATTCCCGCGCCGATCAGCTTTCTCGTGGCCTGATCGGCGGGGTCAAGTCCGGCAAAACGCTGATGCAGCCACGGCGGAATCCTGACGTTGGTAAAACCGGCAAATTTCAGCAGGGTTTTATAATTCGATACCGGTAATATTCCGGGGATGATCTCGGCGTCGATGCCGATTTTGGCGCAGCGGTCGCGAAACCTCAGAAAACTTTCCAGGTCAAAGAAAAACTGGGTGATCGCTCGTGTCGCCCCGGCCTCGATTTTATGTCTCAGGTTTAATAAATCGGACTGCGCGCTTTCAGCTTCAGGGTGGGTTTCCGGATATGCGGCCACGGACACATCGAATGCTGCGACTTCTCTGAGCAGGCGGACCAGATCGAGCGCATACATGTGCGGTCGCCGCTGCTCCCCTGAGGGCAGGTCGCCTCTCAGTGCGACAATATGCCGGATTCCGCTGCCCCAGTAATCACGGGCGATCTGTTTTAATTCTTCGCGATCGGCGTCGATACAGGTGAGGTGCGGCGCGGCAATGAGTCCCGTGCGCTCTTTTATGTCCTTTATGACCTTATGCGTTCTGTCCCTGGTCCCCGAATTCGCTCCATAGGTGACGGACACGAATTCCGGGGCGAGTGTTTTCAGCTTGTCGATTGAATTCCAGAGCGTCTGTTCCATGAGTTCCGTCGTCGGCGGGAAAAATTCGAAGGACACATGGATTTTTCCATGCAGGTCGGCCATGCCCTGGTTCAGCGCCTCTATTTGCCGTGCATTATGAAAACTCATGGTTTTTTTCCACTCATCACCTCTTGTCGTGACCTTAGATCTTCAATGTTCGGAATACCGCTCCGGCCGCAATCCCTCCGGCATCGTTTTCCGGCAAGCCCCGGCCTGCGAACGCGGGCTGTTTTCTTCCCCGGCTTTTCTATTTTATCAGCAATGAACCGAGAAGGCTCGTCTCAATTTGCCGCCCCCGGGATTTGCCGTGGGCACGGCCGGGCGGGGCCGATGGGGGGAGGCGGCAATAGCGCCGGCCCAGGTGTCGGGCACAGAAGGGCTGCGCCCCACGCTTTACGGAATCTCAGGGCCTTGCGGCGCGTAACGTTTTTGCCGCGGCGACCATATTGGTCAGCGCCGGAATCACTGCTTCCCAGCGGCGGGTCTTCAAGCCGCAGTCGGGATTGATCCACAGGCGTTCGGCGGGAATCCGCTCGGCGGCTTTCTTCAGCAATGTAACGATGTGTCCCGCGCCGGGAATGCTGGGGGGAGTGGATGTCGTATCCGTCGGGACCGATTGCGTTCGGATACTTGAAGTCATCGAAATCGTCGAAGGCGTCGAGAAGCTCCATGTCGGAACGGAAGGTTTCTGTGGTGATGACGTCCGCGTCTATGTCCGCAATCGAAGCAATGATGTCATTAAACTCGGAGTAGCACATGTGGGTATGGATTTGCGTTTCGTCGGCTACGCCGCTCACGCTGATGCGGAAGGCTTCCACCGCCCAGTCCAGGTGATCCTGCCACCGGGATTTGCGCAGGGGCAACCCTTCGCGCAACGCGGTCTCGTCGATCTGGAGCACGCGCACACCGGCCTTCTCCAGATCCAGCACTTCCTCGCGGATGGCCAATGCAAGCTGCCTGCAGGACACAGAGCGCGGCTGGTCGTCGCGGACAAAGGACCGGTTCAGGATGGTTACCGGGCCGGTCAGCATCCCCTTCATGGGTTTGTCGGTCAGGGATTGGGCGTAGGTGATCCATTCCACGGTCATGGCCCGCAGGCGACTGATATCGCCGAACAGGATGGGCGGCTTGACGCAGCGCGAGCCATAGGCCTGGACCCAGCCGCATTGGCTGAGGACATAGCCTTCGAACTGTTCGCCAACGTATTCGACCATGTCGTGGCGCTCCGCTTCGTCATGCACCAACACATCAAGCCCGAGCTTTTCCTGCTCGCGCACGCAGGGTGCAATCTCGGTACGCATAACTTCCCTGTCGGTGGAGTGATCGGTATTACCGGCCCTGAAGCGGCTGCGCGCCAGGCGGATTTCGGCTGTTTGCGGGAAGGACCCGATGGTCGTGGTCGGAAATTTCGGCAGCTTCAGCAGCGGGGCCTGCTTGGCGGCGCGTTCGGCGTAGGGACTCTGGCGGCGGCTCAGCTCCGGGCTGATCCCGGCCAGTGGGAAACAGGCGAAAGAAAGTGCAGGGCTGCTGCGCAGCAGTGGTGTGGCCCACCCGTTCCGTATCACGGTTGATCCGTGGCTGCGGGAAGACGGGCGCTTGGCGCAGATGCAGGAAATGGTACAGGCCTGGGGTGAGACCCTGGTGTTGCAGACGCTGCGCGTTTAAAGCAAAACGGTGCCGCGAGCCACTGCCTGAGATCTAAACAAGCGCCCTTATAAGTTGTTGTTTGTTGTGCTCGAACAATACGGGCCTTTTTCTCAAACTGGACGTCTGCCGGTTGTGAACGCGGCTTAAAAAACAAAGGTCTTGGGCCGTTTCAAAATTTCCCGGCCTAGTCAAAAACAAGGGTGCTTTGCTGCCCTTTTTTGACTCCGGCAATAGAAAGCGCCCCCGCAATCTCAAAGGGAAGGACGATAGCGAGTCCGGGCGGCAGAAGGATCTCCGGGAGTACGGCTGCAGGAGGGGGCCACAGTGTCGGCAGCCCCTCCCGCTCCGGCAGCCCCTAGTGTCCCGTGCGGTTAGTTCTATCGCCCAATTCCGGCCCTTTTTGCCGCTGTCGACGTTTTGCCTTCTCGGCTTAGCTAAAGGCCAGGCCTGCGGCGGCACGCCTTGACGGCAGCAAAAATGTCTCAGAATTCATTCAACCAACTAACCAAACGGGACACGAGACGGGTTGAAACACCTCACTCCATGGCCTTGTACTTGGTCCTATTGGCAGAGACCTCAGTAGGCCGCCGGGTGGGGGGCTTGCGATGATGTGGCTGCGGCAAAGGCCGGTTAAAACCGCCACGCCAGCGACATGTCCACGGCATCCTCGCTGAGATTCGATTCCAGCTCGACCGGTGTTGTTCCATCCGGAAGCGTTCCTTGCGAGCTGAGCGTGCTTTCAAAAGCATGTAGGTAGCCGATGTTCAGGCTGAGATTTTCGGCAATGGTCACCCCGAAACCCAACGTCAGATGATGCTCGACGATGGCCGGGAAACCAACTACGCGCAGACTTTCGTAGCCATAGCGGTTCACAGCTTTGCCCTGAATCGACACCGTGGAACTGCCATCGAAATTATTGTGCTCATTAATCTGGTTTTCGCCGTAATTATAGCCCACACGCAGAGTCAGCCAAGACAATGCCTGATACTGAAGCCCTACGGCAACCACATACTGATCCTCCCAATCCAGATCATCGTAGCCTTCGGCAGCGGACCAGTTAAGCCATTTTCCGTTGATTTCGGCCAGCAATGCCGGCGTCACACGCCAGGCCAAACCGACGCCGAAGCTTTGCGGCGCTTCGAAGGCAAAATCATCCATGGCCCCATCGCCGTCGAGATCAAACACGTTCTGATGGTCGGCATTAACCGCGCTCTGGTAGGTGGCGCCCAGTGACACCGTATCACTGAGTCGATAGATGGCACCGACCTGGCCGCCGAACCCGTAGGCGGATGCGGTGCCATGGTCCAGGTCAAGCGCGGAATTGACCACGTGAGCGGCCAGACCGACGGACAGCCGGTCGTTGACCTGATAAGCAAAGGTTGGGGCGAATTTAAGGATCATCAGCTGGGTGGAATCCACCGCCCCGGTTCCGGCTACGGCGGTATCACGGTAATCAACGCCCAGGCCGGTCACGCCGTAGGCGGACAGCCCCACGCGCATCCGATCATTGACCGGGGTGGAAATGCCGAACGCCGGAACAAAATAAATCTTTTTATCCGCATCCGCGCGAAGCGGAGCATTGTTGCCCAGGGAGACCTTGGCATCCACCGAGGGGGAAAACAGGGTGGCGGCAAAATCAAACTGCGATGCCGGACAGTAAGGGCCGAAATTCATCGCCGCCGGGTTGCTGAACGTGGCACTGATGGCGTCCTGAGGCGCGGCAATGCCGACCCCGCCCATGGCGCGGGATACCGGTCCCACGCCGATCAGGTTGTCGCCGTTGGTGGCAAAAGCAGCTTGCGGCAGACAGAACGCGCCGCACACAAGACAGAGCGTGGCAAAAAGCTTTTTCATAAAACCTCCAATTTCCACAGAGATGTTGATGCGTCAGCGTCCCCGCGCGAACGATGCCGCGCGGGGACCATAGGGTTATTTCAGGGCATCCTTCAGTTCCTGTTTGCTCAATGCGCGCGGCGTTTCCATCAACAGTTGCTTTTCCAGCTCCGGGAAGGTCAAATCTTTTTCCTGGAGGAAGATCTCATCGTTGCCGTGGCAGTTTTCACACATGACCGTGCCGCCCTCTTTATGGCTCGGGCACAGTTGCAGGAAGTGGGTCGGATACGGATTCCAGGTCGACTTGCTCTCCAGATGTTTCTGATCCAACTCTATGCCGAAATTGGGCGAAAGCATCGGCCGAGGTATCGCCGGTGGAATGGATCATCGGGTAGACCTTGCCGTTGAACCGGCCGAGTTTAAAAATATGTTCCATGTCCGGCTGACGGTTATGGCAGGCATTGCAGGACTCATACTCCATGCCGTGGCAGGCCTGGCAGCTGATGAAATCATCATGAATCCGGTGCGCTTCGTTGCTGTCGGGGACATTTTCGTGGCAGTTGTAGCAGTTGGCTTTGATCAGACCCGGCGTCATCATGCCCTGCTCCTCGATTTGACCGCGGCCGTGGAATTCCTGGTCGCTGTTGTGGCAGGAGTTGCAATCCATGCCCAGAGCGGTGTGAAGGTTCTTCTCCTCGGTAAAGAAGCCCGCTCCGGCCAGATGATGACAGGGGATACACACCTGAAGATTATCCGGCTCACGATTGAATCGGTGGTTGGCCTGTAACCCGGCATTGGCCACCGGTGCGGTGCCGACATGGCAGGAGCCGCAGGTCGCGTGGCAGGTCATGCAATCCTGGCGCATGATCGTATCGGCCAGCTGATCCTTGTTCGGCGTTGTACCCAGCCGCGAGCAGAGTTTGTTTTCAATGCCGGTAAGATTGAAATGAACCGACGTCTTGAAGTTGTCGACAATCTCGCCGTGACAACCGGCGCACATTTTTTCACCGCCGTCGGCAGTGGGATCTTTGATCAAACCGGCATGGGCTTTTTCCGCATCGGTCGCAGCGGGATCACCGGCATGACAGAACTCGCAGGAAGCCTTGCCGTGAATCCGATCATTGACACGAAGGCCGCGTCGACATAAAGGCCCTGGGCAACGGTTTCAGCCGCGATATCATGGCCATAGCCGTCCTTTTCATCGCGACAGACCGAGCGCAGGTAATCGAGCTGACCATGACAGACCAGACATTGGCTGGTGTTTTTCGGATTGGCATATGACTTGGGTTGGACACTTTTGGGTGGCTTGTTTCCGGCACCGTGATCGCCGGCGATGACGACAACACACAGGGCGAGCAGCAGAAAAATTCCCCCGAGGGCGGACACTAGTTTTTTCCTCATTCTTTCCTCCTGACGATAGATTTTTAATGTGGCAGCACGCAAACCTGAAGGCATTCACCGGGAATGCCGACAAGGGTGAAACCAACCTCCTTTCCGCTTCCCGTTTATCGGACTGTCGGGCGGGAAGCCGGAGTCTTTGTCCTTCCGCAGCGGCAGGACTGCAGGCGGTCAAATGACAGTCGTTGAAGCAGCTACAAAACGAACGTTCGGTTTGCTGTTGTCGGCATATAGCATCGCCGGAAAATATTGTCAAGACCGAGCGTTCGTTTTGTGACTGCTCGACCCTGCAGCAGAACCGGGAGGTTTACGGCGTCAGGTCCGATTTGAGCGGGAGTGATGCGGCGGAAATGCGTTAATCAGCCTGAGGCTCGTGCCGCAGAGAACCCGCTGCCGGGGCTTTCGTCATCCGGTCGGAAGGGGTGGCGCAGACTGAGAGGCGGACATGGAAAAGATTCCGGAACCTTACTTGAAGCGGCTAAGGGAGAACCCTCATGCAGCCGCTGCCTGAAGCTGCAGTTGTGCCCTAGCGGGCAACGCCTTTCCAGCCACACTCCCAAATGGGGTCCAGCTGGGCCGGCAGAGGGGTGTTGACCACCCGGTCGAGGCGCAGGTTGATCATCCGAAACATCCCGCCAAACAGACAGGTGGTCGCGAGGGTAACGTCCATCTCGCGGATCTCCCCGGTGGCAATACCTTGTGCGACCATCTCCCGCATCATGGTCAAAGGGCGGGAGGAACAGATCGGCACCGCCGAGGGCATAAACTCCTGATGCTTGGCATGGAGCATAAAACCCATTTCTTCCGGATGGGTTTCCGTCATCTCAAAAAGGTGGGTCATGACGGCTTTGCAGCGTTCGCGCGCGGAAGGATTGTCCTGCATGATCGCGTTCATTGAGGCCGTCATCGATTCAAGCAGCTGCTCATAAATGGCCTTGGCGATATCTTCTTTACTCTTGAAGTGATGGTATACGGCCCCGATACTAATACCGGCCTGCCGTTTGATGTCATGAACGGAGGTATTGAAATATCCTTTGGTCGTAAACAAGTGAAGCGCCGTAGACAAAATTGTGTCGCGCAAGTCGCCGGGAGCCGCACCGTTTTTTTGTTCTTTTGCCATCATTATGACTTTCTTTGCAAAGCGTGACTGCGGAAAATACGGATTTAATGTATATAAAATTTTTCTCCTTCGCAAGGGCGGGCAAAGATTCAGCCGGCGATCCCGGCAACCCGGAGAGGGGCGAATGAAAAGCGCTGCCGGTTGGGAGGAAGAAAAGGTTGTGCCGAAGAAAGTTCAGGCCAACAATTATCACGATTTCGATAGCGCCGACATGATCCGCAGGCGGGGCGGGACCGGGTTACCGCTCTATGGGGTGAACGCCAGCCACCATGCGCCGCTCACGAGGGTGGCGGCCAGAACCGCCAGGGACCGGTTCAGACCCGGATTCATTCGTCGTTTTGTGGTGTTCGCGCAAGTGACGAACAGGCCCAGCATCATACCGCCGAGAAAACCGAACAGGTGCGCCCCGATATCGGTATTTTCCCCTCCCGTTCCCAACAGGGCCAACAGCCCCAGGGCGGCCGCCACCGGCGTCGGCCAGCGCCGCCAGAGGCTGCGCCGATAATGCAGCATATTGATCGTCGCCAGCAATCCGAGTGCTCCGAACACCGCGGTCGAGGCCCCGATGGAGCGATGTGTCGGCGCCTGGACCAGGCAGTTCAGCAGATTTCCCAGTGCTCCGCTGAGGAGAACCAGCAGCCAGGCCGGACCGGAACCGAGAAGCCGGCATAAACGGACGATGAAAATGCCCCCGACGACGATGTTTCCGGTCAGATGCAGGGGACCGGAATGAAGCGTCAATGCCGTGATCAGGCGCCACCATTCTCCCGCCATAATTTTACCTACATGGGCGTTGCCGAGGGCGGTCCAGGCGCCGGTGGCATGACCGAAGGGGTGCAGCCAATGGGTGGTGAGATTATGAAACAGGGCGAGCAGGATCAGAACCCCGATGGTTGAAGCGGTATTTTCGTAAGGCTTTCGCTCGGGCGGAAGCGGCGGGGGCCAGTTGCGGTTCTCATTTTCATACAGGCGTATTTCCCGGCAGGCCGCCTGGAAATCGCCGGCCGGAACCAGCAACTGCAGGCGGTTGTCCTGCTTTTCCGTGCGCCAGGGAATGTGCTTCGCCTGCAGTACCAGGCTCCAGTTTTTCAGCTGCCGTTTGGAGAGGGGCTGCCGGGCCGGGCCGGCGGATAATTCAGGCGGGATGGCGGCCCACTCCAGTTGTTCGATCTCGGCGCGGCGTTCGTTTGACATGGCTCGGCCTGCCGTTTCATTGCGGGTCAGGTTGCATCGATGTCAACCCACTTGTTGACCCCGCCGGGAACATAATTGATCATCCGCTCAAGCAACTGTTCCGTGCGGTCGGAGACGATCAGCAGGGAGCGCTGCCCCGGTTTGATGAAGCCTTCCGCGGCGGCATGATCGAGAAAGGCGGAAAGCTTGTCGTAATAGTTGCAGACGTTCAGCACCGCGCAGGGTTTCCGATGGATGCCCAGCAACGCCCAGGTGAGGATCTCGAACAGCTCCTCCAGCGTGCCGAGCCCGCCCGGCAGGGCGATGAAACCGTCGGACAATTCGGCCATCAGGGTCTTGCGCTCATGCATCGACTTGACGACATGCAGTTCGCTCAAGCCCTGATGGGCCACTTCCTTGTCGACCAGCATCTGCGGGATGACACCGGTTACCCGCCCGCCCGCCGCCAGGACCGCATCGGCCAAAGCGCCCATGATGCCGATGCCGGCGCCGCCGTAGACCAGGCCGATATCCTGAGCGACCATGCTGCGGGCCAGGGTTTTTGCGGTTTCAATGTAGACGGGATTTTTCCCCGGGCTGGAGCCGCAATAGACGCAGATGTTTCTCATGCCGTTTATTCCATTTCCTCAGGGCTTGCTGACGCTTTCCCGATTTGTGCGAATTGATCCACGCAGGCTCGACAGATACAGGCCCGTCCCCGCAAGCGGGCGGGAACCTGGTCGATCAGAGCTTGCGGAACGACGACCTCATTGCACCAGCAGCTTTCATGACTGCCCGCCCGGCAGCCGTTATCCCGACCGCAAAGCGGACAGCGGGAGGGTGAAATCATCCGCGTGGGGGCCTGGTCTTTATCGCTCATAGGGAGTGAAGATAGGCGTTCGGGCGGACTTTGTCCAAGGAAAACCGGTTTGCCGGAACAGCGGCAAGAAAATTTCCATTTTTAGTGTCGATTGGATTAAACTCTGGAACCGGCTTTCATGCCGGTCCGGATTATCGTTAAACAAAGGTTTCAAGCAAAGGATGAGAGGACCATGATCATCGGTTTTGCCGGTAAGGCGGCTTCGGGAAAAACAACGGCGGCCGGAATGCTGCTTGCCGGGCAACCGGACAAAATAGTGGTTCTGCCCATGGCGCTGATGCTGCGGGAAGAGGTGGCGAACTTTATCCGCCTGGTCGGGGCGGAAGCTCAAGTTCGGCTGGTGTACGGCGATCAGCAGGACAAGGTCCGGGTTTTCTATCTCGCCGAAGACCGGGCGCTGGAGCAATGCCCTGAATGGAGAGGCTTCATCAGCCTGAATCGGGATATCCAGGATCGCCCCGGCTTTTCGGCCGTGACCGTACGCCGCATTCTGCAATGGTGGGGCACGGAATACCGGCGGGCGCAAAACCCCGATTACTGGACCGCAGCCTGGGCAAAGAAACTGCAGGAATACGACCTGTCGCAGACCCATGTCGTGGTCGACGATGTGCGTTTCGTCAACGAACTGGAAGTCATCAAACAACACGGCGGCCGGTTTGTGCGCATTGTCCGCCCCGGGTTCGACGGCGCCAACGACCACAGCAGCGAAAACTCCCTCGATCATTTCGACGGCTGGGACCTGGTGATCGAGAACGACGGCAGCCTGGACGCGCTGGCCGCCCGGATTGAAGAGAAAGTGCGGCCGCTGCTCAAGCGCCGACAGCCGTGATCCGCTGATTTTCGCAGCGGGCGGAGACGCCCGGCACAGGACCCCGGTTTGGGGGGATGGCACTCGATGATGCGCTCACCGGAGCTCTGCCGGGGCGGGACTTGCGCCGCCGCCTGGGGCAGCGGCGCGATGTCGGGACGTTCGCCTCAGTGGTTCAGATACTCGTGAATCGCTGCCGCGGCGTTTTTGCCGTCGCCCATGGCGAGGATGACGGTCGCACCGCCGCGGACGATGTCTCCCCCGGCAAAACAGCCGGGAAGCGAGGTCATTTGTTTTTCGTCGACCTCGATATTGCCCCATTTGTTCAGTTTCAGCTCGGGGCAGGTCTTGGTCAGCAGGGGATTGGCCCTGGTTCCGATCGACATGATGACGATATCGGCCGGCAGCTCGAGCTCATCCCCGGCGATCGGTACCGGCCGGCGCCGCCCCGATTCGTCCGGCGGGCCCAGTTCCATGCGCTGCAAGCGGACAGTTTCGACCCAGCCGTCGCCGCCGCCGCCGATGGCGAGCGGGGCCACCAGAAACATGAACTCGATCCCCTCCTCCTCGGCATGGACGATTTCCTCGTTCCGGGCCGGCATCTCTTCGCGGCTGCGGCGATAAGCCAGAACCACCCGGCCGCCGCCCAGCCTTTTTGCCGTTCTCGCGGCATCCATGGCGGTGTTGCCGCCGCCGAACACAACGGTGACCGGGCCTCTGGCAACATCCGTGGGGCGGTCTTCCCGGTAGGCTTCCATGAGGTTGACCCGGGTCAGGTATTCGTTGGAGGAATAGACTCCTTTGAGGTTCTCTCCCGGAATATTCAGAAAGATCGGCAGCCCGGCGCCGTTGGCGATGAAGCAGGCATCGAATTTCTGCAGCAGTTGCGAAACGGTGATGGTCTGTCCGACGATGACGTTGTATTCGAATGTCACTCCGAGGGCGCTGAGATTGCCGACTTCCCGGTCAACGATGATTTTCGGCAGGCGGAACTCGGGAATTCCGTAGCGCAGCACGCCGCCGCTGGTATGCAGGGCTTCAAACACGGTCACCTCGTGCCCTTTGCGGGCCAACTCGCCGGCGGCGGTCAAACCGCCGGGGCCGCTGCCGATAACGGCGACCCGTTTGCCCGTCGGGGTGATATCGGGGCGCTTCATCTCCAGATGTTCCGCCGCCCAGTCGGCAACAAACCGCTCGAGCCAGCCGATTGCGACCGGATCGCCGTTTTTGCCCCGGACGCAGACGGCTTCACACTGGGTTTCCTGCGGGCAGACGCGACCGGTTGTGGCGGGCAGGGCGTTGTCCTCGCGAAGAATCTGCGCCGCTTCGGCAAAACGGCCTTCCGCGACCCGGGCGATGAAATCGGGAACCCGCACCGCGACCGGGCAACCGGCCACGCAGGGGCGGGTTTTGCAGAGCAGGCAGCGGTTTGCCTCCTGAACGGCGGCGGCTTCGGCCAGGCCCAGATTGACTTCGGTAAAGTTGGCGGAACGCACCTGCGGGTCCTGTTCCGGCATGCTGACTCTGGGAATGGCCATACGCTGTTTCGGTGTCAGCGTGTTTTTCGGTTTTGCACTGTCTTTGATCCGGCAGTGGTAACGATCATGCTGATTGTCGGTATAGTGTTGCTGGCGGGCCGAGAGTTCCGCGAAATCGACCAGATGGCCGTCGAACTCCGGACCGTCGACGCAGGCGAACCGGACTTCCCCGCCAACGGTGACCCGGCAGCCGCCGCACATCCCGGTGCCGTCGACCATAATCGGATTCAGGCTGACGATGGTTTTTATTCCGTAAGGTTCGGTCTGCCGGCAGACGGCCGCCATCATCGGCACCGGGCCGATGGCGAACACGGCATCCGGCCGGTCGCTGGGTGCGGCGAGAATTTCTGCCAGAGGAGCGGTCACGAACCCCTTGACGCCGAGAGAGCCGTCTTCCGTGGTGACCAGGACGCGGTGTGAAAAAGTCGCCAGTTCAGTGCGCAGAATAACCAGTTCCGCGCTGCGGCCGCCGATGATCGTGGTCACCTCGTTACCCGCTGCGGCCAGGGCTTTGGCCAACGGAAACAGAACCGCGGTGCCGACGCCGCCGCCGACACAGACAACCCGGCCGAACTGCTTGATTTCAGTCGGCCTGCCGAGGGGACCGGCAATGTCCCGTATGGCCGTACCGGGCTGCCTGGCGACGATCTCCTTTGTCGCCTCGCCCACGGCTTGAACAATCAGGGTGATCGTCCCGCGCCGGGCATCTCCGTCGGCAATGGTCAGGGGGATGCGCTCCGCTCCCTCACGGCAATGGAGAATGACGAATTGTCCCGGTTTTCGGGCCGCGGCAATGCGCGGGGCCGTGATGACCAGGCGATGAACGGAAGGTGCCAGAATTTCATTTTCCTGAACGCGATACATGAGACTTTCCTGTTTTCGTTGGTGCAATGGCTGTCGCCGCCGTAACCGGCGGTTGCGTTGCAAATGACTGCTTTATTCCCCCTTCCGGGCCATACAGCGAAGCCCTTTTACTTTTTATGGTAAAGATTATCTCAGGAGGCCGGTCCCGTATGCAAGGGGAAAGCATCGACTCGACAAGCGGGAAAGCAAAACCATAAAAAACGGCTGCAACAGTCAGCCGTTGCAGCCGGATCAGAGTGTCCTGATTGGTTGGCAGCGCCCATTATTTCCGTTTTTTTTGCCCCGCCGCCGGTGTTGCGACTCTGCGGTTCCGCTCGGGCCGGACCTGCATCGGCACGTTTTGGCGGCACCCGAAAGACCCCGAAATGATCTGAATGAACTCATCAAACAGGGCGCTGGAGAAGGCAGAAAACAGATGGGATGGACTGCCCGCAGTTTCCGTGAGATCAACCTTTCAACATTTTCCCACCGGCGCCAGATAGACGGTGAATTCATCCACCCCGTCGACGGTGACGAGTTGATCCATCAGTTCCTGATGATAGGCGGCGACGGCGCAGGTGCCGCAACCGACCGCTGTGCACGCCAGGTAGAGGTTCTGGCAAACATGCCCGATATCCATCAGGATCACCCGGTGGGCCGCATTCACATAGCGCCATTCGGTACGATAAGGGATGGCGGTCCAGACAAAAGTGACCGGTGCCGAGGCGACAAACGCCTGTCCGAGCGTCGCGGGAGTCAGCTTTTCCACCAGGTCGGCATCCTTTTTTTCTTCGACCAGGGCGTGCTCCACGGGCAGATAGCGATAAACGCCCGGATCGAGGCTGTCCACGCGATTAACCAGCAGGTAGGTTTCGAACGGATGCCGACACCCGGCCGAGGGCACTGTGCGCAACGCGGTGCCCGGAGCCAGTTCCTTTTTGATTCCCTGGGTTGACCAGAGCAGAAACGAAAGTTCCACCAGGTCGAGGGGTTGAGATTTGAAGCGGCGCCGGCTTTTGCGGCTGCTTATCGCATCGAGCAGATCGGTGCCGCGAAAATCCTGCCAGTGTTCGGCGGTCGGCAGTTCTATCGGCTGTTGCCCTTCTTTAAGGATTTTTTGCACCGGCGGTGCGGGAACGCCCTGGTGTTGATCCGTAAAACGAAAATTGATGGTCTGGCGCAAGGAGTCTTTTAAAAAATCGCGTTGCTCGATAATGCTGTCTATGCCCATGTCGATTCTCCCCTATTGGATACTCCGGGGATTATGCCTTGCCGGGCGGGGAATGGGAAGGGCGGAACAGGAAGAAATTGATTTTTAGAGTAAAAATATAGGAATATATAAATTGTCTTATTTCTTGTTTTCGGGGAGTTGTCTTTTGTCTTTCGATGTGGACAAACTGAAGCTGTTGGCCGAACAGGCGGAAAACGAATTTGTGGGAAGTTCGTACAATTGTCCGGTGTGCGCTCTGCACAAGCAGGGGAGGGTGAATAACCGGCTGAAATTTTGTGAGGGCCGGGATTACGTCGCCCGGAGAGTCCTGAAGCTTGCGCAGGAAAAACGGGAGCCCCAACTCATTGAAAAAGTTTTGGCCGAGATCGAGCGGAAAAACGCAAGCATCAAGCGTTCTTTGGTTCTGACCAGCGCCGACTGGCAGTCCTATGCGGACGGCGCGCTGTCGATGGTGGGTGAAATCCGCCGATTGTTTTCCCCAGGTTGACGGCGGTGGGGGCAATGAAATCACGGAACAGGAACTTTTTGCTGTGGAGCGAATTCGCCCTGCTGTTTTTTCTGTTCCCCTTGTATTATGCCTTTCATCATGACGCCTCGCCGTTGGTTTTCCTGGTTCTGCTCAGCCTGTTGGGGTTTGTGCTGCTGTACCGGAACAAAAGTTTCAGGAATGAGTTTTTTCTCAATAAACAGGGCTGGGTAGAGGATCTTCCCAGAATCCTGCTGATTTTCGTTGCGCTGGTGATCGTCCTGGGTTGCTTCACTTATTGGTTTTATCCGGACTTCCTGTTCTACTGTCCCAGGCATCATTTCCCCCTCTGGCTGACACTGATGGTGATCTATCCGCTGTTTTCCGTTTATCCGCAGGAATTGATCTATCGGGCTTTCTTGTTTCATCGCTACGGCAGCCGGCTGCGCAATGAAAAAAACGCCATCCATCTGAGCGCAATCGCTTTTGCTTTCGGGCATGTCATTTATTTTCATCCGCTGTCGATTATCCTGACCTTTTTCGGCGGCTACCTGTTTGCCTGGACCTATGCAAGAACCCGGTCCCTGTTGGCGGTCTCGTTCGAACATGCGCTTTATGGCTGCCTGCTTTACACCATCGGTCTCGGCCGATTTTTCTACACCGGGTTCGACAAGCTGGTCAATTGAGATAAAATGTAAGGAAACCGGGTGGATAGATGAGCCGGAGCGTTGCAAAAAGGGCTTTGAGGATTTTTGCGGCCGCTGCGGAAACGTTTTTCTTTCAACTCCGGTTGGTTATTGCGCCGGTGAATAAACAGTAAAAAAAGTCGCCTGGGGCGTGATTCCCGCGAAGGCGGGAAAGCGGAGCTGGTTTAAGCTGTGCAGGCATGGATCCCCGTCCCGATAAGTCATGCGAGGGTGACGTGGCGCATGCGGGGATGACGGAATATTTATCTACCGGAGCAATAGAAAGAAAAGTGTTGGTTGACTATTGTGCTTTCGTTGCAACTTTTTCCGCAGGAGGCAGCCGATGAGTTTCAGGCTTCCCGTTTACAGCGCCCCTGATTTTTCCCGGCCGGGACTGGTCGACGCCCCGGCCGCCGGATTCGAACCGGCACCCGGGGACGGCGTCGTGCCGGATAATTATCACGGCACGTCCAATCATCCCGAATATGTTCATCTGGGCGGGGGGAAATGGCTGCTCGCTCCGGAAAGCCGCATGGACGGGGTGCTGGTTCTGCAGGGAGAGGAGGTGGCCGTCGTCGAGCCGCGACGGGTCCGCAAAGGCGATTTGGTCGCGGTCGGACGCACCGAAAACGGCGAAGAAGGACTGTACGTTCACACCACCGGGTTCGAACCGAGCGGCGATGCGGTGACCGACAAGTTCGCTTTCCGGACCCGGGGAACGCGGGAAACGCCGTTCTCACGCTCTTACGACGATCTCTACAACGTGCTCCGTCACGATCGCGACCAGGGTTACATCACCTGGGTTCTGGGCCCGGCCGTGGCCTTCGACAAGGACAGTCGCAGCGCCATGCAGGGACTGGTCGAAAACGGCTACTGCCATGCCCTGCTGGCCGGGAACGCTCTGGCGACCCACGATCTGGAAGCCGCTCATTTCGGGACCGGGCTGGGGCAGGATATCTATTCCCGGCAGTTGCGGCCCCTGGGTCATTACCATCATCTTGATATCCTCAATGAAGTGCGCAAGCGCGGGTCGATGTCCCGCACCATCGAGGACCTGGAACTGCGGGACGGGATCATCTACGCCTGTGAAAAGCAGCACGTGCCTTATGTGCTGGCGGGTTCGATCCGGGACGACGGCCCGCTGCCGGAAATCGTCGCCGATGCTTACGTCGCCCAGGACCGGATGCGCGAGCACGCCCGCAAGGCGACGACGGTGATCGCCTTGGCGACCCAGCTGCATGCGATCGCGTTCGGCAACATGACCCCGAGTTACCGGGTCATGCCGAACGGCCGGGTGAGGCCGGTTTTTTTCTATATCGTCGACATGACCGAATTCAGCGCCGACAAGCTGGCCAACCGGGGCTCGGCGCAGGCGGTGGCGATCCTGACCAATGTTCAGGATTTCATGATGAACCTGTGGCACAACCTTAAAGGGTAACGGCAGCGCAAAAAATCCCGTTCGGCTGCCGTTACGGCAATTTTGCAGGTATTCGACTTACAGTTCCTAGCCTGTATCCCGGGCCGGCCGCCAAGCCTTGCGGACGAGATTTTTGCTTAACCCACCCACGGGTATGATAAGCGGAACAGGAAAAATGCATGGATAAAAAAGCCATCCGCATCATCGGCGTGCCGATCGATCTCGGGCAGGATGGCGGTTGAACTTGTCGCTTCGCTGTTCGGCAAAAGCATTTTGTGAGTCCGGCCGGGTAGCGCCGTTGGGCCGATTTCTGCCACGCGGTGAAGTTCCTGCCGTTGATGTTGACGGCAGCTCCGTCAGACGGGCAGTTCGGTTTTTTTCAGCACCGTTTTCAGGGCGAAGGAGGATTGGACGCGCAACACTCCCGGCAGGCTGGTCAGGTGACTGTGGATGCGCAGGTAATCTTCATGGTCGCGCACGATCACGCGCAACAGGAAATCGATATCGCCCGACATCAAGTAGCACTCCATGACCTCCTGGACCCGGCCGATTTCCTGTTCGAAACGCTGCAGTTTTTCCTGCTGTTGCCCCTCCAGGGTGACGCGGACGAAAACATTCCCCGGTTTGCCGATGGCTGCCTGATCGATCAACATGACGTATCTGTCGATAATGCCGCTGTGTTCCAGCTGGCGCACCCGTCGTAAACAGGCCGATTCGGAAAGACCGATCTGTTCCGCCAACTGCACGTTGGTCAGTCTTCCGTCTTTTTGCAGCGCGGAAAGGATGCGTTGATCGATACTGTCCATCCGGTTTTTTCGTTCTATCTGCGGCATGAGCAAATTTTATCAGCAGAATATTTAAAATAACAGTTTTTTATTTTTCAATTTGCATGAATATACGGCTGTTTAACTGGTAAAATTTTAAAGAACAGACGCAAAATTAAACTGTTGACTGCCTGGAGAGTGAGGAGAGGAGGACTCATGATCGTCGGAGTTCTGAAAGAGATCAAGGTCGAAGAAAACCGTGTTTGCATGACTCCTGCCGGGGTCGAAGTCATGACCGGCAACGGTCATCGGGTGCTGGTTGAAGGCACAGCCGGGTCCGGCAGCGGCTTCAACGATGAAGCATATGTTCAGGCCGGTGCGGAAATAGTCACCTCGGCGGCCGAGGTCTATGCCCGCTGCGACATGGTGATGCACGTCAAGGAACCGCAACCTTCCGAATACGACCTGATCAGGGAGGGACAGATCGTCTTCACCTATTTCCATTTCGCCGCCGGTGAAGAGCTGACCCGGGCGATGATCGGGCGCAAAGCGGTTTGCGTCGCTTATGAAACCATCACCGCGCCGGACGGGTCTTTGCCCCTGTTGACGCCGATGAGCGAAGTGGCCGGCCGGATGGCGGCCCAGGAAGGCGCGAAATATCTGGAGCGCGCCCAGGGCGGGCGCGGTATCCTCATGGGCGGGGTGCCGGGTGTCGCACCGGCCACGGTTGTCGTCATCGGCGGCGGCGTGGTGGGTACGCACGCGGCCGAGATGGCTTGCGGCCTCGGGGCCAAAGTGTACCTGCTGGACATGGACCTGGAGCGCCTGCGCCATCTGGCCGAAGTGATGCCGAAAAACTGTTTTCCGCTGATGTCCGCGCCGGCCACGGTGCGGGAACTGCTCAGCGAAGCCGATGTCGTCATCGGCGCGGTCCTGATCCACGGCGCCAAGGCGCCGAAACTGGTGACCCGCGATATGCTCAGGGGCATGAAGCCGGGTGCGGTGCTGATCGACGTGGCGATCGATCAGGGCGGCTGTTTCGAGACTTCGCGAGCGACCACCCACAGCGAGCCGATTTTCACGGTGGACGAAGTGGTGCATTATTGCGTTGCCAATATGCCGGGGGCGGTGCCGTTGACCTCGACCATGGCCTTGACCAACGCGACCCTGCCTTATGCGGTCAAACTGGCCAATATCGGTTGGCGGCGGGCGGCAATCGAGGATCCGGGGATTCGCGAGGGGCTCAACGTGGTGGCCGGCCGGGTCTGCTACGCCGGGGTTGCCGAAGCCTTCGGTCTCGACTACACGGATATCGCCGAGGTGCTCAAGTAGCCGCCGGAAAAAACAGCCGGGGAAAAACAGCGGCCCTGTCTTTTCCGGCAGGGCCGTTTTGTGGCCGGGAGTTGCGGCAAGCTATTGGTGTTTTTCCCGCAGCAGGCGCTTGTTGATTTTGCCGACACTGGTTTTTTCGATCGTTGCCACCAGCCTGATCTTCAACAAAATGATCTGTTTGGAAATGAGCCCCTTGTCGACAAAAGAGCGCAGATGCTGCTGGATGGCTTTTTCCGTGATCTCCGCCTCTTCTTTGGCGACGATCAGCGCCAGCGGTTTTTCCCCCCATTTTTCGTCCGGCAGCCCGATAACCGCAACTTCGGCGATGCCGGGATAGGTGGCGATCAGGTCTTCCACTTCGAGCGAAGAAATCCACTCCCCGCCGATTTTGATCACATCCTTGATGCGGTCGGTGATCTTGACGTAATTTTTTTTGTCTTTGTAGGCGACATCACCGGTATGCAGGTAGCCGCCGCGCCAGAGGAATTCCGAGTTGCGCTGGTCCTTCAGATAGCCCTGGGTCAGCCAGGGCGTCCGCACGACGATCTCGCCGACGCTTTTCCCATCGGCGGGGATATCCTCCATCTCTTCGTCAACGATCTGCAGATCCACCAGGGGGAGCGGACGACCGGTCCGGCAGCGGATGTCGAGTTCTTCCTCCGTCGAGAGGTTGTCCTCGGTGACATGGGAGATGGTCAGAACCGGGCAGGTCTCCGACATGCCGTAGCCGGAATAGATGTCGATGCCGTGCTCCATGGCCGCCCGGCACATGGACTGCGGCAGCGCCGCCCCGCCGATCAGGACTTTCCAGTTGGACAGGTCGATCTCCTTGAACAGCGGATGGATCATCAGCAGATGCAGGATGGTCGGGACGCAATGGGAAAAAGTCACCTTTTCCTTTTCGATCAGCCTAAGCAGCATCTCGGGAGCATACTTCCCCGGATAAACCTGTTTGATCCCCAGGGAGGTGGCGATATAGGGGATGCCCCAAGCGTGAACATGGAACATCGGCGTGATCGGCATGTAGATGTCTCGCTGGTGGAAGCGTCCCTGGGCGACAACGGTTCCCAGTGAAGACATTCCGGCCAGCGTGTGCAAAACCAGTTGTCGATGACTGAAATAGACCCCTTTGGGCATGCCGGTGGTGCCGGTCGAGTAGAACGTGGTCGCCCGGGTGTTTTCATCGAAATCGGGAAAGTCGAAATGATCGGCCGAGTTGTCCAGCAGCTCTTCGTATTCACCGACAAAATTGATTGCCGTTTCCGGTTGCTGGCGGCCCTCCTGCAGCAGAATATAGCCTTTGACCGTGATCCGGCCCTTGATCTGCTCCAGCAGGGGGAGGAATTCTTCGTTGATGAGGATGTAATCGTCTTCGGCGTGATCGATGGTGTAAAGAATCTGCTCCGGCGACAGCCGGATGTTGACGGTGTGCAGCACCGCGCCGAGCATGGGGACGGCATAGAAGCATTCGAGGTAGCGATGGCTGTCCCAATCCATCATGGCCACCGTATCCCCGGCTTTGACGCCGATTTCGCTCAAGGCATTGGCCAGACGGCAGATGCGCTGCCTGAATTCGGCATAGGTAAAACGGAATTGGTCGCGGTAGACGATCTCCTGTTGAGGGTCGTCGACCGCCGGGGCATGCAGCAGGTTTTTAATCAGCAAAGGATAGGCGTAGGCGGATGGCGTGCGTTGGATCAGGTTGTCGGACATGTCATCACCTCCTTGTGAAAACTTTTGCAAAGGTAAAAATTCGGAAACGCACTATACGCTTAATCGTCCCCCGACCGCAAGGATTGTCGCTTGTTCTGCGGTTGCGCAGACGCTAAGATGCTTTGGACCCCGGCTCATGGCCCGGGGTTTTTCCAACGCAGCATTGATGGTTTCAGGTTGAACAGCAATATCACGGAGGCCCGAGATGAAACTGCCCGCTCCACTGCTTGAAGGTGTGCTGGTCCGCCGCTACAAGCGGTTTTTTGCCGATATCGAACTGCCCGACGGATCGCTCGTCACCGCGCATACGCCGAATACCGGCAGCATGAAGCAGTGCGCCGTACCCGGCTATCGGGTGCTGATCTCCGTCGCCGACAACCCGAAAAGGAAACTGCCGTACACTCTCGAGTTGATCCGGGTGGGCGATGCCTGGGTCGATACCCATACCCAGCGCACCAACCGGGTGGTTGAGGAAGCCCTGGACAGAGGATGGATAGAAAGTCTGGACGGCTACCGCATTCAGGCCGAATACCCCTATCGTGACAGCCGGATCGATTTCCGCCTGGAAAACGACCGGGAAAAGGTTCTGGTCGAGGTGAAAAACGTCACCCTGTGTTGCCGGGAAACAACCGCCTGTTTCCCCGATGCCGTCACCACCCGCGGGCAGAAACATCTGCGTGAATTACGCTCCGCACTGGCGGCCGGATATCGGGCGGTGATTTTTTTCCTGGTCCAGCGCGGGGAGGCGGAAGCGTTTTCGCCCGCCGACGAGATCGATCCCGCCTACGGCCGCATCCTGCGCGAGGTTGTGGCCCAGGGGGTCGAGGCGATGGCGTACAAAACCGTGGTGACGCCGGAGGAAAACCGGGTCGGGGAGCGGATACCCGTTCTGCTGTAAGGTGGGATTCATGCGCGCGGTCGGACTGATCACCGAATACAACCCGTTCCATAACGGCCATCTGCATCATCTGCGGGAGAGCCTGCGGCTGGCCGCCGCCGAGGTTTCCGTGGCCGTGATGAGCGGCCACTTTCTGCAACGCGGAGAGCCGGCCTTGGCGGACAAATGGACGCGGGCGGAGATGGCCCTGGCCGCCGGAGTCGATATCGTCATTGAATTGCCGCTGCCCTGGGCCTGCGGCAGCGCCCTCGACTTTGCCGCCGGCGGGGTCCGGGCGCTCGATGGGCTCGGCGGCGTCACCGCTCTTTGTTTCGGCAGCGAGGCGGGGGAGCTGGAGCCGTTGCGCCGCTGCGCGGCGATTCTGCGTGAACGGGACGGGGAGATCGCGGCGCGGACTGCGGCACTTCTGCGTGCCGGAGTCAATTATCCGCAGGCGCGGGCGCAGGTCATGGCCGACTTTTTACCCGCGGAGCAGGAGCGAGCCGGGCTGTCCGCGCCGAACAATATCCTCGGGATTGAATACCTCAAGGCGCTGGCTGAGAGCGGCAGTCGAATCCGGCCGCTGACCATCGCGCGGATCGGGGCGGGCTATAACGAGACCGGGATCGGAGCGGGGAACATTGCCAGCGCGACCGGTATTCGCCGCCGTTTACAGAACGGAGACGACATCGATACGCTGCTGCCGCCGGCGAGTTATGCCGTTTTGCGCAAAGCAATAAAGCAGCAGCACCTGTTGTCTTCCGCACTTTTCTTCAAACTGCTTCTGGCCCAGCTTTTCAGCCGCAGCGGCGATCTGAGTACCCTCTGGCTGGTCGAAAACGGGATCGAGAACCGGCTGCTGGAGCGGGCCGACTGTGCGGTCGATATTGAGGATCTGATCAGCGCCGTCAAATCCCGCCAATTCACCCGAACCCGGGTCCAGAGAATGCTGATCGCAATTTTGCTGGGACTGGAAAAAACGACGGTCGCCGAGCTTCTGACTGCCGGTCCCCGTTACCTGCATTTACTTGCCTTGAGCAACAATGGGCGCCGCTACCTGGCCTCCAGCCGCAACCGGCGAAGGCTGCCGCTGATCCAGAATTTCTCCCGCGTTTATGCCCAGCTCAAGCGTTGTTACGGGACCGGCTCGCCCGATTTCCAGCGGGCTTTGCAGCAGCTTGAACTGGAACGCCGGGCCACGCGCATGTTTTCGCTGTTGATGCGGCAGGCTCCGGAAGGAGCGAGAAGCCGCGATTTTTACCGGAATTTGCTCCGCTCCGAATAATCTGCGAAAGGGAACCTCATGGAAGGGAAAAACATTACCCGGGACATGACCATTGAACAACTGGTGGAATTGAAAGAGGACGCCGTCGGCTACCTGTTTCATAAAAAAATCCGTTGCATCCGTTGCGGCGAACCGGTCTGGGATACAATCGGGGACGCCGCCCGCAAGGCGGGTTATTCGGAAACAGAGATAACTCGGCTGATAGAAGACCTGAACGCCTTGAGTTGAGCTTTCTTGCCCGCCCGCTTGTCTGTGCCTCAACCGGGGACGGTCGCTGTCTTCCCGTCCGTGCCGGAGCTTGACGGGCGGCCGTAAAGCCGGACTCCGGCGCAGGCAGCCGCCGTTAAGCCGAAAAGCGCAGGCCTGGACGACGGTAACGGGACCGGGACGGCGTGAAGCAGATAGCGGGAATCTATTTTTCGATGATCAGGTTGGGCAGCTCGTCGCGGTCATCACTTTTGCGGGGAAAATGCCCGGCCAGTAGCTCGCCGCAGCGTTCAACCGCCCGGCAAACGGCGTCGCAGGCGGTTTCGGTTTTCAATCCCGAAATAATCAGCGCAACGATCTCATCCCAGGTCTGTTCCGGAACCTTGGCGTTGATGCCGCTGTCGGCCAGAACCTGAACCCGATGTTCGAACAGAGAGATCAGAATCAGAATACCGGTTTTATCGCGGGTTTCATGCAGCCCCTGTTCAATGAAACTGACCAGGGCCTTTTCCTTCACTTCCGCGGTCAGTTCGTCCGGATGAATCAGTTTGCGTTTCAAGCCCGGCCAGTTGCGGATCAGGCGTTGGAACAGCGGGTAGCCGAGGATGAAGACCGGCAGAAACCACCAGATCGATTCACCGCCCCAGGCCCAGCTGACCAGCAGCCCGGTCGCCAGAGACAGGGTGCCGGCGCCGATCAGTTCGGCGCGCGGATAGTCGTAGGAGGAGTCGATCACCATGGGCACGATCTCGCCGCTGGTTTTGCGTTCGGCGGCGGCCACGGCCTGTTCAATTCTTTGCTGTTCTTCGGTGGTGAAGAACTCGTTTGCCGATTTCATAACATCCTTTTTTGACGCAGAGCCGGAGAGGGGAAAGCGCGTTCAGAAAAAATGTTTCTCCGTTCTCTGTCTGCTCATGAGTCTCCGGGTTGATTTTTTTGTGCAGAACCTCCGGCGCGGTTATTACCAGCCGCCCGAAGCGCCGCCCCCGCCGCTGCCGCCCCCGCCGCCGGAGAATCCGCCGCCGCCGCCGAATCCTCCTCCTCCGCCGCTGAAGGGTCCGCCGAAATAGATGCCGCTGCGCCGGTAACGGCTGCTTCGTCTGCCGCCCAGACGGCTGAGGAACGGGCCGAGGAAGAACAACAGGAAAATCAGCCCGAAGGGACTGCTTTTCTGCTGTTTTTTCCTGACGCCGCTGCCGGCGTATTCTCCCCGCACCGTTTCGGTCATGGCCAGGACGCCGGAAATGACGCCGCCGTCATAATCCCCCTGCTTGAATTGGGGCGATATCTCGTTGTCGATGATGCGGCCGGCGAGCAGGTCGGTCAGCCGGCCTTCCAGACCGTAGCCGACCTCGATGCGGACCTTGCGCTCTTGTTTCGCGATCAACAGCAGCGCCCCGTTGTCTTTTTCCAACTGTCCGATTTTCCAGGCGTCAAACACTTTCAGGGCGTAGCCCTCAAGCGTTTCTCCGTCCAGGGTCGGTATGGTCAGGACCGTAATCTGGGTGGAGTCGCTGTTTTCGAATTCGCGCAAAAACTGTTCGAGTTTGAGTTCCACGTTCTGCGACAACAAATCGGCCCGGTCGTTGACATAGCCGGTCGGGTCGGGGACATCAAGCGCCGCCGCCGGGACGAGCAGGGTCGGCAGCAGCAGTAACAGCAGCAGTAGCGCGCGCATCAAAAGCTGACCTTGGGGGCCGTTGCCGCACCGGCATCGGCTTTAAACGGCTCTTTGCGTTCGAGATGGAGCAGGAAATTGTTGGTCAGGTTGTTGGGGAAGGTGCGAATCGAGCCGTTGAAAACCTCCACCGTCTTGTTGTAGCGCTGCCGGGCGACGTTGATGCGGTTTTCCGTGCCTTCAAGCTGGTGCTGCAGGTCGCGGAAATTCTGGCTGGCTTTCAGATCCGGATAGCGTTCGGCGACGACCAGCAGTCGCGACAAGGCGCCCGAAAGTTCCCCCTGGGCCTGCTGGAACTGCTGCAGCAGGGCCGGGTCGCCCAGCTTGTCGGCCGACAGCTTGACCTGCCCGACCTTGGCCCGGGCATCGGTGATCCGGGTCAGGGTTTCCTGTTCGTGAGCGGCGTAGGCCTTGACCGTTTCGACTAGGTTGGGGATCAGGTCGGAACGACGCTGGTAAGTGGCCTCGACATCGCCCCAGGCGGAGAAAACCGCTTCTTCGTTCTTCTGGATCTGGTTGTAGCCGCAGCCGTTGAGGGCGATAACGGCAAAAAACAGGATGAAAATCGTACGTATGGACATTGTCGGCTCCACTGAAAAATGGTGATCGTGTTTAACTTTAGCATATCGGGCAACGAATTTTTACGTCTCGCCGTTCTGCGTCGTGCGCGGCAGTTTGTCGATCTGTTCGAGGGGGGGGATATCCTTGCTGCTGCCGGCGCCAAGCTCCTTGAATTTGCGGGCGGAGACCATGACCCGGCTGTCGAGCGAGGCCATGCCTTTGTTGTAGCTGTCGACGGCGCGTTCGAGGTTTTTTCCCATCTGCAGGAAATGCTGATTGAGGGTGGCCAGGCGATCGTAGATTTCCCGGCCGAGGCGGCTGATGGCGGCGGCGTTCTCCGTCAACTGCTCCTGGCGCCAGCCGTAGGCCACGGAACGCAACAGGGCGATCAGGGTCGTCGGCGTGGACAGCAGGACTTTCTGATCCACGCCGGCCTCGATCAGGCCGGGATCCTGGGCCAGGGCGGCGGAAAAGAAAGTTTCCCCCGGCAGGAAGAGCACGACGAACTCAGGCGTCGGCTGAAACTGTTCCCAGTAATTTTTGGTCGAAAGTTTCTGCAGGTGGTCGCGAATCTGGCGCGCATGGCGTTCGAGGGCTGCTTTCCTGCGGCTGTCATCCGCCTCCTCCAGGGATTCCAGGTAGCCTTGCAACGGGGCTTTCGAATCGACGACGATGTTGCGTCCGTTGGGCAGTTTGATGATCATGTCGGGGCGCAGGCGGCCGCTGTCGGCGGTTTCCTGCTCGACGAAATCGCAATAGTTGACCATCCCGGCCATTTCCACCACCTTGCGGAGCTGAATCTCTCCCCAGCGGCCGCGTACCGACGGCGTTCGCAGCGCCGTCACCAGATTGCCGGTTTCGGCCTGTAACCGATTCTGGCTGCTCAGCAGCGTTTTCAGCTGCTCATCGAGCCGGGCGTAGGCGCCGGTGCGGGCTTTTTCGAGTTGCTCGATCTTGCCGTCCACTTTTTCGAGGGAATCTTTTAACGGCAGAACCAGTTGATTGATGGCCTGGTGCCGCGATTCCAGATCGCCTTTGGCCTGTTGCTGGTAATTGTCCAGGGTCGATTTGGCCAGATCGAGAAAGCTTTTGTTGTTGGCCGCCAGCGCCTGGGCCGACAGGGCCTGGAAATTGGTTTCCAACTGCCGGCGATTTTCATCGAGCAGGCGCAATTTTTCTTCGTGCCCGCGGCGGTCCGCCTCGAGTTGCGTCTCCACCCGCGTCAACTGTTGCAACAACTCCTCCCGCTGCTGTTGCTCGAGGCGAGAGCGCGCTCTGGTTTTCCGGTCCGCGCGCAAATACGCCGCAAGCCAACCACAGATAAAGCCGAGCAGCAGCGCAGCGGCCAACAGCATCCATATATTTGGCGACAAAGACATGTGTTGATTCCCTCGATATTTTACGCATTGAGCCTGACGCGGCTAACGATAACAGAGCGCTTCAGCGGCGACAAGCCTTAGCCTTAAAAGCTTTGATCCGTGACGGGGTTCGGCTACAATGAAATGCCGGGCTGCAGGTGGCCGCTTCCGGCGGTTCGATTGCAAAACAGCATGCAGCCGCCATCCCGTCTCGTCAATGGGACATGCCGATGACAGAGCCTGTTTCCGCTTTTGTCGCCGAGGTCCGGGCGCGCATCGCCGCCGCGGGTCAGTGCCGGAATTCCGGCGCTCCCCTGCTGCAGGTTCTTGCCGCCGTTCACGCTCAGGCGGAAGACCTGTTGCACAACTGCGCCGAGGGTGATCGCGGCCTGATTGCCTGCCACGCCGGTTGCTCGTACTGTTGCGTGGTGAATGTCTCCGTCTCCCTGCTTGAGGGCCTCTCGATTGTGCGTTTCCTGCGCCGCTGGTCGCCCGACCGGCAGGAGCGGATTCTGGCCGCTCTCGACCGGCTCTGGACGCAGGTCCGCGGGCTCGACGATGAGGAACGCCTGGCGTTGCGCAAACAGTGCGCTTTTCTTGATGAATCCGGCCGTTGTTCCATTTATCCGGTCCGGCCGCTGTATTGCCGCAGTATCAGTTCAACCGATCCCGAAACCTGTCGCGCGGCCGTCACCGGCAAACTGCTCGGCATAGTGCAGCCGATCCTCATGCACCGGGCGCAACAACAGGTGTACGAGTCACTGTTTATGGCCGTGGCCGCGGGGCTGGAGCAAGCCGGTCTGGACGGGCGCGGATTTCAGCTGAGCGGACTGATTCGTTACCTGCTGCGTCAGCCGTTGCCGGAGACGGCGCTGCTGACCGCTGAAACTCTGACCTGGGAACGGCTTTATGGGTGAGCGAAAGCCGTTCGGGAGCGGGTTGCGGTGAGGTTAAAAATAAAAAAATTTCAGCAGATAAATCAGCGCCGCCAGGGAGATGATGAAACTGAGGACCAGGGTGGCATGGATATGGTCGCCTTTGCGCTTCAGCCGCTTCCCGTTGAGGAATAGGCCGATGGCGCCGGCCAGGCAACTGCAGCCGAGGCTGATACCGATATAAAAGATAAGATCGTGGTTCCAGGTTTGTCTCAGTGTCAGGTTGTAGTAGCGATCGAAAAAGGTTTCCAGCTGCGGTTTGGCGATCGCGGCCAGCACCAGAGCCGCGGCCAGGAATATGACTGCCGCAGCGTTCAGCCCGGTTAAAAATATCAGCACCAGGTCCGGGCGTTTACGGCGGTTGTGAAGTCTCAAGCTCATCGGCGACTCGTTCGCGGGCTGTTCGCGGGAGAATCTTTGTGTTAAAATGTCACACTGAAAGCGAAAGTATGAAAATGGATCACTATGGAAAACTCAGACACAAATACCGGCCAGAAAAACAAGGTTGAGGTCAAAACTCACGAAAAAGTTGCAACGCCTGCGCTGTTTAAGGTGTTGATGCATAACGATGATTATACCACGATGGAGTTCGTTGTTGAGGTGCTGCGGGATATTTTTCACAAATCGCCGACCGAGGCTGAGAAAATCATGCTGACCATTCATTTTCAGGGCGTTGGCCATTGTGGGACTTTTCCGTATGCAGTGGCGGAAACCAAGGCCGATCAAGCACGTTTAAAAGCCCGCAAAGCAGGTTTTCCACTGCGCTGCTCGCTTGAGGAGGCGTGATTAACGGTGGCGGAAATGTTTAATCAGGATGTCCAGATCGCATTTACCCTGGCGGTTCGTGAAGCACAGCGCCGCCGGCATGAATATCTGACCACCGAGCATGTCCTTTATGCTCTGTTGTTCGAAGGTGTCGGCCAGCAGATTTTGACGGCTTGCGGCGGCGATGTCGCCGAGTTGAAAGAGCAGTTGGAAAACTTTTTCGAGATGCACCTCGAACACCTGCCCGAAGACGCCGCAAGCGAGGATGTCCCGCGGCAGACCCTGGCTTTGCAACGCTTGCTGCAGCGGACCGTGTTGCATATGCAGTCGGCGCAACAGCTGGAAGTCGGCGTCGGCGACCTGCTGGCGGCGATTCTGGAAGAGGAGAATTCCCACGCCTGTTTCTTTCTCCAGAATCAGGGCATTGAACGGGTCGATCTGCTCGATTACATCTCTCATGTGCAGCCCGTCGCCCATAACGGCAAACCGGGGAAACAGCCGCAGGAATCGCAACCGCGCGAGGGGAGCAAGCCGAAACCCAAGCCGGCCGATCCGTTAAGGGCCTTCACGATCGATCTCATCGCCCGGGCCAAAGAAGGCAAGATCGACCCGCTGATCGGCCGCGATCAGGAACTCGAGCGCACCATCCTGGTGCTCTGCCGGCGGCGTAAAAACAATCCGATTTACGTCGGCGAACCGGGGGTCGGTAAAACCGCCATGGCGGAGGGCTTGGCCCTGCGTGTTGCCGAGGGGGATATCCCCGAACTGCTGCGCGACAGTGAACTTTATACCCTCGATATGGGCGCTTTGCTGGCGGGGACCAAGTTCCGCGGGGATTTCGAGGAACGCCTGAAGGCCGTGGTGTCGGCGTTGCAGCAACGTGAGAAGGCCATTCTGTTTATCGACGAAATCCATACCATTGTCGGCGCCGGAGCCACCAGCGGCGGTTCTCTCGACGCCTCCAATATTCTTAAACCGGCTCTCGGCTCGGGCGAGTTGCGCTGCATCGGGTCGACCACTTACGAAGAGTATCGCAACCTGTTCGACAAAGATCGCGCCCTGTCGCGGCGGTTTCAGAAGATCGATCTGCACGAGCCGAGCAGCGAGGAAACACTTGACATCCTGCGTGGCCTGCGCCCGCGCTATGAACAGCACCACAACGTCAAATACACGGACGAAGCGCTGGAATCGGCTGTGCAGCTGGCGGTCAAGCACTTGCCTCAACGCCATTTGCCGGATAAAGCCATTGATGTCATTGATGAAGCGGGGGCGCAGCATCGCCTCGACGGACTGCCGAACCGGCCGGTGGGCATTGCCGAGATCGAACGGGTCGTCGCGCGCATGGCCCGGGTGCCGATTCGAACTGTTTCGGGCAGCGATCGCCAGCGCTTGCGTCATCTCGAACGCGACCTGAAACGGGTTGTATTCGGACAGGACCCGGCGATCGACAGCCTGGTCAAGTCGATCCACCGCGCCCGCGCCGGCCTGGGCCATCCCGACAAACCCGTAGGCTCGTTGCTGTTTACCGGGCCGACCGGAGTCGGCAAAACCGAGGTCGCCAAGCAACTCGCTTTACAGTTGGGGGTGAAGTTCCTGCGCTTCGACATGAGCGAATACATGGAAAAACATTCCGTCGCGCGGTTGATCGGCGCGCCCCCCGGCTATGTCGGTTTTGATCAGGGCGGGCTGCTGACCGAGGCCGTCGGCAAAAATCCCTGGGCGGTGCTGTTGCTGGATGAGATTGAAAAGGCGCACCCGGATCTGTTCAATATTTTGCTGCAGGTGATGGATCACGGCACCCTGACCGATAACAACGGCAAGGAAACCGATTTTCGCAACATCATTCTGATCATGACCAGCAATATCGGCGGCCGCGATATCAACGCCGTACCGATCGGTTTCGGCGAACGCTCCGCCGCCACGCCCAGGCATGCCCTGGAGAAAGCCTTTTCGCCGGAGTTCCGCAATCGTCTCGACGCGGTGATCAACTTCGCGCCCCTTGACCAGACCATTATGCTGCAGGTGGTTGACAAATTCCTCAAGCAACTGGGCGAACAATTGGCTGAACGCCATGTCCGACTCAAGGTTTCCGCCGCGGCGCGCAAGGAACTGGCGAAACGGGGATACGATCCGCTCTTCGGGGCTCGCCCGCTGGGGCGCCTGATCCAGACCGAACTCAGCGATCCCCTGGCCGAAAAGATCCTTTTCGGAGAATTGCGCCAGGGCGGGGAAGTCCGGATCGGCTGTTCCGCCGGACAGCTGACCTTTCGTTTTTAGCCTCTCGCCGGACTTGATATGACGCCGCCGCCCGGCCCATGTTCCCGTTGCTGTCCGACAAATGACCGTGGCCGTTCGCGGCCGCACGATCGGGAGTGTGATCGCCGCCGATCGCTTCGGCGCGGCGCTGCGCAACGTTCGACGGCTGCCCATGCTTTTTTCCGCTCATGCCCTTTTGTCGTCTGACGGACGAACTCTGGTTCCCGGCGCTGGAGGAGGCGGAGGATATCGGTCTGCTGGCCATCGGCGGCGATCTCTCTCCCGAACGCCTGCTGCTGGCCTACAGCCTGGGGATCTTCCCCTGGTACAACGAGGGCGAGCCGATCCTCTGGTGGTCGCCCGATCCGCGTTGCGTTCTCTTCCCCGCCGAATTGCATATCTCCCGCTCGCTGAAGCGGTTCATGCGCAAATCGACCTACCGGATCAGCTTTAACGAAAACTTTCCCGGGGTCATTTACTGGTGCCGTGGCCTGCGTGCCGGTCTGGACGGCAGCGGAACCTGGATCACTCCGGAAATGCGCAGCGCTTATCTGCGCCTGCATGAGCTGGGCTTCGCCCATTCCGTCGAATGCTGGGATGAAGATCAACTGGTCGGCGGTTTGTACGGGGTGTCGATCGGACGCTGTTTTTTCGGCGAGTCGATGTTCAGTCGCCGGGCCAATGCTTCGAAAATGACTTTGGCGCGCCTGATGGAATACCTTAAACAGAAAGATTTTCTTTTGCTCGACTGTCAGCAGACCACGGAACACCTGCTCAGCATGGGGGCGAGGGACATCAGCCGAGCGGAGTTCAAACGCTGTTTACGGCAAGCCGAATTGCCGCCCTACGGCCCCCTGAAAAGCCGTTTTCCATAAAAATACAGGGACTTCTTGTTTGGCATAATCAAAATATTGTATATTTGGAAAAAACAATATGCAAACGCTGTCTCACCGCTGAATCCTGAATGATTCGGCGCATCACGACACGGAAGCAGGGAGTTGTCCCGATCGTGACTGACGATCGGGGCGCTGTTCAAGATTTCCGGAGCGTTGGTGCGGTCCGGGTCGCCGCCTCTTTTGCCCGCCCCCGACTCAGGATTCAGGTCAGCCTGAAACAAGGAGCGGTCATGTTGAAAAAAGCGCTCAGCCCGATCAATCAAGTTGCCCCGCGACGGGGCGGGAAGCTGTTGCTGGAACTGCTTGAAAGCGAAGGGGTTGAATACGTTTTCGGCAACCCCGGGACCACGGAACTGCCTTTCATTGATGCCCTGATCGACAGCGAGACGGTTAAATATGTCTGGGGTTTGCAGGAGGCCGGCGTGGTGGCCATGGCCGATGGTTACGCCCAGGCGGCAAAGCGGCCGGGTTTCGTCAATTTGCATACGGCCGGCGGTCTGGGGCATGGCCTGGGCAACCTGCTCAATGCCGGTGTCTCCGGAACCCCGATGGTTGTGACCGCCGGGCAGCAGGATTCGCGCCATTCGATTACCGATCCGCTGCTGTTCGGGGATCTGGTCAGAATCGCAACGCCGGCGGTGAAATGGGCGCAGGAGGTGCAATCTCCGGAACATCTGCCGATTCTGATTCGCCGGGCCTTCCAGGACTGTGCCGGAGTCCATCCCGGGCCGATTTTTCTGTCCCTGCCGATGGATGTGATGGAAGAAATGACGACGATTGCCGTTCCGCCCCGTTCGCATGTCGACCGGCGGCCGATTGCCGGATCGCTGGATCTGCTGGCCGACGAACTGGCGGCTTTTGCGCCGGGGAAAATCGTCATCGTGGCCGGAGATGAGATCTCCTATCATGACGCCGCCGCCGAAACGGTGGAATTGGCTGAGATTTTAGGGGCTCCCGTATACGGATCGTCGTGGCCCGCACATATCCCCTATCCGACCAGCCATCCGCTCTGGTGCGGCAACCTGCCGACCAAGGCTGCGGAGATTGCCGCTGTCGTCAAAAATTTCGATTGCGTGCTGGCGCTCGGCGGGAAGTCGTTCATCACCATTCTGTATACCGAAGGTTCGGCTCTGCCGGAACACTGCGAACTCTTCCAACTGTCGATAGACGGCCGCGATCTCGGCCGCAGCTATCCCACCAAACTGTCCGTCATCGGGGATATTCAGAAATCATTACAGGTTTTGAACAGACATCTCGGCGTCCGCCTGAGCGGCCGGATCGAGGCCCATGCGGCATTGTTGGCGCAGGCAAAATTGAAGCGCCGAGAGCAACGCAGCCGCCTCCACCGCGAGGCGGATAAGCTCTTGCACCCGGATGCCGTCCATCCGCTGCCTGCGGCCCGTGAACTGGCCAGGGGCATCGGCACGGAAACCCCGATTGTCGACGAGGCGGTAGTGACTTCGTTCCATCTGCGCGATTTCCTCAACAGCGATTCCGCCCGGCAATACCATTTTCTCCGTGGGGGCGCCCTCGGCTGGGGCATGCCGGCGGCGGTCGGTTATTCACTGGGCTGCGGGCGGGAGCCGGTGGTCAGTCTGGCGGGCGACGGTGCGGCGCTGTACTCCCCCCAGTCCCTGTGGACGGCAGCTTACGAGAACTTGCCCGTGACTTTCGTGGTGATGAACAACCGGGAATATAATATTCTCAAGAATTTCATGCGTTCGCAGGAGCATTTTACTTCGGCCCGGCAGAATCGTTTTATTGCCATGGACCTCACCGATCCGCCGATAGATTTCCTCGCTCTGGCCGCGTCGATGGGGGTGCCGGCGTCGCGGGTCGATTCCGTGGGGGATATTGCCGCCGCCGTCGAAGCCGGAATCCGTTCCGGAAAACCGAATCTGATAGAGATTCCAGTGACGGGGACATGACCTTCAGCCCGCCGAAGCGGTAACGGCCGGTCCTGCTGACCACAGGGGCGGTTTTTCGACCCGCCTTCAAAAGGTGATGACCTGGTACCCCTGTCTGATGAAATTTGAAATGTAATCGCCGACATAGACGACGTTGGCCCCCCGCTCCTCCAGTTGCGCAGTAATTCCCAGATCATCGGCGACAAATTTGCAATAGGCAGCGTTGTTCTCCTGCAGCTGTTCAAACGTTTCCGGGTGTTTGAGCAACTCGCCTTCGCTCGCGCCGAAAACCACGAATTGCACATCATCCACCCAGCCGAATTTACGGGCGTTGGTGCCGTAAAGAATACCGGGCCGCAATTTTTCCATATCGCCGGCGGCCAGCCAGATCAGAATTTTAGCCATGTTTTTCCTCCCCGGTGTCCCGTTGGGTTGGTTGTCGGTATGAATACAAAAAGGCATCCCCCGGCTTTGCCGGGGGGCAAAAAGTTTGACGGTTGCGGGCATATGAACCCCGCGATACGACAATTTTCCTTTGCCGTGTTTTTGCTTTTGAAGATTGCGTTAACGCCCCTTTGCGGGGCCGGCAATCGTCAAAGCCCCCGACCGGGATACTTACTTCCGCTGAGTTCCACACCGCCGTCAGCCGAAAATGCGATGGTCGTCCCGTTCGCAAACTCAAGGAGTTATAAAGTCCTCCTTGATTCCGGTCGCCCGCCCATGTGGGCTCCGCAGGCTGTTTTTCAGCCGCCTGCGGGAGCGAACCCGACGCGCCAGCCGCCGGAAAGAAGATTGATTTCAGGCTGATATTCATTTTGCCCGATTCCGCCCGGCAATTGCAAATCAGGCTCCGGGTCCGGGGGATAGCAGTTGGGAAAATGAACAGGGCCGGTTTTAACGCTTGACATCGGGGACCTCGATGTCTAATGTCGACATTCGACAGGAGGTTGCCCACGATTATGCCATTCATCAAAAAAACTTATAAAGATCAGGTGGTTGATTATGTTTATCAACTGTTGCTGAGCGGCGAACTGGGACCGGGAGATCAGTTGAAGGAAAGCCTGCTGGCGGAACAGATGGGAATCAGTCGGGCGCCCATTCGCGAGGCGATGAAAGAATTGATCATGAACGGACTGGTCGATTATCGCCCTCAGGTGGGTAATTTTATTCCCGTGCTGTCTCCCAAGCAGGTTGTTGACAGCTATACGACCCGCGGCATCCTGGAAGGTTATGCCGTCATGGCGACCCGCGATCGGTTCTCCGGTGAAGAGATCGAGCGTTTGGACGATCTGGTCGCGCAGATGGAGCGCTATGCGCGCCGCAACAATCACAAGCTGGTGGTTGAAGCCGGGGCCGAGTTTCACGATTTGCTGATCAGCAAATGCGATAATGTCCAGCTTCTGGAATATACGGATCGCCTGAGCCTGAAACTGCATATCCTGTTTTTTAAATACTGGGGACGGCTGTACACGCCGGAGGAGATCGGCAAGCGTCACCGGAAAATCGTCGAGTGCCTGAGGGATAAGGATCCCGAGCAGATAGAAAAAGTCGTTCGCCAACATTATGTCGAAACCGGAGCCAAGATTGCTGCGCTGTAGCCGGCGCGGCAGACGAACACCTTTCACTACTGACTGCGATGTCGGTTGACCAGGAGGAAATTAATGGAAGAATGGGTCAAGCAGATGCAGAACCAGGTCGACACCCTGGAAAAGCTGGAGCAATACATTAATGTTTCCGATGATGAGCGGGAAGCGATTCAGACGCTTAAAACCAAATGGGGGACAACCCCGTATTTCGCCTCGCTGATGGATAAGGACGATCCACGGTGCCCGATTCGGATGCAGGTTCTGCCTTCGATGAAAGAACAGGTCAACGAATACGGCATGGATAACTATCTGGTCTGGAAGGAAAACCGGGCCACAGAGGAGAAGCGCCCCGACAGTATCGCCCGGCAATATGAGGATCGCATCGCTTTTACCGTGGTTGAAGTCTGCGGGATTTACTGCCGCCATTGCTTCCGCAAGGAACTGGTCGTCGATCAGGATCTGCAACTGCGTTTCGATGTCGACGAAGGGCTGGAATGGATCCGGGAGCACAAGGAAATACGTGACGTGTTGATCACCGGCGGCGACCCGCTGCTGCTGGCGGATGAGAAGCTGGAATATCTGATCACCAAGCTGCGCGAACTGCCGCATATCGAAATGATCCGCATCGGTTCGCGGCTGCCGATCGTGCTGCCGCAACGGATCACTCCGGGCCTGAAGAAGGCGATCGGCGGTTTTCACAAGGTGCCGGTGTGGATCAACACCCAGTGCAACCATCCCAAAGAGATCACCGCGGAAACGGAACGGGCGGTGTACGAACTGATGAGCTGTGGCATCAACGTCGGCAACCAGGCCGTGCTGCTGAAGGGGATCAACGATACGGTGCCGGTGTTCAAAGAGCTGCACCAGAAGCTGTTGCGTACGCGGATTCGTCCCTATTATGTCTTCTACTGCGAACCGGCTCCGGGAATCGATCATTTCCGCACCCCGGTGGAAAAAGGCGCCGAACTGATTCGCGATGCCCTGCGCGGCCACACCACCGGACTGGCCCAGCCGATGTACGTCCTGGCCACCAACATCGGCAAGATCCCGTTGATGCCCGATTACTACATCATCGACAAGGACGACAAGGAATACAGCTTGAGAAACTACAAGGGGGAAACGACGAAAATACCGAACATTCCCGACTGAGTCGCCGCTCTCCGGAGCGGAACTGCCTGATATGACAGATGGAGGCTGCTGCCGCAGCCTCCATATCCGATTGCACATCTCATCAGGAGAGGTACGTATGAACCTGTCAAGCCTGCAAGAGTTGATCGCGGAAAAGGAAGTTAAAAATATCGACCTCAAATACGTCGATCTGGTCGGTCGCTGGTATCACATCAATTTTCCCGCCCGGCGGCTGGCTTATGTCCTGAAAAACGGGATTCCGTTCGATGGTTCCAGCATCCCGGGCATGCGCAATGTCGAGTCGGGCGACCTGATTCTGATGCCGGATGTGTCCACCGCGCACTACGACTATTTCAACCCGAATCCAACCGTACAGATCATCTGTTCGGTGCGCGAGGCGGACAACCTGTCGGGCTATAAAAAAGATCCGCGCAGCGTGGCGCTGCGGGCTTTCGATTATCTGAAAGCCAGCGGGATTGCCGATGAAATTTTGTGGATTCCGGAGTTTGAATTCAATCTGTTGAGCGAGGCGGTTTACTACAACAGCAAGCACAAGTCGGGTTACCGCCTTTCCACCATGGAGAATAAAGAAGCCCTGCCGTTCAACTACGAGGATCCGGGAGCGACAGCCCTGACGCACCGCAAAGGTTACCACCTCGACCGCCCCTACGATCGTAATGCCAGTGTGCGCGAGGAAATCGCCGATTATATCGAGGAACATATCTGCCCGGTGCGTTACCATCATCACGAGGTCGGCATCAGTTCGCAGCAGGAAATCGAAACGGAACTGGCGCCTTTTCCGCAGATCGCCGATAACATCATGTTTATCAAGCATGCCATCCAGCAGATTGCCCTCAAACACGGGCTGACCGCAACCCTGATGCCGAAGCCGATGCACGAAGAAGCCGGAAACGGCATGCATTTTCATGTCCTGCTGCGCAAAGGCGGGAAAAATATTCTGTACGAAAAGGGCGGCTACGCAGATCTGTCCGAGACGGCCCTGTATTTCATCGGCGGGATTCTGTATCACGGTAAATCCCTGGTCGCCCTGACCAACCCCAGCACCAATTCCTATAAACGCCTGTTGCCCGGGTTTGAAGCCCCGGTCAAGCTGATCTTCGGTCTGGCCAACCGCAGCGCCGCGATCCGCATTCCCAAGTACGCGACTTCCGAAGAGAACAAACGGTTTGAATTTCGTACCGGAGACGCGACCTGCAATCCCTATCTGGCCACCAGCGCACTGATCATGGCCGGTCTCGACGGCGTCAGGAACAGGATCGATCCGCGTGAACACAACCACGGGCCGTTCGACGAAAATATCTTTTCCTGGCCGGAAGAAAAACGGAACGCCCTGCCGGCGATCCCCGCCAGCCTGGAAGATGCGTTGGCGGAGTTGCGCCGGGATCATGATTATCTGCTGCAGGGGGATGTTTTCAGTGCGATGCTGATCGACGGTTTTATCGAGGAAAAGATGAAAGAAGTGACTGCCGTCAACGAACGTCCGACACCTTATGAAATGAATCTGTATTTCACTCTGTAACTGATCGTTTCGAATGAAATATTGTGGTTTTTCTTGTTGCACCATGTGCCGCGGGCTTATGCGGCCTTGAATCTTTGCGCGCACTTCAACCCAGACGGAGGAGAAGACAATGAGCGACACCGAGCTATCCCGGATCAAAGAACAACTGCAGGAAGCCTACACCACCAAACTGTTTTTTACCGATCTGAACGGGCGGTTGAAGAACCTGGCCGTGAACCCGGATGATATCGAGGACATTATCGAAAAAGGTGTGGGGATTGACGGCAGTTCCATCGCCGGGATAGCGACGGTAGACAACAGCGACCGGGTTCTGAAGCCGGTCGTTGACAGTTTCAGACTGGTCGATTTCGGGGACCGCAAAGTCGGTTTCTTTACCGGTCAGATATTCGAACAGGACGGAACGCGCGCGACAGTCGACCCCCGTTACGCTTTGGAGCGGGCGGTGGAAAAGGGGCTGGACAATTACCGGATCAAATTCGTCCTGGGACCGGAACACGAGTTCTTTCTGCTCAACGGCGATGAGTTCGGCAGCGAAATCCATACCGATAAATTGGACTATTTCGGCTCTTCGCCGACGGATGTCGGTGATGTGGTGCGGCAGGAGATCGTCGATGTCTTAAGCCGCTGCGGCATCCGGTATGAAAAGACCCACCATGAAGTGACGTCATCACAACACGAAATCAACCTGGAACCGGGCGATCCGTTGACCATCGCCGATCGTACCGTCCTGTTTGAATTCGTGACCAAGGAAGTCGCGGCCCGCTACAATCTGCATGCGACTTTCATGTCGAAACCGTTCACCGGCTACAACCGCAATGCGTTCCATATCCATCTGTCGTTTGTCGACCTGGAGGGTCATAACCTCTGTTACGATGAGAATACCGACACTCACTTAAGTCCGATGCTGATGAATTTCATCGGCGGCATTACGGTGCATGCCCGCGAGGCCTCCATCGTGATGGCCTCGACGTTTAATTCGTACAAGGCCTATGTCCTGGACAAGGAAGCTCCGGTCGTGCGGGGTTGGGGAATGCGTAACCGCAGTTCCATGGTCAGAATTCCGCATGCCGTAAATCCGCGGGCGACGAGGATGGAATTGCGCTGTCCGGATGCGACCGGCAACGTCTATCTGCAATTCGCGGTTCTGATTTTCATGGGGCTGAGCGGGCTGGAGAAGAAGCTTGATCCGGGACAGCCGGATATGGGTAATGCCTATAAACGCGATCTGCAGCCCAAGGTGCTGGATCGGCGGTTTTTGCCGCGCGATTTTTTCCCGGCCCTGATGGAGGCCGAGAACAGTGATTTTATGAGAGAAACCCTGGGAACCGAACTGTTCGATAATTATATGAAGATTAAAATCGGCGAGTGGGAAGACCATCGGACCACGATCACCGACCTTGAGCACCGGAAGTATTTAAACATTTAAAACCCTTCCGCATGAACAGCGGCACAGGCCGGAAAGCCTCTGCATGATCGGCAGGGGCTGTCCTTTTTTTGGCCTGTTATGGCCACTTGACAGAAGGTGGTCCTTCACTTAATTTGGCCGCAGAATCGTCGTCAATTTTTTTTCGGTTTATTCCAAGGGAGAACATCATGCCGCAGAAGTTTGTCGCAATGCCCGATAACGATGGTTTTTTCGGTGAGTACGGGGGACAGGTTATCCCGCCCGAACTGAAAGCCGTCATGGACGATATCGATGCCGCTTATGAGCAGGTCCGCCAATCTGCGGAATTTCAGGATGAATTACGCTCTCTTTATGCCGATTACGTCGGCCGCCCGAGCCCCATCTATTTTGCCCGCCGACTGACGGAACAGCAGGGCGGGGCGCGGATTTTCCTCAAACGCGAAGATCTCAATCATACCGGCGCGCACAAGATCAACCATTGCCTGGGGGAAGCGTTGCTGGCCAAGTATATGGGGAAGACCAAAGTGCTGGCGGAAACGGGTGCCGGTCAGCATGGTGTGGCTCTGGCGACCGCCTGCGCTCTGGTCGGAATCGAGTGCGAAATCCATATGGGTGAAATCGATATCGCCAAAGAGCATCCCAATGTCACCAAAATGAAGATTCTCGGGTGCAAGCTCATCTCCGTAACGCGCGGAACGCGGACGTTAAAGGACGCCGTCGACAGCGCTTTCGAAGAATATCTGCGGGATCCGGGCCACTTTTTTTACGCCATCGGCTCGGTCGTCGGTCCCCATCCTTTTCCCAAAATGGTCCGCGATTTCCAGAGTATCGTCGGTCAAGAGGCGCGCGAACAGTTCCAGGCGCAAGAGGGCGGGTTGCCGGATTATCTGCTGGCCTGCGTCGGCGGCGGGTCCAATTCCATCGGCTTGTTCAGCGCTTTTCTGGATGATGCGGCGGTGAAGATGATCGGTGTGGAACCGGCGGGAAAAGGCCTGGATACCGGGGAGCACGCGGCAACGCTCACGCTGGGCGAAAAAGGGGCGATACACGGGTTCAAATGTTATAATTTACAGGATCGCCAGGGCAATCCGCTGCCGGTTTATTCGATCGCCTCCGGCCTGGATTATCCCGGTGTCGGCCCGCAACACTGCTACCTGAAGGATATCGGCCGGGTGGAGTATGTGACCATTGATGATCGGGAATGCCTCGAGGCGTTCATGACTCTGTCGCGGCTGGAAGGGATCATCCCGGCGCTCGAAAGCGCCCATGCCGTGGCTTATGCCATGAAACTGGCCAAAACGCTGCCGGCGGATCAGACGCTGTTGGTCAATCTGTCCGGCCGCGGCGACAAGGATGCCGATTTCGTTGCAGAGAAACTCGCTCTTTAACCGCAATCAGCGCATGCTTTCCCCGTGCCGGTGAATGAAACAGGGCGTTAACCGTCTTCCGGTTGCAGCCTAAGGAGATTCTATGAAAGCGGCCTTTGTCCTTTTTGACCAAATGACGGCCCTCGATTTTATCGGCTTTTACGATCCTCTGACCCGGTTGAAGTCAATGGACTTCATCCCCGCTTTCGAATGGCGGCTCTGTTCTTTCTGCGATGATGTTTTTGACAACCACGGCTTGCGTCTGCTCCCCGACAGTGTTCAGGAGCCGCTTGCGGGGTTTGATTTACTGGTTGTTCCGGGGGGATACGGCAGCCGTTCGCTGCAGCACAACGAGGAGTTCGTCGCCTGGTTGCAAACGGCTTCTCCGGTGCCTTTAAAGGCCTCCGTTTGCAGCGGTTCACTCCTGCTGGGCGCGGCCGGTTTTCTCAAAGGCAGAAAAGCCACAACCCATCCCAACGCCTATGGTGAACTGAGCCGTTACTGCGCTGCAGTGAGCGAGGAACGTATCGTCGATGAGGGGGATGTCGTCACCGCGCGCGGTGTCGCGTCGGCGATCGATTTGGGCCTTTACCTGGTTCGGCGTCTGGCCGGGAAGGAGGTCTGCGCGGAGATCGCCGGGCAGATGGACTATCCCTATTATCCGTGTTGATCTGATTTGAGGACGTTCGAACCGGTTCGGCTTGCCGGCATGGAAACCGGCGGAAAAGATGACCGCGTTGCCTCGTTTAGACAGCGTTGCGCCAAAAGCATGATGGGGCGGTCATCACGCCGACTCGGGCCGGAAAAGACCGGCTGTTGCGCTTGCTTTCGGTGGCAATCTCGATGCCGCCTGGGGAAGATGCCAGCTTCCGGCCGTAATCGGCGGCGAAGCGCAATCAGGCTGCGGGGCCGGTCTCAAAAGCGGTAGGCAACGCTGACAGCGTAAAGGAAAATATCGGCGGCGTAATTTCCATTGGCCGTGCCGACCGGTTGCCCGGCAATGACGCTTCCCAACGGGTCGCCCAGGGCATTGCGTTTTTTCCTGTCGGCGTGATGTTCATAGCCGAAAGCGGCGGCCACGGTCCAGTCCCCCTGCGACCATTCGCCGCCGAGGGTGAAAAGGTGAGCGTCCGTGTCGGGCACCAAAGGTTCAAAAGTTGACGCGGGGACTGCATTTTCACCGTAGAGATAGCCGGCATTCAGGGCAAAGGCGGGGTTGATGCGATACTGCCCGCCGAGGTTGTAGCTCCAGGTCGATCGCCAGTCGCGCGGTATGATATCCGCTGTTTCGCCTAAAACCGGAGTCGCCAGGTCGACTTTCAACTGCTCCGTCGATGCCCAGTCTTCCCAGCGAACTCCGGTTTCAACAATCAGATTCTCCCGGATGCGGAAGGCGATTCCGGCCGTGGCCTGCGCCGGCAGACGAATATCGGCTTGACCGTCGGTCGCGGCGATAACCGCTGCCAGCAGAGGATCGACCCGGCTAAACGTGGCCCGCCCGTCGACGGCGATATCGATATGACTGCGATAAGTCGCCCCGACACTGATATGATCATTCGCTTTGAACAGCAGACCGATATTGTATCCCTGTCCCCAGCCGTCGCCGGTGAATTTTTGCCCGATGTCGTCCAGCGGGCCGCTCAAAGCGGGCAATGCTCCGCCGGTACCGCCGCTGAGTTGCAGATCAACCAGGGTATAGGCGGCGGTCTGGTTGATTTTTTTTTCCAATGTCGCGTCGAGATAAACCAGACTGAATCCGGCGGCGACGGAAAACCTGTCGGTGACCCGGTAGGAGATGACCGGGTTGATGTTCAAAGAGGTGATTTCCCCGGCCGTCCCGAGGTAGCGTCCGGCATAGTTTTCGTCCCATTCCGTCGCCAGCCCGAAAGGGAAAAACAGACCGAGGCCGGTGCTCAGGCGGTCGTTGATCTGATGGCTGTAATAGGCGGTTGAAGGGAAGTCAACGCCGTTATCGCTGTCTTCCGCCGCGCCCGAGTCAAGGGCGATGCTGCGATCGGCGTAGATGCCGGTGGTGCCGATCTCGATCTGCCGGCCGGAAACGTCATTCAATAATGCGGGATTGAAATAGAGCGAAGAGGGTCCGACCGGATGGGCGACAACGGCATTGGCCTGTCCCAAGCCGGAAGCTCCCTGAGTAAAGACACCGAATCCGGACGCAAACAGCAGTCCGGGAAGAAACGAGAAGAAAGCGGCGAGCACAACGGACTTGGTCACATGGAACTCCTGACGGTTGGTGGCCCCTCCTCGTAACGAATCGTTCAGCCCGGCTTGACCCCCCTGACCAGAATAAGCGGCGTATAGGTAAAGCGTTTCGGGCTGTTCATAAACTCTTCGACCTCGGCACGGAAAAGTTTAAAGTTTCCATCATAGGCGGCAAAACGGCAACCCGAGTTCCGGGCGGCGACTTCCACTTTCCGCAACCAGTTATAGGTATCCTTTTCATTGGCCTGACCGTAGATCAAATGGTGCATTTCTACCGTGCAGGCAATGTCCGTAAAACCCAGGTCGTACAGGTGACCGTAAAGCCGCCGACCGGCAAAAGGGTCGAAATTGAAGTCTTTTTCCAGGTGCGCCATGACATCGGCCAAGGTCTCCTGCAGCCTTGGGTTCAGACCGCTGTGCCCGAGGCTGTTGTTGTCGAGATCGCCCAGACAGGCAATGCCGCCGGGCTTGAGCGAAAACAGGCTGTTGGCGATAATCCGGGATTGTTCCGTTTTGAAGTATTCCAGGAAAAAACGCGACCAGACGGCGTCGAACTGCAGTGCTTCACGATAGGGCTGATGGATATCGTGGGCGACGAAATTCAGGTTTCCGGAGGCATGGCGTTCTCTGGCGATGTCCAGTCGTTCCGGGGAAAAATCCAGGCCGGTGACCTGGCCCTCAGCGCCGACGAGTTCGGCCAGTGCGGCTGAGGTGATGCCGGTCCCGCAACCGACATCCAGAACCCGCATGCCCGGACCTATCCCGGCCCAGGCGGCCTGGCGTTTGACCGCTTCCTTATCGGTTTTCAGTTCCAGGCGTTTCCCTTCTTCCGGGTTCTCCATGAGGTATTGCGGGGTTGTGTTATCCACTTTTATTAATAACTTTCTTGTGAACGGTTTCCGCAACTTTCAGCGGCGTGATTTGGTGGCGGACGAATTGGCTGATCAAAAAATGTGCTTGCGGCGGCATCTGGCTGAAGCGCACGGCAAAACCCATCGGGTGATTGTTGTCGCCCGGGTTATTGCGCCAGCAGACTTCGGCGGCGGTCCGGATGTAATCGTCGGTGCCCGGCAGGGCAAACGTCAGTATCAGTGATTGTTTTTCCTTGACCGGGTCCGAGCTGGCGATAAAGGCTCCCTTGGAGCCGATGTTGATGATATCCCCGGAGATGATCCGCTGTCCCTGCCGGACGGAAACCTGCGTACGGTACTCCACGCGCGGAGACCGGCGCCGCGAGCCTTTGGGGGCGATATAATGTTTTTCCTGAACGCTGGGGCGCACCAGGGCGAAATCCCGATATTCGAGATAGGCAAAAAAGGCATTCACGACTTCGGGGTCGAAATGACTGCCGGAAGATTCGCGTAACAGATCAAGCGCTTTTTCCAGAGGCATGGGGTTTCGATAGTGGCGTTTCGAGGTAATGGCCTCGAAAAAATCGGCAACCGCCAGAATCCGTGCTCCAAGGGGGATTTCATCGCCCTTGAGTCCCCGCGGATAGCCGTCCCCGTCCCAGCGTTCATGGTGTGCGCCGGCAATCTCGGGAATTTGTTTTTGCAAGCCCCGAAACGGCACCTGGCTCAGTATCTGTTGAGTACGCGCCGGGTGCGTATTGATGATCTCTCTTTCCTCCGGCGTCAGAAGACCGTTCTTTTTCAGAATCGAATCGGGGACGCCGATTTTACCGTAATCGTGAAGCAGTCCGGCAATCCTGATCATCTGAATATATTCATCCGTCTGCTCCATGGCTTCGGCGATTCCGGCGGCGTATTCGGTCACCACTTCGCTGTGGCCGGCGGTCAGGTAATCGCGCGCGTCGATCGAATCCGCAAGCACCTGGAGGGTTTTTTCGAAAGATGATTGTTGTTCTTCCAGCAAAGTCGCATTTTGCAGAGCGACGCCGATGACCGGGGCAATCCCCTGGAGCAGGGAAATGTCGGTTCTGATTAATGGGCGTTTCGAGGTCTGGTTGGTGACGGCAACGACGCCAAGCGACTCGTTCTCGACGACAATCGGGCAGCACAAGAAGGAATGGACCCCAAGTTCCTGAACAAACTTGCGGGATTTATCGGAGAGTTTTTCCTCCAGTTCCTGGGTATTGTTGATAATGAAGTTTTTCTGCTGATGAAAAGCCTGGACAAAGGGCCCTTGGCTTTTGGGATTGTCAAGGCTGAATACGGTTGACATCAGGTTGCCTATTTCCATGTGGGAATAGCCGAATGAGCAGCGGATTTCAAGCCGTGTTCTGTCCGGGTTGGCCAGTAAAATGGCACCGCAATCGAAATCCAACCCCTTTTCCATCACCTCGGAAACGGTAAACAGGACGTCTTCCACCGAATTTTTATTGACCAGGGCCTGGCCGATTTGATGAACCAATTCGACGTTCCGTGTGCTGGAGTCGATCAGTTGGGTTAAGCGTTCGGAGTTGTCCAGCAGGTTTTCCATGGATCGGGACATCTCTTTGCGCCTGAGAACTTCAGCTGTCAAAGAGGTTCCCATAAGCATGAACAGCATACAAACCAAAAAATAATAAAATATCTCAGTTTGTAGCAGATAGTAGGCGGGGAGGACAGATATAAAAAAAAGTGCTATGAGGATACTTCGTAAACTACTGAATAAATTTGATAAAGTTCTTTTCCAGGTGAGTATGTATTTGCAACAGGTTCCACCGCGGAATAAACATTCGGGATGCTCTATCTTGGGCAGACCCAGCTGAAAACCATCGATAATTGCTTCGAAAAAGCCCATTCGATTTTCGCATTGGAAAATTTTTTCCTCCACACCTTCGTAAGGCTCTACTTTTATTTCTACCTGATTTTTTTTAATGGATTTTGTTTTATATTCAGCTGATCGTGTCAACCCTTTACTCAAACGATTCAATAATTGAAAAGCAAGAGAAGGCCCCATAAGACCAAAAGTATATTGTCTTAAAGCTCCTATCGCGCCTGGCGTAACAGCCAGCCTGCCGGCTTCCCTGGCAATATTCGGGTTTCCGGTGAGCAGAACGGTTTTTTCATAAAAGCGATCCACTTGCTTTTGGGTAAACCAGCAACCCTCGTCACTTATTTCATATGGTTCCATTTCCGCATAGGCAAGAATTTCGCTAGTACTTACATTAGGGTATTTTGAGCGAAGGAGCTTTAGATATACATTAATTAAACGTGAGTTATATAGGAGTTTATTTTTTTTCATCGGCAAAAACGATTCATCCAAGCCATATACGATTCCATTCCTAAAGGAACATTCAGCGTCCACATAATATATTCCTTATCGGAGTTAAACTCGCAATTTTTTAAATAAGTGTTTGGATAGACCATTACCGGGTCAGCCATTTTCCCGGAGTTAAGGGCAAAATGACGGATAGAATAGCCGACCATAGCCATATGCTCTGGAGCTGATTCTATCATATAAACGCTTATGGCATTTGTAATTTCCGATAAGTTTAGACCGGCATTTGAGGATTGAACATCAATTAATGCTATGGTTCTTCCCTGCTGTCGCAAGGCAAATAATTTTCGTTCTCTGGTTAGACCATTTTTTTTGTATGTCGCGCTTAGGGTTGTGTCATCAAAGTTCTCGGGAGACATGTCCAATGCTTTTGTGAGAAGTCCTCCTGAGAATTTTTTGTAGAAACCTTCAAAGTTAACGAGATCCAGTTTTTGGGCCGGTTCAAGACCCCATCCGGGAGCTAAGGTTTGTGGTGCATCAGCGAATCTTCTAGCTTCGCTAATGTAAGAAAACCAGTCTAAAGAGGTTTTGTTGAAATCTTTAAGCTGGTCTACATAATCACCGAAATAGCGCTTTGGAAATCGATTGGAGTTACGATAATAACCTATAATATATTCGATATTTGTGGGATCAAGTTGGTAACTGTCGTTGACATATTCAGATATTGCCCGTACAACCCGCAACCCGGCCTTTTGATCATGTAAGGCTGCATGGTGCTGACAGAACCAGGTTTTTCTATAGACTTGAAGTGCTGAAAAATGGCCTAGAATTTTTCCTGTATCCTGATATACAAAGTGTCGACTGATATTTGCCCCTGTCTTATAAAGAGTCATATAGGCATTAATAATTTCATCTTTTTTTCTGGCGAGCTCTGCATATTTGTTAGGGTAGATAAAGCCGGTTTCGAAAAAGAAGTCAAATAAGTCAGAGGGATCGATTTGGTTGCTGATGTAGGCTCTGGAATCTTTGGCTTGCTGAACAAGACTGATCAACTTTAAGTGATCATGGCTATCAATGTTGAGTATCGTTAGACCGACTCTTACTATGCTTGGATCATCATCTTTTGTTTTTACGTAGATGACTTGAATCATGCACTTTATATTGATGTTGCCGGCAAGAGAAATTGTCGCGGATCTGATCAGTAGTCCAGGAAGTAAGCTGGCGGATGAAGCATTTTCTTCGACTGAAAAGCCCAGGCTACTTAAATCGAAAATTTTTAATCTTATTTTTTTGTTGATGATGGGGTGATCAAAAACCAAATCTGGAGAGGGGGTCAGTTGCTGACGTCTGGACCGATATTTACGCGGAACGTGACGGGGCACGGCATCTTGGTCGAAAAACAGTAAATATTGACCTCGTGCCCGCGGTGATAACTTGACTTCACCGGTATAAACAGGATCTTCATTATTCAAAATATTGAGAATCACTGCCCGATTTTCGTTGAGCCAGGAAAACGAAAAGCCTTCCTTTTTATCCAATTGAACCAGAATACCATTGACTGAATAATCCAGCATCCTCCCTGAAAAAACGATAGCGTTCTGGCTTACTGTAACTTTTATGTTTGCACCCGCGCAATGATAGCGGATTTGCTTTCTCAACTCGATTTCTGTTGCGTGCTCGGGAATCGTAAAAGTGATGCCCCATGTTTCAAGGCGGTAAGCCTCCGGCAAAAATTCATAAGAACTATGATCGGTAGAGAGAATAATTTTATGTAACTTAAAGGAATTGAAGTTATCGGGAAGATTATCTTCCGCGATCCAATGGGCCAAGGCCCGTTCTCCTGAAATCGGCTCGGGTCGAGCTTTTACAAATAGACGGAAATCGTGTTGCTTATGCTGTAGAACTATGAGGAGAGGGGAGTTATGATAATGGAGAGCGTTGATTCGGTTGAAAATATGTTTGCGTCGGACGGTTCCGAATTGGGCAACTTTTTTTTCCAGTACTTCACTCATTTAATGCCTCACAGGCGGCCTTGACGTCGGAATAAAGCTGACAATGCCAGTCTCCTGAAGCATTCCGGCTGGTTGGTTGATAGCTGTTTGATTTGAAAAAAAATAAAATAAAAATAAATACATAAGGTGTTACAAACTAACACTTTTCTGTCAATAGTGCATTAAAAAATTAAACCGTATCCATAAAGTCAGGTCCACACTCCGGACGTTTCCACGTGATGGCCGATTGTCGCAGGGACATTACTTTCCTTCTCAAACAGCTTTTACCACCATTAAAGTCACATCGTCGCCCTGAGGTTGCGAACCCCTGAAGACATTCAGGGACGAGACAATTTGATGGAGAATGTTTTCGGCGTCTTCTGCGGCAGACTGTCTGAGGATGTCGGTCAGTCTTTGCGTGCCGAACATCTCGCCGGCCGGGTTCTGCGCCTCCCAGATGCCGTCGGTGCCGACGAGGAGGATGTCTCCCCGATTGAAAAAGAGGGTTGAACTCACAGCGTAATCGGTATCCGCTATGATTCCCAATGGAATCCCTGAACTGACGAGTTCTTCAACCTGCTTGTCGCGGTAATGAAAAATGGGCGCGTGTCCCGCCGATACCCAATCCAGAGAGCGTTCCTCCGTATTCAGAACACCGTAAAAGAGCGTCATGAAATGGGCGTCTCCCGTATCCCGGCACAGATGGTGGTTCAGCGCTCTGATGAGCATGTCGACCTGTGAATGATGGTCGTTCGCCAGCGTATGCAGGGCACTGCGCGCCGTTGCCATGACCAGGGCGGCGCCGATCCCGTGGCCGGCGACATCGCCGACGGATAACCCGATTTTATGGGCCGGGGATTCAAGTTCAATGTAATCGTAATAGTCCCCGCCGGTTTCATCGCAGTAGAGACTTTTTCCGGCGATATCGAAACCGGAGAGTTGCGGAGCCGACGACGGCAATAAACGTTGCTGGATCTCTTTCGCCAGGGCCAGCGACTGTTTCATCCGCTCACGCTCCTTGAGGCTGTCTCCCAGTTCGTTGAAAATGCGCCCCAGGTTTCTGAATTCATCGGCGGTACGGATATCCACCTTGGCATCAAAGTCCCCGGTCGCCAGGCGGGTTGCCGCCTCGGCCAGCCGGGTGACCGGATCGGTGACTTTACGGGCTCTGACAATCGCCAGCAGCACGACCGCCACCACCACGAAAACAGTCAGGACCGCGCTTATTTTGAGGCCCAGGGCAATTTGTCGGTTGACATAGTTTTCGGCAGTGACCGCCTTGGACAGAATCCGTTCGACCGGGACGATAACCAGCGGGAAAGGGTCTTCACCACGCCGGGAGCCGTAAGCCCACAACGTCTGCCGACCGCGATACGTTACTTTTCTGACCGCTGATCGCCCGGCCACGAAATCCTGTTGAATCTCACGTAATTGCTCCTGAGGAATGGTCAGGTATTCCTCTTCCACCGGTAATCGCCAATCGCTGTGCCGGGCGTCTCGGTCGTTGCGCAGCAGCACCTGCAGTTGCCTGGCGGGGTCGGGAGTGTAGCCGTGGTAGATCAGCACCATGCTTTCCACGGCGTCGGCCCATTCCGCCGGAATCTGCCAGTCGGTAAAAAATTGTCGATAATCGATATCCAGAGCCGTCACGCCCGCAAGTTCATTGCCGTGGCGATAGACCGGCCGAGCCAACGTCAGGATCAAACGTTTGGTCGACAGGTCGGTCATGAGGCGCTGGATCGGTTTTCCTGCCGCCGCGGCATCCCGGTACCATTGGCGCCGGCGCGGGTCGTAATCCGCCGGATAGCCGTTTTTGCCCGGGTAGCTGGAATGAATGCCGGATTCCAACGCGGTATACTGCCAGAGGAAAAGCTCCGGCTGGATGGCGTGAAGAGTCTGATAAACCCCGCTCATGGTACTGATCCGCGCCAACTCGTCTTCGACCTGGCGAGGCTGAATCCCGGTGACCAGAAAAATAACCTGTTGACTGAAAGAGACCGGAATCGGTTGCAACCGGCCGTCGGCGGTCGGCCGCAAGCGTTTCGGGGTTGCCACCATGTCGTCGGGCTGTGTTTGCGGAGTGGCGAAGTCGGCATCGAAAAAAAGCGGAGCGGCCGGTCCGGGCCGGTCGGCATCAAGCCGGCACTCGACGGCCTGGGCCTGATTTTTCAGGGCCAGCAACGCCATTGCCGAGTCGCGTTCGAGAATCCGGTCGTAGTCGTCGACCAGGGAGTGGAGTAACGTCACGGCACTGTCGTAAAGCAGGGAGCGGGTTTCGCCCGCCAGCTTGTTGCCGAAATAAAGAATGGAAGTCCGCTGGGAGAGAAAACTCAATCCCAGCGGTACCAGGGTGATGGCCAGGAAAAGAATCAAGAGCCGGGTACGAAACTTCATAATATCACAGCATACCAGTTTTGCCGTGCAGGGAAAGGCCTTATCGCCTCAAGATAAAAAACTCAAGTGCGTCCCTGGCGGGCACATCGGCACGGCGGATATCCCATTCCGTGGAGGATTTATTCCGTCGTGTCACGGATCAATCGGGCTGCTGCAGCCAGTCTTGAATTGTGGCCATCCGGGTCGGCCACTGTTCGCTCAGCCGCAGCTCAAGGAACGTTTTCAACAGGCTGTCAAACATCTGTTCCCCTTCTTCAACCGCTGCAAGTTTGGTGTGGAAAGCGGCTTCGGCTTCGGCCTGGGGATCGTCGTTGGGGTCCTTTTCCGGACGGATCATCGGCGTGCGGTAATTGGCGAATTGAAAGCGTTCGCCTTTCAACGTCAGTTTCCAGCCGTCATCTTCGTTCAGTTGCAGGTGCAGGGTGGCTTCCGCAATCTGTTTGCCTTGGCGCAAGGCGGCTTTAACTTCCATGTAGCTGTCCTGAGGCCCGGCCGCGACAATCTTCTGCAGCCCTTCATGACCGCCGCCCAGCAGGACCAGGCGATCGTCAAGAAATGCGGTGAAGGATTGCTTTTCCAGCAGCGGCCCCGGAGTGCCCACCGGGTAACGGGATTCGGAGTTGAGGGTACGGAAAAGCAGCCACAGCAGGAAGTCGAAGCCGAGCCAGCGGTTGGCTTCAATCTGCTCCAGAATGCTGTCCGTTTGGGCCTGGTTCGCCTGTTTTAGCGCGGGATGAAGTTCGGCCGGCAGTACGGCCAAGGCGCGGGCGAGGGGGTGGATCAATTGCAGGCGCAGCCCCGGAAAGGTTTGGTGAAACAGCCCCTGAAAGCTGTCGATGATGTTCTGACCCAGGGAACAGAATCTGAGCAGCTGCCGGTCGGTATCCCAAACTGCATCGTAAAACGACGGGCTCGGCAGGGTGCGGGCCATGAGCTGATCGCGGGCCCGATCGCGGATGCGGTCCTTTTCCGCTTTGGGAACGAAATTCAGCGCCGGTTTTTCGGCCAGAAACTGCGCGCTGAGTTCGGCCACCTGTTTTTTCAGCAATGCGCCCGGCACGCGACGACGATCCTGCCGCAGCGTGAAGCGCAGGTACTGTTCGCTCCAGCACTGCTCCGGCGCGGAAAAGTCGCTGCTGTCGTAATCGCTTAACCGCACCCAGCCGGTGGCCAGTTCGGCGGCGGAATGCTCGATGGAGCGAAAGCCCTCATGTTCCAGCTTTTCAGCCAGCGCCGCATGTTTGTCGGTGGCGGGCATTGAACCCTGAACATGAAAATAGCAGATGCTTGCGGACGGGGATAAAAAACCCATGATATCTCCTGAATAGTTGATGAATGGATCGGTCGGCGGTTTTTCGCGGGGGAAAACCTAATGATGGAAAAAGTAGTAATAAGAACCGGGGCTGTTGCGATAAGTCCGGTTGTGTTCCGCAAGCCGGCTTAACAGTTGGTCCTTGCGGGCCTCGCTGAAGACCCCCTGGGCAACAAAATAGTCTCCCAGATGGTCCTGTCTGGAGCGCTGATGATGCAGCAGGACGCGGATCTGAAGAGCGGTCAGGAGGCCAAGCTGTTCGGCCCGTTCCCCGAATTTGTCGCTGCCGCCGGGCAAAGCGATGATCCGGCCGACATCTTCTTCCTTCAACCAGCCCCAGCGGCGGGCGATTTCACCCAGAGTCGGGCGTTGTTGCCGCTGCCTGGCCAGTGCGGAAATCAACGCCTGAAAAGGAATGATTCCCAGGTAATAGAGGAACATGCCGAACTGTAACGGTCGCGGCGGCAGCAGCCGCGGCCGGGACTGCTGTGGGGGCGTCTCCCGGTACTGCCTGGGCCTCTGGGAATATGAGGGCCGGTGTTGGGAAAAGCCGCTGCCGGCGGTGAAGCGTTGCTGTTTGAGATAACGCTGAACGGTCTGGTGCGCCCGGTTTAAATCCTGAAACAGGCGTTGTTGCCGCAACTTGATTGCGGCATCGGTAGTGGCGAAACAGTCGGGGTGGATAACCTTGGCCTTTTCTCTGTAAGCGGAACGCGCGCCGGAGGGTTGCAGATAGGCGAGAAAGTCCCGGTTCATCTGCAAATCCGGGCCGAAGAGGGTCCGGCAGGCGCGATAAGCTTCCACTTCAGTGACATATGGCATTGATTGTCCTGCGGGAGAAAAGAGAGTTTTTTCTGCGTTGAGAATTTATAACTTAGAAGTTATGCCGACACAAGCTGCAAGCGTGAAGTTCCGTTTATTTGGGATCAGGACGCTTTTTGCTGTTGATGAAAGCCTCGATGCGTTGTTGATCATCGCCCAGAATATTGATGAAACGCATGCCGGCGGTCACGCTCTCCTCATCCTGCATACACACCCAGACCACTTCGGCAATGGCGCAGATCGGTGGTTTGCCGTCTTCGAGGTTGATCAGAACCAGGCACAGTTCGCCTTGATTGGCCGGGGGCTTGATGGTCAGGCGGATACCGCCGGAACTGATATTGACCCGGACGGAATTGAAGCCTTCAAAAATCAGCGGCGCCTCCGGGCTGTAGAGCACTTCAAGATTTCTTTCCCAGATTTCCCTCATGGTCTGCAGGGTTTTTGCCGCGCGGCTGAAACGGATGCCGAGTTGACAATCGAGGCGTTGGCTGATACGACGTTGGAACATCTGCAGATCGTCCTTGAGGCTGATGGAAAACCTGCTGCCGTCGATTTTTTTGACAAAGAGTCCGGTTGCCCGGATGCCCATGCCTAAAGCTTCGGTAGTGATCTGAAAAGTCATGTCGGAGCGGAAAGGATATTGATCGACGGCGTCGGCGCCGTAAGCAAGAGAAACGACCAGGGAATTTTCTTCGCTCGAAACGACATATACAGTCATTAGTTCAGTGCGGCCATCCTGGTGAACGTCGTTGTCGACGCGCAAAAGCAGTTGCTGCTCGGGCCTGAAATAACGCTGAAAGTTCATGGTTGAAATCCTGACTCTCTGAAGGTCATTGAAAATTGTTATTTTATAATTTTTCTGTACTAAAGAACAAATCAATAATCGAGAAAGCTGATCTTTTTAAATACAAAAAGTAATCCCCCAGCTTTGCTGAGGGGCCCAAAAAGTTTGACGGTTGCGGGAATATGAACCACCGCGATACGACAATTTTCCTTTTCCGTCATTCCCGCCTGCGCGGGAATGACGGAAGAAAGACGTGTTTTTGCTTGTGAAGATTGCGTTAACGCCCCTTTGAGGGGCCGGCAATCGCTAAAGCCCCCGGTTTGACCGGGGGATATTTACCTGAACCTGCAGCGGCGCACCGGGCGCAGGCCGGGGAATGCAATCCCGGCCTGCCGGTCAACTGCGCAGGAATCCGGTCCGTCGACGGGTCCGGCTGAAACCCGGACGGGCGCAGAATTGTGCCGGAACCCCATCAAGCCGATTGCCGGGGTTTCCTCCAAATATCAACAGGTCGAAATGCTCTTGTCGGATCATTGAGCAGAGGTGAGAATGGCCGGAGAGAAAAATCGTTATTTTATCGTAACCCCTCCCGGGATGGAAAACATCTGTGCCGGGGAACTGACTGCTCTTGGCGTTGCGGTGAGCGGCATGGAGCATGGCGGGGTGGAGTTTTACGGCGGCTTGCGGGAGCTTTATCGGGCGAATCTCCGGTTGCGTACGGCGTCACGCGTTCTGGTCCGCCTCGGCGAGGTGACGGCGCGCGATTTTCCGACTTTATTCCAGCGCTTGGCGCGGTTGCCGTGGGGGCCGTTTCGTCAAGCCCGGCGCCGCCTGCGAAATCAAGGTTGCGGCCCACGCTTCGCGCTTGATGCATCGCGGCCGTATCGCCGCTACCTGCATGGCCGCCATTGGCAAGGCTTTGGGGACCGCCGGCACGGTCGGGATTCGCCCGCAGAAAATTTTTCTTCGCTTCAACGCAGACCGTTGCCTGGTGTCCATTGACAGTTCGGGCGAACATCTTCATCGTCGCGGCTATCGTTTCGCCCGGGTCCGGGCGCCGTTGCGCGAAACCCTGGCGGCAGGCTGTTTATTGGCCTGCGGTTATGACGGTTCGCTGCCGCTGGTTGATTTGATGACCGGTTCCGGCACCTTTGCCGTTGAAGCGGCTTTGATCGCGCTGAACCGGGCTCCGGGGAAAGAGCGCGACTTCGCATTCATGGACTGGCCCAAATATCGCCCGGGTCTGTGGCGGCAATTGCTGGCCGAAGCGCAGAGTGAAGAACGGTCGGGCCTTTCTCAGCCGGTGGTTGCCGTCGATAAAAGCGACAGCGCGATTATCGCCGCCCGGCAAAATCTGGAAACCGCCGGATTGAAAGGGCTGGTGCAATTGCAGTGCACCGATTTTCAGCGCTTTGTCCCGGGGATCTCCCGGGGCTGGTGCTTTGCAATCCGCCTTATGGCGAACGGCTGGGCAGTAGAAATGACCTGAAAACGCTCTATCGTGACATCGGCGATGCCTATACCGGGGTTTTTTCCGGCTGGCAAGGAGCGCTGGTCTGCCCCGCCTCGGGGCTGGCCGCAATGACCGGCCTGACCTTGTCGAAACGGCTGCGTTTTACCAACGGAGGCCTTAAGGTTGTTCTGTTTTCAACCTCCCCCTGACGGACAAAAGAGACAAAACACCTTGACTTGACGATCTGCTGAAGTTATAACTTCCGTCTCTTGCGGGAGGGCTTCCGCATAGATTATGTTGAGAAAGCGGGGTGATCGGGCGTGGAAATCACTGTCATTGACGGTAATGTCGAAAAGGCGATAAAGGTGCTGAAGCGTAAGCTGCAGCAGGAAGGCTTGTTTCGTGAAATGAAACAACGGAAATTTTACGAGAAGCCGAGCATTAAGCGCAAGCGCAAGGAAAAAGAGGCTCAACGTCGCCTGCGTAAGAAAATGCGCGCGATGAAACGTTTCAGTTAATTAACCCCCGGCGATTGCTACAACAAAAGCCGCGTCCGTAAAAGACGCGGCTTTTTTATTGCGGTGCGAAAAATCGCTGTGCCGGCGGCCCGCGTTTGCAACGGTCCGAGCCGGGACAGCAACGCGCTTATTTGGGCCAGTGTTCCAGATTTATGCCGGCAATTTTTTCGACAATCCTGACCACCTGGTGGCTGTAACCGTATTCGTTGTCGTACCAGACATAAAGGACGCAACGGTTGCCCTGGACGATTGTCGCCAGGGAATCGACGACGCCGGCGTAAGTCGAGCCCACCATGTCGGTCGAGACGGCTTCCGGAGAATTGGTGTAATCGATCTGATCCTGCAGGGGGGAGTCGAGGGACATGTTGCGCAGGTAACTATTGAGCTCTTCAACCGTGGTTTCACGTTCCAGGGTCAGATTCAGAATTGCCAGGGACACGTTGGGCGTCGGTACGCGAATAGCGTTGCCGGTCAGCTTGCCCGCCAATTCCGGTAGGCATTTGGCCACGGCCTTGGCCGCTCCGGTTTCGGTGATTACCATATTGAGCGGGGCGCTGCGACCGCGACGCTCTTTTTTATGGTAGTTGTCGATCAGGTTCTGATCGTTGGTGTAGCTGTGGCAGGTTTCCACGTGGCCGTTGACAATGCCGAATTCGTCGCTGACCGCTTTCAGCGTCGGGACGATGGCGTTGGTCGTGCAACTGGCGGCGGACAAGATGCTGTCGCCGCTGTCGAGCAATTCATTGTTGACACCGTAGACGATATTGGGGATATCGCCTTTTCCCGGCGCGGTCAGGAGCACGTGCGAAGTTCCCTGCGCCTGTAAATGCAGACCCAGACCGGCGCGATCGCGCCATTTCCCGGTGTTGTCGATGATGATGGCGTTGTCGATGCCGTACTGAGTGTAATCGACCCGGTCCGGGGCGTCGGCGTAGATCATTCTGATCATGTTGCCGTTGGCGATGATGGCGTTTTCGGCTTCATCGACCCTGATGGTTCCGGCGAAATGTCCGTGGACCGAGTCCCGGCGCAGCAGGCTGGCCCGCTTGAACAAATCATCGTCGCTGCCTTTGCGGACAACCGCCGCCCGCAGGCGCAGCTTGTTGCCGCCGCCGGCCTGTTCAATGAGAATTCGGGCCAGCAGTCGCCCGATGCGGCCGAAGCCGTAGAGCACCACATCGCGGGGTTGACTCAACTGACTTGTTTTCCCGGTGTTGAGTCCCTTCAACCGTTCAAACACGAAGCTGTCCAGGTCGCCGCCGCCCTGTTCCTGATAGTGCAGAACGAGTCGGGCGAGATCCACCTTGCCCGGGGCCAGATGCATTTTTGCCATGGCCTGCAGCATGGGGTAGGTGTCCGATACCCAGATTTCCCGATCGATGATCTGGCGGGCAAAGCGGTGGGCGCGCAGGATATCGATAATCGACTGGTTGACCAGGCTGCGGTCAAAAACCGTGCAGATGACTTCGTGGTCGCGGTAGAGCTTCCCGATCAGCGGCGTCATGGCTTCCGCTATGGCTTCCCGTTCTTTCCATTCACTAAAGTATTCATCGCTTTTTCTGTCGATCATGATTCACTCAACCTTTCATCTGGGAATATAACGCTTTGTTTCAAGGTTTAATTTCTCGAACCCAAAATCGTGCGTATACTAATGGAACTGAAAACCGATTGCAACTTTCTTGGGTTTTGGGTCGGCCGGCAGGCACGGAAAAGAACCGCACATGCGGGTCGTAACCGGGACGATCAAGGAATTTTCCGCTTGGCTTCGCTGTGCGGGCATTTTTTCTCTCTTTCGGGGCCGATGATCCGCCCTCGGCCTCCGGCGCCTCATTTTCGGGGGCGGGTTTAAAATAAAGAAAAAACACGCTTTTTTTATCCGCGGCTGGACAATCCGCGGTTGGGTTGATACAAAGGAAACGGTTGGTTTTAAAGCTTGGTGGTATTTGTTTGCCGAAGGATGTTGAAACAATATTCAGCCGGATGTCATGAAGGAGTCATAACATGAGTGACAGAGTCAGTTACAAAGATCTGGGATTGGTGAATTCGCGTGAAATGTTTCGCAAAGCCGTCGATGGCGGTTATGCCATTCCCGCCTATAACTTCAATAACCTTGAGCAGCTTCAGGCGATTATCACCGCCTGCGCGGAGACCGGCTCCCCGGTTATTGTTCAGGTCAGCAAAGGGGCGCGTAATTACGCCAATGAAACCATGCTGCGTTATATGGCGACCGGGGCGGTGCAGATGGCCCGGGAACTGGGCAGCGACATCCCGATCGTCCTGCATCTGGACCACGGGGACTCCTTCGAACTGTGCAAAAGTTGTATCGACTCCGGCTTTTCCTCGGTCATGATCGACGGCTCCCATCTGCCCTACGACGAAAACGTGGCCTTGACGCGCCAGGTCGTCGGCTATGCGCATGAATATGACGTGACCGTGGAAGGCGAACTGGGCGTACTGGCGGGAATCGAGGATGACGTGGTGGCGGAAAAATCGTCCTATACACAGCCGGATGAGGTCGAGGATTTCGTCAGCAAGACCGGGGTGGATTCGTTGGCCATTTCCATCGGAACCAGCCATGGGGCTTATAAATTCAAGCTCCGGGAAGGAGAAGAGGTTCCGCCGTTGCGCTTTGATATCCTGGCCGAGTGTGAAAAGCGCATCCCCGGTTTTCCCATCGTCCTCCACGGCGCCTCGAGCGTCATTCCCGAATATGTCGCTTTGATCAATCAGTACGGCGGCAAAATGGACGGGGCCGTCGGGGTACCGGAAGAGCAACTGCGGCGGGCCGCGGCGAGCGCCGTGTGCAAGATCAACATCGATTCCGACGGGCGTCTGGCGGTTACCGCCAAGGTTCGCGAATATATGGCCCATCATCCGTCTGAATTCGATCCGCGCAAATATCTTGGGGAAGCGCGCAAGGAGCTTATTCGACTGATTAAACACAAGAACGAAAAAGTGCTCGGCAGCGCCGGCAAGGCGTGAAAAAAAAGTAAAATTAAATTGTGTCTCGAAAAGCCGCTGCCGCTTGTGCAGCGGCTTTTTTAGTGCGTTGTTTCCGGGAAGGTAATGGTTTTGGTCAGCGTTTGGCGATGTCTTTGCAGCGTCAGAACAACCGAAGCCCCCGCTTTTGTTTGCTGCAGCTCATAAATCAGGTCGAACGGTTCGACTAATTTCTGTTCATCCATGCGGGTCAGCACGTCGTTTTCACGCAGATCGTTGCGGGCCGCGATTGAATCGGGAGTCACGGCCTTGATCCGCAATCCTGCCTCATCCCGCTCCAGCATGATTCCCAATTTAACCCCGGGTTCGGCCAGATCTTCGTAGGCGGTATAGGTCAGAAAATGATAGGGCGGCATGGGATAGTCGGGTTTGTCGACATCCATCAGCCGGTCGCGCTTGTCCTCCGGAACGTCCAGCTCTTCGGAACCGATGAGGACATAGCTGACCGGAATCCGGCGGAACAGACGCCGGGGAATGCCGAAACCGTAACGGATGTGATTGCCTCCGGCGACAACCAGCACCTGACGTTGCGGATCTTCCGGTCTGAGATAGTCGGCCAGGTTCTGCGCCATGGTTTCGTCCCAGAGGAGCTGGACCCGGGCAAACCCTTCCTGCATCGCCCGGCCCATGTCATGTCCGGCGTAAAACGCTGCGACCGTTGCCTGATGGTAGGGATCGTTCCGGTCAATATCCGGCAGCTGTTGACGGTCTTGCGCCGGCAACTGATCGAAAGGCATGCGTGCGACTTTCCGTTTCAGCTCATTTTCGGCATTCAGGGCCAGCACCGGAATATTGTGATCGCGGCAGTAAACGAGCAGCTTCCGGTAGTAAGCGAAGTTCATCCGCCAGCTGCCATACCAGTCCACCTGCTTGAGGAATTCCTTCTCCGACAACGCTCCGGCGGTCCAGCGGTCAAGGACCGGTTGCTGCGCCGGGGTGAACATTTCCATGGCCAGGGTGACCCTGCCCCGATTGTTTTCGTCCAGGGCTTTGAGCAGCGTCTCCTGTAACCGGTGCGAGGCCGGATTGTCGTGGGTCTCGCCGACGAAAATCACCCGGAACCTGGACGCCTGTTCGAGCATGCTCTGTGCGCTGACGAACATCCCGGTCGAAAGATGCAGAATGTCGCCGACGACCGGTTGTCGCGGCGGCGGGTAGGGGCGCTCAGGGTTGCCGAGCGGTTTCATCATGGCCGGACGGCAGGCGGACAAAGTGACGATAATAACGGTTGCGAGCAGGGCTGCCTTGAATTTCATCGGGCGTCATTCAGTAAATGTTTTTGGCATAGAAGATTTCCGTCATCTCCTGCTTGAGAATTCTTTTCACCCTGCTTCTCTCCGCAGCGGTGAACTCCTCATAAGCGGTGGCGAAAAGATACTGGTTCAGATCGAAATCTTTCAGCAGCATCTTGGTGTGAAACAGGTTCTCCTGGTAAATGTTGATGTCGACGCACTGATAGCGGTCGCGGATTTCCCGACGAATATACTGCTGGATGCTGTGAATCCGGTGGTCGATATAGTGTTTGCGCCCTTTGGTGTCGCGGGTGAATCCGCGCACTTTGTAGTCCATCAGCACGATATCCGACTCGAACGCCGAAATCAGGTGGTTCAGCGCCTTCAACGGACTGATTTTACCACAGGTGGAGACGTCGACATCAACCCGGAAAGTGGAAATTCCGGATTTGGAATCGGTTTCCGGATACGTATGAATGCACAGATGACTTTTGTCGAGATGGGCCACGACCGCGTCCGGTTTCGGTTCGATCGGTTCTTCGGCGATCAGGATCGTAACCGAAGCCCCCATGGGATCGTAGTCCTGGCTGGAAATACTGAGAACATTCGCACCGATGATATCGGAAACTTCGACCAGGATCTGCGTCAACCGGTCGGCGTTGTATTCTTCATCGATGTATTCAAGATATTCCTTCCGCGCCTGGGGACGTTGCGCATAACAGATATCGTAAATATTGAAGGTCAGGCTTTTGGTCAGGTTGTTGAAACCGCGAAGTTTGATCTTGGGCTTGCGCCGGGGACGGGTTACTTTTTTTGCGCACATCGGCCGGTTCTCCTGGAAAGGCGCCGGGGTTGAGCCCGACGCCTTTTCATCATCGTTTTTCGCTATCAGAAGAAAGCGGCCGATTATATGACCGATGGAGTTGCTACGGCAACAGTTTTTCGCCGGCTGTTGAAAAACCGTCCATGGAGCCCGGAGGCAATGGTGGTAGAGTCAATGTTCGTGTTGTAACTATTTGACTTTATTATGTTAATAGTTTTATGGCGACCCGTTCGCGGGGAAAAATCCGGGAACGGGCCCGACTCCTTCTCCCTTAGATGGCTTTTTTCGCGCTGCGTTCGTTCATGACTTTGTAGGCGCACAGAGAGCCGCACATGGTGCAGGCGCCGTGGGATTCGTCAACCCCGGATTCCGCGCGCAGGCGGCGGGCCTTGTCCGGGTCGAGAGCGACCGAGAACTGGCCCTCCCAATCCAGGTCCTTGCGATAACGAGCCATGGCGTTGTCTTTTTCCACGGCGCCGGGAATGCCCTTGACGATGTCCGCGGCATGGGCGGCAATGCGCACCGCCATCACGCCTTCGTGCACGTCTTCAATCGTGGGCAGGCGCAAATGCTCGCTCGGAGTGACGTAGCAGAGGAAGTCGGCCCCGGCCGCGGCGGCGATCGTTCCGCCGATTGCCGAGGTGATGTGATCGTAGCCGGGGGCAATGTCGGTGACCAGCGGACCGAGGACGTAGAAAGGCGCCCCGTGGCAGAGGCGTTTCTGCAGTTTCATGTTGGCTTCAATCTGATTCAGGGGAACGTGGCCGGGGCCTTCGATCATGACCTGAATCCCGGCTTCCTGGGCGCGCTGGGTCAATTCGCCCAGAATAATCAGTTCCTGCAACTGGGCCCGGTCGGTGGCGTCGGCCAGGCAGCCGGGGCGGAAGCCGTCGCCGAGGGAGAGCACGGCATCGTAAGGCCGCACCAGTTCCAGCAGGCGATCATAATGTTCGTACAGGGGGTTCTCGGCGTTGTTGTAGCTCATCCATTCGACGGTGAAGGAGCCGCCGCGGGAAACGACTTCCAGCAGGCGTCCTTCTTTGTCCATCCGTTCGACACTCTCCCGGGTGACGCCGCAATGCACGGTAATGAAATCAACCCCGTCATCCAGATGTTTTTTGACGCCCGCGAAAATATCGTCGACTGACATGTCGACGATGGGTTTGCCCTGTCTGAGTACGGCGTCGCAGGCCGCCTGGTAAAGAGGAACGCTGCCGATGCACAGGTCGGTTTCGGCAATGATGGCCGCCCGGATTTCATCGATCGGTCCGCCCGTCGACAGGTCCATCAGGGCGTCGGCGCCGGCGGCTGCCGCCACTTTGGCTTTTTCCAGTTCTTTATCGATGCTGGTGTCATCCTGGCTGGTGCCGATGTTGGCGTTGGTTTTCGTGCGCAGGCCCTCACCGACGGCCAGAGGGCGGCCATGCGTGTGCCTGGTGTTGCGGCAGACCACGGCCGTACCGGCAGCCACTCTCTGCCGGAGGATTTCCGGGTCGATATTTTCGGCGGCCGCCGCCTGGCGCACAATGTCGCTGATCTGTCCCTGACGGGCGATTTCCAACTGAGTCATTAAGATACCTCTGAATAAAAAAAGGGAAAAGCAGCGCCGGCCGGCCGAGGCGACCGCGCTGCAGTGAAAGAAACAACAAGCAGGGGTATCTTAATCTATCGTGACCTGTTCATGCAAGAGCTGCATGGCCGCCTGGATGTGATTCACGGGGCCGTGTCCGCGACCGATTTGGACAGCGTGTTCGATCGCCAGCGAGATGAAGCTTTTGCCCCGTTCAACCGCACGTTTCAACGGGTATCCCTGGGCCAGGAAGGTGGCGATGGCGGCGGACAGGGTGCAGCCGGTGCCATGGGTGTTGACGGTGTCGAAGCGCGGCGAATTGAGGGTGTGTTCTTCGTTGCCATGCAGGAAGACGTCCGTTGCTTCGCCGTTCAGATGGCCGCCTTTGATCAAAACATTGCGCGCGCCCAGTTCCTGGAGGTTGCGGCCGGCTTCGATCATCTCTGTCACGGAGCGCGGTTCAAAACCGGTCAGGGCTTCGACTTCCGGCAGATTCGGGGTCAGCAGGTATGACTGCGGCAGCAGGCGGGAGATCAGGCTGTCGTGGGCTTCCTTATCGAGCAGGGATTCGCCGCCTTTGGCGATCATGACCGGGTCGACGACGGCCAGCAACGACCTCTGTTCGATGACCCGGGCGACGCGCGAGACAATCCCGCCCCAGCTCAACATGCCGGTTTTGACCGTATCGGTGCCGATGTCGTCGAGGACGGCTTCAAGCTGTTTCATGACGAAATCGGTGTGGACGCTGTAGGTATCGTTCACGCCCAAAGTGTTTTGCGCGGTTAAAGCGGTCAGAACGCTGCTGGCATAGCTGCCGAGCAGGGTGATGGTTTTGATGTCGGCCTGGATTCCGGCGCCGCCGCCGGAGTCGGAACCGGCGATGGTCAGGACCCTGCCGTTCGGGGCGCTGCGCTTGCGGTTGAACAGCAGGGAGAATTCCTTTGCCGCCCGGGCCGGATCTGAGTCCGCCATGATTGCCGAGATGACGGCTACCGCATCGGCTCCGGCTTCAATGGCGTCGTAAGCGCCTTCCGGCGTCATGCCGCCGATCGCGACCAGCGGAATGCGGACCGCTTTGCGAACTTGGCTCAGGGTGTTCAGCCCGACCAGTGTCGTATCGTCCTTGCTGCCGGTCGGAAAAATGCTGCCGATGGCGATATAGTCGGCACCCTGGGCTTCCGCCTTGAGGGCTTCTTCGACGCTATGGGTGGAGATCCCGATCAGCTTGTTGCGGCCGAGAATCTGCCGGGCCTGAACGGCGGGCATGTCGTCCTGGCCGAGATGGACGCCATCGGCATCGACTTCATGGGCCAGTTCGGGAAGGTCGTTGATGATCAGCCTGGCTTCATGCTCATCGCACAAACGGCGAAGTTTTTCCGCCATCTCCCGGCGTTCGTCCGGGTTGATGTCCTTGGCCCGGTATTGGACGATTGCCGCTCCACCGGCGAGAGCCGCTTTGACTTTGGAGAGCAGCTTGCCATCCTTATTGCTGTCGGTAATCAGGTAAAGACCGGAAAGCATCGGCGTCCCCCTTTAGTTTGGGCGCGTATAAAAAAGTCGCAACCGGACAGGTGCGGCACGGGTAAATGCAGCATTCGAATAAAGAAAATAGAATGAAAATTATGCAATCAATGTGGGAGTTTAACAGTATGAAATCTTGGTGTCAATTAATCTTTGTCGTTTTTTACATCTTTACAGGGGCATTTGCGGCGTATATTTTTGCGGTGAAGGATCATATCGGTTTTCGTCGAACTTGAAATTTTATTGCCCTGATACCGGAGTATTAACGTGGAAACATATTCCCCGCGCCCTACCTGGGTCGACATCGACCTGGGGGCGCTACGCCACAATTTAGCCCAGGCGTCCGCTTTCTGTCAGGCCGGACAACGTATTCTCGCCGTGGTCAAGGCTGATGCCTACGGTCATGGCGCGGTGCCGGTGACGCGGGCTCTCAAGTCCTTCGGGGTCGGGTATTTTGCCGTGGCCACGCTGGAAGAGGCGGTGGCCTTGCGCGAGGCCGGCATCCGCGACCCGCTGCTGATTCTGGGTGGGTGTTTTCCCGGTCAGGAACAGGCTGTTATCGACCATGACCTGATGCCGGCTCTCTTCGACCGGGATGCGGCTGTGCGTCTGCACACCGCCGCCAAACGTTGCCGAACCCGGATTAAAGTCCACCTGAAAGTCGACAGCGGCATGGGGCGCGTCGGGTTTCTGGCCGATCAACTGCGCGATTTTCTGCCGCAGCTGAAGAAACTTGAGGGCCTGGCCGTTGAAGGTCTCATGTCGCATCTCGCCTGCGCCGACGACCTCGATTCGGCGGTCACGGAGCAACAGCGGATAAAATTCCACGCGATGTTGACGATGTTGCGTGCCGCCGGGATTGAGCCGCGGGAGATTCATCTCAACAACAGTGCCGGACTGAGTGCCTGGGAGTGTCCGGACTGTACGCTGGCCCGCCCGGGCATTATGTTGTACGGCGGTCTTCCCGGCCCCGCTTTCGCGGCGCGGCTTGACTTGCGACCGGTTATGCATCTGCGGAGCCGGATTGCGCAACTGCGGGAATTGCCCGCCGGCAGCGGCATCTCTTACGGACACCTTTTTCATGCCGCGCGCGATATGCGCATGGCGGTCCTGCCGCTCGGTTACGCGGACGGCTATAACCGTCTCTTCAGCAATTGCGGCTGCGGGATTCTGCACGGCCGTAAAATTTCCCTGGTCGGGCGGGTCTGCATGGATTGGATCATGTTCGACGTCACCGATGTCCCTGAGGCAGGGATCGGCGACTGCGTGACCTTGCTTGGCGCGGCGGATGGACTGTCGGTTACGGGGGATCAATGGGCCGATCAGTTGGGGACGATTGCCTATGAAGTCTTCTGCCGTATCGGAACGCGGGTACCACGGCGATATTCAGTTGAAAAATGATGATATAACGGTTGTCAGTCCGGGATAAACATGGTAAATCCTTCTTTTTTGTCGCCTGATTTAATCCGGAAGCAATGAATGGCCCGACGAATGGAAGCGCAGCCCATTGCCGCGTCCAAGCTTGCAAAAAATCGTCGCCCAACCTGTGGGTGCGGCGCACAGTTGTTGACAGGCTTGTCCACGCCGGGCACTTGTGCTTTTTTTCCGCCGTCCATTTTTTGATTCCGGATAATATCTCGCGGGAACAATCTTCTTTAAATTTTCAACCTCGGCAGAACCTCTCAATAAGCAGTATGGATTATGATTGTCCAGCCTGGTTTTCGACTTATCATATTGGCACAATTCAACAGAGAAAGGATGTCCCATGGCCACCATTAAACGCGCGCTGATTTCGGTTTCGGACAAAACCGGAGTTGTCGATCTGGCCCGTGAATTGAACAGTTTCGGTGTGGAGCTGCTGTCCACCGGAGGCACCGCAAAAATGATCCGTGATGCCGCAATCCCGGTGACCGATGTCGCGGATTATACCGGCTTCCCCGAAATGATGGACGGCCGCGTCAAGACGCTGCACCCCAAAGTTCATGGCGCCTTGCTCGGCCTGCGCGACAACCCCGAACATGTCGCCGCCATGGAAAAGCACGGCATCGAGCCGATCGACATGGTGGTCGTCAACCTTTATCCGTTTGCAGCGACGGTCGCCAGGGAAGGCTGCAGCCTTGAAGACGCCATCGAGAATATCGATATCGGCGGCCCGACCATGCTCCGCAGCGCAGCGAAAAACAACAAATTCGTCACGGTGCTGGTCGACCCGGGCGACTACGAGGCCGTGATCAGTGAGATGAAGCGGAACAGCGGCGAAATCTCCGGCGCCACGAATTTTCGCCTGGCCGTGAAAGTTTATCAGCATACGGCGGCTTACGACGGGGCGATCTCCAACTGGCTGGGCGGCAAAAGCGCTGCGGAGCATGCGGAATTCCCGCCGGCGCTGACGCTGCAGTATCATAAGGCCCAGAGCATGCGTTATGGCGAAAACCCGCACCAGAAGGCGGCTTTTTATGTTGAGAAAAATCCGAGTGAAGTCTCGATCTCAACCGCGCGTCAGTTGCAGGGCAAAGAACTCTCCTATAATAATATCGCCGATACCGATGCCGCGCTGGAATGCGTTAAACAGTTCGGCGAAGGGCCGTCCTGCGTCATCGTCAAGCATGCCAACCCGTGCGGCGTGGCGACGGCGGGCAGTTTGTGCGAGGCTTATGAGAAGGCTTTCTCCACCGATCCCGAATCGGCCTTCGGTGGGATCATTGCGTTGAACCGCGAGCTGGATGTCGAGACCGCCCGGGCGATTGTTGAGAGACAGTTCGTCGAGGTCATCATTGCGCCGCGGATTGCAGCGGCCGCCGCCGAGGTCGTGGCCGCGAAAAAAAACGTGCGTTTGCTTGAATGCGGCGAATGGACGCGGAAGCCGGGGGCGCGATTCGATTTCAAACGGGTCAACGGCGGTCTTTTGGTGCAGGACAGCGATCTGCTGTTAAGCGCCGAACTGAAGGTCGTCACCAAGCGTGAGCCGACGGCGGCGGAACGGGAAGATCTCGATTTCGTTTGGCGCGTAGCCAAGTTCGTGAAGTCGAATGCAATCGTTTACGGCAAGGCGGGCATGACCATCGGCGTCGGCGCCGGGCAGATGAGCCGGGTGAATTCCGCCCGGATCGCCGCCATCAAGGCCGAACATGCGGGTTTGGCCGTCAAGGGCGCCGCCATGGCTTCCGATGCGTTTTTCCCGTTTCGCGACGGTATCGACAATGCGGCCGCCGCCGGGATCACCGCGGTGATCCAGCCGGGCGGATCGATTCGTGATGAAGAGGTCATCGCCGCCGCCGATGAGCACGGGATTGCGATGGTCTTTACGGGCATGCGCCATTTCAGGCACTGATAAGCGCACCTTTTGCGCCGCCTCGGCGTGGCCCGGCAGAAAGCTCTTGCGCGGGGGACTGATCGGTTCTCCGGCGCAACTTTTTCGGGACCTCCTGAGCGAGCGCAAAAAACACCCTTGCGGTTGTTCCGTCGGGAAATAACAATACCTGGACTCAGGGCTTTTCGGCCGGGGAGATTGAAAATATGAAAATACTGGTTGTCGGCGGCGGTGGGCGAGAACATGCTCTGGTGTGGAAAATCGCCCAGTCGCCGCTGGTGGAAAAGATTTACTGCGCGCCGGGTAATCCGGGGATCGCCGAACTGGCCGAATGCGTCCATATCGGCGCGGACGAAATCGCTGCGCTGTGCGAGTTCGCTTTGGCGGAAGCCGTCGATTTGACCGTCGTCGGGCCGGAAGTCCCATTGACGCTCGGTATCGTCGATTGCTTCAAGGATGCGGGGTTGGATGTCTTCGGGCCGACCCGGAGTGCCGCCCGGATCGAGGGCAGTAAAAGTTTTTCCAAAGACCTGATGGCGCGCTACCGGATTCCCACGGCCGCCTATCAGACCTTTTCCGATTACGCCGCGGCCGTTGCCTATATCAGGCAACAGGGTGCGCCGATCGTTGTCAAGGCGGACGGCCTGGCGGCCGGCAAGGGCGTGATCGTCGCCCGGACCGAAGATCAGGCCATTGCCGCGGTTGGCGATATCATGCGCGACAAGGTGTTCGGTGCTGCCGGCGCCAGTGTGGTGATCGAGGAGTTCATGGCCGGCGAGGAAGCGTCCTTTTTCGCCTTCACCGACGGTAAACACATTCTGCCGCTGGCTTCGTCGCAGGATCACAAGCGGGTTGACGACGGCGACCAGGGACCGAACACCGGGGGCATGGGGGCCTATTCTCCGGCGCCCGTGGTCACACCGGAACTGCATCGGCAAATTGTCGATACCATCGTCCGGCCGACGATTGCCGGAATGGCGCAGGACGGTTGTCCGTACAGCGGCATCCTCTATGTCGGTTTGATGATCAGGGACGGCATTCCGCGGGTGGTCGAATACAACGCCCGCTTCGGCGATCCGGAGGCGCAACCGCTGCTGATGCGGATGAAATCGGACATCGTGCCGATTCTGCAGGCCTGCGCCCGGGGGGATCTGCGGGAGGGCGGGATCGAATGGCACGACAAGGCGGCGGTCTGCGTGGTTATGGCCAGCGGCGGTTATCCGGCGGCGTTCGAAAAGGGGCGGCCGATTGCGGGGCTCGAGGCCGCCGCCGGGATGGAAGATCTGATGGTTTTTCATGCCGGGACAGCGCTTAAGGACGAGCGGATCGTCAATAACGGCGGTCGCGTTCTCGGTGTGACCGGCCTGGGCGCGACGGTGCGGGAGGCAATCGCGCGGGCCTATGCCGGAGTCGATAAAATCCACTGGGACAAGGTTCATTTTCGCCGGGATATCGGCGCCAGGGCGCTGGATAGAGATTAAGGCAAGGAGCTGAGAATGAGTGCAAAACAACCGCTGGTCGGCATCCTGATGGGCAGCGACAGCGATTATGAAATCATGGCCGAGGCCGCCAAAGTTCTGAACCAGTTCGAGGTGCCCTTTGAGATGATCGTATCCAGTGCGCACAGGACCCCGGAGCGGACGGTTGAGTATGTGCGGGACGCCCGGCCGCGCGGTCTTAAAGTGCTGATCGCCGGTGCCGGAGCAGCGGCCCATCTGGCCGGTGTTGTGGCGGCCGAAACCGTGTTGCCGGTCATTGCCGTGCCGATCGACGCCACCTCCATGCGCGGTCTGGACGCGCTTTTGGCCATGGTGCAGATGCCCGCGGGCATTCCGGTGGCGACCATGGCGATCGGTGCGGCCGGAGCCCGGAACGCAGGGATTTTTGCCGCCCGCATCCTGGCGACCGGGGATGCCGAACTGGAGCAGCGGCTGCTTGACTTCAAGCGGGCGATGGCGCAGGGCGTGATCGAAAAGTCGGATCGCGTGCAGGAAAAGATGCGTGCAGACGGACTGCTGTGAAAGTTATTTTTTGAACGCCGGCCGGGTAACGGCAATGGATCATGGCGATCGGGCCGAACGTTTTCCGACTGCTGCCGGATGTATATTGTATACAGTTTTCAATTGACATTTGTGGTATTTTTTGTTTAATACATTTGCGTAACTGCCAACTCATCAATTCAAATCAAAAGGAGGAATTACCAATGAAGAAGTTGATCGTGATGTTGATCGTCGCAGCCTTTGTCGGTACCGCATGCTTCGCCGTTGCCGCCGACAAGCCGGCACAGATGACGTTTGAAGTCAAAATGGGCAATGTGAGTTTCGACCATGCCAAGCACGAAGGTCTGGCCGACTGTGCGGTTTGCCACCACACCGGCGATCAGGCGTCCTGTAAGGACTGTCACAAGAAAGCTGACGGGGACGCTCCCAAGTCCAAGGACGCTTATCACAAGAACTGCAAGGACTGCCACAAGAAAGAAGGCAAGGGTCCGACCAAGTGCAAGGAATGTCACGTTAAATAATTCCTCCGCATGTTGATTCGTTGATTGGAAATGCCAGCCCGTTTCGGGCTGGCATTTTTTGTTGCCGGCCGCAATGACGCGGGGCTCGGTTGAAAGAACCGGTGATCATGGATGAGACTCTGGACAGCTTGTCGATCGGCGGACTGAAGATTCTGCAGGCGAAGTCGGGCTACCGTTATTCCCTCGATCCGATCCTTCTGGCCCGTTTCGTTGAGGGCGTCTCCTGCCGGCGCGTTGTCGACCTGGGAACGGGCAATGCCGTCCTGCCGCTGCTGCTGGCGGTGCTGACCGAGGCCGAGACTCTGGTCGGAATTGAACTGCAGGACAGCCTGGCCGCCAGGGCGCAGCGCAATGTGGCATTAAATTCGCTGGAAAAGCGGATCTCGATTCTCCGGGCCGATGTGCGCGACATCGCCCGGCTTCCGCCCGCCGGTTCGACCGATCTGGCGGTGAGCAATCCCCCTTACCGGGCCGCCGGCTCCGGGCGTATTGCCGCCGGTGATGAGCGTGCCCGTGCCCGCCATGAACTGTCTGGGCAACTGAGTGATTTTGTTGCCGCCGCCGGCCGGCTGTTGCGGCAGGGCGGCTGTTTCGCCGTCATTCATCTGGTTGAGCGACTACCGCAACTGCTGCGGCATATGGCCGCCTGCTCCCTGGAACCCAAACGGATGCGTTTCGTCCATTCGCATGCCCATGAAGCGGCCAAGCTGGTGCTGGTGGAAGGCCGCAAGGGTGGTCGGCCGGGGTTGCGGGTGGAGCCGCCCCTGACGATCTACGCGACGGCCGGGAATGGGCGCAACTATAGCGCCGAAGTATTGCGCATGTACGATTTGCCCGAGACCGGGACCGGTCAGCTCTGACGGTGCTTATCGACCTGTTTTTGCAAGGTCATGAGTCTGCGGAGCTCCGCCTGCAATCCCTGGTCCTTGACGGCGGCCAGCTGTTCTTCTATCGCTCTTTTTTCCCAGGCCTGCAGTTCCGTTTTTTGCCAGAGCGGGGGGGCGGCCGTTTTTTGTTTTTGCGCCCGCTGGGCGGTATGGACTGAGGCGGACTGGCGCAGGTAGAGATCGACGATGCCGGCATTGGGAATGATCGTATTGATTTTTTTTAAGATCTCCGGTTTGAGCAGGTGCAACTGCTGCATCCAGACCGGATGATCGACTTGAACTTCCAGCACACCGCCGCGCAGTTTTTTCGGCCGCGCGCGCGCGGCGATCTGTTCTCCCACCAGCTGATCCCAGACGAGCCAGGCCTGATGACGGCTGATCTGTTCTTCGATCCCGGCTTTGCTGAACATCTCTTTCAGGACGGCGCCGACCGGTTCGACATGCTTGAGCGGTGCCCGATCACTGCGTTTCATAGGGGCATTTTGCGTTTGGCCCGGCCGCCGATGAGCTGTCCGGCAACGGCACAGCCGAGAGTAAGGGGGATCCAGCGCCAACTGAAACCCAGATAGCTGCGCAGGACGACTATAAAAGGAATGGAGAAATGGACCAGAACAAACCAGTGCAAAGAGAATCTGCGACTTTTTTCTCTCAGGTAGCCGAGAGGAAGGTTGGCGGCGAAGGCAAACACAAGAAGAACGACCAGCGGAAAAATACGCTCTGCGGGCAATGGGGGTATCCTTTGCGTGGTGATTTAAAGTTGCTTACTCTACCTGTAAAAGAGCGGTGTTGTCAATTTTCGCGAGGGGCTGAATAGCCCTTGCATGGCAGCGGCAAACATGGCATTATGCGCGGCCGGGCAACGCCATGGATAAGTTTATTCGGTTTAAGGTGTCGAAGTGGTCAATGAAGGAGATTGTGTCGCGATCTTTCACTCGATCCATCGGGTGATGAAAGCGGAAGAAGCACTCCTGAGGGAGCCATTGGATATTCTTCTGATCCCGGTGCCGCGGCAACTGAGCGCCGACTGCGGTATGGCCATCCGTTTTCCCCGGACGGTGTTGCCCGAGGTCAGGACAGCGCTGGGAAAAGTCAATCTGAAGATTGCCGAAACCTGGCTGAAAGAGGGACATGAGTTCAAGCGCCTGGATTGAACTCAAATAATTGTCGGAGTGCTTTTCCCTTGACACGGGCGAGTTCTGTTTTTTATGTTTACTCTTTCGTGTTTTTGGGGATTTTGTTGTGAATCATGTTTGATACGTTATCTGATAAGCTCGATTCGGTCTTCAAAAAACTCCGTGGGCACGGACGTTTAACTGAACAGCATATCAAAGAGACGATGCGCGAAATCCGGCTGGTTCTGCTGGAGGCCGATGTCAATTTTCGCGTTGTCAAGGATTTTGTCAAGCGCGTCAGCGAGCGGGCCGTCGGACAGGATGTACTGAAAAGCCTGACCCCGGCTCAGCAGGTCATCAAAGTCGTGCGCGAAGAGCTCGCCGGGCTGATGGGCGAAGGGGAAGATAATTCCCTCAATCTCGCCGTCAAGCCCCCGGTGCCGCTGATGCTGTGCGGTTTGCAGGGCGCCGGCAAGACGACCTCCTGCGGCAAGCTGGCCTTGCGCTTGCGGCGGGAGAAACGCAATCCTTTGCTGGTCCCGGCCGATGTTTACCGTCCGGCGGCGATTGCCCAACTGAAGACCCTGGGAAAACAGCTGGATATCGAGGTCTTCGACTCGCAGACCGGGCAGGATCCGGTTGATATCTGCACCCGGGCATTGGCGTATGCCGAGCTCAACGGGTTCGATACCCTGATTCTGGACACCGCCGGTCGTTTGCATATCGATGCCGAGTTGATGACCGAACTGCGGAACATCGTCTCCGCGGTCAGACCCCGGGAAGTCCTGTTCGTCGCCGATGCCATGACCGGTCAGGATGCGGTCACCGTCGCCGCCAGTTTTGACGAACAACTGCCGTTGAGCGGGGTGATTCTGACCAAACTGGACGGTGATGCGCGCGGCGGGGCGGCATTGTCCATTCGGGCCGTTACCGGCAAGCCGATCAAACTGGTCGGCATGGGGGAGAAACTCGACGCCCTCGAAGCGTTTCATCCGGATCGCATGGCACAACGCATTCTCGGCATGGGGGATGTGCTCAGCCTGATCGAAAAAGCCCAGGCTGCCGTCGATGAAGAAGACGCTGCGGCGATGGAAAAAGCGCTGCGCAAAGACGGGTTTACCCTGGAGAGTTTCCTTGAGCAGATGCAGATGGTCAAGAAAATGGGTTCCATTGATTCGTTGCTGAAAATGATCCCGGGAGCGGGAAAGGCGATGAAGCAGGCCCAGGGAATGCAGTTGCCGGAGAAGGAACTGAAAAAAATTGAAGCGATTATCCGTTCGATGACGCCGCAGGAACGCCTTAACCACCGGATTCTGAACGGCTCGCGGAGGTTGCGTATCGCCAACGGCAGCGGTACCCGGGTCCAGGACGTCAATCAGTTGTTGAAGCGTTTCACGGAAGCGCAGAAAATGATGAAAAAAATGCAGAAGATGGGTCCCAAAGGTCTGAAAGGGATGCTTGGCCGCGGCGGTCAGATGCCCTTTTGAGCCGATGTGGATCGCGGATTGTTTTTTTAGCCAGCGAACTCGCGCAATGATAAGCAATTGAGCAATAGTCAGAAGATAATGGAGGACAATCGGTATGGCAGTTAAAATCAGGCTTGCCCGTGGTGGTGCCAAAAAGAAGCCCGTCTATCGTGTGGTAGTGGCTGACGAGCGATTCCCCAGGGATGGCCGGTTTATTGAGAACCTGGGACAGTACAATCCTCGCCAGGATGATTTTTTGATAGACTTTAAGGAAGAACGCGCTCTGGAGTGGCTCAACAAAGGCGCACAACCGACTGACACGGTGCGTCGGCTGCTGCGTCACTCAGGTGTTTGGGCCAAGTTCAAGTCGCAGGCGACCACTGAGGCCTGATCCTTGAATCTGGTCCGAATCCGGGGCAAGGGCCCCTCAACTACCCGGAGGATGACCTATGAAAGACCTGATCGAGTATATCGCCAAGTCCCTGGTTGAACAGCCCGAGGAGATCGTCATTTCCGAAGAGGTTGCCGAAGATGGGAGTGTGTTGGTCAAGTTGGCGGCTGCGCAAGAAGACATGGGGCGGATTATCGGCAAGCAGGGGCGCAACGCCAAGGCGATGCGGACGCTGTTGAACGCCAAAGCAACGCGGGAAAATCGTCGGGCTTCATTGCAGATTATGGAATAGCCTCCGGTGTTGCGGTTCGATGGCTCAAAGTAAGGTTTTATGCACAGCGAACCTGAAAATATGCTGGAGATCGGACGCATTGTCGCGACTCACGGACTGCGTGGCGATTTGAAAGTGCGGTTGCATTCGGGGGATCCCGATTTGCTGCTGACCGTGGATCAGGTCAACTTGAGGCTGCCCGCGGGCGGGGAACTCGAACCGGAAGTCGTCCGCCGGGTGGTGCATAAGGGGCTGGTGCTGTTGCGGTTGCGCGGCTATGAATCGATCAATCTGGCGGAACCCTTGATCGGCGGCAGCGTGTTCGTAAGCAAGAGCCGGTTGCCCGAACTGGCCGCGGATGAATATTACTGGGGCCAATTGCAGGGCCTCAAGGTGATTGATGAAAAACGTGGCGAGATCGGCACGTTACAGAGTATGTACACGACGGCGGCGCACGATACCTATGTCGTTGATGGCCCCTGTGGAGAAGTCCTGATACCGGCGGTCAAGCAGTTTGTCCTGGCTGTCGACCTGGGCCGGGGAACGGTTCGCGTGGCTCTGCCGCAGGGGCTGATCCCGGAAGAATGATGATCTTTGATGTGTTAACCCTGTTCCCCGGCATGTTCGCCTCGCCCCTGGAAGAGAGCATTCTCGGCCGCGCGGTCAAGCAGGGGCGGTTTGAGGTCAGGGCGCATAACCTGCGGGACTGGGCGGTCGGAAAACATAAGACGACCGATGACAGCCCGTACGGCGGCGGCGACGGCATGGTGATGAAACCGGAGCCGGTGACTGCCGGCGTTGCCGCGCTGAAACGGCAAACGCCGACTGCCAGGGTGCTGTTGCTGACGCCGCAGGGACGACTGTTCAAACACGGTGATGCCCGCCGACTGGCCGGGGAAGACGGGCTGATATTCATTTGCGGCCGTTACGAAGGTTTTGACGAGCGGATCAGGCAGACGCTGGTGGATGAGGAATTCTCCATCGGTGATTTCGTCCTGACCGGCGGGGAGTTGCCGGCATTGGTCATGATCGACGCCATTGCGCGCCATCTGCCCGGAGTACTCGGTTCCGACGGCAGCGCCGCAGGCGATTCGTTTGCCGACGGTTTGCTGGAATATCCGCAATATACGCGTCCGGCGGTGTTTGACGGTTTGGCGGTACCGGACATCCTGCTTTCCGGCGACCACAGCCGGATCGCGCAGTGGCGCCGCCGGCAACAGCTGTTGAGGACTCTCAAGCGCCGGCCCGATTTGCTGCCGGATGCGGAATTGAGTCCGAACGACAGGGCGATACTCGAGGATTTAAAGCACAGTTTACAAGCGGAGGACGGAATCGGCGAGCAGACGAGCGATTCCTTTTCCTGAATCGACAAGAGCTATAAAACGAATTTGCAAAAATAGATAACCGGGAGGAAAAAGATGAATATTATCGATAAGCTGGAACTGGAACAAATTAAAAAGGATATCCCGCGTTTCAAGGCGGGCGACACTCTGAAGGTGCATGTCAAGATCACCGAGGGGGATAAACAACGCATCCAGGTTTTCCAGGGGGTTTGCATCAAGCGGGTGAACCGCGGCCTGGGATCGTCCTACACCGTGCGTAAAATGTCGGGAAGTATCGGCGTGGAGCGGATTTTTCCGCTGCATTCACCGAGTATCGACAAGATTGAAGTGGTCAGAATCGGCCAGGTGCGCCGGGCCAAGCTTTACTATCTGCGCAAACTGCGCGGCAAGGCTGCACGGATTTCGGAAAAGCGGATGGTGTGAAGCCCAAAGATTGGTTAATATAGGCCTCCGGCAAGCATGCCGGAGGCTTTTTTTGTTTCCGGTTCAGCCTGTTCGGAAGAGTTCGGCGGCGTCATTGCCGCCGTGACCGGCCGCTGCCTGAGCGGTGCCGGTCAAGTCCGCGGCTGAGTCATCCGACCGGACGGCGGCACTTATCCCCGCAACAGGGCTCTGAGATAACCGGATTTTTTCGGGTGATATATATGACGATTCCGGACCTGTTTGCCGATTTATCGGTGACCACTTTGCATTTCGAAAAGCTTGCCGCACAGCGGGGATGCCGTGCCGTTGCCGGAATCGACGAGGCCGGGCGCGGTCCCCTGGCCGGACCCGTGGTTGCGGCAGCGGTTATCCTGCCGGCCGAATTCGACCTGCCCGGATTGACCGATTCAAAAAAACTGACGGCCGGGAAAAGAGAGCGCCTCTATCCGTTAATCCGCGCCCAGGCGCGTGCGTTCGGGATCGGTGTTGCCGGCGTGGACGAGATCGATCGGCTCAACATTCTCCAGGCCACGCTGTTGGCGATGCAACGGGCCGTCACCCGCCTTGCCGTGGCGCCGGACCACCTGCTTATCGACGGCATCAACCGGCTGCCGCTCGACCTCTCTCAGCAGACCATCAAGCAGGGTGACAGCCGCTCCCTGTCCGTCGCGGCCGCATCCGTGCTGGCGAAGGTGGTGCGCGACCGGATCATGACCGGTTTTGATCGGCAACTGCCGGAGTATGGTTTTGCCCGGCATAAAGGTTACGGCACCAAGGCGCACCGGCAGGCGATTGTGCGTTTCGGGCCGAGCCGCCAGCATCGCAAGACCTTCGCCGGGGTCAAGGAATTCCTGGAACCGGACCATGACTGAGCAGCGTTTGAGCCTGGGTGCCTGGGGGGAGGAACAGGCCGTCGATTATCTGACGCGCAGCCAGGGGATGAAAATTCTGGAACGCAATTTCCGCACGCCGGTCGGGGAAATCGATATTATCGCCCGCAAACGCTCATGGCTGGTTTTCGTCGAAGTGAAGACCCGGCGCGGGACCGCTTTCGGCCTGCCCCAGGAAGCGGTTGACGCCCGCAAGCAACGGCAGATCATCCGCGCGGCGCAATGGTATCTGCAGCGGCAACAACCGAAGCTGCAACCCAGATTTGATGTTATCGCGATTCTGTGCCAGAGTGACGGCAGCGCCCGGATCACCCATGTGCCGGATGCTTTTTCGCTGTAACCCGAACCCGTGAGTGGAGCGATAAATACAAAAAGGAATCCCCCGGCTTTGCCGGGGGGCCACAAAAGTTTGACGGTTGCGGGCATATGAACCCCCGCGATACGACAATTTTCCTTTGCCGTCACTCCCGCGCAGGCGGAAGTGACGGCAGCGCCTGGTCCGGCAACAGATCTGTGGATTCCCGCCTGCGCGGGAATGACGGCAAGACGTGTTTTTTGCTTGTGAAGATTGCGTTAACGCCCCTTTGAGGGGCCGGCAATCGCTAAAGTCCCCGGTTTGACCGGATACTTACTGGAGGCAAAAGGCATGGTCATGTCCAGGCTGTCGGAAAATGGCCGCCGAACTATGGTGCGACTCATGTTTGTGACCCGTTTATCGATGACAAGCCGTTGCACAGCTTCCGGCTTCAGACCGGAATTGTGAGGGACATGATGACCAATAAAGGAAGAGACGCGAACCCGTCCGGTTCCGAAGCCGCGATCGAACTTCAAACTTATGGCATGCTGCGGGTCGGAGTGGCCACGCCGGAGCTGAAAGTCGCCGATGTCCATTTCAACGCGGCTGAGATCCGCAACGTGGCGAAGACGGCGCTGGAAAAACAATGTCGCTTCGTGCTGTTCCCGGAACTCTGCCTCACCGGCTATACCTGCGCCGACCTGTTTTTTCAGCAGCAACTGCAGCAGGGGGTGGAGCAGGCGTTACTCGAACTGGCGGAATTCACCGCGCAAAACCGCCTGACTCTGGTTGCGGGACTGCCGTTTGCGCTCGCCGGACGGATCTACAACTGTGCCGCAGTGATTTCAAACGGAGAGATCTGCGGCCTGGTGCCGAAAACCTTTTTACCCAACAGCGGCGAATTTTACGAGCAACGCTGGTTCAGCAGTGCGGACGAATGTCGTGTCGATGCCTGTACCGTCGGCGGCAGGAAAATTCCTTTCGGCGCCGATCTGCTGTTCCGCGCCGAAGACATGCCCCAGGCGCTGATCGGTATCGAAATCTGCGAGGACGCCTGGTCCGTGGCCCCCCCGAGCGGATCGCAGGCGCTGGCCGGAGCGACACTGTTGCTGAACCTGTCCGCGAGTCCGGAGATCCTCGGCAAGCAGGCTTATCGCCGTCAGCTGGTGGCCGCGCAGTCCGCCCGTTGCCTGGCGGCTTATGTCTATGCTTCGGCCGGGCCGAACGAGTCAACCACCGATCTGGTTTTTTCCGGTCACTCGTTGATCGCCGAAAACGGCCGGATTCTGGCGGAGACGGAACGCTTCCGCTTCGGCAGCCAATTGGTGGCGGCCGACATCGATCTCGATCATCTGGTCGGTGAGCGGCAGAGAAACAGCACCTTCGCCAGTGGAAAGCCGTTGCGGGACTACCGTGTGCAAGCCGTTTCCATCCAGGCGGAACCGGTCGGCAGGTTGCAACGGCCGCTGAACAGAAGACCCTTTGTTCCCGCGAATGACGATGATCGGGCCGCCCGCTGTCAGGAGATCTTTCAGATTCAAACCAGCGGTTTGATCAAGCGCCTGCGGCATACCGGCAGTCGGCATGTCGTTATCGGCCTGTCCGGCGGGCTGGATTCGACCCTGGCGCTGCTGGTGTGCGTCAAGGCCTTTGACCGGCTGGGTCTTGACCTCAGCGGGATCGTTGCGCTGACCATGCCCGGTTTCGGAACCACCGCACGGACGCGCGGTAATGCCGAGGAACTGGCCGGGCAGCTTGGTCTGGCGCTGCGCGTTGTGGCCATCGATCAGGCGGTCAGCCGGCATTTTGTCGATATCGGCCATGATCCGCGGCAGTTGGACATCACTTACGAAAACAGCCAGGCGCGGGAACGGACGCAGATCCTGATGGATGTCGCCAACCAGGTCGGCGGCCTGGTGATCGGCACCGGGGATCTGTCCGAGCTGGCCCTGGGCTGGTGCACTTACAACGGCGATCACATGTCGATGTATGCGGTCAATGCCGGGGTGCCGAAGACGCTGGTCCGTTATCTGGTCGACTGGTGCGCCACCGAGGAGTTCAGCGGGCGGACCACGGGGATTCTGCGCGATATCTGCGCCACTCCGGTGTCGCCGGAGTTGCTGCCGCCCGACGCCGAAGGGAACATCGGACAGTTTACGGAGCAGGTCGTGGGGCCCTATGAGCTGCACGATTTCTTCCTCTATCAGGTGGTGCGAATGGGGTTTCCCCCGCGCAAGGTCCTGTTTTTGGCCGAGCAGGCGTTTGCTCCCGATTACCCGCGGCCTGAATTGCTGCAGTGGCTGCGGCATTTTTATCGCCGCTTTTTCGCCCAGCAGTTCAAGCGTTCCTGCCTGCCGGACGGTCCCAAGGTCGGCACCGTTGCCCTGTCTCCCCGGGGCGACTGGCGCATGCCGAGCGACGCCTCGGCGGCCTTGTGGCTGGAGCAACTGGAGCGGCTGCAGTGAGCGGAACCCTGTTTGTGGTGGCCACGCCGATCGGCAACCTGGAAGATATGACCTACCGGGCGGTCAGGGTGTTGCGGGAAGTTGCCCTGATTGCCGCCGAGGACACCCGGCACAGCCGCAAACTGCTTGAGCATTACGCCATTCCCACCGCGCTGATTTCCTACCATGAGCATAACGAAGCGACGCGCAGCGAACAGCTGGTCGCAAAATTGAAAGCCGGGGAGTCGTTGGCGCTGATCAGCGACGCCGGTACGCCCTGCATCGCCGATCCGGGGTATCGTCTGGTTTCGCGCTGTCGCCGGGAAGGGATTGACGTGGCCGCCGTTCCCGGGGCCTCGGCCCTGGTCGCCGCGTTATCGATCGCCGGATTGCCGACCGACGGTTTTCTTTTTTGCGGCTTCCTGCCATCGAAGCAACAGGCCCGGCGCCGGGTTCTGGAACAGGTCGCAGTGGCGCGGCAGACGGTGGTCTGTTATGAAACCCCGCACCGGCTGCCGGCCTGTCTGCGGGATTGTCTGAAAGTGTGCGGTGCGCAGCGTGAGATTGCGGTTGCGCGGGAGCTGACCAAACGGCACGAGGAATTATTCAGCGGCACCATCGCCGCGGCGCTGGACTATTTTTCAGCCGCGCCGGTCAAAGGCGAACTGGTGCTGCTGTTCGCGCCCGCCACCGCCGACCGGCCGACGGAATCGGTGCGGGAGGCCTTGCTGCGTCTGCGCCGAACCACCGACCTTAACTGGAAAGAGATCGTCAAACTGGTGGCGAAAGAATATCGACTGCCCGGGAGCGAGGTTTACAAGGAATCCTTGCCCCTGCGGCAAGAGGAATAAAGGTGTTTTCGGGTTGGTGATGCGGCTCAAGATTTTGCTCTGTTTTTTCGGGTGCATCTCAATTCTGACGGCCGCGTCGAACAGTGCCGCGCTCGATCCGGCCGAAGTTATCCTGATCGCCAACCGGAACGTTCCGGCCGGGATCGATTTGGCCGATCATTATCGAAAACGGCGCAATATCCCGGCGGGCAATCTGTTGCTTGTCTCACTCCCCGACGCGGAAGACTGCAGCCGCGAGGTCTATGAAGAAAACCTGCTCCATCCGCTACGTCGTTTTATCGGCAGCAGAGAGGGACAACCTGTCCGCGCCCTGGCCCTGTTCTACGGCATCCCTTTGCGGGTGGCCGCTCCCGCACCGGACCGTCAGACCCGGCTGCGGCTGGAAGATCTGAAATCGACCCGCAGGCAGCTTGTCCGGCAGTCGCGGAATCGTACGCTGACGGCACAGCAGCGGCGCGAACGGGAACTGGCTGTAGCGGCGTTGGCGCAACGCATCAGGGTCCTTGAACAGGGTGATCGAGGCGCCGCCGTCGATTCGGAGATTGCGCTGGCCCTGATTGGCGACTATCCGCTGGACGGCCGGCTGCCGAACCCGCTGGCCGCGGCTCGCCGGGGGCTGCCGCCGGTGCCGGAGCGGGAGCGGGTTCTGCTGGTGTCGCGTCTCGACGGACCGCGCCCCGCAATTGTCCGCCGGCTGATCGACGACAGCCTGCTCGCCGAGGAAAAGGGCCTGCAGGGAACCGCCTACTTTGATGCCCGCCGGGCATTCCCGACGGAGCAGAACCCCAGCGCGTACGCCCGTTACGACGCTTCCCTCCACAACGCCGCGGCGGTGACGGAAAAACTGAGTCGCCTGCCGGTTGTCCTCGATCAGCGGGAAGCGTTGTTCCAGCCCGGGCAGGCCCCGGCTGCGGCGCTCTATTGCGGCTGGTACAGTCTGGGCCGATATGTCGATGCCTTTGACTGGCGGCCCGGCGCCGTGGCTTATCATATCGCCAGCGCCGAATGTACCACCCTGAAACGGCCGGACAGCCAGGTGTGGTGCAAAAGACTGCTCGAAGAGGGCGTCGCGGCCACGCTCGGACCGGTGGCCGAGCCCTACGTCCAGGGCTTTCCGCTGCCGGAGCGGTTTTTCGCTTTGTTGCTGGACGGTTATTACACCCTGGCGGAAAGTTATTTTCTGACCGTTCCCTATCTGTCCTGGCAGATGATCCTGATCGGCGACCCGCTTTACCGCCCGTTTCGCCATTCCGTTTCCCCGCCTTGATGACCACAACGGAAGACCCCCGATCCCGGTTTGATCGAATCGGGCGTCAATCCGGGATTCTGCCTTGACGATTTTGGCGAGATAAGGCAGGTTATGGAGTCTTTGCCGTGTCAGTGTGATGAATTTGGATTCAGCTGCAGTGTTGAGTTCGCGGGTCCGCGAGTGGAGATTGTTCCCCGCTGCTCATCGCCCCAGCCCATTATGGTATGCAAAAGGAGTCGAGATGCCGGTCGAAAACAACATCGGATTGAAGTTGCGCCAGCTGCGCGAACAGAAACAAATGACTGTCGAGCAGTTGGCCGAACAAAGCCATTGCCACCCCGATCAGATCCGCCAGATCGAAGCTGGGGCGCTGTTGCCCTCGCTTGCCCCGTTGATGGAAATTTCCCGTGCACTGGGGGTGCGTCTCGGTACGCTGGTGGACGATGAGCCGCTGGAGGGGCCGGTGCTTTTCAAGCAGATCGATTTTCCCCGGGTGATACGTTTTTCCGGCAAAGACCCTGAAGCGACCAGCAGCAACCTCGATTTCTATTCCATGGCTGCGGGCAAAAAGGACCGGCACATGGAACCCTTTATGATCGATGTCAAGCCGCGTACCGACCATGTCCCGCCGCTGGCGGGACACGAAGGGGAGGAGTTCATTTTCGTTCTCAGCGGCGTCATCCGCATCAACTACGGAAAAAACAGTTACGAACTGCAGCCGGGCGAAAGCATCTACTACGATTCGATCGTGCCCCATGATGTTCATGCCGTGGGCGATCAGACCGCGCGGATTCTGGCCGTCGTGTACGCGCCGAGCTAGGAGATTGCCGTCATGCCTTACACGGACAAAACCATCGGCGCTTTTTTTGAAGATCAGGTCCGTCGCCTTCCGGATCATGAGTTCGTCGTCTACCCGGACCGCAACCTGCGCTGGACGTTCAGCCAGTTCAACGAACGGGTCGATCAACTGGCCAAGGGACTGCTGGGAATCGGGATCGGCAAGGACGACCACGTCGGGATCTGGGCGACCAACGTGCCCGACTGGCTGACCTTTATGTTCGCCACCGCCAAGATCGGCGCGGTGCTGGTGACCATCAACACCCACTATCGCAGCTTCGAGCTGGAATACTTGGTCAAACAGGCGGATCTCAAGGCGTTGGCCCTGATCGGCCGTTTTCGCGATCATGATTATCTGCAGACGGTTTACGAACTGATTCCCGAGTTGAAAACCTCGCAGCGCGGGCAACTGAAAAGCGAACGTTTTCCGGCCCTGCGCAGCGTCATTTTTATCGGCCAGGAGAAACATCGCGGCCTGTACAACACCCGCGAATTGATGCTGCTCGGCGATCAGTATGACAACCGCGAACTCGACCGCCTCAAGACCTTGCTCGATGCGCATGATGTGATCAACATGCAGTACACTTCGGGCACCACCGGTTTCCCCAAGGGGGTCATGCTCAGCCACTACAATATTCTCAATAACGGCTACTATATCGGCGACCGGCAGAAGTTCAGCGAACTCGACCGGCTCTGCCTGCCGGTTCCGCTGTTTCACTGCTTCGGTTGCGTCCTCGGGGTGATGGCGGCGCTGACCCACGGGACCACCCTGGTGCCGCTGGAGCTGTTCGATCCGCTGCTGGTGCTGGCCGCGGTACAGAAGGAGAAATGCACGGCCGTTTACGGCGTGCCGACCATGTTTATCGCCGAGTTGGCGCACCCGATGTTCGAGATGTTCGACCTCGGCTCCCTGCGCACCGGCATCATGGCCGGGTCCCCCTGCCCGGAGGAGGCCATGCGCCAGGTGATGAGCAAGATGCACTGCACCGATATCACCATCGCTTACGGGCTGACCGAAGCCTCGCCGGTGATTACTCAGACCCGTACCGACGATACGGTCGCCCAGCGCACCGGCACCGTCGGCGCGGCGCTGCCGGAAATCGAGGTCAAACTGGTCGATCCCGACAGCGGGCGTGAGGTCGGTGTCGGCGAGCGCGGCGAACTCTGCTGTCGCGGATATAACGTCATGAAGGGCTATTACAATATGCCCGAGCAGACCGCCCTGGCCGTCGATGCGCAGGGCTGGTTGCGCTCCGGCGATCAGGCCGAAGTGGATACCGACGGCTATTATAAAATTACCGGCCGGATCAAGGACATGATCATTCGCGGCGGCGAAAACATCTATCCGCGCGAGATCGAGGAGTTCCTCTATACCATGCCCGGCATTCTCGATGTGCAGGTGGTCGGCATCCCGGATGAGAAATACGGCGAAGTCGTCGGCGCTTTCATCATCAAAAAAGAAGACAGCGAGATCAGCGAAGAAGATGTCATCGACTTCACGCGCAACCGGATCGCGCCCTACAAGAAACCGAAACACGTCTTTTTCGTCGCTTCCTATCCGATGACGGCCAGCGGCAAGATCCAGAAATACAGATTGCGCGAAATGGCGGTTGAAATGCTCGGTATCAAAACCAAAGTTTTCAGTGAGGATTAAGTGTCAATAGAACAGGAACAACCACAGGTCATTATCCACGAGGATCTCTGCAAGGGGTGCGGGCTGTGCATCATCCACTGTCCGAAAGATATCCTGGCGGCTTCCGACAAAATTAACGAACTCGGCTATCCGACCACGATTGTCGCCAAAGAAGGCTGCATCGGTTGCGCCAACTGTTACCTGGTTTGTCCCGAGCCGGGTGCGATCACGGTCGTTAAACCGTAGCAATTTTCAGCGGCCGGAGCCTAAGAGACAGCAGAACGGGCTTCTTCGACGCAGCAGCGGAGAGAAAACCGAACCCCGACGGTTTGTGTGACGGATGCAACAAAAAAGTGAACGGGATTTTCGTTTTTGTTGAGTGCTCTATGCTGTTTTTCTCCGACTCGGTATTAAAAGCTTTTTTTGCGTCCGGGTGTCCCGGCGGCCTTGATTTCGGCAAATTTATAGATCAGGAGTAACGGTTTTGAAAAAATTGGTGAAAGGGAACGAGGCGGTGGTGATCGGCGCTCTCGTTGCCGGTTGTGACGCCTATTACGGCTATCCGATCACGCCGGCGAGTGAAATCGCCCACGCGGCCAGCGAATATTTTCTGCCGCTGGGCAAAGTTTTCGTCCAGGCCGAGTGCGAAGTCGGCGCGATCAATATGGTTTTCGGTTCCGCCGCCGCGGGGTTGCGGACCATGACCGCCAGTTCCGGCCCCGGCATCAGCCTGAAGATGGAAGGGGTGTCCTACCTGGCCGGCGCCCAGCTGCCCTGCGTCATCGTTGACGTGCAGCGTGTCGGACCCGGCCTGGGCAACATCGGTCCGGAACAGGCGGATTACTTTCAGGTGGTCAAGGGCGGCGGCCACGGAGACTACCGGACGATCGTTCTGGCTCCGGCCTCGGTCGAAGAAACCTATCGCATGACCATCCAGGCTTTTGACCTGGCCGACAAATGGCGCAGCCCGGTTTTCGTGCTCACGGACGCCACCCTGGGACAGATGATGGAACCCATCGACATCCGGCCCGAAACCATTGAGCGGGCGGACAAGCCCTGGGCGCTGGACGCCGAGGCACAAAGCAATGAGAATCTGATAACCTCGATCTATCTCGATTTCGACGACATGGAAGCGCACATCGGGCGGTTGCATGAAAAATACGCACGGATTTGCGCGACCGAAGCCCGGGCGGAAATCTACGGGGCGGATGTTCCCGATATCGTCCTCACCGGGTTCGGCATCACCGGACGGATTCTGCGCAGCGTCGTTGACCAGTTGAACGAACGCGGTATCGACGCCATGCTGATCCGGCCGCAGACGCTGTGGCCTTTCCCGGCTCAAATCTTTCGGGATACCGTGAACCCCGGGGTTCCGGTCCTGGCGGTCGAACTGAGCAACGGCCAGTTCGTCGAAGACGTGCGGTTGGCATTGCCGGACAGGCCGGTCCGGCATTACGGCCGGGTGGGCGGTAATCTGCCCACCCTTGAAGAATTGATTGAGGTGGCGCAAAATTATCTCGAGGAGGCGCACAATGACTAAAGTTTATGAAAAGTCGCCGGCCTTTTTCGATGTTTTCGAACGTAAGCCGAGCATGCGCAAGACCACCCACTATTGCCCCGGCTGCGGACACGGCGTACTGCATAAGATTATCGCCGATCAGGTCGCCGACCTGGAATTGCAGGATCGGACCATCATTGTCGGCCCGGTCGGCTGCGGGGTGTTCATCTATTACTATTTCCAATGCGCCGGCGTCTCCGCCGCTCACGGGCGCGCTTCAGCCGTGGCCACCGGCGTCAGCCGCGCCAATCCCGACGCGGTGACGATCTCTTACCAGGGGGATGGGGACCTGGCCGCGATCGGCACCGGCAATGCCATTCACGCCGCCAACCGCGGCGAAAACATGATCGTTTTTTTCGTCAACAACAACATCTACGGGATGACCGGCGGACAGTTGGCGCCGACAACGCTGATCGACCAGGTTTCGGCGACCTCGCCCCGGGGACGCAGTATCGTCAACGACGGTTACCCGTTGCGCATGGCCGAAATGATTGCCGGGCTGGAGGCCCCGACCCTGGTGGCGCGCGTGGCCGTCAACAACCCGCGCAATATCCGCCAGGCGGTCAAAGTGGTGAAGAAGGGACTTGAAATCCAGCGCGACAAAAAAGGCTATGTGTTTATCGAAGTTTTATCGCAGTGTCCGACCAACTGGAAGAAAGAGCCGCTGGAAGCCTGCGAATGGATCGACAACGTGGTCAGCAAGCAGTATCCCCTCGGCGTGCTGAAGGATCAGACGGATGAACGCCGGGCCCAGCTGCGCCGCTGCGAACGGGTCGAATTCGGGGCGGTTGCCGAAAGCCTGGGACTGGCTGACGACGCCACCGCCGCAGGCGGCCGGCAGATCGAGATGATTCAGGATGAACTGCGCTTCAAGTTCGCCGGTTTCGGCGGCCAGGGGGTTCTTTCCCTCGGCATGATGCTGGCGCAGATGTCGATGGAACGCCATATGGAGGTCACCTGGCTGCCTTCCTACGGACCGGAGGTGCGCGGCGGCGTAGCGAATTGTTCGGTGGTGGTGAGTAAAGAGACCATCGGCTCCCCGGTCGTCGATGTGCCGAATGTGCTGGTGGCGCTCAACCGTCCGTCGATGGACAAGTTCGCTCCCGAGGTGCCGGAGGAAGGTCTGATTATTTACAACAGCTCGTTGATCGAGCGCATTCCCGACGGGCTGAAAGCCCGGGTTTACGCACTGCCGGCGACCGATCTGGCCGCCGAGGCCGGGAACGTCAAGGCGGCGAATGTGGTGGTCCTGGGGTTTGCGGCGCGCAAAACCGGGCTGTTCGAACTGCCCGACCTGGAAACCTTCCTGGCACAGACGTTCAAGAAACCGAACCTGCGCGAGGTCAACCTCAAAGCGGTAAAAGCGGGGTGGAATCTGGCCGGGGGTTAACGGAGTCCGGTTGTTGCCGGGGGAGGGGGAAAATGAAAATTCATTCAAACGTTTGGGGAAAGAACCAGCCGCTGCTTCCGGTATTATGCCGGACAGCGGCTTTTTGCTACACCTACGACCAGCGCGGCAACAAGGCCGATTGAAGCAACGCCATCGCCGTCGGCACCACCCGCTATGACGAACTGAATCGCAAGATCGGTAAGGTACGCACCTTCTCCGGGTTCAGCAGAAGCTGCCGTGTCGACCAGGAGGCAAACGCCTGCCCGCAAGCGGAAAAAGAGGGCAGTTTTATTTTTTCGAGCGTTTTGCCGTTGCGGCGATAACCGTTTTCATGTCCCGATCCGGCCGACTCGGCCCCAACGATCTGCGTCACGTCATTCAGCGCGGCCGACAGCGGCAAACCGTTTTTGCCGGTGTCGCTGGCGATCTTTGCTGTCTCGATAACCCGGCAGTGTGAATAGAAGGGGCGGTCCACCAGGTTTATGCCTTTTGCCTGATGACCCATCGCCTGCGCTTGACCGCCGCCCCGGGCCTGAACCTTTTCCTCCACGGCAATTCGGTTAGCTGTCTTTCCGGCAACAGCCCCTTCTGATCGCGAGCTGAACCTTTCATCCGCCTCGCTGCCCAGTGCGGGCAAATAGGCGGTGGACATCGTTCTATCGATGAGGTTGAACGGAAGCTCCTTCGACGCATTGAATGACGCGGGCAGGGGCAGTCGTGCAAAGCTGAAAATGATCCATCCTGTTTTATAAAGAATAAAAGGGAAAATGGAAAAGAGTAAGCGTTTTTTATCGACTTAATATGCTGTTTGATCGGTACTTTAAAAACTTGTTTAGCAATATGTCGGTTATGACCGTTCAGCAGGGGAAAAAATAATAAACTGAGTCATTGATGGAGAAATAAAAAAAATAAACTTTATCTTAAAAAAACATTTTAGAATCCGGATTCCGGTTTTTATATTTATCGAACTTGCCTTGATGCTCATTTTCTTTCTGTTTATTTTAAAGCCTTCCGCTATTCAGTATTGATCCCGCTAAGAGTAATAATTTTCTGAAAAAAGGAATCAAATATCGTTTGTAAAATTCTTACTGCGATGAGGGGGGTGTCTGTGTTTTAATTCTACGGTAATTGCTAGTGGTTGTATGTGACGGGTTCTTCTTACTTTATTCGTTATCCCGTCACAATTGTTTTTCACATTATTTAGAAAGAAGGATCTGTCTATGAAAACTGATGCTCTGGTGATTGGTAGCAGCGCTGCTGGACTGGTTGCGGCAACAACAGGAAAAAAAATCAATCCGGGCAAGAGCTTCATGGTGGCGACGAAGCAACCCAAAACCCTTATTCCTTGCGGAATTCCCTATATTTTCGGCTCGCTCGGGCGTAGTGACAAAGATATTCTGCCGGCGGAAAAAATGTTCGAGACCGGCGGTATCGACGTCGTTCACAGTGAGGTGACGGCAATCGATCGTCATAACAAAAAGGTGACACTGGAGGACGGCAGCGAGATTGAGTATGGGAAGCTGGTTCTCGGGACCGGCTCGTTGCCCTATCGTCCCCAGTGGCTGAAAGGTGCAGACCTTGATAACGTCTTCTCCGTACCCAAGGACAAAGCCTACCTGGACGAGTTGCAGCTCAAGTTGGAGGCGTTGGACAGAGTCATTATCGTCGGGGCCGGATTTATCGGAGTCGAGGTTTCGGACGAGCTTGTCAAAGCCGGTAAAAACGTCACTCTGGTTGAAAAACTTCCGCATCTTCTGGGGCTTGCTTTTGATGACGATGTGGCGGCAAAGATTCAGCAATTACTCAAGGACCGTGGCGTAAACACGATAACCGGTTTCGGCGTCAAGGAAATCGTCGGCCAGACGCGGGTCGAAGGGGTTGTGCTGGAGAATGGCGAGCGCCTTGCCGCCGATGCCGTTATCCTGGCCATGGGATATACCCCGAATGTGAAGTTGGCGGAACAGGCCGGACTGGCCATCAGCGATCGCGGCTTCATCAAAGTCGACGAATATATGCGGACGGAAGATCCCCATATCTTTGCCATCGGGGATTGTGCGGAAAAGCGTGATTTCATTACCCGCAAGCCGGTTCCGACCATGCTGGCGTCAACGGCCTGCGCCGAAGCCCGGATCGCCGGGATGAATCTGTTCAAGCTTTCGGCGATTAAAGCGTTCAACGGAACCATTTCGATCTTTACGACCGCGATCGGCAATAATGGCTTCGGCGTCGCCGGTTTGACGGAAAGAATTGCGGAACAGGAAAATTTTGATTTTGTAACCGGTATTTTTGAAGGCGTTGACCGGCATCCCGGCGCGTTGAATGACAGTCATCCCCAACGGGTCAAGCTGGTTGTCGGGAAGGAATCGGGAGTGATTCTCGGCGGCGAGGTTTCCGGCGGTCTTTCTATCGGCGAGTTGACCAATACCATCGGGATTATCATTCAGAGCCACATGAGTATTTATTCCCTGCTGACCACGCAGATCGGCACGCATCCGTTGCTGACGGCCTCGCCCGCCGGTTATCCGTTGATCAAGGCGGCTGAAGCGGCCCTGATTGAAATTATGCATAACGGGAAATAATCATCACCCCGAAGGCGGCTTGGTTGCTGCCGCCTTCGGGGTAAAAGCGGCTTCTTCATATGTTACGCCATTTCCTTCGCCAGGGCCGGGGCGCGGTCAGCGGACTTCGAACCCGCTGAATTCGCCGCCGACCGGCTGCCGGACGACCTTGACCGCCTCCACCCGCGCCGCGGGAGGTCCCTGCCGGCACCAGTCGACCATTGTCCCGACCGCCGCTTCCTCGCCTTCGAAAACGGCTTCGACCGTGCTGTCGGGATTGTTGCGCACCCAGCCGGTCAGCTGGTGCCTTTCGGCCTGCCGCTTGGTGCTTTGCCGAAACCAGACTCCCTGGACCCGGCCGCTGACGATGACTTCAACGCGGACGGTCATGTTTCATTCCTCCTTGCCGATCAGGTGCAGAAACTGTTGTTCATCGAGCACGGTAATTCCCAGTTGCTGCGCTTTGTCCAGCTTACTGCCCGCACCCGGTCCGGCAACGACGTAAGCGGTTTTTTTGCTCACCGAACCGCTGGCGCGCCCGCCCTGTGCCTCGACCAGGGCTTCCCCTTCCTGGCGGGAGAACCGTTCCAGGGCTCCGGTGAAGACGAACGTTTTGCCGCTGAACTTATCCCCCCGGGTTGCCCCGGATGACTGCGGGTCGATGCCCAGGTCGGCGAGCGTCTCCAGCAGCTTGCGATTGTTGGCGTCGGCAAAAAAGTTGACGATGCCGGCGGCGACCTGGGGGCCGATTTCGTGAATGGCCATCAACTCGTCCCGGTCGGCGGCGGCCAGTTCGGTCAGGTTGCGGTAGTGGCGGCTGAGCAAGTTGGCCAGATGCCGGCCGACATGACGGATGCCGAGGGCATAAAGAAAATTTTCCAGCGGGCGCTGCTTGCTGGTTTCGATCGCGTTGAGCAGATTGTCCGCCAGCTTGTCGCCCATGCGGTCGAACCGGAACAGCTGTTCCCGGGTTAAACGATAAATATCGGCCAGGTTGCTGACCAGGTTGAGTCGCAGGAGCTGATCGATCTGGCGTTCCCCCAGTCCTTCGATGTCCATGGCCGTGCGGGAACAGAAATGTTTCAGCGCTTCCCGGAGCTTGGCGGGACAGTTGACGCCCTGGCAGCGGGGGACGACCTCGTGTTCCTCCCGATAGACGGCAGAGCCGCAGACCGGGCAGCGTTCCGGGTAGGGGATCGGCTGCTGGGTGCCGTCGCGCTGCTCTTTGACCACCTTGACGATGTCGGGAATGACATCGCCGGCGCGCTCGACGACAACGGTGTCGCCGATCATGATTCCCAGCCGCTCGATTTCATCCCAGTTATGCAGACTGGCGCTGCTGACGGTCACGCCGCTGACGTTGACCGGGCGCAGATTGGCAACCGGCGTGACGGCTCCGGTGCGTCCGACCTGCAGGCGGACCGAGTCGACCACGGTCGTTTCCTGGCGCGCCGGAAATTTACAGGCGATCGCCCAGCGCGGAGTGCGGCTTTTTTCCCCCAGTTCCTGTTGCAGGCGTCGGTCGTTGACCTTGACCACCATGCCGTCGATCTCATAAGGCAGCTCATCGCGCATCGCCTCGAGTTCCGAAAAGCGGGCGATGACTGCGGTGATGTCCGCGACCAGCCGGGTTATGGAGAAATTGACCTTGAGCCCCCAGCTTTGCAGGGCCAGAAGCAACTTTTCATGGGTCTCCGGAAGTTCCCCCGAGGTGGCGCCGATGCCGTAGCAGCACATGGTCAACGGACGCGCAGCAGTGACCCTGGGGTCGAGCTGGCGCAGGCTGCCGGCGGTCAGGTTGCGCGGGTTGGCGTAAGTGGTTTCCCCTTCTTCGCGCCGCTGTTCGTTGATGGTGCGAAAGGCGGCCAGTTCCATGTAAACTTCTCCGCGCACTTCCAGCCGGGCCGGATAGTCGCCCTGGAGTTGCAGCGGTACGGCGGCGATGGTTCTGACGTTCTGGGTGATTTCCTCGCCGCGGGTGCCGTCGCCGCGGGTCGCCGCGCGAACCAGCTTCCCCTGCTCATAGGTCAGAGCCACGGCAACGCCGTCCATTTTCGGTTCGCAGAGATAGGCGATGGCGTCCGTGCGCGCCAGGAAACGTTTGATCCGCTCGTCGAAGGAGATCAGGTCTTGCGCATTGAACGCATTTTCGAGAGACAGCATGGGACCGGCGTGGGTGGCGCTGGGGAAATGACTCAGCGGGGTGCTGCCGACCCGTTGCGACGGCGATTCGGGGGTGATCAGGTCGGGATATCGGGTTTCGAGCCGCAACAGCTGCTGCATCAGTTGGTCATATTCGGCATCGCTGATTTCCGGCCGGTCGAGAGCGTGGTAGAGGTAATTGTGCCGGTGCAGTTCGGTGCAGAGTCGGCGATGTTGATTGCGGATGGTTGGGGGAATTGTCGATTTGTCTGTCATGCGGACCTCTCATGCGCGAATTTAGGGCTTATAACATGGAGTATTTTATCGCGCAATGCGCTCTTTCCCTTTTTCGTCGATTAAGCTAAACTTCGCCCCATTGTCATAAATTATCCTTATCCTGCGGGCCGCTTCCGGCCGGTGGAGAATACATGTCCGACGAATCCATCTGGCGCCTTGCGGCGCTGTTGCTGCTGCTCGTCTGCTCCGGTTTTTTTTCCGGCTCGGAGACGGCGTTGATGTCGCTGGAGCGGCTGCGGGTCCGTTTTCTGCAACAGCAGCAGAGAAAGAATGCCGACAAGCTGGGCCGCCTGCTGGAGAACCCGGACTATTTGTTGAGCGGGATTCTGATCGGCAACAATATCGTTAACATTGCCGCATCGGTTATCGCCGCCGGTCTTTTCGTCAGTTGGTTCGGCGAACGCGGCGAGTGGCTGACCGTGGTCATTCTCACGCCGCTGGTGCTGATTTTTTCCGAGGTCTGTCCCAAAACCTATGCCGCGTACTACCCGGAAAAATTGTCCTTTCGGGTGCTGGCGCCGTTACGCCTGATCCTGTGGCTGCTGGCGCCGCTGATTTTCGTCGTGTCTTCGATTTCCGGGGTCCTGACCAGTTTCCTGCGCAAAAAAGAGGCGGAAAGCCTGTCCGTATCCGAGGAGGAAATCAAGGCGATGATCGATGTCGGCGAAGAATCGGGAGTGGTCGCGGCGGAGCAACGGCGGATGTTGCACGGGATCTTCGATCTGTCGCAGACCCGGGTGCGGGACGTAATGATTCCGCGAACCGAAGTCATCGGTATCGACATCAGCGCCAACTTCGAAGAGGTTCTCGCTATTCTCCGGACGGCCCGGCATTCCCGTTTCCCCGTTTACAGCGATAATCTGGACAAGGTTGTCGGTGTGGTTCACGCCAAGGACATCCTGGCGTTTTTCGGCCATAGCGAAGGATTTTTTCTGCGCGATCTCTGCCGGGATCCCTATTACGTTCCCGAATCGAAACGGATCGCCGTGCTGTTGCAGACGTTTCGCAAGAAAAAGGAACATCTGGCCCTGGTGGTCGACGAGTACGGCGGCGTCGAAGGGCTGGTCACGCTGGAAGACGTGGTGGAGGAAATCGTCGGCGAGATTCACGATGAATACGATGTTGAGGAGTTCGATTTCCGTAAGCTCGGCGAAGGTCATTATCTGATCGACGGCGCGGTGCCGGTGCGCGATGTCAACCGACGCTTCAACCTGGAATTGCCGGAAGAGCATGTGACGACTCTGGCCGGTCACCTGTTGCAGAAAATGGGGCGAATACCGATCGAGGGCGATTTTTACGAAGACAACGGCATCCTTTTCCGGGTCCGGCGCATGGAAGACCGGCGCATCGAAGAGGTGGAGATGGTGCTCTCGCCGGCAACGCCGCCGGAGACATAAGCCGTTGTCCCGGGACCGGGTTCCGTTTCCGCTCCTGCCGCGCCGCGGCGGCCGGGGATGGTTCGCGGCTGAAGCGGCGGTTCGCAGCTGTCGTTGCCTCCGCCGGGACGTAACCGGTTCATAATATTAGTCAATTCTGAGATTTCCTTTTCCCGCTTTCCCGCCGGTGGTCGCCAAGTTCCTGTCATAGTTGTATTTTTTCATATTTTTTTCACCTGTTTCCAGACGTATTTCCGCTTGACACCTGAGAATGGCCCCGTTATATTTTCATAATCTGGTGTCAAAAGGTGTCAAGCGGTGTCAATATGAAGTTCTCCGGCGAATATAATGTCAGTATCGATTTGAAAGGGCGGGTCAGTATCCCTGCTTCTTTCAGGGAAGAACTGTCCCGTGAATACGCCAGTGACGGGCTGGTCGTCACTCGCCATAAAAACGGTCTGGTGGCTTATCCGCCCGGCCGTTGGGAGGAGATCTGCGCCAATGTTTTCGCCATGCCGCCCGGTCCGAAGCGTGAAGCCAATCTGCGGAACCGGATCGCGCCGGCGAAAGAATGCACATTCAATGCCCAGGGGCGGGTTCAGATTCCGCAATCATTACGCGAGCATGCCGGGCTGGATAAGGACGTCGTTGTCATCGGCATGTTCGAAAAAATAGAGATCTGGAGCCAGCAGGCTCATGCGCAAATCGTCGCGGAATCCGAAGCTCTGCTGGATGACGATGCACAAGGGCAGGCGGACCTGGGATTTTAAGTGGCCGGGGCGGTTTTCAGTCATCAGTCGGTCATGCCGGGCGAGGTTCTGCACTGGCTGCAGCCCCGTCCCGGCGGAATTTATCTGGACGGAACCCTCGGCGGCGGCGGCCACGCGCGTTTGATCCTTGACAATGCACCCGACAGCAGGCTGATCGGGCTTGATCGCGATCCCGCCGCATTGCGGGCGGCGGCTTGCCGCCTGGAAGACTATGCCGGGCGCATCACCCTGCGGCATGCGGCTTTTGCCCGGGCCGCCGAGGTGGTCGCCGAACTCGGGGTTGAAAAGCTTGACGGCATGTTGCTCGATCTGGGCGTGTCGTCGCACCAGCTGGATACCCCGGAGCGCGGCTTCTCTTTTCAGCATGACGCCCCGCTGGATATGCGGATGGACCCCGGCGCGGGGGAGACGGCTGCCGATTTCATCGCTCGGGCGGAAGAAAGCGAACTGGTGCGCATCTTTTTCGACTATGGCGAGGAGCGTTACGCGCGGCGTATCGCCCGGGCGATTGTCCGGCGGCGCGAACGGCAAGCACCGGCAACAACCGCCGATCTGGCTCAACTGGTGCGCGCCGCCGTTCCCGGCGGTCGGCGGCCGGCGCGGATTCATCCGGCAACCCGGGTGTTTCAGGCCTTGCGGATTCAGGTCAACGACGAACTGGAGCAACTGCGGGAGGGGTTGACCCGGGGAATCGAACTGCTCAGGCCGGGGGGGCGCATGGTCGTCATCAGTTTCCACTCTCTGGAGGACCGGATCGTCAAGCAGTTATTTCGCGACAAGGCGCGCGGCTGTGTCTGCCCGCCGCGGCTGCCGGTCTGCCAATGTCACCAGGTGCCCACGGTCAAGGTATTGACGAAAAAAGGCGTCAAGGCCGCCGCGGCTGAAATCGAACAAAACAACCGTGCGCGCAGCGCAATCCTGCGGGCGGCCGAACGTTGCTGACGGCATCCGCTTTGAGCTTGAGGAAGGACGAATAAAATGGCGGAAACAATTACAGGCACAACAGTCAGGATCAACAGTATCGCCTTTCACCGTCCCAAACTGCTTTCGCTGGTGTTTGCCCTGTTTCTGGTCTCGCTTTTGTCTTTACTGTTCGTCTGGTCGAGAATTCATGCCATCAACCTGGAATATGAGATTTCCAGCCTTGACCGCAATATTCGCATGCAGGAGCAGGAGTTGAAGGAGTTGGAGCTGGAAGCCGCTTTTCTTGCCCGGGATGAGCGGATTGAAGGCTTGGCCCGCAAATTTCTCGGGCTGCGCGCTCCCGCTCCGGGACAGATCATCAGGATTGAATAAATGGCGTTGACGGAGCGCGGCGCACAGTGGCGCATTCGTATTTTCGGCGTGTTGTTTGTTTTCGCCTTTTTCGCGGTTACCGGCCGGGCGGCCTATCTGCAGGTGGTTCAGGCACCGGCGTTGCAGGATCGTGCGGATCAGCAACGCCAGCAGGTGGTGCAACTGGCGCCCGAGCGGGGAAGTATTTTCGATCGCAACGGCGATCCGCTGGCGGTCAGTCTGGCGGCCGAGTCGCTTTACGCCGACCCGCTGCTGATCAAAGACCCGGCTGCCGTCGCGGCCCGCATCGCTCCGTTTTTGTCCGTTCCGCAAGCTGAGCTGAAACGTCTTCTCGGGCAAAAAAAACGCTTTGTCTGGCTCCAGCGCAAGCTCGATCCGGCCGTGTCCAAGCAGATTCGCGCTGAAAAAATATCCGGCCTGAGTTTCGTCAGCGAGCGCAAACGCTACTATCCCCAGGCCAGTATCGCTTCCCATGTCATCGGCTTTACCGGCCTGGATCCCAACGGGCTGGAAGGAATTGAACTGGAATACGACCGGCAACTGCAGGGCGAACCGGGGCGTTTCGTGTCCCTGCGGGACGCTCGCGGCCGCGGCCTGGCGTCGGTCGAACAGTTGGTTCAGGGCGGCCGGCCGGGGGAAAACCTGCAACTGACCCTTGACCGTTCACTGCAGTACCTGGCCGAGAAAGAGCTGGCCCGGGTGATCGCTGAAACCTCCGCCGCCGGCGGGACCGTGGTTATGATGGAACCGGCCAGCGGGCGCGTTCTGGCTCTGGCGAGCCAGCCGGATTTCAATCCGAACAGCGCCGGTCAGTACCGGGCGGCGCAACGGCGCAATCGGGCCGTGACCGACATGTACGAACCGGGGTCCACCTTCAAGCCGTTTCTGCTGGCCGGAATCCTGGAAGAAGGGCTGGTCGGCCTGAACAGAAAAATCGATTGCGAAAACGGACGTTATGCGGTCGGCGGCAAAACGATTCGCGATCATAAGAAGTTCCAGAAGCTGAACCTGGAGGAGATGCTGAAGTACAGCAGCAATATCGGCTTCGCCAAGCTCGGCAAAGTTCTGGAGCGGGAGAAGTTTCACGCCTACATCCGTGATTTCGGCTTCGGCGAGCCGACCGGTGTCGATTTGCCCGGCGAGGCCGCCGGTATCCTGCGTTCGCCGTCGCGCTGGTTCGAAATCGATCTGGCGGCCATCTCTTTCGGCCAGGGATTATCCGTAACCCCGATCCAGATTACGGCGGCCACGGCGGCCATTGCCAACGGCGGCCTGTTGATGGAGCCCTACCTGGTGGAGAAAATCACCGACGCGGACGGCCGTAAAATTCACCAGCATCTGCCGCAGGTCAGGCGCCGGGTGATCTCCGAAAAGACGGCGCGGCTGGTGCGCAATATGATGATCTCGGTCACGCAGCCCGGCGGTACCGGAACCCGGGCGGCTCTGCCGGGTTATCTTGTGGCCGGCAAGACCGGGACGGCGCAGAAAGTCGATCCGGTCACCGGCGGCTATTCGCCGGACAAGCGCGTCTCTTCTTTCGTCGGGTTCGTGCCGGCGGAGAATCCGGCCGTGGTGATTTCGGTCACGGTGGACGAGCCGCAGGGCAAAGCTTACGGCGGACTGGTTGCGGCTCCGGTTTTTGCCCGGATCGCCGGTCAGTCTTTAAGCCATTTGAATATCCTGCCCAAGGGCTCGGTCGCCGCTCTGCCCAAGGTCGACAGCGATGCGGAGCCGTTGCCCGATCTGGCGCCGCTGCTGCCCGAGGTGTTTGAAAACAACGGTCTGATGATGCCCAATTGTTACGGCATGAGTTATCGCCAGGTACTGCAACTGATGGAAAAACAAAAACTTAATTTCAAACTGACGGGAAGCGGGAAGGTCATCGAGCAGAGTCCGTCGCCGGGACAGACCATTCGCTACGGTAAACCGGCCTGGGTGCGCTTCGGCGCCTGAACGTCGTTGCATGAAAGTCGCATATGATGCAATTGAGTGAACTGCTGAAAAAAATCGCGGTGGTGGATGTCTCGGGCCCGCTTGCTGCGGCGGTTGCCGGGCTGGCGTATGATTCGCGGCGGGTCGCACCTGGAGAGATGTTTTTCGCCCTGCCGGGGGTGCAGGCCGACGGCTTCGATTTCATCCCGCAAGCGCTGGAACGGGGCGCGGTTGCCGTGGTCTGCGAACGCCTGCCCGCAGAGCGTCCCGCCGATGTGTGCTTTGTCCGGGTCGAAAATGTGCGCCTGGCAATGGCGCTGCTGGCGGCCGAATACCATCACCGGCCGACGCGGGATATCCCGGTGATCGGGGTGACCGGGACCAACGGCAAAACGACAACCACCTACCTTCTCGAAGCCATCCTCCGGCAGGCCGGAAAATCTCCGGCGGTGTTCGGAACGGTGAGTTACCGCTGCGGCGAGATTTCTTATCCGGCTCCGCGGACAACCCCGGAATCGATCGACCTGATGCGGATGCTGGCGGAATTCCGGGCGCACGGAGCCGATGCGCTGATTCTCGAAGTTTCTTCGCATGCCCTGGAACAGCACCGGGTCGACGGGATCGATTTCGATGTTGCCGTGTTTACCAATTTGACGCCTGAACATCTCGATTATCACGCCACCCTGGAACGCTATTTCGTCAGTAAGCGCAGGTTGTTCGTTGAATTGCTCGGCACCGGCGCGGCGGTGATCAACCGGGACGATCCCAGCGGGCAAAGGTTATTGCGGGAAAACAATACCTGGCTGGGTTACGGCACCGACTCCCAAGCCGTTGTCAGGCCGCAGCGGGTGACCGTCGGTCGCGACGGGATTCACGGCTCTTTCTGGTGCCGGGACGAAAGCCTGAGGATCGACAGCGGCATGATCGGCGATTTCAATGTCGGCAATCTGCTCGCGGCGGTCGGTGCCGCTCATGCGCTCGGCATCGCTGCAACACAGATCAGCCGCGGCATCGCCCGGGCGCCGCAGGTTCCGGGGCGGCTGGAAAAAGTCGCCAACGACAGCGGCATTCTGGCCCTGGTTGATTACGCCCACACCGGAGATGCCCTGCAACAGGCCCTGTCCACCCTCGACAAGCTGGAACACAAACGACTTTATACGGTGGTCGGCTGCGGCGGCGACCGGGACCCGGGCAAGCGTCCGGTCATGGCGGCGGTTGCGGTGCAGTTCTCGCAGCTGGCGATTTTTACTTCCGATAACCCGCGGACGGAAGACCCGTTGGCGATCCTGGCGCAGATCCGTGCCGGAGCGCTGGCGGCCGGTGCGAAGGAATTAAACGAGGAACAGGCGCTCGCCGGCAAGGATGGTTTTGTCGTGATTCCCGATCGCCGCCGGGCGATAGAATTCGCGGTTGCTCTGGCCCGGGCGGGAGATCTGCTGCTGGTCGCGGGCAAAGGGCACGAAGACTATCAGATTTTGGGAACGGAAAAAAGGCATTTTGACGATCGCGAAGAGTTGCGCCGCGTGCTGAATGACGTTTCGCCGGCAACGTCAAAGGGAGATGACGCCGATGTTTGATCTGGAACGAATCGCCCGGATTACCGGCGGCGAGCTGTCTTCCGGGGCACACAATCGCGCGCTTGCAAACGTCTCGACGGACAGCCGCAATCTTTCTCCCGGTGCGCTGTTCGTGCCCCTGCGCGGCAAACGTTTCGACGGCCATGATTATCTCGGGCAGGCGGTGAAAAACGGTGCCGCGGCCTGCCTGTCCGAAGAAGTGGTCGCCGGCCTGTCCGTTCCGGTGATCCGGGTCGGGGATACTTTGCGCGCGCTCGGCGATATCGCTGCGGCCTGGCGGCTGCAACTGCGCGGGCCTCTGGTCGCCATTACCGGCTCGGCGGGGAAAACCACGACCAAGGAAATGCTGGCCGGGATTCTTGACCGGGTCGGGCCGGGCCTGAAAACCGCCGGCAACTTCAATAATTTGATCGGGCTGCCGCTGACTCTTCTGCGGCTGCAGCCCGAGCACAAGTGGGCGGTCGTGGAAATGGGTTCCAGCGCTCTGGGCGAGATTGAGCGCTTGACCGAGATCGCCCAGCCGACGATGGGGGTCATCACCAATATCGGCGCCGCCCATCTGGAAACGCTGTACGGGCTCGACGGGGTCTCGCGCGCTAAAGGCGAACTGTTTGCCGGGCTTCAGGGAGGTGTTGCGATTGTCAACCTGGACGATGCCAGGGTGGCGAAGTTACCCGTTGCCAACGGGGTCAAGAAAGTGACCTACGGCCTGAACGCGGCTGCGGATGTGCGCGGGGAGAACATCATCGATGATATCGGCGCCGTGGTCTTTGAGTTGCTGAGCCGTGCCGGAACACGCCGGGTGCGCTTGCCGGTTTCCGGCCGTCACAACGTCGCCAACGCCCTGGCCGCCGCCGCGGCGGCGCTGGAGTTGAATGTGCCGTTGGACGATGTCGCCGCCGGTCTGGAAGCTTTTGTCCCGGTGCCCGGACGGATGAGCCTGTTGCCCTTGCCGTGCGGGGGGCTGCTGCTGGACGACAGCTACAATTCCAATCCGTTGTCGGCGGCCGCGGCCTTGGATGCCCTTGCGGGCCTGCACGGCCGGGGGCGCCGGATCGCGGTCCTCGGCGACATGCTGGAACTGGGGGAGAATGCCGACCGGATGCACGCCGAGTTGGGAATGAAAGCTGCCGGGAGCGTGGATTTTCTCATCGCCGTGGGGGCGCGCGCCGAAAAGCTGTGCGCCGGGGCGGTCGCGGCCGGGCTTGACCCGCAGCAGGCGCTCGCTTTGCCGGATGCCGCCGCCGCCGTCGAGTATCTTCAGGAACGGCAATGTTCGGGAGATCGGATCCTGATCAAGGGATCGCGCGGAATGAAGCTGGAACAGGTGGTTGCGGCGATCAAGCGGGCGGATTCGACAGCCGACGGAAAACAAGGGAGTTGACAGGTGCTGTATCACCTTCTCTATCCGCTGCACACGGAATATTCGGTTTTGTATGTTTTTCGCTACATTACCTTCAGGACGATCTACGCCACCATCACCGCATTGCTGATTTCCTTTATCCTCGGCCCCTGGTTGATCGCCACCCTGCAACGCATGCAGATCGGTCAGTCGATCCGCAAAGTCGGCCCGGAATCGCATTTCGTCAAAGAGGGAACGCCGACCATGGGCGGGTCCCTGATCCTGCTCGCGATCATCCTGCCGACGCTGCTCTGGGCCGACCTGACGAATCTGTTTATCTGGGTGACCCTGATGGTGACGACCGGTTATGGCGCCATCGGCTTTATCGACGATTATCTGAAAGTCGTGCGCAAGAACAGCGACGGCATTTCGGCGCGGCAGAAGATGTTCTGGCAGGTGCTGATTGCCGCTTGCGCGGCTTTTCTGCTGTACTTCAGCGATGGCTTCGCCACGCACTTGAGCCTGCCGTTCTTCAAGAATGTCAACCCCGACCTGGGGATTTTTTACATCCCCTTCGCCATGCTGGTCATGGTCGGCGCGAGTAACGCGGTGAACCTGACCGACGGCCTCGACGGCCTGGCCATCGGGCCGATGATCATTGCCGCCGCGACCTTTCTGCTGCTGGCTTACCTGGCCGGCAATGCCAAGCTGTCCACTTACCTGCAGATTACCGGAGTGCCCGGAGCGGGCGAACTGGCGATTCTGTGCGGCGCCATGGTCGGGGCCGGGCTCGGTTTTCTCTGGTTCAACACTTATCCGGCGCAGGTTTTCATGGGGGATGTCGGCAGCCTGTCGTTGGGCGGCGCGTTGGGAACCGTCGCCGTGATTACGAAAAATGAGTTCGTGCTGGTGATTGTCGGGGGCATTTTCGTGATTGAAGCCCTGTCGGTCATTGTCCAGGTGATTTCCTTCCGTTACTGGGGCCGGAGGGTTTTCCGCATGGCGCCGATTCACCATCATTTTGAGTTGAAGGGCTGGCCCGAACCGAAAATCATTGTGCGGTTCTGGATCATCAGCATCGTTCTGGCACTGATCGCCCTGTCGACACTGAAGCTGCGATGAAACGGGATTTTCACGGACAGAGAGCGGTGGTTATCGGGGCCGGGAAAAGCGGTCAGGCGCTGGTGCGCTATCTGTTGGAGCGCGGTGCCGTCGTCGCCCTGTCGGATCAGCGTTCGCGGGAACAGCTGGCGGGCCTTGAGGCGCTGAACGGTTTGCCGGTGCGTTTTGATTTGGGCGGTCACAGCCCGGAACTGTTCGAACAGGCCGATTTCATCGCCGTCAGCCCGGGAGTGCCGCTCGATTGCCCGCCGTTGCGGCGGGCACGGTCCTGTCGCGTTCCGCTGCTGGGAGAAATCGAAATCGCGGCGCGGGAGATCGATGCGCCGTTGATCGCAGTGACCGGCACCAACGGCAAATCGACGACCACCAGTCTGATCGGTGCGATTTTCAGGGCCTGGGGGAAAAGAACCTTTGTCGGCGGCAATTTGGGGAACCCGCTGGTGAACGCCTGTGCTGAAGAGAACGAGGCGGTGGTGGTCGAACTGTCGTCGTTCCAGCTGGAGAGTATCGTCGATTTTCATCCGGCGATTGCCCTGTTGCTGAATTTCAGTCCCGATCATCTGGATCGTTACCCGGACCCGGACAGCTATTACCGGGCGAAAATGCGGCTGTTCGAGAATATGGGCGCGGCCGATTTCGCCGTGCTCAATGCCGACGATGGGGAAGTCTGCCGCCGGACCGAAGGGATCGCGGCGCAAAAAGTCTGGTTTTCGGCGCGCGGCCGACTTGTCGAAGGCCTGATCCGCCTGGGGGACAAACTGGTCTGGAACCGGAACGGAGCCGAACAGCGATTTGCGCTGGAACACATGCAACTGGCCGGGGAACATAATATTGAAAACGCCATGGCGGCCATGACCGCGGCCCTGCTCCAGGGCTGCCCGGGGGAGACGGCCTGGGATGCGGTCTGCGCGTTCACGGGGTTGCCCCATCGCATGCAACTGGTCAGGGTGCTGAACGATGTCGCCTGGTACAACGATTCCAAGGGCACCAATGTCGGCAGCGTGGTCAAGAGCCTGCACGGGCTCAAGGGGGGGATCACCCTGATCGCCGGCGGCAGGGATAAGGGCGGGGAATATCTTCCGCTCAGGCTGCTGCTGGAGCAAAAGGTCGGGCGGCTCATTCTGCTGGGCGAGGCGGCGCCGCGGATGGCGGCCGAACTGGCCGGAAGCTGCGCTATCAGCCGGGTCGACAGCCTTGCGGAGGCGGTCCGGGAAGCGCACGCATGCACTGCGCCGGGAGGTACGGTGTTGCTGTCGCCGGCTTGTTCCAGTTTCGATATGTTCGGCAGTTTTGAAGAGCGGGGAGAGGCGTTCGAGCGCCTGGTGCGACAGTTGCCGCAGGACAAGGCGGTGTTATGAGATTGAAACGCGAAGTTGATACGACCCTGTTGCTGATCAGCCTGTCCCTGACCTGTATCGGAGTGGTGATGGTCTATTCGTCGTCGGCCATTATGGCGGCCGAACGTTTTCACGACGGTTTTTATTTCCTCAAGCGGCAGCTGGCCTACGCCCTGGTCGGTTTCGCGCTGATGGCCTTCGCCACCTATTTCAACTATCACAACTGGCGCCGGGTCGCCGTCGCCGGGTTGTTCGGCAGTATCGTGCTGCTGGCGCTGATTTTCGTTCCGGGGCTGGGGGTGCGGGTCGGCGGTGCCGTGCGCTGGCTGCAGCTGCCGGGCATAACGTTGCAGCCGGCGGAACTGGTGAAACTGGCTCTGGTCCTGTACCTGGCCCACTCGCTGACGCGTAAAAAAGAGAAGGTGCGTTCGTTAAGTCGCGGTTATCTGCCGTATATGATCATTCTCGGCCTGCTGCTGGGGATTCTGTTGAAACAGCCGGATCTCGGCAGCGCCATGATCATCGCCGGGGTTGCCTTGTCGATGCTGATCGTCGCCGGAGTGCGTTGGCGTTACATCCTGCCGACGCTGTTGATGTCTCTGCCGATACTCTACCTGCTGGTGATGCAGGTCGATTACCGGCGCCGGCGCATTCTGGCTTTTCTCGACCCCTGGGAGGACCCGTTTGACAGCGGTTTTCAGATTATTCAGAGCCTGGTGGCCTTCGGCAAGGGCGGAGTGCTGGGTCAGGGGTTGGGGATCGGCGAACAGAAACTGTTTTACCTGCCGGAAGCACATACCGATTTCATCTTTTCGGTGATCGGCGAAGAGCTTGGCCTGGTCGGTGTCCTGGTGGTGGCTGCGCTTTTTCTGCTGCTGGTCCTCTGCGGCATTCGCATCGCCCTGCAGTGTCAGGACCCCTACGGCCGCAATCTGGCTTTTGGTTTGAGTCTGCTGCTGGGGCTGGAAGCCTTTGTCAATCTGGCCGTCTGCATGGGACTGCTGCCGACCAAGGGGCTGGCGCTGCCGTTTATTTCCTATGGCGGGACCAGCCTGGTGGTGTGCCTGGTCGCGATCGGGATCCTGCTGAATATTTCAAATGCGGCGGAGGTGCGCAAATGAGGCTGCTGCTGGCCGGCGGTGGTACGGGAGGGCATCTCTTCCCGGCCGTGGCCCTGGCGCAGACCCTGCTGGGACAGGAGCAAAAGGCACAGGTGCTGTTTGTCGGCACCAGTCGCGGACTCGAACAGCGATTGTTGCCCAAGCTGTCCCTGCCCCTGGCCACCGTGGACATGGTCGGTGTTGTCGGCCGGGGCTGGCGGGGCCGTTTGGAACTGCCGCCCAAACTGCTGAAAAGTTTTTTTCAGGCGCAAAAAATTCTGACCGGGTTCAGCCCCGACCTGGTTGTCGGGGTGGGAGGCTACGCTTCGGTGCCGCTGTTGCTGGCGGCGAAAGTGCGCGGGATTCCGTATGTGATTCATGAGCAGAATGCGTTCCCGGGGGCTGAGCAATCGGCTGCTCGGGCGCTGGGCTGAAATGGTTTTTCTGTCGTTTCCCGGCTGCGAAAACGACTTCGGAAGGGTAAAGACCCTGGTGACGGGGAACCCGTTAAGGCCGGGTTTCGCCGGCATTCCGGAGGCTCTTGCAGAGCCCGGAAAACTGCTGATTTTCGGCGGCAGCCGCGGGGCGCGGGCGATCAACCGGATGGTAACGCAGATGCTGCCGATCCTGAAGGGCTGGGCGGAAAAACCGTACATCGTTCATCAAACGGGAGAGGAGGACCATCGGCAGGTCCGCCGGGCTTATCGCGACGCCGGGTACGAGCAGGCCGAAGTCGTGCCTTTCATTGACGACATGGCCGCCGCCTACAGCGCGGCCAGCCTGATCGTCTGCCGGGCCGGGGCGACCACCCTGGCGGAATTGACGGCCTGTGGCCGACCGGCGATTCTGATTCCTTTTCCCTTTGCCGCCGCCGATCATCAGACCGCGAACGCCGAAATGCTGGCTGCTGCCGGCGCGGCGCGGATGATCAGGCAGGATGAGGTGGATGCGCTGAGGCTGGCGACGGAAATCGGCGAGTTGCTGGCGGATCGGGAGGGTTTGCAGCGGATGGCGCAGCGGGGCCGTCGGCTGGCGCGGCCGGGTGCCGCCGAGCTGATATTGAACACATGCCGGGGGCTGCTTGCCCCGCCGGCCAAGGAGGTTGGCTGATGTACGGGCGGATCAAAAAAATTCATTTTGTCGGGATCGGCGGAATCGGTATGAGCGGGATTGCGGAATTACTGCTCAATCAGGGTTATCACGTTTTCGGGTTCCGACCTGCGTGAGAGCGATACCACCCGGCGGCTGGCCGAACTCGGCGGCGACATCACCATCGGCCACGACGCCGGCAATATCACCGACATCGATGTCGTCGTCACCTCGACGGCGGTGAAAGCGGACAACCCGGAAGTGGTGGAGGCGCAACGGCAGCATATAGCGGTGATTCCGCGGGCGGAAATGCTGGCCGAACTGATGCGGATGAAATACGGCATCGCGGTCGCCGGGACCCACGGCAAAACGACGACCACCAGCATGATGTCCCGTGGTCCTGCACCACGCCGGAGTCGATCCCACCGCGGTTATCGGCGGCAAGCTGGATGCCTTCGGTTCCAATGCCAAGCTTGGTCGCGGCAAGTTCCTGGTCGCGGAAGCCGACGAATCGGACGGCTCGTTTATGCATCTGTCGCCGACCATAGCCGTGGTCACCAATATCGATGCCGATCATCTTGACTTTTACGCGGGAATTGCCGAAATCAAGCAGATCTTCGTCAATTTCATCAACAAGGTTCCCTTCTATGGTCGCGCGGTGCTGTGCCTCGAAGACCGGAACGTTCAGGATATTCTACCCGAGGTGAAGAAGCGTTTTTCCACTTACGGGTTCAGCGGGCAGGCGGACTTTTACGCGGAAGACATTCAGCAGCGCCGGGGCCGGACCGGTTTTACCGCTTTTTACCGCGGCCGGGAACTGGGGCGGATTTCGTTCAGAATGCCGGGACGACATAACGTCCTGAATGCGCTGGCGGTGATCGCGGTCGCCCATGAACTGGAAATCCCGTTTCAGACGATCATCGGCGGGTTCAGGAATTTCGGTGGGCTGCAAAGGCGTTTCCAGGTGCGCGACGAGGTCGCGGGGATCATGCTGATCGACGACTACGGACATCATCCGGCGGAGATCAAAGCCACTTTGGGGGCGGCGAAAAGCGGCTGGAACAAGCGGGTTGTCGCGGTTTTTCAGCCGCATCGCTACAGCCGTACGGCGGCCCTGTTCGAAGAATTCAAGAAAGCCTTCTATCAGGCGGATGTTCTGATCGTCACTGATGTCTACCCGGCGGGGGAAGAGCCGATCAGCGGGGCCACGGGGGAAGCGCTGGCCCAGGGGATTCGGGAGCACGGCCACAAAGCGGTTGTTTATCGTTCGTCTTTTACGGAGATTGCGGATTATGTCGTCGAAAATGCCGAGCCGGGAGATATGGTCGTGACTCTGGGCGCGGGAAATATCAATCAGGTATGTCAATTGGTGAGTGAACGTTTGCATCACGGAGCGGTCGATTTATGAGCTTGTTCAAACGCGAGGAGTTGTTGCAGAAGCGCATCGGGGTGCTTATGGGCGGTCTGTCGTCCGAACGCGAAGTGTCGCTGAACACCGGCCGGGCGGTGCTGAAGGCGTTGCGGGAACGCGATTACGATGCGGTTGCCGTCGACCCGGATCATTCCTTGCCCGAACAGTTGCAGAAGGCCGGTGTCGAAGTTGCGTTTATCGCCCTGCACGGACGTTTCGGCGAGGACGGCCGGGTGCAGGGGCTGCTGGAGTTTCTGCAGATTCCCTATACCGGCAGCGGAGTGCTGGCGTCAAGCGCGGCGATCGACAAGGTGACGACCAAACAGCTGTTGCTTTATCACGAGTTGCCCACCCCGGGTTTCGATTTCGTCCGTCCGGGAGAAGACCCGGAGACTTTACTGAACCGCTGCCGCCATTTGCCGCTGGTCGTCAAGCCCTCGCGCGAGGGGTCGACCATCGGCGTCACCATCGCCCGCGACCGCAGTCAGTTGCGCGAGGGGATCAGCCTGGCGGCCCGGCTTGACGGCAGCGTGATGGTCGAAGACTTTATCAACGGAGTCGAACTGACCGTATCGGTCCTCAACGGCGAAGCTTTGCCGATCATTCAGATCTCCGCAGCCGGCGGTTTTTACGATTATCACGCCAAATACCAGTCGAACAGTACGGAGTATTTGCTGCCGGCGCCGATTGACGCGGTCAGCTACCGGCTGGTGCAGCAGGCGGCGGTGAAAGCCTATCGCATGCTGGGTTGCCGCGGAGCGGCCCGGGTCGACTTCATGTTTCGCGAGCGTGAGTTTTACTGTATCGAAATCAATACGGTTCCCGGAATGACGGAAACCAGCCTGTTGCCGAAGGCGGCGGCCGGTGCCGGAATCGAATTCGGCCGATTGGCCGAAATGATGCTGCTCGATGCCGGTCTGGACAAGTGAGATAACGACCGATGCGCGATTTGAAAAACAGTCGACAGAACACCAAAAAGATGCGCCGCAATCGCCGCAAGCAGAAACGGAAAGCCCCGGATCTGCGCAAGGTGTTGCGCCGCCTGCTGCGGGTCGGAGTCGCCCTGTTCAGTACGGTGTTGATCGTTGTCGGCGGGTTTTTCGTCAGTCAGCTGCTGCTGGCGTCCGATCTGTTCCGGGTCGAAAAAATTTCCGTGATCGGTCAGCAGCGGCTTGAACAACGCCATGTCGTGGCCCTGTCCGACATTGAGCCGGGGGTCAATACCTTCAGCCTTGACCTGGACCTGATCGGCCGCAAGATCGAGGAAAACCCCTGGGTACGCCGGGCGGCGGTGCAACGGATTTTCCCGCGCCAGGTCAGGATAGAACTGCAGGAGCGACAACCGGTGGCGATCATCAATCTGGGATATCTCTATTACCTGGATGACGACGGTGAAATTTTCAAGGTTCTCGAAGCCGACGACAGCTTCGATTTTCCGGTGATAACCGGCTTCGACTACGAGCGGGCGCAGGAGCATGACGAGGGATACGCCCGGACGCTGAAAAAAATCGTTGCCTTGTTGCAGGATCTGAACCGACGCGAGAGGTTCAACCTGGGCCAGATCTCGGAGATTCATCTGGAAAAAGACAACAGCCTGGCGCTGTTTACGCTGGCGGACAGTGTCAAAGTCAAACTGGGCTTTGCCGGCTTTACGCGCAAACTCGACCGGCTGGAACGGATTTACGCCGATCTGAAACCGAAACTGAAGGTTCTTGATTACATCGATCTCAACGTTGCGGAAAAAATAATCGTCCGCATTGAACGGCCGGATAAAACGGCCAAAGGCTGATCCCAAGGGGGTATCATGAGTAAGAAAACGGATAATTTGATTGTCGGTCTCGATATCGGGACCACCAAGATCTGCTGCATCGTCGGTAATCTGACCGAGGAAGGGCTGGAGGTTGTCGGCATCGGTACGAGCCCCTCGAAAGGGATGCGCAAAGGTGTCGTGATCAACATCGAAAGCACTGTCTCGGCAATTCAGAAAGCGATACGCGAGGCGGAACTGATGGCGGGTTGCGAAATAAAATCGGTTTTTGCCGGGATTGCCGGCGGGCATATCAGAGGGCTTAATTCGCAAGGGGTGATCGCGATAAAAAATCGTGAGGTCACCACCGATGACCTGCAGCGGGTCATCGATGCGGCCAAGGCGATCGCCATTCCGATGGACCGCGAAGTGCTGCATATCCTGCCGCAGGAGTTCATCATCGACGATCAGGACGGTATCCGTGAACCGTTGGGAATGAGCGGAGTCCGGCTCGAAGCCAAGGTCCATATCGTCACCGGCGCCGTGGCCAGCGCCCAGAACATCATCAAAAGCTGCAACCGCGCGGGTGCCGATGTGGCGGATATCGTGCTGGAACAGTTGGCCAGCAGCGAAGCGGTGCTGTCGCCGGATGAGAAGGAACTGGGCGTCGCTCTGGTCGATATCGGCGGCGGCACGGCCGATATCGCGATTTTTTCCGAAGGCGCCATCAAACACAGCTCGGTGCTGTCCATCGGTGGGGACCACCTGACCAGCGATATCGCCGTCGGACTGCGGACCCCGACGGCGGAAGCCGAAAAAATCAAACAGGCCTACGGTTGTTGCCTGACGTCGATGGTCGGCAAGGATGAAACCATCGAAGTGCCGTCGGTCGGCGGCCGGGAACCGAGGATCCTCTCCCGTCAACTGCTGGCTGAAATTCTGGAGCCCCGGGTCGAAGAAATCTTCTCCCTGGTCAACCGGGAGATCATCAAAAGCGGCTATGAAGAATTGATTGCTTCGGGGGTTGTCCTGACCGGCGGCAGCGCCATTCTGCCCGGCATGCCGGAATTGGCGGAACAGGTTTTCAATCTGCCGGTCAGACGCGGCAATCCGCTCAATATCGGCGGCCTGACGGATGTGGTTAACTCGCCGATCTATGCCACCGGTGTCGGTCTGGTGAAATACGGCAGCCTGAATGCCCAGGTGCAGAATTTCAAGATCGGCGAGGCGAACATGTTCGAACGAGTCACGACGCGCATGAAAGACTGGTTTGGAGAGTTTTTTTGATCAATAATTATGATATAATTACTTGTCAAATTAAATAAATTTTGGTAAATTAAGGTAAGTTGACTATAACCAGTTTTCGAGGTCGCGGAGAAATCGAAAACACCAACGAACAGGGGAGGGCACGATGCCTAATCAAGAGGGAGTCATGTTCCAGTTTGAAGAAAATCTCGACCAGGCGGCGAAAATCAAGGTGATCGGAGTCGGCGGCGGCGGCGGAAATGCCGTCAATACGATGATCCGTTGTCAGGTTGAAGGGGTGGAATTTGTTGCCGCGAATACCGATGCCCAGGCTTTGCGGCGCAGTGCGGCGGCGATGAAAATCCAGCTCGGCGGGCACCTGACAAAAGGTCTGGGCGCAGGCGCCGACCCGGAAATCGGCAAGCAGGCCGCCAAGGAGGATCGCCAGGAACTGGCCGAACTGTTTGCCGGCGCGGACATGGTTTTCGTGGCCGCCGGTATGGGGGGCGGCACCGGAACCGGAGCAGCGCCGATCATCGCCGCTGCGGCCAAAGAAGCAGGGGCGCTGACGGTCGGGGTCGTGACCAAGCCGTTCACCCGCGAAGGACGTCAGCGGATGCAGCGCGCCGATAACGGGATTAACGAACTGCGCGAGGTCGTCGACTCGCTCATCGTCGTGCCGAACGACCGTTTGCTTGGTCTGGCCGGGAAAAACATGAGTATTCTCGATGCCTTCAAGCCGGCAGACGATGTTTTGCGTCAGGCCGTACAGGGCATTTCCGATCTGATTACCACGGAAGGCCTGATCAATGTCGACTTTGCCGATGTGCGCACGGTTATGAGCAGTCGGGGCATGGCGATGATGGGGATCGGCGTGGCCGAAGGCGAAAGGCGTGCGGCGGAGGCGGCTCATAACGCCATCAGCAGTCCGCTGCTGGAGGAAGTCGACATCTCCGGGGCCATGGGCGTGCTGGTCAATATCTCCGGCTCTTCCAGCATGACGATGGAGGAGTTCGAGGAAGCCTCCACCATCATCCATGAAAAAGTCCATGAGGATGCAAACATTATCGTCGGCCTGGTGATCGATGAAAATTTGGGTGACACGATCAAGATCACCGCGATCGCCACCGGCTTCGGTGAGGTGCAGGAACAACCTGCTCCCAAAGTGAACGAAATCGTCGAACAGCGGGCGCAAATGCTGGCGCAAGCCGGCGCCAAGGTCGACCTGGACGTACCCACCCACATCCGGAACCAACAGCAGATCAACCCCTATGGCCGCCGGACGCGGGACATCCCGAATCAGACCCGCGATATGTTCGTGGATGACGAACAGTTCGATATCCCGACATTCCTGCGGCGCCGGGTCGATTGACGGCAGTTGCGCCGGTTAAAATCCTCCAGCGTTATGCTGGGAAAAGTTGTTTTGCGATGAACGCCGGTTCTCCGCCCGGCAGATGTACAGCATTCTGTATATTGTTATGATTTCCCGACGACTCCCTCGTCACTGGGGCCGCTTGTGTGGCCCCTTTTCTTTTCTGTTTTCAGGGCCTGATCGGTGCCGCCGGCGGACCGGCCGGGGAACAATAGCGGGTGGCCGGGCTGTCGCCGGGGAATGACGGCTCCGCTGCGGCTGACGTTTTGCTGCCGGCCTTCTGATCTTCCCGTTTTTTTTCAATCAACGTAATGTTACACTTGTGCCTATGAATAACCGCCTGGAAACACAGATGCTCGATGCGCTGGAACTGTTTTATTACGCCAACAAGTTTCGCCGCCATCTCTTTGTTGTCGTGCTTGAGGATTGCGCTGTCATGGACGAGCTCCTGCTCGATATCCGCATGCTCAACACCGCCCACATCCGCATGCTTATTCTGCATCCTTCCTGCGTACAGGCCGCAGGCGTTTTTGCCCTCTGGCGGCGGCGCGGTTTTCCGTTCCGGCATTATCCGGCCATGTCGCCGCAGCAGCTGTGTGAGGGCGAGCCTTTCAGTATCGGCCTGGACAGCGTACCCATCTGCGAGCTGCTCCCCGATTCCTGTGACGAACCGCACGCATTAACCGAAGCCGCGCTGCAGGTGGCGGAAAACATAGGTGCGGATAAAATCTTTTTCCTCGGCCGGGAAAGGGGGCTGATGATGGGTGAAAAGTTTCTCTCCCACCTGCATCCCGGCGAGTTGGACAAATATCTGGGGGAGGGAAACCGGTTCAACATCGAGACGGAAAAACTCCGCCTGCTGATGCAGGCGAGTACGCGTACCGGGGTCGAGGTGGTCCTGCTTGATGCGGTCATGGGTTCCCTGTACGAAGAGATCTTTACCCACCGCGGCAGCGGGTCCCTGTTGACCAGCGCCTACCCCAACGTCATCCGTCAGGGTCAAAGCAGCGATTTGATGGATCTGTTCATGCTCATCAAACACGAAGTGCTGGGCGGCGCCATCCTGCCGGTCGATGAGGAAAGCCTCGCCGACAACATCGGCAACTATTTTGTGTTCACGGTCAACGGCCTGATCGTGGCTGCCGCCACACTGATCGATTACGGCCATGCCGCGGAACTGGCCAAATTCTGTACTCTGCCCCGCTATCAGGGCAAGGGGCGCGCCGTGCAGCTCGCCCTGAGCATGATCGAAAAAGCGGCCGAACAGAAAAAGGAATACGTCTTTGCCCTGAGCATCAATGCGAAAATGTGGACTTTTTTCAAGAACCTCGGTTTTTCCGAAATCGAACGTGAAGAGCTTCCGCAAAGGTGGCGGGAGCAATACGATTTCTCCCGTCCTTCGAAAGCCTTTCGTCTGGTGCTGTAACGCTGTTTTCAGCCGCCGGTGGAAATAAAAGTGCCGGGAGGATCGAGACGACCGCTTGCGGCATCCCCTGTTGGTCGATGATGAGTCAGCGCTTGTCTTGATCGGGCAGACCCTTGACGGTTGCGGCGCGGATGTTCATGAAGGAGCCGGGTCAAGGCGCAATCCCGCGTTTTTGCATTTCCAGTCTGACCTGGTTGCGGCGGTCGCGCAAATCGCCGGCGACATTTCCGCTGCGGCCGCTGCTCGAAACTCCGACACCGCTGCTGACCCCGCTGCGTGAGCCGTAACTGCCCAAACCCAATCCCAGACTGATGCGCGGTTGACTGCTGCGGTGTTCGACGATGTCGATCTGATCTTCCAGTTGGTAAAAGTGGAGACGCAGCTCGTCATTGGTCAGATGCTGATAATCGACGGAGAGGAGTTGTCCGGTCCGCTCCGCATGGTTGGCGCAAGCGGACAGAAAAAAAAGAGTTGCCAGAAACAACCATGCCGGCAGTTTATGCCGTCGAGCGGATCCCGAGGTTTCCGGTTGTTGATGAATGGATTTTGTCATGGTTCCGTCCTCCTGCCGAGGTGAAACTCAACTTTAACACAGCCGTCGCTTGCGGTCGCAGAATGAAATAAAAAAAGCGGGCTGCAGAGCAGCCCGCTGGAAGGTCATGGATATGTCGAGCCGGGCGCTACGGCTCAATAGCCTTTGAGGTAATCGATGTATTCCGGCAGCCAGAGCGAGATCTGCGGGATGTAGGTGATCAGGACCAGGAAGGTCAGCAGCACCAGCAGCCAGGGCAGCGCGGCCTTGAGCACCCAGGTGATATTGTGCCCGGTAATGCCGGCGGTGACGAACAGGTTGAGCCCGACCGGCGGGGTGATCATGCCGATCTCCATGTTGACGACCATGATGACCCCGAGATGGATCGGGTCGATCCCCAGCTGGACGGCAATCGGGAACAGGATCGGCGCCATGATCAGCAGGATCGCCGAGGGTTCCATGAAGTTGCCGGCGATCAGCAGCAGGATATTGACCACGATCAGGAAGCCCCAGGCGGGCAAGCCCCAGCCGACGATGATTTCGGCCAGATGGTGCGGAATCCGCTCGGTGGTCAGCACGTGAGCGAAGAGCATGGCGTTGCCGATGATGAACAGCAGCATGATCGACACCTTGGAGGCGTCGCGAAAGACCTTGTGCGTATCCGCATGAAAGACCGATTTCGGGATCGCGGTCAGGGTCAGGAGCAGGTTGCGGACGATGCTGCTGCCGAGGGACTCGTTGGCATCCTTCTTCCACGGAATCCCCTTGAGCGGCCCCATGTCGCGGTAGATGAAGATGGCGATGAAATAGGCGTAGACGGCCGAAACGGCCGCGGCCTCGGTCGGGCTGGCGATGCCGCCGTAGATCGAGCCGAGGACGATGACGATCAGCATCAGACCCCAGCCGGCGCTGATGCTCGAACGCACCAGGCTTCTGAAGCCGACCCAGGGTTGCGCCGGCAGCCCCTTGATCCGGGCCACGATGTAAATGATGACCATCAGCATGCTGCCCATGAGCAGGCCGGGCAGAAACCCGGCCATGAACAGGCGTGCCGCCGATTCTTCGGTGGCCGCGGCATAGACCAGCATGACGATCGACGGCGGGATCAGGATGCCCAGGGTGCCGGCGTTGGTGATGACCCCGGCCGCCAGCGATTCGGGATAGCCGGCCTTGACCATGCCGACGATGACGATCGAACCGATGGCGGCCACCGTGGCCGGGGACGACCCGGACACCGCGGCAAAGATCATGCAGGCCAGCACCGAGGCCATGGCCAGGCCGCCGCGAATCCAGCCGACGCAGTCGATGGCGAAATTGATGATCCGGTTGGCCACCCCCCCGGTCGACAGAAAGGTCGACGACAAAATAAAGAACGGGATGGCAAGCAGGGTGTAATGCTCCGATTCGGCCTCAAACAGTTTCAGCGCGATCGAGGCCAGGGAATCGTTGGAAAAAACGAGGATCGTCGTGATGCTGGAGAGCCCCAGGGCGAAAGCGATGGGCATGCCGGTCAGCAGGCACAGCAGCAGAATGATAAACAGGGCAGCGGTTGTCATGCCGATTCACCTCCTTGGCCGGCCTTGGCTTCTTCGGCCAGATGCATGCTTTCCTTGGCTTCATCGGCCAGCTTGAAGCCGTCGGTTTTGCCCCTGAATATATTCACCAGGAGAATCAGCAGCCGGATCGCCATCAGGACCATGCCGATAAACAGAATGCTGTGGGCGATCCACTTGGGGACCGGCAGGTCCTCCATTTCGATGCCGATCATCTGGATCTTGGACAGGTAGACCCAGGCCCCTTTCATGAACAGTCCGCAGTAGGTCAGGCAGGCGATGACGGCAATGCCGCTGATCACCCGCCGCACGTTGGTCGGCAGAATCTTGACCAGGGCATCGACCCCGATGTGGGAGCCGACTTTAATCCCGTAAGACACACCGAACAGCACCAGCCAGGCGGACAGGTGCAGCGTGACCTCCTGGGCCCACATAATGCCCTGCCCGAAACCGAAGCGCAGCACCACTTCGACAAAGACCAGCAGGGTCATTGCCGCCAGAAGAAGCGCAATGATCGCTTCTTCTATGCGGTTAATTATCCGGCTAAACATATTCAAACCTCATCTGAGCCATAAAAATAAAAGACTGACGGGCCTCGTTGCCGAGGCCCGTGGGACATTGCGGAATCAGTTCGACGCCACCGCGGCATCGATGTACTCCTTGCCGATCTCTTTTTCGAACTGTTTCCACACCGGCTTCATGGCATCCACCCATTGCTGCCGCTCGGCATCGGTCAGCTCGATGATTTTCGACCGCTTCGAGTCGATGATCTTCTGCCGATCCTGAATGGCCTTTTGCTCGGAGATTTTGTTGCCGAAGGCAATCGCTTCGTCCAGCGCGGTTTTCACTGCGGTCCGGGTGTCGTCCGGCAGGCCCAGCCAGAACTCGGCGGACGTGATCACCAGGTAATCGAGAACGCCGTGGTTGGATTCGGTAATGTAGGGTTGGACCTCAAAGAATTTTTTCGAGTAGATGTTGGACCAGGTGTTTTCCTGCCCGTCGATGGCTTTGGTCTGGAGCAGGGTGAAAACTTCGGAGAACGGCTTCTTCAGCGGCATCGCATCGACGGCTTCGAACTGGGCCGCGAGGACGTCGGAGGTCATGATGCGGAATTTCTTGCCTTTGGCGTCGGCCGGCACCCGCAGCGGATCGCTGGCGGAGAGCTGCTTCATGCCGTTGTGCAGGTAACCGAGGCCGATCAGGCCTTTTTTCTTCATCGACATCAGCATTTTCTGGCCGACCGGGCCCTGCTGGAATTTTTCCACCGCAGCCATGTCCCTGAACAGGAAGGGCAGGTCGAAGATCTGCAGCGATTGGGTGTATTTCTGGAATTTCGACAGGGACGGCGCAGCCAGCTGCACGTCGCCGAGAATCATGGCTTCGAGCACTTTGTTGTCGCCGAACAGCTGGGAGTTGGGAAACACTTCGACCACCACCTTGCCGCCCAAACGCTGGTCGACCAGTTCCTTGAATTTGATCGCCATCTGGCCTTTGGGGGTGTTTTCGGCGACAACATGGGAAAACTTGATCACGATCGGCGCGGCCGATGCGATCGTTGCGGAAGCGACAAAAGCGACCGCCACCAACAGACTTGCCAGAATCAATTTGTTTCTGCTCATCTTGCTCTCCTCTACTAAAAAAGATTGAGTGTGCAATGTTGCCACCATGGCAACGTTAAAATATCTAATTGACCCGGTGATAATGGGCAACCCGATCAATTAAATCCTTTTCCCCGGCAGCATAATTGTTGCTGCTGCCGTATTGATGCAGCATGGCGGTGCGCCACTGCTGCTGGGTCTGCCGGTTCCAGCAATGAACCTTTACCCCGCTTCGGCTGAGTATTCGAGCCAGGGCTTCGTCGTCTTTTTGTTGTGCCAGTTCCCGGGCGTAAAGAGTGGCATCTTTGATGGCTTCGGCGATGATGATTCTGATGTCGTCCGGCAAAGTGGACCAGAACGCTTTATCCGCGATCAGGACGCAACCGGAAACACTGTGACCGGAGAGGATGATATCCGTTATGTCCAGGTCATCAATAAGTGTCAGCGCCTCGGGGAGCGTCGCCTCGCGCCAGAAAAAAGGTTGTCGCGTCCGGACAGCGACCGGAGCACAGGAGGACAGAGAGCGAAAAAGCGTGGCGGGTCCCGGCTGTAACCTCCCGGCAATCATTTTTTCGGGCAGCCCTCCCGAGTCGCCCGGCGCAGTCTTCATCACAATGTGATTGGTGCCTTTCTCCCAGACCCCGAGCTGCTCGAAAGCGGGATAAGCGGTTTTGTTGATCAACCCTTCTCCGACCCGATCGTCAATCACGCGGTGCAAATGTTCACGGTTGCGATAGAGGAAAGGAATCTCGTAGATTTTGATCTCTTCCGTGATTCGGCAGAAACTGTCGATCGCTGGAATTGCCATCTGTATTTTGCCCGCTGTCAGCGCAGAGACGGTTTCGTCGATACCGGATGTATTTCCTTCGTGCCGCACGATGTCTGCCTTGATGCGTCCGTGCGAGCGTTCTTTCAGGAGTTTCGTCAGATAGGCGGCAACCAGATGCTTGGTTGAGTTCGGAGCCGCCAACGCATCTATTCTGATCTGTATCGGATAAGCTTCAACCGGAGTGCCGATACCCAGTGTCAGCAGAACCAGAACAATGAATCCGTATCTCATAAATTTGTTGAAAAATCGGGAACGAGTCATTTTTTAAGCTGAAGAAAATATTTCTTTATCAAATGGAATTCTATTTTTATAAAATTTCCATAAGGGCAAAGATGGTGCCATTTTTAAAATCATGTTTTTTTATTTTTCGTAATTGTGAAAACAGTGACTTACGTAAAGGGTCTTGCACCTTTTTAGGTTGTTGTGAAATTTTTAATGGCTACTCTTGGCCCGCAGTGGCGAAAATCTGCCATGGAGGGATTTGTTTTCTGCTGTTTTTTACAACCTTGTTCTGTCTGTTTATTTTCGCCTTTTGAGCCGTCTTTTATCATGAACTGAACCTGGGTTTTATTTATTGTTCCGGTGAATAGGCAGTGAAAGAAGTTGCCCGGGCGTGATCCCGCGAAGGCGGGAAGCCGGAACTGTTTTAAGTTGTGAAGGCACGGCTCCCCGCCGCGATAGAGTCATGCGAGGGTGACGTGGCGCATGCGGGGATGATGGAATAGTTATCCGCCGGAGCAATAAGTCAGCGACTTGACAGGCGCGCGGGGTTGCGTCAAATTGCTTTTTTTGGAGGATGTTGAGCCTTATGCAGACCGTTTCTTTATACGCCCCGGCGAAAATCAATTTGTGTCTTCATGTGTTGGGCCGCCGCCGGGACGGTTATCATGAACTGGCGATGGCGTTGCAGCGCGTCAGTTTGTCCGATGAAATCCGGCTTCGGCTCGGCGGACCGCCCGGGGTGCGAGTGCGCTGTGACGGTGTGCAGCTCCGGCCCGGCGAAGAAAATATCGCGGCGCGCGCAGCGCGTTTGATGTTGGAACGGGTCGACAATGCTCCGGGCCTTGAGATCGAAATCGTCAAGCGCATCCCGGTCGCCGCCGGGTTGGGCGGGGGATCGTCCGATGCTGCCGCGGTGATGTCGGGGCTGAACGAGATGCTTGGTTTGAACCTGCAAACCGAGCATCTGTGCCGCCTCGGTGGAGGGTTGGGCGCAGACGTCCCGTTTTTTATTTTCCGGTCGCCGGCCTGGGCCACCGGTATCGGTACGGAACTGCAGGCGTTGCCGCCTTTGCCTGCGGTTGCCTATCTGTTGGTGAACCCTGGAATCGCTCTTTCCACGGCGGAAATTTACCAAAGTTTGCAGTTGACAAGAGGGGGGGAACTAGCTAACCTTCCAAGGTTTTCTGTCGTGACCCGGAGGGATTTGTGCGCGGCCCTGCACAATGATCTGGAGTCGGCGGCCTTGCCGCGCTGTCCGCTGATCGGAGTGATGAAACAGCGCCTGCTGGAACAGGGGGCGTTGGGCGCCTTGATGTCCGGCAGCGGAGCGACGGTTTTCGGTGTGTTCGAGACGCTTTCAGCAGCCGCAACCGCAGGTCGGGTTCTGGCGGCTGAGACCGATTGGTCGGTTTTTCCGGTAGCACCGCTGCAAGCGGGGACGGCCGGGGTTGACATCGGCCACCAACTCAGGTAGAAACGGCCGATTTCGTGTGGCCTCGGGAGTGATTGCCGAGCATCAAGTTTTGTCGTTTTAAAAGTTTTAAAAGACTGTTAATGGGGCGTCGCCAAGCGGTAAGGCACCGGATTTTGATTCCGGCATCCGCAGGTTCGAATCCTGCCGCCCCAGCCAGTTAAGTTTTAGCTGCAACGTTTCTTTCAGGATTCGAAGCGGAGCGAGCGCCGACTGAATGTCGGAACAGCGGACCGGATGTCCGCGGCAGCGAGCGCAGGGGAGCCGACGCCGGAGTCGCCGTGACGGCGGCGACAGAGTGGGCGAATCCTGCCGCCCCAGCCAGTTGAAATATCGGCCGTAGCGCGGGAACGCTCAGGCGTGCCGCGGTCGGCTTGAATTGGAGGCTTGGTGAATTGCGTTTGTATTCGCCCGGGCCTTTTGTGTTTTCTCAGCCTGAGTTAAGGGACCATAACCATGTATAAAGTTTTTACCGGCAACGCCAACGAGCCTTTGGCCCGCGATATCTGCCGTCATTTATCCGTGCCTTTGGGGAATGCCAAGGTCAGAACTTTTTCCGACGGCGAGGTTATGGTCGAGATCGGCGAGAATGTCCGCGGTCGCGACGTCTACGTCATTCAGTCGACCTGTTCGCCCGCCAATACCAATCTGATGGAACTGCTGGTGATGGTCGATGCGCTGAAAAGGGCTTCGGCGGGGCGTATCAATGCCGTTGTGCCCTACTTCGGGTATGCCAGGCAGGATCGCAAAGTCGCCCCGCGCGCGCCGATTACCGCCAAGCTGGTGGCCGATCTGATGTCCGTGGCCGGAATCAACCGCATGTTGACCATGGATCTGCATGCCGGGCAGATTCAGGGTTTTTTCGATATCCCGGTCGATCATTTATACGCCGCCCCGGTGATGCTGGATGAAATCCGCAATCAAGGTTTCGGCGAGTTGGTCATCGTGTCGCCGGATGCCGGCGGAACCGAGCGGGCCAGGGCTTTCGCCAAACGTCTGGATGCCGGCCTGGCCATTATCGATAAGCGGCGGAGCGGACCCAATGTCTCCGAGGTCATGCACATCATCGGTGACGTTAAGGACAAGACTTGCGTCATTATTGATGATATGATCGATACGGCCGGAACGCTGTGTACCGCAGCCGCTGCTTTGCAGGAAAAGGGCGCGGTCGAGGTTTATGCCTGTGCGACGCATGGGGTGCTTTCCGGACCGGCGCTGGACAGAATAAACGCCAGTCCGATCAAGAAGATCTTTTTGACCGATACCATACCGATACTGGACAAACAGAAGCAATGCGATCGGCTGCAGCGGCTTACGGTCAGCCATTTGCTGGCCGAGGCGATCCGGCGGATCAATAATGCCGAATCGGTCAGCTCGCTGTTTGTTTGAGAATTAAAGACATAAAGAAGCCAAAATGACCCGATTAATGGAGGATAAATAGATGGCTCAAGTAAATCTCAATGTTGAACTTCGAGAAAAGAGCGGCAAGGGCGTCGCGCGAAAATTACGTGCTGTGGGGAAACTGCCTGCCGTTGTCTACGGGAAAGGTTTGGAAACCCGCAGGATCAGCGTTGACGGTAAAGAGTTGGAAGATGCCGTCTCCGGTGAAGGGGGCTGGAATACTCTGATCACCCTCAAGGGGGCGGCGGAAGTCGACGGCAAGGTTGTGGTTTTGAAGGATGCCGATATCCATCCGCTGCGGCGGGAGATGATCTGCGCCGACTTCCATATCATCAACCTGCAGGAGAAGGCCTCCTTCATGGTTCCGGTCAATATCGTCGGTACCTCTGCGGGGCAGAAGATGGGCGGTTCCCTGGAGGTCATCCGGAAAGAACTGGAAGTTTTCTGCCTGCCGACCGCGGTGCCCCAGTCGATCGACATTGATGTGACCGCTCTGGAGATCGGTGATACCGTACATATCGAGGAAGTGAACGTTGCTGACGATGTCGAGCTTGTTTATGACGTGAACTTCACGGTTATAACCGTTGTCGGACAGAAGGCGGAAGTCGAGGAGACGGAAGAAGGGGACGTTGAGGGCTCCGAAGCCGTCGCGGGTGGAGAAGAGGCTGCTGCCGAATAATCTTGCGGCGGTCTGGTTGTGAAACTGCTCGTCGGATTGGGCAATCCTGGTGACAAATATCGGGCCACGCGGCATAACGTCGGTTTTATGGTGGTTGACGAACTTGCGCGCCGGCACCGGATTCAGGTCAAGAAGAGGGGCTACCAGGGCTTTTACGGCGTCGGCCGTCTGGAGACTGAGCAGGCCACCCTGCTGCTGCCGCAGACTTTCATGAATCGCAGCGGCGTCAGCGTCAATGCCGCGTACCAATCTCTCGGTCTTGGACCGGAGGATTTGATTGTCGTTTATGACGATCTGGATTTGCCTTTCGGCCGTTTGCGTATCCGCGACGGCGGCGGTCACGGCGGCCATAACGGGCTTAAGGATATCGTCGCCGTGCTCGGTTCGCGGGATTTCGTGCGGCTCCGGGTCGGTATCGGCCGTCCGGAGCATGATAATATCACCGCGCATGTGTTGAGCGGATTCAGCGGCACCGAACAAAAACAACTCCCGCGCCTGCTTGAGGGCGCAGTTGCTGCGCTCGAAACGATTTTGCGTGACGGCGTTTCCGTGGGAATGAATAAATTCAATAACTTCAACCTGGAAGATTAACTTTCAACACACACTAAAAAGAGAGGCAAGGAACAGATGCAACTGCAAATGTGGGCTCCTGTCCTGGGAGTGGTCGGATTTGTGATCGCGATTGTGCTTTACAACATTGTCAAGGCACAGCCGATCGGTGACGAAAAGATGCATGAAATTTCGGATGATATCCATGCCGGCGCAATGGCATTCCTGGGCCGGGAATACCGCGTGCTGGCGATTTTCATCGTTGTGGTCTTTATCCTGATCTCCATCGCCATGAGCTTTCAGACGGCTCTTGCCTTTCTGGGTGGTGCGATCTGCTCGATGACCTGCGGGTTTATCGGCATGAAATCGGCGACCCGGGCCAATGTCAGAACCTCTGAAGCGGCCCGCGCCCATGGCCAGGCGCGAGCCCTGGAGGTGTCTTTCAACGGCGGCGCCGTTATGGGGCTGGCCGTTGCCTCCCTGGGCCTCGTCGGGATCGGCGTCGCCTATATCTTCTTCGGCGGTAGTCCGGAAACCGCCAAATATATCAACGGCTTCGCCATGGGGGCGTCCTCGATTGCGCTGTTTGCCCGGGTCGGCGGCGGGATCTACACCAAAGCGGCCGATGTCGGTGCCGACCTGGTCGGTAAGGTTGAAGCCGGGATCCCGGAAGACGATCCGCGTAACCCGGGGGTCATTGCCGACAATGTCGGCGACTGCGTCGGTGATACGGCGGGTATGGGGGCTGATATTTTCGAATCCTATGTCGGTTCGATCATCGCCACCATGGCTATTGCCGCTGCCGCCGGTCCCGAACTGCTGGCCAAACTGGGTGTCGGCGCCGCAGTGCAGGCCAGCGCCATGCTGTTGCCGCTGGCACTGGCCATGATCGGGCTGGTTTTTTCCGTTCTCGGGATTGCTTCGATGAAGCTGCTCAAAGGTACGGATCCGGCCAAGGCGTTGCATTACACCACTTTCGTTGCGGCCGCCGGTTTTCTGGTCGCCGCCTTCATCTACATTAAAGTGGCCGGTCTCAACAGCGGTATTTTCTGGGCGATTCTCGCCGGGACTTTGGCCGGTATCGCGATCGGACAGATCACCGAATATTACACCGCTCATGCTCCGGTGGCCCGTATTGCCGAAGCCAGCAAGACCGGTCCGGCAACCAATATCATTCATGGTCTGGCTGTGGGGCTGGAATCGACCGCGCTGCCGGTCATCATTATCGCGGTCGGGATTTTTATCGCCAATTACTGCGCCGGCCTGTACGGCATCGGTATCGCGGCCGTCGGCATGCTGGCGACTGTCGGCGTGACCATGACCGTCGATGCCTATGGCCCGATTGCCGACAACGCCGGGGGCATTTCGGAAATGGCCGGATTGGGTCCCGATGTGCGTAAGATCACCGACGGTCTGGATGCCATCGGCAATACCACCGCGGCGATCGGCAAGGGTTTCGCCATCGGTTCGGCCGCTCTGACCGCCCTGGCCCTGTTTTCCGCTTATGCGACGACGGTCGGCCTGGAAGCCATCAACCTGATTAATCCGATGGTGGTCATCGGCCTGTTGATCGGCGGTGTCCTGCCGTTCTTCATCGGGGCGCTGACCATGACCAGTGTCGGCCGCGCGGCCGGTGCCATGGTTGATGAAATCCGGCGCCAGTTCCGTGAAACCGAAGGGTTGCTGGAAGGTAAGGAAGGGGTGAAGCCCGATTCCCAGCGGTGTGTGGATATTTCCGCTCGCGCGGCGTTGAAAGAGATGATTCTGCCCGGCATCGTGGCGGTCATTGCTCCGGTTCTGATCGGCTTTATCCTCGGTAAGGAAGCTCTGGGCGGCATGCTCGCCGGTGCGACCGTCGCCGGGGTGCTGTTGGCGCTGATGATGTCCAACGGCGGCGGGGCCTGGGACAACGCCAAAAAATACATCGAAAGCGGTCAGCTCGAAGGCGAAGGCAAGGGCGGCGAAGCCCATGCCGCCGCGGTTATCGGCGATACCGTCGGCGACCCCTTCAAAGACACTTCCGGTCCGGCGATGAATATTCTGATCAAACTGATGAGTGTTGTGTCGCTGGTTATAGCCCCGTTGCTGGTTTAAGACGTTCGTTCTGCCGAAAATGGAGCGTTCCGATAGCCGGGTCAGTTACGACCCGGCTATCGTTCTTTTGGAGAAAAATCACTGACCGATAACTACCAGGTCGTCAAGAACACCAGGAGAGCCGGAATCGAAAACAATTTTACGCTGAGACGGTGAGCCGGCCGGATAGTCGAAACCGCAATCAGCCGGCCGGGGTCGAGCCGCAAAATTCATTTCTGCTTTGCTCTGCGACCTCAACGCTCTCTCACGCTCAGCGTTAAATACAAAGAGTAATCCCCCAGCTTTGCCGGGGGACCCAAAAAGTTTGACGGTTCCGGGAATATGAACCAATACGGGAATTTTCCTTTTCCGTCACTCCCGCGCAGGCGGGAGTGGCGGAAGCGCCTGGTCCGGCAATAGATCTCTGGATTCCCGCCTGCGCGGGAATGACGGCAAGACGTGTTTTTGGTTTTGAAGATTGCGTTACCGCCCCTTTGAGGGGCTGGCAATCGCTAAAGCCCCCGGTTTGACCGGGGGAGACTTGCTGTTTTTTGGGTTTGTTTCTTGGTCGCTTGGCGGCTGACTCGTCGTTTGTTGGAAGGAAACAGTTATGGGCTTCAAATGCGGTATCGTGGGCCTGCCGAACGTTGGTAAATCAACCATTTTTAATGCCATTACCTCGGCCGGGGCGGAAGCGGCGAATTATCCGTTCTGCACCATCGAGCCGAATGTCGGAGTGGTCTCCGTGCCGGATCGGCGCCTGGAGCGCCTGGCGGATATCGTCAGGCCGAAGGCCATCATCCCGACGGCGATGGAGTTTGTCGACATTGCCGGACTGGTGCGGGGGGCGAGCAAGGGCGAAGGTTTGGGGAACCAGTTCCTCGGACATATCCGACAGGTCGATGCCATCGCCCATATCGTGCGCTGCTTCGACGATGAAAACGTGGTCCATGTCGATGGCGCCATCGACCCGCTGCGTGACATCGAAGTCATTCAGACCGAACTGAATCTGGCTGATCTCGAAACCATCGATAAACGGACGCAACGGGGGCAAAAGCAAGCGAAGAGCGGAGACAAGAAGCTGCAGTTCGAAATGCAGGTGCTGGATAAGCTGGCCCGGGCTTTAAATGAGGGAAAAGCGGCGCGTTCGGTCGAACTGGACAAGGAAGAGCGGCAAGTTGCGGCCGAACTGCATCTGATTACCATAAAGCCGGTTCTTTATGTCGCCAATGTTGCCGAGGATGATCTTGCCGGGACGCATCCTTTTGTGCAGAGCGTCCGCGACCATGCCCTGAGCGAGCAAGCGGAACTGGTGACCATCTGCGGCAAAATCGAAGCCGAAATCGCCGAGCTTGCGCCCGAGGAGAAAAACGAGTTTCTGCAGGATCTGGGGCTGGAGGAATCGGGTCTTGACCAGATGATACATGCCGGCTACAAGCTGCTCGGTTTGATCACCTATTTCACCGCCGGGCCGAAGGAAGTCAAGGCATGGACGGTAAAAGACGGGGCTTTGGCGCCGCAGGCCGCCGGGGTGATCCATACCGATTTCGAGAAAGGGTTCATCCGCGCCGAGGTGACGGCGTATGACGATTATGTCAACTCCGGCGGTGAGGCCGGGGCCAGGGAGCAGGGGCTGCTCCGGCTCGAGGGGAAAGACTATCGGGTGGTTGACGGCGACGTGATGCATTTCCGCTTTAATGTTTAATGGGGCTGGGAAAGAACCCCCGCCCAGACGCAATCCCGCAAGCCGAAACCGTACCTTCCTGCTTGCCTGTAAAACCGGGGAAGCAGAAAACACCCCCTGATTTCGGCTGTTAATCCGGCCTGCAGGGGGTATTCCGTCGGCTGTTACTCCGGCCGATAGCGCCGGTCACGAGTCCGGCTGCGCCGCTGTCGCCGTTTCTTTCCTGAAGCGGTTGAAATTTGGACTATACTTTATCAGGTAAGCCATCGGGTAGGCCGTTTCTTCCGGTTTGAGCATTCCGATTCGCAACGGGTCGACAATGGCGGAAAATCATGTTATCGCGCAGATTCTGATCACCTTCGGCGGCTTGTTTTTGCTCGGCCTGATTGCCGATCTGGTCGGGCGGCATACTCCTCTGCCGCGCGTGACTTTGTTGTTGCTGGCGGGCTTTGCAATCGGGCCTTCCGTGCTCGACTGGCTGCCGGCCTTCACGGAACGCTGGTTCCCGGTGTTGACCAATATCGCCCTGTCCATGGTCGGCTTTCTCCTCGGGCAAAAAATGACGCGCCTCAATTTTTCCAGGCTGGGGCGTTCGGTCCTGTTGATCTCCCTGGGGGCCGTGGCCGTAACCGCACTGGTCGTTTTTGGCGGACTTTATGTCTCCGGCGTCGGGCTTGAGGCCGCGCTGCTGCTGGCTGCGATCGCAACGGCCACGGCCCCGGCTGCGACCGTGGATGTCGTGCGCGAGTACGAGGCTAAAGGGAAATTCACCGACGCGTTGCTGGGAATAGTCGCGATAGACGATACCTGGGGCTTGATCGTGTTCAGTTTTGCCATGGTCGTCGTGCAGTCTTTATCGGGAGATGGCGGGGCGGTTCAATGCCTGACCGACGGTATGCGAGAGGTGGGCGGAGGTCTGCTGCTGGGGGTATTGCTGGGTTTTCCCATGGCTTTTCTGACCGGTCGCATCCGGCCGGGAGAAGCCACCCAGGCCGAAGCTTTGGGGATGGTCATGCTGTGTGCGGGGCTGGCGGTTTGGCTGGAGGTATCCTATCTGCTGTCGGCTCTGGTCATGGGGGTTGTGGTGGCGAATTTCGCCCGGCATTGCGAACGACCCTTTCATGCTCTTGAGCGGGTGGAATGGCCGTTTTTAATTCTTTTCTTCCTGCTTGCCGGAGCGGCCTTGCAAGTGCAGTCGCTTTTGCAGGTCGGCTCGATCGGACTGGCTTATATTCTGCTGCGCAGCATCGGCCGCATAGCAGGGGGCGGGCTGACCTGTCAACTGATTGGTGCGGACGAGCGAATGACGCGCTGGATAGGAATCGCACTGATGCCGCAGGCGGGAGTTGCGATCGGGATGGTTTTGCTGGCCGCCCAGCGCCTTCCGGAGCTGAAAGACACGCTTTTGCCCGTGGTCCTGGCGGCAACGGTTTTTTTTGAATTGGTCGGCCCGATACTCTCGCGTTTTGCTTTATTGAAAGCCGGCGATATCAGCCCGCACAACAAGGGGTTCAGGTCCGGCTGACTTTACTGAAAGAGCTTGAAAGGTTTTTTCGCTTATGATAAGAATCTATGTTTCGTTCGCGCTCGTGGGGAGCCGAAAAATCCTTGCTCCGAAAAAATTTCGGGGCTGTCAGTCCGAGAGGAGAAAAAATTAATGAGAAACTACGAGTCACTCTACATTGTCCACCCGGATGTCGCCGGCGAAGAGCTGACGGCGCTGGTGGAAAAATTTCAGGCGGTGCTCACCGAACAGGGCGCCGAAATTCACAAGCTGGATAACTGGGGAGTCAGAAAACTGGCCTATCCCATCAAAAAGGCTGAACGCGGTTGCTATGTACAGACCTTTTTTCGGGCGGAACCACAGATCATCGCCGAATTTGAACGCCGCCTGCGGTTGGACGAAAAGGTGCTGCGTTTTCTGACGCTCAAGCTTGACGGAGAATTCCCCGCTGTCGAGACCGCCGCAGAAGAAGAGCCGGCCGTTGAGGAAGAAACCGCCGAGACCGCATCCGCCAAGGAAGAAGAGTAAACTTTCAGCTCATTGAGGAGAAGATATATATGTCCAACGAACATTCGAGCCGTCCCACTTCAAGCGCCGCCCCGCGCCGCCGTTTCGGCCGGCGTAAGATCTGCCGTTATTGTGCCGATAAAAATTTGAAAATTGATTACAAGGATGTGGAAAATCTGCGCTACTATTTGACCGAGCGGGGCAAGATCGTGCCGCGGCGGATTTCCGGCACCTGTGCGACGCATCAGCGCCAAATCGCCGAGGCGATTAAAAATGCACGGCAAATTGCCTTATTGCCTTACACCGCTTCGCACTCTCTTTAAGGGGCAAGTTTCTGACCGCAGATGAAAGGGCAGACCGTTCTATTTACAGCGGCAGGGGTCGGAGTGACTCTGCTGTGCTTGTTGGGAGTCAACTGGATCGGTCCCTCCGGAGCATTCTTCAACCTGCTGACTCCCCTTGCCGCCGCGTACCTGAGTATGCGTTTCGGTTTGCGTCAGGGGCTGATCGTGGTTGTGGTGACCAGCCTGTTGTTGCTGCAACTGGCGACGGTCTACACCCTGGTCGCTTATCTGGGCATGTTCGGGATCGGTTCGCTGCTGCTGCCTTTTTTTCTGCATCGTCGGCTCGCCTGGGATAAAGCGCTGTTGTATGCCTGCACAGGGGCGGCGGCCGTCACCGGAGCCATCGTTGTTTTGACCCTGCTTGTCGGCGGCATGAATTTTCAAACGCTGGTCGACCAGATGATTCAGGCCGAAGTTGACCAGGCCATGCAGATTTACCGGGATGCCGGCTTAAGCGAAGCGCAGTTGCGGGACATGCAGAACGTGACCGGAAATCTGGCCGACTTTATCCGCGGCAGTGTTTACGGGCTGTACTTTGCTGCGGTCATGGCGGTTCAGGTGCTTTGCCTGCTGCTGTTGCAGAGCTTAAAAAAGAACCGCTACCGGATTCCGGGCCGTTCTTTTGCCCAGTGGCGCTTGCCGCCCGTTCTTATCTGGGTTTTGATCGCGGCCGGGTTTTCTTTGCTGGTGCCTCTGCCCCCATTCGCTGCGGTTGGTCGCAATCTGCTGGTGGTTCTGCTGCCGCTCTATTTTTTTCAGGGGATGGCTGTGGTCAACAGTTTCCTGCGGCGAAAGACCTATCCCCCGGCGGTCAAGGGGTTGATTTATGTGTTGCTGGTTGTGCTCAACCCGCTGCCGATTGTAGTAACCAGTGTCGGGGTGTTTGATCTGTGGATCGATTTCCGTCGGCCCAGACAGAAAAATTTTTGAACTCGAACCCATTTATTGGAGGAAATAGATGAATACCAACGTTATTTTAAGGGAAAATGTGGATGGCTTGGGAATCATCGGTGACGTCGTCAGCGTCAAAGCCGGATACGCCAGAAATTATCTGGTCCCGCAAGGATTGGCCGCTGTTGCCGATCAGCGCAATGTCAAAGAACTGGAACACCAGAAACGCCAGTTGGCGCGCAAACTGGAAAAAGTAACCAAAGACGCCGAAGCGATCAAGGCGCGAATCGAAAAAGTAACCTGTGATTTTACCCAGCGCGCCAGCGAGGAAGGGAAACTTTTCGGTTCGGTGACGTCGATGGATATCGAAGTTAAATTGCAGGAAGCGGGGGTCGAGATCGAGCGCAAGAAAATTCAACTCGGCGAACCGATCAAGTCCCTGGGTGAGCATCAGGTCGCGATCAAGCTTGACGCCGGGGTTGTCGCCGAGCTGAAGGTCGTTGTCAACGCCGAAGAAGCCTGACCACCGGAAAGATCAAACGATTGCTGTTGAACGGCCGGGCAGCGGGTCCAATCCGCTGCCCGGTTTTGCGTTTGCCCTGCATCAGGCGTATGCGGCGGCGGCTGCCTTGACGGCGACTCCGGAATGAATCCCGGCGCCCAGTGCGGTCAAGGTCGCATCCAGCGCGCCCAGGCAGTGCAGGACGTTGGTCTTGTTGCTGCCGTCCCCCATCAAGCCGATGCGCCAGGCCTTTCCGGCCAGGCTTCCCAATCCGGCCCCGATTTCCAGATTATAGTCCTGCAGCAGTTTGCTTCGCACCGCGGCATCATCGATGCCGGCGGGAATGCTGACGGTATTGAGTTGCGGGAGGCGTTCGCCCGCGGCGGCAACAAACCGCAGTCCCATGGCTTCCACTCCGGCGCGCAGGGCCAAATGGTTCTGTCGATGCCGCTCCCAGGCCGTTTCCAGCCCTTCTTCGTGCAGCATGAGCAGGGCTTCATGCAAAGCATACAGGGAGTTGACCGGCGCCGTATGATGATAGGCCCGTTGTGCGCCCCCGCCCCAATAACTCATGACCAGGTTGAGATCAAGAAACCAGCTTTGCACCGGCGTTTTCCGGCCGGCGATTTTTGCCAGGGCGGCGGTATTGAAACTGACCGGCGCCAAACCCGGAATGCAGGACAGGCATTTCTGCGATCCGGAATAGACGGCATCGATCCGCCACTCGTCGACCAGTACCGGAACCCCGCCTAAAGAGGTGACCGTATCGACGATTGTCAGGCAATCGTGCCGGTGGGCCAGCTCAACCAGCCTTTTTGCATCGGACAGTGCGCCGGTCGAGGTTTCGGCATGGACGAAGGCGACGATTTTGGCCTGCGGGTGGGTCGCTAACGCGCTCTCCAGCTTGGCCGGATCGACGGCATGCCCCCATTCGTCGTCCACCGGGATGACCTCGCCGCCGCAGCGAATGACATTCTCTTTCATCCGGCCGCCGAAAACGCCGTTCTGGCAGACGACGACCTGATCCCCCGGTTCGACCAGATTGACAAAGCAGCATTCCATCCCGGCCGATCCGGGAGCCGACACCGGCATGGTCATTTTGTTTTCAGTCTGGAACGCATACTGCAACAACGCCTTTAACTCATCCATCATGCGGATGAATTCGGGGTCGAGATGCCCGATGGTCGGACGGGAAAGGGCTTCCAGTACCCGGGGATTGACATCGGAAGGTCCTGGTCCCATCAGGGTGCGCCGCGGCGGATGGAAGGCGGAAAAATTCATATCGAACTCCTTGCTTGAAGAACAACGGACAGGTCGGGAATCAATCGTATAACAGTGATACCTCATCGGTGCCGGAATTGACAATGTTTATCCTGCCGTTGCGCGACGGTGCGACGGCTTTTCCTGCCGGAGCACCGGCTCCCGGTCTTTCCGGCTACGAGTTCCCCCGGTTGAAAACAGATTGCCCGACCCGCTGCAATATTTTGTTTTGTGTCAACGCAACCCGTCTACGTTTTATGCCGCTGCGGTGCAGACCTTAAGGTTTTCACCGATTTTTCATTTTTGCGGTTTAAGTTCTTGCCATCAGGAAGAAAAAAAATTATTATTTATTAAATTTAATATGGATTTTTTTATGAAATATGCTTTTTTAATCCTTCCGATTTGCCTGTTGTTGTTGATGTCCGGCTGCGAGGTGGAAAAATATCCGCTGCCGGAGAATACGGGTCGTCCCGACATCCTGATCTATTGCGGCATGACCATGGTGCAGCCGGTTCTGGAACTCAGTGCACTGCTGGAAGAACAGGAGCAATGCCGGGTCAAGATCACCTACGGAGGATCAGGGCATTTGCTCCGATCGGTGCAGGTGAATGAAATCGGCGATATTTTTTTCCCCGGCAGCGTGACCTATGTCAACCAGCTGAGCCGGGCAGGCGTCGTCATCGATACCCGGCAGGTGGGCCATAATGAAGCGGTCCTTTTCGTCGCGCCGGGTAACCCGCGCCATATCGCCGCGGATGTCAGGTCTTTGCTGGACAAGAATTTGAATGTTGTCATCGGCAGCCCCGAGGCCGGAGCCGTCGGTCATGAAACGCGAAGACTATTGCTGCGCGAGGGGATTTATGAACGGGTGGTCGAAAATTCCCTGTATATGACAACCGATTCCAAAGGGCTGGCAAAGGCGATCAGAGACGGCAGTGCCGACCTGGTGATGAACTGGAGAGCCGCTGCGTTTTTGCCCGAGAATCAGGGAAAAGTGGAATTGTTGTCTGCCGTGGCCGCGACGGAAGACGGCAAACGGCCTTTGGTCATGGGGTTGCTGAAGTACAGCCGGAATCCGCTTCTGGCCCGGAAAATGATGCACCTTGCCGCTTCGGCCACCGGGCGGAATATTTTTCGAAAATACGGACTGGTCGATTAGGTGGTGTGGATGCGGTTGTTTCACAAAAACATAATCGCCCAGATCGCCTTGCTTCTGGCGGTGTTTCTGGTCAGCCTGACGGGTTTGAATATCGGGCACGGGCTACTGGAACGGCGTCTGGAGTATCTGCAACGGTTGCAGGAGAACGAACAGGTCAAACTCGAACTTGCCAATCTGCTGCAGAAGAATCTGCTGGAGATCAACGTCAAGTTACAGGAAATGTCGAATGCCAACAGCCTTGGGGCCATGTCCAGGGACATGGAGCTGGTTGGGCTGAAAGCAGGGGAGATCGCCGACATCCTCGGCGTGATCGAGAAAGGCGGGGTAAAAGTCGAAGCTTATCCGGTCAATTTCGGCAATGAGGAAATCATCAAGCGCACACTGGCCTATAGCAACTACAATCCCCAACGGATCAACCTGGACGTTATCGAAATACGGGCGAAACTGACGGAACTGGATGATATCGTCAGAGAATTTGAAGCCCTGGTCAGGAACAAAGTTGCCGATATCAAAACCGGAAATGTTCTGAAAATCGCTGAAACTATAAGAAAAACAAGCAATTTCTATAAGGGGATCGAACCGTTTTTCGTCAGGTTGCTGGAGAATTCGAATCGCCTTTATTATGAAAGTCAGCAGGAAAAGGAGCGCATCCGGAAGGTTTACACGGCCGCCACCGGAATGTTCGGCCGGGTCAAGCTGATTTCCACGGCGGCGTCCCTGGGTTTCACATTGCTGCTCGGCTTCATGATTTTGCAGTCGAGCCGTAAGATTCTGCTGGAACGCCAGCAATATCAACAGCAATTGATCGCCAGCAATGAGAATCTCGAACTGAAGGTGCAGAGACGGACGACGGAACTGGAACGTGAAGTTGCCGAGCGGAAGCAGAAGGAACAGCACATCACCGAACAGGCGGAATTTCTGTTCAATATCATCGAGTCGTTGGCTCATCCTTTTTATGTTATCGATGCGGAGAGTTATCGGATCGTCTTGGCCAATTCGGCGGCCGGCCTGGTTGAACAGGAGAGCTCGATAACCTGCCATGCCTTGACTCATCAGCAGGATTCTCCATGTTCGCAGAAAGAGCATCCCTGCCCGCTTCAGATCGTCAAAAAAACCGGACAAGCGGTCGCTCTTGAACATGTGCATCAAGATGCTCAGGGGCGGGAAACCATCGTCGAGGTGCATGGTTATCCGGTCTTCGATGCGCACGGGAAAATGGTGCAGATGATCGAATACAGCCTGGATATCACAGCTAAAAAGCAGGCGGAAAACGCGTTGCTGGAGGCCAAGGAACAACTTGAAGAAAAGGTCCGGGAACGTACCGCTGCTTTGGAAGAGCAGATTCTGGAGCGAAAAAAAGCGCAGCTCACGCTCATCAAGAGTGAGCGTCATTACCGCCGGCTGATCGAGAACATTTCCGATGTCATCACCATCATCGACGAGAACGGGGTCATCTCCTATACCAGCCCTTCCGCGGCCAAGGTTCTGAGACATCCGCCACAGACGTTTGCGGGCCGCAACGTGCGGGAACTCATTCATGCCGAGGATCTGACCTATGTCGATATCCGGACCCTGTCCGAGCGGTATGGACAGACCCGGCCGGTGGAGTACCGGGTCCTGGCCGGGGACGGGACCTACCGAGTGCTGGAATCCTTTATCCAGAAGTTCGAAAAGGAAGATCGTTCCTGCGGCTATATCCTCAGTTCCCGCGACATCACCGCGCGTAAACAGGCCGAAGAACAGGCCGGAAACCTGCAAATGGTGATCGAACAATCCCCCAGCAGTGTCGTGGTGACCGATACCGACGGAGTCATCGAATACGTGAATCCGGCATTTGAACGGATCACGGGATACCGTGCCAAAGAAGTGATCGGAGAGAATCCGCGTTTCCTGAAGTCGGGCGAAACGCCGGAGGAGTGTTTTCAGGACCTGTGGAAGACGGTTACCGCCGGGAATATATGGCGCGGCGAGTTCGTGAATAAAAAGAAAAACGGTGAATTTTACGAGGAAAGCGTGCTGATCGCCCCGCTCAAAAACCAGCGTGGAGAAGTGACCAACTACGTGGCCGTGAAGGAAAATATCTCTGCGCTCAGGCGGGCTCAGCGCCAGGCGGAGCAGGCCAACAGGGCCAAGTCGGATTTTCTTTCGCGCATGAGCCACGAGTTGCGGACCCCGCTGAACGCCATCAACGGGTTCTCCCAACTGATGCTGAAGAGCAGGAAACACCCGCTCAGCGACAAGCAAAAGGAGATGGCGCAGCAAATCCGATCGGCCGGGAATCATTTGCTGCGGTTGATCAACGAAATCCTCGATCTGGCTAAAATCGAAGCGGGGGAATTCTCGTTGTCCCCGGAAAAAGTTGATCCGAAGATCGTGCTGAACGACTGCATCGCGCTGGTCGGACAACTGGCCGCCGCCAGGTCGGTAACGGTGGCGGATCGAACCGCGAACCCGCTGCCGCCGCTGTTGGCGGACGAGACCCGGTTGAAGCAGGTGCTCATCAATTTGCTGTCGAATGCGGTAAAATACAACAGAACCGGTGGCCGGGTGGATATTCATGCCGAGACCGACGGCGGTTTCCTGCGGATCGCGGTCAAGGACAACGGTATCGGAATCCCCCTGGAAAAACAGGCTGATATCTTTACTCCTTTCGTGCGGACGGTCGAAAACCCGGAGGATGTCGAAGGGACCGGCATCGGCATGTCGATCACCAAGCAGCTGATCGAAAAGATGGGCGGTGAAATCGGTTTCGAGAGCCTGCCGGGCCAAGGCAGTTCATTCTGGTTCAAGCTGCCGACTGCCGAGCATGTGCAGGAAACTGTTGCCGTCGCAGTTGCGGCGGCGGAGGAAGAAACAACCGCTCCGGGCATTATGATCCCGGACCGACAGGGGGCGAAGAAGCGGATTCTGTATATCGAGGACAATCCGACCAACATATTGTTTATCCGGAATGCCGTTGCCGATCTGGGCGGCTTCCGGGTGGATGTGGCGAGAAGCGGAGAAGATGGGCTGTCTGCGGTGCGGGAACAGGTCCCGGATGTCGTACTGCTGGACCTCAATCTGCCCGGAATCGACGGTTATGAAGTTTATCGGCAATTGAAGGCGCATAAAACCACGGCATTCGTCCCTGTCGTCGTGGTGAGTGCCGATGCCATGGAGTCTACGCGACAGAAAGTCGGCAAGCTGGGTTTTGACGGTTACCTGACGAAGCCCGTGGATATCGACCTGTTGCGGCAAACTTTAACGACGGTGCTGGAGAAGGAATGATTAATACCGCGTTCGATCTGGATGATCTGGTCACGCACACGGCCCTGGCCGATATCCGTGACGCCAAGATTCTGATTGTCGACGACAACCCGGCCAACGTCGCCTTGCTGGAAGCGATTCTCGAAGAAGAGGATTTTGCCGAGGTTTATTCGACAACCAAGCCGGGCGAGGTTTTGGGACTGTACCGGCAGCATCGGTTTGATCTGATTCTGCTGGATATCCGCATGCCCGGCATGTCGGGTATCGAGGTTCTGCAGCAATTGCAGAAAAGCGTCATCGACGAGTTTCTGCCGGTCATCGTACTGACGGCGCAGACCGACCAGGAGACCCGGCAGCAGGCGCTGGCCGCCGGCGCAAAGGACTTTCTCACCAAACCTTTTGAGGATTGGGAAGTTGTCCTGCGGATCAAAAACACTCTGCAAACCCGTTTGTATTACACCCGGCAGGTGCTCAGGGCCGATTTGCTGGAGAATGAAGTCCTCAGGCGGACCAAGGAGATCCAGGAAACGCAATTCGAAATTGTCCTGCGCCTGGGGGCGGCCGGGGAGTTGCGGGACAACGAAACCGGAGCGCACGTCAAACGGATGAGCCATACCTGCAGCCTGCTGGCCGCGAAAAGGGGGTTGGGGCGGGACTTTTCCGAATTGTTGCTGTATGCCAGCACCATGCACGATATCGGCAAGATCGGCATCCCCGACAGCATCCTGCTGAAACCGGGCAAGCTCAGCCGGGAAGAGTGGGCGGTCATGAAACAACATCCGAAGATCGGTGCCCGGATCATCGGCTCTCACGATTCCAAACTGATTACCTTGGCGCGCGAAACCGCCCTCTACCACCACGAAAAATGGGACGGCAGCGGCTATCCCCACGGTATGGTCGGAGATGCGATCCCGGTTGCCGCGCGCATTGCCGCGATCAGCGATGTGTTTGACGCTTTGACCTCCGAGCGGCCTTACAAGCAGGCCTGGCCGGTGGAAAGAGCGCTTTCCGTGTTACAGGAAGAGGCCGGCAAGCATTTTGAACCGCTGATGGTCGAACTGTTTGTGGATAACCTTGATGAGATTCTCAGGATCAAAGAGCGGTTCCGCGACCAGGAAGTTTTTCATAATGAACAGGGGCTTGTCTGAACACGAACGGCAAGCCGCCGAAAAGTCGAGGTGAAGCTATGCTGATTATGAAATGCAGCGCCTGTGACAAATACATCAGCTCAGCGCTGCTGGCGGAAATTTCGTCGATCCGGTGCGAGCACTGCGGAGCCGAAGTCCCGGTGCGCAACGTCCTGGTTTCGGCCAACGGCTTCACCTTCGACCGTAATGATTTACTCAAGCGTTTTTTTCGCTATCGCCGCCTGCTGGACGAAGTCATTGACGAACGTAACGCCCTGCAGTCCAATCAGGGCGCTTCGGCGGAGAGCCGGCGCAGTATCGAGCAGTTTCTGTCGATTCTGCAGGGGATGATGACCGGAGCCCGGGACCATTACCGTTGTCAGTTCGAAGGGCCGGTCAGCGCCCGGTTGAAATACAGCCGTCAGCAGTGCCCCGGGCATTTCGTCAACCTCAGCATGGAGGGGGCCTGTGTTGAAATCGCCCCCGAGCACCCGGTGCCGCGGGTGGGATCGGCCATCTCAATCGAGTTTTCCCTGCCGAAGCTGAAGCAGGATATGGACTTGAGGGGTAAAGTGTGCTGGGTGGAAAAAGGCCGGCCAGAAGCGCAGCGCAAACATCATATCGGGATTCAGTTCGACCCTGTCGAAGAGCGGATTAAGACCGTTCTCTGGGGTGTCATCAGCGATCTGGCCGCCAACTCCATGCGCTGAGGTGCCGGAATCCGCCTCGGCATCTCAGTAATCGATCCCTGCCGGCTGAATACTCGCCGGATCCGCGGCATGGCAGGGAGTCACCCCGTAAACCATACCGCAGTTGTCGCAACGAGCTTCCATGGTTTGCATGGTGAAAAGGGTTTCACAGCCGGTGCATTTTATTGCTACCGCTACCGGCATGGCAAAAGAGCTGAACCCCATTTGCCGCAATTTGTCGACAATCTGGGCGCCGTTGTTGAAACGGCCGCTACATCCGTCGTGCATCTGTCGGTCTCCTTATATCCGTTCCAGCCGGTCGCCGGAGCGAATCCGGTTTCTTAACTCCAGCAGTTTGTTGTCCAGTTCTTCCAGCTTGTGCAGATTTTTCCGTTCGCTGTCGCACGACTCGATGAGTTTGGCGATACCGCCGTTTTTGATTACCAGCCTGCGATCCCCCATCAGCGCCAGGATCGGATCATGGGTGGCCATGAGGATGATTTTCTCCTCGCGCACCAGCAGTTCCAGGGCCTTTTTGCGATCGATGCCGGCGTTCTCGATTTCGTCGATCAGCACGATCGGGGATTTGCTTAGAAACGCCATGTCGGCGATCATCAGCGCGCGGGACTGCCCGCCGGAGAGCGCAGTGACCGGCGTGTCGTAACGAAACTTTTCTCCGGCCAGTTCATTGGCCTGCCGCAGGATTTGCCGGACTTTTTCCGCCGCGTCGGGGAGCATCCGGCTTTCGGCATGCATACGCACGAATTCCTCCGCCGACAGGTCCATGACGAAGTTCATGTTCTGCGACAGTTGGGCGACCAGTTTGTGTTCCGTTGAAAAGCGCCATTTGGCGTCGGGCACCTGATCATTGATCAGGATTTTGCGCCCGGTCGGGGTGTCCCCCTGAGCCACCCATTCGATATCGGCCAGCAGGCGACTTTTACCCGAGCCGGTCGGACCGACAATGCAGATGACTTCGCCGGGGCGTAAAGTCAGTTCGATGTCTTCCTCCTCACCGCTCTTGTTGCGGCCGCCGATGATGGTCAGGGACTCAACCTGGTCCAGCGGGCTCCGGAGCGCCAGCATCCCGGCCAGAAAATCATCCAGGCTGCTGCGGAGTTGTTCGCTGCCGAGGCCGAGATCCTCGAGCAGATCGGGGTCGAGGTTGTTCAGGTAGCCCTCCAGGCTGCCGGCCCTGTTCGTTTCGATTTCGAGGCCGAACGAGGTAAGGAAATCCTCGATGTAAGGATGCTCTTCGAACAGTTGCTCTAACGGTTTATGAAACAGCGCGGTATCTTGCATAAATTTCGTCCTTGCCTGGAGCCGTTACGGGACAGCTTTTGCTCAATCAATGGTCTGTCAACAATTTTATCTGTGCCATCCTGGTGCATGATTTCAGCGGTTGTCACAGGTCCATTTTGCGCACATTGCCGGTCTGGTGTTCTTCGCCGATGCGGGTTTCGCCCAGACAGTAGGAACAGAGCGCCGAGGGCATGGAAAAACGCAGGGTTTTGCCTTTCAGGGTGTCGATGTCCGAGGCTTCTTCGAACAGGCTGGTCAGTTCGAAGGCGCCCTGGCCGGTGATGCCGTTGACATGCATGATCACCGCGCCGGGATTGACCTGTTTGACCCGCGAGGCGAAGACTTCGCGTTCGGCCTGGGAGACGATATCCCCCTTGGTGATTACCACGATATCCGCCGATTTCAGCATCGGTCCGATCTTGCGCGGGGTGTTGATGCCGCTTAAGTTGTCGATCACGCAGACCGCGGTGATGGCGTTGATGTGCGGCGAGCAGCGGTTGCACAGTCCGGCGCTTTCGCTGATCAGGTATTCGCAGCCGTTCTCGCGGCCCCAGGCGACGCAGGCTTCGATGTTGCTGACAAAATAATGGTCCGGGCAGAGTGCGCCGGAAAGCCCTTTTTTGACCAGCACCCCTTTGGCCGCATAGCGTTGGTCGTCGTCGGTCAGCAGACAGTCGAATTTGACCACGCCGATCTTTCTCTCTCGGGCCTGCAGTGCTTCAATCACCCGCAGGATGACCGAGGTTTTGCCCGCAGAAGGCGGTCCGGATATGGTTAGGAATCTCATGGTTTCACCTGCTCACGTTGTCTTTTGATGTCGGTTGCGTCGCGTTCATCGAATCTTCAAACAGCCGGTTGGTCTGCTGAATCAGGGCGCCGATGTCGTGCCGGTAGATATAGTCCCAGCCGATCCATTTCCACGGGTGGGGAAAGTCCAGCCGATTGTCGACCTCGGGATGGAGCGACGGGAAAAGGCCCTTGTGGGAAAGAATTTCGCCGACCGCCCGGCCGGACAGAAATTCCGCAATCGGGCCGGACTTGTCCAGGCTGTCGCCGCGGCTGAGCATGAAAATGGGGCTTAAGACCGCGCCGTCTTCGGGCCAGACGATCTCCAGGCTTTGCACCATGCGCGCCATGCGGGTGAAGAAGTAGGGCATGATGGTGACCAAAGGTTTTTCCTCGGCGACGCGCTTGGCGTTCTTGACCATCTGCGACGGGTGCATCGATTTCAGCATGCTGCGCCCGAGTTTCTCGACGCCCGCTTCGCCGTGTTCTTTGTAAATGGCCAGCAGAATGGCGTTGAACAGGTCGAAATCGCCGACCGGCAGGGCCACCTGCTGTTCATATTCGGGGCGCAGCAGATCGTCCCAGGTGCGCGGGACCGGGAGCTCGCCGCGGACATCGTGATTGACCATGAAGACCGCCGGGACCGCGGCGATGATCGAATAGTGCCGCAACGGGTCCTTGATGTCGATGGCGGCAAAATCGGGATTGACCCGCTCGCCGCTCAGGTCGGTGAAAACCCCTTGCTCCTTGAACCGGCCGATGGCCCGGCGGTCGAAAAAGGTTTCGAAGCCCGCGGACAGGAAAATTTCGGGCAGTTCAGCGGCGTTTTCGATGCGTTTGATATTCTCTTCAATCCAGTCCGCTCCGACCGAGGCCGCTTCGAGTTTGTAACTGACGCTGTGGCCGCTGCTGCGGCTGTAGCTCTCGATAAAGGCGTCGAAGGCTTCCAGCAGGGGCAGCCGCACCGGGCAGGGGAGCAGTCCGGCGACGTTGACGCTGCTGCCGTCCCTGCTGAGTTGTCTTCAGGGTGACGTCGGCCGGGTTGAGCCGTTCGTCGATTTTCTCCTGCAGCCGGGCGAGGAAATTGTCCAGGTCGTAGTGCTTGGCCTGTGCCGCCCGTTCCAGTTTAAGGAACGCGGCAACCGCATCAAGCTGTTTTTTCTCGCGGAAATTTTCGAACCCGTTGGCGACGAAAACATCCAGGGTTTCGGGCCAGCGCTTCAGAACTTCCTTGACCGTCATATCTTTATGCAGGGTCGTTGTCGGCATGTTCTTCTCCTTTCGTGTTCGAGGGCACTTTACGCCAAGGAGAGGGAAAGTAAATTGATCCAGGTCAAAAATATAACTTTTTTTGTTATAAATTGAAAATATTAATGCCGCCCGGGACTATTGCCGCCGGTATGTTGCCGTCATCCCGGCCGTCCTGGTGCCGCGCGGCAATTGCGAAAAGCGAACCTGAATCGTCCGGATTTGATCTGCATCAATTTTATTTCCCGCGATTTGTGGCATTGATGAGGTCGTTTTCGCTGTTGCTCCGGGAACAGGGTCCGCGGTTCCGGGCGACAGTGTTTTTTATCCGTGTTGCGACTTCCGACAGGTGGCTGAATAATGACGATCAACCGGCAGCAGATAACGTTTTGGCGCGGCCTCATCCAATGGGGTTTTTTGCTCTGGGTGTTGTATCTCGGGATCCGTTTCGGTCTCTTTGTGCAGCATTTCACCAGCAACGGAGCCGGCCCGTATGTGACGCGGCCGACCGGCGTCGACGGGTTCCTGCCCATCGGCGCTTTGGCCGGCCTGAAACTGTGGTTGAGCAGCGGACAGTTCGATGTCCTGCATCCGGCGGCGCTGGTGCTGCTGCTGACTTTTCTGGCCATGAGTCTGGTGGCGAAGAAATCCTTTTGCTCGTGGCTCTGTCCGGTGGGGACGCTGTCGGAAGGGGTCTGGAAGCTGGGCAACCGGTTGTTCGGCCGCTCGCTGACCCTGTGGCGCCGGCTGGATGTGCTGTTGCGCGGGGCGAAATATGCGCTGTTGGCTTTTTTTGTCAAAATCGTGCTGATCGATATGCCCGCTGCCGCCATCTCCGCTTTTCTGAAAACACCGTACTGGGCCGTCAGCGATGTGAAAATGCTGCAATTTTTCACCCGGATGTCGCTGACGACACTGATCGTGTTGACGGTCGTGACCGTGCTGTCGCTGTTCATTAAAAATTTCTGGTGCCGTTACCTCTGCCCTTACGGCGCTTTGCTCGGCCTGGTCAGTCTGGCCAGCCCCTTTAAAATCCGGCGCGATACGACAACCTGCACCGATTGCCGGGAATGCACCCGGACCTGCCCGTCGCAGATCAGTGTCCATAGCCGGAGCAGCGTCATGAACGCCGAGTGTACCGGCTGCCTGAGTTGCGTCGAGGCCTGCCCGCACAATTCTCTGGCCATGTCGGTACGCGGTTTGCGCAAGCCGCTGCCGCGCTGGGTTTTCCCGCTGGTCCTGTTGACCCTCTATGTCGGCGGGGTTGGGATCGGCATGGCGTCCGGACACTGGCACAGCGCTTTGCGCTATCAGGATTACCAATATCTGATTCCGATGATCGATCAGTTCAGCCACTGATCCATCGCCTGTCGTGTCGACGCGGGCCGGGGGAGCCGCCGGCGCGATTCTCGCGAAAGGGATAATGTCATGGCGGCGGGGATTAATTTTTAAAAATATGACTTTTTTTATCGTAATTTGATCCGGATCAATTTTTTTACTTTCGGCTTGTGAAATATTTCGGGCACACAGTTTTTTTACCCCAGCAAAAGGAGAGAGGTCCATGAGTATGTTTTGTTTTCAATGTCAGGAAACGGCAAAGGGCACGGGTTGCACCATGGCGGGAGTTTGCGGGAAAAAGGCGGACACCGCCGGGTTGCAGGATCTGCTGGTCTACAACCTGAAGGGGCTGGCGGTTGTGGCCGAGGAAGCGCAGCAGCGGAATCAGCTGGACAACTCGATCGGCCTGTTCATCTGCCAGGCGTTGTTCGCCACGATCACCAACGCCAATTTCGACAACGACCGTTTTACGGCGCTGATCAGGGAAACGATCGCCAAGCGCGACGCCCTGAAGCTGACCATCGGTTTCAGCAGCGACGCCGACGTGGTCAACTGGAACGGCAGTGAAGCCGAATACGCCGCCAAAGCGGTCGAGGTCGGCGTGTTGTCGCAACCCAACGAGGATGTGCGTTCATTGCGCGAACTGCTGATTTATGGGCTGAAAGGCATGGCGGCCTATACCGATCATGCCGCCATGCTCGGCTTCCAGAAGGCGGAAATCTACGCCTTCATGGTTTCGGCACTCGCCGGCACAACCCGCGAATTGAGCGTCGACGAGATGATCGCCCAGGTGCTCAAATGCGGCGAGGTGGCGGTCACCGCCATGGCCCTGCTCGACGAGGCCAACACTTCGACCTACGGCAGCCCGGAAATCACCAGGGTCAACATCGGCGTGCGCGGCAATCCCGGCGTCCTGATCTCCGGTCACGACCTCAAGGATATGGAGGAGCTGCTCAAGCAGACCGAGGGCAGCGGCGTGGATGTTTACACCCACAGTGAAATGCTGCCGGCCAACTATTACCCGGCGTTCAAGAAGTACGCGCACTTCGTCGGCAACTACGGCAACGCCTGGTGGAAACAGGACAAGGAATTCGCCTCGTTCAACGGTCCGATCCTGATGACCACCAACTGCATCACCCCGGTCAGGGACGCTTACCGTGACCGCATCTACACCACCGGCATGGCCGGCTGGCCGGGCGCCAGGCATATCCCCGAGCGCGCCGAAGGCGGCAGCAAGGATTTTTCGGAAATCATCGAACAGGCCAAAACCTGCGCGCCGCCGGTCGAAATCGAACGCGGCGAGATCGTCGGCGGGTTCGCTCACGCCCAGGTCATGGCTCTGGCCGACAAAGTGGTCGAGGCGGTCAAGACGGGTGCGATCAAGCGCTTCGTGGTCATGGCCGGATGCGACGGCCGTCAAGCCGGCCGCAGCTATTTTACCGACGTGGCCGCGGCCCTGCCGCAGGATTCGGTCATCCTTACTGCGGGATGCGCCAAGTATCGCTACAACAAGCTCGACCTCGGCGATATCGGCGGTATCCCGCGGGTGCTCGATGCCGGGCAGTGTAACGATTCCTACTCGTTGGCCTATATTGCATTGAAGCTGAAAGAGGTGTTCGAGCTGGACGACATCAACGATCTGCCGATTTCCTACGACATCGCCTGGTACGAACAGAAAGCGGTGGTGGTGCTGTTGGCCCTGCTGGCCCTGGGTGTCAAGCACATCCGCCTGGGACCGACGTTGCCGGCCTTCCTGTCGCCGAACGTGGCCAAGGTTCTGGTCGAGAACTTCGATATCAAACCGATCGGCGAGGTCGAGGCGGATGTGGCCGCGATCATGGCCGGTCATTGAGATTCCGCATTCATCGGTTCCCGATGACCTGCAAGCCCAGCGGGCGGCCTTTCGGTTGCCCGCTTTTTCATGCGTCGGCCGGGCGGGAAGTCCGGCGGTTCGGCCGGCGGCATGAGCGCAAATGGAACTTAATTGTTGGAACGCGGCCAGTTCATTTCTGCAACTTGAACAGCGGTAACTTTTTACCCTGCGGGAATGATGATCAGGGCGGCGATAGCCGCGGAAACGTGCCGCTGTCGCGGGATATTTTTTGACTCGCTCAATAATGTCGGCTAGATTGTCGCGGAGGTGTTTTTTCTCCGGGAGAGGGTTCCATGAAAACCACAGGTGTCGGTTTCCTCTTTTTATGGGCGGTTCTGTTTGCCTGCAATTCTCCTTCCCGCGCCCAGGATGTCTTGACTCTGGGGGTGCACCCCTTGCACTCCGTTTCCATTATCCAGGAAAAATTTTCCCCGCTCGCCGAATACCTGTCCCGGGAACTGGGGCAAAAGGTCCAGCTGAGAATCGGCACGAGCTATCAGGAACATATCGATGCCGTCGGCCGCGATCAACTTGACATCGCGTATATGGGGCCGGTCGGTTATGTCCAGATGCGGGCATTGTATGGCCCCAAAAAACTGATCGCCGTCCAGGAGGTCGACGGGAAGCCAACCTCTATGGGGATTATTTTCACCAGGCGGGAGTGTCCATGTGAATCATTGGATGAATTAAAAACGGGGGAGTTCGCCTTTGTCGATTCACATTCAACCATGGGCTTTATGTTGCCGGCATATGTGCTGCTGCGGGAAAACCCCGAAATCATCACCGCACAGCGCTATCGGTTCCTGAAAACGCACGAAGATGTGGCGTTGGGGGTCCTGGCCGGAGATTTTATCGCCGGCAGCGTCAAGGAAGACGTATTCCACACATATCGGGAAAAAGGTCTGAAAAAACTGGCAGAGACGCCGCCGGTCGCAGAGCATCTGTTTGTGGCGAGCAGCCATCTCTCCGCAAGAATATCGGCCGAAATCCAGGCGGCCTTTTTGAAACTGAACGACTCTGAACGCGGCCTGGAGATCATGCGTGCGATTAAACCCACCATCAGCGGTTTTGCCGCAGTAGACGATTCGGCATACGACTCGTTACGCACGATCCTTGAAAATTTAAAACAACAAGGCTTAATGGAATGACATCCACCGGGGTTAAAGGAATTCACGCCAAATACTGGATCGGTTTTGCTTGCGCCTGCCTGATTCAGATTGTCATCGCCTGGAGCGCCGTCAGTTTCATTTACAGCGCTCAAACTCAGGAACTCACGGCGAAAAGCCGGAAGGATATGGATTTCCTTCATCATGTCATCCTGGAGAAACTGCAAGAGAAAAATTACACATCCGTCACCTCCCTGATTCAGGAATGGGGCGAGCAGCAGACGGATCATATTGCCGAAATAACCCTGACGATGGACAATGGCTTTGTCCTCGGTGCGTTTCATTCGCCATCAAGCTCCGCATACCTGGATACTCTTTCCACGACCATTCCCTATTCATACACGGGACAGGCAATTCTGAGCCTGGTCGTCGATACCGGTTATATTCACAACCAGATTTTCCCCCTGGCCCTGTTCTTCGGCGTCAGCATTTTTTTTGTCAGCAGTCTTCTGGCGCTGATGATCCGGCTTTACATTCGCAAACAGACCCTCAGTGTCGCCCTGAACAAACAAACAGACAACCTGGTCCAGACAGTCAACGACCTCAGGGTGGAAATTTCCGCCCGGGAAAGAGTCGAGGCCGATCTCTCATCCAGTGAGGAAAAGTACCGTACCCTGATGAACAATCAGAACGATGCCGTCTTTTTACATGAGCGATACGAGGATGGGATTTCCACTTTTGTCGAAGTGAATCAGCGGGCCATTGAAAACTACGGTTACAGCCGCGAGGAGTTTTTGCGTTTGTCGCCGGCCGACATCACTCCCCGGGAGGAACTGCAACGGCTTGCCCAGGAGGGCATCATCGACCATCTTGAAGAGTCCGGGCGGATGGCTTTTGAAACCCGGCACATCAAGAAGTCCGGAGACGAAATACCGGTTGAAGTCAGCGCTTCGCTGATCCAGTGGCAAGGCAGGACATACGTTCTGGCAACGGTTCGCGACATCAGCGAACGCGTCAGGATGCTGGAAAAACAGGAACAATTGGAGCGGCAGATGCTTCATGCGCAAAAGCTGGAAAGCTTGGGGGTTCTGGCCGGAGGAATCGCCCACGACTTCAACAATATCCTGATGGTGATTCTCGGCCACAGCGATCTGGCGAACATGAAGCTGGCCAAGGACGCGCCGGCCATGGAGCATTTGGTGGAGATCAGGCAGGCGGCCAGAAAAGCCTCGGATCTGACCAATCAGATGCTCGCCTACTCCGGGCGCGGCAAATTTGTGGTGGAACCGATTGACCTGTCTCATCTGATCCGGGAAATGGAATACATGCTCTCCGTCTCGATCTCGAAAAAAGCCGTGCTGCGCTACGATCTGAATGAACATCTGCCCAGCATTCAGGCCGATGCGACCCAGATGCGACAGATCATCATGAATCTGGTCATCAATGCCTCGGATGCGATCGGGGACAGAAGCGGTCTCATCGCCGTCTCAACGGGATGTATGGACTGCGACCGTCATTACCTCAGCGAAGTCTGGCTGGACGAGGGCTTGCCCGAAGGGATGTATGTCTATCTTGAAGTGGCGGACACCGGCTGCGGTATCAGCAAGAAGATGATGTCCAGGATCTTCGACCCCTTTTATACGACGAAGTTTACCGGTCGCGGTCTGGGCATGTCTTCGGTTCTCGGAATTGTCCGCGGCCATAAAGGGGCGATTAAAGTCTATAGCGAGGTCGGGAAGGGAACGACGATCAAAACGCTCTTTCCCGCTTCGGAGTTGCCTGCGCTTCTTTACGACGAGGTTGATACGGCCGAGCCTTTGGAACTGTCCGGAACCGTTTTGCTGGTGGACGACGAAGAGGCCATGCGCAGCTTGGGGAAAAGTATGCTTGAAACCTTCGGTTTCGAGGTCCTGACCGCGGCGGACGGTCGAAAAGCTTTGGAGGTTTATCAGAACCGTCAGAAAGAGATCCTGTTTGTTCTGATGGATTTGACCATGCCGCACATGGACGGCGAAGAAGCGTTCCGCGAACTTCGCCGCATCAATCCGGAAGTTAAGGTGATCATGAGCAGCGGTTATAATGCCCAGGAGATTACCCAGAAATTCGTCGGTAAGGGGATGGCGGGATTCCTGCAGAAACCCTATCAGCTGTCAACCCTGCAGGGAGCCATCAAAAAGCTGCATGTTCAGGATTGACCGGTGGAATGTTCCGGCCGAAACGGCTTGGATACCTTTTTTCCGGTTTTCAGATACGCAGGACCGGTCGGCTGCCTGCTTTCTCATTTCTCCCCGGCAGCATTCTCCTTCAGGTCTTCACCTCAGTGTTGTGAAGCTGTGCTGGCCGCATAAAAGCAACCGCTGCCCAAAGTCAGGGGCCGTTTTCCGGCCGGGCATATCATCTTTTTGGGCAGTCCGGCAGAAAACGGCACGCGCAAGCGGGTGACTGTTGCGTGCAGATGGAAAATCAGCGGTTGACATGCTCGAAAATAGGACGATAATTGAACATATGTTCAAGTGTGAGGCTTTGTGATGGTTGACGATGATATCTGCCAGGCGGAATGCGTTCACTCGGAAACGGTGGCGGTTGTGCTGTCCCGGCTGGAGCCGGAGGAGACTCTGCTCGAACTGGCGGAACTGTTCAAGGCCCTGGGGGATTCGACCCGGGTGCGAATTCTTCACGCCCTGACCTTTTCCGAACTGTGCGTCTGCGATCTTGCCGGCCTGCTCAATATGAGTTCTTCGGCGGTGAGTCACCAGTTGCGCGTTTTGCGGGGGCAGAAAATCGTCAAGTATCGCAAGGAGGGGAAAAACGTGTTTTACAGCCTTGACGACCAGCACATTTCAAGCCTGCTGGAGCAGGGACTGCAGCACGTCAACGAATAAGCGGCAACCGGGTCCGGTGAAGAAACCGGATTTCTTTTTTGCCAGTCATATGAACATGTGCTCATATGTGGGATTTTGGAGTTTTTATGCTGATGTTGGAACACATCCTGTCCGCAAGCTGGAACCTGCTCTGTCTTTCCGCCCCCTATATGCTGTTCGGTTTTTTTGTCGCCGGACTGCTGAAAGCCTTTATTCCCGATGATTTCATCGCCCGCCATCTGGGCAGGGATAACCGTTCCAGCCTGTTGAAAGCGGCGCTGTTCGGCGTGCCTATCCCGCTATGCAGTTGCGGCGTGCTGCCGGCCGCGGCGGGTCTCCGCAAACAGGGCGCAGGCAAGGGCGCCACGACCGCGTTTCTGATTTCCACTCCGGAAACGGGGGTCGACTCGATGGCCGTGACCTGGGGGCTGCTGGATCCGTTTATAGCGGTTTTCAGACCATTGGCCGCGTTTTTTTCAGCACTGTTGACCGGTCAGCTGGTGCGCATGTTCGGTTCGGGTTCTTCTGCCGTTGCGACCGACACGACTGAAAACTCGGGGCCGATGTCGAAGGTTGCGCCACGGAGTTGCGACCGTTGTCAGGAGAACGAACCGGCTGCGGCACGGCAGAAGATCGGTCTGTGGGCGCGGCTGGTCGCGGGGATGAAATTTGCCTTCGGGGATCTGTTCCACGATATCGCCGCCTGGTTTTTCGTCGGCATCGGGATTGCGGGCCTGATCAGCGTGCTGGTTACGCCGGAACTGGTTGAGCAGTGGCTGGGCAATCCCTTCGTCGCCATGCCGGCGATGCTGCTTGCCGGTATTCCGCTCTATGTCTGTGCCACCGCCTCGACGCCGATTGCCGCGGCGCTGGTTCTCAAGGGTTTGAGCCCAGGCGCCGCCATGGTGTTCCTGCTGACCGGCCCGGCAACCAATGCCGCGGCACTGTCGGTGACAAGCAAGATTCTGGGCAGAAAAGCCACCGTTGTTTATCTGGCCGGACTCATGCTGTCGGCGCTGATCATGGGTCTTTGCGTGGACGCCGTATACAGTATGGCCGACCTGAGCTCCAGATGGCAGCAGGTCTCGCACGAAGATCACCGCACCCTGATCGGCATGATTTCCGCCCTGGTTCTTTTTGCTCTGGCGGTCTTTCCGCAAAGCCCTTCCTCGTGTGGCGGAACAAGCTGTGAATGCCGCTAGCTAAGTGACGAACGGGAAGAATCGAAGTAACTGCGGAAGAGGAAAGCAGGACGGGGTTGTGGTTTTTCCCCTCGTCTGATCAACCATAACGTGAGCAGAGGGTCCCGGCGGCTGGGCTGAGCGATACTTGAACCAGGTTAAGGGCGTCTCGATTTCCGCCTGTCGACTCCGAGTTTTGCCATCCGGCTTCTCAGTGTTGTCGGGTTTATGCCCATGAGTTGCGCCGCTCCTCCCGGGCCGCTGACCTTTCCGTTTGTCGCCGCTAAAACGGCCTCAATGTGCTGCGCCATCGCCTTGTCGAGGTTGACCGGCAGGGGGAGTTTTGTATCTTCGGCCGGAGGGGGCGAAGAGGGGGGCAGATCCTGTCGGGGCAGGGTATCGAAGGTCAAGGCTTCTCCCCGACTCCTGATAATTTCACGCTCCACCACATTCTGAAGCTCCCTCACGTTCCCGGGCCAGTCATAACGGACCAGAGACTCCAAGGCTCCAGGTGCGATTGAGGGCGCGGGGACGCCGATCTCCCGGCTTTTCGCTTCGACAAACCGTCGGGTCAGTGCGGGGATATCCTCGCGCCGTTGGCGGAGCGGCGGGATGAAAATGGGAAAAACATTAATGCGGAACCATAAATCCTCGCGGAAGAGGTTCTCGACAATCATTTGTTCCAGGTTGCGATGGGTGGCGGCAATCACCCTGATATCAACCGGAATGGTGCGCGTTCCTCCCACCCTTTCCAACTCCTTCGTCTGGAGCACCCTGAGAAGCCGGGCCTGCGCCGACAGGGGGAGTTCGCCGATTTCGTCCAGAAACAGGGTCCCCCCGCCGGCCCGTTCGAAGCGCCCGCGTTTATTCTCGATCGCGCCGGTAAACGCTCCCCTGTCGTGACCGAAAAGTTCGCTGTCGATAAGGCTGTCGGGAATGGCGCCGCAGTTGACTTTGATGAAGGGGCCGTCTTTTCGCGGTGATCCCAGGTGGATGGCGTTGGCAACGATTTCCTTTCCTGCGCCCGTTTCTCCGAGCAGAAGGACCGTGTTGTTGAGGGGGGCCACCTGATGAACCGCCTCCATGACATGACGTAAGCCGGTCGCGGCGCCCACGACGGTGTCGCTGAGTTCGGCGGTCAGCTCCTTCCGGTAAAACGAATTGTCGTCCAGCAGGATATCCCGATTGTGAAGCAGTTTTTCATGGGCAAGCGTATTTGACAACGCAATTGCAAACGGTTCCGCAACGGAACGCATCATTTCTGCGTGTTCCCGGCGATAGCGGTCATTGCCGTTCGCCCGCAGGATCAGAAACCCCACCAGGTGGGCCTCGACGACCAGAGGAACGACCAGCTCCGAATGGCCGACTCTCTTGACCAGTCCCGCCATTCGTTTGGTGAGCGGTGTTTCCCTGGTCGCATCAAGAAGCAGCGGTTCCGTCAGCGTGCCGGCCCATTTCCAGATATCTTCGGGGAGAGGGATGATCTCATCCCCGGCAACATTGTCTGATGCGGGGGCATGGGCGATGCGGCGGATCGCTCCAAGCTGCGTGTCGTGGATGGTGAGGAAGAGATCGTCGAGCGGCAGGTGCCGACGCAGGAAGTCAAAGCAACGGTTTATGGAAACGCGGATATTCAGACTGCTGCAAACGAGCAAAGTGATTTCGCGGAAAAAGTCGACCGACGACATGTTTTTGCCCTCTGAACGATATTTCGTAAAAAAGATTTGATTGCGATATTTCATAGCATAAAACATGAAATTTCGTAATTATTTTCAGTCTTCCCTTTGGAAACCCTTAAAGTTCAATGCGTTGAAAAGTGGCATAAATATGGCATTATATGCGTGTTTAATGCAAATTTTCCACGGGAGGTCCACGATGAAGGAAATTCGCCGAAGTTATTGCGGTCTTTGCCATCCGCGCTGCGGCACTTTGTTGCATATCGAGAACGGCAACGTGGTCAAAGTCACCGGTGATCCGGACCACCCCATCACTCGCGGAGCCATCTGCGAGCGTGGCCGGTTGATGGCGGATCATCTTCATCATCCGCAACGCCTGAATTATCCTTTAAAAAGAATCGGTGAAAAGGGGGAGGGCCGTTGGCGGCAGATCACCTGGGACCAGGCCCTGGACGAGGTGGCTGCGAAGTTGTCGCGGTTAAGGGAGCAACACGGGGCTGAGACTCTGGCTTTCACACACGGCACCAAGCGAACCTATCATTGGGACTGCCGCCGCTTCTTCAACCTTTTCGGTTCGCCCAACACCTGCGGCGTCAACACCATCTGCATGTGCCCGAGCTACGCGACGGAATTTGCCACGTACGGCGGCATGATCATGGGCAGCGAAATTCCGGCTGCGCGGTGCATCGTTTTGTGGGGTTGCAACGCGTCACAATCAAATCCGAATATCCTCTACCCGATGATCGTTCAGGGCAGAAAGAACGGCGCCAAACTGATCGTCATTGATCCCCGGAAAACAAAAGAAGCGGAAACAGCGGATTTGTGGCTGCAGGTCCGGCCCGGGACCGACCTGGCGCTGATGCTCGGCTGGATTCGCCTGATGATCGCGGAGGAGTTGTATGACCGTGATTTTGTCGCCGACTGGACAGTCGGCTTTGAAGAACTGAAAGCCGCGGTCGAGTCCTATACTCCGGAGAAGGTTGCCGAAATCACCTCGGTGCCCGCTGAGCTTATCGTCGAAGCAGCAAGGATGTATGCCACCTCCGGCCCGGCGGTGATCCCTTTTGGTCTGGGCCTCGACAAACAAGGCATCAATGCCACCCAGTGCGCGCGCGGCCGGGCGATTATCCGGGCCATTACCGGCAATCTGGAGATTCCCGGCGGTGAGGTTTTCAGTTTAGCCGGCGACGTGGGGAAAATCCGCGACTGGACCTATCTGGAGATCAATGACGTATTGCCCGAGAGCCAGAGGGTGAAGCAGCTTGGCGCGGACAAGTACCCGTTTTTCGGTTTTCCGGGCTGGGAAAGAAACTCGGCCGCCAACAAAAAGTTGCCTGCAGGGTACATGGCCCCGCCCGAGGCCTGGCACTCCAACCTGGCTCACGCCAGGGAGGTTATGAATGCCATTATCACCGGTAAACCGTATCCGGTCACCGCGGCCATCACCCTGGCCAACAACCCGCTGCTTGCCCTGCCCAATACCAAACGGGTCTTTGAAGGGCTGATGGCCCTGCAGCTTTATGTGGTTGTGGATTACTATATGACCCCGTCCGCAGCCATCGCCGACTATGTCTTTCCCGCCGCTTCGACCGTGGAAACTCCCGAGCTCTGGCTGACCAGCGGCTTCTGCGTGGCCTGCCCGCCGGGGGTTGACCCCCTGTACGAACGGCGCAACAGCTATGACTTTTACCGCGGACTGGGCTTGCGGCTGGGGCAGGAAAACGATTGGCCCTGGGAAACCGTAGCAGATGTCTACGACCATTGTCTGGAGCCGGTGGGGCTGACATTCCAGCAGCTGATGGAGCAAGGCGGGGTGTTCGGCAAGCGGGAGTATCGGCGTTATGAAAAGTTCGGATTCGGCACCCCTTCGGGGAAAGTCGAGCTGAAATCCTCGATTTTCGAAGAACTGGGCGCGGATCCGTTTCCTCATTATCGTGAACCGAAATGGAGCCCGAATGGCGATCCCGAGGTGGCAAAGGACTATCCGCTGATCCTGATTACCGGAAGTCGCTTTATGCCGATGTACCAGTCCGAACAGCGGCAAATCGAAAAGGCCCGTAAAAAAGTGCCGGATCCGCTGGTTTCCATGCATCCTGAAACGGCTGAGAAACTGGGCCTGGCCGAGGGGGACTGGGCGGTGATTTCGACGCCGCTCGGTTCGATCCGGCAGCGCGTGAAACTTTCTGCCGTCATGAACCCGCAGATGGTCGATATCCAGCATTCGTGGTGGTTCCCGGAGCGCGATCCCAAACTTCCGGAGCTGTTCGGCGTGTTTGAATCGAACGCCAATGTTCTTTGTCCGGATGAACACGAGTTCTGCAGCCCCGAGATCGGTAGCTGGCCTCATTCCGCGTTGATGTGTCGGGTTGAAAAAGAGCGTGAGCAGCCCGGTTGAGTGAAGACTTCCGGCCGACGACGAATTTATGGTTTGTTGGAACAGGTCCTTATGGGGACTGCAGGTGAAAACAATGTTGCCGGAACATCCGGTAATTTTTCAACCGGATGCCGCTTTCGCGTCAAAGAAACCCATGCTTGGTTACGCCGAAACGGGGGCTGCCCAAGTTTTGCGCTGCCCGGTGGACGTTCCGGCCGCCCGAGAGGCGGAATGTGTCCGCGCATGGGTCGTATCATGGCGGTAAAAAAGGTGGCCTGTCAGGGACCAACTGTCGGCGACGGCAAATTGCCTGCGTGCGGACCATCGATATGACACAGGCGGCCGGCTGATCGCAGCCGGCCGCCTGTTATTGATGGTGGAGCTGATGAGGATCGAACTCACGACCTTCGCATTGCGAACGCGACGCTCTCCCAACTGAGCTACAGCCCCTTATTGAGTGTTCCGTGGAATTTCTCCCGCCGGATTGCCCATGGCATACTACACAATTCCGTTCGATTTTTTAAACAAAAAGAACAACCGGTCTTCTTTTCCGCTTTTATTCTCCATGAGCTTCGATGCTGAGCAGGTTGTGTCGGTCCCATTCGTCGAGGCGTTTTTGGTATTCGGCATGGATTCTCTGGTTGGCGGTTGCGCCGAAAAAGATCCGCAGGGGCGGTTCCTCCATATCGACCAGCTTGAGAACGACCGGGGCGGTGGCCTCGGGATCGCCGGGTTTGCCGGCCAGTTTTCTCCGTTCGCTGCTGATTCTGCGCACTTGATCGTAAGCCGGCATTTCAGCGGAGAAGATTGCCGACGGGCCGGCCCAGTCGGTGGCAAAACCGGTCGGTTCGATCAGCGTGACATGGATGCCCATGTCCTTGACTTCCTGGCTCAAAGCCTGGCTCAAGCCTTCCAGCGCCCATTTGCCGGCGTTGTACATGCCCAGGTAGGGAAAAGCATTGACTCCGGCAATGCTCGAAACCTGGAGAATATGCCCGGATCGCTGCTTGCGCAGAAGCGGCAGTGCGGCCTGGGTCACCCACAGCGCACCGAAGAGATTGACTTCCATCTGCTCGCGGGCCTCCCGTTCGCTCAATTCCTCGATTGCGCCGAAGTGACCGTACCCGGCGTTGTTGACCACCACGTCCAGGCGGCCGAACTTGTCGAAAGCCTGTTGCACGGCAGTAAAGGCGGCACTTCTGTCCCGGACGTCCAGGGCCAGCGGCAGCACATTATCGCCGTATTTGTCGCGCAATCCGGACAGCGCTTCGGGGTGACGCGTCGCGGCCGCAACCTTGTCCCCGCGTGCCAGCGCCGCTTGCGCCCAGATGCGGCCGAAGCCTTTCGAGGTTCCCGTGATAAACCAGACTTTCATCCTTGTCCTCCATCGTTCGAGTCTCCGGCACCGTGCCTGGTCCGGAGATGTTGTTGAATGCCGATGTCCAGCATACAAAACCTGGTACCCACCGAGTCAAGCCCGAATCGAAATTGTTGCCGACCGGCTTGCCGTCAAAAGCTCAGATTGCTCCCGGAGCATTACGCGTCATCAACCCTGGCATAAGAGGCGCGGCAGCACTTATAACGATCTTTTCTTATCTGTTCAAATTCCGCTTTTCACCTGTACGCACGGCTGTTCTCGCCTCTTTTCCGGAATTCGCGCAACCGGTCCGTGGATGCTGCCCGATGATTCGTCCGGGGTCGGCGGGAAAAGAGGCGCACACTGTCGGCGCGGTGGCGGAGGTATTGCGGCAGGAGAGGAAGAGCAACTATCCGCTATCTTTTTTAGCTAAATAGCGTTATTGTTAAGTTTACCCCAAGCCGTATAAGGGTCTTGTTTCGACCTGGGCTTCCTACAGTCTCACCTGTTTATACGAGATTTAAACCGTCAGGCCTGCCCTAAATACCAGCTCTCTCTGGATTTATCGTCATTCCTCGACCAATTGAACAAGGAAAGGTTTATGCAAAATAAAATACCTGCGCCCGGTGACTCTATTGTCGCCCGCTGCACGAAATGTCGCGAGAATACGAATCACATCGTCGTTGCCGTGGTCGGAGACATCCCGGCGAAGGTCCAATGTAATATCTGTCATCAGCAACACAAATACCGGTCGACGAGCCGGGCCAGGACGAAGGTCCGGCGCAAAACCTCCGCAAACACCGGCCGTGCGCGGGTAAACTGGGAAGGTCTCCGTTCAAGCCTGGATCCGGACATGGTGAAAAAATATTCCATGACGGGAGCATACAAGGCCGAAGATCTGGTTGAGCACCCTACTTTCGGGATCGGTATCGTCCAGCGGGTTGTCGGTCCGCAGAAGGTTGAAATCCTTTTTGAGGCAGGGACCAAATTGATGCGCTGCAAGTGAAGGTAAAAGGGCCGATCCAGGGTATTTGTCCCGATCAGAAACGGAAAGGTTTAGGAGGAACAGGATTGTCTGTGCCCGGCCCGGCAGACGAAGTTCACTGACAGCAAGAACACGCCTGCGCTTTGGCGGGCGATGAGTTCCGCGGATTGTTTTTATCACCGGCGCGCGAGGCGGAATTCAGGTCTTTCAAGTCAACCTGGGTTTTTGTCGCAAACAGTGCCTTCTCATGGAGTTGTGCCGGGGCGAGGGATTTGACTGTTGCGGATATTGTTCAACCAGCTATCGAAGCGAATTCGGGGTTCCCTCGACAAAATCCGTCCGAAGGTCTTTTTATCGTAGAGATAAAGGCAATGCCGAATCGATGTGTAAGGACTGAAGCTGGATTGAGGATTGTCCGCCATGAAGTCGCGGCGGTAGTCCTTGATCTGCTTTAAGTACATAACCAGGCTTTTGTGAAAAGCGGATTTTGAAAAATTGTGGTCAAGTTTCAGGATATCCTGAACAAAGTTATCGACTTTGTAGTCTTCGAATTCAAAATCGTTGAAAAAATGGCCCGCAATGCGTAAAAAATTGAAGGCGTTGATGGGTTTTCCACTGCTTGAAGTTGAACTTTCAAGGCTGCTCCGGTGTTCTTCCGCAACATGCTCGCTGAGCGGAACGGTTTTCTCCTGCGTCAGGAGCTTGGCCGTTGCATCGCGAATCTCCCTGAATTCACGATCAGCCAGTTCAAACAACGCCGAAAGAACATTGATTCTGCGTTTCAGATCGTTGGGGATGGATTTCTTATATTTGATTTTATGATCGAGGATGCTCCAGGTATCCTGCATCAATGAGCGTATCTGTACTTCAACGCGCCGGTTGCCCAAGATCGGGTACTGCTCGAAAAAAGCCTTTTCCATGTCCGGCTCCAGGTCCATATGCAACCCCTTGTAGCCGAACAGGTCTTCCGTTTTTTCAATTGCCGATATTTTATCCGTGACATCGATAACTTTGAAATAACGGCTGATAATATCGGCGACCCGGTTGATCTGATCTTCGTAGAGGCAGACAATGCGGATGCCGATCAGATCGGACAGGTGATCTTTGATTTCATAGGGCTGTTCATCGGTTTCCAGCTTGCTCTGATATTTCCGTTTGAACTTGTTGATACACTCCGCCCTGTTTTTTACCCGCCCTTCGATTTTTGTCACTTCGCCGATGTTAACGTTCTGCAGAAGTGTGTCTATGGCTTCGATGTAGGTGTTTTTAACCTCTTCAAAGGCCTCTCGATGCGTCTCGTAAAAACGTATAAACGTCTGCTTTTCAAAGCTGAAATCTAAGGAAGCCAGAATTCCCTCCGGGTCTTTTGCCTGCTGGCATGTTGTCGCGATGATAGTGCCGGTGAACGATAAGACATAGAGTCGGGGCGGTGGGTTGTCGGGCGGGCAGAATACGAAGTCTGAAGACCAATTCGCGGCGGTTGCGTTGAAGAGCGGTTTATTCGTTATCTTCTTCGGCCGGGGATTGATTCTTTTCTGCAAATTTTCGTTTTCTTTTTTCTTCCTGTTTTGCCTGCCGGGCCAGCTCCTTTTGACGTTTCTCGAAATTATAGTTGGTCTTCCGTCCCATTTTGATCCTTTTTAGCCATTGTTTGCCGGCATGTCGATGCGGTGGTTACGGTCGGGCAAGGCAACTTCACCGGACCTTCCGGCCCTTTGCTCTACCCGTTCCGAGGTGCTTTCTGGTGTCGTTTCAGCCCTTGCTGAATAAAAAACACAGACTCAAGCGGACCCGTGTTTTCATCAAGTTTATAGCGTACTGCGGATCACTGCAGCAGACAAAAAGATCACAAATCCCCTCAAGTATCGTCAGCCTACCATGGCGGGACTGGAGCGGGCAAGGGATTGTTTGGGCTAAATAATCCATTGAATTTTCAAGCTGTTATTGGCAGAATGCAGGAGGTTGAAACGGTTTGCCGAGATCACGGGCAGCGCTCAATCCCCGGCGGCAGGCGGCATGATTGTGTCTGCCGTCCCCCGGCATTTTACCCCTAAACGACTGAGGTCGAGCCGCGCTATGAGAACCGGAAAGTGTTTATCTTTTCAGCCGACAGTGCTTTGCCTAACGCTTTTGTGCTGCTTTTTCGCGGGCACTCTCCATGCTGCCGGGGTTGCACTCTCCAGCGGGCAGACGGTTTATGTGCCGGTTTATTCCAATGTGATCGCCGGTCCCAGGGAAGTGCCGGTGCATTTATCCAACACCCTGATTATCAGGAACACGGATCTGCACAATCAAATTATCATTACCGCAGCGGATTATTACGATACCAAAGGCGTCCTGATCAGAGAGTTTTATTCCCAGCCCGTCAGGCTGGCGCCCCTGGAAACGAAATATCTCTTCCTGTCCGAGCGCGATCAGGAAGGGGGGGTCGGCGCCAACTTCGTTATTCGTTGGCGCGCGGCCGGGAAAGTCAATCCCCCGATCATCGAGTGCGTGATGGCCGGGAGCAAGGGGCGGGCTTTTGTCAGCCCGGCGCAGGTCATTGACGAAAATACAAATTGATCGCCGCCCGGGAATGCCGGGAGGTTTTGAGCAGAACAGAGTCCGCGTCGCTCTTCCCGGCTGATGGCCTTGCCGCCTGAACGGTCCGGACTCATTCCGGTTCGAATCCCCACGTTTTGAAAACGCAGCAATCTTTCATTGCGGTTTCCGGCACGGATTGGCAGAATGCGACGGCCGTTCCGGTTTGCCGTTCGGTCTGTTTTTTACTGTCAAAAGGAAATGGTCATGTCTTACGGAAAAGAAAAGGGAAAACTTTATTTCGGGATTCCATCCGGCAGTCTCAACGAGCAGGTTTTGCGCCTGCTGGAAAAATCGGGACGGTCGCTGAAAAAAGGGCGTCAGTATGAAATGATGGGTCCCTATGACAAGGACGTCGTATTTCGCGTGCTCGACCGCAAGGAGATGCCGCAGAAGGTGCGTGACGGTATCGTCGACTGCGGCATCACCGGCAAGGATTATGTGTTCGAGGCCGGAATGGAGCGGGATGTCGAGGTGCTCGGGGACTTTATCTTCTCCAAACACACCAACCAGCCGTCGCGACTGGTGCTGGCGACCCGGCCGGAACTCGGGATCGAAACGCCTGGGGACTGCAAAGGAAAAATCATCGCCACGGAACTGCCCAACCTGACCAGGCGGCGTTTGCTCGAACTGTTCGGGCTCGACGATATCCGGATTCTGCGTAGCGAGGGCAAGACCGAAGCCAAGGTGAATATGGGTGAGTGCGACGCCTTTACCGACATCACCGAAACCGGGGCGACCCTGAAGGCCAACGGCAATATCATCGTCGCCGAGCTGTTTACCTCCAACCCGCAGCTGATCGCCAACCGCGACGCCGTCGGGAATACGGCCAAACTGGAAAAAATGGAGGACATCCGCATCTGTATCGACGCGGTGCTGCAGGCCGAACGCGAACCGGTCTTCATGGACGTTCCCGCTACGGTACTGCCCGAGGTCGAGAAAATGCTGCCGTCGGTGATCTCTCCGACCGTGAGCCCGGTGATCAATCAGGACTGGTGCAGTGTGGCGGTGGTCATCCGTGAATCGCAACTGAATATCCTCGCTCCCAAGCTGCTGCGGCTCGGGGTTGACGGAATTGTGCCGATTCCGGCGCCCAAGGTGTTCACGCAGGACATGGTGAAAGCGAAACATTTTTAGCGATAAACGCTATGTCGATCAGCGCAGAGTTGCACCCCCCATGGCAAAGGACGCATGAATCCGTCCTGGAGCTTAACTGGCGCCGTCCGGGCGACAGCTCGCTGTGCCATGGGGGGTGCAACTCTGCGCGTGAAAATTTTGCACGTTATTATGTAAGGAGCTTGTTGTTATGGATAAGAAATTGTTGGAAGAGGGCAGCGAACTGCTGATCGACTTTGAAAAACGCGGCGGGCTGGTGCCGGCCGTGGTTCAGGATGTGCGCGACGGGCGGATTCTGATGTTGGCCTATGTCAACGAGCAGGCTTTGGATACGACTTTTGCAAAAGGAATGGCCACGTTCTGGTCGACGTCGCGCAACGAACTCTGGACCAAGGGGGAAACATCGGGAGACTTTCTCAAGGTGGTCGAAATCCTCACCGATTGCGATCAGGATGCCCTGGTTTACCGGGTCGAACCGCAGGGCGGCGGAGCCTGCCACACCAAAGACCCGAAAACCGGAAAAACCCGCGCCACCTGTTTTTACCGCAGGGCGGATCTGCGGGACAGATCGTTGAGCATGATCTGACCGGGGGGGTGGTGGGTGAAAATGCCCCATCCGGGCTTTTGCCGGTCGAAATACGGTTGTCGTTTTGCTCGCAAAATCAAGCAGCGGTAAAGTCCTCTTTGACTTTGCCGCCCGTCCACGGACTCTACGGGCGGTTTTTCAACCGCCTGTCAGGCTCCGAGGATATCCGTCTTGGAGCGTTCCATCAATGCGATCAATTGTTGCACCCGCTGTTTGAAGGCGTTGAAGCGTTTTTTCGGCACGGTGGCCGTCATCGGGACGGCAGCGGTCAACGGGTCGACGGCCCGCCCTTTGATGTGGAGCTCGTAATGCAGGTGCGGGCCGGTGGAACGCCCCGTATTGCCCGACCGGGCAATCAACTCGCCGCGTTTGACTTTCTGGCCGCGCCTGACGCTGATGCGGCTTAAATGCAGGTAGCGGGTCAGGTATTGGCCGTCATGTTTGATCTCAATGTATTTGCCGGCGAAGGGATGGTTTTTGACCCGGGTGATTTCGCCGTCCGCGGTGGCCAGGATCGGGGTGCCGCTCGGCATGGCGAAATCGACCCCCCGGTGGGGGGAGATGCGCCGGGTGACGGGATGCAGACGTCTGAGGTTGAAGGGTGAACTGACCCGGTGACGCCCTTTGAATGGGTAACGGCGAAAAGCCCGGGCCAGGCTTTCGCCGTTTTCATCGTAATAGTTCCCGTCTTCGAACAGGAAGGCCGTGTAACAATGATCGCGCGCAAAGATGCGGATGCCTTCGATATGGCTCTGGCCGGTCAGTCTGCCGTCAACGAGTTGCAGGCTGCGCACCACCTGAAAACGATCGCCGGATCTGATATCGCGGGCAAAGTTCAATTTGTTTTTGAACAGATTGGTGAGATTGCCGGTTTCCTGCTCGCTTAAACCCGCGATGAGGGCCGAGAGATAGAAACTGCCGTCGATTTCGGCCTCGATGGTCTGGTTTTTCCAGACCCCGGGAACAACGATTTCTTCACTCTCGAAAGTATCCGCGTCCAGCCGGCGGTACACAACCTGATGCGCCGGATTGATAAACAGCTCCATTTTTTGCAGCTGCCCGGTGTCGTCGTCCAGGGTGAACGTCAGCCGGTTGCCCGGCCGCAGGATATCCAGCGCCAGTAGCGATTCGTCTGCCGCCAGAATCTGGAACAGGATGGTCTGGTTGATTTTCAGGCTGTCGAAGATCGCACTTAAATTGTCCCCGTCGACAATCGTGCGGGTCGACACGGGACTCTGTTTTTCAGCCGCAGCCGCTACCGCTGCCGGAGGTTGCGGCGGCGGGGCAACAGATCGGCTGTCGGCGGCAGCCCCGGTTGGCCCGGCCGGTGCCGCTGCGGTCAAGCCCTGTTCGGGAGGGGAGGACGGACCGAACAATATGATTTTGGCCGCAACGGCCAGAACCAGCAGGATGACGCCTGCCAGCAAGCGCCGGTTGCGGCGTTTTTTCTGTAATTGTTCGGGGCTTGGTTTCCAGGTCGCGTTCATGCTTTTCATTTGTAAATTCAACAGTGCTAAAAATAAACCTAGTCTTGGATGCAACAAAGCCCCCCCGGCTGTCAAGCCCTGTTTTTATTCAACCTGATTCAACGGCTGAATCTCCGGTTATGGAAAACGGACATTTCCGTGCCCGAACGCCCGAAAAATGACGGGGCAGGCTTTCCCTTTTTGCCGGTTTTCTCCCTGCCGGGCCGGTGCGCTCTTTTCGTGCCGCTCATGTAACGGGTCCGGACACGCGAATATTCTTGCCCCCGGAGCAATCGTTCCGGCGCGCCTTGCCCTGCTTGTCAGTGACAAGGTCCGTGCCCCACCGCCGATTCGTCCGGATTCGGGGTGACCGTGGCCGGATTGAAAAACGGCAGAGATTTGCTGCGGAACGGGATCATGGCTTGCAGGATCCGGTGTCATGTGCGAAACAAAGTGCGGAACGAGAAACCGTGAATCAGCCGATTTCTCCTGACCCGGGCGTAATTTTGTCGCGTCACGGTTTGATAATTGACTATTATTGCTCCGGCGAATAAACAGTGAAAAAAGTTGCCCGGGGCGTCATTCCCGCGAAGGCGGGAAGCCATAGCTATTTTCATCTGTTCAAGTATGGATTCCCGACAGAGTCATGCGGGGATGACAAAATATTGATCCACCGGAGCAATATCGAAGCAAACGAAGAGATCTATGGCTCTTTCCATGCTAAAATAGGCATGATTCCGGATAAGCAATGAAACTTTCCACCTTTTCAAACCGGCTTAAGAAGTTAACCCCGGGCCAGGTGCTGGTCATCTACTACGCCCTTGCCATCCTGGCCGGCGCCTTCATGCTGAGCCTGCCGCAGGCGACCGTGGGCGAACCGCTGAGCTTTCTCGATGCGCTCTTTACCGCGACATCCGCACAGTGCGTCACCGGTTTGACCGTGGTCGATACCGGAACCCGATTGAGTTTGTTCGGGCAGTCGATCGTACTGCTGCTCATCCAGATCGGCGGTTTGGGGATTATGACTTTTTCGGTTTATCTGTTTATCTACCTGCGGGTCGGGCTGAGTGTCCGCGGCCGCTTTATTATCAATGAAACGCTCATGCATACGCCGATCAGTTCCTGGCGCGCTCTGGTCCGGGACATCATTGCCATGACCTTGTTGTTCGAGGCGGTCGGGGCCGGGTTGCTGGCTATCGTCTTTGTTCCCGAACTGGGGTTTTGGGCGGGGCTTTACAGTGCCGTATTCCATGCCGTTTCGGCTTTCTGCAATGCCGGGTTTTCTCTTTTCGGCAACAGCCTGGTCGATTACCGCGACAATGCCCTGGTCAACGGGACCGTCATCGCCCTGATTGTGCTGGGCGGAATCGGGTTTCTGGTGATTCGCGAACTGTATCACGGCGTCCGTGAGCGTCGGCGCGGCAGCGGAAAGAACCGGGTCAGGTTGTCGTTGCACAGTAAGATGGTTCTGGTGACGACCGCTTTCCTTATCGTTTCCGGAACGGTGTTGATCGCCCTGCTGGAAAGCAACGATTCCCTGGCCGGCATGTCGTTCGCAGAAGGGGGCTTGACCGCCCTGTTTCAAGCGGTAACGGCGCGAACGGCGGGTTTTCACACGCTTGATCTGAACCTGTTCCGGGAGCCGACCTTGTTGTTGATGGTTTTTCTGATGTTTGTCGGAGCCTCGCCCGGCTCTGCCGGCGGGGGGGTGAAGACCACCAGCCTGGCCCTGTTTTTCGCCATTTTTTACGGTCGACTCAAAGGGGAGTCGCGCGTCTGTCTCTTCCGCCGCACCATCCCCGACGAGGCGATCACCAAGGCTCTGGCGCTGGTGCTGCTGGCGCTGATCCTGATCGGTTTCGCCCTGTTCGGCCTGATGGTTGTTCAGGGGTCCGATCCCGCTCATGAGAAAGGCCGTGAATTTTTAAGTTATCTGTTCGAAACCTTTTCCGCTTTCGGCACGGTCGGATTATCGCTCGGCGCCACGGCCAAACTGACGGCCCCGGGAAAGGGAATTATCATTGTGCTGATGTTTGTCGGCCGGGTCGGGCTGCTGACCACGGCCTTTGCGATCGCCGGACGCAAGCGTCGTTATACGGCAAGCTACGCGGAAGAAAACATCATGATCGGATAGGCGGAGGTTGCTGATGAAAAAAAAGTTTTGTGTGATCGGTCTGGGTAACTTCGGCTACCATGTCGTCGCCACCCTGGACGCGGCCGGGCATGAAGTGATGGCTATCGACCTGAGCAAGGACAAGGTCCAGGCGGTCAAGGATATCTGTACCTTTGCGCTGCTCGGCGATGCGACGAATCGCGAGTTTCTCGCTGCTCAGGGCGTCCATGAAATGGAGGCGGTGGTTGTCTCGACCGGGGAGCGATCGCACCTGTCGACCCTGATCACCTTATATCTGAAAGAGCTGAATGTCCGGCGGATTCTGGTCAAGGCGATCAACGAGGATCACGGGCGCATTCTCGAACGGGTCGGGGCCACCGACGTTATTTTCCCCGAGAAGGATATGGCCCGGCGGATCGCCCACAGCCTGACCTGCCCCAATATCCTGGAATTCATTCCCCTGGCCGAGGAATATTCCCTGTCGGAATCCGAGCCCCCGCAGCATTTTATCGGCAAAACTTTTGCCGAATTGGATTTACGCAAAAAGTTCCAGGTCAATGTCATTGCCGTCAAAGATCTTCTGAGCGACCGTTTTCTTCCGGCCCCGCCGCCGGACCATCGGATCATGGACAGTGACGTGCTGATATTGATCGGTAAAACCAGTGACATCGATAAAGCCTTGAACAAATAGTTGGCCTCCGGCCGTGCGGCGGCGGGATTACCGGGTCGACCCCTGAAGGGGCCGGATATGCATGCTGCGCACGCCTGCTCTTTGCTTTGGCGGGCGCCGCCGCGGGCGTTTGTCCGGCCTTGCCGTTGACCCATGCGCAGGCCGTCTGTTTGCCGATCGGCCGGGATTACTTTTTTTTCCCGAACGCCTTGCGGTGAAACAGGGTGTGTTTCATCATCGGCGGCAGGCCGGTTTCCTTGACGAAACGCATGTCTTCGATGGTGTAAAACGCGTTGGGATTGTAGTGCTTGATGATCGCCAGAATCCTGGTCAGGTTCTTCCGTTTGGCGATGGTGAAAATCAACTTGACCGGACCGGTCTCCCCCTGGGCGTCGACGCTGGTCACACCGTAACCGGAATCCCAGAGGCGATGGACCAGTTCGTCCCCCTCCCGGCGGGTGATGACGCGAACCAGCAGATTGCCGATCGCGATTCTTTCCTCCAATACCACCCCGATGAAATTTCCGGCGGCGAAGCCGAGCGCAAAAGCGACGTAGGTTGGCCATGACGTCAGGTTCTGCATCACCTGGGTGACCGCCAGCAGCCAGAGCAGGGATTCAAAGAAACCGAGCATCGCGGCCAGGTATTTCAGCCCTTTGGCGACGAAAATGATGCGCAAAGTGCCGATGGAAACATCCAGAATCCGGGCCAGAAACACCAGTATCGGCAGTATGAGTACGGCAAAAAGAGGACCGCTGAACAAGGTCATGATGAGCACCTCCGTCAATCTTTATCGCGGGCGGTTATAATCCCATTCCCGCCCTGCCGCAAGTTTTATTTGCAGCATGCTTTTGAGGCGTTGTCACCGCCCTCGACCGGCCGGGTTCCGTCCGGGCCTGATCGCCGAATAAGCGGTTTCCGTGAGCGGCCAAGTCTGATATTCTTCACGCTCACTTGCAGCATAACGGAAATTTTTATGACGGACATTCAATCACATCGTTTGCCACCGCAAAATCTCGAAGCCGAAATGTCGGTTCTGGGCGGGGTCTTGCTGGAAAACGAAGCGCTTAACCGGGCCCTGGAACACCTGACGACCAGCGATTTCTATCGCGAGGGGCACCGGAAAATTTTCGCCGCCCTGCTGAGTCTGGCGGACAAAAGCGAACCCGCGGACCTGGTGACCTTGACCGCGGAATTGAAAGCGCGAGGCGAACTTGACGATGTCGGCGGCGGTGATTATCTGGCCACCCTGGTCGATTACGTGCCGACGGCGGCCAATATCGTCTATTACTGTAAACTGGTTAAGGAAAAGGCCCTTGCGCGTAAACTGATCGAGGTTTCGACCGATATCGCCACCAGCGGTTACGAAGGGGGCGACATGGAGGAGATCCTCGACCGGGCGGAGAAATCGATTTTTGAAATTTCCGAAAATCGAAGTCGGCCGTCCTTTTTCCCGGTCCGGGACATTCTCAAGGATACCTTCAAGGCGATCGAAAAGCTCTATGAGCGCAAGGAACTCATCACCGGTGTACCGACGGGCTATCACGATCTCGACAAAATGACGGCCGGACTGCAGCCGAGCGACCTGATCATTGTCGCCGGCCGACCGTCGATGGGGAAAACGGCTTTTGCCCTCAACCTGATCGAATACGCCACCTCGAACGCCGACAATCCGGTCCCGGCGGTTATTTTTTCGCTGGAGATGAGCAAGGAACAGTTGGTTCAGCGGATGCTCTGCTCTCTGGCCAAGGTCGATGCCGGACGTTTGCGCACCGGTCATCTGGGCGAGTCGGACTGGCCGAAGCTGACCATGGCCGCCGGTCAGTTGAACGAAACGGAGTTGTTCATCGACGACACGCCGGCCATCTCCGTGCTGGAGTTGCGTTCCAAGGCCCGGCGGCTCAAGGCCGAGCACGGACTGGGCATGATTGTCGTCGACTATCTGCAATTGATGCGCGGCAGCAACCCGGAAAACCGGCAGCAGGAGATTTCCGAGATTTCGCGTTCCCTGAAAGCCTTGGCCAAAGAGCTCAGCGTCCCGGTCGTGGCGTTGTCCCAGTTAAACCGGTCGCTCGAAAGCCGGACCGACAAACGCCCGATGATGGCCGATTTGCGCGAGTCGGGAGCGATCGAACAGGACGCCGATGTGATCATGTTCGTTTACCGCGAAGCGGTCTATTGCGAGGATTGCAAAAGCCGCGAAAAGACCTGTGAAAAAGGGCATGAGAAGGATGCCGAAATCATTATCGGCAAACAGCGTAACGGTCCGATCGGGACCGTCCACCTGACCTTCCGGGGCGAGTTTACCCGGTTCGAAAATCAGGCCCGCCGGGACGAAGGCTACTGAGCTCCGGAGTCTGAAGTCCGGGCGCGGGAGAATACCTCCGCTGATTCGGCTCCCGGGCGACAGCCCGTCGGGCGGCCGGATTATTGGCGGTACGGAATTTCCACCCCGTTGCGTTTGACGTTGCAGGATTTTGGCCCATGGCTGCGAATACACCCCGTCCGACATCCGGTTTCCAGCGTTTCCTGCCGTTGCTGGCGCTGGTGCTGTTCGGCGTGGCGCTCTGGATTCTCCATCGCGCGGCCGCGCAGTTTCACTATCATGAAATTATCGCCTATGTCCATGCCGTTCCCCGCTCTAATCTGCTGTCGGCGGCTGTCCTGACGGTTCTCAGTTATCTGGTCATGACCGGTTACGATCTGCTGGCGATGGTCTATCTGCGCCGGCCCCTGCAGCACGCCCGGGTGATGCTGGCCGCGTTTGTCAGTTACGCTTTCAGCAACAATGTCGGCATCTCCCTGTTGGCGGCCGGGTCCATCCGCTATCGCCTTTATTCCGCCTGGGGCCTGTCGGCCGAGCAGATCGCCCGCTTGGTCGGTTTTACCGTCGTGACCTTCTGGCTGGGCATTCTGACTGCCGGGGGAGCGGCGTTTATCTGCCAACCGCCTGATCCTTCCGTGTTGTCTTTTCTGCCGTTGACCTCGGTGCGCGGTCTCGGGATTCTTTTTCTCTTATTGGTGGCCGCCTATCTGCTTCTCCTCAAGTTTCGGCGGACCCCGTTCCGGGTCCGCTCCTGGGAATTTGCCCTGCCCGCATTCCCCATCGGGGTGGTGCAACTGGCTGTCGGGACGCTTGACTGGTGTCTGGCCGGGAGCGTGCTCTACGCCCTGCTGCCGGAGCAGGTGCCGTTTTCTTTTGCGCAATTTCTGGGGATTTACCTGCTTGCCCAGATTGCTGCTCTGGCAAGTCATGTCCCCGGCGGACTGGGGGTCTTCGAATCGGTGATCCTGCTCTTTGCCCCGGCGTCCGCATCCGCGCCGGTGCTGGGCTCGCTGTTGCTCTTCCGGGGGATTTACTATCTGCTGCCGCTGGCCGTGGGCACCGCTCTGCTGGTCGGGACCGAACTGCTGCAACGTAAAACCGCCGTCGGCCGTCTGACTCAGTCGGTCGGTCAATGGGGCGCGGTTCTGGTGCCCCAGCTGCTGGCCCTGTCGACCCTGGTGGCGGGGACGTTGCTGCTGTTTTCCGGAGCGACCCCGGCCGTGCCCCAGCGCTTGCATTGGCTGCGCGAGATTCTGCCTCTGCCGGTCGTTGAATTCTCCCACTTCCTCGGCAGCCTGGCCGGCGCCGTCCTGTTGCTGCTCGCCCGCGGAATACAGCGTCGGCTCGATGCCGCTTACCTGTTGACGGCCCTGTTTTTGGCCGGCGGCAGCCTGTTGTCCCTGTTCAAGGGGGGCGATTACGAAGAAGCGGTTCTGCTGGCGTTGATGCTGTTGGCGTTACTGCCGTGTCGACGGTATTTTTATCGCAAATCGTCCCTGTTCGCGGAAGGTTTCACCCCCGGCTGGGCCGTTACCATCGTGCTGATTTTCGCGTCTTCGGTGTGGCTGGGATTTTTCGCCAACAAACATGTGGCCTACAGTGCCGACCTCTGGTGGCAATTCGCCCTGCATGGTGACGCCCCGCGCTTTCTGCGCGCGGCCGTCGGCGCCGGTGCCTTGTTGTTGTTTTTTTCGGTGGCCAAATTGCTGAAGCCGGCAACCCGCCCGCCGCAGCCGTCGGCCGCCGTCGCCATGGATCGGGTGCGCAGGATCGTCGCGGCCAGCCGGGCAAGCGAAGCCCATCTCGCCCTGCTGGGCGACAAAAGATTGCTTTTCGATTCCCGGGAGTGCGGTTTCGTCATGTACGCCGTGGCGGGGAATACGTGGGTTTCCATGGGGGATCCGATCGGACCGGCCGAGGTCGTCCGCGAACTGGCATGGCAGTTCCGTGACGTGGTGGAACGCCACGGTGGTCAGCCGGTGTTCTATGAAGTCGGCCCGCATCTTTTGCATCTTTATCTCGATATGGGGTTGAGTCTGTATAAACTCGGTGAGGATGCCCGCGTGGCGTTGCCTGATTTTTCCCTGGCGGGCTCCAAGCGCAGCGGTTTGCGCTATACCAAAAGACGACTCGAACGGGAAGGGTGCCGTTTCGACGTGTTCCCGGCCACGGCGGTCAAAGAACTTCTGCCCGAACTGAAACATATTTCCGACCGCTGGTTGCAGGACAAAAACAGCCGCGAAAAAGGCTTTTCCCTCGGTTATTTCAATGCCGACTATCTGCTGAACTGCCCCGTGGCCGTGGTCAGGCAAGGGGATGAAATTTTGGCCTTCGCCAATCTCTGGAGCGGTGCCGATAAATATGAGCTGTCGATTGATCTGATGCGCTATTTGCCGCAAGCGCCGGGGGGAATCATGGAATATCTGTTTATTCAACTGATTTTATGGGGACAGGAGCAGGGGTATCGTTTTTTCAGCCTCGGCATGGCTCCGCTGTCGGGGCTTGAAAACCGTCCCTTTGCCCCGCTGTGGCACCGGATCGGCGCGCTGGTCTTTCGGCACGGGGAACATTTTTATAACTTTGAGGGTTTGCGCCGTTACAAGGAAAAGTTCGATCCGGTCTGGGAGCCGCGTTACCTGGCCTGTCCCGGCGGGTTCGCGCTGCCGAGAATTCTGACGCACACGACGACACTGATTTCCGGCGGGGTGAAGGGCGTCTTCGGGAAATAAGCCGGCGCTTCACCCCCGATTTCCAGCGCCCGATTCTTTTCCGGGCCGTTTTTCATCTCAGCTGAAATTCAGCCTGCGGATTATGAAAACGCTGCTGTCTCTGACCATTGTCGCCCTGACGCTGCTTGTTTCCATCGGCCTGCTGTGGCGGTCGGTCGGACTCAATTTTGTCTATTACCTCTGGTGGAAGGCGACTTCGACGGTTGCGGTTGCGGATGGTGTCGTGCGCTCGGAGGGGAGCGCCATCCATTATTCCGTCTACGGCGCGGGGCCACCGCTGTTGTTGTTGCACGGCGGCCTGAGCAGCCGCTTAAGCTGGTTTTCGCAGCTCCCGCAGCTGGTCGAGCGCGGACATCGGGTGATTCTGTTGGATGTGCGGGGCCATGGGCGCTCCCGCCTCGGGATTACGGAACTGAGTTATCGCCTGTTGGCGGCTGATGCGCTGCAGGTGCTTGATCATCTGGGAGTTGAACGGGCGGATGTGATCGGCTGGAGTGACGGGGCCAACACCGCCCTGTTGCTGGCGCGGTTCCGGCCGCAGCGGGTGCAGCGGATTGTCGCCGTCAGCGCCAATTTCGATCCTTCCGGGTTGACTGCTGCGGCGCAGCGCGAGAACCTCGAACGCAACCGCGGTTTAAGGTACTGGTTTTACCGCTTCTGGTCGGGAGCGGGCGAGGGGGTCGACGAGTTGGAAAGGCGGCTGAAAAAGCTCTGGCGTCAGGGCCCCAGACTGGAAGCGGAGGATCTGCGCAGCATTTCCGCGCCGGTGCTCATCATCCTCGGAGATCAGGACCTGATCCGCCTTGATCACGCGCGTGCCATGGCCGAACTGATTCCGGCAAGCACTCTTGAAATCATCTCCGGCGGCGGCCACGCCACTTTGATCACCCATGCCCGGCAGGTGAACCGTTTGATTGAGGCTTTTCTCCGGCGACATGACAAAAAAGCACAGCCATGACGGCAGCGGCCGACCCGTTTCCGCACAGACCGACCGGCGCCTGATCAGTTGTTGCCGCGTTTGACGTCGATGTCCAGCAGTTTGATTTTTTTTCTCAAGGTGTTGCGGTTGATGCCCAGGATTTCCGCTGTTTTCACCTGGTTGCCGCGGGCCTTGTCGAGCACGATGTTGATCAACGGCCGTTCGATCTGATGAAGGACCATCTCGTAAAGATTGTTCATCTCCAGAAGGTTCATTCGGGCCAGCGCGTTTTCCAGTTTTCTGGCCACCAGCGCTTCGAGCGATTCGTCCTGGCTGCGGACCCTGTCGCTGTCGAGCAGGCCGGGGAAGTCCCCGGGGGTGAGAATGTGGTTGGGGGAAAGCAGGGCGGCCCGTTTGATGACATTTTCCAGTTCGCGGACATTGCCCGGCCAGACATGCTGCCGCAATAACTCGATCGCTTCCTGCGAGCACTCCATGCTTTCTATGCCGAGGTCCTGTTTGGCACGCTGGAGAAAAAAATCGACCAGCATGGGGATGTCCTCACGGCGGTCGCGCAGGGCCGGCAGTTTGATCGGTATGACATTAAGGCGATAGTAGAGATCTTCGCGAAACAGCTTTTTCTGTACCAGTTCGGCCAGATTCTGATTGGTGGCGGCGACGATACGGACATCAACACGGATCACCTGGTTGCCGCCGGTGCGGGTGATTTCCTTTTCCTGCAGGACGCGCAACAGCTTGGTCTGCAACTCCAGGGGCATGTCGCCGATTTCATCCAGAAACAGCGTGCCCCGGTCGGCTTGTTCGAATTTACCCGTTTTACGTTCTCCGGCTCCGGTGAAGGCCCCTTTTTCATGGCCGAACAGCTCACTTTCCAGCAGTTCATGCGGAATGGCGGCGCAGTTGAGGGCGACGAAAGGTTTGCCCAGCCGCGGGCTGTTGATATGAATGGCGCGGGCGACCAGCTCTTTGCCGGTCCCGCTTTCGCCGCTGATCAGAACGGTGACATCCGACCCGGCGACCCGGCCCAGGATTTTGTAAACTTCCTGCATCGGCTGGCTGTTGCCGATGATCGAGCGGCCGAAACTGTACTGATCCTGCAGTTCTTCTTTGAGCTGGTCCAGTTGCTCGCTGACGACGGCGGCCTTTTCCGCCTTGAGGATGATGGCGCTGAGCGCCGTCAGGTCAAATGGCTTGGTCAGATAATCGTAGGCACCGTGCTTCATGGCGTCGACCGCATGCTCCATGGTGGCTTCGGCGGTCATGATGACAACCAGGGTGTGCGGGTAGCTGTTGCGGAATTCCTGCAACAGGTCAAGCCCCTGGATTCCCGGCATTTTGATGTCGAGAACGGCAAGATCGTAATGATTTTTGGCGGCCAGGTATTGCGCCTGGGAACCATCATGCGCCAGATCGACCTGATAGCCCTGTTTGCGTAGCGCCTTGGAGAGAACCCAGCGGATACTTTCTTCATCATCGGCGACGAGAATACGTTTTATGGCCATAATTCACATCTTTCTGTCATGTTCATGGTTGCGCGCGATGCTGCCGCAACGGCAAGGAGATTTGGGTCCGGGTGCCCCCCTCGGGCAACTCGTTGAAATGCAGCAGACCGTCATGCGCGGTGACGATTTTCTGGCAGATGGCCAGGCCGAGACCGCTGCCCCCGGTTTTGGTGGTGTAAAAAGGGGTGAATATCTTTCCCAGTTCCGTTGTCGCTATGCCCGGCCCCCGATCATGAATCCTGACCTGGACCATGGGAGAGGGCGCAGCGCCCGGACGGCTCAAATGGTACTCGGCTTCGATCCGGCTTTCGACCAGAACGGTCGTGTCATCAGCCGTTGCCTCGCAGGCATTCTTGATCAGGTTGAGAAACAGCCGAAACAGCATATCGCGGTCACCGGGAATATCCGGGATGCTGGGATCGGGCCGCAGCAGGATTTTTACCCCCCGTTCAGCGGCAGAGTGTTTCTGCACGGCTATGACTTCGTCCAGGATCAAACTGAGATTGACCGCTTCGAATGCCACTTTTCGCGGCCGGGACAGATTGAGCAGTTCTTCGATGATCCGGTTGATCCGATCGACCTCGCGGACAATGAGTTCCGTGTGCTCGATCAGTTCGCTGTTGTGTTCCAGTTCCATCTGCAGCAGTTGCGCGGAGCCTTTGATTCCACCCAGCGGGTTTTTGATTTCATGGGCCAGTCCCGCCGCCATGGTGCCGACCATGCTCAGTCGATCCGCATGGCGCACGGTCTCTTCCAGAGAGCGGACCTGGGTCAGATCGTGCAGAATGGCGACGGCCCCCTGTTGCGGTTTTGCCGTAGAAAAAACCGGTGAAACCGTTACGCTGACCGGCCGTTTGCGCTTATTGCCGGGCGTGCGCAGGACAACGGTTTCATGATCGGAGATCGAGCGCCCTTCTTCAAGGACGATCCGGATCAGACGGCACAGAATTTCGTGCTGGCGGAAACAGTCGCAGAAACTTCTGCCCAGGCTCTGCTTCTCCGAAAGCCCGGTAAAGTGCTGTGCCGCCGGATTGAACAGGTTGATGATTCCCTGCTGATCGACGGCGATGACCGCGTCATCCAGATTGTCGAGAATCATGGCGTAATGTTGCGGGAGAAACCGGGTCTTGTTCATGCCGCTTGGTTCCGCAGGAAAAATTCCTTACACAAGTCCCCTGCTTCAGTGATGTCGCGCACCTGTTGCAGGGCCGCCCGAAAGTCCCCGGCGCCAGGCCGTCCGCGGGCATACCAGCACAGGTGCTTACGCATTTCCAGCAGCGTTTTCACGCCGCCGAACTGTTCCAGGTGCAATTCCAGATGTTCCATGGCGATCCGATAAATTTCAGCCGCGGTCGGCGGCCCGGTTTTTGCCCCGGCGAGCAGGGCGAGAATCCGGCTGATCAACCAGGGGTTGCCGTAGCCGCCGCGGCCGATCATAACTGCGTCGCACGCGGTTCGGTCGAGCAGTTTGAGCGCGTCTTCGGCGGCAAAGATATCGCCACTTCCAAACACCGGTATATTAAGCGTCGCTTTAAGCTCTGCGATGTGCCGCCAGTCGGCGCGACCGGAAAATCCCTGACTGCGGGTGCGGGGATGAAGAGTCACGGCGTCAACGCCTTCATTTTCGGCAATTTTACCAATTTTTAGATAGTTGATGCTGCCGTCGTCCCAACCGGAACGAATTTTAATCGTCAATGGTCCCGGGTACACCCTGCGAATGGCGGAGAGAATCGCGGCGATCCGCAGCGGCTCCGACAGCAGGGCGCTGCCGGCGCCGCTGCGCACAACCTTTTTCACCGGGCAACCCATATTGATATCGAGCAGGTCGGCGCTGTCGGCCACCATGCCCGCCGCTTGGGCCAGAACGGTCGGTTCGGCGCCGAAAAGCTGAATCGCCAGGGGTTGCTCCTCGGATGCGATGTCAGCAGCAGGCGCGTTTTTTCCCCTTCGCGGATCAGGCCGTTGGCGCTGATCATTTCCGTGTGTACCAGCCCCGCTCCGAAGCGTTTCATGATGCGGCGATAGGGCAGAGCGGTGATGCCGGCCATGGGGGCGAGAATGACCGGGCTGGTCAGTTTGAGCTGCTGAATGTGCGGGTTTTTTATTTGCATAATATTTAGGCATTTTATCCATCTGAAGACTCAGCGCAATAAAAAAATTACCGATCGGGTCAGAAAGCACGATAAGTTATGCGGGAGTTTTTTAGCATACTGTATACAATTTACGGCTTGACAAGGGGGTAGTGAGTTGCTAGAACAATATTTGGAATTTTAGGCGAAAGAAGGTTTTTGATTCATCTTTTCCGGGTGAACTTCTGGTTGCGGATATTCCATTATGATGCTGCATAAAAAGCCGTTCGGTCGAACAGTTAGGCTTGCAGCTGATGCATTTTCCGCGGTGCGGAAACTTTTCCTTTAAGGCCCGGTTGGGCATCAATCATGTTTTTCAACAACACAAAGGAGAGAGAGTATGTCAACATTGAAAGAGGTTTTAGCGCAAAAGATCGCCGAACATCGTCCTCGTACAACCAAGCTGGTCAAGGAATTCGGTGATGTAAGCCTTGGTGAAGTTACAGTCGGTCAGGCTATCGGCGGGGCGCGCGGCGTCAAGTGTCTGGTGACCGATATCTCTTATCTCGATCCGCATGAAGGGATTCGTTTCCGTGGCCTGACCATCCCCGAAACCTTTGCCGCCCTGCCCAAGGTACCGGGTAGCGATTACCCTACGTCGAAGGGTTCTGGTATCTGCTGCTGACCGGCGAAGTTCCGACCATGGAGCAAACCCTGGAAGTCGTTGAGGACTGGAAACAGCGCTCCCAGATTCCCGCGTACATTGTTGATCTGCTGCGGGCTCTGCCGCGCGACAGCCACCCGATGGCCATGTTCTCCGCCGCTATCGTCGCCATGCAGCGCGAGTCGGTTTTCTCAAGCAACTATGCCGCCGGTAAATTCAACAAGATGACCTGCTGGGAAGACATGTATGAAGACTCCAGCAACCTGATGGCGAAACTCGGTCCGATCGGCGCTTACATCTATCGCATGAAGTACAAAGGCGACACCCACATCGCTCCCGATCCCGATCTCGACATGGGCGGCCAGTTTGCCCACATGATCGGTCAGAGCGACGAATACAAGGATGTCGCCCGGATGTACTTCATCCTGCACTCCGACCACGAGTCCGGTAACGTTTCCGCCCATACCACGCATCTGGTCGCCTCCGCGCTGTCCGACGCCTACTATGCCTACAGCGCCGGCATCAACGGTCTGGCCGGCCCGCTGCACGGCCTGGCCAACGAAGAAGTTCTGCGCTGGACCCAGAACTTCATGCAGAAACTGGGCGGCGAGCTGCCCAATAAAGAGCAACTCAAGGAAGCTCTCTGGGATACCCTCAACAGCGGTCAGGTCATCCCTGGCTACGGCCATGCCGTGCTGCGCAAGACCGATCCGCGTTACAGCTCGCAGCGCGAATTCTGCCTCAAGACTCCCGGCCTCAAAGACTATCCGCTGTTCAAGCTGGTCAGCATGATCTTCGAAACCGCTCCGGACATCTTGATGGAGCATGGCAAGGCCAAGAACCCGTGGCCGAACGTTGATGCCCAATCCGGCGTTATCCAGTGGTACTACGGCGTGACCCAGTACGAGTTCTATACCGTTCTGTTCGGCATCGGCCGTGCACTCGGCTGCCTGGCCAACATCACCTGGGACCGCGCTCTCGGGTATGCCATCGAGCGTCCGAAGTCGGTGACCACCGCGATGCTCGAAGCCGCCGCGGGCGTCAAGTAAATTTTACCCGTTTTTAATCCAATGTCTTGGGGAGGTTCCGTGGAACCTCCCTTTTTTTGTCCGGTTTTTTTTGCCTTTTGATCGCAACCGGCTATAATCAAGCCAATATCTTGGAGCCGGATTCGCTTCGACGTTTAACCAACGCAAAGGAGTTGCCTGAAATGAATAAGAGAAAGCTTTTTGTCGTGTTCAGCTGTTGTGTCGCAATCGTCTGCGGCGGATGTGCGACAAACACCACCCATGAGAACACCAAAAAGGGGGCGGGAATCGGCGCCCTGGTGGGAGCGGTTTCAGGGGCGATTATCGGCTATCAGAACGATCATTCCGGTGGGGCGTTGCGCGGCGCGTTGATCGGCGGCGCGGCCGGTGGCGCCATCGGGGCCGGTGCCGGAGCTTATATGGATAAGCAACAGACCGAGTTCGAACAGCAACTCGCGGCCGAACAGGCGCAGCATCAGATCGAGATAGAGCGGCAGCAGAATGAAATTCTGAAACTGACCATGAGCAGCGAGGTGTCTTTCGACTTCAATTCCGCCACGCTTAAATCGACCTTTTATTCCCCGCTGAACAAAATCGCCGATATCATGATGCGCTATCCGCAAACTCAGATTGTGGTTGTCGGCCATACCGACAGTGTGGGTTCCGAACAGTATAATCTCGACCTGTCTCTGCGGCGCGCCAATGCCGTGGCCGACTATTTGATTCTGCATGGTGTGCAGAGAGCCAGAATGGGCACCGAGGGGCGCGGTGAAAACGAACCGATCGCCGCGAACGAAACAGCGGCCGGCCGTGCGCAAAACCGCCGGGTTGAAATCTATGTGGTGCCGAATGAAAATGCCGGGCAGTACTGACCGGCGGCTGACAGTGGTCTGCCGAGTCCGGGACCGGGCAACTTAAAAGCAACCGCGATTTTTGCCGGCGAATTGGAAAGGCAGCAAGAATCGCATGTCGTTCTGTCGTGCTTGAAACCAGCCGGGATGGATTTTTCCACAACCGGCTAAAGAACATGACCCGCATCAGGCATCGGCGGGCCGATGCTGAAACGGAATTCTTTCACCGGGCTGCACTGCGGAGCCCGGTTTTTTTCATACAACCGGACCTCGCTGTTGCGGTCGACCAGGATGACGGTTGAACTGCGGGTGCCGTAACTTTCGCCGCGGGATGAAGAGCGGTGAAAGTCGTCGTTCGAGAGCGATCCCGATGCCGGTGTCCGGCAGTTCGCTGTCGGCTGCGGGTTGGTCGTCGGCCAGCAGGTGCGAAAATATCGTCCACGCTGATTCGCTTCTTCTGCAGGATGGCTGCGAGCCGTTTTCTGCCGCTGGTCACTTTTGGCCAGTTGCTGTTCAGATGGGCGTTGCTGAGACCGTGCACCCCGGGTTGTACAGCGATAAGGCCGACGGCCCGGTTGGAAAAACAGTACAGCCCTGACGGGGATCCGAACAGCAGGTTGTAGCCGCGGTAACGTTCTTTGGAAGCCGACAGGTCACGTTTGAATTCTTTTTCACCGCCGGTCCCCCGTCAGGTAGGACAGCGGCAAGGCCCGCGGAAAGATAGTCCCCCGGCGCCGGCAGGCCGCTGCGGACATTGGTGACGGCGGCGAATCCGCCCTGTCGGGTGATGCCCAGCCAGGTCCCTCCGGCGCTTAAATCCCGTCCGGCGAGCAGGTTTGGATGAGTCTTGGCCACCAGTGGATACTTTCCGTCGGCCGCAGATAATATTCATCACGGTTGGCGGCGATGATTAAGGGGTAGTCCTGATGACGGCGATAGGCGAAAAGAATCAGGCACATCTGGCAATTGCCCCGGATTACGCATGGCTTTGATGGAATTCAGGCGAACGTAATGCGGCGGCAAGCCGATCGACTATTTTTTCTCTTTTTCTTTCCGTGGTCGCATAAATCAGGAGTCTTCTGGTCCGTGAACGTCTTCAACTTCGCCGGCAAAAGATTCGATTTTGAAGATAATCATGAATTTTTTGTCGGAAGCATCCATGAAAAACCTGTTGAGTTCCTGGACCTGGTTCCGGTTCAGGCCCGCGGTTTTGACCCATTCCTGAAAGTCGTGCTCTTTTGAGATAGTCAGCGTGTCTGGAGAATGAGTTCCGCGTCCAGGATCATGTGTCGCCATTGTTCTTCGCTGAAGGCCCTGACATGGGTCGGATTGCGCATTTTTTCCATGGTCTGGAAAAAATCGGCGATTTCGGGATCGGCAGGCAACAGCGTGTCGATAATCACCATCCGGCCGCCGCGGCGCAGAACCCGATGGAATTCGCTCAGCGCCCGCGGAACATCGGGAAAATGGTGCGGCGCGATACGACAGGTCAGGATGGTGAAGGAACCGGCCGGAAAAGGGAGGTCTTCAGCATCGGCTTCGCGAAAGACGACATTATCGACCCGCCCTTCTTCAGCGATATGTTCCTGGGCTTTTTTCAGCATTTGCATGGTCAGGTCCGAGGCGACGACCTGACGGACCATGGGAGAAAAATAGAGCGCCATGTGCCCACCGCCGCAGGCGACATCGAGCATGTTGTCGTCATGGGTGGGCCGGAGCAGGCGAACGGCTTCCTCCAGGTCCTTACCGCCGGAAAAATGTTTGGCTTCGACATAGGCCGTTGCGGTCTTACCGAACTGTTCCCGAACCCGATTTTTAAATTTATTGTCCATTCAGGCTCCTTACAAATCACTCGTTCGTCAGTATAGCATCGAATCTTGAATTCTATAGCAGTTATTTGCTGTATAAGTATGTTTTTGGCGCGGCTTGAATGTCAAGGACTCCGGGATGAAATGGGCGCTTGGCCTTTGCTCGGGTCTCGGTTAAAATTCAGCAGTTTTAACCCGGATCAGCGGTTGGTCAGTGGCAAGGAAATGCGCCTGCCGGTTGTGGAGAATCAGGCAAAAGATGGAAACTGCGTCGAGCGGGCGGGCGATCATTTCCGGCCGGCTTGAATGCGACAATAACCTGAACTTATCGCAGTCGAGTTATTCACCGCTCCGGCGGAAAGGAAAAAAATATGCGACAATGTCTTGTCGGCCCTGAAACTCAGCGCATGCTGGAACTGGGACATCCCTGGGTTATCGCCGACCGTTACACCGGGAACTGGCCGCCGGGCCCGGCGGGGGAGGTGATAGCACTGGTCGATAAACGGGGGCAACCGCTGGCAACCGCCCTGTACGACCCGGACGAGCGGATCGTCGCCCGAGTCCTGGACCGTCGACGCATCAGCCTGACCGCAGCCTGGCTGGAACAGCGATTCAAATGGGCCGCGCAATTGCGCAGGCATGCATTGTTGGGGGACACCGATGTCTATCGTTGGGTCAATGGTGAAGGTGATGGCGTGCCGGGCTTAACCCTTGACCGTTATGCCGATTTCCTGATGTTGCAGCTTTATTCGAAAAGCTGGGAGCCGCATCTCGAACTGCTGCAGCAGGCCATCCGCAAGGTTTTCCCGGCCGCCGGAATTTACCGGAAAATGCGCCCCCAGGAGACGCGCAGCCTGGAAGCTCGCAGCCCAAGCAAGGTCTACAGCGAACTGTTGTCCGGCCGGGCCGCTCCCGCGCCGCTGACGGTCAGGGAAAACGGTTTGCATTTTCTTGTCGACCTGAGTGCCGGATTGAACACCGGGCTGTTTCCCGACCAGCGTCGCAACCGACGGGAACTGATGGCGCGTGTGGCCGGCAAACGGGTGTTGAATCTATTCGCTTTTACCGGGGCTTTTTCCGTTGCCGCGGCCGCGGGCCGGCGCCGCCAAGGTCACCAGTGTCGATGTGTCGGAAAAATACCTGCGGATTGCCCGGGATAATTTTCGCGCGAACCGGTTGGATCCGGCCCGGCATGAATTCATCCGGGCCGATGTGTTCGCGACGGCGGCGCGGTTGAGCGCGGGAGCAACGCCTTTTCGACGTGATTATTTTCGACCCGCCGGCCTTTTCGACGACGAAAAAAAGCCGTTTTTCAACCCAGGGCGGAACGGCGAAACTGACGGCGGCCCTGCTGCCGTTGCTTGAAAATGACGGGTTGCTGGTCAGTTCATCCAACCATCAGAAGGTTTCCATGGAAGACTATATGAAGGAGTTACGGAAAGGAGCTCTCAACGCGGGGGATGGGGGTGACTACCATTTTGACCGGCGGCCAGCCGGAGGATTTCCCCTGTCCGGTCGGTTTTCCCGAAGGACGTTACCTGAAATTCGTGATCAGCGTAAAACAGTGAAACGAAAGTTTTTACGCAATATCCGGCTCTGGTGGCTGCTGCTGGCGGGTCTGCTGTTTGCCGCGCTGCTGGTCTGGCAACTGACCCGCTGGGCCTATAACACCGCCCTTGATGATCTGGTGGAGACCAGCGGGGAACGTCTGACGCTTTATGCCGGCACCTTGCGCGGAGCACTGAACCAGTATGCCTATCTGCCCTATATTTTGTCGCGTCAGGCCGATGTGCGTATCCTGCTGAAATCGTCCTTTAACGCCGAGCTGGTGAACCGTTACCTGGAAGCGCTCGATCGCCAGGCCGGATCTGAAGCACTGTATGTCATGAATGCCGTCGGCGACACTCTGGCCGCGAGCAATTGGCGCGACACACAGAGTTTCGTCGGCCGCAACTACGGCTTCCGGCCCTATTTCACCGACGCCAAAGCGGGGAAGAAAGGGCAGCAGTTCGGAGTCGGGGCGACGACGGGAATCCCGGGCTATTTCATGTCGCATCCGGTGGTCGAGAATGGCAAATTTCTCGGTGCGACGGTTGTTAAAGTCGACCTGACGCCATTGCAGGAAGGTTGGCGCGAAGGAGGAGAGACGGTCATGGTCAGCGATGCCAATGGGGTGCTCTTCCTCTCCAGCCGTGATGACTGGCGCTATAAGACCCTGGCGCCGCTGTCCGAGGCCCCAGAGAACCCTGATGATGGCGGGACGGAAGTACGGACCATGGGCCCTTGATCTGCTGCCCTTGACCACAGTGCGCACTTTAGGCGCGACCCGGAAACTCGTCCAGTTCGAGAACCGGCGATACATGATGCAGTCGCGAACATTGCAAGACTTCGGCTGGCAGATCCATCATCTCATGCCCATGACTCCGGTACGGGAGCGCGGCCAGGCCGTCGCCGTTATCGGTACCGTGCTGGCGTTGTTGCTGCTTGCCCTCGGTCTGTACCTCCGGGAACGGCGGCAGAAGCAGATTTCCCGGCGACAAGCGCGCCAGGCCAGAGCGATTCAGGCGATGAACCTGCGGCTGAAGGCGGAAGTGGCTGAGCGCACGCGCACGGAGCAGGTTTTGCGCGAAACGCAGGCCGAACTGGTGCAGGCCGGCAAGCTTGCCGCTCTCGGGCATATGGCCGCGGGAATCGTTCATGAACTGAACCAGCCGATTGCGGCCATCCGTACCCCATGCGGCCAGCGGAAAGCTGTTGCTCCAACGTCACGAACATGAAAAGGTCCGGGAAACCCTGGTCGCGGTGACGCGCATGACGGAGCATATGGCCTCGATTACGGCCCAGTTGAAAACCTTCGCCCACAAAGCGCCCAAACAGAACAATAATGTTATTCCGCTGCCGGACTGTCTTGACGGAGCCCTGGCCATGACGGCGGGGCTGTTGGAGGAACGGGCGGTCGAACTGCGCAAGCGGATTGCGCAACAACGGCTTCTGGTCAAAGGTGATACGGGACGGCTGAAGCAGGTGTTCATCAATCTGATCCGCAATGCCGTGGACGCCATGCAGGGCAGTTCCAGGCCACTTCTGGAAATCGACATGTTCACCGACGGGGACGAGGCTGTGGTGATGTTCGCGGACAGCGGCAGCGGCGTGGAGGAGCAGAATATGGAAGAGCTGTTTACCCCTTTCTTTACCACCAAGGAGGTCGGCGAAGGACTGGGGCTGGGCCTGGCGATCTCCTACCGGATCATCACGGATCTGGGCGGAGCCTTGAAAGTGCAGAATCGCGAAAACCGGGGCGCGGTTTTTAGCGTGCGTCTGCCGGCATTTGCGGATGAAGGAAAAAGCGATGACGAAAACGAATCAAATTTATCTGGTTGACGACGATGCGGAAATGCGACAGGCCACGGCTCAGTGGCTGGAGTTGACCGGGTTTCAGGTTCGCTGCTTTGCCGATGCCGCCTCTGTTCTGCCGCAATTACGCCAGGGACTGGAGGCTGTGGTCATCAGCGATATCAGAATGCCGAAAATGGACGGCATGGAATTGCTGGGACGGATCAAGGAGATCGACGGTGAAATTCCCGTGCTGCTGATAACCGCGCACGGAGATGTTCAGCTGGCGGTGGAAGCGATGCGTCAGGGTGCTTATATGACTTTATCGAAAAACCCTATGAACCCGAGCGTCTGCTCGATGTCGCAAGGCGGGCGGGCGATCATGTGCGATTGGTCAATGAGAACCGCGAGCTGCGCCGGCGTTTGAGCGAACCTACGGGGATCGAGCAGCGCCTGATCGGCAACAGTGCGGCGATCAAGCAGTTGCGCAACGAAATATTGGATGTCGCCGATACGGATGCGCCGGTCCTGATCCAGGGGCGAAACCGGCACGGGGAAGGAAGTCGTCGCGCGCTGCCTGTACGAATACGGCGGTCGGCGGGACGGCAAGTACGTCGCGGTCAATTACGGGGCGATTCCGGAAAATATGTTTGAAAGCGAACTCTTCGGCCACGAACGCGGCGCCTTCACCGGAGCGGAGCGGCGCCGGATCGGACGGTTCGAATATGCTCAGGGCGGGATGCTGTTTCTCGATGAGATCGGCAGTATGCCGCTCTCCCTGCAGGTCAAGGTATTGAGAACTCTGCAGGAGCGCGAAATCATCAGGATCGGCAGCAACGAGCCGCAGCAACTCGATGTCCGTCTGGTCAGCGCCACCAATAAAAATCTTTTCGAAGAGTGCGCGGCGGGGCGGTTTCGCGAGGACCTCTATTATCGCATCAATGTTGTGGAACTGCGTGTCCCCCCGCTGCGCGAACGCGAAGAGGATATTCTGTTTCTGTTCGATTTTTTTGCCCTCCAGGCGGCCAAGACCTATGATCGTCCCGAGATCTCCCTGTGCGAGTCCGATTGCGGGCTGTTGCTCAGTCATGAATGGCCGGGCAACGTGCGCGAACTGAAAAATATTGCCGAGCGTTTTGTTCTCTCCTCCTTGCCGGTCAAGCAGCGTCTGGCTACAATCCTCCGCTCTCCGGGCGGGGCGGCATCGCCGGGTCAGGGAAAATCATTGCACCGGCTGTTGAAGGATTATGAGCGCCTGCTGCTGGAGCAGTCCCTGGCGCGGCATGGGGGGGATGTCCAGGCGGTGATGAAGGAACTCGATCTGCCGCGGCGCACGCTGAACGAAAAAATGCTGCGCCATCAATTGAACCGCAACAACTACCGCTGACCCGACGGAAGCCTCTTTCATTCGGCAACCCTTCAAGCATAACCGCCCGGCGGCCGCCATTCCGGAGCATGCCCGCTCTTCGCAAGGCGGCGGGCCGACTGCGCCGCTGTCGGCATCCTGTCTTGCCGCCCTTGCCCAAACCCCGGCTTGAGGGTGTCACCTCAACCGCTCGCAGACAAAGGATTCGGCAAGAAATTGCCGATCGAGGTTGTCCTCTCGGCGGGTTGTTGCCGAATCCCTCCTGTGCATGACGATCGAAAGCCCGGATATACATCAATTTGTATCTGGCATGCAATTTGCGAAATCAAACAATGTTTTTTGTTAAATTGGTGCACATTTTTTTAAACCAAAACCTGAGGAGGAAAAAATGTCGGTAGTGAAAAAGTTCAAACGGATCATTTTGCTGGTTGCCGCGACCGCGCTGGTTGTCGGACTCATCTCTCCGGTTCAGGCCGCACCGGCGGAGCGTAATTACCTGCTGGCCACTGCGTCGACCGGCGGAACCTATTACCCCGGTCGGGGTTGCGCTGTCGACTTTGATCAAGGTCAAGTTGCAGCCGACCCAGAAAATCGGCATGTCGGCGATCAACTCCGCCGGTTCCGGTGAAAACATCAAACTGTTGCGGGAGAATGAAGTCCAGTTCGCCATTCTGCAGGGCCTTTTCGGCTCTTATGCCTGGAACGGAACCGGTCCGATTGCGGGTGAAGGCCCGCAGAAGAATCTGCGCTCCGTGAGTATGCTGTGGCAGAATGTCGAGCATTACGCCATCTCGAAAAAGTTCGCCAAAACCGGAACCGTGGCCGACCTGGTCGCGATGAAGGGCGAAGCCATGTCGATGGGGAAAAAGAATTCCGGCACCATCGGCTCCAACACGGTTCTGCTCGGCAACCTGGGAGTTGACATCAATAAGGATTACAATCTGATTTATGTCGGTTACGGACCTTCCGCCGACGCTTTGCAGAATGGCCAGATTGCCGGTTTCGGTATCCCGGCGGGCGTTCCGGCCAGCGCCGTGACCAAGGCGGCTGCCAACCTGGGCGACAAGATGGTGGTGCTGGATTTTACCGATGAACAGATGAAACAGGCTGACGGCGGTCTCGGGCTCTGGACCCGTTACGTGATTCCCGCCGAGACCTACCCGGGGCAGAAAAAGGACATCAACACGATTGCCCAGCCCAACTTCCTCGGGGCGCGTGCCGATGTCGACGAGGATGCCGTCTATCTGATCACCAAAACCATTTACGAGAATCTGCCGTTTTTGAATGCCATTCACGGAGCCACCAAGGCGATGGCGATTGAAAAGGCGATTGCCGGGCTGCCGATGCCGTTGCATCCGGGTGCGGCCAAATACTATCAGGAAGTCGGGGTCAAGATTCCCGCCCATCTGCTGGCCGAATAATTGTTTTTGGATTTGCCTTACGGTCGCCCCTGTCTCGGGGCGACCGTTTTTGCTATAGCTCTGGAGAGTTTTTGTTATGTCGTCAAATGAAGTCGACCCTTTTAAACCGGAATCGAACACCCTGCTCGTCCTGGGGGTGATTGTGTCCATCATGCACATCTGGTTTAATGTTTTCGCCGTGCTGCCGTCGCTGTGGCAGAACGCGCTGCATTTCGCCGGATTTGCCCTGATAGCGGCTTTTGTCTATCCGTTGAAAAAAGAGCCGTCTCCGGCCTGGCGTGTCCCCGATATCCTGTTGGGGCTGGTTGCGGCATTTTGCGCCGTTTACATGATCGGCATGGAGGACGCCATTTACGCCCGGGGCGTCCGCCTGTCGACGGCGGAATGGGTCGCCGGTACGGTCCTGATTCTGTGTGCGCTGGAATTCACCAGGAGGGTGGCGGGCTGGTTCATCCCGGTGCTGATCCTCATCGCCTTGACCTATGTCGGCTGGTGGGGCGGATTGATCGACGGCGTTTTCAAGTTTGCCGGTTTGAGTACGGAAACCATTCTTTTCCGCAGTATCTACGGTGATGACGCCCTGTTCGGGACTATTGCGCTGATCTCTTCATCCTATGTTTTCATGTTCATCCTGTTCGGCGCTTTTCTGTTGCGTTCCGGCGCCGGTGAATTCGTTATCGATCTGGCCCGCGCCGTGGCCGGCCGGATGGTCGGCGGCCCGGGACTGGTGGCGGTCATGGCTTCCGGACTGATGGGGACCATTTCCGGTTCCGCCGTCGCCAATACCGCTTCGACCGGGGTCATCACCATTCCGCTGATGAAGCGGGCGGGTTTCCCGGCGAAATTCGCCGCCGGGACGGAGGCGGCGGCTTCGACCGGCGGGCAATTGATGCCGCCGATCATGGGGGCCGGCGCTTTCGTCATGGCGACCTATACCCAGATCTCTTACAACACCATCGTTCTGGTCAGCATCCTGCCCGCTATTCTTTATTTCGCCACCGTCGGGTTCTTCGTTCGTATTGAGGCCAAGCGCAGTTTCGTTACCGCGATGGACGGCGAGAAGGTTTCAGCGCTGGAGGTCATTAAAAAGGGCGGGATTGTCTTCCTGGTGCCGATCGCAGTCCTGATCGCGCTGCTGATCTACGGTTTTACTCCGACTTACGCGGCGGGGATCAGTATCATTGCGGTGGTGGTCTCTTCCTGGTTCACCCAGAACAAGATGGGGCTCCGGGAAATTATGGAAGCGATGGCGCTGGGGGCGCGCAACATGGTGATGACCGCTATTCTGCTGTGCGCCGTCGGACTGATCGTCAATGTCATTGCAACCGCCGGAATCGGCAATACCTTTTCGCTGATGATCAACGAGTGGGCCGGGCACAGCCTGATTATCGCCATTCTGTTGATTGCCCTGGCGTCGCTGGTGCTGGGAATGGGCTTGCCGGTCACGGCCGCTTATATCGTGTTGGGAACCTTGTCGGCACCGGCTCTGCACGGGTTGATTGCCGACGGTTTACTGGTCAAGGCCCTGGTTCACGGTCAGATTCCCGAGGCCGCGCAGGCGATTTTCATGCTCGCCGCACCCGATAAACTGGCCGAAATCGGCAACCCGATGACGACCTCGGCCGCCCGCGCCATTGTGGACGCCATTCCGTTGGATATGGCCGGGATGGTGCGCGAAGCGGTGTTAAGCGAACACAGTATGACCTTTGCCCTGTTGGCGGCGCACCTGATTGTGTTCTGGCTCAGTCAGGATTCAAACGTCACGCCGCCGGTTGCATTGGCCGCTTTTACCGGTGCGGCGATTGCCGGAACGAAACCCATGGTGACCGGCATTCAGTCCTGGAAACTGGCGAAAGGTCTGTATATTGTCCCCCTCTTATTCGCCTATACGCCTTTTATCGGCGGTACCTTGGCCGGGGACCTGATGATTTTCTTTTTCGCACTTTTCGGCCTCTATGCGTTTGCCGCAGCCATCGAAGGGTTTATGGAGGCGCGATTGAAACCGCTGTTGCGCCTGCTGACTCTGGTTGCGGCGGTTGCCTTGTTGTGGCCCGCGACCTGGATGGTTCATCTTGTCGGCCTGGTCGGTTTAATCGTGATTTTCATTACTAATTGGCGTTCCGCCGGGACGACGGCAGCCGCCTGAATCTCTTTCCGTGAGACATGGTTATTTAAAAAAAGCCCGGATTATCCGGGCTTTTTTGCTTTTAAGTTAAAATTAATTTTGATAGTATGATCGCCTGAGCTTAAAAAGGGTTAATATTCGGGCGGATGAAATTTTGACAGCCAAAAATAAAGTTCTCATCATCGATGATCAAGCCGTCAACCTGGAAACGTTGATGGTGCTGTTGGGGGAAGACTACGACCTGCGTGCCGCTATCGATGGATCAACCGCGCTGCAACTGCTCGCCACGGGATTCGAGCCGGATCTGATTCTGCTGGATATCATGATGCCGGAGATGGACGGTTATGAGGTGTGCCGAAGGCTGAAAAGCGAACATGCCACCGCTGATATTCCGGTGATTTTTTTGACCGCTCTGGACAGTGAAGCGGACGAGGCGCTGGGGCTCGAACTGGGAGCGGTCGACTATATCACCAAACCCTTCAATCCGGCCCTGGTGAAAAAACGGATCAACACCCACCTTGAACTGAAAGCCCAACGCGATATCCTGCGTTCGGAACTCGATCGGAAGACCATCGAGCTTCTGCATTCGCATGCGTCCCTGAATGAAAAAGAGGCTTTTTTACAAAAGGTTCTGGAAACGGTGCCCGTCGGCATCGGTTTGAGCATCGATCGCAAGCTGCAATGGGTCAACCGGCGAATGGAGGAAATGACCGGTTATTCCAGCGCTGAACTCCGTGGTGAAAGTTCGCGGCTGGTTTATTTCAGCGATGCGGAATACACCCGGGTCGGGCGGGAAAAATACGATCAGATCAGCCGTTGCGGAAGCGGGCCGATCGATACGAAACTGAAACGTAAAGACGGCTCGGCGATTGATGTGCTGTTACGTTCAACCCCCCTGAACGCCGCAGACCGGTCTGCCGGGGTGATTTTTACGGCCCTTGACATCAGCCGGCGGAAAATCAAGGAAGAGATCCTCAAGGCCCAGTTTCACCTCAGCCGCTATGCCGGTAGTCACGGGGTCGATGAACTGTTGCGGGAATTGCTCGATTGCGTCGAAGAGCTGACGGGCAGCGAGGTCGGTTTTTATCATTTCGTTGAGGACGATCAAAAAACCCTGTTGCTGCAGGGCTGGTCCTCAAATGCCTTGCGCCGGTTGCACCGCAGTGAAGATGCGGAAAAGCGTTTCCCGGTAGAAACCGTCGCGACCTGGTCCGATTGCGTCCTTCGGCAGCGCAGCATGGTTCATAACGGCCCGGCGCATTCCGTCATCCACAAGGGCCTGCCGGAGGGTTATCCGGCGCTTTTCCGCGAACTGGTCGTGCCGGTCATTCGTCACGAGCGGGTGGTTGCACTGCTCGGGGTTGGGAACAAACGCCTTGAATACACCCGGGACGATGTCGAAGTCATGGAAACGCTGGCCGATCTCGCCTGGGACATTGTGGTGAAAAAACGCATTGAGGAGCAGATCGTCCATGCCAAGGAGGAATGGGAAGCCACTTTTGACGCCATGAACGACATGGTAACGATTCATGATCGCGATCAGCGAATCGTCAGAGCGAACAAAACCGCAGCCGGTATTTTGCATCTTTCCCCGGCGCAACTGGTCGGTCAAAAGAGTTGTTCCGTGTTCGCGACCACAGGCGATGTTCACGACTCGTTTCCGCTGGCCGAGACCATTGCCGACGGCGGGGTGCATTCCGCCGTTGTCGACTGCCCGCAACTGGGAAAAATCTTTTCCGTTTCAACTTCGGCGCTGCCGCAACGGGAGAATTTGCCGGAGTATTTTATCCAGGTGGCGCGGGATATCACCGCGCAGAAAAAAATCGAAGTCGCCTTCAAGAACAGCGAGGAGCAGCTGCGTACCCTGATTAATGCGACTCCCGACGTGATCTGTCTGAAAGACGGCGAAGGAAGGTGGCTGGAAGCGAACAACTCGGAAGTGGAATTGTTCGCTTTGCAGGGGGTGGATTATCACGGAAAAAGCGATCTGGAACTTGCCGAGGCGACGCAGCATGAAGTTTATCGTGAGGCTTTGCGCAGCTGTCGGGGGCCAGTGACAAACTGGCCTGGGAGTCGGGCAAGGAGATCCGGTGCGAGGAAGTCGTCCCGCTGCCCGACGGCGGCAAACGGCTCTTTGATCTGATCAAAGTGCCGCTTTTCGAAGCGTGCGGCCGCAGGAAGTGCCTGGTCGTTCTCGGCCGTGATGTGACGGAGCAGAAACAGCTTCAGGCGGAGACCGACCGGGCCAACCGGTTGGCTTCCCTGGGCGAACTGGCGGCGGGTATCGCTCACGAAATCAATAATCCCAACGCGCTGGTGTTGTATAACAGCGAAATTCTGACCGCGATCTTCCGGGAATTGCAGCCGTATCTGAGAACGCTTGCCGCCAGGCCGGGGGCGGAAGGCTCCTTTGCCGGACTGTCTTTCGAAGAGGCGGTCCAGGAAATAGCGACGTTGTTTCCGGCGATTAAGGATGCGGCTGAAAGGATCAAACGGATCGTCAACGATCTGCGTGATTTTGCCCGGGTTGACGCCTTCGACAGCCGGGAGCTGATCAATATCAACGACGTTGTGCAGGCGGCCGTTCGCCTGGTTCATAATACCATCAAAAAAACGACCGATCACTTCGAGGTGGAACTGGGGCGCGATCTTCCTCTGGTCAGCGGGGTCAAAGGCCGGTTGGAGCAGGTCATGATCAATCTGCTGCTCAACGCCTGTCAGGCGTTGACGGACAGAGGCCGGAGAATCAGCGTTTCGACCTCGTGCAGCAGACGCGGCAAGCAGGTCGAGGTGAAAATTCAGGATGAAGGAAAAGGCATGAGCGAAGACTTGATGGGCCGGATTTTCGAGCCTTTTGTCACGACACGACGTGAAGCGGGCGGGACCGGGCTGGGGTTGTCCGTATCGGACCGGATCGTCAAGGAGCATCAGGGAACCCTGCATTTTCAATCCGTACCCGGACGGGGGACGACGGCGACATTGGTCCTGCCGGCGGTGGAGCCCTGCCGATGAAGAAAACCGCCTTGTATCCCGAAAAACCCATTTTGATCGTTGATGACGAACCGGCATGGACGCACAGCCTGTCCCTGTCGCTGAAGATATCGGCAGGAATCAACCATACCCTGAGCTGCCATGACAGCCGGAACGTGATGCCTTTGCTGCAACGCGAGGAATTCTGTATGGTTCTGCTCGATCTGACCATGCCGCACGTGTGCGGTGAAGAGTTGCTCGAAAACATGGCCAATGACTATCCCGAACTCCCGGTGATCGTGATCAGCGGCATGAACCAGATCGAAACCGCGATTCGTTGCGTCAGGGCCGGAGCCGCCGATTTTTACGTGAAAACGGATGACCGGGAGAGGGTTGTCGGCGGGATCCAACGGACGTTGAAACAATACCAGCTGCAGCGGGAAAATCGGCGGTTGGCCGAAGCTGTTTTGAAACCGCCGGGCGAAGACCGCTACGATTTTCATTTCATCAAGACCAAAAGTGAGAAAATGCAAGCGATTTACAGCTACTTGCGCGCTATTGCCGGAAGTCGCGAGCCGCTGCTCATCAGCGGCGAAAGCGGTGTCGGCAAGGAGCTGCTGGCGCGGGAATTCCATCGGCTCTGCTGCGCCGACAAGCCGTTGGTCGCAGTGAACGTTGCCGGCCTGGATGACACGGTCTTCAGCGACACCCTGTTCGGCCATAGCGCCGGAGCGTTCACCGGCGCCGACAGGCCGCGGCAGGGCATGATCGAAAAAGCGGCCGACGGGATCCTGCTGCTGGATGAAATCGGCGATCTTTCGGCAGCGTCGCAGGTAAAGCTGTTACGCCTGTTGCAGGAAGGAGAGTATTATCCCCTCGGCTGCGATCAGGCCAAAAAGACCAAGGCCCGGATCGTTGCCGCGACCAACCAGGATTTAAGCGCGAAGGAAGCCCAGGGCGGGTTTCGGCGCGACCTGCTTTTCCGTCTGCGTTCGCACCATATCGTTATTCCGCCGTTGCGTCGTCGGCCGGAGGACATCTCCTTATTGCTCGACTATTTTCTGTCCGCGGCGGCCACCGAAATGAGAAAAAACAAGCCGGCCCTCAGCGCCGGACTGCTGCCTTTATTGACAAACTACTCTTTCCCGGGGAATGTGCGCGAATTGCGTTCAATGGCCTATGACGCTTTAAGCGTTCACCAGCGCGGCATGTTGTCGCCCGGGCGTTTTAAGGAGGCGATGTCTTCGGCGCGGCAGCCGTTCCCGCCGCTGGAGGACGAACCTGCGCCGGAGGCGGCGGAAAAAGTTCGCTTCTGCGAGATCCTGCCGACCCTTAAGGAAGTCAGCCGGTTGTTGATCGACGAGGCTTTGCGCCGCACCAACGGCAATCAGTCGGCAGCCGCCCGGTTGCTGGGCGTCACTCCCCAGGCGTTGAGCAAGCGATTGAAGTGAATATTATTGTTAACCTTTTTTTATTTTTCAACTTATGTTGTTTATTTGATAATTATTAGTTGATTCAAATAGTTATCTGCTCTCCTTTGTCTTTTTCTGCAACTTTAGTTGTAGAAAAAATCTGTCTTCCCCATCTTTATTTTTAAAAATCATATTAAAAACAGAGAGATAGCTTTGCATTATTGATTGGCACTAATGTTGCTGTAGATTATTGTTCCGGTGGATAAACAGCAAAAAAGCCACCTTGGGCGTCATTCCCGCGAAGACGGGAAACCATAGAAATTTTAGGTTGTTAAAGCATGGGTCCCCGCCCCCGATAGAGTCATGCGGGGGGGCGTGGAGCATGCGGGGATGACGAAATATTTATTTGGCGGAGCAATAAGTCACTTGCGCCGCCGGTGTCGATCCGCTTGGAGTGTGGGAATGCCGACTAAAATTTTGTTCGCAGGTGATGGAAGCAGCAACCTTAGCGCTTTGCTCTCAGCCTTTCGCCTTGCCGGCCTCAACGTCGAATATTTCACCCGGCCGGAAGATCTGCTCTGTCATCTGCGCGAACAGGGGGCGGACCTGGTCGTCAGCGATATGCACGTGCAGGGAACGGATGGCGTCGATTTGTTGAGAACGATTCATCAACAGAATCCGCAGGTTTTCCGGGTCTTGTTTTCCTGTGCCGTCGCCGGCAAAAAATTCAGGACCGCGTTGGAGCAGCGAATCATTGAACGCTGGTTTGACAAAAACAACGGCCATAACGAGTTGATCCGCTATCTCAAGGAGTTTGGCAATCATGCCTACACTGCTGTTATTTGAGCCTGATCGGAGCAGGGTTCCGCAGCTGGTTTTCATGCTCAAACTGGCGGGCTTCAAGTGTACCGTGGCCGTGACTTTCGAGGAGTGTCTGAACTGGCTGCAGGCTTCGGGGCTGCTGAATGTCAAGTTTGACCTGCTGATTCTGAGCGGGACGGCGCCGACGGCGGAAGAACTGCAGCAACTGGCGGAAACCGCCCGACTCAATGCCGTAGCGACGGTCTGTATCCGCGGACGGCACCAGCGGGCAGCGACCATGATCCGTGAAAGAGGGGTGACATGGTGCCGCCCCAAAGAATTGATTCAGTGCGTGAAAGAGGAACTCGCGACCATGCCGGGCGGCAGCCCCAGGGAGAATGCATTATGAGCAGGACGGCAAATGAAGTTCAGGAACCGCTTCAGAGCGATCAGGACAGTATGGCGGGGATGTATCTGACGTTCAACCTGGCCCGGGAGGGATACGGTCTGGAAATCCGTCATGTCACGGAAATTATCGGCATCCAGCCGGTGACCAGTGTTCCGGATATGCCGCGCCATGTGATCGGCGTCCTCAACCTGCGCGGCAAGGTGATTCCGATTATTGACGTGCGCCTGCGCTTTGGCCTTCCGCCCCGGGATTATGACGAGCGAACCTGCATTGTCGTCGTCAATGTCCTTGACCACTCGGTCGGGCTGGTGGTGGACAAGGTCAGTGAAGTGGTCGATATCTCGCCCCGGGAGATCGAACCGCCGCCGGCAACGGGAAAGGACAGCGGTCGCTATATTCAGGGCATGGGGAAAATAGATCAGACGGTCAAGATTCTGCTCGACGTAGAAGCTTTGATCAATGATGAACACATGAGCATGGGTGATCGCGACAATGCCATGGAATGAGATTTGATCGGTATTCGATTCTTGTTGCCTAACAACCGGATATGAGGAGTGTCATGTTCAAGCATCTCAAAATTGGAACAAAAACCTATTTACTCGCCGGATCCATTTTACTTTTGATGCTTATCACTTTGGTGTGGGGAATCAGCGGCCTGACGACCACGGTTAAAAACGGTAAGGAAATGGCCGCCGGAAACGCCCTGCGCGGTGAACTGCTGGCCCGCGAGGTCGATCATCTCAACTGGGCAAAAAAAATTTCCACCTTTTTGACCGATGACAGCGTCACCGAGCTGGATGTGCAGATGGATCATACGCAATGCGCACTGGGAAAATGGCTGCATGGAGAAGGCCGCGAACAGGCCGAACTGCTGGTGCCGGAGCTGACCGGGGGCCTGCTTGAGCTGGAGGATCCGCACCGGTTGTTGCATGAAACGGCAATCAAAATCAAACAGGTTTACACCTCGGCCGACCCTCTGCTGCCGCAATTTCTGACCGAGAAAGAGTTGGATCATGTGGCCTGGGTGAGCGCGGTCCAAAGCGCCATCATCTCCGGCGACCGGAGTCTCGATGTGCAGTTCGATCATCATCTTTGCGGCTTCGGGAAGTTCCTCTACGGCGCGGCCGGCCGGCAGGCGGCTGCCGGGAACCCCAACCTTGCACGGATACTGAAAATCATCGCAGCGCCTCACGCAGACCTGCACAGGCATGGGCGACAGATCGGGGATCTGCTCGCGAACGGCGATCAGGCCGCTGCGGAACGCGACTTTCAAACCCACATCGTTCCGGCTCTGGAGCAAACCAGCGCATTGCTGCATGAAGCTCAAGTCGCGGCGACGGCGGCCCTGGAAGGGCAGAAAAAAGCGGAACGGATTTTCGCTCAGGAAACCCAGCACCACCTGCACAGCGTGCAGGAGTTGATGCATGGTTTAACCGCTACGGTCGCGGCGGACATCATGTCCGACGAGCAGATGATCGCTGCCGCGGTGCAGACCCGCACCGCCATTGTCGGCATCGGGATCGTCGCCGTCGCGGTCGGCGCACTGTTGTCGTTTTTCATTTCCCGCAGCATTACCGCTCCGCTTAAACGTGCTTTCGCCGTGGTCGCCAAATACGGACACGGGGATACCAGCGATCAGAGTTTGCCGATGGGAGACGCGGTGAACTGTTCAAGCGCCAACAACTGCGGACAGCAGCAGTGTCCGAGTTTCGGCCGGGAAGGGTACTGCTGGGTCGAGACCGGCACTTTCGGGCCGAATCCGGTTTGCATCAAACTGACCAACGGAACCTACGGCGATTGCCGTGAATGCAAAGTCTTCAGGGCCAGGGATGAAATTACCGAGCTCGGTTCGGTCCTGGTGGGAATGGGGAAAAGCCTGCGCGGCCGCAGCGATCTGGCCGCGGCGATCGCCCGGGGCGATCTGACGCAGGAGATCAGGGTCGATTCGGGCGCGGACCAGCTTGGGAACGCCTTGAAAACCATGCTGGCCGGATTGCGCGAAATGGTGGGCGGAATCCAGATTGCCGGCGAGCAGATCGCCACCGGAGCCGGACAGGTCTCCGATGCCAGCCAGGCCCTTTCGCAGGGGGCGACCGAGTCGGCCGGTTCGCTGGAAGAAGTGGCGGCCTCCATGAACGAGATGGCCGGTCAGGTCCGGACCAGCGCGGAAAACGCCGATGCCGCCAATCAGTTGTCGAGCGAAGCGCAAGGCGCGGCGGAAAAAGGCAACAGTCGGATGAACGACATGGTTGCGGCCATGGATGAAATCAACCAGGCCGGACAGAATATTTCCAAAATCATTAAAGTCATAGATGAAATCGCTTTCCAGACCAATTTGCTGGCGCTGAATGCGGCCGTGGAAGCGGCGCGCGCCGGGCAGCACGGTAAAGGTTTCGCCGTGGTGGCCGAAGAAGTGCGCAATTTGGCGGCGCGCAGCGCCAAAGCGGCCGAAGAAACGGCTCAACTGATCGAAGGTTCCGTCGCTCTGACCGACCGCGGCGCGCAAATGGCGAAACAGACCGCCGTTGCGCTGGAAGAGATCATGGACCGCACGACCAAGGTGTCCGATCTGCTTGAAGAGATCGCCGCCGCAGCCGGAGAACAGGCGCAGGGAATCAACGAAATGACCACCGGCCTGACGCAGATCGAGCAGGTGACCCAGCAGAATACGGCCAGCGCCGAAGAAAGTGCGGCGGCGGCCGAGGAGTTGTCGGGACGGGCTGAACAGATGCATGAGATGCTGAAAAAGTTCACCCTGAAGCGGGAGCGCGGCCCTGCATCCGACGCCGACCGGACAGGTTTCGACGGCGCTGCCGGCGGCTGGAACCCGCCCCCAGTGCAACCACCGCAATTGGCGCTGAGATACCGGGCCGATCTGGATGACGACAAGCCGGTTACGGGCTGACTGACGGCCGCCGTGACGAACTCCGCGGGGACGGACGATAACCCCGCGGGCCGGACCGCTTAAATAACCGCACCCCGGAGAATGACCGGCCCTGCCGGATGTCTGTGTGCCGACTGATGAATTTTAAAGTCAAAAAAACATATTCATGGAGAGGGTTATGAAAATACGGACGAAATTTATTGTACCGATAAGCGTTCTGGTGATTATTTTTGCAGTGGCGGCCGTGATCGCAATGGATGTGACGGTCGGCCGGCTGGTCAGCGATCAGGAAAAAAAACTGATTGCATTTACGCAGGACAATCTCGCCGCCGAGGCGAAAACCCGGCAGGGTGCCATCCTGTCAAGCATCGATCAATTCGGCGCAGCCGCCCTGAAGCAGGCGGCCCTGTTTTCCGAAGTGCCGGAGATTCAGGAGGTCTATGAACTGGCCCTGTCCGGCGATATCGATGATGAAAACGACCTGATGATGCAGCACGCACGCCAGAAACTGCGGATCGTCATGGGGGCTTACATTGACGGTTACACCAAACAGACCGGTGAGAAAGAATACCGCATCCATTTCCATGTCCCCAGCGGGAGAAGTCTGGCGCGCTTGTGGCGGAAAGGCTGGCAGGCGAAACGCAACGGGGAACAGGTGGATATTTCCGACGATCTGACCTCTTTCCGCAAGACCGTGGTGCAGATCAATCAGGGCGAACATAAACCGCTCAGCGGTATCGAGATCGGTCGCGGCGGTTTCGCCATTCGCGGTTTATCGGCGATCAAGGGGTTTGACGGTGAACACGTCGGCTCCTGCGAGGTGCTGATGTCCTTTAACGAGGTGCTGAAGAACAACCATACCGACGACAGTTACCAGATTGCCGTGTACATGCTGGCGGAACAACTTCCGATTGCGACGAAGCTGCAGGATCCGCAGAAATATCCGGTGGTCGACGGCAAATATGTCTTCACCTCATCAACGAACGCAAAAGCAACCAACCCGATCATCACCGCGGCAATACTGAATAACGGCCGCAATGAGGCCCACCATCAGATTGTCGGCAACAATTTCATCGCCACCTTTCCGCTTCCCGACTTCTCCGGGAAGGTGGTTGGGGTGATGGCCCTGGTTTACGACATGACCGAAGCCAACGCCCTGATCTCGAGCATCGAAAAAAACGGTGCTGAAACGCTGGCCGCGGTCAATTGGCGTTTCGGTATCGGCGGCCTGGCCTTGGTTTTCGTGTTGTTTTTGACCATCTTCTATGTGACCAAACGGGTTGTCGGCCCATTGCAACTGGCGGTCAATGTCGCCAAGAAAATTTCCGTGGGCGATATGACCGAGTCGGTTCAATACCGGAGCAGGGACGAAGTCGGCGAGTTGTCGGCGGCCATCAACCAGATGATGGACAGCCTGAAAAAGAAAGCCGAAGCCGCGCACCAGATCGCGCAGGGGAATTTGCAACTGCAGGTGGACGTGGCTTCGGAGCAGGATGTCATGGGCAAGGCGTTCAAGACCATGGTCGATAACCTGAATGAGGTGCTGGGGGAGGTCCAACGGGCTTCGGAACAGATCGACTCCGGCAGCGTTCAGGTGGCGGATACGGCCCAGACCCTGTCTCAGGGCGCGACGGAATCGGCCGCCTCCCTCGAGGAGATCAGCAGTTCCATGAATGAAATCGGCAGTCAGACCCAGCAAAGCGCCGAAAACGCCGATCAGGCCAACCAGTTGGCCAACGGTGCGCAGAGTGCGGCCCGAACCGGAAGCGAGCGGATGAATGATATGGTCAACGCCATGTCCGAAATCAACGAGGCCGGACAGAACATCAGCAAGATCATCAAAGTCATCGACGAGATCGCCTTCCAGACCAATCTGCTGGCGTTGAACGCGGCGGTGGAAGCCGCCCGCGCCGGACAGCACGGCAAAGGTTTTGCGGTCGTGGCGGAAGAGGTCCGCAATCTGGCCGCGCGGAGCGCCAAAGCCGCGGAAGAGACGGCTCAACTGATTGAAGGCTCGGTGGAAAAGGCGGCAAACGGCACGCAGATCGCGGAGAAAACGGCCACAGCGTTAAACGAAATCGTCGCGTCGATCACCAAAGTCACGGATCTGGTCGGGGAAATCGCCGCGGCCAGTAATGAACAGGCCCAAGGGATCGCCCAGATCAACCAGGGGCTGGGGCAGATCGATGCCGCCGTTCAACAAAGCACCGCTACCGCGGAGGAATCCGCCGCTTCGGCGGAAGAGCTGTCAAGCCAGTCCGCTCATCTGAAACATATGCTCAGCCGTTTCTCTTTGGCGGAATATCACCAGACCGCAACCGCCGAGCGTTCGCCGCAAACAGTTCAGGCTGATGCGCCATTGCCGGCAGCCCGGGTTGATTCCGGCTGGGAAGAAATGAATACCGGGAAAGGTGCGCCCCGGATCAAATTGGATGACGATGAGTTCGGGAAATTTTAATTGAACAACAGATTGCGGCTCTTCCGGTTTTTTCTGCGGGCTGGCACGGTTTTGCCCGGCAGTTGTCGGCCCGCGGACGCAGGCGGCGCCGGTATCCCGGCAGGGGGTGCCGGTTTTCAGCCGCGCGCCTGGTACGGAGCGCCGTGATGCGTTGTTCGTGGCGCTCTGCCATTTATCGCTATCTCCCCCTGGTTTTTTCTCTGGTGACCGTTCTGGCCGGCTTTAGCCTGCTGATCGTGTTGCAGCATCAATTCAAAAGCGAACGGCATGGCTACGAAAAGAAGCTCCAATCCGCAAGCACGAAAAAAGATCTGGGCGAGCTGATCGATAAGGATTTAAGCCGGATCGCCACTTATTTCTACATGCTTCTGGTTTCCGTTGATCGCGATTATCAGGAATCTCTGCTGCGTGAAGTCGAGACCTCGATTGAAGAGGTGGATACCGCTTTGAGCCTGCTGGAACACGGGGGCGGACTGATCCGGACCATCCCGCTGAACCTGCCGGACAAGAGCTCTTTCGAAGAACAGATCAGCTATCGACCGGAACCGCACAACGGATACGGTCAGGCCGTTTTAGCCCTGCGGCCGCAAGTGGTTGAACTGGAAAATAAGATCAGGCAAGTGTTGAAACAGACGGAACAGCGAAACCGGCTGTTTCGCCAACCCGGTAAGGCGGATCTTAAAGCCGCCGGGATTCAGCTCAGACACTATGCTCAAGAGGTCGACTCGCAGGTGCGAAGGATGGTGGAGCAGTCCAACCGGCTGGTTTATGAGGCCACGCTTGATCTGGCGAAAGTGAAAAGGCTGCTGGCCGAACAGGAACGAAAAAAACACCCGGCTCGAATACCTCTGGGCGGCGATCATTGTGCTGTCGGTTTTTTCCTTTATGGGGTTGATTTATCGGCAGATCATGCAGGCGCACAGCGACCTGAACCAAAGTTTGCAGCGGTTGCGGGACGCGGAAGAGGATCTGCAAGAGAGCCATGCCGAAGTGCTGGCCCTGAACCGGACCCTGGAGGAGCAGGCTGCCGAACGGACGCGGGAGCTGCAGTTGTCCGAAAAACAATGGAGCGATGTCTTTGACGCCGTCGGTTCCCCGCTTTTTCTCCATGATGCCGAGGGGCGGATTCTCAAGGCCAACCAGGCCTATCTGCGATTGGCTGAATGTTCGCTTGAGGACGCCGCCGGTCAACTCTACTGGCATCTGTTCCCCCGCCGCAATGCCCCGTTGCCGGGGTGTATTGACGGGATTCCGGACGGCAAATCAGGCGTTTTGCACCACAGAAATGGATGTCGTCGTCGGGGAGAGTATTTACCGCTCGCAGTCGTTCGTGGTTCGTGACCGGCAGCAGGATTATTTGTATTCCCTGCACCTGATGGAAGACGCAACGCAAAAGCGGCTGGCGCGCAGGGAACTGGAAGAAAGCGAGCGGCGCTTCCGTGAAGTGACGAACAGTCTGAATGACGTGCTGATCATGCTCGACGCGGAGTTGAATGTCAAACTGCTGAACGAGGCGGCGGTCAGGGTCTACAACGTCGATCCCGATAACTGCCTGGGCCGGCCCTGTCATGAAGTCTTCTGGGACTGCCGGGAGCGTTGCGATCCCTGCCCGGTCCTGGATGTGCTGCGGACCGGAAAGATGGCCAAGGAGAAGCGTTATCTGGTCGACGGCACGATCCTCGACCGGTCCGTCTACCCGATCCACGATGCCGCAGGAGGGATCAGTGCCTGTGCGGTGATCGCTTCCGACGTTACCGAGCGTGAAAAGTATATTACCAAGTTGAAACGCTTTGAGCAGATCGTGTCGACCTCGACTGATCTGGTGGCTTTTTTCGATGCGGATAACAGGTTCCTGGCGGCCAACTCCGTCTACCAGGATTATTTCGGTATCGCTCTTGCGGATATTGTCGGCCGGCATGCGCAGGAGGTCATCGGGGAGGACCATTATCGATCGTTTCTGCCTTACCGCGACAAAGTGGTTTGGGCGGGGAGAGCAGGCGACTCTTTCGGCCTGGATCGATTTCCCCTGCCGCGCAC